>NZ_DASVLT010000073.1:0-18533 GCF_036384735.1 Bdellovibrio sp. | reverse complement strand
TGGATTTCCAGTCGCTTAGGAATCAGTGTTGTGGAAGCCCGCGAAGCATTGACTCGTCTTATTCGTTTGGGAGTTTTAGAGGATTCTCGAAACTTAAAGCGCAAAGCAAGGCCTTTGAATGTGACAAGTGATAGGCCTTCTCGGGCGATTCAGTCCTATCACCATAAAATTTTAAATCTGGCGATCGAAAAACTTCCGGTAGTTCCTTTGCATAAAAGGGATTACTCGGCCATGACCTTTCTTGCGGATGCCGAGAAAATTCCATCGGCGCGCAAAATGGTTGAAGAGTTTCAAGATCGTCTTGTCGATTACCTACAAACACCCAATGCCAAGGAAGTTTTTGTGTTGGCCTGCCAGATCTTCTCTCTGGAAAAGGATTAAAATGAAAAAGTTGATGTCGGTTATTTTATGTCTAGGTCTTTCCGCTTGCGCCAGTAAAGAGCTTCGTATTCATGGCCAGGAAGAGTCATCTACGGCTCTGTTTAATATGGAGGTCTCTGCCGAGATCAACGAGGACTACTCTGATCCCTACAATATTCTTTTACAGATTAACTTTGAAAGTAATGACGGCAAGTGGATTCGCATCGATGAAGCGGAAGTATTCACTGATAATAAAGAGGATGCTTTTAACGTGATCGTAGGCAAAGACCTGGTATCTTGGGCTGAAGCGAAAGACGAAGAAAAGAAGATCCGCGATCACAACACAGAAATGACTGACAACGTAATCACAGGAGTTGGTGGCGCGGCTGTGGTTCTAGGAATTCTGACTGGCGATAAGAATATTGCAGCGGCGGGACTAAGTGGTGTTGCAGCGGGTGCAGGGATGAGTGCTTATCATAAAATATCTGAAAAGAAAAAAAATGCACAGGGTGTGAAGATGGTGCCCGAAGGACATCTGTATGCCCCATTCACTGTACCTTCGATGTCCTTGACTAAACGTTGGGTCTTGATCAATTGTCCATCAGGTCGTGTAAGTAAAGTGATCAAGCTGCGTTTGAAAACAGTAGAGGGCGAGTCTGTGACTTACAAAATCAATTTGATGGAGAGATCATGAGGCGTCTTCTTTTAACTGCGACTGTCATTTGGTCCTTCCATGTGGCTTACGCTAGCGGTGACCGTGTCGGCAATGGAGGAGACGTTGTTCAATGTAAAACGTCCTCTGAACTATTAGATTTTTACGAGGCTTCAGAGCCACTTAAAGATTTCGGGGCCAAAGGCTACAAGGAGATCTTAGATCAGGTTTTAGAGAACTTAAAAAGATTGAATCCAAGTCAGGCTACCCAGTACTCGAGGCGCCTACAAGAAATCTATCAGTTGATTGATTTCAAGTCCGATGTTTTGCTGACGGATGTTGATGATTCAAAACATCTTTTCCTGCCAAAAGATAAGGACTGTAAATTGCTACAGATCGCAATTCGTCGCAATGTGGTCTCGAAAGTGACGAAGCGATTTCTTGTCAATGAGGACCTATGGAAGGCGTTGTCTGAAAGAAGCAAAGCGGGCCTGATCATGCACGAGGCCGTCTACGAGCATTTTTATAAATTGGGCGAAGACAACTCTTCGAAAGCTAGGATCTTAAATGCATATCTATTTTCAAAAAAAGCCACGACGGATTCATCGGAGGATTACTGGGGCATGATTAAAAGTTTGAAAATTTCAATCTATAAATAGCAAAATGGAATCAGCCCTTGGTCCTAAGCCTTTGGACTGAACCGCAGTTACAATGATAAAACCGTCTGACTCGCTCCTGAAAACTTCCTAAAATAAAAGCGCACTCAACTTTTCTGCACTCCGGCTTCACCGGAGTAGAATAGCTTTAGGAAATTTCATGGCGAACGACGAATCACTCAAAGAACGAATCTCTGAACTTGAACACGAGTTGGCCGTTAAAGAAGCGGAGCTTCACCGCTATCGCTTGGAACTAACTAAAGCAAATACTTCACTTGAAAAACTCATCGCACAGATCAATCAAGAGTTGAAAATGGCTCAGGCGCTGCAAAAGTTTTTGTCGCCAACTGAGCTTCCCAATGTGCAAGGGTTCGAGTTCAGCACGAAATTTTTGGCAGGAACTCGTTCCGGAGGCGACTATTTCGACATCTTTGAGCATGAAGATAAGTTGAAATTTGGCATATTGATCTCTAGCGCTACGGGTTACTCTCTCTCCTCGTTGCTTTTGTCCGTTATCATTAAGATTTCATCTCAGATCGAAGCCCGTCGTGGCCTTGAAGCCCACAAAGTTGTGGCGCTGCTCGCCAAAGAAGTGGTGCCTAACATTCAAAATGAAGATCGTGCGAACATCTTTTACGGAATTGTTGATCGCCGCAGTTATGAGTTTCAGTATTGTTCTATTGGCGATATCGACGGATTTTTGCAGGTCTATGGCAAAGACAGTCTTCAGGAACTACTTCCGACTGGACCGAGCCTTGGAAGAGATTTTAACACAGAGCCTCAAAGTCGCACGGTGCAACTCAACCCTCGTGATAGGGTGATCATAGCTACTGAAGGCCTGAAGAATTCGCAAAACTCACTGGGAGTTGCCTGGGGAGGACACCGATTGTCCGAGGCTATTTCTAAAGCCCCGCGCCAAGGAGTTCACGAACTGCGCAATGAAATCCTTTATGCAAATCAGAAGTATACCGGCAAAGAGGACCCGGTTCGCGATCAGACTTTGATTGTCACTGAAGTCAAAGATCGAGTGATTAAGTTAGCTAAGAACTAGAGCGGGCCCAAAGGGACTGCTAAGCAAATAGTGGCGTGACATTGTTGATAGCTTTTAATATTACTATTTTATTCTATTAGGAAACTCAGAAAGGACACTCAAATGGCTGAGGTTAATATCTACGAAGGCGCCTTGGATAAAGGTTTAGAAGGCGTTGTTGCTTGTACAACGAAAGTATCATTCATCGTTGGCGATAATCTTAATTTCCGCGGTTACACAATTGACGATCTAGCTGCGAACTCAACATTCGAAGAAGTGACTTACCTTCTTTGGAATGACAAACTTCCAACTGCTGCTGAATTGCAAAAATTCTCTGCAGAACTTCACAACGAAATGGCGTTGTCTCCAGAATTTATCAAAGTTCTAAAAGGCATCCCGACAAACGTTCACCCAATGGGTTGGCTGCGTACTGCTGTTTCTTTGATGGCTCACTACGATAAAGATGCAAACGATATGTCAGCAGCTGCAAATCTTCGTAAGTCAGTTCGCATGACAGCGCAAATGGGAACTCTTCTTTGTGCATTCGATGCAATCCGCAAAGGTAAAGAACCAATTGCTCCGAAAACTGACAAATCAATCGCATGGAACATCATGTACATGTTGGGCGGTGGTAAAGAGCCAAATGCTGAACACGTAAAAGTTATGGACACTTGCTTGATCCTTCACGCGGATCATGAGTTGAACTGCTCTGCATTCGCAACTCGCGTAACAGCTTCTTCATTGTCTGATCTTCACTCTGCAATCGTTTCTGCAATCGGCGCCCTAAAAGGTCCTTTGCACGGTGGTGCGAATGAGCAAGTGATTTTGATGCTTCAAAAAATCGGCACAATGGATAAAGCTCAGCAATTCGTAAAAGACGCTTTGGAAGCGAAAGAAAAAGTTATGGGTATCGGTCACCGCGTTTACAAAAACGGCGATCCTCGTGCTCGTATCCTTCGCGGTATGTCTGACAAATTGACTCAAGCAGCTGGCATCCACACGATGTACGAAATGTCGACTTTGATTGACGACACTATGTACAAAGAAAAAGGTTTGATGCCGAACGTGGATTTCTATTCTGCGACAGTCTACTTCGCAATGGGTATCCCAACTGATTTGTTCACTCCGATCTTCGCGGCTTCTCGTATCTCTGGCTGGTGCGCTCACGCGTTCGAGCAATACGCGAACAACCGTATCTACCGTCCTCGTGGCAAATGGGCTGGTAAAGAAGGTTTGAAATGGACTCCGGTAGCTTCTCGCTAATCGGAATCTAAAAGCAAATTTACTTTACTTTGACGAAGTCGAAGTGGAGACGAGTTAAAAAGGGAGCTGTTAAAGCTCCCTTTTTCTTTTTGTCGAACGTCGTTCTAGTATTAAGTCCGCCAATTTATTTTTTTCTGATTTACGACATCTCATCCGTTTTCTTTTCGAAATCTTCGAGCCTACAGCCCAGAATCATCTTACTCACGCAGGGAAGTGGCGAGATAATTTCTATATGGCGATGGCAGGGGGATGCGAAACATGGGCGCTTTGCGTACAGCTTCATTATTGGCTCTGGTAATACCTTTCTTATTCCAGGCAAAATCTTTTGCTCAAGTCTCCACTAGCAGTTTTGATACTGACATCGGTGGGCCGACGACTGTTGTTGGAAATCAACCAGATTACTATTCAATTATCGATCAGCTTTATATCGACGATATGCGAACGGCCATGAGGAACATCTGGAATCACGGATTGAATCCAAAGGCTTATTGGACCGACGACATGGAGTGGTCTTATCAAAAAGGCGGAGGCTATAGCCGCGATCTAAAATATCGTGCAAACCAAAGCTATCTGCAACTTCTTCAGGACCTTTACGGAGGCAGCGCTGATCCACAAATGATTGGTTATGATGTGAAGTTTGTGAAAAAGAATTTTCTGACGCCAAAACAGCTGGCCGCGATTGTTTTAGCTTCGGGAAAAAGAGCGGACTCTGTGATTGAAGCAGTGGCTCCGCAGAACCCTCCGTATCTTTCTGTGAAAGAGGCATTGAAAAAGATTTATCCAAACTGTGCAGCGAATGGACAGTGGATCCCGATCACGCCTTCTAAAAAAACTTTGAAATTGAACTCGAAGGATAACGCTATTTTAGGAATCAAAAAACGTTTGGCCCTTCTTGGTTATAAAATCACAAACATGGATAATCTTTTTGATGGTGATGTTCTAACTGCGGTAAACGATATCCAATGGAATTTACGTATGAAACCCGACGGAATAATTTCTCCGGGTGGTCGTACCTGGAATTTTTTAAATATTTCATGTATGGATCGGGTTCGTCAGATGCAAGCTGACATGGAGAAAATGCGCTGGTTTCCACAAAACTTTGAAGATCGCTATATCTTTATTAATCTGGCAATGACTTACTTTGCATTGGTCGATAAGACGCCGGGTGCTCCAACAACAATGTCATTTAGAACAATTAACGGTCGACCAGATAGAAAATCGCCAACTATGCGTGACGAAATTGTGACAGTGATTTTCAATCCATTCTGGGTCGTTCCACCCACTGTTTTCATGCAGGACAAAGTGGAAGAGATTAAAAATCTTCAACCTTACGAAATCGCGGCATACTTCGCTCAACATAATTATGAGGTTTGGAATAAAGCTTTCACAAAACGTCTTGATCCGACGACGATCGATTGGTGGGGAATTAGTCAGGGTACTTCATCGCCAGACATTTATATCAGGCAAAAACCACATCTAGGAAATGCTTTGGGTGTGATTAAGTTTGAACTTACAAACTCGTTTGCGATTTACTTGCACGATACAAATCAGCGAGAACTTTTCATCGAACCACAACGCCAGCTAAGTTCCGGTTGTATTCGCCTGGAAAAGCCATTTGATTTAGCAGAGTACATCTTGCAGGGCACACAATGGAATCGAGCCGCCATTGACGCCGTTGTCGCAAAACCCGGTGAGGTTCTTTCTAAATCCACAGAGGTTCCGGTGAAAATGAAATTGCCTGTTTACACCGCTCACTTAACGTCTCAAATGAGCTCGGACGGAATCATTCGCTTTGTTGATGATTCCTATGAGCAGAACGGCCTAATTTTAAGGTATATGTCAGCCGCCTTTTGATAGATACGAAAAAAAGGCGTACTGCAATGTACGCCTTTTTTTATCTCAATCTTGAATTCACAATAATGGTCGGAATGGGTGTCGACAACAATGTCTGTCGGGCCGTGCTTCCTAGGAAAGCTCTTAGCAAGGCATTTCTTCCGTGTGTACCCATGATAAGGAATTGATATCCTTTTGCTGCCTCTGCCACCAAGACCTCTGCAGAAGTCGGACCTTTTTCATCAAGAATAAAAGACGTGCGCACACGTTTCGACTTAAAAAGCTGCGCTTTCTTTTTCAAAGCTTGTCCAGATTTTTGACGAAGCGTTTTAATAAAAGAATCATCTAGGTAAGCTGTTCCTGACATTGAAGCGAATTGATCAGCGGTACGTACAGTCTCTGTGATAGAGTGAATCATCACGATTTCTGCTTTTAATTCAGCAGCAAGTTTCAATGCATAGGCTTCAGCGCGACGGCTATTTTTTGATAGGTCTGTCGCGAGCAAAATTTTTCCGCCTTTTTCAACATGGGGTTCAAGAACTTGCGGCCCCAGAATCAACGCCGGAGTTTGTGAGTTGCGAATCACCTCTTCGGCAACGCTACCCAAGAACAGTCGATCAAGCCCTGTTTTGCCGTGAGTTCCCATAATGACCAAACTTGGTTTCGGGGAAGAGTTTTGAGCCTTCAAAACTTCTTCGACGGGATTGCCAACCTTGCCAATGACTTGAACGCGGATTTTCTTTTTAGAAAAAAACCGGTTTACTTCCTCAACTTTGGTTTTTTCGTCCAAAGTATCTTCTTTTTTGCGGCTGGGGTCTTTGACGTAAATGTATTTTACTTGCCCTTTAAGTTGGGACGCCAATTCTGCGGAATAATTTTGAAGCAATTCAGATCGTTGTTGGGAAAATTCAGTCGCGTTCAGAAGATCGTCGGCCACCAACATATTTTTTGCCATGGGGCACCTCGCTTAATGTTTCTATTGTATCTCTGTCTGTGGGGTAGCACCACGAGAATGTATTAAGGCCACCATTAAAAAAGCATTGATACACCGGGGTTCTAAATTGCTTCTCGAGCGCGTCAATGTCTATACTCAGAGTCATAAGAGGTAAGAAAAAATGGCATCTATTTTTACGAAAATCATCAGCGGTGAACTTCCTTGCTATAAAATATATGAAGATGAGAAAGTTCTTTCGTTTCTTGCGTTGGATCAAGTGAATCTGGGACATACATTAGTAATCTGCAAAGAAGAAATCAATCATTGGACAGAAGTTCCTCCAGAGATTTACGCGCACCTTCATAAGGTTTCTCAAAAGATCGGCAAGGCAATTCTGAAGGCATCGGGGGCTCCTCGTATAGGACAAATGGTTGCTGGCTTCGAGGTGCCTCACTACCACTTGCATTTAATCCCAGCTTGGTCGATTCCAGATCTTGATTTCAAACGAGCGACTCGTCGCTCAGAAGCAGAGATGAAACAAATCCAATCTGAAATTATCAAACACTTGGATAAATAATGAACGACAGAATGCCAGTGGCGGGAGCCCTGTACGAACACTACAAAGGAAAGCCTTACCGAGTGATCGGTATCGGTCGTCACAGCGAAACTCTAGAAGAGCTTGTGATGTATGAATCTTTATACGAAAACTCTTTAGGGCGTCTATGGGTTCGTCCCTTAAAGATGTGGATGGAAGATGTTGAGGTCAACGGCCAAAAAGTTCCACGTTTTAAGTTTGTATGTAACTAAGACGCTTTGAAGTGAGAGGGGACTTTCAGCGCCAATTTTTAGCCAACGCTTTTAATCTATTGTTTCAAAATCAAACTCATCTCGAGTTACCATCAAGCGTGGAACTTTCCGGATCCTCACATTCGCAATTTCCGCAAATGCGACGATCGCTAACCCAAAAGAAAAGTCTCAAAGTGATCTCTGACAAATTACCAGAAATTATTTTCTGCCGTAAAAAAGTGGAAGAAAAAGTCAGACTTGATGTAGGATTAGGTAAAGCTTCTATTGGGGCTGGGAAGGAGGTGGTGCTTATGGTTCAACACTGTGACATAACCATGGCGGAGGTGACGGCTTCTTAGCCGGCGTAGACCTTCGCCTAGGATTCTTAAAGAATCTTGTTACAAAAGGCGGTTTTCGAACCGCCTTTCCTTTTTTGAGCCACTTAACTGCGGTCGACTCACAAAAATCTAGTCCAATATGTAATCCGTAGTTTCTAACTTAAATCCTCGAAATGCCGATAAATTCTTGAACAGTCGCTGTAATTGGAAAGCAGGATTTTCAGGCAATGTCGGACGAACAAAATAATAATTCTCCCTCACAACTTGATGACATGTTTGTGATCGACTTTGAACAGGTCGAGCAAGTGTCCCGCGCTTTCTTTGATGAGTCGAAAGAAATTCTCGACAATCTTGAAGAACAAATTTTGAAACTCGAAGAGGATCCGAACGATATTGATCACATCAATTTGATCTTCAGAAAAGTTCATACACTCAAAGGCAGTGTCGGAGCTGTACCAGGCGGTCAGCTCCTGGGATCGTTATCCCATGAGTTCGAGGCCTTGCTTAATCGTATTAAGCAAGAAAATCATGTCATCACACGCGAGTGCATTGATCTGTTTTTAGAAAGTGCACGCCTTTTAAAAGTTCTTGCAGAGGCATTGCGCGAAAAACGCGAGGTTTATCCTGAAGAACTCAGCGAAGCGATTGAGGTCATTACCCGATACGGCAGCTTCCAATTCTCTAATGGCACAATGAATAAGCCTGCTCGTAAGGCCTCACTTAAAAAAGTGGCTGCTGTCTCTGACGATGATCAGGGGGTTTGGCTTTCGAATAAGCAGCTGAATGAGTTATTGAAAATTTCTGGCGAGCTTCTAGTTCTAAAAAATTTCTACACAATAATGAACCAAACTGTGAACTTTCGCGTGCAGCCGGAATTGTTTGAGCGCCGTCAAAGCGATTTCAATCACAATCTTCGAAAAATCTGCGATCAATTTCAGTCGCAGATTCAAAGTGTGCGCAAGGAAAAAGCCGAGGAAAGTTTCCAAGGCATTCCAGTTCTGGTTCGTCAGGCCGCCACTGAACTTAACAAGACGGTGCAGTTTGAGATGCACGGTATGGATTTACTGATTGATAAATCTTTGGCGAAGGAGCTTTCCGACTGCGTTGTTCATTTGGTCAGAAATTCGATTGACCATGGTATCGAAGATCAGTTCGAGCGCACGGTGCAAGGCAAACCTTCCATTGGGCAATTAAGTCTCGAAATCGCTGACAAAAACGGAGTCATTCATCTTATTTTCAAAGATGACGGCGCCGGTCTTAATAAAGAGCGCATTTTAGCTCGCGCGATCAGTACGGGCCTTACAACCGAAGAAGAAATTCCTCAGTTGCAAGATGAGCAGATTTACCGTTTCATCTTCCAACCTGGTTTCTCAACGAAAGATAAAATCACAACAATCTCGGGCCGTGGCGTAGGTATGGACGTGGTCTTAAATACTGTTGATAAATATGATGGTCAAATTCATATTAAGACTGTGCCCGGTCAGGGAACAACGTTCCACTTGGAAGTTCCAGCTCCACAGCACATCATGGTGGAAGCGGCGTTGCTGGCGACATGGAATGGTCTTCAAGTCGCAGTACCAATCACATCAGTGTCTCACATTACTTCTTGCAGTGAATTGCAAGTCACGACGGTGAACCATTTGCGTTATTGCCAGTTCAGTGGACTCACCGTACCTCTTTTGAATTATCAAGAGATGCTTCAATCATCTGTTTCGGAATCCGCTGATAAAGTAAAAAATTCTTCTGCTATTTTCATTAAAGCTAAGGATGCGGTCATAGCATTGCTTGTTGATAAGATCGAAGGCCAAACAGATCTTGTTGTCAAAAATTTCGGAAAGATCCTTGGTGGCCAAAAGGGCTTCAAAGGAGTCTCGATCCTTGCTGATGAAAATGTCGCCTATATCATCGACCCTGAAAGTTTATTAGGCGTGCTGGCTTCCACGCAAATGAGGGAGGCTGCATGACGACTGATGATTTCTTTGGTGATGATTTTACTGCCGAATTGAAAGGCTATTATCTAGACAGCCTTCAAAAAGAGATCGCGAAATTCATCGATCTTATCGATGAAAGCACCTGGAAAAAAGTGCGTGTTGAAATTCGCGAACAATCTCAAAGCTGGTCAGTAGATGCAAAAAGTAATGAATTTGAATTCCTTTCTGCTTGGTTCTTGGATTTACAAGCCAAGCTGGATCTATACTCTAGTCATCAGGATTTGATTCACGCTTTACAAACGGCCAAGAAGTACGTGGAAAATCTTGTGGAAACCAAAAAGGATTCTGCGGATTATCCGTCGCAATATGCGCTGACGGCAGAAGCTCAAGGCGAAACTTTGTATCTTCATTGCAAGGTGACGGATCAGGAATTTGTGATTCCTATCAAGAATGTCGTGGAAGTCATTGGCTCTTTGCCATTATTTCCTTTGCCTGAGAAGCGCCGCGGTTTTTTGGGGGTCATCCCATTCCGTGGCGATGCCGTTCCTGTGTTTAACCTTCAGGATCACGGCTTTCAGAATGTCAGCTCGAATCGATTGTTCTATGTGATTTGTGAATTTGAGGGTTTACGTTTTTCGCTTCAGGTGACTGAAACGGACGAACTCATAAACCTGCATGATAAAGATTTGCAGAGCGTTGAGAATAACTCTGTGATGAACTCTGTTTCGTTCATCCGTAACTTTTTCGTAAAAGATCAACGCTCGGTGATGGTCTTAGATATTGAAAGATTGGTGGCCGCATGAACTCCCATTATTTATATCCAGGAAAGATGGCAGCCTTTAAAGAGGAGACAATCATCTCGACTCTTTTAGGTTCCTGTGTGGCGGTTGCTATTCATGATCCGACAACAAAAATTGGCGGATTGAATCACTATCTTTTGCCCGAAGGCCTTCCTAATGAAGCGTTGAATACTCGCTATGGAACTTTTGCGATTCCAGCTTTGATCGACGAATGCGTACGCTTAGGCGCTAATCGCAGTCGTTTGCAGGCAAAGATCTACGGTGGAGCGAATGTCATCAGTGTTTCGTCTTTGGGCGATGGCATTGGTAAGCGAAATATCGAGGTTGCTGAAACTCTTCTGCGTGAGATGAATATTCCTATTCTTGAGCGCAATGTGGCCGGTGAATATGCTCGCACAATTAAGTTAAATACTTCGAACTTTGATATTCTTTATAACTCCGCAGGGGGAACTACTTCTGAAAAAGCAGCGGTGGATGTGTCTGGTTTTAGACCTCTATCGGTTGCGAAGAACGTAAAAGTTCTGGTTGTTGACGACTCTGCGACAGTAAGAACATTGTTCACGAACATCTTCACAAAGAGTGGTTTAGAGGTCGTGGGTGCGGCGGCCGATGCCTATCAGGCTCGAGAGTTGATTTTAAATAAAAAACCTGACGTTATGACTTTAGATATCGAAATGCCGAAGATGTCTGGGGTTATGTTCCTAGAAAAAATCATGAAACATCATCCGATTCCAGTTGTGATGGTATCTTCTTTGGCAAGCACGGGGGAGGCGGCATTAAGGTCGTTAGAACTTGGTGCCGTTGAATTTGTGCATAAGCCATCACAGTTTGATCCTGCGGTTTTAAAAGATCTTGCAGGGATGCTTGTTGATAAAGTGCGTGCGGCGGCTTCGGTGAATGTTTTAAAGAAATTGAAAGAAGCTCCGCCCGTGATTGAGACTAAAAGCACAACACCCATGAAGTCAGTGGTGAAGCGCGCGGCCGAGTTGAAAGTGGTTGTTGTCGGCGGAAATGCAGGTTCTGCGGATTCCTTGGAAAAATTCGTAAAAGGCTTGGCTGCGGATACTCCTCCAGTGGTTGTATCTTGCAGTACAGTTGCGAACTTTGCGACAGCTTATGTTAGCAAGCTGAAGGCCTCGTCAAAAGTGACGCCCGTCATTGCCAAAGACGGCGAGTTCTTACGAATGGGACACGTCTATTTTATTCCTTCGGAACATCATGGTCGCATTGTAACAGGTCCACAGGGCCCAATAATTAAGATAGCTAAGGGAGCTCCTGTGGCCTCGCAACTTCCTTCAAGCAATGTATTGTTCCAGTCTGCTGCCGCAGCCTATAACAAAGGTGTATTCGCTGTTTTGCTAGGCGGATTCGGTTCCGACGGAGTCGATGGTTTGACGGATGTTCAGAAAATGGGTGGCGCCACTGTTGTGCAGCATCCTGAAGAAGCTCAGTTCCCTTACGGTCCGCAAAAAGCCATTGAACTTGGTGTAGCGGATGAGGTACTTAAATCAGAGGGACTGTCTCAGTACCTGATGCAGTATCGAAACCAAAACTTGTACTAATCTTCGCCTGGAGAATGTCCCGGCAAGTGGTTCAAGAACAACTTGCGGGACGTGCTCTTGGAACTTCTCAATTTTATCGGAGGCGAGTTTGTCGCTTCTGAAAGCAAAAAGACCTTCATCAAAAAATCTTCTTTCGATGGATCTGATTTAGCGACTGTTGCGCAATCTGATGCGATGGATGTAATCAAAGCGTTACAAGGGGCTAAAAAAGCTCTGACACAAATTGAAAATCAAACTTTGGAAAATCGCTCGCAACATTTGCTTGCAATGGCTCAGCATCTTGAGGCGAATAAAGATCGCTATGCATTTCTTGAAGCTCTTCATCAAGGGTTGCCCAAATCCTTTGTTTTAAAAAATGATATTGAAGTGGCTATCGCCCATTTGAAGCAGGTTGCTCAAAGTCTTCTGCAGGACGGAAATCATTACACAAGACCTTCAGGTCTGGTCGGCATTATCACGCCATGGTGTTTGTCATTGCGTGAAGTTATGGAACGACTTGCCCCTGCGCTCGCTGCTGGGAATGCGGTGATGTTGAAAGTTTCGGAACATTCTCCTATCACGGCGCAAGTTCTTGGTGAAACTTTGCAAGCCGCCCACGTTGAATCAGGCCTTGTTCAAATTATTCAAGGCGGTGCTGACGTGGCTCAATTGATTGCAGGGCATCCAAGCATTCGTGCTGTCACAGCTGCAGGACGTAACTCAACGATGGAGAGTATTGCGAAAGCCGCGTTGCCTCAATTCAAAAAGTTGCAACTCAGCGGTGGAGCAAAGAATGCGACCATCGTTTTAGCAGATACGGATTTTAAATCTCGAATGAACGAGATCATGACGCCATTCATGTTGGGACAAGGTCAGATGTGCTGGAATTCATCACGTCTGTTTGTGCTCGAATCTTTCTATAAAGAATTCATGGATTCACTGAACGAGTATCTTCAGTCATTGAAGCCATTGGTATCGCCAGAAGGTGAGTCCGTGTGGACTCCGCTGATTGCGGAAGATCGTATTTCTGCGATTGATGAACGCAGTCAGTTTGGTGTGTCTGAGCATGGAAAGATTTTCTGGGGCTCAAAGCGTGCCGATCATCCGGGATATTTCGTGAAGCCAACAGTGATGATGGATCTTCCGAATTGTTCGGTCATGCAACAGGATGAATTGCATGGGCCTTTGATTCTTGTGACTTCGGTGAAATACCAACACGAAACTTTGAAGTGGGCGAATACTTCTTATCTTGCTCATTCGGCTGTGGTGTGGGGGCCCGAGGAAAAACTAGGGAAAGTCAGCGGCAAGCTTGAAGTTGCCCAAGTTTGGGAAAATTGCTGGATGAGTGGTGAAAGCAACATAATTTTCGGGCACAAACAATCAAGCTTTGGAAATCTCGATGTTGCCTGGAATGGATCATTTTATTCGGACGTTAAGAAGTTGACGGGTGCTCGCTAGTGTCAACTTCGTGACGAGTTTCTCTGTCGATTATTTGACGAAGATCAGTTCAAAATATGTGTTTTCGCCCGAGTTTTGACATCGCAATGAGGGCAAAATGCTTCCTCTTTTACCTCCGAGGAATCGCGATCAGCAATGTGCTTAAGTTCAAGAACAGTGCCGCAAAGTATGCAATTGTTTTGGGAAATTATAAACTCGCGGTGCTTGGGAGTGTCGATTTTTTCAAAGTAGTTGATCTTGTTGGCTTCCATTTTCCTCGTCCTTGAGTCGCAATTCCTCACATCCTGTGAGGAAAGCAAAATGAAGTCTTTGCAAAAGCTGTTCACAGGCCTAAGTCCGGACATCGGACGCTTATCTAAAATGTAAGAGCCGCGGTCACGGTTCGATTCTCGATAGGGTGCTCCTCCATTATCAAAAGGAGAAACCATGAAAAAGTCCCTCACAATTATCTTATCCATTTTTGCCCTAACCCAAATCATCGGTTGTATAGAAGTCCGCGATAAAAATTCAGATGATCCAGTTCTTAAATCTGCAAACGTGTCTTCGGATGAAGTCGCTGAACAGGACATGACCATCGATGAGCCGGTTTATTATGTGGGAGGAAAATTTTTGCATGAAAAAGAGTTTCAATATGCTCAGACAGACAAAAATAATCCACTTTGGAAAGTGCAGGCTTCATGGAATAAGAAAATTAGTAAACTCACTCTCGGAAAAAATGCGGTGATCTATACAATGGGCGCAAATGTTCATTTGGAGGTTGATAATTTAATCAGTGATGGAGCACAAATTACGACATTTCCTATCGGTTCCACCGCGGTGGAGGGACAAGTGGGAAAATCAGGCGGCCATATTTATCTTGAGGTGAATAAAGCTGAAGGATTTTTATCTATCGTCATGCGCGGGCAAAATGGCGGCAAGGGATTCAAAGGAGATAATCCAGACAATTCCAAGAACGGTGTTTGCGATAGTAAAAACATCAGTGATCCCGCTACTAAATATAAACTGGCTTCAATGATAGTTAAGACTCCAACTGCGGGAGCTACTGGAAACAAAGGCCATGACGGATTTAGAGGTGGAGATTCAGGAACTTTCGCTCTGGTTGTATTAGATCGCAATTCGTATGATTTATTTAAGACTAATCTCTATAAAGATGCTATCCCGGGTCTTGGAGGAGTTGGCGGTGACGGTGGCGACGGAGGAAAGCAAGGTGTTTGCCCTGGAATTCCCCTGGATTCAAAACTAGATGGTGGTACAGGCCCGCAGGGAGATCATGGTCCGGATGGATCGGTAGAGAAAAGCTGCTTTGTCAGTGTATACGATGAACAAGCCGTAGCGGATTGCAAATAGCCACAAGGCGGTCGAGGACAGCCTTTAATTTTTGCTTCAGCTATCGAAATTATTTATTCTTTTCGACGGAGGATGTAGAGATGCGTGGTTTTATTTTAGCTCTGACTTTAATGTCATTGGCCGCTTGTGCTAGCAAACAAAAAGAAACTCAACCTGCAGTTACGAAAGTAGGAATTGTTTCTTTATTTGAAGATGATTTCGCGGTGTTTTCTCTGAAGCCAAATAAAAAAGAGAAACAAGTTTCTGTGCGCACGGCGGGCTGGTCGATGAATGATGCGTTTCTCTCGGCATATGATACGCAATTGAAGGCGTTAAAGCGCGAGCCAATTCGTGTGAATTTGGATTCAAAAACTGTGAATGACATGATCGCTGAAGCTCGCGGCTTGAAAGACATTTACTTGGGGGATCGCTGGCAAATCCTCACGCAGTACGTGCTAGAGCAAGCGCAAAAGCAAGGGGCAGATTATTTGATCATGGTTCATCCTACTTCTAGCAACACGTATAAAGAGTATCAAGCGGGTTACGGCATCGCATGTGGTGCGCCGATGTTTAAGAAGCACGAAGCAGCTGCTTACTTCTTGATGCGCGCGGAGCTTTGGGACGTGAGAAATCGCAAGATCCAATCGACTTCGACGGTGACGCCGGATCAAGTCTTCTCAAAAATGGCCAAGCATTGTGATCTTTTAAAGAAGACGAAATCAGATAAGTTGTCTGAAGAATCAAAAGGCTCTTTCATCGATATGGTTGGAAAGACTACAGATCTGAACCTTGAGGGGTTAGGGATTAAAAATCCACTGATGTAAAAAATGAAAACCGCCTGATGAGGGCGGTTTTTTTATTTTCTTAGAAGCTCGATGATCTTGTTTTCTTGGGCAAGCCCGTCTTTGCGACCAATATCGATCAAGTCTGCACAGAATGAGGGTTCAAAAAGTAGATAACTAATGATTTCGCTGGCGTCCTCCAACGTACCAAGGCCTTTCAGTAGATAGCGAACGATTCTTGGAAGCTTGTAAGCTTTTTGAATTGCTATGTCACCAATATCCGCAGAAGGCGCGATAAACAAATAATCCAAAGGACGAAGAGCAATTTTCTGATGTTGGTCTTGAGGAATCGCGTTCGCATAGTCATTCAGGCGACGAAGACGATCGACGTCTTGTTCGATAGCATCAAGCAAGACACCGTTCAAAATCGTATTCACAACACGAGATACAGTGGGTGATGCATCATTAGCAGTAGCACGCTCTTCATAAGCAGTCGTCGTTTGACGACGAACGCCGATAATCATCAGCTTCTCTGCACCCAAATAGATCGCAGGACTGCATGGAGCATGATTGCGAACTGCTCCGTCACCCCAATAACGATCATTCACTTGGACAGGTGGGAACAATAGAGGAATCGCGGAGGAAGCCATGATGTGATCAGTCGAGATCGAAGTTCTTTCACTTCGTTTTCTGCCTTTGTCCCAAGTAGGTAAAACATCTTTACCTTGAACGAATGTTACAGAGGCAGAGTTCGCGTAATCAACAGAGGTGATCGCAAGAGCGGTTAAGTGCCCGGCATGGATATTCTGTTCAACTTTATTGTAGTCCATGTTTGAATGAATCAACTCACGCAGTGGAGCTGTATCAAGCAACGATCCACCGGGAGTCGTGCCTGTCAGAGAGCCAAAAGATAAATCGCGCATCCATTGAAAGCCGATGCGACCCATAGTGATGGCGTCTGTCGAGAAAACTTTCTCGATAGAAAGTCCACTCCACAAACGAACAAGATTGTCGACGGCGAAGCCAAAATTTTCTGCATTTGAAGCAAGCGAACTTGCATTGATAGCTCCAGCACTGACACCAGAGAGGAAATCAAAGCGAACAGGTAATCCGGATCTTTCACTGATTTCTTTGACTGCGGCTAGTACGCCAACTTGGTAAGCGCCACGAGCGCCTCCGCCAGATAGGACCAATCCCATTTTTTTCGCCATCAAAACTCCCTTAACTTATGGTAGCACTAATGGCGGGTCCAACAAGTCCTACCCCTGAGGCCTGGACGATTTTGAAACAAAAAAGCCCGCTTGTGGCGGGCTTTTTTTACTCGAGGTAAGTGGTTTTTAGCTTTTGCTCGGCCTCGTATTTTTCAAAGGCCAGCTGAATAAGTTGAGAAACCAAATCCTTGTAACTAAGGCCGGTGGCTTCCCACATTTTAGGGTACATCGAAATTTTAGTGAACCCCGGGATCGTATTGATCTCGTTGATATAAAGTTCGCCATTTTTTCGTAAGAAGAAATCCACACGAGTTAGGCCATCACAGCCCATCACTTGGAAAGTCTTTTCAGCCATCGCGCGAAGACGTTTTGTTACATCTTCAGGAAGTTTTGCCGGGATTTCGATCACCGCACCATTGTCGTCAACGTACTTCGCTTCATAAGAATAGAATTCATGTTGAGGAATCACTTCGCCTGGCAAAGAAGCTTTCGGCGATTGATTCAAGCCCATCACAGAGCATTCAAGTTCACGACCCTCGATAAATTCCTCAGCCAATACTTTCGTATCGAATTGGAAAGCATCTTGAAGTTTTGGTCCGAAATCGGCAGCAGATTTAATTTTATGAACGCCCACTGAAGAGCCTGCATTCGCTGGTTTAATAAAAAATGGTGAACCAAGTTTTGCTACGACATCGTCGTAAGAAGTTTTCTCGAACGGAGTCAAAAGCATATAACGTGCATTTGAAATTCCCGCGTTCGTCAAAAGACGTTTCATGATTTCTTTATCCATTCCCGCAGCAGAAGACCAAACTCCACAACCTACGAATGGGACTTGAACCATTTTGAAAAGACCTTGAATTGTACCGTCTTCCCCCATAGTCCCATGAAGAATTGGGAAGGCGCAATCCACAGCGGTTTTGCTATGATCTTTCAAAGAGTAAAGAACAGGTTTGCCCATCAACGCCATCAGCGAAACAGGCTCGGCATTCTGTGGCAAAGCCTTATCGTCGATCGCCACATGGGTGAAGATGTTCATGTCTGGAAAACGATACCAGCTGCCTTCTTTGCTAATACCGATTAAAATCGGAGAAAATTTATCTTTATCCAAAGCATCCGCGATGTTTTTCGCTGAGCGAAGAGACACTTCGTGTTCCGCAGACTTACCACCAAAAATAAGAGCAATTACTTTTTTCATCTTTTATCCAAAATCCGTTTTTAGGCCCACTCAACCAGTTCATGCGCAAGACCGAAGATGCCTGCGAAGACTTCATTCGGCTTTGCATCTCCATACATATAAGCGGGAGTCGTCACAACTTTTGTTTCGCGATCTGTGATGTAATCATCAACAGGACACTCTTCATGTTGTGCCCCCGTTTTCAAAATTTCAGCGATAGTGTCTTGATCGTCACCGATAGTTACAGTGACTTTCTTGTCGCCCAAAACGCGAGCTAGCAAAACAGGGGCGATGCAAATGGCGCCGATCGGTTTGCTTGCGCTGTGGAAATCAAGGATGACTCTTTTTACGTCAGGATTCACGTCGCACTTCGCCCCTTTTTCAGCCCAGTTGCAAAGATTCTTTGCAGCACCGAAGCCGCCGGGGAATGCAATAGCATCAAAATCTTTTGCATGAAG
>NZ_DASVLT010000072.1:0-75288 GCF_036384735.1 Bdellovibrio sp. | reverse complement strand
GTTGCGGTGCAGGCGCGGGCGTCGGAGTTGGATTCGTAGCGACCGGTGTCGGTGAGGCAACCGGAGTTGATGTAGTTCCGTTTGTAGTGTTTGTTGAACCAGAGGACGCAGACTCTGGAGCTCCGTTGGCAATCCACTGATCTAACACCGCTTTAAGTGAAGCTGAAACCTCGGGGCCACTTTGAGGCATGTCGCCGCTATCGACGTCGGCTTGTACGTCTGCAAGCTGCGCTTTAACGTTTGCATAAGTTTCAAGGTTCACGCCTCCTTTGTTCCCGGCTGCGGCCGAGTGGCAGGCATAACAACTTGGCTCTAAAATCGAAGATTGAATAGAGGCGAAATAAATTTCTGCTGGGGCTATCGATTGGCTGCCGTTGCTAGCGGCATCACTGGCGGGGCTCACGGGGTGAAGAGTGTCCAGAACGTAACTACAGCTTGAAAGAATTCCGGTGAAAAAAAGTAAGACAATTTTATTGGAAAAATGCATTCATCACTCCAGGTAATTCCACTATGCTAAAGAAAAAAATTGTGAGAACAAAGACACGTTTCGGGTCGAGGAAGTCGCTCGCAACTTCCAAGGACACTCATGGGATAGAAATCACAGGTCAATTCGGTGAATTTAAATTTTTTATTT
Organism: Bdellovibrio sp.; assembly: GCF_036384735.1. GTDB lineage: Bacteria > Bdellovibrionota > Bdellovibrionia > Bdellovibrionales > Bdellovibrionaceae > Bdellovibrio. The sequence continues at coordinate 74,654 of NZ_DASVLT010000072.1, read as the reverse complement.
TTTAAAATGCCTTTGAAATGTTCGGAAAATCGAAAAATTGTTCTCTTAAAAACCAAACATTCTAAGACCAAGGTCCAAGTCCGCATAAGACCAAAGACAATCTTGCGACAAATTCGTGAACGACTAATAAAATAAAATTATGAAGCTATTTCTGTCCATTTTCCTATTGAGCTCGTCAGCCTTTGCTTGGCAAATCACTTTGGATCGCACCAATCACGTAGGTGTTCGCAATATTGACATTTTGAAGCAAGAAAACGGCGAATACTTTTTCGGAAGTAAGAGCTTAGGAAAGTCATTGCCTCCGAAAATTTTGACGGCATGGAAGGAAATTGAAAAGGGACCCGTGAAGTCCTCCAGCCCCCTGATGTGCGCGTCAGGTAAATACGTTTTCATAAAAAAAGATAATAAGCGTGAACAGCGTCGTGAGGGCTGTACGGATGGGGATGCCTATGGCCGTCTTATTAAAAATCTTAATGACATTCGCAGTTATGCCAGTGGGAATTAATTCATGAAGTTCATGCATCTATTACCAGCTTTGATATTAGCATTCTCATCTTTCGCTCGCGGTCAGACTTCAGCCGAGCTTGAATCACAAAATCGTGCGGCTGTCGGTAAGCTCAGCCTGCTTCGTGAAACATTGAAGAGATCCTCTTTGAATGTGCCTGAGTGCGGAACTCCATCGTCGGGCCCTTGCACGTTTGCGAATTACTGCAACGCCTTTTCTAACAAGGGAACTGATTTCTATTTGTACAAAGATGATCAGGGACATACGATTCCAAACTTTGCCATGACGACGACGGTGACTTATGGTGAATCCTGCATGCGCAGGCCCTTCGCACAATCGGCTGTAAATGATCCATTCGTTTATTCAGAGCAACTGGTCAGTGCTAAAAAAGCAGGTGGGAAAGCCGCTTTACAAAAAAATAAAGACCTTTATGCCAAAGAGCTGGCGCGGACCCGTAGCATTTTTAATGACGTGCAGGCTCGAGTTGTGAAGGTTTTAGAAAGTCGTAGGAACTCGCAAAATGCTGGCGAGATCGACAATATGATATCTCGTGTGAAGTCAGTGGAATTTAAAAATCCGACTTTAGGTGATGGTATTTACTCGATGGCGGCCGATGGTTGCGAAGGTCCCAATGCTTTTTATAGCCCGCAAAATCATAACATCACAATCTGCCCGCAGTTGATGAACATGCCGGAAGCATCGCTGTTCACAACAATCGCGCATGAGCTAGGTCACACATTCGACCCCTGTGCCACGGCATATTCCTATTCTAAACGAGACGGCAAGCCTTCGTTGAATCTTCCGGAATTCATGGGGGGCGCCAGTGATAGAGCAAAACCTTTGTTCTCGGCAATTCCAACGCAGAAAAATCCGATGAACAAAGTTATCGCCTGTCTGCAGACGGCAAAATCGATCAATGTGAAAAATCCAACCAAACAAGAGATGTTGGATAAAATTAATAAGGACGAGGAAGAGCTTCGTCAGGAATCTCAAGGCGATAATGATTCTACACAGCCTGTTGAGCTAGGTGATGCAACTGTCGCAGGTTTTAATGATCAGCGTGCCTCCTTGGATCAGAATTATCAGAACTATCAATATTGCGACTCTTACACGGGCAATAACTATATTAAGGAATCTTTTGCGGACTGGGTGTCATCACAAGCGTTAGGGCAAAAAGTGAGTGAGATCCAGGATGCAGGTAAGGCGAAAGAATATGCCTTCACGTCTCAAGCTCTTTTCATGAGTATGGATTGTGATAACCTTAAGCAGGCAGCAATGAATGCTGTCAGGGGAGCCGTCGGTAATTTCTGTCCTACCTTGAATGAGGTGGAGGCGATGCTGAAATCCTCGGAAGGTGGTCACGAAGGAGATCACCCTTTGACTAGTTCGCGCGTCGACAAAATCTATTTCGCAGCTCCTCAAATTCAAAAAGCTCTCGGATGTAAGCCTGACCAAAATACCGAAGAGTGCGAGTAAATCGTAAAAACTAGCGACGAAATTCCTGTTCTGTTTGTCGAGAATTCCGACACAAAAAAAGATTTTAAAGTTTAAATATGAGCACACCGAAGACCTTCGTGAACTACCGCGGAGGTCTGGGCATGAAGCCATGGTCTATCAAAAACACTCTTGCAATAACTCTTGTGACAGCAATGCTTGCAGCCTGCGCCCCTGGAGGATTCCAGAGCTCTGCGGTGACTTTAGCGGATGATCCGACAAGCGAGCCTGCTTCCTCAAGCAATAGCACACAGTCAACGACGAACGGATCTACAGATTCATCTTCAACCTCGCCAGGCACGTCGACTTCGGCAGGATCCACGGACATCATGGCGAAATATAGTTATGTCGATCCAACCAAGGTTGTTCCCTCAGGACAATTGAAAACGGCTTTGACTTATTACGATGCCAACTTAGCGAAGATTAAAAACCAAGATTATCTTTCTGTGATCGACTTCAGTCAGTATTCAGGCAACAAGCGCTTCTTTATCATCAACATGAAAACAGGAGCCGTATGGGCGATTCGTGTAGCACATGGAAAAGGTTCTGATCCAACTCACGATGGCTATGCACACACGTTCAGTAATGTGTCGGGTTCGAATGCCAGCTCGCTGGGATTTTATATGACCTTGGATACCTATACGGGCGATAACGGTTATTCTTTGCAGTTAGATGGCCTGTCTTCAACGAACTCGAATGCGAAATCTCGCGCTATCGTCGTTCATGGGGCAGCTTATGTGAGCGAGGCGAATGTGAATCAGGGAAGGAGCTGGGGGTGTCCTGCTGTGGCGATGGAAAATCGTACGAAGCTGATCGACATGATCAAGGGTGGCAGCTTGATCTACGCATCTGCCACCGCAAATTAAGCTAAAGAATTTGTTTAATCTTGCGATTGAAGTCTACGGCGACTTCGCGCAAAGTTTCCTGAAGGAGCAGATCTGTGATCTCTTGAACTTCAACTTTGTATAAAGAAGCAAGTCGCTTAATCACTGGAATGGGAGGAGTCGCAAGGCCTCTTTCCCAATTGGAAATAAATTGAGCGGTACTGTAACCAAGAGCATCAGAGACTTGTTTTTGAGAAAGGCCCGCGAGGACGCGTTTCTCTTTTAGAAATTGTGATAGTGCGGATTCAGCCATACTTGCTTGCTCCCTCAGATTTGATAGATCTCTAAATTACATACATAAGTATCCATAAACAAGCAATCGTCTAGGAATTAAATTTTTTATAGTTTGAAGAACTCATCTGCGAATGACGGCTGCTCAAAATGGCTGTAGTGTCCTGTATTTGATATCTGATGAAATTGCGCATTTGGGAACATGGATTTCCAGGATTCCACCGTCGCAAAATCCGTTATAAGAGGGTCTTGCAGAGAGTAGTAAATATGAGTGGGGCCCTGCCAAACAAAGCTCTGTAGTGTCTTCTGTGGGTCTACGGCAAGGTACTCACTGAAGATGCGAATAAATGCCTCAATATTTAATCCAGGGTACCCATTTGCAATCTGCTGATAATGAGCTTGAGCTTTTGGATCCTTCCAGTAGACATCACCAAACTGCGGATGTCCTGCCACTTCCAAGATCGCATTCATCTTTTCTTCAGGCGACCTTTGCAGCCATTCAGTCGATGTCGTGGCATCAGCTAAAAGCAAGTGCCGTAAATGAGCAAAGCTCTGAAAAGAGTCTCCAGCTGTATTCATAAGACGAACCTCTGAAACTAAGTCAGCGATACCAGGAAGAATGGCCGCGATAATCTGACCGCCAAAACTATGACCTAAAAGTTGAAGAGGTTTTTGCGTGACCGCATATTGCGCGCGAACTTCATTTTCGGCCCAAGCATGCAGGTCTTTAAGGTTCAAATCTTGAGGCTGATTTAGAAACGCCACGTGAGGGTGGCGTTGGGAAAATTCTTGGGCCTCGATCTTTGCATGAAAGCCAGGGCCCATATGAAAAAATAAAGAATTAATTTTTGAATCGCGCTTTTCCATCGGCGCCTATAAGGGCGGTTTTCAACTCAAGTGTCAAGGGGTCGAGTACTAAAAACTCTGGCAGGCTTGGTGTTTCAGGCAATCCTTTCACGCCCCGTAGGCGACCCAGATCCGAGAGGACACGAATCACCAACATGGATTGCCCCAAGTAAGTGCTCGCACCAAAGATCGGAATGCCGCCCCGGTTGGTGATCTCATCTTTAAAAGCCTGAAGATTTTCATCCTGCATATAGGCCGGCAATGGTTGCCCCAAAGTTTCAAGCAACATATCCAAGCTTGAGTCGCGTAAAATACCACCCAGGAAGTCATAAGCCGTAAAAGAACTTGTCGGAGAGTACTTATACAAATGAATACCGACCCCTACCACTAACGTGGTGTACACCGGGATGTTGTGTTTGCGTGCTGCGTTTAGCAAGGCCATCTGTTTATCAACGTGAAGGACGTCGATCTCATTAATTACGACATCCAGTCCTTTGACGAAATCTTCGGCGTTCTCTTCACTGATGCCTTCAGGGAATTTTTTTAGATCTAATGTGGAGTCGATATTTAAGAGCTCGCTGCATGAAGCTTCAAGTTTGGTCATGCCAACTGTTCTCATGTTGGCAATCACCTGTCTGTTTATATTACTTACTTCTATGACATCTGGATCGGCTAAGCGTAGATGTCCCACTCCAAGACGGGCAAATATTTCTGCAATATTGCTTCCCATTCCGCCTAATCCGGCAACACCCACTTTGAGATTACGAAGAGCAAGTTGTCCCTCGGTGCCCTTCATCCAAAATTGATTTCTTTTGGTTCTTTCTAAATATTGTTCGTCACTTGGAAGAATCTTTTTTGCCGCCATTTTGCAAACGCTCCTTAGTTGTTCACGGGTTTTGAACTCACAGCGCCTCTCTTATCGGTGGGATTGGATAGAACTAAACAACGTTTCAGTTTAGTACTGGACTGAATTTCCATTTTAGAAGTCCGAAGAAGTAGGTGAGAATCTAACATCGGGGGTGTTTTGGTATGAGTAAATTCCGTTTGGTCATCTTAGACTACGCTAAAGAGCAATTGGATAATTCTGCTGCACAGAAAATCATGTCAGAGGTTATCTTTGTGAAGCAAAAAAACTTTCTGAGGACGGATCCAAATTATGTTGTGACCGATAAGCACGATATGATTGGAACCCATTATTTAATCTACGACACCACGGATTTTATAAATCCAAAGCTGGTGTTTGCGATTCGAACCACCTTTTTGGACCGTTCACAAGAACATCGAATCGACACTCCGCTCATGTCCCTGGTCCCACGTATGGAACCGAAACTGCAAAAAGCCTTCAATGATTTTTACTCCGAACATCCACAAATAGTCGATTGCAATGCCTGGTTTGTGGATCCCGCATACTCAAAGAAAAATTCCGGTTTGAATCTGTCTGATCTTGGGTATTTCATGGTGTGTATGAATATCATGAGGGCGGGTTTTGATAACTTTGTCGGTTGCACGAATGAGTCCTACAACGCTTCTCGATGGCTAGAGCATGTCGGATCAATGCCGAAAGGATTGATCTTTGAACACCCAGCAGTCAAGGCGCCGCATATGCTCATTCTAATGAGTCAATTCAACATGACCCATATGAAGTCCGTATATGCGCAATATCAGCAATTGATTGAGGATATTTATGAAGTGCTTCCGTCAAAAGATGTAAAACCGCTTCCTCAGTTTGTTGCAGAGGCATTCGAAGCCGCTAAACTAAGACTAGTTTCGGTTGCTTCTTAGCCTCATTGCCAAGAACGAATTCATAACTAATTTCCACAGAGTCCGATGTTGTCACGATTTCAGCTTTCGGGAAGATCGGACTCAAGCCTGCAAGGTATGGGAACCATGCCAGCAAGATGTGGCGATAGCGAAGAAGTCGTTCTAAATCTTTCGGATTTTCGCTGAGTGCTTTGTGTTGGTTCAAAGGTAATGTTGTCTTAAGGAAATATTTTTTTCCGACGAAGCTACTTTTATATTCAAAGTTCGTGTCGAAATAATCGAAGTTTCGAGCCAGCGTCGTGTAGATATCAGATCCGCTTTCGGCCTCTTGGAATTTTTGTCCTAACGTCGTTTGTTGAAGCGACAAGAAGATTACGCTGGATAGGGCATCTAACTCAGTTTGTGAAAACCCGCGATCGGCCAAGGCCTTTAAAAGGTCCGAGAAGTAAGTCAGGTTGATTTGCAGGTTCGTATTCTCATAGACCAATGGTGACAAATTTAAAGAGCTTAAAAGCTGATCTGTGAACAACTGACCTCTTGTGAGACGCAAGTACTTGATGATGTGGGCAGAAGAGCGAAGGTAACTGTTTTTTGTGCCCTCATAGCGCTCTGGAAGCGACTGGAAATCCCCATGGATACGACGTCGAACAAGGTCGCGGTCATAATTTCCCTGTAGAAGCTTTGACTCTTCAATTCCCAATAAAGAAGTCAGACGCGAGAAGTGTTTGTCTGTGATAATGATTTTGTCGTCGTTACGAGTCCACCATGCCAAGCAATCTTCATGGTCCGCAGAAATGATCTCGGGCAGGTTACGCAGGGGTAAACCGATTTCTTGGATCAATTCGCGAAGTCTTTCAGACTCTTGTTGGTGGCGAGCGGCGTCTTTAATCATGCAGGGTAATTGATGTTTAGTTCCCGGCAAATGTCGTTCGCTTGAGCGACGTTTGCCAGCCGTTTGAGTTCGTATATATCTTCTAAATCGAAACGAAAAACTGTGTCCAATTTTTCTGCCAACGTGTCAGTGATCTTGATCCCGCCCACTTCGAGGCGATTGTAACGGGCAGGAGTCATATTGATGGAGTTTGCGAGGTGCTCAACATTCATTCCCAACGATGTTCTTTTTTGCTTCAAATAAAGCCCAAAATAAAACCGGAAGTATTTGGTTGTATTTTGAAGAATCAGTTCCGTTGGGGTCATGTCATTTCCTTAGGGGCTTAAAACAGTTTCAACTGCTCTCCCACAAGTTTCTTTAGATCATCTATGTACCCTAAGTACTCCTGTAAATTCAAGCGTTCATCGGGTCTGATGTGGGCGCGGGTGTCGTTGTAAGGTGTAAGCTCAACCACGTCGGCGTGGGATGAAATTTCTGCAAATCCTTCCTCTTCTAGGATCTGCATAAGCACGTCCAGGTCATGTCCTTCATCGTCATGGGGATATTCAAGTTCACGCATTTCCAAGCAAGCTTTAAGGAATAACTCTGCCGCTTGGGCAAGGTTGTATCCGGCAACATCATGCTGTTTGTCGTCGTTTAGATTTTTCTTGGCAGTATCGATGGCATCTTGGGCCTTGAGGATCATGGATTTGGCAGTAGAAACGCTCACGACAAACTCCTTGTTTGGAAAATAAAAAACCCACAATCCTTGCGAATTGTGGGCTTAGTATTCCCGAGTTTATCTAAAAACTCACGATTATTTTTTTGGTTCTTTGCCGCCACCAAGTTCACGGTCGATGATGTCTTTGAATTCAGAGAATGGATAAGCACCACGAAGAGAAACACCGTTGATCAAGAAGCCTGGTGTACCAGAGAAGTTGAACTTACGTGCTTCTTCCATGTCAGCTTCGATTTGTTTAGTGATTTTTTCGTCTTTCAAATCTTTTTCAAGACGTTTCATGTCTACGCCAGCTTTTTTAGCAACTTCTTTCAAGAAGCCTTCTTTTTTAGCGCGAAGTTCACCTTGGTTTTCGAAAACTTGGTGATAAAACTTTTCAGCTTTTGCGTGATCTTGCATTGCAATGGCTTCGAAGTAACGAGCAGAAGGCATCGCCATAGGATGGAAATCCAAAGGCAAGTGCTTGTATAGAATGCGTACATCTTTAGGGTAAGCTTTCATCACTTCTTCAATAGTAGAGTAACCTTTAGCGCAGTATGGGCACTCGAAATCAGAGTACTCAACGATAGTGATCTTAGCATCTTTTGGACCCATGATCACACGGCCTTCATCGATTTGTGGTTTCAAAGGATTTTTGAATTCTTCGTCACGTTTTTTAGCTTCTTCGGCAACAGCTTTTTCCTGAGCTTTCTTTTGTGCGCCTTGAGCAGCTTTATTAACTACTTCAATGAATTGCTCAGGATCTTTTTCGATAGCGGCGAAAACGATGCTTGGATCTTTTTCTACTGCTTCTTTAAGTTGTTTTGCAGATGGAGCACAGTTCGCTAGCGAAAGTGCCAAAACGGATAAGCCTAGTACCTTAAGTGCTTTCAAATTTTCCTCCAGATGGAAATTTATAAATGTACAAAATCAAAGCCCCTTTATTGGACACTAAAATCGGGTCCTAGAAAACAAAAAAACAACCACTACCAAGGTCTGGCTCGGCGGGTTGAGCTCCAGGGAAAACCAAGTGTTACGAAATCACTCTGGACTTGCCGTGAAAGAGTGAGGGCTTAAACTCATTTATATGAAAAATTCAAAATTTATTTTAGCAGGTTTGACCTTTGTATTTTGTATGCAGGCCAATGCAGGTTTGCTTTTTAACTACTCACAATTGGCAACGAAAGATTTGGATCAGATCAATAAGTTGGTCAATGACAAGGTGAAAGAATCCAAAAAAACTCCAAGTGGAAAGGTCATTCCTTTGCGCGAAGCTTTGCAAGCGGTTTACTCTCGTCCGAACGAGGATGACATGATCGATAAAGTCGTGGCCCCACTACGTAGCAATTTAGATGAATTGGATGCATGGGAAAAAACGATCAGTCAATTAACTGACGAAGCCATTGGTGCCTTAAAGCATCCAAGAACTTTCAAACCTGTTGTTCAAGTGACGTACGCCATCTTTTTGGAAAATCTTTTGGCAGAGATCAAACCCCTGGTAAAAGATGACGGTTTTGAGAGGAAGATTGCGGAACGTATTCGCGACGCTCATCTTGAAATTACCAAAGAAGCCCAGGATGAAAGAGCACTTCGTATGATGAAGTCTCTAACGTCACCATCTGACATTGCGATACAGATCTTGTCACAACCCAAGCCAGCTCCGGCTGCTGAGCATGAAAAAGCGACTGAAACTTCGGCAGAATCTGCCGATTTAAAGCAATAATTTCCCTCGACCTGACTGGCCCCTCGTCCGCGCAGACCACGGGCCAGCGTCAAACGATAGATCTCCTCAAGTCTTCAAAAATCGCCTCAAATTGACTCAAGTTCTGATGAACTCCTACCGATAGAAACAACATGGGAAGGGTCGAGCAGGAAGCTCGGCAACTTTGGGAAACCAGAGTGAACAGATGGAGGATTCAATGTTTCTTCAAGGCGATTTGCAAATGATGTTTGACGCTCTTTTCACAGTTGGGGCGATTGACCCGGTTTTGAAATTGGATTGGAGCGAAGTGACGAAAGAGATGATGGCGAACCCACAAATCTTGAGTGACGCATTTCAAATGATCAATGGCTGCAAAGGAAACAAGGATCTCCTAGTTCAAAAACTTCACATGATGGATCAAAGATCCGTGAATTATATCGCTATGGAGGTTGCCCGTGAGTTCTGTGAATTCCAAGATCGCAAAGAGTTGCATTAAAATTGCTGTAGTACTTTTCACTGCAAGTGTAGCTCATGCGTGGGAAGTGGACTTTTCGCGTCGCCAGGTTGATTTCAACAAAGTTAGCAACGAAGACCGTCTTCCAGCAAGCGTGCAAGAAGATCAATCTGCGACGATTTTGACGAAAGTTTTTGATTCTGTAGAGCCGACTCAAGACATCGTCATCATGAATACGGATAAGGGTTTTGTCCCTGATACAGTTCGTCTTAAAAAAGGTAGCAACTATCGCATTCACGTGGTGAACGTGAACAATAAAGAGAAAAACGTCAGTTTCGTGCTTGATGCATTCTCTGAACATCACAACACGGTGTTTGGCGAGCAAAAAGTTTTCAGCGTCACGCCAAAGACGGACGGAATTTTCTCGTACCAGTGCCCCGAAACAGCGGTGCAAGGAAAGTTTATTATTTTCTCTGATTCAAATGCAGCATCGGCAGCTTCGGGCAGAAGACCTGCTTCGAACTAGCTGGCTTACGCTCTGGCGTTGCCAGAGCAGAAAAGTTCATTTTCTGTTTTTAGAGGAACAGAGGTTTTATGTCGGATTCTAACGTTTTCAAGCAGACCATTCAGCAGAATCTCGGTCCTGTCGCGAAATATCTCGAAGACAAGGGTGTCTCGGAGATTCTTGTGAATGGTCCCAAGGAAATCTTCGTCGAAAGAAAAGGTAAGCTCGAGAGAGTTTCTGAATCCTTTCCTTCCGAGGATGATTTGCGTGCGGCCGTAAACTCTATCGCTCAAAGCGTAGGGCGTCGTATTGATGATGAAAATCCTCGTTTGGATGCGCGTCTGCCGGACGGCTCGCGTATCGCGGCGGTGATTCCGCCTTGTTCTCGTAAGGGAACGACCTTAAGTATTCGTAAGTTTACGAATACGAAAATCAGTTTCACGGATTACATCAAGTACGGAACGATCTCGGAAGACGGGGCTCGCTTCTTAGATATTTGTATGTTCTTAGGGAAAAATATCATCGTCAGTGGTGGTACGGGTTCTGGTAAGACCACGTTGTTGTCTTTGCTGTGCTCGCGCATTCCTAAAGGCCAACGTGTTCTTGTGATCGAAGACTCGTCCGAGTTGCAAGTGGATTATGATCATCTTGTGATGTTTGAAACTCGCATGGCTGATGCTCAAGGCAAAGGCGAAGTGACGATCAAAGATCTTGTGAAAAGTGCATTGCGTTTGCGCCCTGATCGCATCATCGTGGGAGAGGTTCGTTCGAGCGAAGCCCTTGAGCTTTTGAATGCGATGAATACAGGTCATAAAGGTTGTATGGGAACAGTCCATGCGAACTCGCCAGAAGATGCGATTGTGCGTCTGGAAGCTCTTGCACAAGGTGGCGACAGCCGCATCAGTGAGAAAGCTTTGCGCCAGCAGGTTTCCTCTGCGATTGATGTGATTGTGCAGATCTCTCGTTATGGTGATGGCTCTCGTCGTATTGGCGCCATCAGTGAAGTGCGTGGCTTTTTGCCAAATGGTGATTACAACGTCGTTCCTATTTTTGAACTAGGTCGCTTGGTACGCAAGGCCGACGGCACCCTAGAAGGAAAATTGGAAGCCACCGGCAACATCCCTTCCTTCATGGAAGAAATCATCGACAACAAACTCCCATTCCCAAAATCCAAATTCCAAAAAGCCGCCTAAAAGGTGCCTGCTTCTTTTTTGTAACCATGAGGCGTCATGGCTGCGAAAAAGAAGCTAACAGATTTCTGACACTGCCCGAGTTGAGTTTCGGACAGATTTATGACACCGATAAGAGATGAAAAAAATAATCAGCGTCTCTTTGATTTTGTTATTGGCGGCTTGTCAAAGTTCTCAAGTTCCTTCTTCCGGACGACACGACAAATCGGCACAACCGGCGATTGATCATGTCGTCGTGATTTATTTAGAGAATCACAGCTTCTATAACCTCTTTGCACAATTTCCTGGAGCCGACAACACTGTACAGGCGGGGTACCAGGGGCAAGTAGACGGTGACGGCAAGCTTTATAAGACTCTCCCGCAGGTGAGTGAGCGACACTCAAAAGTCGGCGATCCGCGTTTTCCAAAAAACTTGAAAAATGAAACATTCTTGATTGATCGCTATGTGAAAATTTCTGATCGCGTACCAGATCCTAATCATGAATTTTTCACGCACATGGTGCAAATGGACGGTGGCAAAAACGATAAGTTTGTTGCGTACTCTGCTGTTGGAGCATTGCCTGTCGGTTACTATGACATGACGAAAACATACCTATGGAAGATGGCCCGCGAGTATACTCTTGCAGATAATTTTTTTCAGTCCTCCATTGGTGGATCGTTCATTAACCATCAGTGGTTGATCGCGGCGCGGACCCCGCAATATGAAAATGCTCCCGAAAAAATTCGCACAGTTTTGAACGCCAAAGGCCTTCCGGTGAAAGCAAATATTTTGACTCCGGATGGTTATGCGGTGAATACAATTCAGCCTCGGTTGATGCCCTTTGATCCTGCCGAAAAAGATGACTCACGTCGTTTGCCAGTTTTAGAGTACGACACTATCGGCGATCGCCTGTCTTCGAAAAATATTTCGTGGGCATGGTATGCAGGTGGATGGAATGACATCTTGAATGGCAAGAACGATGGTGACTTCCAATTTCATCATCAACCGTTTTTGTATTTTAAAAAATATGGCCCGAACACAGAGGGTCGTCGCGATCATTTGAAAGATGAAGCAGATTTGTTGTCATCCATTGATAACGGAACTTTGCCAAGCGTGGCTTTCTTTAAGCCTGTTGGAAATGAGAACGCTCATCCAGGCTATTCAGATGTTTCCTCCGGCGATGAAAAAGTGCGCAAAGTTGTGGAAAAACTCAAAGCCAGCAAATATTGGCAAAATACTTTGGTTATCGTGACTTTTGATGAGCACGGCGGCTTCTGGGATCCTAAGCCGGCAAAGCAGTTGGATCGTTGGGGGTTGGGGACACGCATCCCTGCGGTCTTTATTTCTCCGCAAGTGAAGCATGGGTTTGTCGATCACAACTTGTACGAAACCACTTCGATTTTGTCATACTTGGAAAAACGCTATGATCTCGCGCCTCTTACGGAGCGCGACAAAAACGCGAGCCCCCTCTTGGGAATTTGGAAGTAAAGTTTCCTTGAGATTTATCAAGCGCAGATGTCTATTTCGCAGTGCGAGATGGGGGATGTCTGCGGGATGCTCTGGGAAGATCTTCAGCCTTTGCAATGCGTCTTATTGTTTTTGCATAATATAGTTATATCAATGGCATAAGAAGTACGCTAAGACCAATTCGTGCACTTTAGTTGTAAGATCTCCAACGCAGTTTTGACCGTTCTTGAAGAGCAGGGTGAAGACCTTACGCCGCTCTATGAGCAAACGCATCTTTCGGTCGAACTTTTGCGCGATTCTTCGTATTGGATTTCTGCTCCGGACATGGAGCACTTCTTGGAAATGGCGGTTCGCCTTCCACTCAAACAAGATGTCGATCTGTTGACCAAAGCTGGTCACAACGGGCCTGAGCTTCGAGCTTGGGGTGTCCTTGACAGTGTTCTGCGTATGATGCCTCGTCCGCAGGAAATTTTTAATCAGCCCGAGCAATTCCTGTCGTATTTCATTTCTCCGAAACCACCGATTGAAAACTTACGCCGTGATGAGGTAAGCATCTCTTTCGATTTGCCGTTGCCCGCCGAGCAATATCCGCTGGTGACGACATATTTGAAAGCGGCTTTCGAGTCTTTGCCAGTTTACGTGGGCCAACCGTTAGCTCGTTGCGAGTGGACGGGCATTACGCTGAAGCTCAATTGGTCGACAGAGCAAAAATCGATCTTTAGTGAAAATCAAAACATTGGTCATCAAGTCAGTCCTGATTTGTTTAAAAGTTTGATTGATGATTTGCAGACGACTCAGCGTGAGCGCGAGGATTTGCAAAAGTACGTCGGTGATCTTGAAGAAAAAATTCGCAACTATGAAAAAGAAAAGTTGCATGGGTCTGCGGAAGTCGAAGTTTCTGAGTTGAGCAAAGCCTCTTTGATTCCACACGAAGGACCGTTGTCGAATTTGAGTTTCGACAGTGAGTCACCAGCTTATGTATTGAATCAAAATTTGGCACGCATGCACGACTACATGGTGCGTGCACAACAGCTCATCACTATGCTAGCGGCTCAAGGGAAAATGACTCCTGCAGTGAAAGAAGCCATGAGACGCGTGGACTGGGAATTTGTGAAAACCCAATACCCGCGCACGGTTTTCGAGAGCATGGAGCTTGTTAAAAAAATAAATGCAAAAAATTACTCCAGCGAAGCTGGAGTGTAGACTAGCGGAAGGAAATCATCATGTCTGAAATCGTCAGCCTCGTATCCCGTGAAATCTTAGACAGCCGTGGTAACCCAACTATCGAAGTTGAAGTGACTACTGCTGAAGGCAACATCGGTCGCGCCGCAGTTCCATCAGGAGCTTCTACAGGTGCCCATGAGGCCGTTGAACTTCGTGACGGAGACAAAAACCGTTACCAAGGTAAAGGCGTATACAAAGCCGTAGATAATGTTCGCGAAAAAATTGCTCCAGAAATCTTAGGCCTTCAAGCGACTGAGCAAGTTTACATCGATAAAGTTTTGCGCGAAATCGATGGAACTGAAAATAAATCTAACTTGGGCGCGAATGCGATCCTTGGTGTCTCGTTGGCTGTTGCGAAAGCGGCTGCTCTTGACGTGAATCTTCCGTTGTACCGATACGTGGGTGGTTCTCAAGCTTGTCGCTTGCCAGTTCCATTGATGAACGTATTGAACGGTGGAGCTCATGCGAATAACGGTTTGGATGTTCAAGAGTTCATGATCATTCCAACAGTGAATAATTCTTATGCTGAATCTCTTCGCGCCGGCGCAGAGATCTTCCACACGCTGAAGAAAATCTTGGGCAAAAAAGGTTTCTCAACAGCAGTAGGTGATGAAGGTGGTTTCGCTCCGAAATTGGGTTCAAACCAAGAAGCTCTTGATTTGGTTATGAATGCAATCGTTGATGCTGGATACGATCCAGGTCAAAACGTGTTCTTGGGTCTTGACGTTGCTTCGACTGAACTTTTCAAAGACGGCAAGTACACTTGGGAGGGAAGCCAAATCACTCCGGCGGAATTGATGAAGATCTATCAAGGTTGGGCGGAGAAATATCCTTTGATCTCTATCGAAGATGGTTTCTCGGAAGACGATTGGGATTCATGGGTTGCTTCGACTTCAGCAATGGGTTCGACAATGCAACTTGTGGGTGACGATTTGTTCGTAACAAATCCAAAACGTCTTCGCCAAGGTCTAGAGAAAAAAGCAGCCAATGCATTGCTTGTGAAAGTAAACCAAATCGGTACTTTGACAGAGACATTCGAGGCCGTGAACTTGGCACAAAGAAACAAATATAAAACTGTGATGTCTCATCGTTCTGGTGAAACAGAAGATGTGACGATCGCAGATTTGTCTGTGGCATTGAACTGTCACCAAATCAAAACGGGAAGCTTATGCCGTGGTGAAAGAACCGCAAAGTACAACCAACTTCTTCGCATCGAAGAAGACTTGGGAGGCATGGGGCAGTACTGGGACAAAGCCGCCTTCCGCTAAAACGTGCGATACGCAGGCGTCACCTGCGTTGCTGCGTCGGCGGCGTACTCTCGGTACGCCTTCTCCTTGCGCCTTGTTGCCACCTACGTCTCACACGTTTTAAGTTCACGATGTTGAACTGGACTAGCCACCTCGGGAATGGGGTGGCTAAACTTTAAGTATGTCTTATACCCAGTTTGCCATCGGCCTTCGTAGATTTTTAAATCATCCTGCACGTGTCGCAGTTGTTTGCTTCTTTGTGTTTGTTGTCTCCATTGTTCTGAATGGTAACTTGTGGAGACTTTGGGGTCTTCATCGAGACTTCGCTCACATCAGTTCCGAAATTAATCAGACCAAGCAAGGCATCTATGCCCTTCAAGATCAATTGAAGCAGGCCAAAGATCCAGCTTTTATCGAGCGTCAAGCTCGCGATAAATTGGATTTGGTGGGTGAGCACGACCTAGTCTTTGTTTTTCCGGAACAGTAACGTTTCGCGACGCATTATTGCGTGATTCTCGTGTATAATCTTACTAGTATTCAGACTCTAAACACGTCACATTTATTTAGTGAATCTAGAGGTTTATATGATCGAGAACTATTCTCTCGAGTGGAATAAAGAAAGTATGCGTGCTCTTCGTCTTCGTTTGGGATGGAGTAAGTCGGATATGGCTCGTCGCTTGAAGTGTTCTTTAACAGACATCGATTCTTGGGAAGATGGCCAAGACTCTATGCAAAGTTCAATTAAGGGCGAATTGGAGTTGATGTTCCGTCAATGCCAAGAATGTTCCGACGAAGTGAAATACACGCCAGCTTCTGAAATTGCGCTCGATAAAAACGCACTTGAGCAAATTGAATTTTCACGCGTCAAAGCTGACTTAGAATAATCGACTTTAAAGCACTCCCGTTGTAAATTTTCAGGCCGTTGGACATCTGTCGACGGCCTGTGCTTTTTGAAAATGGGAGAATAAATGAAAAAACTGTATCTAATTGACGTGAGCTCTATGTTCTTTCGCGCTTTCTACGCGATCAGACAGCTCACATCTCCAGCAGGCGTCCCAGTTAACGCTGTCTACGGCTTCCTTTCAATGATCACGAAGCTTTTAAAGGAAGAACAGCCTGAATATCTAGTCTTCTGTTACGACCGTAAAGAACCGTCATTCCGTAAAGACATGTATCAAGAGTACAAAGCTCACCGCACGGAGATGCCTGAGGATCTTTCAAAGCAAATTCCTTACATCAAGCAGCTGGCTGATATTTTAGGGATTCCAGCGTTAGAAGTTCCAAGTTATGAGGCTGACGACATCATCGGTACGTTAACGAAGTTTGGTCGAAAAAATGGCATGGAAGTGATCATCGTCAGCGGCGATAAAGACTTTGCTCAGTTGATTGAAGACGGTGTGTTCCTTTACGACACGATGAAAGACATTCGCTACGATGCCAAAGGTGCTTTTGAGAAATGGGGAGTTCGTCCGGATCAATTTATCGATTTCTTGGCGATTCTTGGAGATGCTGTTGATAATGTGCCGGGCGTAAAGGGCGTTGGAGAAAAAGGGGCGATCAAGCTTCTTGAGCAGTTCAAGCACATCGAAGAAATCTACGAAAATATCGATAAGGTGGAGCCAAAAGGCGTGCGCGAAAAGTTGATCGCCTCCAAAGAAAATGCCTTGATGTCGAAAAAACTAGTGACGATTGCTTTGGATGTTCCAGTGCATGAAAACATCGAGGATTATCGCTTACGTCCTTGGAAAAAAGACGAACTGCGCACGTTATTGCGCGAGCTCGGTTTTAAGACCTTCGAGAAAAATTTAGTAGGCATTGATGGAGGAGCTCCAGAAGCGGTAACGCCAATTGCGACTTCATCGAAAGTTACGGTGGCTGTCACGACTCCAACGACAACACCATTATCAGCAACTGTCGAAGAGATCGCAGAGTATTCTGCTCAAAACTATGCAGAAAAGAAAATGTCGACTCGCGAGCTGGCAGACGCATTGAATGAAAATCAAGCCCTTTGGGCCATTTCTGATGACCGCGGTATCTTTATCGGTACAGATAAAGATGTCATTTCCGTCAGTGACCACGAGAATTTAGGTGTTCTTACAGATACATTCAAAATCCGTTGGAGTGGTTTCGATTTGAAGGAATACTGGCATAAAATCAATGCGAAAACTCCGATTGCAGCTTGGGATTCTATGCTTGCGGCTTATGTTTTGAAAGCCGGCGACTCTACGGACTTTGCAAAAATCTATCACAAGATCATGGGTGACACCTTGCCGGAAATGATCACTCCATCACAGCTTTTAAATTGTCATCGTCATTTGGCGAAGACATTAGAAGAGCGTTTGAAGGCAAGTCAGGGTGAAAAGGTTTACCGTGAATTGGAATTGCCGTTGGTGCGCGTTCTTCTTGCTATGGAAAACTTGGGAGTAAGAATCGACACGGATCTATTGGCTAAAGAAAGTTCTGATTTAGAAACTGAAATCAAAGAGCTAGAAAAAAATATTCATGCAACGGCGGGCGAGACATTTAATGTGGGAAGTCCGAAGCAGCTGGGTGTGATTCTATTTGAAAAGCTAGGTTTGCCAGCAGGTAAAAAAACGAAAACAGGTTATTCAACAGACACGGACGTTTTGGAAGGTTTGGATCATCCCATTGCAAAGCTAGTTTTGCAGTGGCGTGAGCTTTCCAAGTTAAAATCGACCTATGTGGATGCGTTGCCAACGATGATTAGTGCTAAAGATGACCGTGTTCACACGAGCTTTAATCAAGCCACAACATCAACGGGGCGTCTTTCAAGCACTCATCCAAACTTGCAGAATATTCCAATCCGTACCGAGCGAGGCCAACGCGTAAGAAAAGCGTTCATCGCTGCGAATCGCATGCAGCTTTTATCAGTGGATTATTCGCAAATTGAGTTGCGTATCTTGGCGCATATTTCAGAAGATCCAAACTTGTGCAAAGCTTTCGCTGAGGATTTGGACATCCATGCGGCAACAGCGGCAGAAATTTTTGGCATTGATTTGAAGGCTGTGACCTCTGAGCATCGTCGCGCAGCTAAGGCTGTCAATTTCGGTATTGCTTATGGACAAGGGGCTTTCGGTTTGGCTGAAAACTTGGGAATTCCAAGGGGCGAAGCAAAAGAGATCATTGATCGCTATTTCACGCGCTTTAAAAATGTCCGCGACTATATCGAAGGAACAATCAAACTTGCTCACGAGCAGGGGTATGTTGAAACTTTATTCGGTCGTCGTCGTTATATCGACGAACTTCAATCTAAAAACATGGCCTTGAAGAAATTCGGCGAGCGTGCCGCGATCAATGCTCCCATCCAGGGAACAGCCAGTGACCTAGTCAAGAAGGCTATGATTGAAGTGCACGAGAAAATTCCAATGCGCATGCTTTTGCAAGTGCATGACGAATTGATCTTTGAAGATACGCAGGAAAACCTGCAGAAGTATTCGTCAGAGCTTGTGAAGATCATGGAAAACGTAGCAAAGTTACGAGTTCCGTTGAAAGTGAATTACGCCATTGGCGCCAACTGGGATGAAGCCCACTAAGGAAAAGGCCTGCAACTGCAGGCCTATTTTTTTGCCCAAAGCAAAATGCGTTTGAACGGATAGAAGAAGGGCTTTTCGTCAGGCAAGAATTGGAAAAGTCTTTCGCGGTACTCTTGCAAAAACTCTTTATAGTTGTCTTCACTCATATGAGATCGGAAGTGAGTCAGCATCGAGCCTTTGACCCACTCGATCACTTCCTCTCGCGAATTCAAAACATGTCCATAGACTTTCATGGTGACGGTTTGTTCTCTGAAGCCAAGCTTAAATAATAGCTTCGCATACTCTTCCACCGACAGCATGACATCGGGTTTATCATAAGTTGCGCCGCCCAAGGCCGCCTTCCAGCGAGGCTCGTGGCTCATTTGCTTGGAAAGGATGTGTGTTGGAAAGTCATGGTTCATGGGCATTTGCACAGCCAATTGCCCGCCGTCTACTAATGCATCATAAAGATGCTGAAAGATTTCTCGATGGTTTTCGCACCATTGAATAGCCGCATTTGAAAAAACAACCCCATACTTTTCTTTTTCGCTCCAAGTTTTAATGTCACCCATGACAAAGGAAACTCCATCACCGGAAAACTTTTCGGACTCTTTAAGCATTTCAGTGGAGGAATCAAGCCCCACTGTCGAAGCTGCTTCTAGATATTTGTGTAAAGTTTGAGTCAACTCGCCAGTTCCACACCCTAGATCGATGGCTTTTCCGTTCGGAATGGGGTGGACCATATTCATAAGATCAATAAATGGCTGTGATCGTTCGTTTTTAAACTTTTCATATTGGGAAGGATTCCAGGTGCCTTTGCTCATAACTACCTCTTCTTGGTTCCACTTTAGCCTAAATCATTATAGAATCCATGGAATATAAATACTTTAATCAAGTAGGCTTTGGAATATGTTGGATTTTATTGAAACCTTGTTGGCTGTCAAAGAACTTGGAACTATGGGAAAGGCGGCAGCTCGTCTGCGCATTACTCAGTCTGCTGTCAGCAAGCGGATAAAAAGCCTGGAAGCAGAATACGGTCAGCCCCTCTTAGAGGCTGAAGGACGTCGAGTGCGTCTTACCAATGAAGGTGAGATTCTTCTCTTAAAAATTCGGCCTCTTCTTTTAGAAATTAAGGCCTGCATGCAAGAGCCAGAGCGTGAAGTGCAAAAGAAAATCATTATCGGAGTTTCTGAATCGCTCATGGCCTCGACAGCTCCCGTTGTCTTGGAACGCCTACGTCGAAGTTTGCCGCAGCTAAGCTTCGAGCTTCATGCTCATAGAACTCCCATTGCTGTCGAGCATGTCAGGTCTGGGGAGTACTCTTTAGCTTTGTGTGCTGAGGACGCTGTTTCTAAAGACTTAGAGGTGATACCGATTTGCAAAGAACCTATGGTTATTATTCCATCTCATGGAAAGAAATTTCGCTGGGGAGGTAAAGATGAGATTCAGATAATCAGTATCGAATCTTCGTCGGCGACATGGCTGACTCTTTTAAAACAGATTCCGCATTTCACTAGGAAATCTGGTGTCCAAATTGTGCCGACAATGACTTTAGAGTCATTCACAAGTATTGCGCAAATGGCAAAAGCTGGTTTTGGTCATGGCCTAGTGCCGTGGGGAATTGCTTGGGGAATGGGACTCGAGAAAGAGGCCATGTCTTTGCCTATGCCGGGTTTGCATCGTCAGGTGGCTGTTATAGGCAGAAAAGGTCTGCTAGCTCAGCCACTCATTCAACAATTTACTAAAGAACTGCAAAGGGGATTTTCCGAGTTGGATTATTCTGTTTCCCAACCCACGACACGGCCACCTTCAAAATAAACATAACGTGTTTCTTTGCGGTATCCTTCCGGTGTGGAAGAAAAACGTTGGTATTTCCAGCGCTCGTTTTTATAGAGTGGATTTCCTGAAACTTCGATACTCATCGGTTCGCCCCAAGAACGTTTCACATAATCTTGCGGCATACCCACGGCGATATCCTGCGTCTCAATAAGATCTTTCATTTCAGCCTGGGGCGCTTGCGAGCGATCCCAAATGTGGTGGCTATTCATCCATTGCTGACGACCTTCTAAAGTAGGAACGGACAAGAAGGACAGTTTCTCTTCGTCGTTCTTTAGCCAAGGCAGAACTTTGGAATATTGCTCTTTTTCTTTGCGAGAGCTGAGGGTTCGCTCTAGCTCGCGAACCTTTTGACGAGATCGAATGTCTTCCAGGTCCGATTCGCTTAAAGCATTGGGGTCTTTACCCATTTCATAAGCAGTTTGTCGTGTGCTGCTGTCTGAAGCGCCATCATTATGATCATTAGTGTAGTGAATTCCTGAGGAGCCATAGCCGCTGTTTGCTGATCTTTGGAAACTAGTGCAGGCACCTAAAAATAAAAACGGAAGAACGGCGAATTTCATCACTTTCATCACAAGACTCCTAAACCTAGATTCTAGCCGATGGACTTCTGTTTATAAATTGTTCTTGCCGGGTTTTTAGTTCTTTTCTTACAATCGTCTTGGGAGAAAAATTTGGCTGAAAACGAAAGCTCGACCAAAGTTGAGGAACCAAAGAAAGAAGGCGCCGAGAATGCTTCAGGAGAAAACTCTGAAGAGGTTCTGTCGTTGGATAATTTGGATTCAATTATCGCCGAGGAAGATCCCGAGTTCGCAGCCGGTCTTCAGGAAATCACGCCACAAAATATCGGTCATCTTGATTCCGATAGTGATTTAGAAATTGAATACACATTGGATTATGAAAAACGCCAATGGGTCGGCATGCCGGGCCCGCGCGGGAAGCTTGTTAAGGCTTTTCCATTCCTTCCTTATCTTTCATATAAAATAAAAATGAAGCGCACATCGATGCGGCTGACTTGGATCAGGTGGAAAGAACAACTAATTCATGGATTGCGCAATCTTGGCCCATCAATTTTGAAATGGCTAAAGGCACAGCTTGGCGCCATGAAATCCGGTATGGGCGAGGGAATGACGGCTTTCAAATCATTCAGTCTCGTAAAAAAATTAGCTTTTGTAGGATTGCTTGTTGTGACCGTAGGGGCTGGATTTGTTTTCTATAAAATTGCCACAAACAAGCTAATTCCGGCAGAGCAGGATTTGTTCTTGCCGTCATTGGACGAATGGGCCCAGGCAAAATATCAATACGGTCCTGAAGATCAAAAAGAGTCATTTTATGACTCTACAAGAACAGCGCAGAATATCATGGAACTGCAAAAGATGATCGTGAACATTCGTCGTTCCGCCTCATCGGGACCGAACCCCATGGCAGCCATGGAGTTCTATGTTGAAGGCACGGTCGCTGAAGTCGTCGTCGAGATCAAAGACCGCGAATCAGAAGTGCAGGATCTTTTCCAAAGAACGATCGAAGATACGAACTACGATCAATTATCTTCGGGGGAGGGAAAGCAAATGCTTTGCGACCGCCTTCGCAAGAACATCAATAAAATTCTCACGAAGGGGAAGGTTCGTCGCGTATTTATTAAAAATGCGGTGATTAAACCTTAAAGCTTTCTACATCGATATCATAATACTTCAAGCGATCATGAAGTGTGCTCTTAGGCATTCCCAGGTCTTGAGCCGTGCGACGCTGATTTCCTTTGTTCGCCGCAAGTCTTTTCAAAATCATCTGTTTTTCAATTTCCTTAATCACCGGAATATCGTTCACAGGAGTCGCTTCTTGAGTCGTAATCAATGTCTTATCCAAAAGCTTTTCGATGTGCATTTCTTCGATTTGGATGCGCGGATACAAAGCCGAGGCACGGGTTACAAGGTTTTTTAGCTCACGGATATTACCCGGCCACGGATGTTTTTTGAGTCTTGCAATCGCATTAAATGAAAAGCGCACTTTCATTTTTTTAGCGAATGTATAAAGCAATTCATCAAAGTCTTCTAAGCGTAAGGCCAAAGCAGGTGGAGAAACTGTGACAACATTCAAGCGGAAGTACAAATCTGAACGGAAAGCCCCTTCGCGGATTTTATCGCTCAAGTTCTGGTGAGTGGCTGCGATGATGCGAACGTCTGTTTTCACGTTGCGATCAGCACCGACAGGGCGAATTTCATTGTTTTCCAAGGCGCGCAAAAGTTTGGCTTGCAGGCTGTAGGAAAGATCACCGATTTCATCCAAAAATAAAGTGCCACCACGAGCGGCCTCAAATGCTCCTTTGCGATCATTGATAGCGCCGGTGAAGCTGCCTTTGATATGGCCGAAAAGTTCGCTTTCGATCAATGTTTCACTTAAGGCACTGCAGTTCACCGATAGGAAAGGGCCACTTCTGCGATGGCTGCATTCGTGAAGATTTTGAGCGATGACATCTTTACCCGTTCCTGATGGGCCTAAGATTAAAACCGGGAAGTCGGTCACAGCAACATTGCCTAAGACTTGAAGTTCTTGATTCCAGACTTCGTTGCGGCTTTTCATTGGGAATGTTGCAATTGGTTGTTCTTTTTCAAACGTAAATAGAAGTTCGACTTCGCCGATGCGGATGATGTCACCTTCTTGAAGAAGGGCTTCGACCACGCGAGCATCGTTGACGAAAGTGCCCAACGGACTGCGAAGATCGCGAATGATATATGTCGTTTCTTTGCGCTCGAGGCGACAGTGACGGTCGGCGACGTTTTCGCCAGGGATTTGAAGGGGGCAGCTAGAGTCTTTGCCAAGTGTGACAAAGTCACTGATTGAAAGGGTTTTCGCATTTTCGCCAAAGGTTTTGAGAAAGGCCTGCATCATTTTTGTGTTCTCCTGCTTATTAATTGCTCATGTTTGCAGAAAGGGCCTTTACAAGAGGTTTGCCGAGCCTCAGATGAAAATAAATGGGGTTTGAGCGGATTTCGACTCGCCCTATTATTGGGGTAGGGATTGTCTTCTCAGAATTGAGAAATGGATCGCACTTTGATAGTCTTGGTTATGCCAAAGTCGATTCAATTCATCAAAAGCGCCGTTCTGGCAAAAGATTATCCCGTTCATAACATGGCCGAGGTGGCGATCGCAGGTCGCTCTAACGCAGGGAAAAGTTCTTTCATCAATACTCTTTCGAAAAATAAAATTGCGAAGGTCAGTGCGACACCGGGGAAAACTCGTTTGTTGAACTTCTTCAATATGGAAGATTCCTATGTTTTGACGGATATGCCTGGTTATGGATTTGCGGCTCGAAGCGGAGATGAACTTCGTGAGTGGCAGCGCATGATCGAGACGTACTTGAGTGTTCGTGAAAATTTACGCGGTTTGATTTTGGTTATGGATATTCGTCGTTCTTGGACTGAAGACGAAGAAATTATGAAGCGTTTTTCTGAACGTGAAGGCTTTCCATTGGCAGTAGTTTTGTCAAAGGCAGATAAGCTTTCGCATAGTCAAAAGCTGCAAGCGATCGCGAAGATCAAAAAAGCGACGGGTCTTAGCGCTGTGTTTGCGACATCGGCTTTGAAAAAAGACGGTGGCGAAGAGGTTGAAAGATATATTTTCGAGAATTGGATTAAAGAATGAAAATCGTCGGAGTGATTCCTGCTAGATACGGCTCAACTCGTTTTCCTGGAAAGCCACTCGTGTCTCTAAAGGGTCGTCCTCTGATTCAATGGACGATTGAAGGTTCTAAAAAATCCAAACTTCTGACAGATCTTATCGTAGCGACAGATGACGATCGAATTAAAGCCGCGGCGGAAGCTGTAGGTTGTAAAGTCGCAATGACAGAAAGCGATCTTCCCTCCGGCAGTGATCGTATTCATGCAGCTATTCAAAATGTCGAATGCGATATCGTTGTAAATATTCAAGGTGATGAACCGTTGGTAACGGGCGATCTTGTGGATCGTTTGGCGCAAGTTTTTATTGATGATCCAACTTTGGATATGGCGACACTGGCTCATCCGATCACTGAAGAAGAATTGCAATCCATGAATTCAGTGAAAGTGGTTTTGAATCACAAAGATGAAGCTTTGTACTTCAGTCGCTATCCGATGCCGTATTCTCGCTTGAAGGCTTCAGAGATGGGGACTTACGAGGGATGTCTTAAGCATATTGGCATGTATGCATATTCGAAAAAATTTTTAAAGAAGTTCTGTGAGGCGCCTCAGGCTTTGATTGAAAAAGCTGAAAGCTTAGAGCAACTCAGAGCTTTATATTTGGGTGCAAAAATCAAAGTTGTCAGAGTCAAGGAAGCAAGTTTAGGGGTGGATACTCCCGAGGATTTGGTAAGACTCGAAAAACTCTTAACGGAAGGCCAAGGTAGATAATGGCAAAGAGAACAGCAGCAACAAAGAAGAAAGCCGTGAAAGTGTCGACAGCGAAGTCGACAAAAAAGGCTTTGAAGCAAAAATTTATTTTTGTGACCGGCGGGGTTGTTTCCTCGATTGGTAAGGGTCTGACAGCAGCAAGTCTTGGTGCTTTGCTGGAAGCCCGTGGTCATCGTGTGACCATCATGAAATTTGATCCGTATTTAAATGTGGATCCGGGTACGATGTCTCCGTTCCAGCACGGTGAAGTTTATGTGACTGAAGACGGGGCAGAGACTGATTTGGATTTGGGTCACTATGAAAGATTCACGTCGGCGTTGATGAACCGTTCAAACTCTGTGTCAACAGGTCAGATTTATGACACTGTTTTGGCTCGTGAACGTCGCGGTGATTATTTGGGTGGAACTGTTCAGGTTATTCCGCATATCACTGAAGAAATTAAAGCACGCATTTACGAGGCAGCTCAAGGAAGCGAAATTATCTTGGTTGAGATCGGTGGAACTGTCGGTGACATCGAATCCCAGCCATTCCTGGAAGCCATTCGTCAGATGCGTATTGATGTCGGCATGGAAAACTCGGTGCTTGTGCATGTGACGTATGTCCCTTACATCGCGGCCGCAGGCGAGTTGAAATCGAAACCAACTCAGCACTCGGTGAAAGAATTGCGTGAAATAGGTTTACAACCCGATTTCTTGGTTTGTCGTAGTGAAAAACATATCGACGACAATCTAAAAGGCAAGATCGGTTTATTTTGTTCTGTGAAACAAGAAAACGTTATCGCAGCTCAAGACAGTAAATTCATCTACGAAGTTCCAATGGCTTTGCATAAAGAACATTTGGATGAGTTGATTGTTGAACGCTTGGGATTGTCTGCGGGGAAACCAAATCTTAAAGGTTGGCAAAATCTTGTAAAAGTTTTAACTCATCCTACCAACTCTGTGAAAATCGGTGTTGTTGGGAAATACGTTGAACTTAAAGAAGCCTACAAGTCATTGCATGAGGCTTTAGTTCACGGTGGTGTTGCTAACAATGCTCGTGTTGAGATCATCTATGTTGATTCAGAGAAAGTGACTGATAAGACCGTTGCTTCTTTGCTTGGTAAAGTTGACGGCATTCTAGTTCCAGGTGGTTTTGGAACTCGTGGTGTAGAAGGTAAGATCACAGCTATTAAGTATGCTCGTGAAAAACAAATTCCATTCTTTGGTATTTGCTTCGGTATGCAATTAGCGGCGATCGAGTTTGCTCGCAACGTTTGTGGTATCAAAGATGCAACAAGCCGTGAATTCCATGCCGAAAATAAACGCAATGGTAATTTCGTGATCGACTCGATGGTTGAGCAACGTGGAGTCATCAACAAAGGTGGAACAATGCGCTTGGGGGCTTTTCCATGTGCGATTGCTTCTGGCACAACGGCCGCGCAGGTTTATAAAGCTTCAAGTATTATGGAGCGTCACCGTCATCGTTTTGAATTTAACAATAAATACAAAGCGCTGTTTGAAAAGAATGGCATGGTCGCTTCAGGTATTTGTAAAGAACGCGACTTGGTAGAAATTGTTGAGCTTCCAGATCATCCATGGTTTGTAGGTGTTCAATTCCATCCCGAGTTCAAATCCAAACCTTTGGCTCCGCATCCATTATTCGTGCATTTTGTAAAAGCGAGCTTAAAAAATAAATAGGGTCATCACTTATGTCTAAAATCATTCAACAAGGTCTAAGAGTTCTGGAAGTCGAAGCGCAAGCGATACTTGCTTTGAAGGACCGTCTTGGTGCTGAATTTGAACAAGTTGTTAGCCTCATCACAAACTGCAAGGGGAAATTGATTCTTACTGGAATGGGTAAATCCGGTCAGATCGCCCGAAAGCTGGCAGCGACATTTTCTTCCACGGGAACTCCAGCGGTGTTTTTGCATCCGGCTGAAAGCTCTCATGGTGATTTAGGTGTGATCCAAACTGGCGATGTTGTGATGGCTTTAAGTTATGGTGGTGAATCTCCGGAGTTTTCTGGAATCTTAAGATTTGTGGCTCGTAAGGGAATGCCTTTGATCGCTGTGACGGGGAATTTGAATTCTTCACTAGCGAAAGCGGCGCAAGTGACTTTGAATGTGCATGTTTCTGAGGAAGCATGTCCTTTGAATTTGGCTCCGACTGCAAGTAGCACCGCTACCTTGGCTTTAGGGGATGCTGTGGCTATGGCTGTGATGGCCGAAAAAGGATTCAGTCCTGAAGACTTTGCGGAGTTCCATCCCGGTGGCAGTCTCGGCTATCGTCTTTTGACTCGTGTGAAAGACGTTATGCACGGTGGAGAAGCATTACCAGCGGTGGGACTTGAAACACCACTTCGTGAAGTATTCTCGATCATGACTCATAAAGATGTTCGTGGGGCTGCGGGCGTCGTCGATGGAAAGGGTGATTTGGTCGGAGTTATTACCGACGGTCAAATTCGTCGTCGTCTAGAGAAAAGCACAGATCCACTGACTGGCACTGCGAAGGATCTTATGACGACAAATCCTCGTACGATCGATGCCAATGAGCTGGCAGAAAAAGCTTTGTTTGTGATGGAACAATTCCAGATCAATATGCTTTTTGTTTTGGATAAAGAGTCTGAAAAACCTCGCCAACCTGTGGGTATCTTACACGTTCAAGATTTGTTGCGTGCAAAACTTCGTTAAATCAAAAGGAATAGTTAGAAATCAAAACTGCTCGAACGTGCCTTTTTCTTTATTCTTTCTGACATTTGGAAGCGAGAAAATCTGGTTGTGGAAAGAAATATAGAAGCCAGGCTTCAAAAGCTTTGCCGCAAGAAGGGCTTCTGTCACATTTTGTGAAGCGTCACTATCTTCAAAACCCATCGGAATCATAGCGCCAGTGAAAACTACCGGAACGGTGGGTGCCGGCAGAGTTTTATAGCAATGTTCTGCTGTAACACTCATGGTGTCAGTTCCGTGTAAAACCACAATAGGGCAGTGACGAGCCATTTGATCTTGAATTGTGGCGGCAATCAACGAGCGATCCTCATCGGTCATATACAAAGAGTCTTTGCTAAGAAGCGGGTAAACCAAGATGTTCGTGTAAGGCAAGCGCATTTTAGAAAGAATACGATTGCGAATGCTAGTGCCGCGATTTTGTAGAGAGCCATCGAACTCGTCATAAGTTTTTTCGATGGTTCCACCTGTAGTAATGATAACGACGTCTTGAATATGATTGGCCATGAGTAGAATCTAATGTTTGCTTTTCCCTCTGACAAGTCTTGATCCTTGGCTTGCCATTCGCATCAAGTGGCTTTTAGCTGCCGCTCGCCGAGTCATCTTGAGACGGTAGCCAAAATTAGAATGTTTTAAGGACTGTCGAACTTCTTCTTTACACTTTCTGCGAAATTCTCCGAGCTGAACAGTCACTAGGCAAAATTTTGCTAAGTAAAAAATGTCTGTGCATACTGATCGAGAACAAATCAGACCATGGAGGTCTTGTGAAAAAAAGTTCCTTTAAAACGCCGATCTTTTTTTTCTTGGTTCCCGCTCTTACGTTTTGGAGTACCACGGCCTTCTCGAAAGTAGCAGCCAGTAGTAGCTCCAAAAGTTCCTCTCAAAGTGTTGCTGAGCCTCAACAAGATGTTCAGTTGTACTTCGGAACGATGACCAAAGATGCAAAGAGTTCAAACAAGAACTCTTGCGATGTTTCCAATGTCCAACTTAATGTCGACCGTGTCGACTATTTGACTCAAAAAGGTTGGTATTCGGTAGGTCATTCGCAATCTCTCAATTTCTCGAAAGATCAGGATGATTCACAGGGATCGTGCTCATTACGAGATTCAAAAGGTATTTCTCAAATTCGCATTGTTTTAAATAGAAACAAGTGCGGCGCGATTCATGATGACCGTGGGCACAGTTGTAAAATCTTAGATCCATACTTTGATGTTAAATTTAAAGCGCTGAATTTCGCGAAGTATGAAAATAATAAGCTTAAAGTTTTCTTGGATCTTCGAGAGTCGTCCTTCCAATATGATAAAAATGGTGTTTGTATCTTTAAGCCACACTTTAAAGTGGTTCACTCAGGCCATAATAAAGTCTGTTTGGATAAACGTCACAGAGAAGGCAAAAGCTGCGGTAATAACGGGCACCATTACGGGCTTTTCAATGGCAATCACTACGGCATCTTCAATAACAACAATAAATTCGGCATCTCTTTAGCAAAATATCATGACCATGCTTGCTGGGACCATGATGACAAAGATGATTCATATGGTGAAGAGTGCCATCAACATGGTGACATTCCAGTAGATAATGGCTCATGTGGAGGTTCTTCGTCTTCCGGCGGTTCATCTTCTAGTGGTTCTTCGTCTTCAGGTAGCTCATCTTCTTCAGGTGGATCATCTGGTGGGTCAACTTCATCTGGTTCAACTGACAGTGGATCTTCTTCATCAGGAAGTACGACTTCTACGGACACTGGATCTTCTTCCTCTTCGAGTGGATCTACGTCTACTGGTTCATCATCTTCTGGTGATAACACGTCTTCGACTCCATCAACGGGTGACGTAGTTTCATCAACAGGTGATTCAAGTTCTTCAAGTTCAAGCGGTTCGACTAGCAGTGGATCTTCCTCATCGGGAAGTACGACTTCTACAGACACTGGATCTTCTTCAGGAAGCTCAACTTCGACGGGTACTACGTCAACTGATACGGGCTCGTCATCAAGTGGCTCTACATCTACAGGTTCCACTGATACAGGAAGCTCATCATCAGGTAGCACTTCTTCGGGCAGTACTTCTTCAGGCAGCACTGAGAGCGGTTCGACAGTTGCCGCGGGTCCAGTGATCTCTGGCTTGCAAGTGTATGAGCAGTTCTTGGCAGCGGTGAGTGTGACTTGGAAAACAGATGTGGCAAGTACTTCACAAGTCATTGTGACAGATACGACTACAGGCGTTCAGACTACGACGACTTTGGACTCTTCATTGGTAACGACTCACTTGGTTTATATCTCTGGTTTGACTCCAGGGGTGACTTATCAGGTGCAGGCGGTTAGTACTGTGAACGGAACTTCAACGACAAGTACTGCGATTTATGTATCGACCAGTGCCAACTAAATAAAAATATGAATTGAGAAGGCAAGGCCGTTTCCTGAAAGGGGAGCGGCCTTTTTAATTTCTCATGCCTTGAGAGAAGATTTCGATGTTCGCGCGAGTTTGTGCTATGTCATTAGATCCGTACAATTTAATCAATTGCTGAATCAAGGCATCGATAGCGGTTTGATTTTGATCACGCTTGTCTTGAATATGGTACAGATAATCTTGCACCTGTGAGAGCTCTGGCTGTGACGGAATTCCGTAGCCGACTTTTGCAAGGCTTGCAGGGCCCGTTAACTCTTGATCAAAAGACAATGTCTTAAGAATCTTATCGACAAAGCTCTTTGTTTGTTGTCCCGCCGCAGAGTTCGGATCGACATCACCCTCTAAGAACTGATTGTAAGTGCTTTGAGTCACCTGCTTCAAAAGATATCTTTCCATGAATAGGAAGCCAGCTGCCCATTTTTTACGAGACAAAGTATCCTTAAAAGTCGTGCTGTAGTAAAGCTGACGCCGTTCATCCACCGACATCTTACTCCATTTTTTAATAGAGTAGTCATTGCCGGAAAGTTGATTGATAACAGCAAGAGCTTGATTCAAGGATGCTTCATAAGAAGCAAAGAAATAGCCTTTTTCCTTAGCGGCAGATAAGTCATCAAAGTTGATCTCGTTGCTGATCAAGTTGTGAGCCTGAAGTTCGCGAAGAACTGCTTTCGGCGTCTGCGTTCTGACGTTCATCATTTCCGGACGAGCCAAGCCTGCTTTGAACAGGTTCATAATTTCAACGGCACAGTTGTTACTTAAGAAATAGTAGTTGTTATTGTAAGACCAGTGAGTTTCAACCGCGCGCTCGAGGAATGCTTTGATCTCATCTCGGGAAAGTGACATCGGATAGCTGTAAAGGTCGCGCAGTTGAGTGATATTGTATTCGTCGATAATTTGCGGGAATGGGATAAAGAACAGACGACTTGAATAAGCCCCTGTCAAGCCAGCCCAACCATTGATTTGAGGGCTATCAACGAAAGCACGGAATGAAAGAACGATATGATATTGAATATCTTTAAGGCAATCAGGACCGACGACTTTCCTATCAGGAGCGCACATCACTACGCGAACCATTGAGTGGCCGAACGCACTCATCATTCCAGATCCAGCACCTGCCAAAAGATAGTGAATGGCGTAAACACGACTTGGATCAATGACACGAATGGCATTTTGAGCCTTGTCGAAGTTTGGATCGACGAACGCAAGTTCCTCTTTACAAGGCTGATCCCCGTATGGCTCCCATTGGAAGTGCTTAGCCAGATATCTATAGATGGAGGGACGACGACATTTATATTCACGGTCTGTGACAAAGTATTCCATATTCACAGCAAACATTTCTTTGGGATTTGTTGCCTCATAGGGATCTGGTGAACGGTAACCAAATGTCGTTGCATCTGAACGAGCACCTTTGCCGTTCAAAGTTTGATACCAGCCCACAGCATCTAAGAAGTCGGGCATTGTTGATACAGTTGTCTTTGTATTTTGATAAAGTTCGCAAGCGTCTGGAATGGCATAATCACGGTTGTGATCTTTCCATATATCACAATCCCACATTTGATCTTTGATCTGAGACGGAACAATCTTTAAGAAATCGTAAACGTGGGAAAGCTCATGAATAATAGTACGAGTCACGAGTTCGTCACGATCTAGAATGCGTGAGTTCAGAACGATTTGTCCCTTCGAGTTGACCTCTCCGGCCACGTGTTGATCCATCGTTACGATTTGAATTTGATAATGATCGAATTTTACCTGACCTTCCAGGCGGATTTTCATCAGCGGAGGTAAAATAGAATAGGCACCAAGAAAAGCTGTAGCGACTTGATCTTTTTGAGTGCGTGTTGCAGCTCCTTCAATAGTAAAGCGCGGTCCCGGACCCGTTTGAGCCCAAGCCAATGAGGCCATTAATAAAGTGACTATATATATAGATAAGGCGCGCATTTTCATCTTCACATATATAGAGCAAGGACCACACCCAAGAGAGTGAGGATATATGAGCTTTGTGTGTCTAGACCGTAAACAGGAGGACTGACAATTGTTGTCAAAACAGGGTGTTTCAAAGATGAAATGGGATAGATTCATTTTGAGACGGCATATCCGTTGCTTAAAGGACAGCGTCACTAATGGAGGTTTCTGTGAAAAAGGTATTATTGTTGTCTCTTGTTATGTTTGGCTCTGCAAATGCTTTGGCTGCGGCAACGAAGTCAACTGCAACG
The DNA here is from genome assembly GCF_036384735.1 of Bdellovibrio sp. Lineage (GTDB taxonomy): Bacteria > Bdellovibrionota > Bdellovibrionia > Bdellovibrionales > Bdellovibrionaceae > Bdellovibrio. The sequence continues at coordinate 42,508 of NZ_DASVLT010000072.1, read as the reverse complement.
TCAATTGTAGAGAGCGTATCTTCATCATCTTACTCTAAAGTAGAGTGCAGCATGGAAGACTACTCTTGCCAAAAGTTGATCCTGGATATGGGCCGTCAAGAGGCTTTGAGCCGTGTTCTTTCAGGCGACACTGGCAAAATGTCAGTTGTTCTTGAACAGTCGATTTCGATCGTTCGTCAACAGGATGCAACTGCTAAAGATCTTTCTGATGAACAAATCGTAGATATCTTGGCTTCTCAACAGCAATAAGGAATACGCCATGAAAAATATTTTGACGTCACTTATCGCGTTTTTCGCGGCAGCTCCTGCGTTCGCGTATATTACGGCGAGCTCGGGATCGAAAGCTCCGATTGATTTCAATAAGCGCACTCACATCATGATCGTGGGTAACGGAACTGACTTGGGCAATGCTTTGACTCAAGCAGCGACGGCCCAGGCTAAAAAATATAATGAAATCTATCCAGACGATCAGGTTTATTTGATTTCTGTGAACGAGACCGGCAAGGATCAAGACATTAATGATCTTCAAGATTTTGGCTATCAGAACATCACCGAAAAAGGCAAAGGCTTTAAGTCTTCAGATGTATTCAATGAAATGAGTGCATTCAAGAAAATCGCTTCTTTCGATGTGTTCTCTCATAGCGTAGCTTATTACGGTGTGATCCTTGATGGTAAATTCAACCGTTTAGATCCACGTGCCGATGGTTATGAAAAATTGGCTGGCAACTTTACTTCCGATGCTTATGCATTCCTTCATGGTTGCAACAGCGGTTTCTTGGCCGGTGTGTTTTCTAACCAATGGGGCATCCCAGTCGCGGGTTCGTTCACTGGTACGGATTTCCAATATCTTTATGATAACAAGGGATTCTTTAACGATGACAACCGTGCTCCATCAAATTCTAAGAAGTTGAAAGTGAACAATGTTTCTTACGAAAAGAACATTGGTTGTTACACAGGCGCGTGCTCTCGTATGATGCCGGATAACTTTGGTTACCATGGTTTCTGGGGCGAGTTCGATGACGGCGGTCTTGGTTTCTACAAATGGTTCTGCGTTAAGAACTCTGAACAGCAATGTTTCAAAACGATGGCGCGTGCAGCAAGAGGTTATATCTCTGTAAAACCACTTCGTGAGAACTCTTCTATCGAAGATTACAAAGAAGTTGTAACTGATTGGTTGTGCCCAGAGAACAAGAAGGAATCATGCCGCAAAGCTTTGGATAACGCTCTTGTAACAGGCAACAGACAGTATGATCCGTTTGGTTCTAAATCTTTACAATGTACTTTCAAAGGCTGTAAAGCAGCATTCAGCTGTGATGCGATCAAAGCAGTAGGTCTTTTGAAATCACAATCTTGCACAATGAAGAATCTTCGTACGACAGATAAAACGACGACAATCGTCGACGAGTACGATGCTTACTTGAAAGGTTTCAAACTCCTTCAAGCTGAAGCTTCTGCAGGAAAATAATAGCTTTTAAGCAGAAATCTCCCTCCCTTGAAGCCTCGGTCGAAAGATCGGGGCTTTTACTTTTTCATCAGTGTAATAAGCGCAGACAGAATTTCGGATTGAGTTGCTAAAGGCATACTCGGCATCTCGGGTTTGTTTTCAACTTGTTCTGGCAGGTAAGGCACATGTACGAATAAAGCAGGGATTTTATTTTGTGTTAATGAATGAATGACCCTGTAATAAAGCGCATTGCAAACATAAGTTCCCGCAGAAAATGAAACTGTCGTGGCTCCGATTTTAGAGAGCTCATCCTTCCAGTCATTTGGGAAGAAATCGCTGATGTAGGAGGCAGGTGCAGAGTCTATCAAAGTTTTTTGGGGAAGTTTGATACCGTCTTCGTCTTGCAGGGAGTTTTCGCTCCAATTTAAGGCCACACGCTCGAGACAGACAGAGTTCCTTCCACCGGCTTGGCCGATCATAATAACGGCATCGAAGGGGCCATAAGATAAATAGTGCCGCTGTAAATCTAGAAATGATCTTTCGTAACTTACAGGAAGTACCAGGACATCGATATCTGAAAATCTTTTTCCGAGCTCCAAGGCGAGAATTTCACTGGGATTGATAGGTTCTTTAAGAAAGGGCTTAAATCCCGTGACCAAAAGTTTTTTCATTTCGAGATCCTTTCCTGAGTGGTGCCTTGATGATAAAATACATGTCTCTGGGAAACCAAGAGTAAATTTTTTGAAGGAACCTCGTCATGGAAGCCATTGGAAAGATTATTAGTTCGGTGATCAGTAGTTTGCTGGTCTCAATTATTTTGTTTCTTGTCACATATTCTTTTATGACCGGAGAATTCCCGCCCAATTTAGCTCGTTTGAAAAAGGGTTATCAAAATTTGCACGAGATGGCTAAGGTCAGCCGACAAATTCATGAAAAGGATCTGCAATTACGGAAACAATATCAACAAACCGGCGCCGTGAGTGACGAAGACCTGCAAGCTTTGCAGGAGTTGAATCTTCAGCGTGCCGATATTGGTACAAATTTGTTGGGTGCAAATTCAGGATCTTCTGATGAGGTCATGCAAAGGCAGATTCACGCCTTAGAAAAAAGGGTCAGTCACCTAGAGGCCGAATTGAAGCGCCAACACTCCAAATAATGAAGTGAGAATGAGTTGCTCGAGAGTTTTTGTGGAGACTCTTCCTTAAATGGTCTAGCAAGAGAAAACAACGGTACATAATTATTCTTGAACAAGTCTTAAGTCCTGGCGGCCCAAAGTCCTGTATCTCTGTGAGTCGCTTGCCGTCTTGTATATAGTTTTCCACAATGATTTAGTGGGAATAGAAATATCAAAATTGAAAAATATCAAGATGTTGGTCCTCGACGTTGATGGCGTATTGACTGACACACGGCTATGGTATGACGGCAAAGAATGGCGTCGTTTTTTTTCGATCCGCGATGGTGTGGGTATCAAACGTCTTATAGATTCTGGTTATAAGTTAGCTGTCATAACAGGTAGCAAGGCCGAAGATATCCGCGTGCGTGTGAAAGCTCTTGGTATTCAATATTTCTATGAAGGGGCTCTTGATAAAGAACCTTCATTCTTACGGCTTCAAGAAGATTCTGGAATTTCTCCCTCTGAGATGGCGTATGTCGGTGATGACATTTTCGATATTCCCATGATTCAGGAGGTGGCATTTGGCGCAACTGTGCCTGAAGCTGTTGATGAAGTTCTTGAGATTGCGGATTACGTGACTCGTCGGCCGGGTGGATGTGGAGCCGTCAGAGAAGTTTGTGATTACATCTATAAACATGGGGCCTTTTCAGGTAGGTAATTCATGCTAAAGAATATTTTGAAAGCTGGAGTCATCCTCATCAGTGCGTTTTTTTTACATCGCACAGCTTTTGCTGGAGACGTTGTCGAACTTCCTCAAGAAGAACTTGCAACGGAATCCGTATTGCCGGTTTTTGATAAACCAGTGAGTGTGAAGAATAGAAATATCGTCACGGCGAAACGTTGGGACGCTGATGTATTTTATAGCTATGCGATGACAGAACCTATCGCCAATGTCAGCAAGTTTGGCGCGGCCTTCTATTATAATATGAATGAAGACCACGCTTTGGGTTTGATGCTCGCGAAAAACTTTTCGGGTCTTTCGAGCTATGCAAATCAACTGCACAGCCAATATGGCTTGGATTTCAGCCGTGCCCCACAACCTCAAAGTTCTTACTTATTGGACTATAATATCAAGGCTTTCTACGGAAAGATGAGTTTATCGAAGTCTATTGTGTTTAACACTTTGATGTATGGTTCTTTGTCCGCCGGCGCCATTCAATATCAAAACAAAACTTATCCGGCGGTTGCCGTTGGTCTTGGTGAGAAGTTTTTCTTCTCGAAACAATGGGCGTTGCGCTTTGACTTGCGCTTGTTTGCGAATCAGGCGCCGGTTCCCTTCCTGGCGGATGCTCTACACGATGGATCTGCGGGACATACCGCTGATCCGACTCCATCTTATTCCGACTTTAAAGAACGTCTCACTTACACGACAACGCTTGATGTGGGCTTGTCATATTTATTTTAGGGGAGTTGAAAGATGTTGAACAGAAATCTAGTAACAGCTTTGCTCCTTATTAGTTTTGCAGCTCCAGGAGTTGCAAAGGCGCAGGCCAAAAAAGACGGCGATGATCTTGATGTGATCGAGTTGGAGTTGGATAAATCGGCTCCAGCAAAACCGAAGGAGACTCCGGCAGCGGCGGCTTCTTCCACCGAGGATACTCAGGATAATAAGCCTTTGACGGACTTTAAAGGTTTAGGAACTTTGTCGCCATTTAAAGAAGTTTCTATTATTCAAAAGCGTTTTATGCCAAAAACGGGTCGCTTCCAATTATTTGGTGGTGTCTCTTTGGTTACCAATGATCCGTTCTTTAATACTTTCGGTGGTGTGGCGAAGGCTGCCTACTTCTTGAACGAAACTTGGGGCGTAGAGTTTAACTATTTCGCTTTGACGACTTCCGAGCGTCAATCAACCAAAGAACTTCAAGACAACAATAATGTAAAGACCGAAAGCTTGGCTTATCCGAAATCTTACTTCGGTGTGGATCTGATGTACGTACCTATTTACGGCAAAATGACTTGGTTTAATGAGCGCATTCTTCCATTTGATTTGTATTTCTCTGCTGGTTACGGTTCGACAGCGACATCGACAAATGAAAATGCGGGAACAGTTCACGTGGCGACGGGCCAGATGTTCTCTTTGACGAAATCTTTGGCATTCCGTTGGGATTTCAGCTGGAACTTCTATAATGCAAGTGTTGTGGATCAGAATAACGTTAAGACAACGAACTCATTTAATAACTTGTTCCTGACAGTTGGTATGAGTTGGTTCTTTCCGGAGGCTAGCTACAGATGATCAAACTATTACCACTCCTGATCGCGACAAGTATGGCTTTACCTGTGGCTGCACAGGCGCAATCGACGAAGCGCTCGCCTAAAAAGTCTTCGGCATATCAAGCGTCTAATCGCGAAAGCCAGTTGAAATCTCAGTTGAGTAATGCTCTTCGTATGGCTCAAAGTGGGCAATACGAGGGGGCTGCGAATGCGCTTTTTTCGCTCGCAAGAAGACCTGAGCTTGCCGCGGAAAGACCGCAAATTAAATACATCCTCGGAACTATGTTGATGGAGTTAAAACTATATCAGACAGCAGCGTTCCAATTCGTAGATGTGATCCGTATGAATCATCCGAAGTATTCGAAACAAGCGATCGAGAAGCTGTCGCTGGTTGCGGATACCTTGGGTGATGACACGATCCTGAACTATGCGATCTCACGCGTGGATGTCAACGATATCCCAGCTAATCAAAAAGACATGATTTACTTCCGCTTGGGCGAGATCAAAATGCGCAATCACGATTATTCTCACGCGCAAGATCTTTTCAATCGTGTCAGTCCTAGCAGCAGCTATTACTTCCAAGCACTTTACAATAAAGGCTTGGCAGAGTCGGAAGCGAATCAACCTGCGCTGGCGGTTGGTACATTTAGAAAAATGTTAGACGCCCGTCGCAGAGCACCTGTGACAGACACGAATCGTGTCGAGGCTCAATTGGCGTTGGCTCGTTCACTTTATCAAAAGCAGGATTGGGAGGCTTCCATCGAAGCATACTCTCAAGTGCCTCGTGATACGGTAATGTGGCACGACGCGGTTTTCGAGCAGTCTTGGGCAATGCTTCGTGCCGCGAGATTCCGTTCAGCTTTGAGTAACTTCCAAACTCTCCACTCGGCATATTACGAAGACTTTTATATGCCGGAGAGTTTACTTCTTCGCTCCATCGTATACCTCTACATCTGTAAATATGACGAGATGGAAAAGGTTTTGGGATTGTTCGAAAAAACGTATGGCCCTGTTCGTTCTAAGATCGGTGACTTCTTGAGGTCGACAAATGATCCAATGGCGTATTACAGCGAAATTGAAAAGGCATACGTGACGAAAACGACAGATAAAACACCAAGTTTGCGTCTGCCCTATATCGTTCTAAAAAATATTCTTGATCAAGGTGATGTGAAGCGCTCGATGCACTATCTAGAAAGATTGGCGGCAGAGAAAGCGCGTGTGGATGGCAACTACGCATTCCGCGCCTCAGCCTTGGGCCAGTACTCTTTAAAGATCATCGCAAATCGCAGTAAGAATACGAAAGTGTCTGTCGGCGAAATGGTGAAGGCTCATTTATTGAATATGCGCGCCGAGCTTCGCGATCTCTATGAACAGGCGGGCTTCATCCGTTACGAAATGATCAATGGTCGTAAGGAAAGTATTAAAAAGAAAATTGCTGGTAAGGATATCAATGAAGGTCAAATCGATGAAAAGATGGACCGTCAGTTCTATATCCAAAATGGTTACCAATATTATCCGTTCCAGGGCGAATTCTGGTTGGATGAAATCGGAAACTATCACTATCTAGGAAGACAGAGTTGCGAGTAATTATGAAATTCAACAGACATCAACTTCTTATTTCGAGTCTTGTATCTGTACTTTTCCTAAGCCCGTTGGCTGAGGCGAAGAAAAAGACAGTAGGTGAGCTGTTGTCTCAAGCAAATCAGACAAGTCGTGGCGGCAATGCTCAGCAGATGTCTAAGACAGATACTTCATTGCCAACGACGAATTTGGGTTTTAACCAGCAAGTGAACGCGGTCAATCTTGAGTCGGTGAAGCCACCGCGCTCGTCTGAGCTTATGCAAAGAGATGGTGGCAGTGACAAAGTTCAATACGAGCGTATCTTGGACCAGCAGATTCAAGAGCTTTATAAACTGACACAGAAATTCAAAACAAGCCCGAATCGTGGAGAATTGTGGCTTCGTTTGGCCGAGCTTTATGTAGAAAAAGCAGGCTTGGTCGATGGCCGTCGTCAGGATGAGTACGATGCAAAGCTTAAGGCCTTCGAGTCTGGTAAAACAAAAAAGAGACCGGTTCTAAACACGGCCGAAGCACGTGAATACAATAAAAAAGCTGTCCAACTTTACGAGTGGTTCCAACGTGATTTCCCTCGTGACGAAAAGATGAGCCAAGCATTGTTCTTCCTTGGTTACAACTATTTCGAATTGGGTGACGTACAAAAAGGGGCTCATTATTATGAAGAGCTTACTCGTCGTTTCCCGAATTCACCGTTTGTAGGCGAAGCGCATTTTGCCCTGGGTGAATATTATTTTGAAAACGAAAGATGGGCACCCGCCTACAAAGAATATTCTTATTTGATCAAAGATAAGAGACATCGCTTGAACACTTTTGCGACTTATAAAGGCGCGTGGTGTTTGTTCCGCTTAGATCGCGTGCAACAGGGTATGTCTTATCTCGAATATATCATTAAATCCGGCAAAGCGGAGACCGGTGATCAATTGGCAGGAAAGAAAACTGTGAACCGCACACGTCTGGAAGGTGAAGCTCTTCGTGACATCGTCGTTTTCTATGCAGAGGGCGGCGATCCTGCAAAAGCAGCGTCTTACTTCCGTGGTCTTGTGGGCGACAATATCAATCCATATCTGGAAAGATTGGCTTATCAATATGCGGATCGCGGCAACAAAGATGCTTCTCGCGATGTATTTAAGCTTTTGATTTCACAAAGTCCGAACTCACCGAAAGCGTTCGAGTACCAATATCAAATCGTTCAGAACTATTATTACGGCAAGAATACGACTCGCTTTAAAGATGAACTTTACGGTTGGGTTAAAGATTACGATGCAAATGGTTCTTGGTATGCTGCTAATAAAGGCAAGCCTGATTTGATCGCAAACTCTGATAAGCTTCGTGAAACGACTTTACGAAACTACGTTTTGCAACAACATCAGACCGCACAAAACTCTCGTGCGCCATATTCTCAAGCTCAAGCAAACGAAGGATACCAACTTTACTTGCGTGAGTTCCCAACGGCTGCGGCTGTTAGCGACATGCACTTCTATTATGGTGAGTTGTTGTACGATATGCAGAAGTACGACGAAGCGGCTATCCAATATAAATGGGTTGTTGATAATTCCCCACAAAGCAAGTTTTATGGCAAAGCTGCGCAGAACTTGATCTTGTCTGTTGAAAGAAGCATGCCTACAGACCAAGAGATGCAAAAACGAGTGGGTAACTCCATTGATCCAGTTCCTCTTGAGCCCAAAGTGGAAAGATTCATCACAGCAGGCAAATGGTATATCGAGAAATTCCCGAATTCCGATAAAACTGCGGAAATTAAATTCCGTATCGGTCGTTTGTACTATCAAAGCAATCACTTTGAAGAGGCAACTCAATACTTCCGCGATATCGTGAAGCAACATCCAAATACGAAGCAAGCAGAATACTCTGCCAATCTTCTATTGGATATCTACAACTTGAAGAAAGACTACGCGGGACTTGAAAAAACAGGTTCCGAACTGCTTGCCGTTCCTTCGATTGCTGCCTCCAAAGCAGGGTCTGATATTCGTGGCGTTTTGGAAAAGGCGTCCTTCAAGCGTGGGCAAGATCTAGAGGTAGATAAGAAATACGCAGAAAGTGCTCAAACCTTCAATGCCTTTGCAAAGCAAAATCCCAAATCGACTTTGGCAACGACAGCTTTATTCAATGCTGGCGTAAACTATGAAAGAGCTGGCATGACCGCTCCGGCGATTGCGGCTTATCAAGGTGTTTTGCAATCGAAAGATCCGGCGTCAGATAAATTGAAATCAAAGGCGCGCAGACTTTTGGCAAAGCAATATCAAGATTCGGCTCAATTTGAAGAGGCTGCGAAACTATACAAGCAAGCGGCTCTTGAAAATCCAGCTGATCCTTTGTCGCCAAACTTGATGTTCAATGCGGCGTTGTTGTATGAGGCACTGGGAAAACCGGACGAATCAATCCGGGCATATACAGAATTCACGAAAATGAATAAGAAGCATTCCGATAATGTTGAAGTGGCCTTCAGCATGGCGCAAATACATCGCAAAGCAGGACAAAACCACGCAGCGTTAGATCGATATGTAGAGTATGTAGAGACAGGCGGCAAGGATCCTGAAAAGGTTGTTGAGGCTGCTTATTGGGCAAGTGAACTTTATCAAAAACAACGATCAATCACGAAAGCTAAAGAATGGCGCCAAAAAACTTTGGCGATTCAAAAGCGTCTAGCTCCGAATAAAAAAGGACCCGGCGCTTCCTTTGCTGCGAAGATCAAATTGGCCGAGGCCACTGAAACTTTCGGAGAGATGAAGGCAATCACATTCCCTCGTGATCCAGCGAAGCAAAAGGCGGCGGCTGATAAGAAAGTTGCTTTGTTGACGAAGCTGACAAGCGAACTTGTTGATATCATCAAGTACGACAGCGCTGAGGAAATCGTGAGTTCTTTAACATTGTTAGGCGATGCAAATCAAAACATGGCGCAGTCGCTATTAAATGCTCCGTTGCCTCCGGGATTGAACGCCGATGAAACGAAGCAATACAAAGCGGGAGTCGAGAAGTTTGCTGAGCCGTTCAACAATAAAGCGAAAGACAGTTATAAAGCGGCGGTCGAGCGCGGTTGGGAGCTCGAGGTTTACAACGACTCGTATAAGAAAGCCTACGACTACATGAGCAAACAAGATCCTAAGACTTATTATGACGGCGGGGAAGTCAGCTCTGATATTCGTCTTGTGAATTGGATAGGTCAGTAATGAAAAGAATCATCCTTGTATTAGCATTGATGGGATTGGCTGCATGTTCTTCGACTCCAACGAAAGAGTCGAAGACGGATTCTGCTGCGGCAAACGAGAAGGTCACTGAAGCGCCGGTTATAGAAAAAGACGTGGATGTACCTTCTGCTGCTTCTGAGGCAGTTCCGGAAAAGCCCAAAGCACCTGCGGTGCCTTCGCAGTATGCCCCTCTGAATGAGGCGATCAAAGCACAAAGTGACGACAGAATTTATTCAGCGGCGACTCAAATTCTCACTCAGTCGCCGAATGATGCGAAAGCGCTGAATGCTCTTTCAATGTACCACTATAAAAAAGGACGCTTTGAGCTTTCCCGCTATCTTTTGGGTAAAGCCATTTCGGCGAACCCAAAAATGGGCGAGCTGTATTCAAACCTTGGTATAGTCCAGTTGGCTCAAAATGAGCGACGGGAAGCAGTCAAGTCATTCCGTAAAGCCTTGGACATCAACAGTGACGATCCGGTGGCGGCCGCAAATTTAGGTGCCATCTATGTGCAAGAAAAAGACTATAACAAAGCGAGTGTTGTTCTTGAAACGGCCTACAGAAAAGGCGTTCGCGATCCACGTGTCTTGAATAATTATGCGATAGCATTAGGCGCGACAGGAAAATTAGATAAAGCTGATGAGTTGTATAAATCTATCTTGAAGGACAACGCCAATAATAAAGAGGCGATGTACAACTATGCTATCTTGTTAGTCGATCGCATGGGGAAATACCAAGAAGGCTTGGACGTCATTAACAGACTAAAGTTTGTAGGCGGGCCTTCAGATACTCGCAATAGAATTATTGCTTTGGAAAATAAGGCGAAAGCTGGTTTAAAATAGAACGAAGGGTCGGGTAGAGTATGTTGCAATCTTTTAAGATCATCACAGTTATGTTTGCTGTCACGTTCGGCTCTATCTTTGCATTTGCCCAAAGTGATCAACCGGAAGCGCCGATGGTGCAGTCGACAACAACGACAACTATTAGTGGTGGGAACACTTCGTCGAATACAGTTCGTAAAGAACGTAAAGCGCAATTGAACTTCGAGGACGAATTAGTTGAAGGTTCTACGCAGAAGCCGGAACTTTTTTATCTCTTCCAAAAGAAGAACTTCAACTACAAAAGATTGATTAAGCTTAGAGAAAACTTTTTACCCGAGATGAGAAGATCAGCAGAAGATGTACAGCGGGTTCGGGGTGCTAATTGAGATCGCCGTTAATATTTAGAATTTTTAAAAACAATCAGTTAGTCGGTGTTAAACAATTCGATCAGGATCAAATCGTGATTGGACATAATGCCGATGTAAACATTGATTTGGATTCTGACCAAGTCTCTCCGATTCATTGCTTGATCGAACGTCGCGATAATGGCTATTACATCTGCGATTTAGGATCTCAATCAGGAACTTTCAAAAACGGCCAAGCTGTTTTGGATGAGTCTGTATCATCGGGTGATGAACTTGATATTGGTCCTTTCAAAATTTCTTTCTTCATCGGTGTGCCAAAGCCGCGTGCGACGCCGGGTGCAGCGACTCCGGAAGCTCCGACATCCGTTGTTGTTGCTCCTGTGATGCCGACTCCAAAACCTGAGCCTACTATGCCTCCGGCAGCGGTTGTTAAAACGGAAGAGATAAAAATTGCTCCCACCCCGGTGATTCCCGTTGAAACTCCGAAGGTGGAGGAAAAGCCTGCAATCCCGGTTCGTCCCGCGATCAAGGCTGGTAAAGACAACTTTAAAAAGAAAAAATCCGGAAAAACTTTTGCGCCTCCGAGCGAAGTGCAGGATCTTAAAACTTATTTGAAGCCTGGGAAGGGTGCAGTTGTTCAAGTCATAGTGGCTTGGAAAGAACGCATTCTTACGACTTATCACTATAAAGGCACGAAGCCTGTAAAGGTGAATGTCGGTGGTGATCGTGATTTGGCTTTGCCAGATGGACTTGTGCCAAAAGGTTTTCAAATTATTGATCTGACAAATGGCCTTCGTGTGAATACGACGGGCGAGATGGGCGTTGAGATGGTATCATCCGCAGGCTTGCAGCCTGTTGAGGATCTTTCTCGCTCTGGAAAAGCTCAGCGTGGTGGTCAAGGCTATTCAGTTCGTGTTGATCAAAATGAAATGCTTTGTGTAACTTTGCCGGGCGGAAACATCACTTTGTATGTTCGCTTTGTGCCACAGGCTCCAGTTGTTCCGATGATGCCACCTTTGCTTCTTTCGGGTTCCGAGATGACCGGTGTCGTGATGTCTATCGTTATGGTGGCATTGCTAGCATTGTATATTTCGGCAACGACCCCGAAGGATTGGCAAGAGAACAAGCAGGAAGATGTTCAGCGTATTGCACAGGTTATCTTCAATAAACCAGTGCCGACGCCGACACCGGCTCCCAAACCAAGTCCGACTCCAACACCTACGCCTCCTCCACCAGTTGCGACTCCTCAGCCGCCTCCTCCAGAGAAGAAAGTGGTTGTTGCGGATCAGAACAAAGATGCTCAACGTAAAGGTCAGACAGGTCAGCAGGCGGCTAAAGCTCAAGTGGCAGCTAGAGCTAGCGAAGTGGCTCCGAAGCCAAACGCGAAGGATCGTACGAAAAAATTCACTTCGACTCGTCAGGGTGGTGCGGTGAAAACAGGTCAGACTGCTGGTGCAAATGCGCAGTCATCGAATAAAGATCTTTCGAAAGTGGGACTATTCAGCGCCTTCGGTGGCGGTGGCAATCGAGCGAATATCGACAAAGCTTATTCTGGCGCGGGTGAAGTTCTTGGCATGGCTGACAAGGCCTCAGGAAACTCGGGCTTCAATGAAAACCGTGCAGGCGATGATCTTGGATCTAAATTCAAGGACTCGGGTGCTGGCGGAAAAGGAACAAGAACAGAGGGTATCGCAGGTATCGGAACGAAAGGTCGTGGGTCAGGTCAATCTGCCTACGGCGCAGCTGAAGGTTTTGGATCTAAGACCTCTGTTGCAATTGCCGGTGGCGGTTTCGAGGAGTCTTTCGATGCGACAATCGACAAAGAAGCTATCCGTCGTGTGATTCGCGCGAAACTTCATGAAGTGAAAAGCTGCTATGAAAGAGCACTTAATACTTTGGAAAAAGGTCGCAAACTTGAAGGTAAAATCGTGTTGGGATGGGAAATCATCGAAAAAGGTCAGGCTCGTAACGTCAAAGTGAAGAGCTCGACCTTGAACAGCCCAGAAGTTGAGAACTGTGTTCGTCAACGTCTGGCAAGTTGGATCTTCCCCGAGCCGCCGACGGGACTAGTTGCCGAAGTCCAGGCATACCCATTCGTATTCAATCAACAGAACTGACTTGTACTCCGAGTAAGGAAGTCTAAGACGGTTTGAAAGTTTGTTTGGTAGAGTTAGATTTTAAAGATTTATAGAATTGTTTTTTAAGGAGAACCCATGAACCCAACAGTAACAGCAGACAACATGAATTTCTTCCAGCGTGCATTCGCTGAGGGCGGTATCGTCATGTACGTAATCGCCGCTATCGCGATTCTTGCGATCATCGTCATCGTAGATCGTTTGATGAAACTTAAAAACCTTTCTGTGGATAAAAAAGAATTCACAGATCAAATCTTCCGCATGGTTGTTGCGGGTGATCTTCGCCAAGCTGTGAGCTTTTGCGATGCTCGTCCGGCTCCATTAACGAACACTGTAAAAGCTGGCCTTGTTCAAGCAATGAACAAACGCCCAGATGAAGAAATCCAGGTGGCAATGGATGCTGCTGTGATGAGAGAGATGCCAAAAGTTGAAGGTTGGGTTTCTTTCCTTGCGGTATTCGGTAACGTAGCAGTACTTGCGGGTCTTCTTGGAACGATCATTGGTATGATCGGTTCATTCCGAGCGGTTGCTGCGGCAGACCCTGCAACCAAAGCATTGGAACTTTCAAAAGGTATTTCCCACGCCTTGAATTGTACGGCGTTCGGTCTTTTGGTAGCGATTACTTGTATCGTTGCTTACGGTTTGTTCCAGCATCGCATTCAAAAAACAGAGAATGAAGTTGTTGAGACAAGCATGACTCTTTTGAACCTAGTGGTTGCAAACCGCGAGAAGATTCGCGATTAGCTTGCACTCCGGCTTCGCCGGAGTAAGAAAGTCTACTCTCGGTTATTGTGGGGTAGCGAGTTTGAAATGGATTTTTGAATTTAGATTGAGGCAAAAATGGCTCACATAGATACGGGCGGCGGCTCGGGTCGCAATAGAAATATCGAACTAAATCTCGTGCCTTTCATCGACTTGATGAGCGTGCTTATCACGTTCTTGTTGATCACGGCTGTGTGGACTCAAGTATCTATGATTCAGATTGGCAGTTCCATGTACGGAAAGAAATCTGACACGCAACCAAGTCCAACTCCACCGCCTAACGCGGATGTGGTGTTGAAGGTTGATGTGAAAGAGATCGGCTATGTTTTAACTGTTGGGAAACAAGTGATCAGTCTTCCGATGCAGAATGGCCAATTTGATGACGCCGGCCTTGTTGCGCAATTGCAGCGAGTGAAACAGCTTTATCCCGAAAAGATCGATGCCGTCGTAACGGTGGCAGACGCCATGCCTTATGAGCATTTGATCAAAGCGATGGATAATCTTTTAACCTCAGGTTTCTCGGCGATTTCAGTCGCGACTGGAGGAAACTAGATGGCTATCTTTAGACCCGGTGAAAGACACCGTTATCACAATATTCTAAGCAAAAGAAAAGGCAAACGTGACGTCACTGCGATCCTGTCTTTGACTGCGATGGTGGATATGTTCACGGTACTAGTGATCTTCCTTTTGCAAAACTACAATGCGACGGGCGAAATTCTTTATATCCCGAAAGAAGTGGTTCTTCCGAAGGCAGCCAGTGTGCGAGAATTGAAGCCAGCCCACGTTGTGACGATCTCAAATAAAGAAATCCTTTTGGATAAAGACGTTGTTGCAACTTATGACGAGGTGAAAGCTTTAGGTTCAGAGGATTGGAATATCCAAAAGCTTCGCGATCAGTTGACAGATGCTTTGCAGAAATCAAAAGCTGAGCAAGATAGCAAACTGCAAAACAAAATCCGCGACGTTGTCGAAACAACAAAAGGTCAAGACGGCGCAGACGATCCTAATGCATGGAGCAAAGTAACTATTCAGGCCGATAAAGGAGTCGATTTCCTTACGGTCAAAAAAGTACTGTTCACTGTCACAGAGGCCGGCGCTGGCGAAATCAATTTCGCAGTGACTAAGCTTCCTCAAGAGTCGACTTCTAATTAAACATCGTTTAGGATAAAAGGGCATCTCTGCACTCTCGCGATAGAGGGTGCAGGCGCGAACGTTTGGGAGAGTGCCTTTTCACTATGAAAAAAGTTTGGAATTACGTTTTTATTGCTCTCTTGGTCTTTCTTTTTGTGGAAGTCCTGATCGTATTCCCATCCAAACTTCAACACGACGATGATAAATCTGTTCGCGAGCGCGTCGAAAAGCAAGAGGCAGAAAAATCAAAAAATGGTGGCAAACCCGGAGAGCCTTCTTCGTTATCAGATCAACGCTTGGGTGGTGTTCACTTAGTGGAAAGCCAACAAGGCATGCGCGACTGGGAACTTTTTGCGAACTCTGCCGAAGGAAGTCAGGCCTCGGGGAATTGGAAGCTTCATCAAGTAAAAGTCCTTTTCTATAATAAAGAAAAGGTAGAGTTCACGGTGACGGGCGATCAGGGTTCTATCGATGCAAAGAGCAAAGATTTGAGTATTATCGGAAATGTGACCACGACATCCGTAAACGGATACACTTTCCAATCTCCGTCGGTGTATTACTCTTCGGTGAAGCGTCAAATTCAAAGTCCTGAAGATGTGACGATGAAGGGTCCAAAGGATAAGACCGGAGAAGGCATGGTCCTGAAGGGTCGCAAAATGCTGGTTCTGGTTGATGAATCGAAAATGTTTATTCAAGAACAAGTTTCTGCTCGCAAGCCGATGAAAGATGGCAAAGCTTTTGACATCGTGGCCGACGGAGCCGAGTTCAGCGGGAAAAATCGCGAAGCCAAATTTCTAGGTAAAGTACGCATGACATACGATAACATGCGCTTGGAAGGACCCGAGGCGTCGTTCCTTTACGGAAGCGGTGCGGATATGTTGAGCTCTGTTGCCGTCAAGGGTGGTGTCAAAGTGAGCGATGCAGATAAGTTTGCAACTTCCGAGAGCGTAAACCTAGACCTTCTTGCGAACAAATATGTTTTCAAAGGCAGCCCTAAAATCATTCAGAATAACGATGAGCTGACCGGCGAAGAAATCGTTTTTCTCGAGGGCGGAAAAAAGGTTAAGATCGAAAAAGTACGTGCAAAGATGGAGAACAAAAAACGATGAGCATGCTCACCATCAAAGACATTTCAAAGAGTTTCAAAAAGCGTAAGGTCGTTGATGGCGTTTCATTTTCCGTCGAGTCTGGCCAAGTCGTCGGTCTTTTGGGACCAAATGGGGCCGGAAAAACGACTTCGTTTTATATGGTTGTTGGTATTATTCAATCCGATACCGGCGCTGTGAATTTGGACGAGGAGCCATTGGCTGCGTTGCCGATGTATAAACGCGCTCGCGCAGGTCTGAGTTATTTGGCTCAAGAACCGAGTATTTTCAGAAAATTGACGGTAGCTGAAAATATCACAGTATCCCTCGAGGCCCATGGTTACAGTGGGGCTCAACGTGCGGAAAAGCTTGAGCAGCTGATCGGCGAGTTCCGTATCGACCATATCCGAGATAGTTATGGTTATGCTCTATCAGGTGGTGAGCGTCGTCGGGTGGAAATCGCGCGCGCTTTAGCAGGATCGCCGAAATTCCTCCTCCTGGATGAGCCGTTTGCGGGGATCGATCCTATTGCGGTCGCTGATATCCAGAATATCATCCGCGAACTTAAGGCCAAAGGTATAGGAGTTCTCATTACGGATCATAACGTACGTGAGACTTTAGGTATTTGCGATTATGCTTATATACTGAAGGACGGGAAGATCCAGGTTAGCGGAAGTTCTGATGAAATTGCAAATTCGGAACTCGCTCGCAAGTTCTACCTGGGTGAAAACTTTAAACTTTAGAGCAACGGCTTTTGTGCCCGCGCTGCAGTAGCGTTTCGTTAAGAAAGGAATTCAATGGCTCTCAGACAGTCGATGAACCTGAGCCAGTCACTTGTCATCACTCCACAGTTGCAACAAGCCATCAAGCTTTTGCAAATGTCGCGTATGGAGTTGGAGTCGGCAGTGCGCTCTGAGCTTGAAGAAAATCCTATTCTTGAAGAAGCAGAGATGCTGAAGGACGAAGACCTTCAACGCACGAAAGAAGCTGCAAGCGAAGTTGATCCTGGAACTGAAACTGCTAACGATCAACATTCTCAAGATCCACAAAAGCAAGACGAGTTCGAGTGGGAATCTTATATCGAAGCCAATCAGAAACCGCCACAATCAGGCATGGCCGGCTCTGAAGAGATCATGAACTATGAGAACGTCATCACGGCGTCTCAAACTTTGCATGACCACCTTTATTGGCAAGTAAAAATGAACGGCTTTTCTGAAGAGGAAGAGCGTGCTGCGGATGCCTTGATCGGTGCGATTGACGACGATGGTTACTTAAAAGTTCCATTGGATCAAATCGCTGAAGAAGAAAAAGTTGAATTGCCTTTGCTTGAAGACACTTTGACGTTGATTCATGAATTTGATCCTCCAGGTGTTGGTGCTCGTGATTTGAAAGAATGCTTGTTGATTCAAGCTAAGCATCTTCAAGAGGACACTCACGATCTTGTGAATCTTTTGAATAATCACTTAAAAGATCTGGAAAAGAAGAACTACGAAGCCATTGCGAAAGCCATGGGCCGTGAGGTGGAAGATATCATCGAGATGTGTAAGATCATCTATGCCATGGATCCTAAACCTGGTCGCGCCTTTGTCAGCAGTGATACTCACTATGTGACGCCAGACGTTTATGTTTATAAAGTCGGTGAGGACTATGTCGTATCTTTGAATGAAGACGGACTTCCGCGTTTGAAAATTTCGAACTTCTACAAAAATATGTTGAAGGGCGGAAAATCCACCGGGGACAAAACTCAGGATTATATCCAAGAGAAACTTCGTTCGGCAGTATGGTTGATCAAATCTATCCATCAAAGACAAAGAACGATCTACAAAGTGGCTGAGTCCATCGTAAAACATCAACGTGAGTTTTTCGAAAAGGGCTCCGAACATTTGAAGCCTATGGTGTTGCGTGATATTGTGAACGACATCGGCATGCATGAATCCACGGTGTCACGTGTAACAACGGCAAAGTATGTTCACACGCCACAAGGGATTTATGAGCTCAAATATTTCTTCAACTCAGGTATCAGCTCTTCAGATGGTGATTCATTAGCCAGCGAATCTGTGAAAATCAAAATCAAAGATTTGGTGGCAAAGGAAGATACGAAGAACCCACTTTCAGATCAAAAGATCGTGGATCTTTTAAAACTGGAGGGCATCCAGATTGCTCGTCGTACGGTTGCAAAATACCGCGACATGCTGAAGATCTTGCCTTCATCGCAACGTAAGAAATACTTCTAAAGCGCCTGCAACGGCGCTTTGGTCTTCAACTTTCCGACATTTTAGGTTACAACGGCACTGAGCTCGCAAGTGTGGAGGTGTTGCTGTGGATTTAAAATCGTTGATTCGTGACGTGCCCAATTTCCCCAAAGAGGGAATTCTTTTTAGAGACATGTCACCACTTTTGCAAAATCCCAAAGCGCTAGATTTCGTTTCGCAAAACCTGGTGAGTGAAGTGGAACTTGCAAAGATCGATTATTTCGCGGGGATTGAGTCTCGCGGATTTATTTTGGCTGCTCACTTGGCAGCAACCCATAAAAAAGGTTTCCTGCCGATTCGTAAAGCGGGCAAGCTTCCTCCACCGACAAAACGAATCAGCTATGCTTTAGAATATGGAACAGCAGAAATTGAACTGCCAGTGGGGCATGGTCGTATCATGATCGTGGATGATGTTCTTGCGACGGGCGGTACTTTGCAGGCGGCTATCGATCTAAGTACTCTTGCAGGATACACGGTAGAAGCGGTTGCTGTGCTTGTGAATTTGAAGTTCTTGAACACAATGAAATTTAATAACAGAGAGGTCTTCTCCCTTGTTCAATATTAAAGATGTTGCCTTGTTGATGGCTCTGCAAAACGAGTCTCAAGGTCTTTTTGAAAAAGAAAATGTTCCGGTGTTCTACACTGGCATTGGTAAGGTGAATGCGGCGTTAACGGCGATGGATGTCGTTCACAAGACTCAGTGCAAAGTCATCATCAACTTAGGCACGGCGGGCAGTGGGAAATTTAAAACTCACGAGCTTGTGGAAGTTTCATCTTTTGTTCAGCGAGATATGGATATATCTCCTCTTGGATTTAAGGTGGGCGAAACTCCATTTGATCCACTTCCGGGAGCGATCGATTTGATTCCTTATTTCCCAGAACTGCCAAAAGGTGTTTGCAGCACGGGAGATAATTTTGAAACGGGAACACCGAAGTTGCCTTCAGATCTGGTGGATATGGAAGGTTACGCCATTGCGAAAGTATGCCGTAAGATGGGCGTGCAAATGATCTCTTTAAAGTACATCACGGATGGCGCGGATCATAATGCGCACAATGATTGGGCTGCTAATCTTATTCCTGGTTCGCAAAAGTTACTTCAGTACTACAAAAAAATGGTAGAGCTTATTTAAGCTCTACTGTTATCAGTTCGACACTTTTTAAAAGTTTTCAAAAATTCAAATCTCAGATTGAGACTTTGACCAAAACCCACTCATCTTTAGTCTAGGGCCGCCGATAAGTTTTTTATGAGAGCGGCCCTTCGTATTTTTTCAGTCTCTGTTGTAGCATTGATCGGTTTGTCTTTGGGGTACAAGAGTGCCCTGTTCGATCAGAAAAAAGCAGCGACTGTGATGAGTCAGCCCGAGGCTGAAAGGCTTCGTCAGAAGGCGCAGTTTTATTTTCTTATGCGCAACTATCAAGGTGCGTTGGATCTTACTCAAAATATCTCTAAAGAAAATCCAGAGTACGACAAAATTCAAATCATCCGCCGCATGGCTCAATATAAGATAAGCAAATCAAAGAGCAAAGAGTCGGCAAAAAAATCCGTCATCACTCAAGCGTGGGACTACGAACATTATCCATCCGCGGTACGAGATTCTTTGTTTGATTCCCTCTATGCAAGTTCCGAAGGGCGCTGCTTTGATGCCTTCAAGGACATGCAGACCGTTAGTAAATATACCAATGTGAACTACGATCAGTGGATTTATGACAATTGCAAAGAAACTCGCGAAAAGCGGGTGCCTGCTTCTGTCCAAGCTTTGGAAAATTTAAAATTAACCGGAAATAAAAGTTACTGAGTCTCAAAATAGAGCTCATCTTTGGTCTTGCTGGGCCGATAAGCTTTATAGAACATAGGCCTTGAAAGGGGCCGTAAAAGGAGAGAAACATGAAACTCAACTATACCTTTAAGCACCTCGATCATTCCGACTCTTTGCAGACATATACGGAAGACAGAATGTCAGAGATCGGGCGCTTTTTGCTTAAAGAGGGTTACGGCAGCGTCTATTTCAGCAAACAAAAGAATGAATTCTGCGTAGAGATTTCTGTAAATACGCGTGAAAAATATTTTAAAGCGACCGCGTTCGGCATGGACATCTACTCGGCCGTGGATGCCACTGTTGAAAAGCTCGAAAAGCAATTCCTTAAAACGAATAAGCAATTCAAAGAACATAAAAAACCTGATCTGACGAAAGAACGTCGCACGGAAACGGCAATTCGCTTTAGAAAAGCGGCTTAGTCTTAAGATTTCTTAAAAATTAGAAGTACTGACAATAAAAGGTGGTTTAGGACCGCCTTTTATTGTTATATGGGCCTATGACAGATGTTAGGCCTCAGAACGTTTCGGAAAACTGGCTTTTCACCTCGTCAGTTTCTGAAGATGAGCAGATTCGTGCCTACAAGCACCGCTTGTTGGTGATGATCACCTTCATCACAGCGCTGTTGATGTGGACTTATGCCTTTATCTCCTCCATTTTTGTGAAGGGGACGCTATTACCTTACATTGGCTTCGGGTGTTCGATAGTGCATTTATTCTCGCCCTGGGTCTTCAAGAAAACCAAATCGATGACGGCTGCGGCCTATAACATGGTCACAGCAGGGATTATCTTCCAATTTTCATTCGCATTTTTCACAGGCGGTTTTTATTCGCCAACTCTAATTTGGTTCGCCGTATTGCCAATGATTGTAGGCATCTTAACAAATAAGGCGCACGCAATTTTGTGGACTTTGATTTCCACGGCGGGCGTGGTTTTGATGTATTGGCTTCAGAAAGAGGGCATTTGTCCTTCTGACTCTCTGTCGGATTTGGCCAAAGTCACATTACAGTTCCTGAGTTCATTGGGACTGATCGGTCTTATTGGTGGCTTTACCGTGTCTTTTATTGAGCTGAGCTATTTTTACGGCAATCGAAGTAGGGTAAAGTCCAATCTTGACCCCTAAATGCGAGTTTGATAGGTTGCGAGCTCGCAATACACTGTTTTACACTCTGACTCGTCAGAGTAGGGTTCCAGCTTCGCTGGCTTTACAACATCAACTTCCCCAATGAGGAACAAAAGAAGTGAAAAACTATCTTTTTACGAGTGAATCTGTTTCTGAAGGACATCCGGATAAAATGGCAGACCAAATCTCCGACGGAGTTTTGGATGCAATCCTAGCACAAGACCCAAAAGGCCGTGTTGCTTGTGAGACTTTATTAACAACTGGTTTGATCGTTGTAGCGGGTGAGATTTCTACGTCTGCAAAAATCAATATGTCTGAAATTGCTCGCGATGTTGTTAAACGCATCGGTTACGATCATTCAGATAAAGGTTTCGACTACAAAACTTGCGCAGTGACTGTAGCAGTTGGTCAGCAATCTCCAGACATCGCAGTGGGCGTGAAAGAGACTCTTTCTGACGACCAAGGCGCTGGTGACCAAGGTTTGATGTTCGGTTACGCAGTTAACGAAACTCCAGAGTTGATGCCTCTTTCAATCTCTATGTCTCACAAACTTGTGAAGGACTTGTCTGCTCTTCGTAAAGCAAACAAAGTAGACTGGTTGCGCCCAGATGCTAAATCACAAGTGACTGTTCAGTACGTTGATGGCGTTGCAAAACGTATCGACGCGATCGTTATCTCGACTCAACATGCTGATAACGTTTCAAATGCAACAATCAAAGAATTCATCACTGAAGAGTTGATCAAAAAATCGATCCCTGCTCAGTGGATCGATGCAAAAACGAAATTCTACATCAATCCAACAGGCCGTTTCGTAACGGGTGGTCCAATGGGTGATGCGGGTTTGACGGGTCGTAAAATCATCGTAGACACTTACGGTGGTCACGGCGCTCACGGTGGTGGCGCGTTCTCTGGTAAAGATCCTTCGAAAGTGGACCGTTCTGCCGCTTACGCAGCTCGTCACATTGCGAAAAACATTGTCGGTGCGGGTTTGGCAGATCGCTGCTTGTTGCAAGTGGCTTACGCTATCGGCGTTGCTGAACCAGTAAGCATTTCTATCAATGACTTCGGTACAAGCAAGGTGGGTTCAGAGATTCTAGAGCAAGCGGTTCGCAAGGTATTCGACTTGAGACCAGCTAGAATCACTAAGGATTTGGATCTTTTGAGACCAATCTACTCTCCAACGGCTGCTTACGGCCACTTCGGTCGCACTGAAGAGACGTTCACTTGGGAACGTTTGAACAAAGTAGAAGAATTGAAAGCGGCAGTTAAAGGCCTAGCTTAAGTTCTCGAATTTTAAAGTTTTTTATCAATGTGCGCCGAGTTGTTCCTAGCAACTCGGCGCTTCTTTTATATAATGGCGCAAATGGATCCTAAGTTTATACGTAACTTCGCAATTATCGCTCACATCGACCACGGTAAATCTACTTTGGCGGATGGTCTTCTTTCTGTAACGGGTTCTCTTTCTGATCGTGAAAAGAAGGAGCAATTCTTAGATAACATGGAACTTGAGCGTGAGCGTGGGATCACCATCAAAGCTCAAACTGTGTGCCTTGATTTCAAATCGAAAGATGGCAACGACTATCAAATCAATTTGATCGATACACCGGGGCACGTGGATTTTTCTTACGAAGTTTCTCGTTCATTGGCTGCTTGTGAAGGCGCGATCTTAGTTGTCGATGCTGCTCAAGGGGTGGAAGCGCAAACTTTGGCGAACGTCTACCTTGCGATGGAAAATAATCTTGAGATCATTCCTGTTCTAAACAAGATCGATCTTCCTTCTGCAGATCCAGAAGGTGTAGCAAGACAAATCGAAGACACTGTTGGTTTAGATACAACAGGAATCATTCACGCTTCTGCGAAAGAGAAAATCGGCATCACCGATATCTTGGAGGCGATCGTTGAAAAAGTTCCGCCACCGAAAGCAGATCGCACACTAACTCCGCGTGGTTTGATCTTTGACTCTTGGTTTGATGCTTATCAAGGTGTCGTTGTCCTTGTTCGTATGGTTGATGGCACAATCAAAAAAGGCGACAAAATTAAATTCATGGCGACAGATCGTGATTACGAAGTTCTGCGCATGGGTAAATACAAACCATTCCCTGCACCACAAGAAACTCTTGAGGCGGGCGAGGTGGGCTTTATCATTTGCGGTATCAAAGATATCCGTGATGTTAAAGTCGGTGATACTGTGACGGGCGCAAAACATCCAGCACCAGAACCTTTGGCAGGTTTCCAAAGAATCAAGCCAATGGTTTTCGCCGGTATCTTCCCGGTTGTTGCATCTGAATACGAAAGTTTGAAAGATGCATTGGATAAACTTTGTTTGAATGACTCGTCTTTGTCTTTCGAAGTTGAAAAATCTGCGGCTCTTGGTTTCGGCTACCGTTGTGGTTTCTTGGGCCTTTTGCACATGGAGATCGTTCAAGAGCGTCTTGAGCGTGAGTTCAATCTTGATTTGATCACGACAGCTCCGACGGTGGTTTATCAAATCACTCAAACGGATGGCACCGTGATGATGTTGGAAAATCCAGCAGGCATGCCGGATGAATCTAAAATTGCTAAATTCGAAGAACCTTACGTGAAGGTGACTTTGCATACTCCGACTGAATATATCGGCGGCATCTTGAAGCTTTGTGAAGACAAGCGTGGTGCTCAGCTTAAGATGGAGTATGTGAACGAAAAGAAAGTGATCATCGAATACAAACTTCCGATGAATGAAATGGTTATGGATTTCTATGACCGTTTGAAATCTATCTCTAAAGGTTACGCATCTTTGGAATATGAATTCATCGGTTTTGAAGAATCAGACCTAGTGAAACTTGATATCTTGATCAACTCGGAACCGATCGATGCCTTGTCATTGATCGTTCACAGATCAAAAGCAGTCACACGCGGTCGTAAGTTGACAGAGAAAATGAAAGAACTCATTCCTCGTCAGCAGTTCCAGATCAATATTCAAGCTGCAATTGGATCTAAAATTATCGCCCGTGAAACTCAAGGGGCGATTAGAAAAGACGTTACTGCCAAATGTTATGGTGGTGACATCTCTCGTAAGCGTAAACTTTTGGAAAAACAAAAAGAAGGTAAGAAGCGCATGAAGGCTGTCGGCTCGGTCGACGTTCCTCAGGAAGCATTCTTAGCGATCTTGAAAGTTGAGGACTAACATCATGGCGAATCAGCAAAAACCGGCTCCGTGGGACTGGCGTACAAAACATTTTTGGACTGAAGGTTGGGGATCTTTATTCCTGGCTGTGTTTATTGCATTGTTCATCCGTTGGGGCTTCATTGAAGCATACGTGATTCCATCAGGTTCAATGCTTCCGTCATTGTTGATTCACGACCATATCTTTGTGAACAAATTGACTTACGGCTTGCGCGTTCCTTTCTCTGAAAATTGGTTGGTGCGCTTCAGTCAGCCTAAACGTGGCGAAGTGATCGTGTTCAAATATCCAAAAGATATGAGCACATTCTTCATCAAACGTATCGTGGGCGAGCCTGGCGATAAGATCTATTATGAAAATGGCACATTGTACGTTAATGATAAACCGGTGGAAAAAAAGGTTCCTGCGAATCTTGATGACTACGATTGGTTGCGTGACGCTGACTTTAATCGTGATGGCAACGTCAACGATGCAAAAGGCAACTACGTAGAATTTACGGAAGCACTTCCTCCGGGCAAAGGTGCTGATAAAGGAAAGGATCACGCGATTCTTTTGCGCAAAGGTGATGTTTACGAGACTTTCGGACCTGTGACGGTACCTGAAGGACATTTGTTCGTGATGGGTGATAACCGCATGAACTCTTCTGATAGCCGCGTATGGGGTTTCTTGCCTGAACAAAATATTCTAGGCCGCGCGATGTTCGTATGGTTGAGCTGCGAAGAGACAATCCCAGCACTTCCATTCTTGTGCAATCCAATGACCATCCGTTGGGGTCGCTTCTTCCATCAAGTAAATTAATGAATAAATCTAACGAGCAAAAAAATCTAAAAGGAACATGGGGGCAGGCGATTCTCACGTTCCTTTTTCCCATTTTGCTCGTGCTAGGTGTGCGTTGGGCGATCTTTGAACCTTTTGTGATTCCATCGGGAAGTATGATCCCGAATCTCTTGGTTCACGATCATATCCTTGTTAAAAAATTCGCCTTCGGTGTTCATCTTCCATTTAGCGACAAATGGTTGTTCCAATGGCACAAACCTGAACGTGGCGAGATCGTTGTTTTTAAATATCCTGAAAACCCAGATGTTTATTATATTAAACGTTTGATCGGTCTTCCCGGTGATGAGGTGGTTGTTCAGGACGGACATATCACTGTGAATGGTAAGAAATGGGATCTTTCACCAGTGTCATCTTATCCAGATGCTGAGCCGGGATTTGCCTATTACGATGAATCCATTGATGGTTCTTTGCACACAGTTCGCTTTATGACTCCGGAAGTTGTTAGCGGTGTGGATGCCAAGACTTATAAAGTTCCAGAGGGGCATTTCTTTTTCATGGGCGACAACCGCGATCAGTCCAGCGATTCCCGCTTTTGGGGCTACGTGAAGAATGATTATCTTGTAGGCCAAGCTTGGATGATCTGGCTCTCATGTGATTCCACTTTGCCAACAATGACCTTCGTGTGTGATCCATCGCAACTTCGTTGGAACCGCTTCTTTAAACGTCTTAAGTAATTGCAGTCTTGTGACCTCAATCGCCGTCACCCAAGTCGTCCTTTAAATATTTGTGATTTCACCCAAAGATTTTTCTAAGATCTCGAGTCCCTTGTAATCATTTTCTGTGATCGTGTGCGCTTTCAAAAGTACGGCGGTCTTTAGTTGTTCTGCGGGCTTTGATTTCTCTTCATAGCTTGCAAGCTTCAAGAAAGCGTCTTGGGCCTTCAATGATTCTTCCAAGTATTTGTTATAAGAATTTTCTGTGACCTTCAATGATTGCAGCGAAAATCCTTTTTTGTGATCTGGAGTATCCTTAGATTTGTAAAGTCCTTCAGAAATATTTTGGATGTAAAAGGTCGCCGCATTCTGAATAAAGCCCTCATAATACGCTTTAGCCAGAACACCACTTTCCAGCGAAGGAAGCTGTTTGAAAGTGGGCTTTACCTTTTGCTTTGCCGTGACCTTGATCAATCCGTGCTTCTCAAGTCCTAAAAGATACTTATCTGTCGATCTTTGGGTCAGTTTATATTTCTCTGCAATCTGTGCCGGCGTCTTTTCATAAAGATGCGCGAAATAAGCTAAGAAGTTTCTGTTCTTTGCTAAAAAGACTTGCTGATCTTCATTGAAACGCTCGATTTTGTCGGTGCTGATATTTGTGATGGTCTCAAGGTCCGTTAAGGTCACCTCAAGCATCTCACAAAATTGCAGCAAGCGGCTTAAGGTCATTTCTTCATCACCTAGAATACGCTTTACAGTGGGAACGGAGCATTCAAGTTCTTCTGCCACATCTTCGTAAGTCATCTCTCTTTTCTTTAAAAGATCTTTAATCGCTGATTTGATTTGTTGAGTTTTGAAATCGTTCATTGCGAATCCTTTTTAGTGAGCCGAGTATTCGTATTCTTCAATAACTAAAACGCTGCCGCGACCCATTGGATGTAAACTGTGAAAGTGTTGGCATCTGAATGAGCCAAGTCGTGCGGTCATCAGAGTTTGCGCTGCTTCAAAAATGATTTGGAAAACTTGTTTCATGTTCACCCTCATATAAGACCGCGAATCATCTCGCCGTCGTTTTCCTAAAACTGCCTGAAGCAATCTAGTCTTACCATCATAATTTTAAAGGTATCATAAAATGATCCTTTTGCGGAAAAATTGGCTAATTTTACGAATAAAGAATCTATTTATGATCTCTTAAGGGCCATGTTTCAAAGTGAGACAGCAGGATGGCATAGCTCTTGGATTGTCATCGGATATGGAAAAACTAATGGCTCTGTTCTCAGTTATATTGGTTACGGTTGCTGCCCATGCGAATGAATCGCCTTATTTGGTGTGTCAGCGTCCAATTGTTCAACAGGCGATCGCTTTGGCTCAGCAAACAGTTCAGAATACTCAGTACAAAATAAAGCCACGTGCTAAACAATACACTTCGGATTTGCGCGACGATATCGCCGGTATTGAATTAGTTGAAAAAAATGTCTTTAAGAAAAGGGTTTTCGATCTTCAGTACGATGTTGTGACGGGTGCTTCCATCAGCTTCGAAGACAAGGGCTATACGCCAAGTATTCGTATTTACCAAGACACCATCAAAGACCTCAATGCTTTAGAAAACTCCAAGCTCGCGCACCTATTCACGATGACTCACGAGATGGGACATATGGTGCAAGGTATTTGGCAGGCTCAAGATCCGAAGAAACTAACTCCGCATGGAATGATCTCGTTAGACGGTAATGAAGATCACTACAACCTATGGCATTCAGAAACAGACTGCATCGGTGTTGAACTCATGTATCAAGCTGGCGTTCGCGATTTCTCTGCCGTTGTTCCGGCTTTAGATTCTATTCGCAAAGAGTGCTATGAGCTGCGCGACAAACCGTTCTGTGATCGCGCCTTCGAAATTCGCTCGCGCTCGGTTCTTGAATATTTAAAGAACAATCCAGAATTGACGGGTCCATAGCTTATGAAATGGCCAAAGGTTCTTATCAGCTTGATGTTGCTCGCAGCTCCGTTTGCACATGCAGATCAAGGTGAAACTTTGGTACTTCCAATCAGTCGCAATTTCGATCAAGGTTCGACAGGGCTTTGTTGGGATTACGCGATGATGAGTGCGCTTGAAACACGTTATATGGTTTTGCATCCCGGTGAAAAATTTGAACTATCTCGAGGTATCTTGCAGTACGAGCATTTCTTAGCAAAGGCTCAAGAAAACCCGGTGGCTCCGTTACATAAGGCGCCCGAGGATGGGTATTTTGGCGAAGCCATCGACTTGATCAGAACCTTTGGTGCGGCACCTTTCGATGCATATCCCGACGCGAAGAAAAGAAATTATGAAAGTTTGCGTTCTCTGACGAACCCAGCAGAATTTTTGGCAGCAGTACAGCCTATGTTTGCGGCTATTCCTGAAAAAGTTCAATGGCGGGGACGAGCTCTTTCCCCTGTCGATTTCGCCAATGAAATTTTAGGACAAGATCATTGGACCGATATCGCAGTAGCTCGCCATGGGGAACAAGGTCTTGGGCAAAATCCAGATCCCGGAGCAGCACCAGGAAAGACGGCTTTGTATCTCCCATTGGAGCAAATCGTCACTTTGATTAAAACGAATTTGCAAAAGGGAATTCCAACGGCCTACGCCACCGATACACATTCAATGTTGATCTATGGAGCTCGCTACGATGCAAATGGGCAAGCCGTTGAGTACCTTATCAAAGACAGCTTTATGGGGTTGCTCTACAAAGCCAACGCTTACCAAATTCACAACATGATGAATTTGGTGAATACAATCTATTAACTTAACGGCATCTTACCGTTGATGTCGCACTTCCAAGACCAACGAGTATTTTGAAATAGCCTCGATCTTGCGATCTAAAATCTCACGATTCTGCTGGTCAAGATTCGCGTCCCATTCATCAAGTAAAATGACGGGTACGGGATTGTTCTCGATAAAATTTAGATGCTTCAAAATCTTTTCACCGGTGGATTCGCTGCCGATTTCCTCATTGATTTCCAAAGAAGGATTTGCTGGCAGATAGAATGACTCTGGCAATGTCGAGTTCAGCTGAAGTAACAGAGTCGATTTGCCCGCTCCATTTTCGCCAGTCACGACAAGGCGGCCCGATGTCCAACTTTGAATATCGGAGAGAGTTTTTTTGTATTCACCCGCAGCTTCTCCATTAATTCTAATTTTTTGAATCTGAATACGCTCACTCAAATCTATGGATGGTAAAACAGAGCCTTCCCAGTAATTTTTAAATCGTGCCGAAAACGAACTGAGATTTGTAATTTGTTGAAAGAACGAACGGAAGTTTGTCAGGACACTTAACTGCTTGGGCACGGTTACAATCAAGGCTGCAAGTAAAGCGGTGTCCTTGATGTGTGTGACTGCCAAATAGATAATGCATACAAAAACGGGAAGGCTCGAAATCACTGTGAGGATAAGAACCAGCATTTCCGTTTTTTCTTGGGCTTCACCAATCAAATTTTTGGAATTTGTATAGTGCGACTGCAATTGTGATTTGTAGTTCTTTTGAATGGTCGAATTTTTTAGGAAAACATTGTCCCAGGCTTTTAAAAGGTAGGCGAGGAAAGCCATTTTACTTTCTTGTTCGCGTTCAATCAGTTTTTCAATTCTTGGCGAAAGCTTTTGAAAAGCCACATAGGATAGACCTGCCGCTAACAGGAAGGCCCAAATGAATTCTTTGTCGATCACAAAAGACAAGACAAGAACATTTAAAACAATCGTAAGAACATAAAGATAAATATCGAAAATAGAAAAAGCGACGGCGGTCAGATAGCCCTCAGCTTCGGGACCGATAGAAGTTTGGAATTCTTCTTTTTTGCTGTGATTCGTCCATAAAGCTGGTTGACCGGCAGAGTTCAAAAGTCTTAGACGGATGAACTCGTAATAGGCCTCGAAGTAACCCTCCATTTCAGTGCGACGCAAATAAACCGTAAATGCATGGGGCAGAATCGACAGGGCAAGAAATGCCCCTAAGTAGGAAAGAAAATACGCAGGTCTTTGCAGGTTCTGACCTGCAAGGGCCAGAGCACCAGTGCTCAAGGCCACCAAAATCTGCTGTCCAGTAATCAGCCCCACCATGCGAGCCACAAATTTTTTATTAAGTAATTTAAAAACAATTTTAGTCACAAGTTCCTCGATTCAGAGATCAAGCTCCATTCAGCGAAAATCAAAAAACGATTCCAGTTACTCACTTTGCGAACGCTATGCCAGTTTGTTTCGTCACAGAAAAAAAGAACCAGGCGATTCTCCAAAGGAGCGACCCATTTTGTATCAACACTGTCCCAATGAGAGTTTTGTTCTTTGTGTAAAAGAAGCTCTCCACCTTTTTGGGAGTTCCAAGACGGGGATAAGTAATAAAGCATAACCAGGGTGCGATGATCGATATAATCAAAGTGAGGTGGAAACTCAGGTGATTCTGGTGTCATTCTTCTTAATTGAAGAGCACCTTTTTTATAAATCTCTAAAGAATGCCCTGAAATTTTCTCGAGCAGAGATTTGAATTCTTGAGAAAGAAATTTTTCTGCCAGGTTTAAGTCGGGAAGTGATTGGTATTGAATCTGTTCAGGGTCTTCCTCGCTGATTTTGAAATTATTAGACGTCAGAACCAGTTGCTTTTGAATCGCAGAAAATGTTTTTAGATCAAACAGATTGTCTAAAACAAAATGACTCCAAGGAGCAGAGTCCTGATATTTTGATGGGTCGAAGCTGTCTCGACATTGAAAACTGTATTCATTGGAAAGTTGATAAGTCATAAAACTCTCGCAGAAAAAAGAAGGGCGAGTGGGAAGGCTCGCCCCTAAATGGCTACTTGTTCAAAAGGTCTTTCATGCCTTGTGGAAGTTCTTCTTTATCAAAGTCGCGACGACCGTTTGCATTTCCGCCTTTTCTTTCTTCGTGAACAAAAATCATTTTTTAACTCCTTGGTTGCTAGGGGTGATTCCCTTGATATCTGGCCGTCATCGCAAGGGGCGCGCCAAGGACATGGACCCGAAAATCGACTGTTAAAGTGGCTATATTTGATTTGAAGGGGTTTAGGCCCAGTGGGAGGCGAGTTTATGGACCAGTGTCTTAGATCAAAGAATCTCTGTTCAACTGGTTCTAAAATTAGTTAAGATTTTCCTTATATGACTCGTTGGCGGGAATACTTCCTAACATTATTGGCGGCTGTGCTTTTTGCGTTGGTCGTGCGTACTTATATGGTGACAGCTTATAAAGTGCCAACGGGTTCGATGCAGCCGGCATTGAAGGCCGGGGACTTTATTTTTTCTTCGCGTATCTCTTACGGTATTCAGATTCCGTTTGCTCAGAAAAAAATCGATACGGCTTTTCCAACCCGCGGCGATTTGGTAGTTTTCAGTTATTCGAATCAGCCTGACGTTAATTATGTGAAACGAGTTGTGGGATTGCCAGGGGATCGCGTGCAAATCAGACAGGGTCGTTTGATTTTGAATGAAGAGCCTTTTACTTATGAAAAGTTGCCTCTAGATAAAACCGACAATCCAAATTCTGAAATGTTTGATGTCTTTGAGGAAAAGTACAAAGACTCTAGCTGGCGCGTGATTTTCCAAAAGCAAGATAAGGATAAAGATTTTGGTCCAATCGTTGTTCCTCCAGGAGAGGTTTTTCTTTTAGGTGACAATCGGGACGCAAGTGACGACTCGCGCTATTGGGGGACCGTTCCTGCCTCTCAGGTATTAGGGAAAGTTGTCCTTATATGGTTATCTTTGGATTGGCAGAAAAAGTGGGGAGGCAATCGCTACCCCTCAGTGCGTTGGAGCAGAGTTTTTTCTCCGGTCCATTGACAAGGGCCTTCGCCTTGCCTAGGCTAAGGTTCTAGATGTTATCTAGGAATACAAACTCACTTATTGATCTGGTTTCCCTCGAAAAAGAAAAATTCAATACTCTATTCTCTTTTGCGGACCAGATTTCTTTGAATAAATTAGCAACCCAAAAGGGCTTCGGCAAAACCGGAGCCCTTTTGTTTTTTGAGGCGAGCACTCGAACTCGAATGAGTTTCGAAACTGCCAGCGCGCGCTTAGGAATTTATCCTCTGCTTTTGGATGTGAAATCGGGAACTAGCCTGGAAAAAGGCGAAACTCTTGAGGACACTGTGCTAAATGTAGCAGCAATGAATCCTTCTTATTTAGTCATTCGTTGTGGAGATGATTTGAATCTTAGCGAGATGGCAAAAAAAGTTTCCATGCCAATTTTGAATGCAGGCTGGGGAAAGAAGGGGCACCCGACGCAAGCGTTATTAGATGCTTATACTATTCGTAAGCATCTCGGCACTTGTGAAGGACAAAGACTTCTTATTGTCGGGGATGTTCGTCACAGTCGTGTGGCAGCTTCGCACTTCGAACTTGCAAAGAAGCTGGGTTATGAAGTCGCTGTGTGCGGACCAGTGGATTTCTTGCCAGAGAAAACCTCTTTGAAAGTATTCTCGAATCTGCATGAAGGCTTGCAATGGGCGACGGTCGCGATGGCCCTGCGTGTGCAATTAGAACGACACGCAATGAAATATTCGCTGACGGATTATCGCGAGCAATTTGGATTTACGAGTAAGAATTTAGAAAGTTTGTCAGATAATGCCTTGATCATGCATCCAGGTCCGATCAATCAGGGAACTGAGTTGGACAGCGATGTTTTGCAAGATCCGCGATGTCAGGTTTTGAACCAAGTTTCTAACGGCGTCTTGATTCGCCAGGCGATACTTTATAGTGTTCTTGAAGGAGAGTTATAATGGCCTATCTCGTACTGGAAAGTGGTGAAGTGTATAAAGGAGCTTGGCACGGCGGTGAAGATCGCGCGGGTGAAGTTGTTTTTAATACCTCCCACAGCGGTTACGAAGAAATCGCCACAGATCCTTCTTATTTTTCGCAAATCGTTGTGATGACAGCGCCGATGCAGGGGAACTACGGCATCGAAGATGATGTTTGGGAATCTCGCCAAATTTGGATTGAAGGTTTTATTTGCTTAGAAATTCAAGATACAGAGCGTGATCATGCCTGGAGACAGCGTTTGACCACGAAAGGCATTCCTTTAGTCACAGAGATTGATACACGCGCATTGGTTTTAAGACTTCGAAGTGGGGGAACTCCTTGGGGAGCTTTGATCAATACGAACTCTGAAGCGGAAGCTCGTCAAAAAGCGGAGAAATTGATTTCTGCAAAAAAGACTATGGATAAGGACTGGGTTTACTTAACCTCGCGCAAAGAGCCTGAAGTTCGAAAGGGCTTGAACTTAGTCGGACCTCGCGTGGCAGTTCTTGATTTCGGCAGCAAAGAAAATATTTTGCGTGAATTGCAAAGCCGCTGTTCAGAACTGAAGATTTTTAATAGCCGTACTTCTGTGCAGGATATTTTGGCTTATAATCCAGATGGAATAATGCTGACAAATGGTCCCGGAGATCCGGCCGATGTCAAAGTGGCGATCGGCACGGTTCGCGAACTTTTGGGTGTAAAACCTATTTTTGGAATCTGTATGGGGCATCAAATCCTAGGACTCGCCTTGGGTGGCAAGACCTACAAGATGAAATTTGGTCATCGAGGCAGCAATCACCCCATCCAAGACAATATTCTTCAGCAAATTTACATGACCAGTCAAAATCATGGGTACGCGGTGGAGCAGTCTACACTGCCTGAAGATGTCAAAGTGACTCACATAAATCTAAATGATGGCACTGTGGCAGGTTTTTATAGTGAAAAAAGAAAGTGTTTAGGAATACAATATCATCCGGAAAGCTGTCCAGGACCGCATGAAGCGTCCGGGCTATTTAGCTATTTTATCGAGCGGATGATATGAACGAATATGAAAAGGTAATAGAAAAGATTCTCAATCACTTTGTAAGTGATGCGTTTAAGGATGAACTAGCATTGGCGAAGAAAGAATTCTTCGAAAATGCGGGAACTTTGGATGAAAACTCTGAGCATTATGAATCTCGTATGGCTCAGTTCTATGACTGGTACTTCTTCACCAGAGAACTTGTGGGCTACAAGCAGACTCCACTAGAGGCTTGCCATCTTGTGCGCGAGTTGCGTTTCACTCCAGAAGAGCTGGCTATTATCGACATTTTGAAACAACACCGTCATTCGCTTTTTGAATTTATCAAAATCAAAAATGGTGACGTGTATATCAAGGACTTGCTTGCGAATAAGAAGTTAATAGTGAAGCAATCTCCGTATGTCTTCGGATTCGATCCAGATGAGATTTTTGAGGTGCGCCTGATCCCTAACGGGGATTCTTATATCTTCACGCGCGGCTTCTGCTTCCATCCGGAAAGTGCGAAGAAGTTCATCTTGGGCGAAGTAAAACGTCATCGCAAAGATCCAGATTTGGATCCGGATGTGATGATGCTTCGTCTGATCAAGATGAGATATAAATTTGAGCAGTATAAACATGTACGCCCTGAAATGATTTATTCAAACGAGGGCAAGTTAGGTATCTAGGAGGAATGAGTGCCGCGTAAGTCCGATTTAAAGAAGGTTTTGATTATTGGTTCTGGACCTATCGTAATTGGACAAGCCTGTGAGTTTGATTACTCTGGCACTCAAGCCTGTAAGGCACTTATGAAGGAAGGATTGGAAGTCATTCTTGTGAATTCCAATCCTGCCACCATCATGACCGATCCCGAAGTGGCAACAAGAGTCTATGTTGAACCACTGAAGGTCGATTATCTTGAAAAAATCATCGCCAAAGAAATGCCAGATGCCGTGATCCCCACATTGGGTGGTCAGACGGCTTTGAATCTTGCTTTGGATCTTCATGCCAAAGGCATTTTGCAAAAATATAAGGTGCAACTGTTGGGAGCGACTCCGCAAGTGATCAAAGCCGGCGAAGACCGCGAAATTTTCCGCGGGCTTTTGGATAAGATCGGCGCTCGTTATCCGAAAAGCTACATGGTTCGCACTTTCGAACAAGGTTTACAAGTTGCTGAAGATCTTGGTTACCCCATGATTCTTCGCCCGAATTACACTTTGGGTGGCGGTGGCGGTGGTATCGCTTACTCTCCGGAAGAATATCAAAAAATGTTGGTGGGGGCTCTTCATGAAAGCCCGACATCTGAAGTGTTGGTGGAAGAAAGCATTCTTGGTTGGAAAGAGTATGAACTTGAAGTCATGCGCGACTACAAAGGCACGTTCGTTGTTGTTTGCAGCATTGAAAATCTAGATCCATGTGGAGTTCACACGGGTGATAGTATTACAGTGGCACCTCAACAAACTTTGAGTGATCGCGAATATCAAGCGATGCGTGACGAAGCTTGTAAGATCATCAATGAAGTGGGAATCCAAACGGGTGGCGCAAACATTCAGTTTGCTGTTCATCCGACGACTCGTGAACGTGTCGTGATCGAAATGAATCCACGCGTGAGTCGTTCTTCTGCGCTGGCAAGTAAAGCGACGGGATTCCCAATTGCCAAAATTGCGGCGTTGCTGTGCTTGGGTTACAGTCTTGAAGAGATCAAAAACGATATCACCAAGGTGACGCCGTCTTGTTACGAGCCGGCTCTTGATTATATTGTGACAAAAATCCCTCGCTTTGCCTTCGAAAAATTCCAAGGATCGAAAGACTCTTTAACGACACAAATGAAAAGTGTTGGCGAAGTGATGGGTATTGGCCGTACTTTGCAAGAGTCTTTGATGAAAGCTCTTTCAAGTCTTGAAAAAGATCCTGAAGCGATTCCGGAAGTATTACTTCAGACAGAAAAAATCTCGTATCCGAACAGTCAACGCATCTATCATCTTTTCCAGGCATTCCGTGAAGGAAAGACCGTGGCAGAGATTGAAGATCGTACAGGAATCAATCCCTACTTCCTTGAACATATTGATTCTTTGATGAAGTTTGAAAAGAAATTCAAAGCGGAATTCAACGAAGGCAATACAGATTTACTTCGTGCGGGTAAGCGCAAAGGTTTTACTGATGCACGCTTAGGTGCTTTGGTTGGAAAAACTGAAATGCAGATGCGCTCGCTGCGTGAAAAAAGCCAAATTTTGCCAGCATACTTGCAAGTTGACACCTGTGCTGGGGAGTTTGAGTCTTCGACACCATATTTTTACTCGACGTACTGGTCGACGCAATCTGCAAATGTTTCAGCAAAAGATGCCGTTGTTATTGTCGGCAGCGGCCCGAATAGAATCGGTCAAGGGATCGAATTTGATTACAGCTGTGTTCGTGGTGTGAAGGCCTTCCAAAAGAACGGCCATAAGGTCATCATGGTGAATTCAAATCCAGAGACTGTATCAACGGATTACGATACTTCTGATGTTTTATTCTTTGAACCTCTGACAGCAGAGTCATTGATTGAAGTCATGCGTTTCATGAAGCCAGTGGGTTTTGTCGCTCAGTTAGGTGGACAAACTCCGATCGGCGTTGCTCCGGAGTTGGTGAAAGCAGGTTACAAACTTCTGGGTTCTTCGCTTGAAACAATTGATTTGGCCGAAGACCGCGGTCTATTCACTAAAATCTGTAAAGAGCTTCACTTCGCTATTCCAAACTCTGCTATGGCGGGATCTTTGGAAATGGCGCTTGCAAGTGAAGCCTCTGTCGGTTATCCGATGATCTGTCGTCCAAGTTATGTCTTGGGCGGCCGTCGCATGGAAGTGATCGAAAACCGTGAAGAGTTGATTTCTTACTTCCAAAGACATGCGGATTTTATCTCTCAAGATAAGCCGTGTATGATGGATCAATTCTTAGCTGGTGCGCTTGAAGTTGATGTGGATTTAATTCGCGGTGAAGATTGGACTGTGATCGGTGGGGTGGTTGAGCATATTGAAGCTGCCGGAGTTCATTCGGGCGATTCGATGGGAGTTCTGCCTCCGCAGCGTTTAAAATCGGAAACTTGCACTCGTATCGAAGAACTTAGTATTCAATTAGCAAATCGCATCGGTGTCATCGGTCACTTGAATCTGCAATTGGCTGTGAAAAATGATATCGTTTATATGTTGGAAGCAAATCCACGCAGTTCTCGCTCGGTACCGTTTGTGGCAAAAGCAACGGGTATCCCATTGATTGATTTGGGTGTGGCGGCGATGTTGGGTAAAAAGAAAAAGGATTTACATCTTTCTTCTTTGAACTGGAGAAGTGCACCGACGGTGTCTGTTAAAGGTGTTGTCTTCCCATTCAAGAAATTCCCAGAATCCGATTCGATCTTGGGGCCAGAGATGAAATCGACAGGGGAAAGCATGGGCCGCGGAAAAGATTATTCCGAAGCTCTCGCGAAAGCTTTCCTTTCAAGTAACATAAAACTTCCTAAGTCAGGCCAAGTGTTCTTCTCACTTCGTGATAAGGATAAGGACATGATGTTGCCATTAGCCCGAGAACTTCAACGCATGGGTTACGGAGTTTCTGCAACAACCGGAACGGCGATGTTCTTCAACGATATGGGTGTGAACTGTTTGGCTTTGAAAAAAGTCGATGAAGGTCGTCCTCACTGTGTGGATAAAATCCGCTCGGGTGAAGTGGCCTTTGTGATCAACACAACATCAGGTCGCCGTGCGATTGAGGCCAGCTTCGACATTCGTCGAGCTTGCACAGACTATAATATTCCGTGCCTGACAGAAAGTGATGCGGCCGAGGCTTTCGTTCTTGCCTTGAAAAATGCCAGAAATGAGTCATCATCAGTCGAAGCACTACCGTCCATGGAGGCCTTTTGATTCGACAATTTTTGCCGCGATTTCTTCTGGTGTTGGCATCGACATTCGTTGTTTCAGCTTCTCACGCAGAAACCTTAATAGCTTCTGCCGAGAAAGCTCCGAACGAAATCACAATCGGCGTGATTCCTGGAGGAAATCCTGAGGAAGTTCGTCAACAAGGTTTGGCGCTGGCAAAAGAGCTTCAAGGTAAAATCAATATCCCGGTCAATATCTATGTTTCAAAAAACTATGTAGGGTTGATCGAGGCCATGAAAACGAAGAAGGTGGACTTTGCTTTCTTCACTTCATCGACTTACGTTTTTGCAGAACAACAAGCTCAGGCAAAGGTTCTTCTTAAAAAAGTTTGGAATCATCCATATTATTATTCCGCCGTGGTTGTGCCTGCGAACTCCAAAATAAAAAAATTGGAAGATCTTAAAGGCAAGCGCATTGCTTTTGTCGACGAGAAATCTTCTTCTGGTTATTTGTACCCAAAAGTGGCCTTGCTTAAAAAAGGTCTGGATGAAAAGTCCTTCAAAGATGTTAAATTCAGTGGAAATCATGCGGCCTCTATTCAGATGTTAGAATCTAACGAGGTCGATGCCGTTGCCACTTTTAGCGATGATGAAAAGGGTAAAGACGGCGCCTGGATTAAGTTTGGCAAAACTAAAAAGAAATTCCGTGTGATTTGGGTGAGTGCTCCGATCCCGAACGATCCCTTCTGTGTTCGTCAGGACTTCTATGACGAATATCCAAAGATCACCCATACTTTAATGTTCACGTTGATCGATATTCTGGAACAGGCGAGCGATAAAAACATTTATTCTGAAATTTTGGGGACGCAGAACTTGATGCCGGCCACTTCTAAACAGTATGATCCTGTGAGGGAGATGGTCAAAGCTCTGAATATCGAGCTTAAACCATAAGGTGAATGGCGGCATTATCAGTTGAAGGACTCAATAAAACCTTTCGTGGTGGTCTATTCGAAAAAGATCGCCATGTTTTGCGCGATGTAAGTTTCTCTTTAGAAGAGGGGAAAACGGTCGGCTTTGTCGGAAGTAACGGTTCGGGCAAAACAACAACTATTAAATGTCTTTTTAATTTCATCAGACCCGACAGCGGTCAAATCCGTTTCTTTGGACAGGAGCTTGGCAACGATGTGAAAACTCGCATCGGTTATCTGCCAGAACGTCCTTATCTTTACGAATTCCTCACTGGCGAAGAATTTTTAAAACTTCATTGGAATCTTTGTTACGGCTCAATGACCAAAGACTTTTCTGAAAGAGCTATGGATAGTCTGCGCATGGTGGATCTTATGGAAGCTAAAGATCGTCGCCTTCGCACGTACTCAAAAGGTATGTTGCAAAGAATTGGTATTGCACAGGCCATTTTAACTCGGCCCGAGCTGCTTATTTTGGACGAGCCGATGTCGGGTTTAGACCCAGACGGGCGAGCGATGGTGAAGGACATTCTTCGTGAGGAACAAAAAAGAGGCGTCACTTTATTTTTCAGCA
Source organism: Bdellovibrio sp. (assembly GCF_036384735.1). Classification (GTDB taxonomy): domain Bacteria; phylum Bdellovibrionota; class Bdellovibrionia; order Bdellovibrionales; family Bdellovibrionaceae; genus Bdellovibrio. The sequence continues at coordinate 3,602 of NZ_DASVLT010000072.1, read as the reverse complement.
GCCACCTTTTGCAAGACATGGAAGAACTCTGTTCTGAACTTGTTGTCATCAATAAAGGGCAGATCCTATACACGGGCGCTTTGCCAACATTTATGGCGGAATATCAAAGCCTTGAAAAAGCCTTCCAGGTTTTAAAAAACAAGGAGGGGGCTCGTGTTTAAGGTCCTCACCTTGGCAAAGACAACTTTGCGAGAAATGTTGCGCGAGCGCGTTTTTCTCGTTGTTGTGGTTATCGCAGTTCTGCTTTTTGCATTGAGTTTTTTATTAGGCGCTTTGTCCTTGGCCGAGCAAAGAAAAATTCTCGCTGACTTTGGATTTTTGGGAATTCAAGTTGCAGTCCTTGGAGTCTCCTTGTTCTCGGGTTCTTATTTATTGGCCAAGGAAATTGAAAAACAAACGTGTTTGTTGATTCTGTCTCGTCCGATCAGTCGTGATCAGTTCATCCTTGGCAAAGTTTTGGGTGTGTTGGCGCTGAATGTGATTTTAGTGGTTTCGTTGGGTATTGCTTTATGGGCGATGTTGGGGCTTTGGAGTGAACCGTCGAAATGGGCCACATTTGCCGAGATTTGTTTGAGCCTTTGGATGGAAAGTGCCGTGGTTCTTTGTCTGGTGATAGCACTCAGTCTTGTTGTACGTCCGGTTTTAGCTTTGTCGTCGGGATTTGTGATATTTCTTTTGGGTCACTGGCTTTCGGATTTGGCGTTCTTTGCGGAAAAAAGCAAAGAAGAGCTTTTCATTAATGTCGTCAAACTTCTCCACTGGATCGTTCCTAATCTTTATCGATTAAATTGGAAGTCCGACTATTTTCTAGAAAATGGCATCCCGGGGCAGAATGTATTGTGGATGTTAGGGCACATGGTAGGTTGGTTCTTGATCTATCTTGTCGTGACGAACTTCTTCTTTAGGAGAAAAGACATTGTTTAACCTTGATACGGCTTACTACTTCATTTTCTTCGTTTTCGGGGCCATCTTCGGTAGCTTTGGCAATGTCATCATCCTTCGTTTGCCTAAAGAGGAAAGTATCGTGAAGCCTCGCAGTTATTGCTATAGCTGTAAGACGCCCATCAAATGGTACGACAATATCCCGATTTTAAGCTGGTTCATCTTGCGCGGAAAATGCCGAGCTTGTGGCGCGAAGTTTTCTTTCAGATATCCGCTGGTAGAGATTATTATGGGGGTTTTGTTCTCCTTGAGTTATCACTACGCGGGGATGACATGGTCTCTGATTGAATATCTTCTTTTTGTCTTTGGTTTGACGGTTTGTACATTCATTGATCTGGATCACATGATTCTACCCGATGAATTTACTTTATCAGGAATCGTGATCGGCTTGCTTGGTGCTTGGTTGAATCCTCAACGCGAATTCATGGACGCATTTTGGGGTGTCTTGATGGGTGGTGGATTTTTGTGGGGCATGGCTTACATCTATTATCTGCTCACAAAACAAGAGGGCATGGGCGGGGGAGATATTAAACTCCTTGCATGGATCGGAGCTTTGTTGGGTTGGAAAGCCATTCCTTTTGTGATTATGACTTCTGCCATAGTTGGCAGTGTTGTCGGATTGATTGCTTCAAGAAAACAAAAAGCTGGACTAAAGACTGTAATTCCATTTGGCCCATATCTGGCATTAGGAGCTGTCCTTTATCTTTTCGGCGGCCAGACCATCGCCTTCTGGTATCTGGACCTTTTCCTCCCGGGATTAAGCTAGTTTTAACTGGACCCCTTGTTTGACATTCTATGCCGGACCATCAATAATTTTAATATGTTAGACTTGCGTCTAAAGACGTTGGTCTTTAATTGGTATTTGTGCAACTAGGGAAGCAGCTGGCTGATGTTTTTTAAATCGAAAAAGGTCATCGGACTCGACATCGGAACGAGTTCCATAAAACTTGCTGAAATGGACTTCAGTGGTAAAGGAGCCCAACTGCTTTCCTTTGGCTTTGCGCCAACACCTCCGAATGCAGTTTCTGGTGGTGAGATTACTGATATCGCTTCTGTGGGAATGGCTGTACAAGCTCTTGTTGCAGAGGTGAATTCTAAAAGAAAAAACATAGCGACAGCGATGTGGGGAACTGCGGTGATCGTGAAGAAAATCACGATTCCAAAAATGGATAAGAAATTGATCCGTGATCAGATCCGTTTCGAAGCTGAACAATACATTCCATTCGATATTAATAATATCAGCTTGGCCCATCATATTCTTACAAATAGCAGCTCTCCGGATACAATGGATATTCTATTGATTGCGGCACAGAATGAACTGGTGACTCAATACACGCAAGTGATTGAAGTGACGGGTTTAAATTGTGGCGTCTTAGACGTGAGCGGGTTTGCCTTGGCCAATGCTTTCGAGCTTAACTACGGAAAGCTTCATGGAGAGGTCGTTGGCATTTTGAATTTCGGTGCTTCGATCACAAATTTTGTCGTGATCCAAAGCGGTGAAGTGATTTTCTGTCGCGATATCCCTGTGGGTGGTGCGAACTACACAAATGAAATTCACAAAACAATGGGCGTTACAATTCCTGAAGCAGAAGCGCTTAAGCTGAGCGCAGTTTCAAAACGTGAAGTGCCCGACGACGTTCATGCCGTAATCAGCGCAACGAACGAAGCTGTTACTGAAGAGATTCGCAGTAGTTTGGACTTCTTAAGTGCGACGACAAATGGTCTTACGTTGAATCGTTGTTTTTACACGGGTGGAAGTTCCGCAACTTCGGGTCTCGTAGAAACGGTTTCTCGTGTGACAGGTATTCCGATGGAGCCGTTTAATCCTTTTATTAAGGTGAAGGCGAATCCGAAAAAATTCAGTCAAGAATACCTTGATCAAATCAGCTCATTCGCTGGTGTGGTGACAGGATTGGCCCTGCGTGAAGTGGGGGACGAGTCATGATTAAGATTAATCTAGCGTCCTCAGGTGTTGGAAGTTCGGCAGCGATCAGTGCCTCTTTAGGCATAGCGACGGATGGATTTGTTTCTCCGGAAGAGGCAAGAAAAGAAGCCCTGAAACGTATTGTTGTGATGTTGATCCCAGCATTAGGTCTTTATGCATACCAACAGCAAAACGTTCCGCAAAAACAGACTGAGTTGAATGCAAAAACTCAGATGTTGAATGAGCTTACAAACTACAACGCGAAACAAAGTGCCTCCGTTGCAGAGATTAAAAAGTTTAAAGAAGACCAGGCTTTAATCGAAGCTCGTATTGCGGCTTTGAGCAAAATTTCCAAAGATCGTCACAGGGAAATCCGTGTTCTTGATTTGCTCCAACAGGTGATTCCTGAAAAAGCCTGGGTGACACAAATTAAGATCACTCCTGAGAAAGTGAATGTTCAAGGCTTGGCATTAAGTGACTTTGAAGTTTCCTCGTTCTTAGAGGCACTTACAAAGAGTGTTTTCTTGATGGATGTAAACTTGGTGAGCTCATCTGAAACAACTGTCGATGGCGTGACTTTGAAGAAGTTTGAAATCAGCTGTGTGTTGGAGAGACCTCAATGAATAAGTTTTTTGAAACTATCTCGACTTATTCCATGGGTAAGGCCCTTATTATCGGTCTTGCCATTGCGGGTTTTTATTTCTTCACGCTTTACGATGATGGATCTGCGATTGAG
>NZ_DASVLT010000071.1:0-38148 GCF_036384735.1 Bdellovibrio sp. | reverse complement strand
TGGTTTGGCTTTTGGAGCTGTATGTGAGGGTGGAACTTTTTTATAAGGTTGTTTTCGCAGTTCAGAAGTTCCCGACATTCTGAAAATCAACCAGATTCCCGTAAAGACAACGGCGAATGTCACAATGACAACAGTGAGGCTTATCATAAGACCTCCTTTTCATACATCTCTAGGCTGCCACATTTCAGGGAGTAGACCTAATCGCATTCCCCAAAATGTGTCGTCTGTCAGTCTAGAAGACTTTCTTCCACTCGTCCTCTTTAAAGCCAACGAGGGCAATATCATCGCCGAGGACAAAGGGCCTTTTCACAAGCTTTCCGTGTTCAGACAAAAGTTTCAAGGCCTCAGCTTCCGTCATATTCGGAAGCTTCTCGCTGATTTTGAATTCTTTGTATAAAACGCCAGACGTATTAAAAAGATTTTTGATATTGCCGCCGCGTTCTTTCAAAGCAGCGAGCATCTTTTTAAGTTCCGCCTGAGATGGAGCTTTTTCGACAATAGGAAGTTTTTGGTAAGACACTTTCTTGCCATCCAAAAACTTCAGCGCCTTCACACACGTCGAGCATTTCGCGTATTCGTAAACCTTAAGCATTGCTCTTCACCAACCAGCCGCACATTTTATAAAGAATGCGCGCGCCTACGTTGCCGTCCCATTCCACTTCGTGGGGCTCAAGTCCGCCTGTGGAAACTTCATTCAAGTCGAACGCGATCACTTTGCGGCCGGAAGCCACAACTTCGCGGAACAAGAAGAACACTTGGTCAACACTCAAACCACCTGGAACCGGAGTTCCTGTATGAGGGCAGAATGCAGGATCAAGACCGTCGATATCAAAAGAGATGTAAACGTTTTGCGGAAGCTCTTTGATAATGTCTTGGCAAACCTTTTCCCAGGTTTCGCCCTTCAGCAAGCGACGTTTTAATTCCAAATCATAGAACGTTTTGATGTCATCGCGAGAGTTGCTGAAATCATATTCCTCTTCGCAGAAGTCACGGATGCCGACTTGAACCAATTTTTTTGGTTTTTTTGCATCAGTCATAACATTATACATAATAGAGGCGTGGGATTGTTTGAAGCCCTGATACGCTTTACGCAAATCTGCGTGAGCATCGATGTGTAAAACACCGAACTCGCCTTTGAACTTATCACTGACAGCGCGGATCGCACCCAATGGAGTCGAATGATCCCCACCAACAAGGCCTAGCAATTTGCCTTTTTTCAAAACATCAGAGCATTGATCAAAAACCCATTGAGTCATTTCTTCGCAAGCCGTGTTTACTTGAGCCGCTAGAGAGTCCATCTTGGCAGTGTCGTCGCTCATGTTTGTGCGCATTTCGATAAGCTCTTGAGCTACGGACTTAAACTTGTCGTTCATGTTTTTAAGATCTTGAGGGAAGTCGCGCATGTGGTAGCCCACTTCGTAAGCTTTGCCGACCTCGATATCGAAAAGATCGATCTGTTCGCTGGCAGCACGGATGATTTCGGGGCCGCGTGAAGCGCCTTCGCCATAAGAAGTAGTCACTTCCCAGGGTGCTGGAACAAGAACGACTTTAGATTCCTCTTCTGTCATCGGAATTCCGAAGATTCCGAACTCGGCAGAAATGGTAGTTGTGGGATCAAATTTCACTGTCTTTTCAGACATTTTTTACTCCTTGAAAATTCTGCTATCATATAGCATTTACGCACGCGGTCAATCGAGCAATAACTTGATTATTTTTCCTGCATATCCCATTTTAAGCCCACTTTGGGAACTATTGAAATTCCCTACGAAATTCTTTGGAGGAAACACAATGAAAATGAAGGGACTTCTGGCGCTCATTTTGAGCTCAGCTTTGACCGCTCCCGCTTTGGCCGCTAAGCCTAATGCTCAAGCACCACAAGGCGGAAATTTCGTTTACAATCTTGGTGGCGAACCACCAACAATTCATCCGATCACTGCGAGCGACTTGTACTCTCGTTATGTTCAGAATTACACGTGCGACTCTTTGGCTGCACATGATTATGAGACATACGACTGGACTCCGCGCTTGGCTGAAAAGTGGGAAATCTCCAAAGACAATAAGGTTTTCACTTTCCATCTTCGTAAAAACGCTGTCTTCCACGACGGAACACCTGTTACTGCGGAAGACGTAAAGTTCTCTTTCGATGCTATCTTCGATCCTAAGTACGAGGCTGCTAACTTGCGCCCATACTACGAAGGTTTGGCAAAAGTTGAAGTTGTTGATCCATTGACTGTGAAAATCACAGCAAAAGATCTTTACTTCCAAAACTTTGAATCTGCTGCAACGATGACAGTTATTCCTAAGCACGTTTACCAAGACGTAAACAAGTCTAAAAGAATGAACCGTGAAATCGTGTGTGCGGGTCCATACGTTCTTTCTAAGTTCGATCGTGGTCAAATGATCCAACTTAAAAAATTCGATAAATGGTACGGCAACAACGATCCTGCTTTCAAAGGCATGTACAACTTCCAAAACATCACTATGCGTTTCTACAAAGACGACAATGTGACTTTGGAACATGCGAAAAAAGGCGAGTTGGATTACATCGAACTTCGTGTTGAATCTTTCATGAAGAAAACTGAGGGTGCTCCTTGGGGTAAGACTCTTCTTAAACACAAAGTTGCCAACGATGCTCCGAAATCTTATGGCTTCATCGGTTGGAACTTCCGCAAAGACATCTTCCAAGACAAAAACGTTCGTATCGCGCTTGCTCACTTGTTGAACCGCGAAGAGATGAACAAGAAATTCCGTTATGGAATGTCTGATCTTGCGAACGGCGCGGTTTACTTGAAGTCTGAGTACAACCCAGGCAACAAGGCGATCGAGTTCAACCCGAAAAAAGCTCAGGAACTTTTGGCTAAAGCTGGCTGGACAGATTCTGATAAAAACGGTGTTTTGGACAAAGTAATCAACGGCAAGAAAACTGAATTCAAGTTCACATTGATCTACCCTAATAAAGACGTAGAGAAGTACTACACTATGTACAAAGAAGACCTGAAAAAAGCAGGTATCGACATGGAATTGAAGTACTTAGAGTGGAACTCATTCCTGAAACTGGTTGATGAAGGTAACTTCGACGCTGTGACAATGGCGTGGGGTGGCGGTTCCGTTGATCCAGATCCTAAACAAATTTGGCATTCATCTGGTGCGGTTCCAGGTGGTTCTAACTTCATCGCTTACAAAAACCCTGAAGTTGATAAATTAATCGACGAAGCTCGCGTTGAACCAAACAAAGCTAAACGTGTGAAAATGCTTAAAGAAGTTTACAAAAAAATCGCTGACGATGCTCCATACGCGTTCTTGTTCAACGATAAGTATGATTTCTATGCAAATTCTTCAAAAGTAGGCATGCCAGCAGAGACATTCCGTTATGATATTGGTAAAGACTACTGGTGGATGAAACAACCGTAAGAAGATATTTGGAGTAGGGCCTTGTTCGTTTACCTTATCCGTCGACTATTGCTGATGATCCCGACATTCCTCGGGATCACTATTGTGACATTTGTCCTTATCAATTTGGCTCCTGGTAGCCCCATTGAACAGAAGCTGCAGGCGATCCGTTTTGGATCGGCTGCAGGCGGCGGTTCAAGTGGGGGTGTGAACAGTCGTGGTGATACGTCTGTGAACCAAGAAGTCATTGATGCTTTGAAGAAGCAGTATGGTTTCGACAAGCCTATGCATATCCGTTATCTGATTTGGTTGAAAAACCTTTCGCACTTGGATTTCGGCGAAAGCTTCACTTATCAAGAGCCGGTCATTGACGTGATCGTCTCTAAATTGCCAGTCACTTTGGCATTTGGTTTCGCTTCTCTTATTCTGACCTATCTTGTTTGTATTCCCCTGGGCGTGCGTAAAGCTATCGCCGCGGGTGGAGGATTCGATCGGACGTCGACGATCATCCTCAATTTTACTTATGCGATTCCTCCGTTGATTCTCGGTATCTTCTTGATCGTAGTATTTGCCGGGAAGCTAAATCTTTTCCCTATCGGTGGTTTCCAATCTGACGACTATGATTCTATGACGACAATGGCGAAGTTCTGGGATAGAGCTCACCACTTCGTTCTTCCATTGATCTGTTACATGATCGGTGGCTTCACTGAGCTTTCGATTTTAATGCGTAACTCGATGTTGGACATTATTAAGTCTGACTTCGTTCGTACGGCTCGCGCAAAGGGTCTTTCTGAGCGCGTAGTTGTCTTTAAACATGCTCTAAGAAATGCTTTGATTCCAATCGCAACGGGTCTTGGTGGTTACTTAGGAGCATTCCTTGCCGGTTCATTGATCATTGAACAGATGTTCAACTTAGATGGTATGGGTTTGCTAAGTTATCAATCCGTATTAGCTCGTGACTATAACGTTATCATGGGTATTACGTTCATTTCCTCAATGCTATTGATGTTGGGTCGTATTGTCAGCGACATCATTTACGTCATTGTTGACCCAAGGATTGATTTCAAATGATGGATCCAATTCAGAAATATCTTATTAAGAATGAACTTACTCTTAAGCGTTACAAGCGTTTCAAACGCGATCGCGTAGCTGTGATCTCTATTTGGATCATGCTTGCAATGTTCTTCTTTAGCTTCACGGCTGAGTTATGGGCTAACAATCGTCCGCACATCATGCACTATCACGGGAAAACTTATTACCCGTTGTTCGTGGACTACTATCCAACAACATTCGGTCGTGATGACATGATGGTGATGGATTATCGCGCTCTTGAAATGGACAAATCCCAAGGTGATTGGGCTGTATGGCCGATCATCCAATGGGACCCTTACGAGAGTAATAAAGCCGTTGATACATATCCGTCTCCTCCAACAGCGCAAAACTGGATTGGTACAGATGAGAGCGGCCGTGACGTGATGACTCGTCTTCTTTACGGTTTCCGCTATACGATGATCTTCGCTTTCGGTGCGTGGATGGTGACTTATCTTATCGGTATTACCATTGGTGCGCTCATGGGTTACATGGGTGGTAAGACGGACTTGATCGGTCAACGTGTGGTTGAGGTCGTGGAAAGTACACCTTATCTATTTGTATTAATCACGATTATTGCGATCTTTACCCCAAGCTTGCCGTTGTTGATCGTGTTCTCTGCATTGTTTGGATGGACTGGTATCTCTGCTTATATGCGTGCTCTATTCCTTTCATTGCGTAAGCGTGAATACGTGGAAGCGGCTCGTGCGATTGGTGCAGATCACACTCGCATCATCAGCAAGCACATCTTGCCGAACGCTTTGACTCCGATCATTACGTTTGCACCGTTTGCTATCTCTGCAAACGTTTACTCTTTGTCGATCTTGGATTACTTAGGTCTGGGTCTTCGTCCGCCGACTCCTTCTTGGGGTGAGTTGATGGCGCAAGCTCAGAAATGGTTCACGATTGCTGAGTGGTTGGTGTGGGGGCCATTGGTTGCCATCGTTGTGACATTGATCCTTCTGAACAACATCGGAACCGCAGTTCGCGATGCCTTCGATGCGAAGATGTAATTTCACTTAAAATTGAAAATAGAAAAGGGGCTGATCAAAAAAAGATCGGCCCCTTTGCTTTTATAAAAACCTTTTATTCTACAACGCTCTGTGTGGCAAAAAGGTACGGCGTACCTGACGGTTTAGCCGTGAACTAGTTTTTTTAATTCGATAACGTCCTGTTCTACTGTGCGCATGCGGTTGGCGATTTCTGCGACGTTGGCAGAAATTTCCTCGGTCGAAGCGGCGTTGGATTGAATAACGGAATCCAGCTGGTTCATGGCTTGACTGATTTGTTGGACACCGCGAGTTTGCTCGCCGCTAGCGGTAGCAATTTCGGTGTTCAAGTCAGCCACTTTTTTGACGGACGTCACGATATTGCCCAGGACTTCACCTGATTTGTCGGCAATTTTTTGGCCGTCTTCCACTTTGGAAACACTGTCTTTGATAAGGCCGCTAATATCTTTTGCAGCAGAAGCGGATCTTTGTGCCAATGTACGAACGGCCTCTGCCACGACAGCAAAACCTTTTCCTTGTTCGCCTGCGCGAGCCGCTTCAACGGCAGCATTCAAGGCCAGCAAGTTTGTTTGAAAGGCGATGTCGTCAATGACATTGATGATCTCCTCAATTTTCTTAGACTGAGTCGAAATCTCTTCCATTGAAGTAACCAAGGCCTTGATCTGATGTTCGCCTTCCTCGGCTGTGCCTCTTGAAGATTGCGAAAGTGATGACGCTTGCTGGGCGTTGCCTGAATTCAAATTCACGACCGAAGTCACTTCTTCAAGGGACGCAACGGTCTCTTCTAAAGAGGCTGCTGCCGAAGTCGAAGACTCTGCAAGATTTTTTCCTGCTTCTGACACGACGTGGATGGAGCGACCCACATCGTCGCTGCTTTGGGCAATTGATTTCACAATCACATCAATTTTTTTCGCAAGAGAAAGACTTAACCCCATTGCTAAAGCCAGAACTATAATGCTGACTACGAAAAAGACGGTGAGCAGTCTAATTTCAAAATCGTGAATTTTCTGGTCAATAACATCTTGATAAACACCTGAACCTACAAACCAGTCCCAGCCTTTAATTAATTTTACGAAAGAGACTTTCCCGATAGGAGGACCATCTTTTACTTTTGGATAAGAGTATTCGACAAAGCCTTCGCCGTCGGATTTAACCAAGTTGATCATGGTTCTGATATAATGATTTCCTGTCGGATCGGCTTGATCGATATTGCTCTTGCCTTCCATTTCGGGCTTTATAGGATGCATGACTCCTACGCCCTCCAGGTCATAAACAAAGAAATAATCTGTTTTGTTATATCGCATGTCGCGAAGGGTTTCACGTGCGTGCGACTTTGCTTCCTCGACAGGCATCTGATGTTTGTCAGCCAGGTCGCGGTAGTGAGAAATTTCTCTTTCAGCTAAGTCCACAGCGGCTTTGACTTCATGCTTAAGGCTATCGCGTACCGATTCGCGATAAAGTGGCATGACATATACAAAGACTGTGATAAGGAGCGCTAAGACTCCCAAAAGGCTTATTGAGATGATTTTGAACTTGAGTGATTTGAACATAAGCAGGACCCCGGGGTTTGTATTTGGACGTTCAAGAAAAAATCCTACGGTGGTCTAACGGTTGATTATCAAATCTTCTTAATAACTCAGAGGTATATGCGAGGAATCTTTCTGTACAACGTGGGTCGATTTTGTTAGGCCTGTATCAAATTGAGAAACGGGAGGATCTAATGAAGATCTGTATCATTCTATTAACTTTGTTTTCGTTATCCGCGCAGGCCCAAGTGTTGGGCGAGCTTAAAGGCCAAGGTCAAATTCAAGCTTCTTATGCAACCTTCAGTGGCTCAAAAGATGTTCGCACAAGTCCTTGCAATGTAGCCATGAACATTCATCAAAAGCCAGGTTCTTTCGAATTAGAATTTTCGGTGTTTGAGTGCCCTAAGTTGGATAATTGGAATGACCCTTACTACGCTTACAACATCGTGAATGGTCAATTGATCGATTCAACGGGTGCGGTCAAGGGAGCGGTTGCTGCTGATGGTTCTATTCAATTCACAGAAAAATCAATGTCTCTGACTAAGTACTATCTTGATACTTACGATGCGACTTGCCGCTTGCTTTATTCGACGTCAAAAACTTTGGCTTTGAATACTGTGATCAATTATTCGTTCAAACAAAATACGGACGGTTCTTGGCAGGTTCACCGCCAAACAAGCGAAGATCGTTTGGCGTACACAACTCACAGAGATTATCCAACGTGCCCGGCGCAAACAATTCCAACAAAGCTTGGTTCGACAACGGATTTGTCTGTCGTAGTTAAGTAGAAATGAATTCAAATCCGGCGGATATGCTGGATTGAATTCATTCACAAAAAAGACGTTTGAAGATAAAAAAATCCCTCGTTCTTTCGGAGCGAGGGATTTTTTTTAAAGTAATGCAAAAAAAACTATTCAGCTTCTTCTAGATAAGTGTAGCCGGAAAGACCTTCTTCATAGTGCTTAATCAGAAGCTTTGCTTCCTGTTTTGTGATCGAGCCTTTTTGGATGGACTCTTCTGTTGCTTGACGAACGTTATCTACCATCTCTGAACGGCCGTACTGAACATAAGAAAGAACTTCAGTGACAGTGTCACCTGGAACGTAATGGTCAATTGTATAGCCCACGCCGTTCAAAGAGATATGAACTGCATCTGTATCACCGAACAAGTTGTGCAAATCGCCCAAGATCTCTTGGTAAGCGCCTGTTAGGAACACGCCAAGATAGTATTGTTGACCGTCTGTAAATTGGTGCAAACGAACTGTGTCTTTGGGCTCGCCAGATTCTGTGTCGATGAATTTTTCGATCACACCGTCAGAGTCACAAGTCAAATCGGCCAAAGTCGCTTGACGCACGGGTTCTTCACCCAAGCGGTGAATTGGTAATACCGGGAACAACTGTCCCACCGCCCAAGAGTCTGGAAGCGATTGGAACAACGAGAAGTTCGAGTAATAAGTGTCGCACAACTCTTTAGATAAAGTTGCAACGATATCTTCGGTGTCTGGAACTGTCTTCGCCAATTTCACCATTTTTGTCGCGATGGTGAAGTACATAGACTCGCACCATGCGCGTTGTTCGAGTGAAAGAACTCCGTAAGTGAATAGTTGCAAAGTTTCGTTTTTCGATTGTTCAAGGTCATTGAAACATTCGTTCAGATTGTCTTTGTTCACCTTTTCGAAAATGTACTGCATATCTTGCATGATCGAAGGATCAGCTTTCGTTGCAGGGCGAGGCGGCTCGTGGCGGTGAAGATCATTCACACCCATAATATTGAAAACTAGAACCGAGTGATGGGCTACCAAGAAGCGACCGGATTCTGTCACGATGTTTGGATGTGGAATGCTTTTTTCATCACAAAGAGTCTGAACTACAGAAACGATATCGTTCGCGTATTCTTGTTCAGAGTAATTCACAGAGCTGTCAGAGTGACCTGAACCGTCGTAGTCGATACCAAGACCACCGCCGACATCCAGGTACTTCAAGCCTGTGGCACCCATTTTATAAAGTTCAGTGAAGAAGCGGGCGCCCTCTTTCAATGAGGATTTGATTGATTGAATCGCGGGAACTTGTGAGCCGATATGGTAGTGCATCAGCTCCAGGCATTCAAGCATGCCTTCTGCTTTCAAGAACTCAACGCCATCAACGATCTCAGAAGCCGTCAAGCCGAACTTAGAACGAGCACCAGAAGAATCAACCCATTTACCAGCACCTTGCGTGTTCAATTTCGCACGGAAGCCGATTTTAGGGCGGGTGTTAAATTTCTTGCCGGCATCAACGATCATTTTCAATTCTTCTTTACGATCTACAACGATGATTGTGTTGCGACCTAGTTTTTGCGAAAGAATTGCTGTCTCGATGTATTCAGCGTCTTTGAAGCCGTTGCAGATAATCAACGCATTTTCAGTGTTCATCAATGCAAGAACCACAAGAAGTTCCGGCTTAGAACCGCACTCAAGACCCATGTTGTAGTCTTTGCCGTATTTCACAAGCTCTTGAACCAAGTGACGTTGCTGATTTACTTTGATCGGGTAGACGCCGTTGTAGTTACCTTTGTAACCGTGGTCGGCAAATGCTTTTTTGAAGCAACCATTCAACAGCTCAACGCGAGATTTGATGATATCAGGAAAGCGAATCATGATTGGAACGCGAATACCGCGATCCAAAAGATCTTGAGTCAACTCGTGAAGATCTACGGCGGGACCATTCGCGCCCATTGGAGTGACAGAAACAGTTCCGGATCCGTTAATTCTGAAATACCCGTTGCCCCAGTTGTTAATACCGTAAAGCTCCGCGCTTTTTTCAGGACTCCAATTTGACATCTTCGTGTGCCCTCACCTGGCTGGTCTACACTCCGGCTTCGTCGTAGTAGGGAATTCTACTCTTGGCTTGGCCGAAGTTTTGGTTGCTTGGATTCTTGCGAAAGTTATCTTCGGAAGAATCCGTTAATTATTTAACGATCAAGTTCAAAATCTTGCCGGCTTTATAAATCACCTTATCGGGATTTTTTCCAGCAAGAACAGTGGCAACACTATCGACGGCCTTCGCCGCCGCAACCGCTTCCTCTTCAGAAGCTGTTACGCCAAGTTCGATCGTGCCGCGCATTTTGCCATTCACTTGCACGCCGATTGTGACTGTGTCATCAGCGCACAGGGTACTATCATATTTTGGCCATGGAGCCAAAGAGCAAAGTCCCTCGCCACCTAATTTTTCCCACAATTCTTCTGCCAAGTGCGGAGCGAACGGAGCCAAGATTTGAACCAGCGGTTTTAAAGCCGATTCCGAGCGACATTCTGCTTTATACAGGTCATTGACCAAGATCATCATGGCGCTGATCGCTGTATTAAAGCTCATGCTCTCGATGTCTTCTGTGACCTTTTTGATAGTTTTATGAAGTAATTTCTCTGTCGCGGCAGGAACGGGGGCCTTCGTCGCTAGATAATTACCGTCATCGCTGACCACGAGGCGGCCCACACGGTCCAAGAAACGCTTCACGCCATCGATACCCGTCGGTGACCAAGGCTTGTCCGTATCCAAAGGTCCCATGAAACAGATAAACACGCGGATCGAATCCGCGCCGTGAGTTTTCGCGATATCCTCAGGAGAAATCACATTTCCACGAGATTTCGACATTTTTTGATTATCTGGTCCCAAGATCATTCCTTGGTGAGCCAATTTTTTGAAAGGTTCGTCGTGAGTCACAAGACCACAATCGAAAAGAACCTTCATCCAGAAGCGCGAGTAAAGCAAATGCCCTACCGTGTGCTCAGGGCCACCCACATACAAATCCACTGGCATCCAATATTTCTCGGCTTCAGGGCTGAACGGAGCCTGATCGTTGTGTGGATCGATGTAACGCAAGAAGTACCAAGAAGAACCCGCAGCACCCGGCATCGTGTCAGTCTCGCGACGACCCACTTCACCTTCGCCGAATCCAGGTTTACCTTGATAGCGAACCCAGTCCGCAATTTTAGCCAACGGAGCTTCGCCTGAATCAGACGGCTCGTAGTCCGCAACTTCAGGAAGCATCACAGGAAGTTCATTTGCTGGAACACCCATTTGGCCGGCATGAGGGAAGTTCACGATCGGGAACGGTTCACCCCAATAACGTTGACGGCTGAACAACCAGTCGCGAAGCTTGTATTGAACTTCGCGTGTGCCCAATTTTTTGCTTTCCAAATGGGAAAGCATTTTCTTGATGGCCTCTGTTTTAGAAAGACCATTCAAGAAATCAGAATTGACCATAGTGCCTTCGCCTTCGAAAGGAAGTGCATCGCCACCTTCTACCACGCGTTTTACAGGCAAGTTGAATTTTTGCGCGAATTCAAAATCACGAGAGTCATGACCCGGAACCGCCATGATAGCTCCCGTGCCGTAATCAGTTAGAACGTAGTCAGCAATCCAGATTTCAATGCGTTCACCAGTGATTGGGTGAAGAGCGTGAGCTCCAGTAAAGACGCCGGTTTTTTCTGTCGTCGCTTTTCTTTCAACTTCAGATTTACGTGCTGTCGCAAGAACATAATCTTCCACAGCAGAGTGTTGTGGTTGAGTTGTGATTTTTTTAACAAGCGGATGTTCTGGCGCCATTACCATGAACGTCACACCGAACAAAGTATCAGGACGAGTCGTGAATACTTCGAATGTTTCAGTTTCGTCTTCGATTTTGAACGTCACACGGGCGCCCTCAGATTTTCCAATCCAATTGCGTTGTGCTTCTTTCGTGCGCTCTGGCCAGTCCACTTTATCGAGATCATTCAACAATCGTTCAGCGTAGTCAGTGATCTTCAGCATCCACTGTTTCATCGGAACGCGAATAACGGGGTGACCACCGCGCTCTGATTTTCCGTCGACAACTTCATCGTTTGCTAAAACGGTTTTTAAAGCAGGGCACCAGTTCACAGGAACTTCTTTTTGGTAAGCAAGCCCGCGCTCGTAAAGTTTTAAGAAAATAAATTGAGTCCACTTGTAGTATTTAGGATCAGCCGTGGAAATCTCGCGGCTCCAATCAAAACTAAATCCAAATGACTGAAGAGTTTTGCGGAAACTTGCGATGGCTTTATCCGTTGTGATCGCAGGGTGAATACCAGTTTGAATAGCATATTGCTCCGCAGGCAAACCGAAAGCATCGTAACCCATCGGATGCAAAACATTGAAGCCGTTCACACGTTTGTAGCGCGAAACGATATCCCCAGGAGTGTAAGAGGCCATGTGCCCCAAGTGAAGACCCGACCCAGAAGGATACGGAAACATATCAAGAGCATAATATTTCGGCTTAGAAGATTTCGCCTCAGCACGAAACGCCTGGGTATCAGCCCATTTCTTCTGCCACTTCGCCTCGTACTCACTAAAATTCAAACTCATAAAAAATCCACCTTAAAAAGCGCTCAATTCCCTAATTTAAATACCCAAAATCCCAAGACAATTCAAACCCAAAACCCCGCACTGAGCATGAATGTTGTGCGCCATTAATAGTGGGGAATCCTCTGCTCAAAAAGGGAAAGGTTCTGTCATTTTCAAGAGTCTGGAATGCAGAGTCGGGCGCAAGTTTCGCAAGCGCGCCCTAGGTCGTGTTTCAAAAAGAAATTCCTTCCACGCGAGGACTATCCGAAGCGAAAGATTCTGCATCCAGACTCTTGAAAATGGTCCGGGGTTTTAGTCCTGCTTTGGACGTAGGGAGAGATTTTCCCCTAAATAAATTCGTCTGTTTAACCGAAAAGTACCTCTGAAGTTACACTGTTAGGGATGCTTCGGCTGAGCTGAAGGATAGGACTAATGAGCTTTGACGGGAATACTAAACATCCAAAAAGTCGCCGCATTCTAGTAATCGACGACGACACTGACAGCATGGAAATCCTGCTGGAGCCTCTCCGTTGGGAAGGCTATGACGCCCGTGGTGTGACTACCGAGGCGGAAGCTCACAAGCTGATTGAGTCATGGATTCCTCATGTTGTCATTTTGGATTGGATGGCGCCATCCATGGCGGGTCTGCGCGTATTGAAAGCGGTTCGGGAACGATTGGCTCATGTTTCTTGCGTCTTCGTTTCAGAGAATTCCAGTACCGAAGCGATCATCGAAGCTCTCGACTCAGGTGCGGACGACTACATCGTTAAACCGTTCGTTCCTCTTGAACTTTTGGCACGCATTCGCACTCAGTTGCGCATCCGTGATTTGCACGAACAATTACTCTACGCGAATGAAAAACTTAAAGAACTCGTGGATACGGATGACCTGACAGGTCTGTACAACATGCGGTCGCTTTATCAACGCCTGGACTTCGAGATGGAGCGCGCAAGACGCTTTAATCGTGATGTCTGCGTGGTGATGATGGACATGGACTATTTCAAAACCGTGAATGATGGCCATGACCATTTATTTGGAAGCTATGTACTTTCGGAAGTCGGTAAGATCATTCGTGCTTGTACACGAAACATTGACATTCCAGCCCGCTATGGCGGTGACGAATTCTTGATGGTTTTGACCGAGACAAATCATGAAGGGGCGATGCATTTCTGCGAACGTCTTCGTCAGAATATTGAAAAGACCACGTTCCGAAATGGTCCCGACTCAATCAAACTAACCGCATCTTTGGGATTTGCCATTACTATTCCCGGAGAAAATCTGAGTGCTCGCGAATTAGTTCGTCGCGCTGACCACGCTTTGTATGAAGCAAAACGCGGAGGCCGCAATCAGGTGGCTTTCCACAAACAAGAGCTAGGCAAGGTTGTGGAGCTTAAAGCGAGTGCACAAAATCGTAAAAAGGCAGCCGGTTAATAATTCGTTGACTGTCTTCGATGAAGACGGGAAAACACGAGTATGGTTGCTACCAACGTTCTATCATCAGAGAAATATCGTACACGAGCTGCGTGGATTTCTGCCATCGCAAGCCTCTTAATTTTTCTTCTTAAAATCGGCGCCTATAAGTTAACAAACTCCGCTGCTGTTTTGTCCGACGCTTTAGAAAGCATCGTGAACGTTGTTGCCTCTATTGTTGCTTTGTTTGTCATTCGCTTTGCGACTCAACCCGCGGATGAAGAACATCCTTATGGTCACGGTAAGGCAGAGTATTTTTCTGCTGCGTTTGAAGGGGGTTTGATTTTCTTTGCGGCATTGATGATTATTGCCGAAAGTTTGAAGGCTTTGGTAAGTCATGCTCCGCCACAAAAACTTGAAGTAGGTATCTCGATTATTGGTGTTGCCGCTTTTTTGAATTTGATTTTGGGAATTTTCCTGAAGCGTGTCGGTAAGAACCATCACTCTGAGGCTTTGCAAGCAAGTGGTGCCCATGTGATTTCGGACGTTACAACTACTGTTGGTGTGATGGTGGGATTGGGGCTGGTGATTTGGACCAAGATTGAGTGGCTCGATCCAGCTATTGCGATTCTTGTCGGTTTGCATCTGGCATTTTCTGGATTCGGCATTGTTCGTCAATCATGGGGTGGTTTGCTTGATGAGAGTGACGAAGAGGCATTGGCGAATTTGGCGGATTCAATTGGAAGAAATCGCAGACCAGGTATTATCGATATTCACCATTTACGTGTCATTCGTTCGGGAAGCTTTCACCACGTCGATGCTCATCTGGTCGTGCCAGAATATTGGGATGTGGCTTTTGTTCACAATGTGACCAACGAGTTTGAACAGCAGGTCGTTAAGGATTATACATTCGACGGAGAGATCGCTTTCCATCTAGATCCTTGTAAAAAATCCTACTGCCAAATCTGTGATGTGATGGATTGCCCAATTAGAATGGTTCCCTTTGAATCTTTGCGTCCGCTGACAGTGAAAAGCTTGACCAGCGGCCCCGTGAAGACTAATCAAGGGACCTATGACAACGAGCCCTAGAGATAATAATAGCCTAAGAAGACAAATCAACATCACAACGGAACTGCCTCACCAAACAGAGTACACTTTGGCTTTGAACGGTGAATATTCTCACGTGGCATTTGATGAAATGCGCGCTCCACTGAATAAAGGCAAATGGCGTTCTGATGTTTTCAAGGCAGATGCGACATTGCCAATGGATTTAGAGGTTGGAACCGGCAACGGCACTCACTTTGCTCACTACGCACAAAAACATCCTTCTCGTCTTGTTGTCGGTTTGGAATTAAAATACAAACCTTTGATTCAAACAATCCGTCGTGCTTTGAACGCAAACTGCACAAATGCAGCCGTTGCGCGTTTCCATGCCTTCAATGTGGAAGAACTTTTCAACGAAGGTGAAATCGACAACGTTTTCATTCATTTTCCGGATCCGTGGACTTCCCCGAAGAAACCAAAGAACCGTGTTGTTTGTAAGAGAAATTTAGATATTTTGCACCGCTTGCAAAAGCCAGGTTCGATCATAGAATTCAAAACGGACTCATTAGTGTATTTCGAATGGGCGATGGAAGAGATTCAGCAATCTCAATACAAAATTTTGTTCGAGACGAAAGATCTCCACAACTCGCCAATCAAAGATGAAAACTTTGAAACAGCGTTCGAGAAAATCTTTTTGCGTGAAGGAATCAAAATCAATTTCGTACGTTTACAGAAGGTTTAGACGAAAGACTTTCTTTGCGATCAGATTATTTATAAATGATGGTATTCCAAAGGCAGCCACAAGCTGCCTTTTCTTTTACCAATAGGTCGTATCGACGGTGATATCGTCTAAAACTTGGACTTGGCAGCTAATGCGTTGATCCTTCGGAATCCCTTTGCTTTCGCGAAGAAAACTCTCGGTTTCGTTTTCTGTACTCAGATTTTCCATGCCCTCAACGATGATTATTTTGCATTTGGCGCAGACACCATCTCCACTGCAACTGGATGCAACGGGAAGACCTCCATCAAGCAGAGCCTTCATCAGATTTACTCCCTTTGATACGGTCAGGGGAGTTCGGTTTTTCTTAAAAGAAATCACAGGCATGGCTCATTGTACTGACGCAGTCCAAAACAAGTAAAGAACTAATGAAATGGAATTGGTTTGTTGATAGCCTAGCGGCAGAATCGGGCTCATAAATGGCAACTGTTGTGGAGTAAATAGCACCTTGCATTTGCCAATTCTGAGACCACATTTAGGTTACATATTTTAAGAGGGTATTTATGTCTCAAGAAACTCACGACACAAAAATTGAAAACGTCATCATTATCGGTTCTGGCCCTGCGGGTTTGACTTCGGCGATCTACACGGCTCGTGCGAATTTATCTCCATTGATGATTGAAGGTGAAGAGGCCGGCGGTCAGTTGATGCTAACAACTGAAGTTGAAAACTTCCCGGGATTTGAACACGGTGTAACGGGTTCAGAACTTATCGGTGTTATGAGAAAACAGGCGGAAAGATTTGGAACACGCTTTATCACTCGGAATGTGACGAAAGTGGATTTCTCTGCACGTCCTTTTAAAATTTGGATTGGTGATAAACTTCACTTGGCGAAATCTGTGATTATCTCTACGGGTGCAAGCGCGAAGTACTTGGGTCTTCCTTCTGAAAGAACATACATGAACCGTGGCGTGTCTGCGTGTGCGACTTGTGACGGAGCTTTCTTCCGCAATCAAGAAATTCTTGTTGTGGGTGGTGGCGATACGGCGATGGAAGAGGCGCAATTCCTTACTCGCTTTGCTTCCAAAGTCCACATCGTTCACAGACGTGATCATTTCCGTGCTTCTAAAATCATGGCAGACCGTGCTTTGAATAATCCGAAAATTTCTGTGATTTGGAATTCTGAAGTCACTGAAGTTTTGGGCGATGGCAAAGGTATGACAGGTGCCAAAATCAAAAATCTAGTGGATGGAACTGTTAAGGAAATGCCAGCTACCGGTTTATTCCTAGCCATCGGTCATAAACCGAACACAGATTTGTTCAAAGGTGTTCTCGATATGAACGAGACAGGTTATCTTGTGACTCAGCCAAACACGACATACACGAACATCCCAGGTGTTTTTGCAGCAGGGGACGTTCAAGACCACGTTTACCGCCAAGCGATTACGGCAGCGGGTACAGGTTGTATGGCGGCAATTGATGCTGAAAGATGGCTTGAAGCCCAAGAGCACTAAGGACGTATGAAGGATAAAAAAATCAATACCAAGGATTTGGTAAATAAGATCGAGAAAATGACGAAGGCCCGCATCGCGAGTCAAGAAGTGGTGCCATTGGATCAATTCCGTGAAGCCAAAAAGAAACTCGATCCTAAAGTCATTCTGGTCATCGAAGATGATGAAACAATGAGAATGGCGATAAAGAGAATCCTGGAAACCGAAGGTCACGTGCTAAAGCTTGCGGCCGACGCGACAGAACTTTCCACTGCTCTTGATGACCATCCAGTTGATTTGATTTTGATGGACGTCGGTCTGCCTTGGATCAATGGCTTTGAGCTTGCTCAGCTATTGAAGGAACATAAAGACCTTAAAAAAATTCCTTTAGTTTTTGTCTCTGGACAAACTTCAGAAGCCGACATGAAACAGGCTTTCGACATCGGCGCTGATGACTACATCAAGAAGCCTTTCGATGTTGAGAAGCTTAAGAAAACCGTCGAGACTTTGCTAAAATTGAATCAATAAATAAAACCCCCGCAGACTGCGGGGTTTTTTCTTTCCCAAAGACGCCGTTTTGGTGTGCGAGTTGCATCGCTACAGAAGCGGAGTACGTAATGTCTTTAAATCGTTTCTGGATCTCTATTTTGGCGGCACTAATTGTCTCTGTCAGCTTTGTTGACAGTGGCTTTGCTTCATCTTTGGAACAAAGCCTGGTTCAAGAGCACGCGCTTCTTAATAATAACGGTTACACTCAGTGGGAATGGCTTCGCAATGATTGTAACGACTGCGAAGTGTTTTTTCTGCCAATCCACCCAGAAGTTCGTACTGAAAAGGTTCGTCTTTTTATTCGGGCTCTTTCGGCACACAAGGCTGAGCTTCAAGAGATGTATCAAGTGTCAGGCCCTGAATATAATCTTCTGGCTCACATGTCTGTGGGCATCTTGGGTCGCGAGACTTTGTTCTTCACAAGTAAGCGCTATCGCTTGAAAGAGATGATGCCTTGGGCGGTTCACTTGGCGAAGATTATCGAGATTTATATTCAGGGATCGAATCGTCAAGTCACGGACAACAGCCGTGGACCAACACAGATAAAGATTGTTCCTGCGAAAGTGGCTGATCGTTATGGTATTAATCCGGATAATTTATATATTCCTGAAAATGCAGCCATCGCGACCATGGGTTATTTGATTGAAGCTCTAGGAGAACTTAAGCGTCGCATTGTTGTGAATAATCTTGGATTCATCAATCAGCAAAACTACGTCGATTATTTGCCTTACATTTATTTCGGTCGAACGAAGGCATTGGTGCAGAAGGTGGCAACGCCTGCTTCAAATAGTTACGTGCAGGATATGAAACGCTATATGACTTGGATTGAAGTCTATGAACGCCAAGCTCCTGCCACACTTCATTAGTTCGTTGTATCTAAAGGATCGTTTGTTACTAGCATAGACGAGATACATTTTGTATCGAGTCCATAGCTGTAAAACGGTGTGTTCCCGGCGCGCATAAGAACTTTCGTATTATCAACACCCAACATATTTGGATTGTATGTGAATTTCTCGATGGCGTAGTTTACCGCTGTTGTGGCAGTGGAAATCGCCGTTGCGATATACAATTGACCGTCGGTTTCGTCATAAGTCATCGCAGAGACGCCGAATAACAAATAAGAATAAGTCGCCGGGTACGCATTCGCATCGTAAATCTTTTGCGCATTTGAGAATGTGCCTGCAGTATCATCATAGTCATAAACAACGATGCTATTCACATCAGCCGCTGTGGTAGAGCCTGACCATGCGACGATCACTTTATTGTGTGTCTGATCATAGGCAAAGGCTGTCGCATAACTAGCGCCCGTCGGTGCTTGTCCCGCAAGGCATGAACCGCTTGCGCCGCTGCTGGCGGTGCTAATCAATTTTGGTGAAGCATTGGCACTAGCCGTAATGATTTTTCCTGAGGGACTAACAATAACCTTTGTCAGTAAAGTGTTCGCGGTCCCACATGTTGCGCCCAGGTTATTGCTTACATAAGGAGTTGTTTGACGAATTCCCGATGAATTCACTTTCTCAATAAATCCCGTGCGAATCATCAAAAGGCCGCCATCACTGCTCATTGCCATGCTTTGGGGAGCTGTAGACAGAATTGTCGAGGTGGCTGGGTTTGTGCCGAAGACTCCGCGAGTTCCACCCGCTTTAGGAAGAAGTTCAAGGCGGCCCGCATTTCCGTTACGTACAAGGACCGCCAAGTTATGTTTATCCCAATCAACAATTGAAATCGGACTATCTCCGGGAGTAGCAGGGGACGAGTTGTAATCCGCGACCAGCGCTTCGCGCACTCCCGTTGATAGATTAACTTTGTAAACGACGTTAGAAGAAGTTGTTGTCGAAAACGCGGTAACGCCAGATCCCGAATAGCAGGCGCCGCTAGATACGAATAAATATTTTTGCAAAGATTGAGCAACTTCTGAGTTGCTGCTATCAACTTTTGGTTGGCAAGCTCCCATAATTAGAGATGCGCAGACCAAACTCGCCGTGTACTTCATTGTACTCATGAGTTCTCCTTAACAACGTGCTTCGATATGAGATATCGGAAGATGGTTAGGGAACTTTATTAAACTTTTGTCAGGTTTTTAACAAATGCGCGAGAAATTATCCGGTTGCTTTGCGCAATTGATCTTGATACGCGACGTAGGCCTTGAGCAAAGCATCTAGGCGCAATGTCATAGCCACGTCTTGCTCGATAAACATCAAGCGACGTGGATCTGTCAAATCACCCACGATTTTCGCACGGAAAAGCAGACGAGCTTTTGAAGGGTCGCGTTCGAATGGATTTACAATGATCAAGTCGAACGGTTGATTCAAAAAGTCTTTTGGAATTTCATCTTCCAACTGAGTACCACTTAAAGAAATATCGCGAGAATACGTTCGGAATGAACGCATTTTAGAAACCAGCACCACTTCGATTTTGAAGTTGTGACGAGTGTCTTTACGGCGATCCGCTCCTGACCGACGCTCTTCTTGTTTTGCAGTAGGAGCTTCTCGCGGAGTAATTTTCTTTTTCATCGATGGATCGACTTTGATTTGCTTGATCTTTTGAAGATCCAAATCGTCGCCATTGAAGTCTTGATGGTAATAACCGTAATCAGGATTTTCCTTCATCGCTTCGCCAGCAACCACCTGTGTGTAGGGGCTGTCAGGCTCTGTCGCGTGGGCATTCAACGTCGCGGTCATGGTGTCTTCGCTGACATCCGCATTCTTCGCATGTGACGAAGAAGCTCTTGGTGGAGGTGGAACCATATCGATGATATCTTCAGAAGGCGGTTTTGGCGGTTGGGTCAGAACAAAATACTTTTGATTCGTCGCCAAGAAATCGCGAATGCAAACCCATTCAGGCCAACCAGGAGTCCACATGAAGATCTTATTAAAATCCTGCTGCTTAATCGTCAAAAGATGCGCCTGCGCCTGAACCAACGAAAGTGGCTTCGACTGCATTTGCTTTTCTGAATCGAAAAAGAGCCAGATTTTGCCTTGTGTTTTCATATACTCCCTAAGATCTCTCAGGGAGTTATCGGATTTTTTGGTGGGATTCTTTATACGCGGATGCAGGCAGCAATGTGATTTGGTGCCTTGTTTTCCAATACCGGGACCTTGGTCTTGCACTCTTCGATAGCCATTGGGCAACGAGGGTGGAAGTGGCAACCCGTTGGAGGATTGATTGGCGACGGTACGTCCCCAGTCAAAATGATACGCTCTTCCTTACGGCGAGGATCTGGAACTGGAATCGCAGACATCAACGCTTTTGTGTAAGGGTGTTTTGGATTTTTATAAAGCTCTTCAGCGGCAGCCATTTCAACGATTTTACCCAAGTACATAACGGCAACGTGAGTAGAAACGTGCTCAACAACTTTCAAGTCATGGGCGATGAAGACGTAAGTTAGGCCTAGCTTTTGTTGAAGCTCCATGAGCAAGTTGATGACTTGTGCTTGGATAGAAACGTCCAATGCAGAAACAGGCTCATCACACACGATCAATTCAGGGTTCACTGCCAAAGCGCGGGCGATACCCACACGTTGACGTTGACCGCCCGAGAACTCATGCGGGTAACGATTTAAGTGTTCGCGACGAAGACCTACTAGATCGATCAATTCGTGAATACGATCTTGGCGACCTTTCGGAGTTTCGAAAAGATTATGAATGATCAATGGCTCTTCAAGGATCGCACCGATCGTCATACGTGGATTCAAAGATGCAAACGGATCTTGGAAGATGATTTGCATTTTTTTACGCATATCGCGAAGCTCTTCGCCTTCGATATGAGTGATGTCTTTGCCATTGTATGAGATCTTGCCAGAAGTTGTGTCGTGAAGACGGATCAAGCAACGACCCAAAGTCGATTTACCACAACCGGATTCGCCCACGAGACCTAAGGTCTCGCCCTTTTTCAACTCAAAGGAAACGTCAGAAACGGCTTTAACGCTTGCAACTTCACGGCTGAAAATTCCACCGTAAATTGGAAAGCGCTTCACTACATTTTCAACTTTTAAAAGAGGAGTGCTCATTCTTATTTAACCTCTTCGCTCAATGGGTGATGGCACGCCACTTTGTGGATGCCACGCATGTTCTCAAGAGTTGGATAGACCGCACGGCAATCATCTTGAGCGTAAGGACAACGATCCGCGAATCTGCAACCTTGTGGAAGATTGTAAAGAGACGGCACCATGCCTTTGATAGTTTTCAATTGCTCAAGCTTGTGGCCTGTTTCGAAGTGAGGAATAGAATCCAAAAGACCACGAGTGTACGGATGCTTTGGACGATAGAAGATGTCTTCCACAGTGCCGAACTCGACGATGCGACCCGCATACATCACTGCAACTTCTTGGCACATCTCTGCAACGACGCCGAGATCATGAGTGATCAAAATCATGCCGGCGTTGAAGTCTTTTTGCAGCTTTCTCATCAAATCCAAGATTTGCGCTTGGATTGTAACGTCCAAAGCAGTCGTTGGTTCATCGGCGATCAAAAGTTCAGGATTGCAAGAGATCGCCATAGCGATCATCACACGTTGTCTCATACCCCCAGAAAGCTGGTGCGGGAATTCATGGAAACGTTTTTCAGGGGCTGGAATTCCTACCAAACGAAGCATTTCAATCGCACGTTCGCGCGCTTGTTGCTTGTTCAAATCTTTTTGGTGAAGAAGAATGGCTTCTTCGATTTGGTCACCGATTGTGTAAACCGGATTCAAAGAAGTCATAGGTTCTTGGAAGATCATCGCGATTTCGTTACCGCGGATCGTGCGCATTTTCTCTTCAGAAATTGAAAGAAGATCTTGGCCTTTGAAAAGGATTTTGCCTGATTCAATGCTGCCTGGTTTTTGGATCAAGCGCATAACGGACAAAGACGTTACGGATTTTCCGCAACCAGATTCGCCAACGATTCCAAGGGTTTGCCCTTTTTTAACGTAAAAACTTACGTCGTCAACTGCGCGGAAAGCGCCATCGTCAGTCTTGAAACCCGTCTTTAAATTTTGAACCTCTAAAAGGATGTCACTCACTGGAGCAATCCCCCCATTCTGAAAGTTTTCATCTTATATAGTTCACGCCGCCGTGAGGCAAGTCGTGAAAAGGTGCCAGGTTCTTTTTTCTGGCGGGGATGCGTCACCTCACGGGAAACAGCTCGCGAACCACGCTGTGAAGTTCATTGTAGTGCTTTAAAAAAGCGCGTGGCTCGTATTTTCCCAGAATCTCTGGGGCCGTATAGCCAAAGTGAATTGCCAGAGAAGAAACGCCTGCATTTTGAGCAGACACCATGTCAGGAATTCCGTCGCCGATCATGAGGGTGTTATGGGCCGCGTGGCCGGCCTGATTCATCATTGTGCGAAGGGGAAGGGCGCTGGGCTTTCTTTCTGGCAAAGTATCCGCCCCAAACACGTTGACCCACTTGAAACGGTTGAGCTTCAGGTGCTCAAGAATTTTTTTCGCAGGGGCTTCGTTTTTGTTTGTGATGATGGCGATAGGGCCGTGGTATTTTGCGAGGAATTCTTCGACTCCGGGAAAGATGCTTGTTTTGTTGAGCATTTCAGATTCATAGATCTGAAGAAATTCTGTTTCCAAAGCAGTCACGGCTTCAGGGGACAAATTGTCGCCGACAAAAAGATCTGCCAAAAGTTTTTTCAAACCTTCGCCAATATGGGAAATAATTTTTTCGTCACTTAACGTTGGCTTCTTGTGATTTTCCAGAGTGCGATTGACTGCTGTGATAATGTCAGGTGCTGAGTCAATCAAAGTGCCATCGAGATCAAAAACTAGCAGTGGATTCATCCCACCATTTTGCCTTCTTTAGTGTTACTGCACAATCTCAAACTCCACGCGACGGCTTGAGTCCGCGCTGGCTCTGTCAGAGGCAGACTCATCATAAGTCGCGGAACCCATACCAATGGACTCTAACTTAGAGGCAGGCACCCCTTTCGAGATTAAATATTTGCGCACATTATCTGCCCGCTGCTGAGAGAGTCTCAAATTTCGTGAGGGATCGCCAGATGCATCAGTAAAGCCTGCGATGCGCATTCTTTCGAATGAATTTCCGCTGTCTTTCATGATGTCAGCCATGCGATCCAAGGATTGCTTGGCATCCGCGGTCAGATCGGCACTTGCATATTTGAAGGCGACATTCTGTGAAAGTTTTGTGAACTCGGTGCTTCGACGTAAATCACCGGCCGCGTTTTTCAAAGGCGAAGTCGGTTCTTCGGTGATGTCGTTCGCGCGTAAAGGATAATTGAAATCATCTTTTGGCATCGTATTGCAGGCAGTGATGATCCAGAATGAAAAGAACAGCGCAAGCTTCTTCATGTCATCCTCCTTCTTTTACCGTATTCCTGTGTGGGAAGCGCCGCAAATTAACTTCCTGTTAACATTCCTCGGGCCTCGTGCGAGTATGGCCTTTCAGAGAGGTGCCCGATGCGCGACTCCGTGTTGTCGAACAAAGAAGAATATTTAAATGCACTTTTTTCCAATGAAAAAGAAAGCGAGACTAAGAAGTTGTCTCGTCAATATTCTGAAGAGGTCGGTCGCGCTCGCATCAGTGTTTCTCCTCCAGAATCAGCTTTGATCTCATTATTGGTGAAAATGCATGGTTGCAAAAAATTTGTCGAAATCGGAACTTTGACGGGTTTGTCAGCACAATACATTTTCGAATCTCTTCCCGAGGGGGCCGAGCTTTGGACTTTGGAAAAAGAACCTGCTCACGGTGATAAGGCTGCGCAAGTTTTTGCGAAGATCGATCAATCAAAAAAGAAAATCCACCTTGTAATGGGTGATGCTCGCGAAGAATTAGAAAAGCTTTCTGCGCAAGGTCCTTTCGATGGTGTGTTTATTGATGGAAATAAAGCGGCTTACATGGATTATCTTGTGTGGGCGGAAAAAAACTTGCGCAAAGGTGGATTGATCTTAGCGGACAATATTTTTCTATCAGGATCTGTGTGGAATGACCCAAGCGAACAGGCCCAAAGATTTTCTGACAAGCAGGTGCGCATCTTGCGTGAATTCAATGAGCGCCTAGCAGATTCAGAGTTGTATCAAAGCGCCATAGCCCCAACCCAAGAAGGCCTGTTCATCGCCATCAAGAAATAAGGTGCCTGCCGTTTTTTTGGGTCTACAGAGCGTTAATTGATGCAGGGTGGTTACTAAAAAGTGACAGGCACCATTTTAGTCTTTGCTGAAGGCTTCGATTTTCATTTCGATGGCGTATTCTTTGGAAGCCTCGCCCATCGGAGCTAATTCCCAGAACCATTCTTTTAGTTTCTTATAACCTTTGAAATCCACAGGGTAGTGACCTTTATAGATTTCTTTGCCGTCGCGATCTTTATAAATCACTTCACGGTCTGCGTAGATCAGCTTTTTGCCTTTGCAGCCATCTAGATTTTTCAAATGAGTTTGCGCGAAGTCCGTACAGATTTGATCTTTTTCATCAACAGTTAGATCACGCTTTAATTTCTTCTCGATAGCATCGATGGGTAGCAGTGCTAATTGTGACATCAGGTTCGCTGACACAATCAAATCTGCTTCGAATTTGAAAAGTTCTTTGCCTGCTAAGTCTTTGCCAAGATCATGCAGATCTTCCAAGCTTTGCAGCTTTTCAAGATGTTGCAAGGCTTCGGTTAAATCTTGAGTGATCAACTTCACGCGAGGATTTCTTTTCGATATCCAATGATGTTTCAAAGGATGAACGACATCAACAAGCGTGATCTTTTCAAAATATTGAAGCAAAAGATGAATCGGGATTTCATGCAGGTGTGCACTTCCCAAGACTACAACACTTTTTCGCTGCGGTAGCGAGTTCGCAGTTTCAGTAAAAAGATCCTGACAATTTTTAAGATGCGGGAGCCATTTCTTTTTACAGCGCTCGTAACGATGCTTGAGGGAAATCGATGAATAAAGAAATCCATACTTGCGCGCAATGGGAGATGTTGGTGTTAGAAGAAATTCAAAGGATTCTAAAAGCATGAACACACTATAAACAGAGGTGGGCCCCCTGTCATTTTATAGATTGAACCCTCTTTCGATTTTAGGTCAATTGTACACGTTGGCGCTAAAATCTGGTTACATGTTCAGATCGTGCCATTGCTTGAGGATTTCAAGGATTAGTAAAACTAGACCAAGAATTCGTTTAGCTATAGCCAAAAAACGTCGAATCTTACATTGCGTGTTTAGATTCGGCATTCGAACCTCCTTTGTAGACGTGAAGGTTCAATGCTTATAAAAGCGAGACAGGGGAAGCCCGATCTCGCTTTTTGCTTTTTTAACGCCGGGTTTTTGGATGAGTTTGCAAATTACTGCAAGGGGAGCAAATGGCTGGCGCGGACGTTGATAATATCGCCAACTTTTTCGATTTGGCCGTGGATTTCCAGTAAAGACTTTCCGTAAATCACCAGGCGATCTTTTTGATAGACGTCGGGATGAATGACAATGTTCATGAATCCAAACTCGTCTTCTAAAGTGATAAAGCACATGCCTTTGGCTGTGGGTGGACGTTGGGTGATGGAAACAAGTCCCCCAAGGCGAACTTTGCGTTTGTTCTTCAAGCGCTTTACATCCAAAGAAGTCATGTAAGGCACATAACGGTTTTTAATTAAATCTTGGTTTTTCATATTCAAATAAGAACGAAGAACACTCATCGGATGAGAGTCTACAGAATAGCCTTTGCTATCGTATTCGCGACGCATGCGATCCCAGTTGGATTCAAATGGTAGGTGTTCTTTTTCTTCGTCTTCGGGATCGACCTCTTTAGATAAGCTTTCTTTAGGAAGACCCCACAAGAAACTGCTTTGATCCAAGCTTAAACTTTCCAGATGCCAAATAAGTTCACGAGTATTGATATTAAAACATTCCATAGCACCAGAGGCGGCGAGTTTAAGTAACAAAGCGCGAGGCAATTTGGTGCGGCGAACGAAATCAGAGAGATCTAAATAAAGACCATTGGCAGTTCGTTCGTCTTCAATAATACGTGCGACAGATTCAGGGACGCCGTACAAAGAACGGAAACCTACGCGCATTTCCCATAATGAGTTGGGATTCTCGGGTTCCAAACTTGACTCAAGAGTATAATCGTAATTCGATTTTTGAATACACAGAGGCAGAACATTCACACCATTACGTTGAGCTTCAGCAATAAGTACGCGGGGAGCATAAAAGCCCATCGGTTGGCTGTTTAACAATGAACATGCAAACACATCAGGGTGATGCTTTTTAATAAAACAGCTTGAGTATGTGAGCAAAGCAAAGCTTGCCGCGTGACTTTCTGGAAAACCATAATTAGCAAAACCTTCGATGGTTTTATAAATCTGTTCGCCATATTCGCGAGAAATACCATTCTTCTCAAATCCCAAAATAATTTTATCATGAATCGCATCCATACTTGATTGCCTGCGCCACGCCGAAGACATAATTCTGCGAAGTTCATCCGATTGACCTGGAGTAAAACCTGCGGCTTCAATGACAATTTTCATAACTTGTTCCTGGAAAATTGGAACACCGTGGGTTTTTTCCAAGATTGGTTCCAGCAAAGGACTTGGATACGTTACGGCCTCTTTGCCTTGGCGACGCTTCAAATAAGGGTGAACCATGCCTCCTTGCAAAGGACCAGGGCGAACGATGGCCACCTCGACAACCAGATCATAAAAACATTGAGGTTTCATTCGTGGCAAGGTGTTCATCTGTGCGCGAGACTCAATTTGGAAAACGCCCACAGTATCAGCCTCGCAAATCATATCGTAAGTAGGTTTATCGTCGCCGGGAATATTCGCAAGATTATAGTCAATACCCTTTTTATCCTTAATTAACTGCAAAGCTTTACGCAAACAAGTCAGCATTCCCAAACTCAACACATCAATCTTCATGAGCCCGAGTGCTGCAACGTCATCTTTGTTCCACTGAATAACATAGCGACCATTCATCGTGGCTTTTTCAACAGGCACCATTGATGTGATAGATTCGTGAGTAATTAAAAAGCCACCAGAGTGAATACCAAGGTGGCGGGGGAATCCAATCAATTGTCGACTCATCTCTAAAAATAAACTCCAGGTCTCTTGAGGAATTCCAAACCGCGCGCAACTTTCAGGTTCTTCCAGTCGAGACATTCCATCGCGTCCCATGAAACGCACCATCTCTGAGACGCGCTCTAGTGGAAGACCAAATACTTTCGCGGTTTCACGAATGGCAAGTCTGGAACGATAACGAATTACCGTGCAAATCATGGCAGCATGGCGCTCGTCGTATTTTTCATAGATATGCTGGATGACCTCTTCGCGACGTTCGTGTTCGAAGTCGATATCAATATCAGGTGGCTCGCCACGTTCCGCAGAAATAAACCTTTCGAACAAAAGTCCGATTTCGCGAGGATCGACCGACGTTAAACCTAAGCAATAACAGACAACAGAATTCGCCGCGGAACCGCGGCCTTGAAATAAAATTCTTTTTTCTTGAGCGAACTGACAGATCTCTTTCAAGGTGATGAAGTAATCTTCGAATTTCATTTGTGCAATTAAAGACAATTCCTTTTCAATTGTCTTCTTGATCTCTGGCGGAGTTCCATCTGGAAAACGCCACTTTTGACCTTCCTCTGTCAGCTTGCGAAGATATTCTGTAACACTCATGCCATCGGGGATGTTGGAGCGCGGATATTGATAAGTAATTTCTTTCAGCGAAAAAGTAGAACGTGCCGAGATCTCCACAGTTTTTTCCACAAGGTCAAGACGATCGGACCACACATAAGAAATGTACTCGATAGATTGCAGAGAGCGTTCTGCATTTTGAATCAAACGATCTTTCGCTTCTGTCAGAGTGGTGTGATGAAGAATGCAAGTCAGAATATCGAACAAAGGTTTGCGGCTTTCGTGATGCATAAATGGCCGCTGTGTAACGAAGAGCTGCGCATTGTGTTTCTGTTCGAGTTGAAACGATTGCCGATTGAGTTCGTGAGACTCCCACGTGAGATCGCGCCACACAGGGATGTAAAGGCGATCACCAAAAACTTTATGCAGTTTTTGATAGCGTTCTTCGCTTACAGGGGGCATGGCAAAACAGAGAAGTTCTTCGTGATGATCCAACACTTGTTGGAAATCCAAGCGGGAAAAGCCTTTCGTGGCCTGGCGTTTTCCCAATGTCAAAAGCTCACAAAGATTGCCGTATCCCTTTAATGTCATAGGAATCAAGGTTACGGCTGTTTCATCAGTCAGAGTTAATTCCGAACCAATTAGATATTTGAAATCTGGCTTCGCTTGAATGTCTGCAGTTAAATGCGACGGACGATGAATTGTTGCAAAGCCGCGAGCCACACCATAAAGACCATTTAAGTCACACAAACCTACACCATTGTAATCATGCTCGATAGCGGTATTAACCATCTCTTCGGGATGAGAGGCCCCGCGCAGAAAAGAAAAATTACTGCGCGCTAATAATTCAACGAAGCCACTTGCGCGAGGAACTCTGCTTAAGTCTCTGCGATTCGTAAGCGCAGGTAAAAAGCTGGGCGCGTCTGTTTTAGCTTTTGCTGATGAACGCCCGCCACCTAAATGACGGGGTCTATTAATCGAAGTATCCATGCAAATAATATTGGGAGCTTACGCGGTCCTGAAAGACCCACAAAAGTTGTCCCTGGCTAGAGAGTGCAAAAAAATAGTCACGATATTTCAAATCCTGCGAAGAGATCTGCCACCAAGCGGATTCAATGCGTTCACTCGGGAGGGCTGATACCAAACGAATCCGGCGCATCTCTTCATCAGACAAAACCTGAGGTTGTTCTAATAACAGCGATGGACGAGGGCTTTGTGATAAACCTTTCGCGTAAGTGGATTTGATTTGTAAGGCATTGTCTTCTTGTCGCTCGATAAGGTCTTCGGATTTAAAATCCTCGGGCCAATCAGTTACAAGTTTAAAGCTCTTTTCTGGGAAATGGTTCGCTTCCATTTGAAGGAAACCCATTTCACAGTTCGCTTGTTTGGCAAAGCTGATCAAGCGGCGCCAACGATCTTCGCTGTTATCCCGCGGCTCAAAAAAATCCAACTGCTGAACTTTTTCCGGAACGTCGAAGATGGAAATCTCGAACTCACGAATAGGATTTTCTAAAACCGTATTTTCCATACGCTTGAAAAGTAAATCTTCAAACAATTCTTGATCGCGACTGGGACTGACTGGTTCGATCTGCAAAATATGCTTCTTGTCGGAATATTCACAGTGAAGAATCACTTCCATCTTTTGTGCAAAACGCGACAAACCCTGCAAGCGCGCAAATAAAATATCCAAATGCGGCTTTATGCGATTGAAGAGCAAGGAAGCGACTCCTAAGGGATCATCCAAGTAGCCATACCCCACAAGAGGATCGCGAGGCACAAGAGGTGAAATGACCTGAGCGTCTTGGCTGTGCAAACGATTCCAAAGTAAAACACCGAAATCCCCCCAACGTTCCCGTAAGGAAATAAGTCTGAAGTTATAAACTTCTTCCAAAGTGCAAATACCTAAAGAGTGCGCAAAAGAAATGACATGTTCGATGCGTGTTTTCTGAGTCCACGGAAACAATCCTTCCAGATCTTTCAGTGCATCCAGTCCCAAACCATGCAGAGCCTTCGACTCTTGCCCCTCAGGGGCAATGAATGAAGGCTTCCATTTCGCAAGCATCTGCGCAACGGGAGCTGTATCAGCAATAGCTCCCGTCGCTTCTGCAGAAAACTTGCGCGCAATACCTAAAGCTTTTTCCAAGCAAGCTTTTTCACCACCCACAAGATGTGCCGTTGATTCAATATCGACGAAGACATAATGGGGAAAACGGAATTGAACACGAGGACTAAGAACTAAAAAAGCCTCAGCCGAGGAGCTTTCTTGCGGCGTTTTTAAATTGAGAGATAAAGTTCGCATTGATCGTGCTCCCTGCAACACTGAAAGGGGTTGGACGGTGAAGGGCTCTTTGAATTGTGATAAAGTCCCTTTGGAATTGAATAATCAAACTAAACAACGGATTCACAAAACGACTGGCTTTGTGACAAACAAAAATCAAAGCGACTTTGTGCATGCGACAAAGTTTTTTTAATTTTTGCAGCTGATGATTTTTGAAGAACATTTCTTTCAGCTCGCAGCCGATCACTTCAAATAATGAGCTTGTAATCAGTTCTTGTAGAATCCAAAACAATTGTTCTGCTTCGCGGGGTTCTTTCACGACTAAAAGTTTACTTAAGTTGACTTGGCGACTGACTAGATGAGCGGGCAGAAGTTGTGCGCCGCCATTCACCCAAGCCACCCACTTATTTTGCGAATGAGCTTGTTGAGTCATCCCCACCCACAACGAAGTGGCGCCAGTGCCGGGGCTTCCTTGGAATAGGCTCAGTTCACCTTTGGGGACTCCTCTCCAAAGAAGAAAGTTATCCAAGGTGCTTACACCAGTGGGAACTCCAGCAGGAGGTTGCAAATTCTCTGCGGAGACGAACGGAATATTTGCTAGGGCGGGAAGGGCGAGTGTATTCATGTGTGGCTCTCCATTTACATATTAATTACTATGTAAATAATATGTAAGTCAAAGGAAGAGCCACAAATATGGACTTAGGTTTTGCTTTATAAAAAAGCTAAAATTAACAACAACTTAGATACGCGACTAGATCGCACCCTCACTTTGAAGCAACTGTTTTTTAAGTTCAGAGCCCCAGTGATATTTCATTTTGTTTTTCAAAGAGCCTGAACCCACCACGCGGTGGCAAGGAACATAGAAAGCCACGTTGTTTTTAGCAACAGCAGAAGCTACAGCACGAGCGGCCTCTGGCTTGCGGATTTTTTTCGCAAGATCTGTGTAGCTAATAGTTTTGCCCATTGGAATTTTCAAAAGTTGCAACCACACCTTCATTTGGAATTCAGTGCCTTGCAATTTAATCTTGTGTTTTGTTTGCCAGAAATTAGTTTTCTTATTCCACTTAGCGGCTGTGAATTTACCAACATTGAGGTGGTAAGCCTCTTGAAGAAGTTTTGCCAGATCAGCTTCAACATCTGCTTTGCTAACGGCATCAGCGGATTTTGCACGTCGGCCGGTATTGTAGTGACCCAAGAAAATCAATTCGTCCGCTTCGAACGCTGCCAACCACTCACCCATTGGGGATGGAACTTTGTAAATATAAAACTCAAGATCTGCCATGTCTCACCTCATTCAATATGAAGGAGACATAGCTTACCTTTACGACCCTGTCATGAAAATTCAGTCCGGATTTTGCGTTGGAGGAGTCAGCTGCTCGTTATACAAAGGGTCTACATAACGAATCGAGTGCCCGCCATTTAAAAGCATCAAATCCGCAACATCTTCTTTGTCGTCATTGCTTGGAGTGAGTACGCTTAAAAGCAAATGTCCCTCACGCAATTCCTTATCGGCTTCAGAAACTAAATCCCACTCGCCAGTGCCCAAAAATTTCTGAGCCCAGCGAGCCCAAGCTTCTTTCAGCGAATGCATTTCACCTGTCGCATCAACTGCTGCCAAGCCATGTTCACCTTCGTAAACATTGATTGCCTCGGCAGGAAAACCCTCACGCATAATCGCTTGCACAGTATTTTCCGCTTGTTCACGAGTGTTGAAGAAGCACAAAGTTCTTTTCTTTGGGTACTTCAAATAATCTGGATGTGGAAGTGATTCAATTTGCATAAGGTTCTCCTTTATTCAAACATTCCGTCCATGGTGATGTGTTCCTGATTTCCAGGTGTCATTCTTAATTCTTTATAAAAACCTTGTTGGCACTGACCGCGCAATATTGCATCAATCGCGCCGATCATCGCTGTATAGACCTGATCTAAATTCAGCACCGCCGTCGACGTGATAATTCCGGTATGAGGCGCAAGCTTGCGCAAAGGTCCTGCAAAGTGATCGCGAGAGTCACAGGACATCAATCCAAAAATGGGTGTCTGTTTGTCAGGATTGGAAAGAGCTGCCATGACTTTTTTAAATCCAGGGCGCACCACTTCGTAATAACCTTTGTAATCGACTTTATTATTTTTCATCAAACGCGGAGGAGCAAAGTCCGGTCCGCCACCATTGCGTGAATGACCGAAGTAGAAAGTCGCATCCGCATTTTGCAAGGCGTTTGCGAAGAACGAGTCCATAAATTGTGTGCGCTGCTGTTGCTGAGAAGAGTATTGTCCCGTATTCGCAGCAAAGAATTCTGTTGCTGAAGAAAAATGCATTTCTAAACGCACTGGATACGTCTTGCCAAAAAGTGAAACTGTGCGGGTAAAAACATAGGGATTTCTGCTGTCACTTTTGAATCCGCAGAAGCGCAAATTACCATGGCATCGATCCGTTAGTGTATCTCGCAAACTTGCGTAAGCCCCAAGATCAATAGAGGGACTTAATCCATAGCTGCCGACAGCACTTCCTGTTGTCCAATCAAAATATCCAAGAGCCACACGAATATCGATCACTCCGTCTTTTAAAATTCCGTTATAGCGTTGTGTGCAAGTCGCTTGTTTATCAGCTGGCAAAGAGCTTAAACGATCCGTCGGAAGATCTTGCAATAGACTCAAGTAACTTTGTGCGAATCTCAAATATTCATTTTGATAGAGATAACTGTCGTTCTGATAGGCGAATGCAATATTAGAAAAAATCAGTGCCAGGAAAAATAGAAATCCACGGGAAAAACTAGAAACGTCCATTGTCTGCGTCCTCCAAAAATCAGGGTAGAGAACTTAGACCGGAAGGACTAGTTACATGGGATTAATAGTCGGTTTCACGTTCTTGTGAAATCAAAGTGCAAGGTGTTGCCACGGAGTTCAAAAATTTCTCAACGCCAGGGATGTATTCACTTGGAAAATCTCGAAGTCCAGTTAAGTGTTCGGCCTCTGGCAAAGAAAGTTTGGACCAATCCAAATTCGCATGTGGTTCGAAAACCTCGTCAATATGTGCCGGTGGAATTAATTTGTCTCTCCAACCGCGAATTGACAAAATTTTGAAACCTTTTGGGAATGTTTCAAGCTGAGCTGGAATATCTTTGTGCAGTAAAGGGCTCCAGGCAAGCGACAAGGGCACAATCAGAGTCACTTTCATTAACAGGGATTGCACTTTGTATTCTTCGCCAAACAATTTGTAGGCCGAAGGTAGAAAGCGAACTGTGGGACCGCTGTCACAGATCAATGCTGTCGTATCCGAGCAAAGACGTCGCGACATGGCTTCAATTGCTGAGGCCGATGGGTTCGAGAAAGCATAAATGATCTTTTTGCCTGGAATTTCATTTAACAGTTTTTCGATTTGATCAGCATAAGTATGTTTAACGCCAAAGGCATTGTGGGTGCTTACTGGAGGATGTTTCAATAAATCACGGTGAGTGCCCTGTAGATTAAAAGCAAAGGCATCAAATCCCAAATCATTCACCATTTTGATGTGACGGAGCATTTGACGTTTGGAACCATCATAGAAATGAACAAAAAAAATCAACTCGTCGAATTTCTTTTTGCGCGAAAGATAGAATTCACCTTCGAAAGGCAGTGGGGTATCGGTGAATTGACTGTAGTTCATGAGGTTCTTTTCTGTTGCAAGTTAATGAATGTATTATGGTCCTTTGCGGAAAGTGGGTAAAGGGAAAACGCTTGCCGACATCTATCGTCCACCGCAGGACCAAAACCTTGTTCAATGGTCTGTAACCCCTCAAATTTGTTTTAACAAAGTCTTAGAAGAAGTAAGATTGAACGGTGTTACGAGATAGCGAAACCATATCCCATTATAAACCAAGCAACGTCGTTATTTGGATGACCATGGCTTTTCAGGCGGGTGTTCTGAATGTTGGCGGCTTCATGTCTTGCCATCGTTATGTCTCCCATGTCACTGGGTATGGAACTTCGGTAGGTTATGAGTTCGGCTTAAATGGGTTGTCGGCGGCCTCTGAAATGGCCCTCGTGCCGATTTGCTTTTTGCTTGGTTGTATGATGAGCGGCTTTCTTGTCGACATCCGTATCAAGCTTCATAAGAAGCCACGATATTACATTTCCTTCGGGTTGATATTTGCTTTGATCGCAACATTGATGTTCCTTGGCGAGTCCGAAATGTTCGGAAAATTCGGCGAGCCTTTAAAGTTTTCCCGCGATTACGTACTGCTAGTGATGCTGTCGTTCTTATGTGGAGTGCAAAACGGAACAATCACAACGGTTTCACGATCTGTTATTCGCACAACTCATTTAAGTGGTATCACAACGGATCTTGGAATTGGTTTGGCGCGATTGGTTTACCATAAAAAAATCACACATGAAATTCCGGATGAAGGAAAAGCCGTTCTTATGCGCATGGGAATTATTGGCTTTTTTATCACGGGATCTTATTGTGGTTACGAGATCTTTAGTCGTCTTGGATACATCGGATTTAGTCTGCCGTTAGCAACGTCAGGAGCTTTATTTGTCTCGATGTTGTATTTTCAATTTTTGCATAAGAAATAAAAAACCCCGACATTGCTGCCGGGGTTTTTAAGTTTTAGCTTTTAGATAACTCTAGTGTTTGTGCACCGGAGTTTTTGCTGGCCACAAATCTGTCCAATGAGCCGTGCGACCTTCTGCTTGGTGTGTTTCACCCAAAGCGTTCTCTGTCACGATCACTTTTTCAAGGGCTGTTTCAGCAAGAACCTTACCGCACGCTTCAACGACAGCTTCGGCATCCATGTGGTGGTAAGCGTAGATCTCTGAAGGACGACCGCACTTCGAGTGTTTACGCACGCCCAAAGCTTCTTGGCGAACACCGATGATAGAGCCGATATTATCCAATAGACCTGTTTCGCCGTCAGCAACGCTGACTACTGGAACGCGTTTACCAGCGACAGTGATAAGATCACCCGTAGAAACTTCTTCCGCTTTTCTCAAGTACAAGTTCGAATTCACACCCAAACCATTTTTCAAGTATTCGTAGTCAGTTTCATGACCTTGGATACCAACCAACAAGTCCGGAGAAGTCACAACGATCACGTTCGCGTAAATACCGCGAGCCAATAAATCGTCAGAAGCCTTCAATGCCTCAGTTGTCATTGTACCCAAAGAGAAGATGTTCACGACGTTGTCGCCTGGCTCGTAGCCAGCATAACCGCGGTAATCAACGAGGTAGTAAGCTCCTTGCAGAACTTCTTCACGAATTTGTGTCAAAATTTGTGCGTCGTCGATTGTACCAACTTCTTCTTCATTCGCCGCGCCCGCAATAGGGAATTCAGCGCGAGCCAAAGTGCCTTCAAGACCTGCTTTGAAACGAGCTTGTTTTTTCAAGTACGTCATCATGTCTTTTTGTTCTGCACCACGAGTTACCAGACGAAGCAAAGTGCCTGTACGGCCGGCGTTGTCGTTTAATACATGACGTTTGATTGTGTCGCAGATGATCCAATCCAACTCTTGGCAGAAGAACGGCTCCCAAGTGATTTGGTTTGGAATTTGGATATCAGACTTCCAACCATGTTGCGCACCTTCCGGAGAAAGAGTCACACCTGATGGAGTACCAACGCAAATGAACGAAGACTTCCAATAAAGATTGTAGAAGTATTGGTCCAACGCACGTTTAACGAAGAAGTCATAAACCGTCATCAATGGAATGATTGGAATTCCCAAAACGTCGCGCATTTTTCCAAATGCACCCACGCAAGACATAACGTTTCCTTCTGCGATTTCAAAACGCAAGAAGCGGTCTGAAACGTCTTCGCCAGGAACCAAGTCAGGAAGTTTATGGTCTTTAACGCCAAGATCTGTTTCGTGGTCAGTGACTACTGGCGCACCGAAGATCTTACCGTCCATCGCTGGGTTCAAGTTTGTTGAAGTACCAACGTCTGGAGCCATAGAAATGAACAATTCACCAGGAAGCTTGAATGGTTTTTCTGTGTCAGTCAGTGGCTTTTGTTTGTCGTTCAGCTTTTTCTCATCAAGCGGAGTGTTCGCGATACGAGTCAATTTCGCAGTCAACTGACCTAGCATCCACTGTGTATGAGGATAGCTAGTCATTTTTGTGTTGATATCGAGTGATTGAGGAATGTCACCGAACTCAGTCAACTTTTTCAAGAAGTAGTCTTGGTTTTTCGCTTTCAAAGCGTATTGAGCTTTGATTTCAGAATAAAGTTTTTCTGAACGAGTCGCTAAGAATTTACCTTCAACAGAGTTCGCAGCAAAACGCTCGTAAAGTTTTTCGCCTGTGATACCTTGTTTAGCTTTCAATTCGTTCACTTCTTCTTCAGTTGGCAAAGAAGAGTGGTTGCCTGGTTGAGCAGCAGCTCTCAAGCCCCAACCTTTAAGGGTGTGAGCGATGATGATTGTTGGTTTACGTTTTGATTCTTTAGACTTCGCCATTGCAGCGGCCAAAGCCAGCATGTCATGTCCACCGAAATCGCGGATAGCATCGAATAGCTCTTCATCGGTGATGCTGTCCAAGAACTTCTTCATGTTCGGATGTTCTTTTGCGATGCCTTTTTTCAAAGCCTTCATGTCTTGAACAAGAAGCAATGATTGAAGCTCGTAATCTTCCAATTCTTTTTCCAAGAAGTTTTGGAAAAGAGCACCGTCTTTTTTAGCAAACAAAGCCTGGCGTTTAGAACCGTGACGAACCTGGATAACTTCCCAACCGTTGGCAGCCATAGTGCGCTCGACACGGTCAGCATCAGTTCCGTTCATGATTTCTTTATTCGTGATACGATGACCATCGAGTGATTGACGGTTGTAATCAAGGATCCAAGTCAATGAACCAAGCTCACGCTCTGCAAAGTCTGGAACAGCTTCATACATTGAACCTTCACGGAATTCAGAGTCACCGCACACAGCCCAGAAGTGGGCATCTGGCACTTCATAACCGTGCTCGCGCGCATAACGGTAAGCCAATGCCATGTAACCCGCTTCAACTGGCGGAATGCCCACAGTGCCTGAAGGGAAGAAGTTGTGATGATCTGGGTCGTAAGCAGAGTGGTAAGATTGAAATACGAATTCGCTTCCATCAGTGAACTTACGAAGACCATTCATTGCTTGGTCCGCTTGCTCTTGAGAAAGTTTCGACAAGTCATTCTTCAAAAGAAGATCCAACAAGTAGTTGTAAGAGTGATCTGTCGGTGAAGCATGTGGTTTGTTCGCGATATGATCAAAACCAGTTTTAACTAGCAAGTGCAATGCACCCATGATGTGAAGTGAACTTGCTGAAGCAGCAGGGTGACCACCAACCTTTGGATCGCCTTTTTCTTTGTCCGGGCGGTGGTTGGCTTGCCAAATCATCTGAGTTGCCAAGTAATGGGCGCGTCTTGCGATAGAATCCAAAACCTCAGGTTTGACGTTCTTAAATTGAGAGTAATCCACGTTGGTTCTCCTTGAGTTTTCCGTCTAATTATCGGCTGGAAAAGTAGCATCCTACAGAGGAGGAGTCCATGAATTTAAGCCCTGCGACAAGAGTTCTGGCTCTAATCGGGACAAAGGGGGTGTGTCACTCTCGAGAAATATAAAAAAGGTCCTGATCTTGAATAGTTAGAACTTTTTAACGCCATATTTGCCAATTCATATTTCTGAGAGCGGCGCAGAATAAACATCAGTGCCCGTAGCAAGAGAGTGTTCTAGAGACGGAAGGCTACAGAAGATGGATCACGGATTTGCTTTGCTCGAAGCTTGAAAGATTGACCGATATTTCCTGGAGTTGT
>NZ_DASVLT010000070.1:0-8364 GCF_036384735.1 Bdellovibrio sp. | reverse complement strand
ATTTGCAAGTGATCTAAAACT
The DNA here is from genome assembly GCF_036384735.1 of Bdellovibrio sp. Classification (GTDB taxonomy): domain Bacteria; phylum Bdellovibrionota; class Bdellovibrionia; order Bdellovibrionales; family Bdellovibrionaceae; genus Bdellovibrio. The sequence continues at coordinate 8,343 of NZ_DASVLT010000070.1, read as the reverse complement.
TTGTCGCGTTTTTTCAAAGTTTCATTGGCCTCAACAAGGGCCAAGTGAGATTTCACAACCTCTGGGCCTGTAGGGCGTTTATCGATGTATTCATCAAGGAAGATGTTCATCTCTTTTTGACGGCTGTGTGAATCGTAAAGTTTCGCAAGGTCACTCATCGACTGACCAAGTTCTTCTTCTGTCGTCAATTCTTCAAAGAAAGAATAAAGTTTGTTTGCTGGGTAAGTGTCACCGATGAATACTGTCAAATCGCGCAATGCTTCCTTACGAAGATTGTGGCGATTTGTTGGGACTTCACCATCTTGAAGCGGTGGATTGTTTTTCACAACCTCGACTAGTTTTTTGATGCCGTTGTCACTGTCATGAAGATTGTAGTAGGCCCAAGCCGCTTTATACATACCGTATGAATACACACGGCTTTGTGGGAATTGTTCCAAGCGTTTGAATTGATCCAAGGCCTCTGCGAATTTACCTTGTTCGTAAAGCAATTCACCCAAAGCCAATGTACCGTCGGGTACTAGTGGTGATTTTGGGAATTTTTGCAGAAGGCGAGCATAGAGAACGTCAGACTCTTTAAACAAACCCACTTGTTGATGGGCAAAGGCATTATTGAATAATACCGAGTCCATCTGATTGAAGTGAGGAAAGTCTGCTTCAATTTTAGTATAGATTTTAATAGCGCGTTTTACCGCTTCGGCACCTTTTTCATTTGGAACCGGGAAAGAAGAAAGCTTCATCATTGGAGTGTCTTTGTGCAAATCAAAGAAACGACCCGATTTAGATCTTCTCATATAAAGCTCAGCCAAACGATACCAAAGATCGCCTTCGTTTTTCGAGCCTTTGTTTTTAGCAATAATTTTTTGCAAAGACTCGATAGCTTTGTTTTCAGAGCGAGTGATCATAATCTCGCTGCTGAAGGCCTTTCTTTCATTGTCATTCTCGTTGGTACCGAGACGAACTTCCGGCAAAAGACCTTTTTCAGTTTCTGCGAAACAGTACATCGAAAATAAGTGGATCGCCAAAAGCAGGACGACTGTTTTACCAAAACGCAGTTTCATATTACTCTCCAACCAGGGTGACCAATTTCAACTGAGGAAAGCCAGCCATAGAAGCCGTGTACATAACTTTTCTTAAAGTTGCATACGGAAGTTCTTTATCAGCTTGCAAAAGGATTTTGCCTTCCTTGACATGAGATTTATCAGAGGTTTTCGCAATCTTATCAAGCTGCTCGAAAAGAGGCTTGATGAAGTTTGTGTCTTTCTCTTCTAAATCCTGTGGAAGGAAATCTGCGTTTTTCACATCAGCAATCTTAGTTTGGTCAATTTTAAGTGCATCATTCGACAAAGAAAGCTTGATCGCCTCGACCGGATTCGCTTGTGAAGCGGAAGACGGAAGGCGCAAGCCGTTCTCTGGAATGATCTGAACATCCGACGTTGAGTAGGTTTGGAGTAAGAACACCAGGAGGATGGTGAACATATCCGTCATCGAAGTGATGTTCAGTGCGAAAGTTGAATTCTTTTTTATATTGGGCTCATAGCGACGTCTGCGTGACATGGTGTTAGCCCTCCATCATGTTAGAGAATACGATCTCTGGAAACATGTATTGAGTATCGACGTTCTTTCCTTGCTTCGAATCGAACACAGGGAATTTCACGCTTGGATCATGAGCTTGACGGACTTCATCCATCACTTTCACGATTTCCTTGTAAGGAACGTGAGACTCGGGATTCAGCTCGAGCTTGAAGATTTCAGGATGAGCTTTTTTAACTTCAACCAGTTTCTGATGAAGAGCAGGCAAGTCGAACGCTCCATTTTTCAATGGAATGTGTTCCACTTTATCCTGACCTTTTTCAGTCACGACGATTGCAAAGCCATCTTTGCCATCGACTTCGAGAGCGATATTTGTAGGAGTTTTGTCTTGATCTTGTTTTTGAATGGCTTCACTGACGACCTGTGGCAGTTCAGTTTCGATCACCATCATTTGCACGAAGGCAGACGAAACTAGAAGAACCGGAACAAGTTTCACCATGACCGCGAGAAGGGGAGCCAAGTCCAAATCGAACTCACTATGGTGATTGATCTTAAGTTTTTTTGCGCGTCTCATACCTCACAATTTTACTCCGTCCTTCGCACGGAATACGTTTTTTACTTCCGTCCCACCACACCGGAAAGTCTCTCGGCTAAGAGACTTTCGCGCCGGGAGCAGGAGGCGTCATAGCAGCAGCGCTGACATGGTCAGGGAACACGTTTTGACGAGTCAAATTTGGGATATGTGCGCTTGTTAGAAGCTCAGCAAGTTTTCCGCATTTCTCTTGCATTTCTTCCATCAATTCATTTTGACGTGAAGTAAGGAAAGAGAAGAAAACCATCGCTGGGATCGCAACCGCAAGACCCAATGCTGTTGTATACATAGATACCGAGATACCTTGTGCCAACAGTGCTTGTTTTTGCGCAGGGTCCGCTTGTGCTACCGCTTGGAACGACAAGATTAGACCGTGGATCGTACCCAAAAGACCTAACAAGGTTGCCACGTTGGCAAGCATTGAAAGATAGTGCAGGCGTTTCGTATACAGAGGGATATTCTCAGACAAAGCAATGTCATGAGATTGGAAAATAGTATCGTCATCACGATCCGCTTTTTCCAAAATAGTTTTGAAGGCCGCTGCCAATGGTTTTTTCTCCAATTGGGCGCACATCAAAAGAGCTTCGTCTAATTTCTTTGCCAAAACCAAAGTTTGGATTTTGCCCATGAACTCTTCCGTGTTCATGCCGTACTCTTTATAGAGCATGCGTGCTCTTTCTGCGACTAGGATCAATGATCCAACACCAACTAGAAGAATCGTCCAGCCTACGAAGCCTGATTCATTCATGAATTTAAGAAATGCCATTTGTTTCCTCCTTGGCAACGCCACCACCGCGCGACCATTTTGTAAGTTGAGCTTGACCGTGTTCTTGCACCTGGAGGAAACGGACCGCGTAGTGCAAACCGGACTTAACGTTAAGTCTTTGTTTCGAATAGTTCTTACGAACAATCTCACAAAGAACATTGAATGATTCTGGATTCACATCAGATGTTCTGAAGTGAAGCAAGATTTGTTGACCTGGTTGAAGAAGGGGATCGTTCAAAAGAACTAAAGCCCCATTTTCACTGACAGAAACTGTTTGTCCATCAAAGAAAGCATGATCGTTGTGTGCATACACGGCAGTCACAAGATCCACGCGTGGAACTTTTCTGTCCTTAAAAGAGCCAGCCAAGTGATCTTTTGTTTCGATCAAACGACAAAGACGGTCTTTAGAAAATTCCTGAAGATCACCCACAAGAGTCCAATTCTCGAGGTGCGGTGCCCATACGAAGTTATAATCGTAAAGTTCGCCGTTTTGAATCATTGTAATCAAGGACTTATATTCGTAGGGACCATATTTCATGTCCCCGCGAAGGATAAACCATTCTTGACCTTTAGTAGCTGTTGCTTGTACCCCACCCATACAACACCTTTTCTTACAGTTTGATCGATACTGGATCAAACTTGATACTGATGCTTGCATTCGCCGCCGGCACCGAAGAGCCGTGGAATGTAAGAACCATTGAGGACTCATCATAAGTCCAACCGTTAGTTGCGTCTTGCGCTACATTCACCCCGTCGACTGTTACTACGATTGAAGAAACAACCGGAGCACGGCTCAATTTAAATGAGCTCGACAATTGAATGATAGAATCTGAAATCAATTGCAGTGAAGTACCGAAGTTGTCACAGATAGATGCTTTCACACCACCTGTAGCATCGGCGATTGCTGGGTAGCGTACAGAAATTTTCTGCGCCCCATTGTAGATTGAGTTGTAACAGCTTTGGTTCAATGTAGAGATTGAACTTACCGAGTAGTCTGTTCCTGCAACGCCACCAGTGTAGCTATTCAAGAAGTCTGTATATTTAGAAATTGGATATAAATAAGAACTGTTATAATCCTCGATCAAATTTGTTGTCGAGTTTGAAAAATCGTCTTCGTCACTCACGATAATGATAGCAAGGAATGCATCAGGACGACGGAAACCAGACGAAGTATTGAACGATTCGTTGCCAAGAGTTTGATAGAAGCTCTCAAATGCACGCTCGTCACCATTACCAAGTGTTCCTTGCTTGATATTAGTCTCGAAAACGCTGCTCATATTTGGAGTATTTTTATCGATCACATAATATCCAGAGTGAGTCGACGATTGGCCTGACACAAGAACCGCACCATCCCTGATGCGTGCTTTTGTACTTGTGGAGTAGAATTCCTTTTCCCAAGCGTCCGTCGTGGACACAGCCATGTGGAAGTCATAATTATATTGATTGAAACGAGAGATGAAGGACTGGAAGTTCGAAGCAAGGTTCGCCTGTGAAGTAGCCATAGAGCCAGAGTTGTCGATCACCCAAAGGATGTCGATTTTTCTAGGGACGTAGACTGCCTCTTGCTGGTAGTTAGCGGCGTCCGCCAAAGTAGAGTACGAGCCTCCACCTTTTGAGCATCCTGCTAGCATCGCGACAGCTGAAGCAAACATAACTGTCTTGCGTGCGATTCGGTTAACCATACTATTGCCCTCCTGAGCATCCCCACCACTGTTACGTGATGGAGTTAGTTTCGTAGAGAATGCAGAAAAACAGAAATGGCCCCTAAGTGTGCGAAATCTTTTTTTTATTTTTCGAAGGTCTCTTTTTGACACAAGATAAGTGGTTGAAATCATGGGGAATTGGCTAAATGGTCAGGGGCGAAATAATTTTTTGGTGTTAAAGGTGTGATCATTTTACTAAGAAATCTCGGCGTTCACGAAAGCTAAGTGCGCGTATTTTTGGGAAGTCTTTAAAGAGTGACAAACTTTTTTGCGTTCTTTTTTGAAGTGTGAGTTAGCACGGGGCCGAGATTTTCATCCTTAAATTTTCCGCGAAAAACTCTTCCTTCCTCGAGTCGGGAATCAAAAATTCTCCTCTGAAGTTCAAGTAAACTCGAGTGAAAAAGTCGAATATTTCAAGAATTATTTTCGGTCTAAGGACGAGTGGGAGTCAAAATATCGGCACTCATCCAGGCAATGCTGCTTTTGCAGTCGATATCATTGGGAAGCCAATTTTCGTTCTCAGCAAGAATAAGCGGGCAGAGGAGACGACGTTTTTGTGTTGCACTGAAAGCCTGCCACTTCGATGTCAGCGATGCTTTGATTTTATCAACAGCATCTTTTTTTAAAAGACCTTGTGCTAGTGCGGAATTTACAACATCAACCACGGGGACAGGAAGGCTTGCTCCATATTGATTGATGAACTTTGTCACGGACTCCGTGGATGTCATGTGCACGGTCACCGGAACATACGTGCCGGAAAGACTTTTCATTTTTGGGTCGGGTTTCACCATGTCCATACCCAAGCGACCAAGGGTCTTGGTGAAGTCTTGCTCGCGGCCCTCTTCCTTTTGGCCGTTAACGTAAGCGGTACTGAGGTATTTCTCTAAAGTAGGTTGAACACTTTTTCCACTAGGACCCACAGTTGTGAAGCCTGTGATGAAATTCGCCGACGAAAAAATATCTTTCATCTTCTCTGCAACACTTTGATCATAAGGCGTATAACGGCGCGCTGCGATTCTTTGGGCTGTGTGGGGAGCAACACCATCACCAATTAGAACATTCACGTACTCAGAGATTGAACGTGCATCTGCATTTTTACTCGCAAGGGTATTGCAGCCGAAAAGATAAACCTCTTTGATGGATTCAAAAAAATTTTGGCATTCAGCTTTCTGCTTAAAGGTCTGAAGATCTGTCATTGAGATTTCAAAGCCCTTATCACCCAAGAAGGAGTCAGCAAAGTGACCCGAGATCACGAGGATATCACAACGTACTTGGTTTTCGCAGCTGCGCTGTAGCCACTGGGAATCACGAGTGATAAAACGATCTGCCTCCGGTTGTGGAAGAAGTTCTAAAAAATTATAGGCAGTTGCTGGTAGGAATTTTTGAAAGCTTTGACGCTCTTCTTCAGAATTCACAGTGATCGTGCAAACCGTCTTTTTGCCATCTGCGGATGGGACAGCTTGATATTGGCCATGATACAAATCACCAGCACGATAGCTGATGTCTGCATTCTTGTTTTCCGTACAAGCCGAAAAACTATCCTGCGGGGTGAGGAAGGCTTTTTGAAATAAATTATTTTGGCAACTGACCATGGCTGGGGCGTGATCATGCAAGCAGTACTCTTGGGCCTCTCGCAAAGAGAGGCCTCCTTGGCCATAAAGACCACTGACGCAACTATCAAACGGGGAACCCGCGAAAGCCCGAGAGAAACTCAGAATAAGGCCGATCCAAACAAGGATTTTCATACCTGGTTTGGTAGCAATTTCTATGACGAAAAAATGTCGTTTTTTAGAGACCTAAAACGAAAGAGTTCGATTTAGACTAAGCCCAAAAGGACATGGCGGCGAACGTCACCGCCATGTTAGAAAACTAACGATCAAACCTTGGCTGTCTTTAAAATATTTTTTGCCTTAATCCAGTAAGACTCTTTGTCATCAAGGGTCAGATGGCCCCAATCTTTGCCGTCTTTATCTGCCAGGTCCACCATCAAGTTAAAGCGCTCTTCAAAGCGCGCATTGGCTTTGCGTAGAATTTGCTCTGGCTCCATTTTTAGATGGCGACCCAATTGCGCGAGCGAGAACAAGACATCTCCCAGTTCGTGTTCGATCTCTGCTGCAGAAACGGAATCAAGTGCTTCGCGCAGTTCATCCATTTCTTCTTCGACTTTCACCATGACACCTTCAACATTGTCCCAGTCGAATTTTAGTTTCTCGGTACGTTTGCCAATTTTGAAAGCTTTTTGCAGTGCGGGAAGGGGAGGCACATTCAAAGCATAAGCAGATTTCGGTGTTTCGCCTTTTGCGGCTTTTTCTTGTTTCTTAATCTCTTCCCAGTTTTGAATTACTTCGGCAGTATCTGCGACATTCACATCAGAAAATACATGGGGATGACGACGCACCAGCTTCTCAGAGATGCCTTCAATCACATCTGTAAAGTCGAATGCGCCGCGCTCAGAAGCCATTTGCGCATGAAGGATAACTTGGAATAGAACATCTCCTAATTCCTCTTTCATTTTGGCATCGCGAGAGGAGTCCTTGGTTTCTATGGCCTCAACCAATTCTGCTGTTTCTTCAATGGCGTATTGAGTGAGTGATTCATGGGACTGTTCTTTATCCCAGGGGCAACCATCTGGACCACGCAGGGAACGAACAATCTCGACCAAGGACTCAATGTGACGGAAATTCGCAGGAGGTTGTGGCATATTTAGCCTCGACTTTCTGATTGGGAAGAGCTTCAATGCTAGCCTAAAACAAAAGCCTAAAGGAAGATATTTTAAAGGGAATTTCGAGGAGATACGACTAATCGAATATGCAACGAAGTAAGAACTCTAAAAGGGGCGATAGCCCTTCGACCCGCGTCAATTACGAGGATCACAGTCTCAAGTTTTTAGACTGGGTGGACTCTATTGGTCTGGAGAAAACATTCTTTGGCCGCGTCGTGCAACTGATGGAAGAGAAGTTCTTTATTCGTCGTGCTGCTATGATCTTCCTGTATTGTGTCCTTTTATCTTACACAATCTTCTATCAATTCGATGTGCCTTATAACTTCAATGTCGGTGATGTTGCAAAATTCGATGTGAACTCACCGATTGCCTTCGAAATGACAGACGAGGTGACAACTGAAGAAAAACGCCTGAAAGCAGAGTACGCTGTTCCCGTGGTATACGATTTCGATACCAGTGTGTTTGAACGCGTTTCCCAGGGATTGATCCACTCCTTTAGAACATTAAGAACCTATTATCGCGAAACCAGTTGGCCAAAAACTTCGGCAGGTTATCGCGATCAAGTGAAAGATTTTTTCCAATATAAAAAGGAATTCGAAAAAGAGCTGGGAACGACGGTTTCTGATTTTATGTTCGAATGGTTAATTGATAATAAATTCAGTCCGCGCATTGAAGCGGTTTTGATTCGTAATCTTGAAAACTGGTATGAAAAGAAAATTGCAGAGGCTCCGGATCGTTTTATTCCTATTGCACAAAACAACGTTGTTGCCCGCATTGTTCATAAAAACAACCTAGGTCGCGAGTTCTCGATTCCACGTAATGACGTTCTGGATCTGCAAGAGCCTGAAAATTTCAATCTTGACGATAAAAAAGACCTGGAAAGATTCTCTGAAAGTGATCGTGCCAATATTCTTTATTTCGGCAGGTCCTTGCTCGTTCCGAATCTGACATTGAATAAGCAAGAAACAGCAAGCCGCCGTCAGGCCGCCCGCGATGCCGTGATTCCAGTGAATATCACCATTAAGAAGAA
>NZ_DASVLT010000069.1:0-42375 GCF_036384735.1 Bdellovibrio sp. | reverse complement strand
TTCTTGATGAAGGCCCCTATGCGCAACTTTTGCATGACCTGGTTGTCGATGCGAAAGAAAAGCGCGCAAGCGATATCCATATTGAGCCACAGGAGGCGGCAGTCGAATTTCGATTGAGAATTGATGGTGAGATCACTTCTTATAAAACTATTGGAGTTGAACATAAGAACAGTTTGATTTTGGAGGTTAAAAGGACTTTTGGTCTTCCCATTGGAATCAGTGGCAGGCCGCAAGATTCTCGCGTGTCTTTTCCACATTTAATGTTGGATTTGCGGGTGAGCCTATTGCCGACTCTATTTGGTGAAAAGGTTGTGATGCGATTACTTGATTTAGATGCAACCTTTGAGCTTGAAAAATTGGGATTTACTGAAGATGAGCAAATTATTTTGAGAAAGGCAATCTCTTACGAGAACGGCGTAGTTGTAATTTCGGGTCCGACGGGAAGCGGTAAAAGTAAAACGCTATATTCATTGCTTCAAGCTGTGAATCCTAAGGAGTGTAACGTCATCACGTTGGAAGATCCAGTTGAGTATCGCATTCAGGGTCTAAATCAGGTGCAGATCAGTAAAAAAATCTCATTTGCTGAAGCATTACGGTCAGTATTGAGGCAAGACCCCGATGTAATTCTAGTGGGAGAGATTCGTGATCCTGAAACGGCGAGACTTTGCTTTCAGGCCGCGGAAACAGGACATTTAGTTTTTACAACACTTCATGCAAATGGGGCGATAGAAGTTGTTGAGCGTTTAGCCGGTCTTGGCGTCGAGCCCTTAGTGTTAGAGTCAAATTTAAGATTATCTCTGGCGCAGAGGCTGGAACAGAAATTGTGTCTCTCTTGTCGGATGCCGACAGATAAGGAAGGTTTATGGGTGAGGGAAATTGAAGGGTGTTCTGCGTGCAATAAGGGAATTTTGGGACGAGTTCCTATTTTGGAATGGGCATTATTTGATGCTAAAAGATTAGTGCTTGCACGCAGTCTCGCGGAGTCAAAACTTGCAAGGATTCGACAAGGAGATATCGATTGCCGGGAGTCGAAATGATGAAACATAAAATTTCATGTCTTTTACTGTGTCTTATATACTCAGCATTTTTCTTCTCGATGAAAGTAAATGCTAATGAAATAAATTATTTTGCAAGAAAAATTGATTTTTGGGGAGATGGTGAACCGTTAAAAGCGGCGTCGCCTAAAGCTCCTCTAAGTATTGAGCGAGATGAAAATAGTAAAAATGACTTTCCTTGGAAGAAGTATCTAGATCCTAAAAATAAGGAGTTTTTTAAAGAGGGTGATTATACACCGCCAGAGCCTTTTATGGAAATTGCTCGCAACCCGAGTGATGATAATTTGAAGCAATGGTTTGATTACATTAGAAAGAAGAATGAGCTTTCTTCAAGGCTCCAAGCTCGTATGCAAGAGTATTTAGCAAAGAATCAACCATCTTCAGATATTGGCATTCAGTCATCATATAAGGAACCGTCTTTAAAAGTTGATAGATTGAGGCGAGTTGCAAAAAATGTGGAGATAGATCCGAAGCGATTTCGCCTTCGAATGTATTTCGAATCCACTTGTCCACATTGTCGCAGGATGCTTGGCGTTTTAAAAAGATTTAGCGACCAAGGATATGAGGTCCAGGCTTTACAGATTGATGATGGTCCTGTTCCAATCGCTGAGAAAATAGTACCAATTCTGAAAGCGGATCGTAGAGACCTAAAAGCTCACGGTATTAAGGGAGTTCCTTTTTTACTTATTGCGGATACAAAAAGAAAGGCACTTCTTCCAGCAATAGAAGGATATCACGAATATTCTGAGATCGTAGAGATGCTAGAAGGTGTCAGTAGTCTTTGAACACGAGAGCAAACCACAAACGCTCTAAAAGTTAATTAAAATAAAAATTAGAGAAGTCCTCCACCACGTTAGGAGAGTGACTTCGAGCACATGAGGGAGTTTCTATGCTCGGAGAACGTCTATACGCTGGTGGTTCGCTCGTCTATTGTGGGCAATACCGCCTTGGAGATCCTCGAAATAAGAGGGAGAAGTGGTTTCTTTTTATTTTAATCGCGCTCCTAATTTCGTGGATTATGAATTCATACGCACATGCAGGGGTAAAGATCCCCGGATCAGATGCTTCCGATAAATTGGAAGCTGCTGGCACTGTTTTAAGAATTGTCGATTCAATGCTTTTTTCATGGGGAGCGCGAATCTTTGCAGGCCTTGCAGTGATGTCTGCTGGTTGGAATCTTAAAGAACAGCGATTTGGCATCGCAGTTTTGTGCGTCGTTGCCGCCATTATTTTAGGTACAGCTCCGATGTGGGTCAAAAATATTTTCGACATTGGGGGCGGTGGTAGTGTGTTTTCTCTTCTAAGTGTTCCGCTTGGAGGAAGTGATGTCTAAGAATGACATCTTGAAGACGAAGTATTCGACTCTCGTCAGTCAAACTATAGATTCGCCTATTACGGTTTTAGATTTCTGGGAGCTGTCGGACGTATTCATCGGTCTATTTATTATATTAATTTTCGGAGTCCTCTTTTATTCATGGGGAACAATGATTGTATTACTCAGTGTATTTCTGGGAGCTGGACCGATTGTTAAACGCCGTTATCCAAAAGGAATTTTTCTACATTGGCCATACGCCAACTTTCAAATGGAATTGCCGGGCCTCGTGAATCCAAAAGGAAAAAAGAGAAAGTATTCAGACTAAGGAGAACAGATGGACCAACCAAACAACCCAGAGGAGGGATGTGGATGCAAGAAGGAAAAGAAAACGCAAAACAAAATGGAGGATTTGAGCGAAAACCAAACTTCGATATGCAGGTCGGACTCTCAAAAGACGGAAAGTACTGGATCGTCAAACGAGTCGAAACGTGGATTCTGCCTCGTCGTTACCTTGATGTTATCGCTGAAAATCACGCTATTGAAAATCCTGCGGCTAAAGCTCAAGCCGATGGTGGAAAAGGTAAAAAGCAAAGGACACGAAATGATAACAGCAATGGAAAAGGGGATAGAGGCAGCGAAGGTGCAAGCACCTCCGGTGGGAGTGTACAAGGGGGTTGATCTGAGAGTATTGCCGAAGTTCATCTGCTTTAAGGCAGCACTGCTAAAGGAAAAAATGACTTTACAGTATGTCTTAGCGATTCATCTTGCGGCATTTGCGGCGACCTTCGCCTGTTCGCGATATGAGATTCACGGACTTGAGAAGCAGTTAAGAGAGAAGGAATACATTTTAGCGCCTGGGGTGATTGATTTCACCCCAGCGTCTCCTCAAACCGTCAGTGACTCCTACGTTACCGATGCGGCAATGAGTTTTATTAGTATGCTCGGAAATATCAATTCTGTAAACGCCGTCGAGCAGTACAAACGACTTGCGAATTTCATGTCCCCCGATCTTGGGGTGCAGTTCGCAGAGGAAAGTGCTGAATGGCTTGAGGCTGTAAAGAACGAGAATATCTCCGAAACACTGACTGTAACAGATCGAGAAATTATCTCTTCGGGTGATGGTTTTTATAAGGTAACGGCTCTGGCGCAACGGCAACGCTATTCGAATGGAGAAAATCTCGGACGAGCTGATGAAGTGATCGAGATGACCCTAAAGCTTGTTCCTCCGGTGCAAGGAAAACAATGGTACTTGGAGATTACGAGCCTAAAGCGCTCTAAGTCTGACGGATTTAAAGCGCAAGACCCCTTGAAAGAAAAAGACAAAAAGAAACATCAATAGGAGATGGAATGAATCAACTAAAAGTCAAAGTGAATTTACTGACAGCTTTGAATACATTTGCGTTGTTAGCCTATGTAGTTCTGTCTCTTCTTTTCGTGGCAATGCTGTCCGAAGAGGCGAATGCAAAGGTGATTTATACGAGTGAGAAGATTGAAACGATCCGTATTAAACACACGGGTCCTACCATCTTTAGATTTCCAAAATCTGTACAGACAATTTCTGGGGCTAGTAGGTTTGAGGTAAAATCCGCCAATCCAAAGGATTCTAGCTACTCGGTTTTGTCTGTAACTCCGAGATTTGCTGGAGTTTCCAACGACGTATCTTTCATTTTATCTGACGGAACAGTTGTCAGGGTAAAGATCGTAGCCGAAGTCAATGATCCGCTATCCGACAGCTTTTATGATTTTAAATCCGCGGATGCAAAAAGTAACGAGAGACCAGCGGATAGAGGTGAATCATCATTTGAGGTGGAGTTACTAAAGGCACTTGTTAGTGACTCGGCGATTTCTGGATATCAGATAATTAAAACGTCTCAGAGAATGCCATCAAAGCAGTCAGGTATAAGCGTTGAACTTACACGAATATATAAAGGAAGTCCTTATAACGGATATGTCTTCTTAGTGACGAATACGAGTTGGCGAAATGATATTGAGGTTGACGTTCGTAAATTCACTGTGGGTGACGATGGCCTCGCAATTCTTTCACAAAGCGATGAGTCTATTTTGAAACCAAAAGGAAAGGGAACATATAAAACTCTTGTTCGCGTCGTCGCAAAGAATACGGCGACAAGTAATGACGTTGTGATGCCGATGGAGGCGGAGGAACACAAGTCAAAGACTGAAAATGAGGATTAAGACAGAGGGGGGAGTATATGAGTATAACTGAAACAGTGCCCCAGTTGAAAATGGAAGACCTAAAAAAGTATTTCAATCGATTGAGAGAAATGCTGAAAGCAAGACCAGTTGCAGGCGGTTTAGTTTTTCTGGGGATTTTGATGTCTTTCAACCTTCTCTCCTTAAATCGAGGAAAAGAAGGACGGATCATTGAAAGTACCAAAGTAGTAAGTTTTCAAAACGGTCGAATTTTGAACGATAGAGAGGGAACCTTTTATCGCGGAAAAGAAAAGTTACTATCGCAAAAGGCACAGTCTTTGATTGATTCACAGTCGAAATTAGAAACGAGAATTGCGGAATTGGAAAAGAAGCTTGAGACGCAAGCAAATCAAAATACAACCGCAAATCAGCAAAGTATAAGTGGAGTACCCTCTGGCAGTCAGACGGCTTTAAGTACCACGACGAACAGTACGGAAACACCTATTCAACTTTATCCTTCGACGATGGCGGAGGAGCAAAGAGTGGATTTGGCGGCTTCACCGAATCGAAAAAATCAAAAAGATGGAGGTCACGTTCTCATCAAGGCAAAGGGACCAGATGTCATTTCCTTTCCAGTTAAAAGTGACGTGAAAGGACAAGGTGTGGTGTTGCCAGCAGGTAGTTATGTAAAGGCTAAAATCTTAACTGGTGTTGATGTGCCGGAGGGACGGACTTACCCAGTTTTAATGGTTTTAGATTACTCCTATGTTGCGCCGAACGATCACAAAATTGATTTATCTGGCTGTTTCATGATTGCAAAAGCAGAAGGAGATCTTTCTACCGAGCGAGTTCAAATGCAGCCGACAAAAATGAGTTGTGTTTCGAAGCACGGAAAGATGTTTGAGCGGGCCGTGAAGGGATTTGTAGCGGATGACAAAGATAACTCGTTTGCCATGCAAGGGAAGGTTCAATCTAAACAGGGGCGCGTCGCATCTATGGCTTTCCTAGCAAGTGTGATTGAAGGCGTTGGAAAGGCTGTCCAAGCAACTCAAACGACACAAAGTACTAACGCTTTTGGTGGCACTCAAAGTGCGATGACTGGTGATGCGGAAAAGTATGTGGTCGCTGGTGGGGCCGCGAATGCTGCGAGCATGGTTGCGCAATGGTATTTAAAGCAAGCGCAGAACTTGGCTCCGACTGTATCGGTCGGTTCAGGAAGAGACGTATGGATCGTGATGAGCGAAAAGGTTTCTTTGCCAGAAGAATATTTCAAGAAAGAAGGGGTTAAAGGGAATGAAGGTATTTATTCATATTTTACTCGTGTTCTTGACTAGCTGTTTTATGGGCTGTGCGACCAAGACGGAGAAGTCACTACTAGAAGAGAGGGCCGGATACGATGTTAAAGCACCGCCTAACGGGATGAGTGAGGTTTACAGCAAAGGAGTTCGATATGTTCCGACCAGAGTGCCCGAAAAAGTGGTAGTTGCATGGCTTCACCCAAAAGAACTGCCGTCTAAAGATTACTTTTGGGGGGCTTGGATTTCGGTGCTGGTTGCGCCGGAGAGTTGGGAAATGAAAAAGGCTACAGGTCCCGATATGAAAGGTAAGAAGGCAGGACTCAAGTTATCAGATAGCACAAAACCAACTTCGAAAAGAATTCCATCTAAGAAGTAGGAATTTGCAAAGGAGCATTTAATGACAAAGCTTAATTTAAATGGAGGCAACGAGGTCATGAGTAGAGTGCTCAGTGGTCGGGATCTCTTTATGAAGGCACTTTTTGAGAGACCCGATTCTTTCGCAAAAATATTACCTTATGAGGAATATCTTCAGAAGGATGGGATTTATCTTTTAAAAGATGGATCACTTGGAGCGGTTTACGAAATCGATCTCGTTGAGCATGAGCCTTTGAAAGCTTCTGATATCGTTGATGTCGTAGATGCTTTGAAGTCTTGGTTTTTTCTTCCTGAGAAGTGTACTCTTCAGGTGCTCTTTGATCAATCATATATACCTGCTCGTGATAAAGTTTGGACTCAAATAAAAAATAGCTTTCCATCGTCAAATCCCTTTTCTCAAGCGATTCTCGATGCGCGTATTGAGATGTTCAAGAATGCTTGTGAAGGAAGAACAGCACTTTCTCCGATGAGAAGAAGAACTTTATTGTCGATTCGCTATTTTCCAGAAACCCGTAGCTTCATTACTATGAAAAATATTGCGGCTAGAAATGAAAAAGTATTGTTCGATGCAATGGGTGAAATGAGCGGAGAAATCGCTGAGTTTTCACAATTACTTTTGCAGTTTTTGGAGAGTTCTAAGGTCGGATTAAAAAGACTATCGGGTGAAGACCTTGTTGACTTTTTAAGAGCATTCTTCAACCCAAAGGAATACTTGCAGCGTGTGTTTGCCCCATTCAATCCAGATATTTCGATTTCGGAGCAAGTTGTCTATTCGGGGCCGACCGGGACATTGAAAGGAATCGAGAGAGAGGGCGTAAAGACTAGAACAATAACATTAAAGACAAGTCCTAGACGTGTTGTCCCTGGCTTGATGGCAAATTTTTTGACGAAGAATTTCCCATTTAAAATATCACTCAATTTTAGTTTTCCGCAAAGGAACAAGGTAAAAAGCTATTTTGATGTGAAAGAGTTTTTTCTGCAAAGTACTCCGAATGCTAAATCTCGTCGTCAGCTTCATGAATTGAAGGAGATTCAGGAGCGTTTAGCCCATGACGAACGATGTCTGTTTATGACGTTTTGTGTACTTATCGAAGGGGAGAGTGAAGAGATTCTTGATGAACGTGAGCGTGCTGTCATCTCGATCTTTCACAATGACTTAGAGTGTGAAGTAATTCAGGAAGAATTAGTTGGACTTGGATTGTGCCTCAATACGTTGCCACTGTTTTATAGTCCTGCTTCGGATTACTCCGCACAACGGTTTATCCGCATTCTTAATAAAGATGCGGTAAAGCTCTTGCCGGTCTTTGACTCGTTTAGAGGGACTGGAAATCCCATGCAGCTTTTCCTCTCCAGAGAAAATAATCTTATTCAGTTTTCGTGGATTGCTAATCAGATTTCAAATCACTCTGTATTTTTGGGAGATACGGGATCGGGGAAAAGTAAATTTGCATTGGACTGTGTGCAAGCGATGAAGTTGCTTTCGCCGGAAAGACTTGCCTTCGTAATCGACAAGCGTGCTAGCTGTGAAACTCTTTGTCGAGACTTCGACGGCGATTTGAGCATCTTTGATCCAAAGAAGGGAATGCCCCTTTCTCCGTTTCGGGGAGTATTTGATGACGATAAGGTTCAATTTCTAACAAAGTTAATATTAACCGGAGTGAAGCTGACATCAGCAAGTTTTGAGATGGAGAGCCATCACGTAAGCATTGTCTCAAGGGCTTTAAAGGAGGCTTACTTAAGACGAGCTAGAGAAAAGGGGGTTACATATAAAGATGGGGAATTAATTGATTCAAAAAGCGAGGGGGAAATAGCTGTTTCAATGGATGATGTGGTTGCATCAATGGCTGCACTAACATCCGAAGAGGAATTTGAAGGATTGAAAGAATCTATTGAGGATCTTATTGTCCGCCTCATGCCTTTTTATGGTGATGGGATTTATGCAAATTTCTTGAAGGCTCCAAAAAAGAAAAAGAAAGCACTATCACTAGATAAACTTCTTTATGCCTATGATATGGAAGCGCTGGATTCGGATGAGACTCTGAAGGTCATGATGAGTATGTCGATAATCTACGAGATTATGACCATGATGAACAAGCCAGAAAATTTGGCTCGCGGAGGAGTTCTTTATATCGAAGAGCTTGGCTGTTTAGGCCGCGACAATCCAATCGTGGGAGACTTTATCGTGGAAGCCACAGAACGTATGCGTAAAATGGGATTTTTCGTTCTTGGCGTAGCGCCAAACCCAGCAATCTTTTTCGAGCTGGAAGCGGGGAGAGCAATTTGGAGAGCGGCTGATAATTTCTTTTTCTTCAAGATGAGTCGGGACAATGTAAAGTACCTCAGAGAAAAATCGGATGTGCTGGATGAGGGAGAAGCTGAGGTTGTTTCAAGCCTTGATACAAAAGACAGAGAATATGCCGAAGTCTTTTATAAAAACAAAGCGGGAAGTATCAAGGGCGCATTCAGATATATCCAGTCGTCATTAGATCGAAGAACCTCTGCTAATAGTGAACGCGAGAAGGCTGAAATGGCTGATCTTAGCGAATAACCCATCGAACTAGAGCCTACCCAAATTGGGCGGCATATATCAACAGTCTCCTTCCTACAACCGGATGCGGAAGGTCTTGGATGAGGAGACAAGTTAATGAAAAAATTTGTATTGTTCTTTTATGCACTCTTTGTGAGCGGCTCGTCCTTTTCGGCTGACAATGATTTTTCATATAAAAATCAAACTGAACTTCGTGCTGGTGACTATTTGTTTCAGCACCAAGGTTTAAAGAAAGATCCAATTTTCGAAAATTATAGATCGGTAGATTTGGGAGTAAATCTAGGGGTGGGATCTGATTGTGGACGCGTGGATTTCAAAAGCACTCTTCAGGCGACATTGAAGAACATGCTCGACAGCCGATACTTTGGCGACATGGGAAAGGACATCATCGCAGGATCTCCGATGTTAGTTGCATGTTATTTTTCACCAACCTGGTGTGCAATTTTAAAACATTCACAGATTAACGCGAACTTCATGTCACAGATGCGACTGAATCAATGTGCCCTCATGGATAAATACGTCGATTCTCGCGTCGAAGACTACTATGAGGAACGACAAGATTGTGTTCACCGTGAAATTGAAAAGAATGGCGGCAATATAGAAGCTGCGATGCAGACCTGTAACTCGGGGCGAACCTGGGACATGGATATCGCGAATTGGTCAGGTTCAAAATATGGAGATAAGTCTTCGTCGAACAAGCTAATTGAGAGTTCAGCAAAATGGGCGGGCTTAGATTCTGAGCCCGATGGAAAGTCTCTAAAGCTCGTCCAGGGGCTTGTAGGTGATACGGTGCTAACTAAGGGTACGGTGTCTGTTGAGTATGGTGGTAGGCCTTTTGCCTTAACACCAAGAACTCACTTGGCCTCACTTGAGCAGGAAGTTCAGGAAAAGCTTTGTTCTAATTTTATGAGAAAGGTCGATGAGGTCTCTAGTATAAACGAGGCCGTGCGAACAGCAAACCTTAAAGAATATACTGGGACTGATGACTCCACTCTATTAGACCGCCAAACGCTTCGTAATCTGGCTATCATGCCATTGCGAACGCGAGGCTTATATTGCCGTCGCCTGGCAAGTTCAATCGCGGTGGCCCGGTTTTCAGAAGATATGAACAGATCTTTGGACATTCTCAGTGTGGCTAGTCAGAACCCAAATTTGCCGGATCGTCGAAAAAAGGAAATAGCCGATAAACGCCAAGCTCTAAAAGAATCCATCGATGCGACATTAGATCTTCAAAGAGAAAGAAATAGTCCACTCAATAAGGTCGTTGCCCAAATAAATGAAGAGGGGCTGACGATCAGCCGAGAGCTGAGTGAAGAAAAACTGAGCCGAGACGATGCTGAACAAAGCGGTCGATCCATAAAGTCTAAGTTATTCGATTGTTCTGATGGCGTACTTTGTAATTAGGAGACTGCATGTTTTCAAATACTGCTTACGAAGCTCTCTATCAGATCATTGGTTTGGAGCTGCATTCAAAATTTATTGAGGTGATTACGAGTGAAAGCTTTTTTAAGGGGCTGATTCTTCTTATCTTTGGAGCCATGTTTTTCATAACGCTGGTGAAATTCATTTCCAGATATATTCCAGGTTCACTCGTTGAAAAACGCCACGTACCACTTTCGAAATTCATGAAGATTTCCGCATGTCTTTTTCTGGGGCTCGCGATTTTGAGGGTCGGTACTAACTCAGAAGTCTTGGACTTTAAAGGTGGGAACTGGGCCGACAATAAATATGTTCAGCGAGAGCATACTGATGTTGTCAGCGGATATCGTGTAAGTATTTTGTTCAGCCTAATCAGTGGGACGGCGGAGGAATTTTCAGCTCTTTTGTCTAGAATTATCGATGGGCTCTTCGCAAAGGGAAACTCTCAGCTAGAGACTCCAGACTTCTTTTACAAGGCGGTGATGTATGCGGGAGCTGCTGCAATTGATAATCCGGCATTGCGATCTGAATTGCAGTTCTACACCAATGAATGTTTTCTGAAGGTCTTGCCGGAGGTTGAGAGGGACGGAAGTCAAAGCTCTTTGGATCAGCTCTTTAGAATCAGTAATGAAGCAGAAAAGGGCCTGTCCATGATTCCCCTTGAGTTGGGTAACGGCAGACAGTCCAACTGTCTTGAAGTGAAAGATCAGGTTAGATCTCATCTTATAGATTTTGCTTCGGAGCAAGTGGGTGGTTTGCCGGAGTCTACACGTGAAAAATATTTCGGTAACTACTTCGATTCGACTTCTTATTGGAACTATACGGCATCGATGGCTCTTGTGAATTACTACATGGACGACCATGAGGGGAGATTGGGAATTCAAAAAGGAGCCGAGTCAATGGGAACGGCTTCCTCGGTTTTTCAAACGCTCAATCGGTTCGTTCGTTGGGACGGTTGGCTTGGTGCTTTAGGATTCAGGACAACTCAAGGGGCTTCAGAGGCGGCGAGCCGATCGCAAGAGTTCAGTGAGCATTTGGCACGGGCACCTCATGTTGCCGGATTTATCAAGATGATCTTAATTGCGATATTTCCTTGGCTCATATTCTTCGTTGTTGCGGGCTATTGGCGAGTTTTGGTCATTTGGTTTTGGATCTACTTTTCCGTGCTGATGTGGGCACCGCTTTGGACCCTGCTTTATCACATCATGCTGGGAATAGCGATGTCGAGTGAAGTTATGCAGGCGTTCGGTAATTTACACGATGGGGTTTCGCTATATTCTGCGGCTCTTGTGAATTCGAGAATGTATTACGTGTACTCAATTTATTCGTGGGTTCAACTTTTGGTGGGTACGTTAACGACTGGGACTGTAGTTATGTTCTTAAAACCGATGCTTGGAGAAAGTGACACTGAGGAAAAGCCGGAATTCCTTGATCCGGCTACAGGAGTAGCATCATCGGTTATGAAAGCTATGATCTAGTTTTATTGGCTATAAGGAAAAGTGCTATGCACTTTCCTCGGGGGTGTGGGGGCTTTGCCCTCACTTTTTTGGGGGAAGTGATATCACTCCCCTAGCTTGCCGCGAACTAAAAGACCTAAAAGAAAACTACAAAATTTAATCGAAATACAAAGGAGAAAGATGAATCAAAAAAATTTAAAACTCAGACAACTAACAAACTTAAAACGAATCAATTTTGTAACAATTTTGGTGTCCACCAGTCTGTGTTTTGGGATGATTGGGTGTGCAACAGTGACTACAAATGAACAGAATTTGCGAGCAATTCTGACGAAGGAAAAGGCTTTGATCGAAGCCTTAAAAACTCAAAGAGAGGGCTTTGAAATTATTCAAGAGCTTCAGAAAAGTGAGACACTAATGAAAGCTGAACAGAATTTATTGATAAGCTTGAATGAGATTTTGTCGGCCAACAAAGTTATGATGAATAAGGTCTTGAAAGATAACAAAGAGGGAGATGGAAATGAACGAATTAGAAACAGTTACCACTAGTTCCGGTGAAGAGGTTATGAAAGCTGTCGGAGAGTTGAGTGCGACAAAAGAAATGGTTTCAGAAGCCGTTTTAGCAGACGATTCGATTCATGAAGAAGTTGAGGGATGGCTTACTACGATTTTTAAAGCGTTACTCTCTGCTTTCAAATAGCAGCGGATCTAATTTAGTGCTTGATCCCGATCAGGGAAAAGTAAATTCAATCTAGAAATCCCACGATACCCCGAGGATTTTCTGAACTGATATTGGATAAAAATATGAGTGCAGAAAGTGATAAAAAAGAACTCAAGCCATCGAATGCAACCTGTGTCCGTTTTTCGCCGCACGAGCAGAGTATGATTGAAAAGATGGAGCGAGTTACTGGAATGTCAAAACCGGCCTTATTAAAGAAAGCTCTGTTCAAAAGGCTAGATTTACTTCGCCCTTTGTTTCTTCCAGAAGATACACAAAAGCTCATTGTGGAGTTAAATCGGCAAGGAAACAATCTCAACCAAATTGCTCGAAAGGTGAATGAAGGTTCGCGAGAGGGATGGAATCAGGCATTCAATAGTTTGACGACAGCCTATTTTGAAATTCGTCGTTTGATCTCGGTGGGAAATGGCAACAGTCAAAATTGATTGGGTCAAAAAGCCGGAGGCATTGGAGAATTATTTGAATAAGGAAAGAGAAGCGGAAATGGTTCGTTCGAGTTCTCATGGCCTGCCTGAAAAGGCTGCTGAGAGTATTCGTCTTGAGCACGAACGAACTAAGAGCAAAGCAAAGAACCTTGCGTTGACTATTATTCAGTCTTGGCACCCTAGTGAGAGCAATTTGTTTTCACCAGAGAAATACAATGAGATGGGACAAGAGCTTGCAAAACGTCTTGCTCCTGGTCACATGGCATGGGTTGTCACACATACAGAAAAAGCCCATATACATAATCATGTAGTCATTTGCTCGGTACACTCGGAGACAGGCAAATTATTGGAAAATAAGAAGTCATTGATTTTCAAAACGAGAGAAATCAATGACAACATCGCGAGGGAAAATGGTTTATCTGTTCTTGCTCCTTCGATTAAATCAAGGGAAGAGAAATTGCCTGAGCGAGCAAAGGCAATGGTCGCTCATGGTAAGAGGTCGTGGAGATATGATCTCTTGCAAAAGGCGGATTTTGCAAGAGCTGCGAGCACAAGTTTCGATGAGTACGTGTCCATTTTAGGGGTATTGGGTGTGCATGCGCGGATTGAGAATAAAGGCATTAGCTATCTGTATGGAGAGCGCACAAAAGCTATTCGGGGAAAAAATGTTGGGGATAACTTTACAAAAGAAGGCTTGATAAAAGCGTTTAGGGAGAATGATGCAAGATTCACAAAACAGCCAGACATTCGAGAGCGAATACAACGAGAAGTCGGAGCAATTCGATCTGGAAGCAGAGGCACTGTGGGAGTTGAAGGCAATTTACTATCTGAATCAACAAGCAATACAAGCGTCGGAGCAAAGGATTACGGTAAGTTTACAAAAATTGACCGCCGCAGTCCTCGTGACAGGTTGCCTTGGGCTTTGCGCAACTCTGACAGCATTTTACATGAGGAGATGAAGAGGGCAGAAGCAAAGAGTATTTTTAAGTATTGCGAAGAGAATAAAATTTCTCTGATTCAAAATCAAAAAGGCCAAACTGTCTTGAAGGGACGGGAGTTCATTCATGTCACAGAGAACGGATGGAAAAATACCAAGAATTACACCCAAGGGTCGATTATTGAATTCGTTGCTTATCACCATGATGTTGATTTTTTGAGGGCAATTTCAAAAATCAATGAGAATCCTCGGTTGATGATGCTTGAGCCATTGATGAGTGAACATAAGAGAACCTTTAGATCGTTCTATGTACCCACAGAGCAAAAGGCTGATTCGAAAAAGAGTAAAGAATTTGTTAGTCTTTTTTTAAAGCAAAATGGCTACAAAGAGAGTCAGACTGAAGCTCTTTTAAAGAGTGATCGTATGTTCGTATCAAAAAATAACATAATATTTTTTGTGAACAAAAAAGAGGACTCTGCCGTCGGGTATTCAGTGGATCGAGAATCAGGTGCGTGGAAGTCAGTTAGACATGGAAAACCACATGAGACCTTTTTAGCAGAAATCAAGCAGTCCAAGAGGTTAACGGTATTTCACAACCCTGTTGATTTCATATTGTCTGATGCTGAGCGGGGTAGTCGAGGGAAGAAAGGTTCTCATCTGGTGATGTTTGATGAAAAGTCTAACTCAGCCTTGTTATCGACAGTCGCGCTCAATCCGCAAATTCGCGAAGTAGAATTTGTATTCAGTCGGAATGAGAATTTGAGACAACGGCAAGAATTATTTGTTACAAATTTTCGTAAAGCACTGACGCCTTTTGAAATTGAAGTGAAGACGTCTGTCGCGCCGGAAGTCACAAAAGAGCGCAGTCGTAATATCAGTCTTGAGTTATAGAAAACTCCTACAAACTCAGTTTGGGGCTTTAAAATTAAGAATTTCCTCTCCTACCACAAAAAGGCGGTCGAGGTTTCATAAAAGAAGGTTTTTATGGAATCAACCGATGTCAAAAAAGTTCAAGTTTCTAAAAAGGCAACTAGTGCAAATTTGCGAGTGAAAATTGAGACTCGTAAGCGTCTGTTATCAGAGCTGGCAAAGATCAACAAAAAGAGTTTCGGACGTAAGGTTCGGGTCGATCAGATTCTGAATTTGCTGCTGGACCTCCTAAAGCAAGAACACATTCAAAAGTTACAAGATGGCTCCCTTTCGAATGCTGACCGCATTGAGATGAGCTACCGCGACTATATCAAGAAAAATGGCAACGTTTCTAAAGACGAATTCCTCGGAATTTTACTGAAGCAAGAGTCGCTTTCGTCGCTTTCTGGTGCAGCGTTTGTGGACGAAAAAACGCTGCAAAATAAATGATGATTTTGCTGCATTTTCTCTCTGATTTTCGCGCCGTTCTGATGCTTAAAAAATTTGTTTGTTTGCGAGGAAAATGGTATGAATTTAACAGGTCAATTAGTTGCTAATGGGCCGTCGATCTTTGACAAAAAAATATGGTTTATCGAAGACGTTGCAGAGTTCACAAGATACGCAATCGGGACTCTGTATAACTTAACGTCTAAGAATTTGATTCCACATAGGAAGAAGCGCGGAAAGCTCTATTTCGTTCCTCTTGAGATCCAAAATTGGATTGATGAAGGAGGTATGAAGTGAGTAGTGAGTACGTGGTTCTTGAAAAGCATCCAGGCATCAGAAAACATGTAAAGTCTGGGCGTTATCAAGCAAAGAAAAAAATAGGTAACAAGCAATACGCCGAAACTTTTGATTCCTTACGTGATGCCATTTATTGGCGAAATACGTTTAATGGAGAAAGAAAGTTAACTGCTCCTGATGAGGGCGAGAAGAAAACTAGTACGCTCGGTCATGTGTGGGGGAAAATGCAAGAACTGCATTTTCCTTCATTGGAATTGAGCACTCAGTTAATCTGGAAACGCCGCTTTGAACAGTTAGAGAATCTTACTGATTTTCACATGGAGGATATTACTTCTAAGGTCATCAATGAATGGATTGAAGAAAAAAAGAAGTATTATTTGTCTGATAAGTATGAGGGGTTAAGTAGAGGCAGGGCACGACGTTGCAATCTGTATAACGAGTTAAATCTCTTTACCTGCATATTCAATTGGTACAAATCAGAAGATATTTTCGAAGAGGAGTCGGCAATGCTGATTAACCCTATTCGACTGCGACACAAAAAAATGGCGTTTATCCGTGATACTCCGGTTAAACCGGAAGACCGGAAAATTCCAGTTGGGGCGGCATTCAAATTTTTTTCTGCATTCAATAATGAATTGTATGCAGACTTGGCGATGGCTCAGTTCTTTTGTGCTGGACGAATTAGCGAGATTGCGGGCATTCAGATTTCGAATATTTACTTGGAAGAGGAGTATATTCTTATCAAAGATGTGGTGGTTTGGGCGAACAAAAATAAAATGTTCGAATATTTAAAACCCTTTCCGAAAAATCGTGAAACTCGTCGTGTTCATATTCATCCGTGGTTACGAGCGATTATTGAAAGACGCCTTAAAGCAAGAGTGCCTGGATGTAATTATTTGTTTCACGTTGATGGAAAGCCGCTGAATTATTGTACGATTCAAGTTAACTACCGTGGTGCCCAAAAGCGATGTGGTATTCCTTATCGTGGTACGCATTGTTTGCGGCATGGGATGGCGACGTTGGCTCGTAAAGTTGGTGGGCAAGGGCTTGATTCTGTTATTGCAATGACAGGGCATAAAGATCTAAAACTTGCGGATCATTATTCCAAAATTGATGGTGAAGTTCAGCGAGATACTTCACTCAAAGTGTTGGAGTATATTCGTCAGCTAGGACTTTATGAGAGCGAAACTGAGAAGTACACGAACGTAATTCCATTGCGAAGTATGAAGTAAAATGAAATAAGATGAGCTAGGATGACATGAGCAAAAAATTGGGTGACATGAGGGTGACATGGCATTTAACGCAACTGCAATAACTAGTAAAAACAATAGGTTAGGTGCCTAATGCCTGAGCTTCCCGAAGTAGAGGTGGTCCGCCAAGGATTGGAAAAGATTCTTGAGGACCGACCTAAATTAGAAAAAATTGAATTAAAAAGAAAAGATCTTCGCGATCCCATGCCTGCGAAGAAACTCAATACCTTGATTGGCGAAAAAGTCACACATGTGGAACGTCGCGCGAAGTATCTGCTCCTATGGACCAACAAGGGTGCCATGCTTTCCCATTTAGGAATGACGGGGACGTGGCGAGTGGCTCCGCCAGGGGATGAGCGTTCTCATGACCATGTCTATCTTCATTTTTCAGGAAATTTGCGACTGGCTTATCGTGATCCAAGAAGATTCGGGATTTTTGATTTCGTCAGCGATCCTGCGTCGCATCCAAGACTTGTAGGTTTAGGTCCCGAGCCGCTGGGTAAGGATTTTACTGGAGAGTCGCTGTGGGGAAGTCTTCGCGGAAAAAATGTAGCCCTGAAAGTAGCGATCATGGACCAAAAAGTAGTTGTGGGTGTTGGGAATATTTATGCAAGCGAAGCGCTTTTTGCGGCAGGCATAAAACCATCATTGCCAGCGCAAAAACTTTCTCTCGATAGAGCGAAAATTCTGGTGAAAGAGATTCGCAGAATTTTGAAAGAGTCGATTCAAAAAGGCGGATCTTCCATCAGCGATTTTGCTCATGCCTCAGGGGAGAGTGGATACTTCCAAAACACTTTCAAAGTGTACGATCGCGAAGGAGAAAAGTGCGTAAGATGTGGGCACACTATTCGAGCGAAAGTGATAGGTGGTCGAAACACGTATTGGTGTCCTTCCTGCCAAAAATAATTTTTGAAAAAATATTTGCTAACTGCGCGAAAAGTTGTGTAACTTAGCCATTAGTCGAGTTTGAAAACAAAAACGTGCGTTCAAAGACCCTTTGGACGCGCACTTATTAATACGAAGGGACACAACAACAATGAAAGCAATCGTAATCGCTGCTTTGCTAGCTCTTTCTTTCACAACTGGTTTTACTTGCTCTAAAAACCAACCTGCTGAGCAAGCTGCTCCAGCTCCAACTACAGAAGCAACTCCTGCTGCAACTCCTGCAGAAGGTACTCCAGCTGCTACTCCAGCTGAAGGCACTGCTGCTCCAGCTCCAGGCACTGAAGCTGCTCCAGCTGCTACACCAGCTGCTCCAGCTGCACCTGCTGGCGAAACTAAGTAGTTGTCACGCTTCGACTTTGTCGAAGTAACAATACTGGTGAGTCGTTGAATCTTTTTGAAATTTCTTGAAAATTTAGCGACGCAGTCAAAAGCCCTCCCCGGAGGGCTTTTGTTTTTTCTGGAAGTGATTTTTTCTTTAAGTTTTCGCTTCGACCTGAAACAAACCCTCCGAAAGTCTGTTTAAATTTAAAAGTCGGCCTCACATCCTCGCGTCTGATGAGAGTTCTTAAGGTACCGAATTTCCTAGGCTTTTAAAACTGTCTCCTTGCCCTTGCTCATATTACCAGTTCTAATTAATGGGGTTAGCAATAAAAGGAGAAACATCGTGGACTCTATCAACTCGTTGTACGGGTATTTTTTAGAGAGCTGCACATGGGCTTGGGTTTTGGGCTCTGTGGTGCTCTTGCTGTTCGTAGGCTTCTTCGGAAGTCCTCTCATCGTTTGGACAATCGCAATTGCTGCGATCATGGCGGGCTTTGGCGCGCCGGCTTGGTTGTGGATAGTGTTCGCAGTCCTGGCGGTGATCTTCAACATCGCGCCGATTCGCGCGGCTCTAGTGACTTCTGGCGTTTTCGCTATCTTCAAGAAGTTTGAGTTCCTGCCTAAGATTTCAGATACTGAAAAAGCGGCTCTGGATGCGGGTGTTGTGTGGGTTGAGAAAGATCTTTTCTCTGGTAAACCAAATTTCTCGAATTTGATGAAAGAGTCTTATCCAGATTTGACTCCGGAAGAAAAAGCTTTCATGCAAGGTCCGGTTGAAAATCTTTGTAAGATGATCGATCACTGGGAAATCTATAAAACGAAAGAAATTCCTCCAGCTATCTGGGATTACATCAAAAAAGAAA
The DNA here is from genome assembly GCF_036384735.1 of Bdellovibrio sp. Lineage (GTDB taxonomy): Bacteria > Bdellovibrionota > Bdellovibrionia > Bdellovibrionales > Bdellovibrionaceae > Bdellovibrio. Next base: position 23,627 of record NZ_DASVLT010000069.1, on the reverse strand, counting down.
AATTCTTGGGCATGATCGTACCGAAAGAGTACGGCGGTCTTGGTTTCTCTGCACTTTGCCACTCTGAAGTGATCATGAAAATCTCTTCTCGTTCTTTGGCAGTTGCGATTCAAGTGATGGTTCCAAACTCTTTGGGGCCTGCAGAGTTGTTGGCGCATTATGGTACTGACGCTCAGAAAAAACACTGGTTGCCTCGTTTGGCTGAAGGTAAAGAGATCCCTTGCTTCGGCTTGACAGAGCCAACAGCGGGTTCTGATGCAGGTTCAATCACTTCAACAGGTGTGTTGTTCAAAGATACAGATGGCAAAATTAAAATCCGTCTGAATTGGAATAAACGTTGGATTACGTTAGCGGCGATCTCTTCTGTTATTGGTCTGGCGTTCCGTCTTCGTGACCCAGAGAATCTTTTGGGTAAAGGTGAGGACGTAGGTATTACGGCAGCTCTGATTCCTTCGAACACTCCAGGTGTTGTGTTGGGTCGTCGTCATGATCCATTGAATACTCCTTTCTATAACTGTCCGACTCAAGGTAAAGACGTTGTTGTCGACGCAGAAGACGCTATCGTTGGTGGTCTAGCTAACGCTGGTAAAGGTTGGATGATGTTGATGGAATGCTTGGCTGCAGGTCGTGGTATTTCCCTTCCGGCGCAAGCAACGGGCGGTACGAAGTTGGCAGCTCGTGTAACTTCTGCTCATGCAGTTGTTCGCCGTCAATTCGGTGTTTCTATCGGAAAATTCGAAGGTGTTGAAGAGCCTCTAGCACGCATCGGTGCTTCTGCTTATGCTCTTGAGGCAATGAGAAGATACTGCTTGGGTGCTCTTGATAAAGGTATCAAGCCAGGTGTTATCACAGCGATGCAAAAATACTATGCGACTGAAATGGGTCGTAAAGTGATCGTTGATGCGATGGACATCATGGGCGGTGCCGGTATTTCTTTGGGCCCTCGTAACGTTTTGGCTGAAATCTATATCGCAACACCAATCGGTATTACGGTTGAAGGTGCGAATATCATGACTCGTACATTGATCATCTTCGGTCAAGGTGCGCTTCGTGCCCATCCGTTTGCTTACTCTGAAGTAAAAGCATACGAAGCAAATGACTTGAAAGCGTTCGACAGAGCGTTCATGGGACACATTGGTCATATCATCCGTAACACATGCCGCGCGATCTTGTTGTCATGCTCTCGCGGTTACTTGGCGGCGACTCCAGACTGTCATCCGCAAATGAAGGTCTACTTCCGTCGTATGTCTTGGACATCTGCAACGTTTGCATTGCTTGCTGACGTGGCGATGGGCGTACTTGGTGGCTCTTTGAAAATGAAAGAGAAAATCACAGGTCGCTTCGCTGATATCTTGGCTCATATGTACATCGCAACGGCGATCCTTCGTCGTTTCGAAGCGGAAGGTCGTCGTGAAGAAGATCTTCCATATGCACACTACAACTTGAAACTATGTATGGCTGAAATCCAAAAAGGTTTCGATGGTATCTTTGATAACTTGAAGATCCCTGGTCTTCGTTGGTTCTTCAAAGGCTGGTTGGGTGCATGGTCTCGTATCAACTCTATCGGTTCGCAAGCGTCTGACGGTTGGACACACGCTATCGCTTCTTCAATGATGAAAGAAGACGGTATCCGTGATCGTTTGACTGAAGGCATCTACTTGCCGAAAGAGCGTGATCAAGCTGTAGGTCGTTTGGATTACGCTTTCTCTGTTTCTTTGCGAGCAGAAGCTGCTGAAAAGAAAATCAAAAAAGCGATCCGTGAAGGCGTTCTTCCTAAAAAGAAAACGAACTTGCTAATCGACGATGCCCGTAACAAAAACGTGATCACAGCGGACGAAGCGAAGCTTCTGACTGAAGCAGATGCAGTACGCTACGACGCGATCTTGGTAGACGACTTCAATGAAGAGCAATACCACGCCAACAAAGTTATTAAAGGCTAAATAAAAAAAAGGGAGCTGAAAAGCTCCCTTTTTTTATCTACGGCGACTGCGACTTGCGAGTAATTTTTTAACGTACCCATCGTCGTCTTCATCGAAGATATCACCAATAATCTCTTCAAAGATATTTTCCATCGTGACGAGGCCCACAATTTGGGCGCGCTCGTAAATTACTGCCATATGTGATTTTTGTTCCTGCATCTTCACTAAGATGCGAAATAACGGTTCGAAAGATTTAAACTTCAAGCAAGGACGAATAATGCTGTGCCAGTCAGCATCCTTATAGGTGCGGGCTACAAAAAAATCTTTGCTGTTGATAAGTCCCACAATATTGCCATCTTCCATTACGGGCAGGCGGGTGTGACCGCTATTGATGATAATAGTTTCGACGTCCTCTACAGAGTCGGTTTTGCGAATGAAGATGACATCCTTCCATGGTAACATAATTTCTCGAGCAATTGTTTTATCTGCGCTCACGATGTTCATAACATATTGCTTGGTCTGGTGGGGAAGGTCTTCGATTTCAAGATCGTCTTCGATATTTCTATCGGCATTTTCAGTCAGGCTGAATACCTTTAAAATCAAGTGTGTGGATTTTTCTAAAATCCACACCGCAGGGGAAAGCAATTTTTCTCCTAAGTAAAGGCCGCGTGAGACCCATAGAGAAATAGCCAAAGAGTTTCTTAAGGCCAGTGTTTTAGGAACGAGTTCACCTACCACAACGCTTAAATAGGAAATTGGAATGACTACGATGGCGATAGAAATCGCTTCAGCTGTTCGTTCTGAAAGGTTGAAATCACTTATTAAATAAGGCGCCAGTGCGGCGCTAGCTCCCGCGCCACCAACGGCGGATGCGATAGCGCCCACAAGAGTGATTCCAATTTGCACCACGCTTAATGTACGCTCTGGATTTTCTTTGAGACGCAAAAGGAGTGCCGCGCGTTTATCTTTGTCCGCTACGTTTCGAAGTTGCATTTTGCGAACAGTGACAAAGGCCATTTCGGCGCCAGATAAAATCATATTGAGAAAGAGGCAAAGAACTACAATCAGCAGCTCGGTCACGAGTGCTCCTTCGTTGAAATCAAAATGGAAGAAATAGAATAAGAAAAGCTTAAAAGTTTCGAGGGATCAGGATCCATAAATTTAAGATATCAATTCATAAAAGGAAGATCAAAGCAGGCGCGAGAAATAAATTTTCTTTCGTCACTTGTCATAACAGATGTTAAAAATTTCCTGCCGGCTAATCCGGAAACGGCTGCTTTTAGAGTTTTCCGTACTTGTGGATGGAGTTGTGGGCCCTTGCTAGAATGCAAGGGCCCCACAAACTTAGCGTTCCTAGAGTGACCTAGATCGAACGCAAAATAAAATTGAAAGATCTCATCATCGAACTAAATGCTTGGCGTTTGTTGATAAAGCCCAGATAAGAAAAGTTACGTACAAGAGGAAGATCTAACTCCTCCTCGCTGTGGCCTGTGTAAATCACCACAGGAATTGGTTTGCGAATCTTGTGAACTTTCCTTTCTGTCAAAAGACGATCCATCAACAACAAAGTATCGCGACCACCCATTTGTGGCATTTGCCAGTCTAAAACAACCAAATCAAACTGCTTATTCACAAGGAGGGGGATGGCATCTTGACCATCGAAAGCCATTGTGACATCGCATTTGTAGTGATCGAGGATGTGAGACATCAGCTTCACTGAATCCAAGCTATCATCAATCACCAGCACGCGTGGTGTATGTTGCTTTTCCAGTGAAGTTTGAGACGAAGTTTCTAGTGTCATATTGGGGTTCTCCTCAATGTGCGTTGCACTTATCAATTTGAACCGATATGGATTTAAGAATCTTCTAAAAAGAAGAAGCATGAAGGGCTTTTAATGAAAGGTCTGTTTTAACGCAGATAGACCTCACATCTACCCTGATTAAATCAGAGTAGATGTAATAAAGTTAGGCTAGCTCTTTACGAGTTTGTTCTGTGACAACTGTTTCGCGGACCACAACAACTTTAATTTGTCCGGGATAATTGCACTCTTCTTCGATGCGTGCGGCAATTTTTTTCGACAAATCCAACGCCATGCTGTCATCTACTTTTTTGCCATTGACCATAACGCGGCATTCGCGTCCGCCACTTAACACAAAGCAATCAGTAACGCCTTGGAAGCTGCGGGCAATGTCCTGAAGCTCTGATACTTTTTGATTATAAGACTCAATCGTTGAACGACGTGCCCCAGGGCGTGCGCCTGAAATCGCATCAGCTGCGATGACCAGAAATGCGTGATCTGTAGAAGGTTGCTCGTCAAAGTGATGGGCTTTCACCGCGTGAACCACATCCGGAGCTTCACCGCGAGCTGCGATGAAATCAGCACCAATCACGGCATGTCCGCCCTCCATGACGTGGTCCATAGATTTGCCGATATCGTGAAGCATGCCAACACGACGTGCTTTCTTGATATCCAGATTCAGTTCTGAAGCCAAAAGGCCTGCCAGCCAACCCACTTCGCCACAATGGAAGTATTGATTTTGCGTGAATGAGTAACGGTACCGCAAGGATCCCATCATCTGACGGATTTCTGCATTCAAACCTTCAAGTTTCAATTCCTTTGCTAAAGAATCGCCATCGTGTTTGATATTTTTGAAAAGTTCTTTTTTCTGGTTTTCAGCGATTTTTTTGATGAAATCAGGAGTGATACTTTTCTTTTCTTTAAAAATTCTTTCTAAAGTTCTGCGAGTCAGTTCGCGGCGAACAGGGTCGAATCCTGCCACTCCGACCATTTCTAAACCTTCTTCAACGATAATGTCGCAACCGCACGCATCTTGAACGGCTTTGATATTAGCGCCAGCAGGGTCGCAGAAAAGTTTACGAACATGATTGTCTGGGAAATTCACAGCACCGATACCACGTTCTGCGCAGTAGGGACGAGCAAAGCGATCAATGATAAGGCCCAAGATTTTCTTAGCCTTTGTTTCAGCGTGCTCTTTCGTATCTTCTTCGTGTTCCTGAGCCAAGCGGACGGAGCGAAGTTTTGCTTCCTCTTCCATTTTGGTTTTCAATTGATTTTTGAAATCTTCCGCAGACGTTCCCAATTTCGAGGTTAGCTTTTCCACGAAATCTTTATTCAAAGATTTTTGCACGTCCTTCACTTTGCTGAGTTCGGCTTCTTGACCTTTCAAAGCTTGTTCTTGAGATTTCACATCGGCTTCGCGCTCTTGAAGTTTCTTTTTCTCTTCCTGAACGATTTGATCGGCTTTGGCTTTTTTCTCGTTGGCAACTTCCTGCAAGTCCTCGATGCGACCTTCTGACTTCAACATGTCAGGTTCAACTTTGGTCCACATCTCCATTTCGATTTCTTGAATGCGTTCTTTTTCTTCAAGCTGACGCAGTTCAACGGCCTGGTTTGCTTCATCGATAATTTCTTGCGCCTCTTCGCGAGCTAGGCGAAGAGTTCTGGCGTTTTGCAACTTATGTAAAGCCATGCCCAAACCACATCCGGCAATAACGGCAACCAGGGCTATAGCAAATACTACTAACATATCAGACTCCTAACCTAATAAGTTTACCTCGGAGACGTGCGCCACGCAAATTTTCCGACTGTTTACTTCCGGCGTTATCAGAGTTATTCTTGCTTTCTCTTCTAACGCACTAGGAGGAAGAATGGGGCACTTTAGCTGTGAAACAAAATGGACCGGAGGCCAGGGGTTCGAGGCACAAACTCGAGGGCATCGCTTTGTGATGGACACGAAAAAAGAATCGGGCGGAAATGACCAAGGTCCAACTCCCAAAGAAGTCCTGCTAGCAAGTATTTGTGCCTGTTCGGGAATCGATGTCGTCTCAATTTTGCAAAAAATGAGAATTGATCTTCAGGCTTGTGACATTACATCTGAGACGGAAACAACCTCAGGTTATCCGGCAATTTTTAACGAGGTGCTTTTAAAATTCAGAGTTAAAAGCTCTGATGCGAAAGAGGCCCAAGTGATGAAAGCTGTGACCCTTTCAATGACCAAATACTGTGGTGTGAGTGCGATGGTGGTTTCGACATCGCCAATCAAATATCAAGTGTTCTTAAATGAACAATTGATCGGCGAAGGGCGTGCTGATTTTAGCGAGGCCTTGGCGGAAGCAAAGATATAATGGAAATCAGTATTCCCTTTCATGAGCTTAATTTCAGTTATGCCAGATCCCGGGGGCCTGGGGGGCAAAATGTAAATCGTACGAATTCGGCGGCGATCTTGCGCTGGAATTTGTTCAACACCCAGGCATTTAACGAAGATGTCAAGGCACGTTTGATTGAAAAGCTTTCGTCACAACTAACGAGCGAAGGGGATCTTTTGATTCGAAGCGAGATTCATCGTGATCAAGATCAAAATCGTTCAGAATGCATTCGTAAACTGCAAGCGCTATTGCAAAAAGCTTTGTTTGTTCCAAAGAAACGTTATGCGACTAAGCCCACGCGCAGCTCTGTGCGCAAGCGTTTGGAGGGAAAGAAGCGTGCCTCTGAAGTGAAATCGAATCGTAAGAAGATTGATTACTAATCTCGCTGTAATATGACACAAAGAGCTTTTTGTTGACGCCCTTAGTGCTCGTCACCATAATTTCCGCATATGGCAGCAATCTCAAAATTTCTAAAGCTTTTGTTGGTTCTAGTTATCATTGGCGCGATTATTTGGGCGGTGATTGATAACTACAGTGTGATCTTCTCTAAAAAAGTGACAGGTGAAATCACAGCCGTAGAAAGAGTCGAGATTCCCGTGGCGTTGATTTCCCGTGCGGAAAGCAACATCAACGAGAAAGTCTTCTCGTTTGCAGTCGGAATTAAAGATCAAAAGACAGGGGAGATTTACACGGCATCGTCTGAAGATAGACAATGGGCTGTGGCTCAAAAGGGACAATGCGCTGATGCGGTTTTCCTTCCATATCCACCTTGGCAACTTAATAAGAAAGATACTTACTTCGGAGCGCGCTTAGTTCGCTTGTATGAATGTCCTAAGTAAGTAAGGTATTTGTATGTATGAAATTTTATTGTTAGTGTCCGCCATCGGCGCTGGGTTTCTTGGCGCGTTGCTGGGATTGGGTGGGGGCATAATCGTTGTCCCGGTGTTGACCCTTCTTTATCACGTGAATATTCGTTATGCGATTGCGGCAAGTTTGATTTCTATTGTTGCAACGTCCTCAGGTGCGGCCGCCAGTTATTTGAAGGATTCTCTGACGAATTTGCGTTTGGCCGTGTTTCTTGAAATTGGAACAGTCTCTGGCGCTATCGTGGGGTTCTTAATATCTGCATATATCAAACCGCAGTTTTTATTTTTACTTTTCGGTGTGTTCCTCTTCTTCTCGGCATTGATGATGTTGCGAAAACGTGAAGAGCATTATTCGACTCAAAATCATCCTTGGGCCAGCAGATTAAAGTTAGACAGTGCGATGCCTGATGGAAGTGGCGGCTGGGTTGACTACAAGGTTGAGCATGTTCCCTTGGGGTTGTTTGCCATGTTTGGCGCGGGCATACTTTCGGCGCTTCTTGGTATCGGCAGTGGAATCTTCAAAGTTCTTGCAATGGATGGGGCAATGAAGCTTCCGATCAAGGTTTCTTCTGCGACATCCAATTTTATGATTGGTGTAACAGCCTCGGCCAGCGCGGGTGCTTACCTGTTGAAAGGTGATGTTCGTCCCGAAATCGCAGCTCCTGTGGCCGTGGGAATTATCATTGGATCTTTCATTGGGGCAAAGGTGATGATGAAAATGCCAGCCCATAGAATTCGTCAGATCTTTGTGGTGGTCTTGTCCATCGTTTCAATTCAAATGATCATCAAGGGGTTGAAGTAATGAGGCCGGATCCACGACACGATGCTCTTCATCGCCTTGAATTGATTATCAGCCACTTGCTTCGTGTGGGTGTTTTGATTTCCGGTGTGTTTCTATTGATTGGTTGGGTTTGGCTGTGGATTAAAAATGGCGATAGCCTTCGAAGTTTTCAAACCTATGAACCGACTAAGTTAATTGAAAGCATTCATTGGTCTTTGGTGAACAACGATCGTGCGATGATGATCTCTATCATTGGTATGGTGTTGTTGGTATTATTACCTGTGGCTCGTGTGTTTATGACGGGTGTCTTATTTATTAAACAAAAAGACTACGTCTTAGCTTTGATGGCTTTCTTGGTCTTTATCGCTCTTATAGCTAGCTGTTTTCTAGGCATAGATCTTTAAGAAAGCCCCTTCACTGATCGGCATGCTTTCCTTTTTTAAGGGCCTCAATAAAGGGGACTTTATAAAAAGGCAGGTGTCCGTGAGAAGGAGGGAATTTGAGAGAGAACTATCTCGGGGACTTTTCACGGGCAACCTGTCTATGTCTTTATTAGACTCCGGCGGATCTGTTTCGTCAAAATGGGCTGGGCTTAATAAAAAGTTCTAGTCCTTCTCTGGTCTCGAGTCCTAAGATGTTTATTATGAACATGAAAAATCTTAAATTCACGGCGTTTATTAATTTGTACGGTCTCGTAAAAATTCCTCTGGTTTTATTCTGTTCACCGCGTGTGATTGAAATGACAAATCAGAAATTTGTTCTAAAAATTCCGCTGACGTTTAGAACAAAAAACCATTTGAACTCGATGTACTTCGGGGCTTTAGGAATCGGAGCAGAGCTTTCTTTGGTGGCCCCTGCGGTTGCTGCCATTGCGGAAAGTAAGCAGAAAATTGATTTTGTGTTTAAAGATTTTCAGGCAAGTTTCTTAAAACGCGCAGATGGTGACGTTCATTTTATTTGTGAAGAGATCGAACACGTTCTTGGTGTGATAGAAGAATCAAAAACAAATCCGGGTCGTGTGGAAAGAAAAATGAAGGGGTATGCTGTTGTTCCTTCTAAAAATCCAACAGAGCCAGTCATGACTTATGAGCTGACTCTGTCTGTAAAAAACAGATCTTTGAAGCAATAGTTATTCGACACCAAGGTGTGAAACAAGTTTCACGCTTTGGTCGTATTCCGAAATCAATTTCTGATAGATTTCGCGAACAGTGAGGATTTCTTCCACAAGACCGACGGATTGACCCGCTGTCCACACCGTTTTCCAAGTGGGCTTCATTGCGGCTTCCTCTAAAGATTTCATCCCCATTAAGTGAATTAACGGTACCATATATTTCTTGGTCATCTTGTGTTCTTTCAAAATCTTGAAAGCCCAAGGAAGATCCGTTCCCAGTTTTTGCACGTAAGGGGTGTTGATCACGGCTGCCGGAGTTCCTGAAACTCGAGTTGTCATAACGATGTCTTCAGGTGTTGAATCAACGATCGCCTTTTTGTAAGCTTCATCAACCTGAGCCTCACGGCTTGCGATAAATCGTGTTCCAATGCTCACACCAGAGGCGCCTAGTGCCAAGCATGCGGTAATCATAGACCCATGAGAGATGCCACCGGCTGCGATAATAGGGATTTGCAATCGAGTCTTAAGCCAAGGAATCAAAACAAGAGGAGAAATAGGACCCGCGTGCCCGCCAGCACCAGCTCCCACAGCAATGACTCCGTCAGCTCCCATGTCTTGAACTTTCAAAGCATGTTCTAGGTTCGTTACATCACAAAAAACTTTGGCTCCATTTTTATGGGCCTCTTCAATCACGCGTTTGGGACTTCCTAAGGAAGTAATAAACATGTCTACACCGTGATCGAGGGCAATTTTCAAATCATCATTCTGGCGAGTATTGCTCTTATTTACGATGATGTTGACCCCGATGGGCTTTTTCGTTTGTGATTTTATTGTCTTCAATGCTTCTGCATATCTTTCAAGGGGACGATAATTCAAAGCGGGGAAAGTTCCAATTCCACCAGCTTCGCTGGCTTGGGTGACAAGATTTTCATTGCTCACCAAAAACATAGGCGCCGCAATAATTGGAAAATCAATATTCATCATTTTCGTAAATGGAGTCTCAATTTTTTTCAGCATATTTTCGCACCTCAAGGCGTTGTGCATGGTAAATTCCCGAATGACCAGAAAACAAATAACTAGCCACGCAGGCAATGGCGGCAAAGACTGCCGGAGTTGTTCCAAAAAGCTCGAGAGCCATCAGCGTGCATGCGAGTGGCGTGTTTGCGGCGCCAGCAAACACCGCGACAAAACCCATGGAGGCAAGCAGGCTATAATGAAGTGGTAAGACGAATGATAAAGCATTTCCTAAAGTCGCTCCAATGAAAAACAAAGGAGTCACTTCGCCACCTTTAAAACCGGAACTCAGAGTTACAACCGTAAAAATTAATTTCAAAATAAAATCATATGGTGGAACCTGGAGAGCAAAGCTTTCCACTAAAACCGGAACACCCAATCCTAAATAGCGTGTCGTCTGGAGAATAGTAGCCGAGATAATAACTAAAATCCCACCGACAAATGCACGTAAAAGCGGCGAGGGGATGCTATTTTTAAAAATCTTTGTTGCCTTGTGCATGCTCCAAGAAAAAAGATAGGCGCAAAGGCCAAAGCAAACACCCGCAATCAAAGCGTAGAGTAGATTTAAGGCCGTCACTGCCGGCAGAATCGCAACACTATAATGCGTATGAGTGATACCCCAAGAAAGGCAAACGCGATCTGCAATAATAGCAGCAGCAAAGCAGGGAAGAAGCGCCGAGTACCGCATGCGCCCAATACTTAGGACTTCCAGCCCAAAAATAGCGCCGGCTAACGGGGTTCCAAACACCGAACCGAAACCTGCCGACATACCTGCCATCAAAATCAATTTCCGATCTTCCGAATCAAGGCGGAAAACCGTCGTGAATTGATCTGCGAGACTCGCACCCATTTGTACCGCAGTTCCTTCGCGACCAGCAGAACCCCCAAAAAGATGGGTTGCCAAAGTTCCAAGTAAAACCAAAGGAGTCATTCGCAGAGGAATTACAGAGCGAGGATCGTGAATCTCATCAATGATCAAATTGTTTCCGGCGTCAGTTCCTTTGCCATATTGAGAATAGAGAAAAGCGATGATCACTCCACCCACGGGAAGAAGGAAAAGCAACCAGCCATGGCTTTCGCGATATCGAGTGACAAGATCAAGAGCCGTTAGAAATCCGGCTGATGCTGTTCCAGCAAAAATGCCAACAAGAAGGGCAATAAATAGCCATTTAATAACTTGTGGAAGAATGCGAATTTGTTCTGGGGATTTAAAGTGTGCGGAAAAAATAAAACCCTCCTAGTATCTAAGGATACGAGGAGGGTTTGAAGAGGCAAGTTCTTTTTAAGGTTGTAAGTAACGGCTGATCAAAGTGTACACTTCTTTCTTAACCGCCTGCTCTCTCTCTTGCGATTGGGGGCCGAGAAGGCTCAATTGCAAGATGTTGTTAAAGGAGCTGACGATGAAAAGTGCAACCATGTCACGATCACGACCAGGAAGCTGTGGCATGTGAGCCAAAACGGCCTTTTGGTAGTGCTCGAAGAACACGCGACGTGTTTCCCAATAATCCAACATACCTTGTACGCCTTGAAGAGCAGTTCTTAAAGGTCGGTTGTCGTGGAATCTTGAGAATCCGATGTCGATGAAAGCGTGAACTTTTGCATCGAGATCCGTAGTTTGTAGCTTAGAAAGTTGGTCTTCGATGTAAACCAAGTCCTTTTGCAAAAGATCGTCGATCACTGCGGCTACGATGGCTTCTTTGTTCGCGAAGAATTGGTAAAGGGAACCAATGCTCACCCCAGCCATTTCAGCAATTTTATCAGTTGTAATAGCGTGGTAAGGCTCTTGAACGAGAAGTCTTGCACATGATTCTACGATGCTTGCAACGGTCTCCTTAGATCTCTTCTGGACCGGAATCTTAAGCATATATTTCTTTTCAGGATTTGTGTGAGTAACGGGAGCTGCGCCCATGATGTCCTCCTTTCGAGGTTCAGTAACTTTGCTCAGGTTCATATTCGTCGTTTAGGGTTTAATATTCAATACTGTACAATAAAGTATTGTTATATAGTACCACGGGGTTATTACGAGGTACGTTTTAAAGAAATCTTAACATTTTAATGAACTATAGTCTTATTCTGATACGAGAGTGCCATATTTATCTATTATTACTAGTTTGAAATCAAAAATCTGTGCAAATTTATAAAAATGCCGACATATTAAGCAAAAAGTTATTACTCATTAGTTATAAATAAGAATAAACATTCATAATTTTAAATGAAAATTTTTAAGAGCACCTATGTAAAACCTGAAAAACAGTGGATTTAAGCAGTGTTAAGGATCCTCACTATATGTCATACATCGCTATGCACAATGGCTGTTGCGAATCGCGGGCTCACATTTATAAAAGACAAAAAATCTTTTTAATTCATGATCCAGATCATCGCGGAGTTCTAGTTAAACCTTTTATGATGATGGTATCAGCTGGAGGTTGATGTGAGCACAGATCAAGAATTTAATGGTCTAAAATGTATGGGTAGCAAACTGGGTATTTGCGTGAAGGATCAGGACAAGACCGTTCTATTCCAAAATGACGTTTCCCTTCGCATGTGCGGGAATCTAACGGGGCAAGTGTGCAGCAAGGCCTGCATGCAACTTTATAATCAGATCGAGGAGTGCTCGGCCCTTTCTCAAGGAATGAAGCTATTTAAAAGTACAGACCTTGAGGGTTCTAAAGTTGACGCCATGGTTGTTAATGACGGCGACAAGATCACAACAATGTTTTACCCATTGGAAAGTGATCAAGAGCGCATTGAAAAACAGGAACACTTCTTTATCGATCGTGGTCTTACAAAAAGCGAGGCCCGCATCATGCAGATGGTGATGCAGGGATTAACAAACGCTCAAATCGCAGAAAAATTATTCATATCGAAAGCGACACTCAAGACGCATCTAAACAATGCGTATAAGAAACTTCCTTCTTCGATGCGTCCTTCACAGTTACGCGCCTAATTTTTAAGGAGCCGTTTCGATGAAGCGGTCTTCTTGTTGGTCGTAAAAGTGACGTGTAAATACATAGACAGGGCAATGGGCGGCGCGAACCACATTGCGAGTGTAGCTTCCTAAAATAGCAGCACTCATCGGGCCGCTCTGGGCTTCCATCATAATCAGATCAATATCGTCTTTATCAATAGAATCCAAAATCAACTTATCAATAGGTTGAAAGCTGCTATCCACACGGAAACCGGCTTGGACACCTTCGCGAGCCGCCCAGTCAATCCAGTGATGAGCTCGTTGTGTTTGATGTTCAATCTGATGTTCGATAATTTGTTCCAGGGTCAGCATTTTACCGCGGAAGTTGTAAACTTTCGGACGAGTATCTAAATCAAATAAACTTTCAATCGGACGAGCGATCGCATGGAAGAGCGTCACTTCAGCATTGAACAAGCGTGCGAAACTCAAGACATGTTTGAAGTTTTCTTTTGAATGATCTCCGAACTCTGTAGGGAAAAGAATATTCTTTACTCCATTCGTATGATTGCACTGAGCGCCAATGACATAGACGGGGACTTCAGACTGTAGAAGTAAACTTTCTGCAAAGCTTCCTAAAATGAATCTTTGAAATCCATGGCGGCCATGGCTGCCGACAACAATCAGATCCGCCTTTGTGCGAACCGCATAGTCGGAAAGAACTTCTGCTGCACCAGCATGGGATTGTGAGGCGTGAGGGATCACATGAGGTTCCTGCAAGAAGGGGAGGTTGTAATCTTCAAGAACTTCTTTAAAAAGCGACTCCGCCGTACGAGAGTGATCCGTCACCCAGGTCGGGACTTCGTAAGTAGGAAGCACGATTTCGTTTTCACGAAGAAGATAAAGAGGCTCTATTTCCGCACGAGTTTGCTCAAAAAGATGAATCAAACTTTCGGCCATTTTTTCGTTGAGCTCTTTGTTGTCTTCGAATGCATCCATCGCCCAAATGATTCTCATAGATCCTCCGCCTGTGATTCTGAACTTCAGAATATAGACCTACCTTTATTGCGCCTTATAAGGGATGTTTCGCGCAAGGGGTGGGCTGAATGAAGTGTCACGATACAGGAGCGAGGCCAGATTATTGCCTGATGGTCATAAAAAAAGAGGATGGCTTGCGACCATCCTCTTAAAAAATCGAAATTTAATTTAAAATTAAGTCGCAGGATCTACCACGTGAGACTGAGCGGCCTGCTCTTTCGCAGCCTGCTTTTCCATTCTAAGAATGTACTTCTTAGTCGCCTCTGGAAGTTCGTTCCACATTTTCATGGAAAGGAATAGGCCAAGGAATGCAAATGGGATCAAGAAAATCGGCCAGAAATACCAGCTCTTCGCTGACAAGTAACCAATCGCCAAAGATTGCAAACCAGAACCCAAATAAACACAACCATCGACGATGCCAGAAGCAGTGGCAGTCATTTTCTTACCACCAAAGTCAGCCGCCGCAGTACCAGACATCAAAGAGTGAACGCCAATAACCGCCAAGGCCATAAGAACAGCAGCGCCACCAACGATTGTCGGGCTTTGGAACAAGAATACCGCCATGATGATCAAAAGGACAATCATGATCACGTTGTTAATAGCTGCTGGAGGACCACGACGAGATTGGAAAAGACGGTCGGAAACCATACCCGCAACAAAGCCGCCGATAATGCCAGTCAGGCATAAGAGAAGGCCCCAGTTTTTCGTGAAGAATTCCATGCCCTGATAGTAAGTAGGATTGCTTGCCTTCATTTCATTCGCGAAAACAAGATACCATTGCATAATACCGTTACGAAGAACTCCGGATGTAAAATCCACCAAGGCGATGGTGTACATGATCGGGCTCGAAAATACCTTTTTAAGTACAAGCCCCATTGTGATTTTAACGTCAGCGTCGTCGTCAGAAGAAGCATCCGCCGTATCGAACTCACCAAAGTTTGCTTCCGCCGGAGAATCTTTCAAAAGAACCATGTCGATCAAAGCCCAAGCAATCAAGATGATCGCCGGAATGAAGAACACCAACCAAGTCGCATCTGTTTTTCCAGTGTCTACCGCGAAAAGGTGTTGGATTGTGTTTGTAACGAAAGAACTGTCAGTCGGGTGAAGTTTCGACGCCTCTACGATGGCTTGACCCCAGTCGAAGGCAAAGTACACACCGAAAGAAATCAAAGTTCCGAAAATGGCGCCGAAGACACCGCGTTCACGAACGTGGAACCAGTAAGCTTTTACCTTGATGATAGAAACGGCACCATAGCTTTGGAAGAACATGTTCAGTGCAAACAAAAGCGAGAAGATCGCAACCATATTTGAGCGCATGCGGCCCATGACATACAGATATGTTGCGATACCCATGAAAATATTCATCAAGGAGGCGCCTAAAGTGGCAATGATGATCCCTTTCTTACCGCCGATCTTATCGACCAGGGGACCATTGATTAGAAACGAGAAGCCGTAAACGATTGTGCCGGCTGCGAAGATCAAACCAAATTGCTCTTTGGTCATCATGTCGCCCAAAGCATTTTTCGCAACGTTCAAGTTGTAGCGACCCATGTAAAGGAATGCGTAGCTCATTCCTAATGGGAACCAGTTTACAAAACGACGCATCATGAACTTACGGGAATGATTTAGCGGATTGTTCGCAAAATACAGAAAGATTACTGCAGCGAGACATAGGCTCACAAGAAACAATGCCATGGTGGCTCCTTGATTTAATTTCGCTGGAGAACGTAAAGGATAAATAAAGATTTTGCAATCTGGGAAAGCCCTATTTTTCCTCTGAAATCTTTAGGGTTTTGTTAGGGTTACCAGAAGTGTTCACAACTGAGAGGCGCGGCATAATTTACATGAAACCAGGGTAGAGTTATACATAAGCAAAAGTTATGGGAAGTACAAATATTATCTGTTTGTGCTTATAGGTCCAGGGCGATATGTTGTGTATCAGAAGGAGACAAGAGATTGATCCTTCGCCCCTCGGTAAGGTCCTTGACCACCTCTCAAGCGTGAGAGTGCCCGGTCCCCAAAATGCCGTGATCACGGCTCATCAGATCCCACCTCACATCCCATCTAAAAGCCGCACCGAGGCTTGCGCGCGCGTAAGGCTTCTTTTAATGTTGTGGTATGTCATCATTCAAATATTCCCCACTCTATGAAAAGCAAAAAGATACAACTCAATACAAAAAGATCTCTTCTGATCATGTGCGCGTCGAAAAATTCGGCGATAAGGAAGTTCTAGTTGTAGAGCCGGAAGCTCTTGAGCTTTTAGCGCAAGAAGCACTAAGCGATGTTTCGCATCTTCTTCGTCCGGCTCACATGTCGAAATTGGAAAAAATTCTTCAAGATCCCGAGGCTTCTGCCAATGACCGTTTCGTTGCTTTAGATCTTATCAAAAATGCGATCATCGCAGCGCAAATGGAATTCCCATCTTGCCAAGATACCGGCACTGCTATTGTGGTTGGTAAAAAAGGTGAGCGTGTTTTCACAGGTGCTGACGATAAAGAATTTCTTTCTAAGGGTATTTACAATACCTACCAAAAAAGAAATCTGCGTTTTTCACAAATGGCTCCGGTTTCCTTCTTTGAAGAGAAAAACACCGGATCAAATCTTCCAGCACAAATTGATATCTATTCCGAGCAAGGGGATGAGTATAATTTCTTATTCCTAGCAAAGGGCGGCGGTAGTGCGAATAAGTCCTATTTGTATCAAAAGACAAAAGCAGTTTTGAATCCGGATGGATTTGAAACTTTTGTGCGCGATACTTTGAATTCGTTGGGAACGGCGGCTTGTCCTCCGTATCATTTGGCATTCTGTGTAGGTGGGACTTCGGCGGAAGAAACTTTGAAAATCGTCAAGTATGCCTCTGCGGGTTACTTGGATGGTCTTCCAACTTCAGGCTCTGAAGGTGGTCGCGCTTACCGAGATCTTGAGATGGAAAAGAAGATTGAAGGCTGGGCTCGTGAAACAGGTATTGGTGCGCAATTCGGCGGTAAATACTTTGTGCATGACGTGCGTGTGATTCGTTTGCCTCGTCATGGTGCAAGCTGTCCAATTGGTGTGGGCGTGAGCTGTTCTGCGGATCGTAATATCAAAGGTAAAATCACTCGTGAGGGTATTTTCCTAGAGCAATTGGAACTTCATCCAGAACAATATCTTCCAAATCATTTGAAAGATGCCGCGGCAGAAGCGATCACAATTGATTTGAATAAACCTATTCAAGAGAATCTAAAAATTCTTTCTCAACAAAAAGTAGCGACACGTGTGATGTTGAATGGTCCTATGATCGTGGCTCGTGATATCGCGCATGCGAAGTTGAAGGAAAAAGTTGATCGCGGTGAAGGTGTTCCTGAATACTTCAAGCAATATGCGGTTTACTACGCAGGTCCAGCGAAAACTCCAAAGGGTTATGCATCGGGTTCGTTCGGTCCAACCACTTCTGAGCGTATGGACCCTTATGTGGGAACATTCCAAAGCTTAGGTGGTTCGATGATCATGCTAGGCAAGGGCAATCGTTCGCCACAAGTGACAGAGGCTTGTAAGCAATATGGTGGATTCTACCTTGGATCTATAGGTGGGCCTGCCGCTCGTTTGGGCAAAGAGTGCATCACCAAAGTAGAAGTTTTAGACTTTCCAGAGTTGGGAATGGAATCAGTTTGGAAAATTGAAGTGAAGGACTTCCCGGCATTTATCATCGTAGACGATAAGGGAAATGATTTCTTCAAGTCAGTGATTCGTAAACTGTAATTTTAGTCTTTTACATCACATTGCATGCGGCAGTCAGCTCTACAAGACACCCAGGTGCTTGTGCCTGGGGGAATGTAGGCGGGAGTGCAGAATGTGTTGCAAGTCGCCGTGTAGGTTAGCGGAGTGCCTTGGTTGATTTCGCATCTTGTCTCTGCGTCTTGAATGCCTTGGCGTTCTGCATACTGCTGAACATTGTGACTGCAAAACATATCATTGGCAGTACAGTAAGCACTGTATTGACCGTTGCCGCTAACATAAGTCGTGCGTTGGATTTCCTCATCAGCTAAGGCAGGAAGTGCTAAAGCAATTAAAGCTAAAATAGCCCATAGTGTTTTCATCTCACTCATCCTTTTTGATCAGTCATGGTTTTTAAGTTCAGGAAGTAAAAGAGGAACTGCGCGAATGACGACATTTAATAATACCGGCCCTAAAAGAAGGCCTGGAAGTCCCATCATGACGATGGCGCCAAGAACACAAGTGAAACCCAAAAGAGCTGGAATCTTCTTGTCTTTCCCGCCGATAAGCAGGGGTTTTAAAACGTTATCAATGGTACTTGCCACAATTGCAATGACAAGCATTCCGATGCCTGCCCCTGTTCGATTGCCTAAGAAAGCCAGTAGGGATATCAAATAACCAACAGGGCCAGCGCCAATGACAGGAATGAATGACAAAACGAAAGTAACAGGTGTCACAAGCCAGAAGTCACCTTCGCCAAAAATTAAACTTCCGAAGCCAATGATGCCCGCCTGAATCAGTCCCACGATGAAAGTTGAAAACAATGTAACAGAGCAGCTGATCTTTAGAACCTGGATCATCTTTTCGGTGACAGTATCGTCTACAACACTGTATTTCATGATAAACCTTTTGAAGGCTTCGGCTTGACCAAGTAAAGCTGCTAGAAAAACCAAGAACATAAAGCCATTAAAAACAATGCTTGGTGCCGAGCGGATGATATCACTCGAGAAACTTAAAATTAATTCCCCTGATTTGCGAATTAGATTTTCCAAGGTTTGACGAACGGGGGAGGTTAAATCCACGCCCACAATGTTTGATACTTTTGCGACAAGTTCCACTGTGAAATTTTTTAAAATGTCCAATTGTTCTGTGAGATGACTACCCTGTAGATTCTCAGGAATCTTAACTGCCATGATGCCACGGTAAACGGCAAGGCTGAGCGGAATCCAAAAAATAGCAAGGCCTGCAATCATCACAAGAGTGATGATAAGCCAGCGCGGAAGTTTCCAGCGTTTGGTCATGCGGCTGACGAAGTCCTGCAGGCCAAGAGCGAAAATTCCAGCCAAAATAAATGGTATCGCAAAGGGAAGATTGATGTAAAAAAAGAGTCCCAAAAGCAAAATGACAATAAGAGAAATGACAACGTGAGGTTTGCTGCGAAGTGCTTCAATCATGTTTTAAATGAACTCATGTTTTTTATGGTGAGGCAAGCAGGAAGACCTCTTGATTTCTGCAGCAAATGAGGATTTCTTTAGATCTTGGAGGCAGCATGTCCAATTTTACTCTTATCACAGGTGCCAGTAGCGGAATCGGTTACGAATTTGCAAAGATCTTTGCAGAGCACGGTCATAATTTGATTCTTTCCGCTCGCTCAAAAGATGTTTTGAACGAGCTTGCAGATGAGTTGCATAAGAAACATTCCGTCGATGTCTATGTGATGCCTTTGGATTTAACGAAACCTGAGAACAGTAATGACTTTCAAACCTTCTGCGAGGACCGAAATATCTTTTTAGAAAACATCGTGAACAATGCAGGTTTTGGGGACCACGAAGCTTTCCTGTATGCGGATTGGAAAAAGTTAGAAGATATGATGAGGCTTAATATGGAAAGTCTTGTGCGTATCACGCATACCTTTTTACCTGCGATGGTGAACGCGAAGCGCGGAGGTATTTTGAATGTGGCATCCACCGCTGCTTTTCAGCCAGGACCTTTTATGGCCGTGTATTATGCGACAAAATCCTTTGTCTTAAGTTTTTCAGAGGCCATCAATGAAGAGCTTCAGGGCACGGGAGTTCACGTCACAGCATTGTGCCCTGGGCCTACATTGTCTGGCTTTCAAAAAACGGCCAACATGGATAAAGCCAAAATTCTTCAGTACTTGAATATGCCGACGTCCCGCTCAGTAGCTGAATACGGATATAAAGCGTTCATGAATAAAAAAACGGTGGCCATCCATGGCTTGGGAAACAAGTTAATGGTGCAATCCTTGCGTATATCACCGCGCGCACTGATTTTAAAAATCCTGCGCTTACTTCAGGGAAAGGAAAGAGTCAGCCCTCAGTCGTGAGATTTAATTCGACGAAACAAAGTGCAAGCCCAGCTCTTGCGTTTGTTCGTCGGCATTCCATTTTGACCATCGCACTTGGCCTTGAATGGTGACGAAGTCGCCTTCTTTGTTTTGATAAGATAAGTTGACGAAGTCTTTCGGCTCGTAATATTTGGCCGAAATCTTTAAGCATGAGCCGTGATCGGAAATATTTTCGAACGAGCTTGGCAACATAGGTCTGAAGCCTGTATTTTTATTCCCCGACGGCAATGCGGAAGGGCTTAAAAGCCCGCGTAAGTCGTGGGACTGACGCTTGTCTTGACGAAGCTTGATGCGTTTTCCATGCAAGGCCTGCTTGATATTTTCAAGAAGACTGTTTTCTTCGGTTTTCCAGAGCACTATGAACTCTTCATTGTGTTTTAATTTTAATTTCATATTTGCGGAAAGCTCATTCACGACAAAGATGGTCTGCATGTGCGGATAGGTTTTGTGAAAATGCGAATACAAATCGAAGTGACGCATTTCCATGAATGGCAAATACGCGACAAGAAT
This sequence comes from Bdellovibrio sp., assembly GCF_036384735.1. Lineage (GTDB taxonomy): Bacteria > Bdellovibrionota > Bdellovibrionia > Bdellovibrionales > Bdellovibrionaceae > Bdellovibrio. The sequence continues at coordinate 3,255 of NZ_DASVLT010000069.1, read as the reverse complement.
CATGGGCTCGTTATTTTCTGCAGCAAGATCTTTCACAATGTACGGGCTATCTACAAGTTGCACGTCGAAATCTTTCTCCTTTTTAAAGATGCGTGGAATTGTTTGAGTGCCCGTTAGAACAAGTTTTGTTTTCATGGTTCATTCCCCCTGTGGAGTTGCTACAAAGCAAAGAGGAAGCCAATTTAAAATCAAAGCAAACGTCTCTTAATTGAAAGTCCTTAGACAGGTGTCTAGAGGAAAATTACAGTCGCGATTTTCTAACATCTAAAAATGAGACAGGGTAAGATATGGATAAGATTAACGAACAAGGGAGGATCTTTATGAATAAAACTCAACGTAGCCTCACCTTAAAAGATCGGGCCGGCAGAATCGGCTGGATTGTCCTGTGGTTGATTGGTGTGCCAATCCCAGTTTTGCTGGTTCTTTATTTGATCAGAGGCTGTACTTAGTCGACCACCTTCTGACCTTTTCCCCAGAAAGCAGCTGACTCTACGAGGCCTCCTAAGACCGAGTGGAAGTGGGACTGCGTTTGCAGGCGTTGTTGGCCAAAGCGGTCCTGAAGCTCCTTTTGAATGAAAGGTACTTTGGCGGTGCCTCCGGTAAGGCATACCAGATCCACTTGATCGCTGCGAAGACCTGCGGATTCAAGACAACGGTCAAGGGCTTCAAATATACGTGTGCGTGTATCTTGGGCCCATTCAACGAATTGGCTGCTCTTAAAATCTTCGGTGGTTTCCAATCCAGGGTAATTAAAGTCAAACACGGTCTGATCCTGTTGAGAGAGGTCGCGTTTGGTTTTTTCAATACGTTCAAAGAAAGGAAAGATCTGTTGGTCTTCCAATAAGATGAAGAGTCTGTCGATGGCAGTCTTGTCTTTACCAGTGATCGTGCATTTGCGAACTTCGCGAATAAATTCGTAGGTGTCTTTTTCCTTGAGATGCACAATATGGGCGGGGTGATTTAGTTTTTGGCTTACACCTAAAGGCATGGTCAAAACATTGCTACTAAGGGGAAGACGATAGCGAGACTTTGCTCCAAAGTGCTCGTTGAGCTTGTTGCTCATGAATAGACTATCTAAAGCATCACCCGCCAGAGGACAGCCATCGATAGCTAGAACATCTTTTTTGTCAAAGCCTTCGGGGCGAAGTTTAATTAAAGTAAAATCTGAAGTTCCTCCACCAAAGTCGCCGATCAGGACAATTTTCTCTTTATCAATTTGACGACGGTAATCAAAAGCGGCAGCGAGTGGCTCAGGAACAAACTGAACTTCTTTGAAACCAGCCCACTGAGCCGCTTTTTCCATACGGTGAAGGGCAAAGCCATCAGCCACAGCATCCATCGAGTAACGTGCGGGGCGACCAATGACGGCGCGCTCGACAGAGGTATCTAAAGCCTTTTCAGCACGCTTTTTGAGTTCAAGAAGGAAAATTCCCACCATGCTTTCTAAAGTCAGGATGCGATTGTCTAAAACAGTGCCCAAATAATTTTGATTGGGAAGATGAGATTTGAAAGATCTAAATAGTCGACCTTCCATGTCTTGCTCGATGTATTGATCAATGGCCTCGACGCCGTAATAGCAAAGATCAGGATTTGGAAAATACAAAAGCGTGCGCATCAGCGTTGGGTCATTGGCCTTGGGATCCAAGGGAAGAGCCGCTACGGTCTTTCCGTTGTGATAGGCGCCTACGAGGGAATTGCTTGTACCAAAATCAATGGCAAGAATTGAATCAGACATAGTTGTTTTATGTTGTCATAGAGCAGTTCCGTTGGCCAATTCTTTATCTGAATTGCTAAAACTCCTACACTTTATGTTATGAGACTAAGTACGTGGTGCCTGTGTGCAATTTTACTATTTTCAAAGCTCTCCCTTGGTCAAACTGTTCTAAAGCCTGCAGAGGAGCTTTCTCAGAACACACAGGCAGCTAGCCAGCCAGATCTGCGAGATTTGCAGGACAGTCTTAAAATTCTTGCCTACAAGCCGATGTATTTTGCTTATGGAAATCCTTTGACTAAGATTCAACTGAGTTTTCGTGTTCCGTTGTTTGAAGAGTTTCCTTTAAATTTTGGTTACTCGCAGATCATTTTCTGGGAATTAACTGCCAATTCAAAACCTTTTTTGGATGCCACCTACAATCCTGAATTCTTCTATCGCATGAAATCAGATCTGCCGTGGCTTCGTTCCTTTGATTTTGGTTTTTGGGAGCATCATTCAAATGGAAAGGGATCTGACGACTCTAGGTCCTATGACGATAGCTATCTTCGCGCGAAGATCATTTATGACACAAAAAGGTGGCTGTGGGAATTTGACGCCAAGGCGCAGATCCTTTACGATATCGATGATACGAATAGAGATATTATTGATTACGTCAGCCCTTTTGAATTTCAGCTTAAATTCATTCAAAGATTTGATTACTGGTTGGATCATTTGGAAGTTATCTTAAACGCAAATCCCGGAGGAAAATACGGGACGGAATGGGATAAGGGCGGTTACCAGCTAAGCTTTGACTTCCATTTGGGCGGAGTTAAAGTAGTACCAGCGTTCTATTTGCAGTACTACCATGGCTTTGCTGAAACTCTTCTTAACTATAATGAAAGGGTGAATGAATTCAGGGTAGGACTTAAGTTTTAAGGGGTCTACTTTGGATAAAATTAAATTCATTGCCCACATTCGTGAACAGCTTCTAAAAGATCTGGCTGTTTTAAAAGAAGCAGCTCGTGTCACAGCGGAAGCGGCAACTCATGAAGAAAGCAAACCTGAAAACGAATACGACACCCGCGGCTTAGAGGCTTCCTATTTGGCCGGAGCTCAATCTAAACGCATCGTTGAAACGGAAGAATTACTGGTTATCTACAAGCATTTAGAACCTAAAGAGTTTGGTTCTAATGATGTGATTTCATCAACCGCATTGGTTGAAGTTGAATTGCACGATAAGCGTAGTTTCTTTTTTATTATGTCTAAAGGGGGCGGGGTCACGATTGAGTTTGAAGGACAGCGTATTCAAGTTATTACACCCAATAGTCCTCTGGGAGAGGCTCTATTGGGCTTAAAAGTCGGTCAAGTTGCGATCGTCGAAAAAGGTGAGCAAGTTCTTGAGTACGAGATCATCTCTGTTCAATAATTACTGACATTTATAACTTAAAGTATAGTTGCCCGCAGGCAGATTATTCTGGAAGACAATTTGCAACCCCTGCACTTCGTAAGAATCTGTGTAGTTCACGCCATCTTTCAAAATCACAACTGAAGAAGTGGCGCTG
>NZ_DASVLT010000068.1:0-15917 GCF_036384735.1 Bdellovibrio sp. | reverse complement strand
ATTAGTCACCCTTGTTTTTAAAAAGCTCAAGCAGCCGCTGGTATTGGGTTACCTTATTGCGGGCTTTCTTTTAAGTCGCCATTTTCCTTGGGCGCCAACAGTTCAAGATCAAGAAAGTATTAGCGTTTGGGCTGAAATCGGTGTGATCTTCCTTCTGTTTGGCCTTGGGCTTGAATTCAGTTTCAAAAAACTAGTGAAGGTCGGTGGTTCTGCGGGATTCACAGCTGTCTTTGAAGTTCTTTTCATGGTGGGCCTTGGCTATCTGGCGGGGCGAAGCCTTGGTTGGAATAATGTCGATAGTATTTTCTTAGGTGGTATTCTTTCTGTTTCTTCTACAACCATCATTGTGCGAGCGTTTCAGGAACTCGGGATGAAGGGAAATCGATTCGTTGAATTGGTCTTTGGTATCCTTGTCGTGGAAGATGTCGTGGCGGTCTTGCTTTTAGTCTTGTTGCCATCGCTGGTTTCAAGTGAGGGTTTTTCCGTAACCTCGCTTGTGAGTATCACTCTTCGCATGGTTTTCCTGGTTTTGTTGTGGTTTATCTTAGGTATTTTTCTTTTGCCCGCGTTCTTGCGAAAAATTCGTTCTCTTCTTGAAGAAGAAACTATGCTGATTGTTGCCATTGGCCTTTGCCTGGTGATGGTGATGATTGCTTCTGCGGCAGGGTTTTCGCCAGCATTGGGCGCTTTTGTGATGGGATCTCTTCTGGCGGAAACTCCGGAAGGTCATCATATCGAAAAGCTTTTAAATCCTGTGAAAAATCTTTTTGCAGCGGTGTTCTTTGTTTCTGTCGGGATGATGATTGATCCGAATGTGATCAAAGAAAATGGCTTGCTTGTTTTGATTATCACTTTGGTTACGATCTTTGGGAAATTTATCAGCACCTACTTAGGTGCGATCTTGTCAGGGCAAAATCGCAAGACATCATTGCAAGCAGGGATGAGTCTTGCGCAGATTGGTGAGTTTTCTTTCATCATTGCGTCTTTAGGGGTGTCACTTAAAGTAACCAGTGGATTCCTATATCCGCTGGCGGTGGCAGCTTCGGCGGTTACGACATTCACGACGCCATATTTGATTAAATCTTCGGATGCTGTTTTTAGATATACGGATAAATATTTTCCTGAGCGCCTTAAGACCTTGTTAGACACTTATAATTCGTCGGTGACACGTCAGGGTGGTCAAGGAATTGGAAGTCTGATTATGAGCGCATACGGAATCAAAGTTTTACTAAATTCTGTGGTGATCTTAGCGTTCATTTTCGGATTTAAAATTTTAGCTTTTGAATATTTTAAAGATACCACAGAAAGTCTGGCTCATGCGGGCACTGTGGTTTTTATTCTATGCTTGATTGCTTCAAGTCCGTTCTTCTGGGGATTGGTGCAAGGTCAACCTTCCAAGGCCGATAAAGAACAACTCATGCGCCTTCGCGGTTTGCTACCTGGCGTGACTTTAGGAAGAATCATTTTAGCGGTATTGCTTTTGTCATTCATGGTGGGTGAATTCTTATCCCTTGAAGTTGCTTCGGGTGTGCTTATAACGGGTGTGCTCGTTGGTATTTTCATCACGTTGAAATATGGCGAAAGAGTTTACGCTTTTTTTGAAAAAAGATTTCTGCGCAATTTGACGGAAAAAGAGCGTGAAGAGAAAAATGCGCAGAGGTTTGATCCAACGCTTCTTCCCTGGAATGCCTCTATGGAGGTATTTGAACTTGGTGCTGAATCGGGAATGATCGGGAAAAGCTTGCGGGACTTAGCATTTAAAGAAAAGTGGGGAGTCACAATTGCTTCAGTTTTACGTGGTGAAAGGCAATATTTTGCGCCCACTGGCGATTTTGTTTTATGGCCTTACGATCAGATTGTTTGCTTTGGAAATGAAGATGAACTGCATGAAATGCATAGGAAAGTCGAAAAAGACCGTGAAGATCATCGATGGCCCCAGGTGTTACCCGGAAAATATCGTCTGACTTCCTTTGAGATTCTACCAAATGGGGAGTACACTGGTAAAACCATCCGTGACAGTCGGTTGCGTGAAGAGCGCAACGTACTTGTTGTGGGGGTTGAGCGTGGATCAGAAAAAATCCTCGGTCCTTCTTCAGGGTTTACTTTGCAGAACGGGGATCTGGTCTGGGTCGTGTCTGAATAAACTTGTCAGCTTACAAATTGACGTGATTTATGGGGCCAGAAAAAAATAAAAAAATGAAACAAATCTATTTGGCGTCAGCCCTTTTAGGTCTTTTGGTTTCCATCGGAGCCGGCGGGCTTATCGCCTTCAGTGTGACAAAATCATCTCAAATTAAAGATAGATCTTCGAAGTCATCGGACCTTGTCGATTTGAAAGAGCCAGAGTTTCAGCTGAGCAATCGCATGGTTTGGATTTCTGGCGGAGACTTTTGGATGGGCGATGATAAAGATAGCTACGACGATGCGAAGCCTATTCATAAAGTTCATGTTGATGGCTTTTGGATGGATCAATACACGGTCACAAACGCCGAGTTTGCAGAGTTCGTCGAGCAGACGGGTTACGTGACTGTCGCTGAAAGAAAATTAAATCCCGAAGAGTACCCGAATGTTCCGACAGAGATGTTGCAACCTGGAGCTGTTGTCTTTATCCCTCCAACGAAAAAGGTCGAAGGCTCCAGTGGAAATACAGTTTGGTGGAAATGGGTGAAGGGCGCAAGCTGGCGTCATCCCGATGGTCCGCAAAGTGATCTCAGAGGAAAAGAAAAATATCCCGTTGTGCAGGTCGCGTACGAAGATGCCAAAGCTTACGCCGACTGGAAAGGGGCCCGACTGCCGACAGAGGCCGAATGGGAATATGCGGCTCGTGGCGGTTTAGAGCGAAAAATTTATCCTTGGGGTGATGACCTCAAGCCTCAAGGTAAATATATGGCGAATACTTGGCAGGGGGAGTTCCCAGAGCAAAATACTTCTGAAGATGGTTTTGCAGGGTTGGCTCCTGTGGGAAGTTTTCCTCCAAACAATTATGGTCTTTACGATATGGTCGGGAATGTATGGCAATGGACTTCGGATTGGTATCGTGCAGATTATTATCAATCTTTAGCCAAGCAGAAAATTGTCTCGAACCCACAGGGCCCTGAAGAAAGTTATGATCCTCTAGAGCCTGAAGTGAAAAAGAAGGTTCAGCGCGGAGGTTCTTTCCTTTGTTCTGAAGATCAATGCGGTCTTTACCGCGTAGGCTCACGTGGTAAGGGTGATATCATGAGCGGATCTCCGCAACTGGGTTTCCGTCTGGTTCATGATGATGCGACAATGGCTAAAGCTGATGGAAAAACTCTGTCACAGTAATGTGTGATTATGATATTCTCGAGCTCTAAACTTGAGGACTGTCATGAGTGTTTTTGTTACAGCTCGCGGAGCAACTCCTAGCGTAGAAAAAGATGTTTTTATTGCAGACAATGCGCGAATTATCGGTGATGTGAAAATCGCAGAGGGGTCGTCCATTTGGTACAATGTCACGATCCGTGGCGATGTCATGCCTATTCGAATCGGTAAAGAAACAAATGTCCAAGATGGAGCCGTCATTCACGGAACTTACGGTAAATATGGTACGACACTGGCAGAGCGTGTGACGATAGGTCATCTGGTGATGCTGCATGGTTGTGAAGTGGGGCGCGGCACATTGGTCGGTATGGGGTCGATTCTGATGGATGGGGTGAAAGTCGGGGAGCATTGTTTGATTGGAGCTGGCTCTCTTTTGACGGAAGGAACCGTGATTCCTCCGCGCAGTCTTGTGGTTGGCCGCCCTGCGAAAGTAAAGCGTGAATTGACGGAAGAAGAAGTTCAATTGCTCGAAAAATCCGCAGATAATTATCTCTTGTATAAAACCTGGTACTAATCCGCAGCGCAAAAACCGATTTCTGACAGACTTCTAGTTGAACTCTGCGGGTAAACTCCGCAGAATTATTTAAACCTGCCATAGGAGTCTGTTTTATGGATCGTATCCCTTACGCCCTGACCTTTGATGACATTCTTCTTGTCCCCCAATATTCTGAAATCACCCCGACAGAAGTTGTCCCAAGATCTCTTTTCGCAAGAGATAAATATCTTAATACGCCGATCATCTCGGCCGCTATGGATACGGTGACAGAAAATCGCACGGCTCGAGTCATGGCACAATTTGGTGGCTTGGGGATTATTCATAAGAATCTTGATATCGACAAGCAGGCTCTTGAAGTTGAAAAAGTAAAAAAATACGAAAGCGGCATGATTATGGACCCACTGACATTGGGACCGGATCATAAGGTCCAAGATGCCGTTGATTTGATGGAAAAATTTTCGATCAGCGGTGTTCCTATCACTGTCGATGGACTTCTGATTGGGATCCTCACCAACCGCGATTTGCGCTTTGAAGAAAATTTCGATCAACCCATTCGCAATTTGATGACAAAGGAAAATCTTGTCACTGCGAAAATGGGCACGACTCTAGAGGAAGCAAAAAAGATTTTGCAAAAGCATCGCATTGAAAAACTTCCGGTTGTGGACTCCAAGGGAAGGCTCAAGGGGCTCATCACAATCAAAGATATCGAAAAAGCGCGCAACTATCCGCAGGCAACTAAAGACGAACATGGTCGCTTGCTTGTCGGGGCGGCTGTGGGAGTCGGTGTTGATTCTCGTGAGCGTGCGGAGGCTTTAGTTGGTGTAAATGTAGATGTTCTTTGTATTGATACCGCTCACGGTCACTCTAAGAATGTAATCGAAATGGTGAAATATATTTCTAAAAAATTCAAAGATGTGATCATTATCGCAGGAAACGTTGTCACATCGGAAGGCACGCAAGCTTTGATTGAGGCTGGCGCTGATGTTGTGAAGGTCGGCGTGGGTCCGGGAAGTATCTGTACAACACGTGTCGTAGCCGGTGTTGGTATGCCGCAAATTTCTGCTGTTGTAGAGTGTGCGAAGATCGCGAAAGCCAAAGGCAAAACAATTATTGCGGATGGTGGAATTAAGTTCTCAGGAGACATCACGAAAGCTTTAGCGCTTGGTGCGAACTCTGTGATGATCGGTAACTTGCTGGCAGGTGCTGAAGAGTCGCCCGGTGAAACGATCTTGTTCCAAGGTCGCAGTTACAAAGTCTATCGCGGCATGGGAAGTCTTGGTGCCATGGCTCAAGGTTCGAAAGACCGTTACGGTCAAATGGAAATTGAAGACAACGAAAAACTTGTTCCGGAAGGGATTGAAGGCAAAGTTGCGTACAAGGGATCTGCTTCAGGAATCATTCATCAACTTGTGGGTGGCTTGAAATCTGGGATGGGTTATTTGGGCGCAAGAAATATTGGTGAACTTCAAGAGCGCGCGAGGTACGTGCAGATTTCTGCACAGGGCTTGCGCGAGTCCCATGTTCATGATGTGAGCATCACTAAAGAGGCTCCTAACTATCGAATTGAGAGCTAAGAATGGTGCGCGGGTTTATCATTCTTGATTTTGGTTCGCAGTTCACTCAATTGATTGCACGTCGTTTGCGTGAGCTGGGTTTTTATTCTGAAATTCATTCTTATAAAATGTCGATGGACGAAATCCGTAAAAGAAATCCTTACGGAATCATTCTTAGTGGCGGGCCGAATTCAGTTTATGAAGTGGGATCTCCACAAAGGGAAATTCAGGAACTTCGTAACATAAGTCCTGTTATGGGTGTTTGTTATGGAATGCAGCTTTTGACTCATACGTTAGGCGGAAAAGTTACGAAAGCCAGTCATCGTGAATACGGACTTAACTATGTCACCTGGTCTTCTCCTATCCCCGGAATTCCTCAAAAACAAAAGGTATGGATGAGTCATGGTGACGTGGTCGAAAAAGCACCAGAAGGCTTTCAAATCATCGCGATGTCTGAAGGCAATCATCCAGCAGCGATGCTTGGAGATAACGTTTTGGCGGTGCAATTCCATCCCGAAGTGGCTCATACCGAACATGGTATGGATCTTTTAAAGTATTTTGCCACTGATATGTGTAAAGCTTCTGCGGATTGGGATGCCCCCCACATCAAAGATCATTTGTTGGAAGATGTTCGTAAAAAAGTTGGAAATACAGATCATGTTCTTGTCGGCCTCAGTGGCGGAGTAGATTCGACAGTTGTTGCCACTTTATTAACCCAAGCGTTGGGTAAAGAACGTGTTCACTGTGTTTTTGTAGATAATGGTCTTCTGCGCAAAAACGAATATGAAAATGTTTTAGAAAGTTATCACCGCATTGGCTTGAATGTGCGTGGAGTGAAGGCCGCAAAAGAGTTTCTATCAGCTCTGGCTGGTAAAACAGATCCGGAAGATAAGCGCAAAACAATTGGTCGTGTCTTTATTGAAGTTTTTGAAAAATGTCTCGATAAAAATCTTCCGATTAAATATCTGGCTCAGGGAACTTTGTATCCTGATGTGATTGAAAGTGTTTCTTCAATCGGGGGAAGTGTAACAATCAAGTCTCACCACAATGTCGGGGGATTGCCTGATAAAATGAAATTAGGATTGGTCGAACCTGTTCGCGAGCTTTTTAAAGATGAAGTGCGCGCCCTAGGAGCGCAATTGGGTCTTCCTCATGAAATGTTATGGCGGCACCCTTTTCCAGGCCCTGGTCTAGCGATCCGTGTCCTTGGGGAAGTGACCGAAGAAAAGCTGCATATCCTTAAAGAAGCCGACGATGTTTTTATTTCAGAACTTCGTAAGCACGGTCTTTACGAAAAGATCTGGCAAGCGCTCTGTGTCTTGTTGCCGGTTAAAACAGTGGGCGTTCAAGGCGATTCAAGAACCTACGACCATGTTTTGACTTTAAGGGCTGTGACATCTAGTGATGGTATGACGGCGGATTGGTATCCGTTCGAATTCCAATTCTTGCGTGATGTTTCGAATCTCATCACGAACAAAGTAAAGGGTGTCAACCGTGTGGTTTACGATGTCACAAGTAAACCACCGGGAACAATCGAGTGGGAATAATCACTCTGTAACGTAATCGTTTGATATAGAGATAGGGGTAGAATCGACAATTAAAGCACGTTCTAACTCTATCATATCATGATGACCAAAAACGACGACTTTGATTTTTTCATAAATCCAGAAGAGTCCATAGCCTGACCACAAAAATAAAATAGCATCAAAAGGCACTCGGAAGCGCACTTCAGATTTGAAAATATAAACTGTTATGAAAACCGATAAGAGCATCATCATGAGAATCTGTTGAGTCTCTTCATTTTTCTTCATCAGTAAAGAACACCCAATCAAGGCTGTTGGTAATAAAAGCAAATGATAGAATGGACGCCATAAATGATTCCACGACATCAACTGTGTTGAAAAACCTCCAGGCCATAGTTCATTCCCGAAGAAAAGATAATAAATATAGCGGAAGCTTGTGACCATCACCACAGGATTGTCATGAACGCACTTAAGGCCTTCCTTCCAGAAGAAGCTTTGATCTGTGAAGGGATGGTCCCAAGTTTTTTGCAGTTTCTCTCCGGTTTGTCCAAACAATGGCGACATCCATGACATGCCACTGTTGTCGCGATTGTTTTTCCAAGGGCATTTCCCTTCGACAAAATTCAATGCTCCAGCAGAGGGGCCTGCCATGGGTTTTCCGTAAACTTCCGCTGTGCCTATCAGATGTGGCGTCATAACAATCAAACATCCCAAAGCTAATCCTAAGATGTATTTGATCGCTCTGTTGAGCTCGGCGCGATAGCGATACAATAGCCACAGGCAAAGAATCGGAATAAAGAAGGCATGATTTCCTTTAAAGTAAAACGCCACCATTAAAATAACGCCTGTGAAAATGAATTTTGTCCCTGTGGGTTTTTGTAAAGTTCTCAGTAAATACCAAAGTGAGAATGTCAGAAGAAAGCTGTAGGTAGTTTCTGCCAAATGGTATGAAGTAAAACTGATTTGCGGAAAGTGAATACTGGCCACAAAGATTGAAAAAATGGCAGTGGCCAGATTAAAATACTCAAGAGCAATTAGAAATGTCAGAAGCACCACGCCCCATGAACTAAAGACCTGCAGCCAATTGTGAAGTTCCCATCCACCGATGCTTCGAATCAGCATCGACCAAAGTGTATAACCTAGTGGCTGAAAGTTTTGGCCGACATCAAATTTTCCTTGAAGCATTTCGATTCCACGCTCGAAATATCCGCCCATATCGGATTCAAGAGTGAATTGCGGTGAAGATAAAATAAAAGTACTCCAGAAACGAATAAAGAAAGCACCTAAAAGAATAGCAATAGAAAATACTTTGAGGCCTTTGTTTTCGACAGGAAGCTTTAAGTAAAGCAGGGCGCTAAGCAACGAAAATAAAATCCCAAGACTTGCGATACAGATGGGATCGCTCCAGTCCTTATCAAGATAGACTCCGAAAGGACGTCCATCGTTATCACCAGCAAAGCTCCAGACAGTGGTTTTCTTTAAAGCTTCGGCTGTGCCAGTGAGTCTGAAACCGAAATTGTTATTGCAGCGAGTTTTCTCAGACGGTAAATCCCATTCCGTCAAATCAGTCATCATGGAGTTCACGCAAGACCACGTATGCAAGCGAAGGTGATTCATGGCGATCAGCGGAGGACTCACGGTAAATTTGATCCAGAAAAGGCCGTCCTCGTCGTCGTCCACATGCTTTTTGATTGTAGAAGGTGCGTCTTCTTCCGTGGATAAGTCCGGATGAATCACTTGAGCATATTTCGATGTCGGCGTGATTAAACAGAACCATGCAATGACCGCAACTGTGGCCATCATCAATAAAATAAATGCTGAATTTTCAGAGATGAAAGTTTTGTTCTTAGACATGTGAAAAGGGGTACAGCCTGAAAGGACTCTTTTCAAATTACGAGTTTTTTAAGAGTGCCTCATGGAAAAGATGTAATGTGAAAACTCTGCGATTCCACCTAAGAATTGGACTTCAAGGAGACTTCATGAATTTTCAAAAGAAATATCTTTTCGCTAGTGTGACTTTATTTTCCGCGATCGCAGGAGCTGTCGCGACGACGATTTATTTTAAAACGTCGGGGTTATCGAGTTTTACCTATTACAAAGATTCAAGTGGAGCTTTGATCGCTCAGAAAACGATCCAGAATTATGACATCATTGAAGACTATAAAATACAGGCGCAGCAGCCAATTCTTTATCTTCTAGAGACTCAATTGACGAACTCTCAATATTTGAATGTTGATGGAGTTCAGGGAAGTCTTAAGTGGGATGTTCGCAGCGGCAACAAACTTCAAAATGTTCTTTGGAGCAAAACAGAGCAAGCCAATAGCTATGGCATCAGTGACCTGGATGAACCTTATATGCTCACAGGTCTAGAGGGCTGTTGTGATTCCAGAACTGGCTATCGCCTTTATGATGTGACATCTGGAAGATTAATTATTTCATTTAATGATTTCACCGAATCCCAGGTAGTTCGGCATCCATTCACTTTGGACATTCCAAATTCCAAATTAGGCTATCGCTTTATTGGTGTTATCGCGGGCGAAAGTACGAGAGATTTGGACTTTGTGAAACCCGATGATGGTTACTCAAACATTGCTTTGGTGAAGTATGCCTCGAAAACAAAATTCTATCAGCGCATTCAAGTCGATATGACTGTGAAAAGTGGCTGGGGAGCCAGCATCTTGGATTTGGAGTTAGAAGCAGATCCTACGGTCGCGAACTCGGATAAGATTGAATTTCGGAATGGTATCGCATCCATGTGGAATATCGATGGGGCCACGGATCCAAGTCAGATTCAAGGGGTGCAATTACGAATGGTTGTCAATGGGGGAGATGACGATAAAACCATCATAATTCCGATTCGAAACGATCGATTAAATCTAGAGAAAGCTCAGGTTCCTACGGGAGTGAAAATTCACGCTCTTTAGGCTTGCAACGCGGGGCTTCTTATTTGAATAAAGAAGGCAGCTAAGATATGAATTTATCATGTCTTTTGTTCATCTTCATACCCATTCAGAGTACTCCCTTTTAGAGGCTGCTTGCCGAGTCAAAGCCATCGCTAAAAAAGCGGCGGCGATGAATATGCCGGCAGCAGCGTTGACCGACAACGGAAATATGTTCGGCGCTGTGGAATTTTATTTCGCTTGCAAAGATAACAACGTGAAACCTTTGTTGGGTTTGGATGCTTACATCGCACCGGGATCGCGACTTGAGAAAAAACAAGATCGTGATCAAGTGGCAGCGGGGCCCCGTCGTTTGGTTTTGCTTGCGCAAAATACGTTAGGATATCAAAACCTCTGTAAGCTTTCGACAATCGGTTATCAAGAAGGCTTCTATTGGAAACCTCGTATCGACTACGAAGTGATCAAAGAGTACAATTCAAATTTAATTTGTTTAACTGGTGGTCTTCGTGGCGAAGTGGCTGATGCTTTCTTGCGTGAAGGGCCTGATGCGGCCTTGGCAAAAATCCGTCAGCTGAAAGAAATTTTCGATGATCGTTTGTATCTCGAGATGTGTCGCACAGGTGTGTCCGAGTGGGATCAAATCAATCCCTTCTTGCTGGAAGCTTCAAAAATTGTGGGTGTGCCGGTAGTTGCCACCAATGACGTGCACTATATGACTCAAGACGATCAGATCGCCCAAGAGGTTTTGATCTGTATCGGAACGAATAAAACTTTGAGCGATGAAAGTCGTTTCCGTTTGGGAACAGACGAGTTCTATTTTAAAAAACCGGAACAAATGCAGGAGCTGTTTGCTGATGTGCCTGAAGCGATCAGCAACACTTTGCAAATCGCTGAACGTTGCGATGTTAAATTTAAACTGAAAGATGAAAACGGAAAGCCGATTTATCATCTTCCAACTTTCGGGACTCCGGAAGGCGTAACGGTGAGGGACTTTATTGCTCAAAGAGCAAAAGAGGGATTACTCGTGCGCTTTGAAGAAGCGGAAGCCCGTGGTGAAATGGTTCCTGAGGAAAAGAAGCCAGAATACTACGCTCGTCTTGAGTACGAGTTGGGTATTATCGATCGCATGGGTTTCAATGGTTACTTCCTAATCGTCCAAGACTTCATTGGTTGGGCTAAGGATAATGATATCCCAGTGGGACCGGGCCGTGGTTCCGGTGCGGGCTCCCTTGTAGCTTATTGTTTAAGAATTACGGATCTAGATCCACTTCCAAATTTTCTTCTTTTTGAACGTTTCTTGAATCCAGAGCGTATTTCGATGCCCGACTTCGATATCGACTTCTGTCAGGATCGTCGTCAGGAAGTCATTCGTTATGTGACTGAAAAGTACGGTCAAGAATCCGTATCGCAAATCATCACATACGGTAAATTGCAAACACGTGCGGCGCTTAAAGACGTGGGGCGTGTTTTAGGGATGTTGTTTGCTGAAACGGATCAAGTAACAAAATTAATTCCAGATAAACTTGGCGTGACTTTGAAAGAGTCCCTCGAGATGGAGCCGCGTCTTACGGAACTGATGGAGATGAATCCAACAGTTGCCACACTGATTGATCTTGCTCAACGTGTGGAAGGCATGGTGCGGAATGCCGGTATCCATGCTGCCGGCGTTATTATTGGTGATGGACAACTCGTAAAGCATGCACCTTTGTATAAAGGGGCCGATGGTGAGCAGGTTGTTCAGTACGATATGAAGCACGCCGAGAAAATCGGCTTGATCAAATTCGACTTCTTGGGTTTGAAGACGCTGACTCATATCAACTTGGCTTTAAAGTTGATCAAGAAAAATCGTGGTAAAACAATCACGACAAAACAGATTCCGATGAACGATGCGGCCACTTTCGAAATGATGTCCCGCGGAGACACCGCTGGGGTGTTCCAGTTCGAGGGTGAGGGTATCACGGATGCCACGAGAAAAATCCGTCCTTCCAGTTTTGCCGATATCACTGCGATCACGTCGTTGTACCGTCCAGGTCCGATGGCGAACATTCCTGAATTTACGGATCGTAAACACGGTAAAGCGCCCGTTGAATATTTGCTTGAAGATACACGCGAAGTTCTTTCAGAAACTTACGGTATCATGGTTTACCAAGAGCAAGTTATGGGTATCGCCTCGAAGATCGCTGGTTACTCTCTCGGTGAAGCCGACATGCTTCGTCGTGCGATGGGTAAAAAGATCAAAGAGGAGATGGATAAACATCGCGAACGCTTCATGAAGGGCGCGGTGGAACGTGGTCATAACAAAGAAAAATCTTCTGAGTTGTTTGATCTGATGTATAAGTTCGCGGACTACGGTTTCAATAAATCCCATGCCGCTGCTTACTCTGTAGTGACCATTCAAACAGCCTGGTTGAAATGTCATTATCCTGCGGAATTCTTCGCGGCCCTTCTATCTACCGAGTTGTCTGATACAGAAAAGATCGTGAAATACTCGAAGGATGCGGCCAAACGTGGTTTGACTGTGAAGTCGCCTCACGTGAATTTCTCTGGATATCTTTTCGACGTTCATGGCGATGAGATTTACTTTGGTCTTGGGGCGATCAAAGGCGTGGGCGAGGGCGCGGTTGAGGCGATCATTGAAGCCCGTGAATCTTTACCTGAGAAGAAATTCTCTTCACTTGATGAATTCTTTAACTCGATCGATCTTCGTCGCGTAAATAAAAAAGTAATCGAGTGTTTGATTAAAGCTGGTGCTTTTGAAGGCTTCGGCGCTCATCGTGCTCAGATTATGGCGGGTTATCAAAAATTCTTGGACCGCGCTCAAGGTTTGCAAAAAGATCGCGAACTGGGTCAATCGTCTTTATTTGATTTGGGGCCATCTACTGAAACGGTGGTGAAGCTTGAAGAAACAAAACCTTGGAGCCGCACAGCCGCTCTGGCTTACGAAAAAGAAGTTCTTGGTTTCTACCTCAGCGATCACCCGCTAAAGGGTTTTGATACATTATCAGAAATCTGGACAAGCTGTAAGGTCGTTGATTTGCCAAAACAGATGCCTCCGCCAGGGTCTCCGGAAGCGGAAGCTATGAAAGCGGCGAAGAAAGACTGGAAAAACCGTGATGCTGCGAAAAAACGCGTTGTGGTGGCAGGCTTGATCACCGAATTGCGGGAGTTGATCACAAAAAAAGGGACACGCATGGCCTTCGGTAAGATCGAAGACTTAACAGGTGCAGTGGAACTTGTGATTTTCCCTGATGCCTACTCGAAAAACGAAGCTCAGCTTCGCGATGAGCGCCCGGTTTTGATCGGCGGGGGTCTTGAGGTCGAAGAAGGTGTTGCAAAAATCATGGTGGATTCAGTTTCGCCTATGGAAGATATCCTTAAGAAGACAAAACGCATGGTCTTAAGGCTAGATCGTATCGCGCCAGAGGATTATCCTCGTCTACAATCGTTGATGAAAGATTATCCGGGGCCTACGACGGTTAGTTTAGAAATTGATGTGCCAGAAGTCAGTCGTCGTGTGATGATGGAAATGACTGAAGGATCCGGCATCAATGTGAATAACGAATTCTTTGAAGGGGTTCATTCCCTCTTTGGACGTACGGATTTTATTGAATTGAGGAGTTAGTAAATGCGCGGGACATCTTGGATTGCAACTTTGATTTTCATCACAACATTGGGGTCGGTGACCCTTGCCCAGCAAGCAGATCTCTTAGATCGTACATTTTCCGGAGTTTCTAAAGAAACAACTCCACAAGCGGCAAAAGCTGATATTCAAAATCAGGCTTCGCAAAAAATCTCTGAAGAGGTGATTAAAGAGCTTGTGGGGGAGGATCGCTTTAATAAAAACAAAGCGATGATTCAAAATAAAATCATTAAAAATTCAGCTCGCTACATACCGTTTTCAAAACCGTCACCTCTTATTCAGGACGGCGCGGATTTTAAAATGGCGGTCGAGATGAAACTTTCTTTACGCGATTTGAAACAGATGCTGCAAGAAAACTCATTGCTCAATGAAAACGATGCGGTTCCTGTGGTCTTGCCGGTGATTAGCTTTGTCGATCAAGTCGAGGGTCGCAGTTATCGTTGGTGGCAACCTTTGGATAAGAATCCACAGGGATTTTTATTTAAAGAAGGTCGCGCGATGGAGGAAGCTCTTCGTAACTCCTTCCAGGGTAAGAACTTCTTTGTGATCAAGCCAATGGAAGCAGGTCTTGGTTCGAATGTTCCTTCAAGTTTTCAAAATGAGCGAATTTCTGGTGAGGATGCTCAATTCTTTGCTCAATACTTCAATGCTCCGGTTACTATCGATGGGCAAGTATTGTTTAATAAAGAAGCTAAAGGCGGAAACTACACGATCGAGATTCGTTTGACGGCGACTCAAGTTAGTAATGGACGTCCTATCGCGGATGTGTCTCGAAAATTCACTACAGACCCAGGACCTTTCGAAACATCCGTTGATAAAAAAATGCGTGAGGTTCTAGAAGGCACCGCCAATGACCTCGCCTCGCAAGTGTTTGAAGCATGGCAACGTGGTTCTTTGGGAACATCTGTGATTCGTTTGACGATTCAGGGTTCTCATTCCCTTCCTTTGATGGAAGGGGTTAAGGACAAAATTCGTTCTCAAATTACTCAGGTGAAAAACATTCGCGAAAGACTGATCGGAACTGAAGGTACAAGTTATGAGGTGGATGCCTCTGTGTCTGCGACGGATTTGGTTCAAAGAATCGAGGCCTTGGATTTTAACGGCAAGAAGCTGACAAAAGTCTCTGAGGGTCGTGATGAAATCGTTTTGAAGTTCGCGCAATAGGAGGTTGCTGTGAAGAGCTTTTTTGCATCTATCGTTATGTTCGCTCTTGCCGGTTGTGTGACAATGGATCGCACTACGCCAACTGTGAGTCGTGACATTCATAATGACAATCAGCTGGTTCGTCGTGATGATTCAGCTCCACGTAAACGGTTGATGGTTTTGCCGTTCTTGGATTCCTCAGATAAACGTCCTCAAGAATTTCGCGATAGAGCAAGGGCTGCCTTTATTCAAGATTTGAATCGTTCCGGTCAAGTCATCGCGTTTGACAGCAAAGAATTGAATCTAGATCTTTCTAAAATGATGGAAGGCGATCACTACAAATTGGCTGAAGTCTCTCGTGCGGCTCAGGCCTTGGGTGTGAATGCTGTTCTTGAAGGTAAAATCACTGATATTCGTATCAAGAGAAAGACCGATAACGTTGGTGTCGTTCGACATTTAACTTCAGTGTTTGAGGTTGTTGCTCAGGTTCGTGTGATGACGGCAAGAACGGGTAAAGAAGTTTTCAATACTGTAAAAACTGTGACTGTTGAAGAGCAAGGTGTTCGTGTTGCTGAGCGTGTCGAGACGGATAAGTATCTTCAAAATAATCCTGATATGATTGAGACCATCGTGAAAGATGCTTTCTTGGATTTCACTCCGCAGGTATTGGGGTCTTTAGAGAAGGTCTCTTGGGAAGGGCGTATCGCTGCTATCAATGGCGACCGTATTTATCTGAATGTAGGAAAAATTTCGGGCTTGCAGATGGGTGATCTTTTGAAGGTCATGGAAGAAGGCGATGATGTGTATGACCCTGAAAGTGGGAGTCATATCGGTCGTGTTCCCGGGCGTTTGAAAGGTACACTTGAAGTGATCAGCTACTTCGGAAACGATGGGTCTATTGCAGTTATTCACTCGGGCTCTGGCTTTAAAGAAAATGATCGCGTAGAGCTTTACTAAATAGGCGACAATGGCGCCCAGCGGCCAAAGTTCTGGGCAAAATTCCTTGCAGAGCAGAAAAGGAATCGATAAATTCAAATCTCCCTCAATCCAAATGAGGGAGATTTCAGTGCGGATATAGCGTAGTTGGTAGCGCGCTTCCTTGACATGGAAGAGGTCACTGGTTCAAGTCCAGTTATTCGCACCATTTTTTCTTTAAACTTCCAGGTACATCGTTAAATTGGTTCTACTCACTTCATGGTGGAACTTTATCCAAAACACACAAAAATCATAAACTTAGCAGACGAAGCCTGTAGTTTTTAAAGCTTCTAAATCCGAAAGCCCGCTTCTGCAACAGTTTTGCGAGATTGTTAAAACCTTCCG
>NZ_DASVLT010000067.1:0-66770 GCF_036384735.1 Bdellovibrio sp. | reverse complement strand
ATCCGTGGATTTCGGAAGCTCCTTTCTTTTCGTGGCCCTCCGAATTACCGCAGCGAATGGTTCTGAATAGCCAGCCTGAAGCCTGCTGTACATTTCTGCTATACCTGGATCGCGTTCGGCGGCATCTATGACTGATGGGAGTACGGAGGTCCATTTCTCTGATTGAAGCAAATGGGTCAAGCTCGTGAGGAGCAGCACGACATCCTCTTTAAAATCTCCTGTGTCGGGTATGTCAAGAGGTGTGCCGATCTTGGAGCAGGCATCTTGCAAAAGATCAGCGCGGGTCGGCCAGTGTCTATAGATAGTTGTTTTTGCCACCCCTGAACGTCGCGAGACTTCATCAACGCTCACACCAGAGAGACCGCGTTCATAAAGTAATTCTGATGTGATATCGAGAATAGCCGCTTTAGATCGGCGCACACGTTCATCGAGTTTCTGAGCCTCAGAGGATTGCCTTTTCATTTCTCCCTCAAATCTAAGATTTGACAAATACGATACTGTATCGTAGCGTATTTAAATATTCGACGCAATAAACATTGTTTTAAAAGGGGAGTTTCTTATGAGGTTTGCCTCAATTCGAATTATAGCTCGCGATATCAAAACCCAAGTCTCCTTTTATGAAAAGATAACCGAAGTTAAAGCGGAGTGGTTAGCACCTGTGTTTGCTGAAATTGTCACGCAGGGTGCAACGCTTGCCATTGGGGCCGCTGAAACCGTTGCCTTATTTAAAGAGGGAAGTGCCGAGCCTTGCGCCAATAGGAGTGTCATCATCGAATTTGAGGTCGAAGATGTTGAAAAGGAATTTGCGAGACTTAAAAACGAAGTAGAAGTCGTACATGAACCCAAGATGATGCCTTGGGGAAATCAGGCCGCTCAGCTTCGTGATCCTGAGGGGACAATTGTTAGTCTGTACACACCAGTAACAGAGGCTGCAAAAAAAAGATTTAGCAGTCGTTGATATTAAAACCCAGACGTTGATCTTGTGAAATCTTTTGAGAAATTGGCCGATGCATTGTCGTGTCTAAGAATGAATTTGCCGATATTTCAGCGCCCCCTGACCAATGGGTGGATCTCTATACAGAGAATCTGCGAAATAACGTCGCATCTTTCGTTGAGAGGCACTTCTCTATCCAAGAGACTTTGAGAATTCAAGCCAGATTTATTCTTTCCGATCTGTTGCTTTACCCGTTAAATGCATTGTGGGCTTTGCCATATCTGACAATCAAAAAGTCTCTCGAAACTTGCGAAAAGATGGGATGGACTAAAGTAAATTCCGCTTTGGAATTGATCCCTGGTGGCATTCGAACTGGTTATCAAAAGGCAACAGAGCAGATGATACTTGATGATTTCCTGAAGCCTAAATCCTTGAAAGCCTCTCTTGATGAGGAATCACTTTCAAAGTTGGAAATGCAAATAGACTCTATTATTAAATCGGAACTTCGGGCTTATTCATCGTCACAAGCCATGATTTCGGACCTGATTGGGTCGGCTCTAACATTATTGGCGGGACGATACTTTTTCCATAATGGAAGTCTTAACATTCTGGATTTGGGAAATCGCGTGGCCCGCAAAATGGCGCACGATAAGGCGGTCTCTCATTTTTTCCTGGGCAAGAAATTAGGTTCGACATTTTATCATATATTTCCAGCGGCGCCGACTCGAACGGAAATTTATTTGGCGACCCTGGCTATTGGATTTCTTCTAATGTTTTTCAGTATTCTCGCCAACACAATGAGTGATCCGATTAAAAAGAAATTGAACCTTCATCAAAACAAACTCTATCAAATGATCGATCATATTGAGGAAAAAATGTATCTTGCTGTAAGGAAAGAGTTGAAGAAGTCGACGCAAGAATCTCAAAGCAAAAAAATAGCTGTCTAAATAGGTCTTACTAAGATCATTTCTCTTTATAGTTGAGCAGGAGAGTCAGGATCTATTTTTTTCTGATTCTGATTTTCTCGTTCTGTTGAAATCCTTTTTGCAAGATCGCTCAGTTTTGCAATCAACATTTTCCGATCAATGGGTTTGCTAAGATGTTCGTTAAACCCCTCTCGCAACGTGCGTGCCTGCTCTGATTGCAGAGCGTGAGCTGTCAAAGCCCAAATCTGTCCCGTATATCCTTGAGACCGCAACTTTCTTTGTGCTTCATAACCATCTAAGACGGGCATTTGCAAATCCATTAAGATACAATCAAACTTCTGTCGGCTGGCTATTTCAATGGCTTCGAGACCGTTGTTAGCGATAGTAATTTCCACTTTTCCGGCTCTTTCAAGATAGCGACTGATTAAAACCTGGTTGTCCTTGACGTCATCGACGACTAATATTTTTAAACCATCTATATTTAATGGATTGGGTCTATTTTCCTCTTCATGGGGCTCGCGCTTAAGGGAGGGATTTTCAACTGGTTCGGCCTCGATGGTTATCTTGAATTGACTTCCTTTATTCAATTCGGAGGAGGTCAGAGTGATATCTCCCCCCAAGGCTTGCGCCAAATTTTTTGCTAGGGTTAAACCAATTCCGACACCGCCATATTTTCGTGTGATTGAAGTGTCGGCCTGTTGAAATGCCTCGAAAATAGAAGATCGTTCCGTCTCTTTAATTCCCGGTCCGGTGTCGGTTACAGTGAAGGACAATAGAGCCGTCATGCCATCACGAGGCAAGATACTCACGTCCAAAGTAACCTGTCCTTCGCTGGTAAATTTGATCGCGTTGCCGATAACATTGATCAGTATTTGCTTTAAACGGACCGCATCGGTATTGATGAAATTCGGAAGATTGTCTTGTGCATGAACAAAGAAATGAATGTTTTTTTCAGCAGCAGTTAAACTCATCAGTGCGGAAACTTCAGACAATAAATCATCGGTAGAAACGATGGACTTACTAATTTCAAATTTATTCATCTCAATTTTTGAAAGGTCGAGAATGCTGTTTATGATGTTTGATAGTAGCGTCCCATTACGTCGAATCGAAAGATTGTAATTGTTGATCTCGGAAGGACCAAGTCCACCATTTGCAATTAGATCTGAGAATCCGATAATGGCCCCTAGGGGAGTTCTGATCTCGTGACTCATAATCGCAAGGAAATTGCTTTTTGCAATGTTTGCTGCCTCGGCTTGTACTTTGGCCAGCTTTAAATCTTCTTCTGCTTTCTTTCTATCTGTTATATCGATACATGAACCGATATATCCGGCGAAGGTGCCATCCTGGTTGTAGCGTGGGGTTCCTCGGTCTAAAATCCAACGATATGTATTGTCCTTGCGAAGCAAGCGATATTCCATTTCAAAGGATTTGCGCTGATTGAAATTCAGAACATAGGTATCCATGGCTCGTTGGAAGTCCTCGACATGAATGCATTCGGCCCATCCCACCCCCCATTCTTGATTTAAGGTGCGGCCAGTGAAATCCAGCCAAGTTTGATTAAAGAAATTGCAAAGGCCATCTGTTCCTGACATCCACAGTAAAACCGGCGCAGAGTCGGCCATATTTTTAAACCGTGATTCTGTTTCGTGCAGTTGTGATTCCGTGGCGCGAATTTTTGTTAGGTCGTGAAAGATAAAAAGGCCGCCCAGTAAGTCATTCTGCCGCTTGCGTATCGGGGAAGCAGTGATTTCAAAAAATATCTTCTTATCGCGTTTGGAATCGACGAAGGCGAATTCAAAAGTGGAAGCAACCTCTCCATTGAGAACTTGATGGGCGGCAGCTCTCATACGGCGCTCATCAAATAAACTCAATAGGACAGAGATGTCGTTTTCCATTTCTTGCTTAGAAAGGTTGATTTTGTTTTGTAGTTGAGCACTGACATATTGAACTTTCAAATCGGTATCGAAAGCGACAATCTCTGTATCGTAATGAGTAAGAATTTCTTCCGACAGCGACAGAGCCTCTGTCACTTCTGAAGAGAATTTTACAGCATTGGAGTTTGAGTCCATGATGGCTCCTTCTGTTCCAGGGTCCTAAGAGGCAAGCTGTCGATCCAAGAGTTTAAGAAGTTTTCAAGATGTGATCTCTGTTGAGGGTTTTGGTAAAGTGCCCCACTGGTGTCTTCAATGATCCCTAGAAGGGTTGGTTTCGTGAGCGAAATCCAATTTGCAATAGTCTCTGAGTTGCCGGAATTAAACTGGACAAGATTTGCAGTGTACTTTCTTGCGCACTTGCGATGCCATTGTGAGTCTTCGAATAGTGAAAGTAAGAGACGCTCCAATAGTGGATCGTTATTTTCTGCGGCCTCTTTCGCCAGGCCATTCAAAAACATTTCATCAATAAGAGGCTTATATAGAAGATTGAAACAGACGTAAGCCTGTCCCCAATCATAAGTAATTAATAAATATTCAAGTGCATGTCGAATCTTCTGTAGTGCGGGGAGCTTCATCCAGGCCTCGCGACCCATGTTCAAAATTTTTTCAGGGGAAGAATTGGATAGCATAAGATGATAAGCGATATTTTCTGTGCGACGAAGCTCGTCGGCAGTTTGCATTGCCAGCATGGCGACGAGTTGCCCCGACGTTCCTAGCTGCCCAATATAAGCCGAGCACATCTGCATGCCATGGGAAATAAAGACAAAGGCACCCAGGTATTTTTGAACTCGCTGGCGCCAAGAATCTTGTAAGGCCTCGCTGTAGGTCGTTTGCTCAATGGCCGAGAAAATGCCCTCAAGGAAAATCTCTTGTTTATTCCGAGTGGTGACATATTTCGTGTAAGTGTATTCGTCAGGATCTGAAAACGAAACCCCTTTCGTTATAAGAGGTGAGTTATCGACGTATTTTTTTTGCCACTCTATTGTGGGGGTTGTGATGCTATGACCTTTACTTGTTGAAAAAAGAAGATCCGTCGTCGTAATGCTGTACTCTGATGGACGAGTGTTTGATTTCGAAAGGTGTGAATATGTTTTAAGGTAGGCACGGCCGGGAAGAATCATAATTTTTCCTCCCCAGAGGCTACCCATGAAGCCTGATTTTCATCCAACTCTAAATTCCCCTGGAATGAAACCATATTAAGTTCTAGATCCTCGGGAAGAGTGAATTCCTGTCCAGAATACTGTTGAATTTTTTCTCTGGTGACGATGCAGTGGCCTGGCGCTGAGACACGGTAATAAGAGCCTTTTGAGATCACTTTTAGTTCTGGATTCATTTCTTTCATCGCGCTGATTATAAATTCACTTTGTGCACTGGCTCTTAAGACGGGTCCTACGGGCATTTCATTCATAAAATGGACTCCTTTGGGTGAGGAGCAAGATCAATCGAAATAGTGCCCCCTTCTTCCTTCACCGGAAAGCGGGGCAGACAGATGTTTTCCGGATTGATACCTTTTCCTGTTAAAATATCATATTGCCAATGGTGGGCAGAGCAGGTCAGCACCGTTCCCTGAAGTACTCCTTTGCTAAGCTCTACGGAAAGATGAGAACACTTATCCTGGTAAGCGAAAAGTTGACCGTTCACGCGGGCCAATAAGATTTTTTCCCGGTTTATGACCAAGCCCACCATTTCTCCTTCCCAGAGATCCTCAGTGCGATACGCGACTTGAAACGGCATTTTGCACCTCTGAATGGATGTGGATGATTTCTAAAGGCAAAAGGCCGGCCTCCTTCACTGTCATTTTCGGGTCGAATTTCTTTTCGTTTCGGTACAGATTTAAATCAGTGCGTGGCTTGACTCGTAGATTTGCTGATATTTGCACTTTATTTATGATCTCTTGAATGGTCTCGTCTTCATACGCAAAAATCAAAAGTCCCAAAGAGTCACCTTCTAGAAAACTATAGATGGGAATCATGTCACGTACTCCTTTCCATCCATGGATAGTCACCTTGATGGAGGTCGCGTCCCCAGTCTTCATATTTTAATCCAAAATAATTTCGTAGCATCGCTATCAGATTGCCAGGAGCCTCGTTTGCTAAAACACGATCCACGATATTTTTGTGATTCGAATAGCGATGAGGTTCTTTTAAGAAAAGTTGTTTGCAGGGCTCAGAGCAGAAAATATGTGTCTGACCATCGACCTCACCTAAGCAGGCATGATTGTGATGGGGAGTTCCGTTCGATAAGACAATTTGGCATAGGCTGCAAAAACCAATGATGCAAGTTCCATGAACGGCAAAGTCATTTCCGATATTGGATTCTTGCCAACGTTCAATGATATTTTTCCAAATAGGTTCGATGTCACTCCAAAACTTTGGATATTTTTTTTGAAGCCAAAGTCGCTCTTCCGGGCTTGGCACGTGCATGTCAAACCATACCGTTGCGCGATAGGTGTAGGCACTTACATAAACCATGTGATGATAGACTTCTAAATTTTCCATAAATAAGTCCCAGTACCAAGGCTTCTTTAATCCGTACTTTTCCAAGGAACTGGCGTACTGGTTCAATACCCATTCTTCCATAAATTCCTTGAAGGAAGTTTGACGATGCTCTAGGGGAGTCATGTAGTCCATACAGATCCCGGTGACGATGGAAAATAAAAGCCAGCTTCGCCAGAACCATTTGTCCAAAAGTTCTTGTGCATATTCGGGGCGATATTTCGCAAGAACCTCCAGTGTTGCGGGACCTGCTTGGGCGTGGCGCGCCTCATCGCTTTGAATGCTAGTGACCATTTTCTCGAACATCCGATCTTTCACCATGTGTGCTAATGAGGACAGACCAACGAATTGCAAATTCGTGAACCCAGTTTCAAAAACAAAATTGGTCGCAATGGCGTATTCGATGGCGTTAGAGCCAAGTAGTAGTTCGTCAATCAAATGCCTGGCAGCAATTGCAACCCAGTTGTCAGAGTGAAAGAATTTATGAGTCCAATCGAACTGAGAATCATGGCGGACCATTTCGTGCATTACTAACAAAGGAATTTGAGTGTGACGAAGTTCATCTAAAGCTCCGTATGTTGCGACGGAACGCCAGCGACAGGCACGTCCAAAACGAGAAGCTCTTAGATTTCCGATGACGGCGCCAAACTCTGCTAGAGGTAAAGTTGCAGAGTGGAGTTTTAATCCGTTCAACCATTGAGCACTGAGTGATTGAAGATCGTCAAGACGACCAACAAGATCCCTGGCTGTGGCGACTTCAATCTCCTTAAGAGACTGGGTTGCGACATATTCTTTGTAAAGAGTTTTGAAAGGTTCGTCCCAGTTGGCCCAAGCCTCTTTGGAAAGGAAGGGCCCACTCATATCCTCAGGATACACCTGTCTTTCGTCGACATATGAAAAATCCCAGTCGATTTCTTTAAGGACGGTCAGTAGCTCTTTTCTTTGCCGCATAGTCTTGTTCCTTGTTTATATTTATTATGAGTAAAGAAATTTATTTTTGAAAAATTAAAGATCGGAAATAATACCCAATTTCGACAAATCATCTTTTCGAGGTACTTTTGACATACATCGAGCGAAATTCTTTTGAAATGACATAACTTGAATTCTGATTTTGACAGGCTTATGGCAAGAGCGGCTCGTATTGGTTGAGTCCCAATTAGATTTGAGTTTTCTCAATAAGACGAGAAAAGTCGCGAACGAGGATGGATCGACCGTGACGTTCCAAAATACCTTGATTCTCCAACTCACTCAATTGGCGAGAGAAGCTTTCAATAACAGTTCCTGCAAGTCTTGCCATTGTTTCCCGTTGAATCTTCAAGTCCAAAAGAAAGCCGCCGTCTATTTGCTTGCCGAATTTTTGGATAAGACTTACCAGCAAGGATGCCACTCTGTTGCCGACAGAATGATTTTCCAAGGCGACGATGCGTTCGTTGCTTTTTTTTATCTGATAGCAGAGGCAGGCGAGGACTGCATTTTGTAGATTCGGAGTTCGTTGGAAGAGATCTTGAAATTCCGGTCTGGAAAATCTCCAAGCATAAACTTCATCGATGGTTTCAGCTTTTTGCTCTTCGCCGTCAAATCCAATGACTTCCCCTGGGCCACAGATTCGGATAGGGCTGCATCCATAATTTTTACTGACAGACTGTATTAAGTGCCCGCGAAGGATCAGATAAAAGGTGGAATCATCAGACGCGTGAGAGGTCGGCAAATCCGAGTTTTCTTTGATTAAAAGCGATGTTGCGATCCCGTGTAATGCCTCCACCTCAGAGTCGGAGAGCTTCTCAAAAAATGGCAGTGTTGTGATTAAAGATGGAGCGTTCTGAAATAGCATCGCCGTATTAAAGCACAAGTGTACTAAAATGAAATTTGATTATTATCAATTTTAAATTAAGGCATTGAGCGGATAAAGAAGAGGCCGATCAGAAGGGTGAAAAATCTTAACTGCCCGGGAGTTCTTGTGAGGTTTTCTACAAAGGTTTTTTTAAGTGTCACCGCAGGATGTGTTTTGTCCGCAGGGGTTTCGGTACTTGTTTGTAACACGAGTGTTCGAAAAATGGGGACGAATGATCTCATTGAGAAGTCCAGGGCGATTCTTAGTAGACTGGAAGTCGTCAGAGGCTACGTTGCTCAACAAGGTGGACTTGATGGAGTGATTAAAGAAATGCTCCAAAAATATCCTGACGGCAATATTTCAAAAGAAGACAAACGTACGATTTTAAAACAAGTGCCTATTTTTGCAGCCATGAAGGTGGGACAAGAAGGCGCGGAAAAAGAACATTATAAGTTTCGTGTTTTTTCCGATGAACCCAGAAACCCCGACAATCAAGCATCAAAGCAAGAATTAGAAATTTTAAAGCAATTTGAATTAGACAAAGGGTTGCCAGAGATCACTCGTGAAACAGACGGTGAGGTGATCGTATATCGACCTGTGAGGCTTTCCGAAAGTCAGGGGTGTTTGAGTTGTCGTGGTGATCCAAAAACAAGTCCATGGAAAAACGACAAAGACATTTTGGGCTTCAAAATGGAAAACTGGAAGGACGGGAAGCTTCATGGTGTGTTTGCGATCACTTCAAGTAAAGACGTTGTTATGGAAGCTTCATCTTCAGCGTCAACTAATATTTTATTTTGGGCCGGTGGAGTTTCCGCAGTCATCTTGTTGGCCGTCTTTTTCATTCTGCGAAAGCCTTTGCAGAATTTGACTCGTGTGGTCCGGGATTTACAGTCGGCTGGGGAAAAGGTTTCTTCCGCAAGCGCTGAAATTTCCAAGTCATCGCAAGACCTGTCCGTATCTGCGACTCAAGCAGCGGCGTCTATTCAGACGACGTCCTCTTCGGCGGAAGAGATTACGAGTATGATTAGTAGGAACTCGGATCATGCGGCGGAGGCAAAGACTTTGTCAGAGGATGCCCAACAACGAGCCTCTTTAGGGAAGCAAGAGGTTGAAACCCTTATTCAATCTATGAGTCAGATCTCTGACGGTTCAAAGAAAATTGAAGAAATAAGTTCCGTCATTGATGACATCGCCTTTCAAACAAACCTTCTCGCCCTGAATGCGGCTGTCGAGGCCGCTCGCGCAGGGGAGCAAGGAAAAGGTTTTTCGGTTGTTGCAGAAGCCGTAAGGGCGCTAGCTTTAAGAAGTGCTTCTTCGGCGAAAGAGATCAACGACATGATTAAAAACAGTGTTTTGCAAATTGATGAAGGCTGCAAGGTCGCAAAGACCAGTGGCGCTGCTCTTGAAAAAATTGTTCAAGTCGTAGAGAAGGTGAATCATCTCAATAGTGAAGTTTCAAATGCCAGTCATGAGCAGTCTCAAGGAATGACGACGATTAATAAAGCAATCAACGAGCTGGATTCGGCGACCCAAGCCAACGCAGCTGTGGCAGAGCAAACATCTGCGGCGGCGGAAGAACTGTCGAATCAGTAGTCCAAGCTTCATGCTCTTGTAAAAGACCTCACAAGTTTTCTGGATGGCAAAAAAGTATCGTAGTTCAAATTTAATATTTTTTAAAACTGAATGTCGGCTTGCGTGGCAAGCCTCACATTCCTGCTATTGCAAATGACAAAAACAGATAAAATCTGTCCCTTTGATGAGAACTCTGAGTTCATATAGGTTTATGAAAGCTCTTTTCTTTACACCTCACGAGCCTCAGTCAGGGCATTTGCGAGAAATACCTCTGGCGCCTTGGAATGGAAATTCTTTGCGCGTGCAGATGCTCGCCGTTGGAATCTGTGGAACGGACAAGGAGTTGCTTAAAGGAACTTATGGCTGGGCTCCCCCTGGAGAATCGGAGTTGATTTTAGGTCATGAATCTTTAGGGCGCGTTCTTCAGGCACCACCCGAGTCAGGTTGGAAGCCGGGAGATTATGTTGTGGGAATTGTCAGACATCCCGATCCAGTACCTTGTTCTAATTGTGCTATTGGCGAATGGGATATGTGTCGCAACGGTCAGTATCAAGAACATGGTATTAAGGAACTTCACGGTTTTTGTCGCGAATATTATGACCTCGATCCTGATATGGCGGTAAAGGTCGATTCCAGTTTAGGTGAGTTAGGCGTTCTTTTGGAGCCTGCTAGTATCGTTGCAAAGGCGTGGGAGCATATCGAGGAAATCGGGGCGCGTGCTTTGTTTCAGCCTCATGTTGTTGTGATCACAGGTGCAGGACCCATTGGTCTGCTCGCGGCGCTGATGGCTCGACAGAGAAACTTGGATGTTCATGTCTTGGATCGTGTTATAGATGGTCCAAAGGTTGACGCTGTCAAAGCATTGGGAATCAAATATCATTCAGATCTTTCCCAGCTTTCCGATTTAAAAAATCATATTGATATTGTGGTCGAGTGCACGGGTGCAGACAGTCTCGTGTTGGAGATGATGGAGTACGGAGGGCCTAATAGTGTCATTTGTCTTGCGGGCGTTTCTTCAGGAGGACGATCGGTCAAAATTGATTTGGGCATGTTGAATCGAGAGCTTGTTTTAGAAAATGAAGCCGTTTTCGGTTCTGTGAATGCCAATCTCAGGCATTATCAAAAAGCAGCGCAGTCTTTAAAAAATGCTTCTCCAGATTGGTTGAGACGCCTGATTACTCGAAGAATTCCTCTTTCACGTTGGCAAGAAGCCTTTGAGCCTTCACCAAATCAGATCAAGACTATTATTGTTGGAGAAACATGAGTCGAATTGAGGATTATGCGTTGTTGAGTGACTGCAAGAGGGCGGCTTTGGTCAGTCGGGACGGGGCCATTGACTGGCTTTGCCTTCCGCGGTTTGATTCACCGGCCTGTTTTGCAGCTCTGCTTGGAGATGAAAAAAATGGAACTTGGAAAATATCTCCAAAGGATTCATTTGTCGCGAAAAGAAAATACCGCACTGACAGCATGATTCTTGAAACCACTTTTGAAAACTCTTCTGGGGCCATCGTGCGTTTGACCGATTGTTTGGTGGTGAATGAATCAAGCCCGCTATTATTGCGACAGGTCCATGGCATTCGCAACAAAATAGAGATGCAGCTTCTTTTGAACATTCGCTTTGACTATGGATCCATAGTCCCGTGGCTGCGAAAAACGTCCTATGGTTTGTCGGCCGTTGCGGGTCCCGATGAGGTGCATGTTCAGAGTTCCGTCAAAATAGAGCTTGATGAAGATTTGAACGGAGTTGCACAATTTGAAATTCAAGAAGGCGAAACTCTATGGTTTGCCCTGTCGTGGAATCCGGAATTTATAGCTCATTTCAACGGCATCGATAATCCGCTTGAAAAAATGGAGGGAACAGATCAGTTCTGGAAGCAGTTTTCCGGCAAATGTACTTATGACGGGCCTTTTCAAGAAGCGGTCACACGATCGGTACTAACATTAAAATCACTTACTTATGAACCCACGGGCGGAATTGTTGCGGCTCCGACCACATCTCTTCCAGAGACCTTGCACGGTTCACGCAATTGGGACTATCGCTATTGCTGGATTCGCGACTCGACATTTTCGATGTATGCATTACTCACGGCGGGATATCGCCACGAGGCCGAATGTTGGCGACGATGGCTCATGAGGGCCGTAGCTGGGATGTCGAATCAAGTAAATATCATGTACGGTCTTGCGGGTGAGCGTCGTCTGACAGAATTGCAACTGCCTTGGTTGGAAGGATATGAAAAATCATCGCCCGTGCGCACAGGGAATGCCGCCTATCAACAGTTGCAACTCGATATTTTTGGAGAGGCACTGGACACTCTTTATTTGGCCCAAAAAAGTGGAATCGAGATTGATGAAAACAGTTGGCGCATACAAGAACATTTCGTTGACTTCATTGCTGCTCATTGGGATCAACCGGATGAGGGAATTTGGGAGATTCGCGGTCCCAAGCAACACTTTACACACTCGAAAGTCATGGCGTGGGTGGCTGTAGATCGGGCCATTCGTTCTGCAGAGACCGGAAAATTTAAGGCCCCTCTACAGGATTGGCAAAAGTTACGTGATCGAATTCATGAGGATATTTGTTCAAAAGGCTACAATCGGCAAAAAAAATCCTTCACTCAATATTACGGTGCCGATCATCTAGACGCGAGCCTATTGATGATACCCATCGTTGGATTTCTGCCTCCCGACGATGAAAGAGTGATTCAAACAGTTATCGCTATCGAGAAGGAACTCTTTAGAGGCGATTTCGTCTTGAGGTACGAGACCGATAGAACGAATGACGGTCAATCGGGAAGAGAAGGGGCCTTCTTAGCGTGCTCATTTTGGCTGGTGGACTGTTGGGTGTTGATGGGGCGTTATGACGATGCTCTAAAACTTTTTCAAAAGCTCATCTCGTTGGCGAATGACGTTGGACTGCTCTCTGAAGAGTATGACGTTCACTACCGTCGCCTCGTTGGAAATTTTCCTCAGGCTTTGTCTCATATCGCGCTGATTAACAGCGCCTTCAATCTGCAGATTCATCATGGCCCGGCTCGAGATCGAAGCAATCAACTCAGACCTATTTCTTAATGAAACAGCAACTGAGTTATTACGGCATACCGACGGCAAGTTTATTTCTTGAGGAGCATTAGGGTCTCTAGTCGCTAAGGCGATGAATCGTCAGCCAGCACCAGAAGGCATTGTTCGCTTGAACCGAATGCAGAGGCCTTGTTAAACAATTTCCGGCATTTGGGGGCGCTCTTCTCAGAGTGAGACAATGGAAACCAATGAGTGTGAATTGAATGGCCCCGCTCTTGCTACTATTTGCTGGAAGAGGTGAGAATGATTCTATTCAAAGTGTTCCTATTTTGTTTGATTGTCACAATCTCATCTCTTTGCCATGCTGGTGATTGGATTCGCAACTCAGATTCTTCGATCTCATTTTCAGGCGAAATCACAAAGGACGAACTTTCTCGATTCCTCGCTGTATATAAATCAACGGACCGTACACTCGTTCTTAACTCGAGCGGTGGCAATATTTTAGCTGCCTTGAAGATCGGTGAGATTTTGATTGAGAATAAAGATCTCAAGGTCATTGTCCGCGGGATGTGTGCTTCTTCTTGTGCAAATTACTTGTTTCTTGCCGGCCACACAAAGCAAATTGATCATGGCGTTGTCGGCTTTCATGGAAGTTGGGGGGCTTTTGTTGCAAGCAGCAAATTCAAAAAAGGAATCAGAGAAGTTCCCGCAGATGAAAGAGATCGCCTTTTGAAATACCACAAGGACGGAGCTGAAGAAGAAGCTCGATTCATCGCTAAAACTGGCGTGAGCGATGAGCTTTTTAATAGAACTCAAAAAGAAAATGATGAAGGACTTTACGATATTTATATGCCGGGCCCACGTGCGTTTGATTATTATGGAATTCATGGAGTGCAAGGGGCTCAAGATTTAAACGTACTCAATGACTGGCCTGGGGTTAAGATTCAGTATGACGACGGACCAACGCAGAAATCAAATTCTACCCAAGCAAAGGCATTGCGATAGTATTAGTTTATCCAAGTTAACTACGCACATTACTCTGAGCCATGGGAAGCCCTAGAATAAAAGTCTTGATTTTGAAGATTGTCTTTAGCTGCTAACTATGAAAACATTCTGCAGCAGAGGAGAGTGTATGATCAAGCTTGAAAAGGCGAGTCTAGATAGAGCTGCAGCGGAAGGTATTATCACAGAGGCACAGTCCTCCCAGCTTTGGAGCTATCTTACTTCGCAAGGATCTACAGCTTCAGATTTAAACCTCATCCATTTTTTCTATTATTTTGGTGGAGTCATCTGCATTCTTGCAATGACTCTGTTCATGAACTTGGGCTGGGAGCAATTTGGTGGCGCGGGGCTCACTCTGATCTCACTTTGTTATCTTATTTCCTTTTCTCTGGCAGGAAATCATCTTTGGAAGAATAAGAACTATCAAATTCCAGGTGGAATTCTGCTGACGATCGCCGTCTGCATGACCCCGTTGTTGGTTTATGGCTTTCAGCGATGGACTGGATTTTGGGGAGACGACGGGCCGTCCTTATATGGTGACTACCATGTATGGATCAGAAGCAGTTGGGTGTTGATGTCTTTTTCAACTATCATTGTAGGCGGACTTTTTCTTCGAAATTTTGCTTTTTCTTTTTTAACAATGCCAATTGCTGTCGCAATGTTTTATCTTACGATGGATTTAGTACCCCTTATTCACCCGAGTCAAACGTACTACTGGGATTACTATAATAGGTACGCGGTTGGATTGGGTGCTTTGATGATTGTCTTTGCCTATCTTTTGGATCGAAAAGAAAAGGAAGTTGATTATTCCTTCTGGATTTATCTTTTTGGTGTCTTGTCATTCTGGGGCGGACTCACATCGATGAATAGCGATAGCGAAATGGGTAAATTTCTTTATTTTGTGATTAATCTAGGACTTTTGTTCTTAGGATTATTTTTATACCGAAAAGTCTTTATCCTTTTTGGTGCTCTGGGGGCATTGGTTTATTTCTACCATCTAGCACGCCAAGTGTTTGAAGACTCAATGTGGTTTCCGTTTGTCATGACGTTGATGGGGCTTGCTGTGATGTATGTGGGGATCAAGTATCAGAAGAATAAAGAGAAAGTGGATCGAAAGTTCACGCAACTTCTGCCTCAAGCACTAAAAAAATTGAGACCGGCTGAGAAATCGTAGGATAGTGAAGAGTGCCTTCAATCGCATTGACGATTAATGCTGAGGTATTGGTAAATAAACCTCATGCCATAAAGTCACATGCCCCTGTTCGTTAAAAATAAGAAGAAGCATGGCTTCAAAGGTATCTGTTTTTCCATCTATACGTGCTACAGTCGCACTCATTGCTAAAACGACTGAGTTTTCGTTAGCTGTGATATGCTCAACAGTATAGTCAATTGTCTTGATGGTGCTCTTAAATCCATTTAAAAACTGTAGATAATTAGAGTGATTTGCTTCATATCTTCGGCCATTTGCTTTAACAATAAAATGAGATGCAAATTTCTCTGCGATCACGGATTCGGTTAGCGTTACGTCTGCTCGTAAGTTCTTTCTGTTCCAATCTAAAAGATCATTTGCGAGTTGAATGTTTCTTTTACTTGTAGTCATGCTGAAGCTCCCAAATCCGCCAGTTGCTAAATCACTTTATTTGCCCCTCGATATTACCTTATGCGATGGATTAAGTTAAGGGGTTCAGGTCAACACCGGGTTTTGAGTTCCTGCGAAGTAAAAATAGCAGATCAAAGAGTGAAAAACACCAAAGTGGTAATTCAAGAAACCTGGTACGGAACTGTTAAATTCTAATTTTTAGAAATCGAAAAAGCGTTTTTCGAAATAACATAATCACAGTTTAAAATCGCGAAATACGTGCTTAAATTTGAAGCACGTTGAAGAACAAGCCCCGAGAGGAAGATCCTCTCGGGGTTGTAAAACCATTTGAAAACTACATGCCCTTAAAGAGAAACCGCGAGAGCTCTGAAAACGGTTTTTTCTTCAAGGGAAAAGTCCCACCATGATCGGTATGGGTTTTTGATGTGATTTTTGGTGAGGTGCCTCGAAACCCGCTACCAGAGCGGATTCCAACTTTTTGCGACTCCCACCAAACGTGGTTAGATCTCGTTATTTGTGGTTATGAAAAATGCGAATCAGAACGCTAAGTGCTTGAAATTATTGGTCTGAGATTTTGAAGACTTAAGTGATTTTGAAGAACACGAGAAAAGGAATTTGGAGGTGACGAGCGGATTTGAACCGCTGTAGCAGCTTTTGCAGAGCTGAGCCTAACCCCTCGGCCACATCACCCCATAAAGGAAGAACCAAACTACTGGGAGTGGTGGCCTAAGTCAATGTCTAACAACCGTCTTACTAACATCCCAGGCGTTTCAAAGCTTCAAAAGGCTGATAGGTGAGCTTCAAAGCGGCTTCTATGTGGGCTGGTTGAAGCTTTTCAGATTTCGCGAGATCGGCGAAGCTTCTTGCGACTCGCAGCGTTGCGAGTTCTCTGCGACGAGATGAGATCTCTTTCGGGAAAAGTTCTCGCATATAAAACGCGGGCAGATCTGCAGTGAGCTCTTCGAAACGCCAAAATCCCGCGACTTTTTTAAAGCGCAGATCCTTTTCAGCAAGCTTGTTACGGAACTCTCGCACTTCCTCGATGTGTTCTAAAATCTTTTGACCTGTCATACGCAGTCCTTCTTCTTTTTTACTTGTGAAGAATGCCATTTGAAAACGATCCACCAGTGGCCCTGATAAACGCTCTGAATATGACTGACATTTGCGCAAAGATCTTCCGCATACAACGCGCGCGCCGGGAACCCAATCGCCACACGGGCACAGATTTGTGGTCGAGATCACCAAAGTTTCCGCGGGATGCTCTTCCATAAATTTGCCACGACGAAGTCGAATGCAGGACTCTTCCATGGGCTCGCGCAAAGCCTCCTGGGCGCGAGGATGGAATTCTAAAAGCTCATCCAAAATTAAAACGCCTTTATGCGCGCGAGTGATTTCGCCTTTAAAAGGGGGAACACCCCCACCAATCAATCCGAGTGGAGTCGTCGAATGATGGGGGTGCACAACAGGACGCCACCTTGGAACATCGCTGTTCGCCGTCTTGTTGTTTCGAACAATGACGTGCATCTCTTCCGTCGAGGGAGCATTCAATAATGTTGGCAGTGTTCTCGCAATAGTGCTCTTGCCTGAACCAGCAGGCCCTGCTAACAAAACAGAATGTTCTCCTAAAGCCACAAGACTTAAAAGCTCGGCCTGACGAGCTGGAAATTCCAGATCAAGCCCTGTTAAAGGTCGTTGCACTTCATAGGTTCTCGGCAGCGAATCAATACACGTTGGATTTTGAAGATCCTTTAAAGTATTTAAAACAGAGCGTTGAAACACCGCTGGAGCCAAAGCGCCTTGTCCAGTCCACACATGTGTTTCTTCAAGTGGATCAAAGTCTGCAACTAAATCATCAGGCTCGAAGACTTCGCCAGATAAACCGATTTCGCCATAAATATAAAAATCTGAATCTTTTGGAGCTGTCACTTGCCCTGACTCCCATAAAATTCCTAAAGCTACGGCGAGCTCTAATCCCCGCGAGCTTTTCTTTAAATGATTCGGACGAAGATTCACCAGCACTTGCTGGGCTTTGGGAAACTCAAAACCTTGTGCGCGAATAGCGCTTTTAATTCGATGAATGCTTTCTTTGATTCCTTGATCGGGAAGTCCTAGAAATTGAATTTGTGGCAGTCCTGCCGTGAAGTTGATTTCAACGTCGACGGGGACCAGGCGATCTTGTTCTCGAATAAGGGATTGAATTTTCATGAAGAACAAAAACAGCAAAGAAATATCCAGGGCTGCGTGCTTCTTCAATTCTTTAAAATAAAATCAAGCCGTCGCAATTCGGAAATGTATTTTCGATATGAACACTATTTTAGAAATTTGAAGTCCTTCTAAATAAAGTGAACTGTGGCTCTATGGCGAGGGCATTAATGCTGAAGAATAAAAGAAGAGCCCATGCAAAGTTTCGTTTTAGCATGGGCTTCATCTATCAAGTTTTAAGAGTTCTGACCAGCATGACCTTGGGCAGAAATCAGAGAACGTTGCTTTAAAGGTGGGGACTGGAAGACTTGCGAAATGTGTCCGAAAATCTTGGTGGCATAAGATTCGCGATCAAATCCCAAGTTGTTCCAGCAAGACCTTGCTCTTTGATTTCGGGTTTGAGCTTTTCAAATGCAGCGCCCATCATTTGAGCCTCCTGTGTTGTGAAGGCGTTACGGGCCGTTTCAAATAAACGAGTTTCCTCTTCTGTGATGTGATGATCGAGGGCTTCCTTTAGTTTTTCGGCTGTACTCCTCCAAGACAGATGCGTTTTATCTTCAACTTGTAGCATGCGAAGTAAGTTTTCAGCTTCGAGGTGTTCCTTATAGCTGTGCATGACCATGCCGCGTCCGCTGTCGAGAGTTCTGAGTGAGTTGTAAAAAACAGATTCCTCCGCGCGGGAATGGGGAATAAGTGCATTTCTGATTTCATTTACAAAATGATTGCGACCGCCAACATCGTCATCCTCAAGACTTAAAAGTTGATTTAAAAGATCCTTAACTTTTTCATGATCCGCTTTTAGAAGCTCGTAAATTTCCATTGAAGACCTCCGTCCTTCTTGAACGTTAAGGGCAGGTTTCTGAGTTTTCAAATTCGCGGTGGAAAAGACATGGGTCAATTGTGATCCGTTGAAGAGAATTTCTGTTTTATTCGACATAGCTAAGCAGATCCCGACGAAGGGCGCGCTAAGTAAATCACGCGCAGCATCCGTTCTTTTGCATGTGTGAGTGAAGTGCTTGCCGAATGGAAGTCGCGGTGAGAGCCTTTTATCATAAGTAAGAGGTCAAAGATGAAATATGCACTTCCCGAGTTTCCCGCAGTTCCACAAATCAACGGACGCATTCTTATTGGTGGAGAAATCCGCGACAAGGGGTTTGAGTCGAAGCCTGTCTTTTCAACATGTCATCGCGGCACGGAACCGGTGCAAATCGGAACGACTCCTCATGTGCATGTGGCAACTTTGCACGAAGCCGTAGATGCGGCAGCCAATGCGTGGGCAAAGGGCCTTGGCGAGTGGCCTAGTCAACGAATGGAAGATCGAATCAAAGCTGTCGTGGCCTTTCGTGATGCGATGATAGAACAGCGAGAATTGATTTGCAGACTTTTGATGTGGGAGATCGGAAAAAATTGGACTGATGCTCAAGGAGAATTTGACCGTACCATTCAATATATTAATGACACCGTCGAAGAAGTGAAAAAGATGGACCGTGAGGCAAGTCGTTTTCAGTTCTCTGGTGGAATCATGGCGCAGATTCGCAGAAGCCCTTTGGGTGTGACATTGTGTATGGGGCCATTCAATTATCCGTTGAATGAAACATTCACGACTTTAATTCCTGCGTTGATTATGGGAAATACGGTTGTGGTGAAAGTCGCACGTTATGGACAGCTTTTGTGGGAGCCTTTATTAGAGGGTTTCAAAAACTGCTTTCCCGCAGGTGTGGTGAATGTCATTAATGGTTTAGGTCGTGAGATTGTCAATCCCATCGTGCAAACAGGAAAGATTGATGTACTTGCGTTCATCGGTACGAGCCGAGTTGCTAATCAAATCAAAGTGGCCCATCCTCAGCCCTCACGTTTGCGCAGCATCTTAAGCTTAGAGGCTAAAAACCCGGCGATTATTTTAGAGGATGCGGATCTAGATAATGCCGTTAACGAGTGCGTGCGTGGATCATTGTCATTTAATGGGCAACGCTGCACGGCTTTGAAAATGATCTTTGTGCATAAAAATGTTGCTGATGAATTTACCAAACGCTTTGTAAAGAAAGTCGATAGCCTTGTAGCTGGTTTGCCCTGGGAAAAAGGTGTTTCAATCACGCCACTTCCAGACACAGAAAAACCAAAATATTTGCAAGGTTTGATTGATGATGCCGTTGCGAAAGGGGCTGTCCTATGCAATCCGGAAAAAGGTGGCAAGGTAGATGGAACATTATTCTTCCCGGCGGTACTTGCTAAGGTGTCTTTGGATTCTCGTGTAGCCCACGAAGAACAGTTTGGGCCGGTCATTCCAATTCGTGAATTTGATGACATTCAAGAAGTCGAGAATTTCGTGATGGATTCACCTTACGGCAATCAGGCCAGTGTTTTCGGGGAAGACGCTGAAAAAATGGGAATTATGATCGACCACCTAAGCAATCAAGTATGTCGCATCAATATCAATACTCAGTGCCAGCGTGGACCCGATGTGTTTCCGTTTACGGGAAGAAAGAATTCGGCGGAAGGGACGTTGAGTGTTTATGATGCTCTTCGATCCTTTAGTATTCGCTGCATGGTCGCGGCGAAACAAGATCCTGCAGGCAAGAAAGTCATTCAAGGAATTCTTCACGATGACAGCTCAAGATTCCTTTCGACAAACCTAGTTCTTTAGAAGAAAGAAAAGGCTGCGAAATAAAAGCAGCCTTTTTCAGGTCCTGAAATTTACGAAGGAATGTCTTCATAAAAACTCCCGGGGAAAAAAGAGAAGCTCAAAAATTTGAAAGAGGTCTTGAGCTTCTTTTAATGATAGATCTAATGATGTAAATCTGATTTCTTTAAATTTGCTTCATGGGGAGTCTCTTCCCCTCCAAGTTGAAGAAAATGAGTTTTCAGTTTTAGGAATTTATTTGCTAAGATCTGACGATCTTGAGGGTTGGAGTTTTTCTTAAAGTCAGGAAGAAGGGAGTTTTCTTCCTCTTCAATATGATGTTCAACAAGTTCAGCCAACACCTTCACGCGAGCCGACCAAAGATCTTCATCGTCGGTGCGCATGATTTCCTCAACCATTTGATCGGCGAGGCCGTGTTCAACATCGCCTTCAAATCCGTCAGATCGTGTGTTTTCAACACTTTTCATAAAAGTGTATAAGGTTTCTTCCTCGGGTTTTGCATGACAGATCAAGAGAGGAGCGAATTCGGCGAAGGCATCTTCGCGATCGCTTAAGTCCTTATCTGTGTTTTTCATGATCTTGATGAGTTGTTTCAAAGGTTTGTGATCTTCTAGAATCATTTCTATGATGTCTTCGTTTTGCGAGAGCTTGTCTGAAAGACGACGGGATGTGGCTGAATTTACTTTTAAATGAGACGTTGAGTGTTGCGAATCCTTCATAGAAAAGCCTCCTTGTAGGTCATCTATCTTCTAATTTAATGGAAAATGTCAGGTCTTTCTAAGGCAGAGAGTCGATTCTGCATGAATGCAGCAAAATGCGGGTCGGGACGTTGTTTATTGCCAGAATTTTACGGGAGAACTGCACAACCTCGATCTTCGAGCAGAAAATCGAAGTATGGATATGAGTGATTTACCTAAGTACATTCGAGAACAAAGACAGAAGGCTGCTCTGACTCAGCAGGAGGCGGTGGAGCTTCTGGGGTATAGGAAGTCTCAGTTCCTCTCGAGTCTTGAGCGGGGACTTACCAAGCCTCCGGTCGATGTTTTGAAGAAAATGTGTGAAGTTTATCGCGTTCCTCGCGAGGAGATGAGGCAGAGATATATTCAAGCGCAGGTCGAGGAAGCAAGAAAAAAAGCGGAAGCGAAATGGCCTTCGAACGAAGAAAAGCCAGAGACTCCTTCAAATTAATGTCCTTCCGGAACTCCGCTTGATACTTCAAGATTCGCCACATGGGCAGCCCGATAGGCTATTTTCCCTTTATTGTCGCGAATGGTCGTTGAATCAATTGAAACCGGAAATGTTGAACCATCCTTTCGAACGTGTTCGGATTGAAAGCGATAGCGTCCAGTGCGCTCAATCTCTTTCAGGCGACTTTCCAATTCTTTGTAGGCGGCCTTGCTATAGACAATCGAAACTGGTTGACCGATCAGTTCTTCGGGTGAGTAGCCATGCATTGTTGCGAATTCCAGGTTCATCATCTCTAAAGTGTCTTTCTGAGCGTCACTGATAGAAACGCCCCACGGAGCATACTCATATTGAGTGATCCAAAGCTCGCTTTTATCTCGAGGGGTCAGGTGATCTGCCACGTCTTCGATGATCTTCATATAGCAGACTTCTGGATTCTCGGCATCCGTGATTTTAGAGATAGTTTCACGAACGAAGATCGAGCTGCCATCCTTGCGAATGCGCCATCCATAACGTTCACCAGCAGGTGAGAATTTTTCGAGACTGTCCGGATAGAAAACTGAATCTGGTTGTCCTAGAATCTCGTTTTCGGAGTATCCAAAAAGCTCGGAGGCCTTCGAGTTCCATACATAGATCTTGCCGTCCTTGTCGGTCATGTAAACAGCAAGCTCATGAGTTTTGAGGATCTCGGGAATCAAGTTTGAGTTTGTATTCGTTGTTTCCATAAATAAATTTTACTCTCGCGTAAATGACGTCACAACTTACTTAGTTACTACACAAGACAATAATCAACGATTTGAGAGAATGCATATTTTATCTCTCAAAAGTGGTTGAGATTTATGAAATGTTCTTTGTGGGATCCATGGGAATTTGCGAAGTGACAGAAATCTCTATATAAAAAGAATTCGTTAAGAGAGAGTAATTATATAGTGCGACTTCCAGAGTTTATCAAACAAAAAAGATTGAACGCAGTTCTGACACAGCAAGAAGCTGTAGAACTTTTAGGATATAAAAAGGCGCAATTTTTATCAAACCTTGAAAGAGGTTTGCGAAAACCACCTTTAGAAATCCTTAGGCGTATGTGTCATGTTTATCGTATTTCTCGAGAGGAAATGCGTGAACATTATATTCAAGAAGCAAGAATCGATGCTGAAGAAAAAGCCATTAGCAAATGGGACAGTCATTTTGCTTTAGGGCAGTCCGCACAACAAGGTGCCCCATCTGTGCTTGAGGAAAATGAAGAATAGGAAATATAAGATCTTTGTGATTGAGTGTTTCTTTTTGAATTCTTATCGTCATTTCTTAATCATTGGAAGTTAAGGATGATGCCTGTGTCTTTATCAAAATATTTACGCGAAAAAAGAGTGAGTGTGGCAATGACGCAGCAACAAGCCGGAAAGATGCTTGGATATGAAAAATCGCAGTTCCTATCTAACTTAGAACGCGGGACAAGCAAGCCGCCCCTCGAGGTCCTGAAAAGAATGTGCGAAGTCTATAAGATCTCACGAGAAGAAATGCGAGCACGTTATGTTGAAGACGTCGTGCGAGAAGCTGAGTCTAAGGCTTTGCAGCGTTGGTCCACATAATAGAACCATCATCGAGGTGTGAAATGAGTCAAGAAACTATAAAATCCGATCTGATCGTTTTCTCTCATATAAAATGGGTCGATCCTTTGCAACGTCTACATCATTTGGTGCATCGATATGCGGAAGACCGGCGCATTTTCTTTGTGGAAAGACCTCAGGTCGTTGACAACCTGAATGCGCATTTGGAAATTGAGGATCGTGGTAGTATCGCGATTGTGACTCCGTATATACCAAGTCTATTGAAGACTTCGGAAAAGCACGACGAGATCCGTAGTCTTTTGGATGAATTGATTGAAGACGAAAAGATTCATCAATTTCATCTTTGGTATTCCGATGCCGTGGCTTACAAGTACAGTC
The DNA here is from genome assembly GCF_036384735.1 of Bdellovibrio sp. GTDB lineage: Bacteria > Bdellovibrionota > Bdellovibrionia > Bdellovibrionales > Bdellovibrionaceae > Bdellovibrio. The sequence goes on along the minus strand of NZ_DASVLT010000067.1, from coordinate 43,487 downwards.
ATCATTTGGTGCCGACGCTGCTGATTTACGATGGATTTTCGGCAACAAAGACAGAAGATCATGAACTCGAAAAATCCTTGATCGATCGTGCTGACTTGATTTTATGTGATCAAAGTGATCGAGCTATTAAATCTTGGGAGCAGGATTTTGAAACAGTTCGAAATTTAGAAAGATGGGCTTTGCGAAATAAGATTCAACAGTTCGTGCACATGAGCACTCTTTAACATAAGATCGAGCCGGTTCAGTATGAACAACAAACTCGAGTTAAAGAGGAAGCCTTGTGCTTCCTCTTTAAACTTGAAATACATTCTTAAAATCTTGCGAAAAGTGAGAAGGTAGTAAATTGATCACGCGATAAAGCATTTGTTTTTCAATGCCTTCTTTGCGGATGGATTCTTTCATCAATTCGTAAGCCGCTGACAGCTGAGCGGCCTCCTGAGCAGAAAGATGGGCCTTTCCCACGAGAAACATAAATGCTTCTTCTTGAGTCAGGTGAGATTCAACCAAGGTTTTAAATTCTTCGAGCTGTTCGTGTAGACGGGATGCCTCCGAAACTCCGTGAAGAGCAAGTAGGCTCTTAGTAATGCGATGATGATCACTATGTGATGAAGATGTGACATCTGTGATATTGTTGGCTGCCTTAAGAGGGACATAGAACGTCAGCTCTTCCACTTTGAAATGAACAAGAAGAAGACTTTGCAGCTGTTCAAGAAAGATATCCCTAGTCAGGGAATCTTGAGCAGGAATGTCCATCAGATGCTTAACCCAAGATTTAATGGTCGAGTGATCGCGCAAAATTGATTCGTAAATTTCCATTTTCATTCCTCGTTTGTGCAGCTATTTAAGAAACGATAAGGGAATAAAAATGTGCTGTCTTCAGTAAGATGAGGGATTTCTGTAATTTCAAAATTCTCAACGTTCATTGGTTGTAGAAAAATAAATTAGAACTCTTAAGTTTTCCGAATGAAATTCGCGGCGTCTCATTTATTCAGACATTCAGACGCCGCAAAGGCGATTATCGAGGACCTATAAAAGTTTTTGGCTCGAGATATGCCTCTAATCCAAAAGAACCGAACTCACGACCCAAGCCCGATTGCTTGAAGCCACCGAATGGAGCAAGAGGCTCGTCGTACATACCGTTCACGAAAACACGACCTGCGACGATCTGTGATGCCACAAGAGCACCACGTTCGGCACTGCCAGAGCTGACATATCCGTGTAAACCATAAACGGTGTCATTAGCAAGGCGGATGGCTTCCTCTTCCGACTTATAGGTCATCACTGAAAGAACGGGGCCGAAGATTTCCTCGCGAGCGATGCGCATATCGGGGCGGGCAACGAAAGCAGTGGGTTTCACGAAGTTTCCGTTTTCAAGTCCTTCAGGTTGGTGCAATCCTCCGATAAGAAGCTCTGCACCCTCGTCGATACCCGATTGAATATAACTTTGCACGCGTTCGTATTGTTTTACACTGACCATGGGACCGATTTGAGTTTCGGGACTGCGAGGGGTTCCAGTGCGAACACTTTCGATGGCTTTGACAATCAGTTTTTTGGCTTCTTCAAGACGACTTTCTGGAATGAGTAAGCGGCTTCCTGCGATACAAGCCTGTCCACTATTCATGAAGGCAATATTGATAGCCAAAGGAATGGCTTTTTCAAAATCGGCATCGTCCAAGATAATATTCGGAGATTTTCCTCCAAGTTCTAGTGTCACGCGTTTCAATGTGTCCACGGCGCCACGAGCAATAGTTTTTCCAACCACGGTAGAGCCCGTGAAAGAAATCTTTGCGATATCAGGATTGCGAGTGATCTCGGCCCCGACAATGTCGCCTCGGCCTGTGACAATATTGAACAATCCTGGCGGAAGATCTGCTGCATGCAGAGCTTCGGTCATCACTTGGGTTTGTAGGGCACTCATTTCTGAAGGTTTTAAAACCGCTGTACTTCCAGAAGCCAAGCTCATTGAAAGCTTACTTGCGATAAAACTATTATTGGCATTCCATGGGGTGATTAACCCCACCACTCCTAGCGGTTTCATATGGATTTGAGCCTGGCCTATGGAGCGCACGAATTCAAATTTTTCCATGGTGGCTTTGGCTTGTAGGAAAGAGCTGATGGTGCGCTGGACGGCGGCTTGGCTGAATTGCACAGGCCCGCCGTACTCTTCAACCATGACGTCAAGAAGATCCTTCTCTCGAGCTTTTACGGAATCGTGCAGGCGAGTGAGATATTCGCCGCGTTCCTTTAAAGAAGTGTTTGAATACCAAGTGAATGCTTTTTTTGCGGCGGAAATGGCAAGCTTCGCATCCTCCTCATCGGCCAGAGTGACACGACCGATGACTTTTTGATTTGTGGGATTGATAAGGTTCAGTGTCTCTGTACCATGGGGATGAACAAATTTTCCATCGATGTAGATCTGTTGAATGTGCTTCATAAAAAATCCTTTCGTTAGGGACTCTTTAAGATTACGCACATTCTGAAAAATCAGTTATACGGATCGTGCTTGATTATTGCCTAATTCTGCAAAGCTATTTGGTTTGGGTGATCAAATCGAGCAGGCCAGGGAAGCGCTTTTGAATTTCCTTAAGACGCAAAGACGTCATTTTCTTTGTTCCTTCTTGGCGCATAAAGATCAAACCCGCTTCACGCAAAATCTGTAAGTGATGGGAGAAGGTCGCTTTTGTAATTGAATATTCAAAAGTGCCGCAGGCTTTTTCTTCACCTTTGGCGGCAAGCAATTGCTTCACAACAGACAAACGCACGGGATCACCCAGCGCTTTCATAGCTTGCTCTAACGAGATCTGACTTAAATTGGGATGATCAAGCTCTTCCATAGTTAGATATATGTCTAACAAATATCTTGCAATAAATCAAGAGCGGCGTTAAGTTTCTTGTTAGATAGATGTCTAACAAAGACAGACGCTTCATAACGAAGCGCCAGCAATCAGGAATCGAAAATGTCCTCTCAGCACATTTCAAAAGGCTTTATATTTCTTATGGCAGCCGTCGTAGGCGTTATGGCGGCAAACCTTTATTATGCACAACCGATTATTTCGTTCATCGCAAGCTCTTTGGGGATTCGGGCCGATGCGGCGGGGTTGATCCTTACGATGACCCAGGTTGGTTATGGTCTTGGAGTTTTGTTTGTCGTGCCCTTAGGGGATTTGGTGGAAAACCGTCGCATTATCTTCATTATGATGGGAGTCACTATCCTGGCCGAATTGTGTTTGGGATTTGCAAGTCACGTGGTCCCTTATTTTGTGGCGTCACTTCTTGTGGGGATCGGCGCCTCCACTTTACAGATTGTTGTTCCTTATGTTTCGCATCTTTCAGAACCCTCGCAGCGCGGAAGCGTTCTGGGGACTTTAATGAGCGGTATGATGATGGGTATTATGTTATCTCGTCCGCTTTCTAGTCTGCTCACGGATCTGATTTCATTTCATGCTGTGTTTTTCGTGTCAGCCACTTTGATGCTTTTATTGTTGTGGAAAATCTTTTCCGTGTTGCCGGAACGTCGTCCTGAAAATCATGGCCTTCATTACGGTCAGTTGATTTTGTCAATGAAGTCTCTGGTTGTGAACACGCCGACCTTGCGTCGTCGCGGTTTCTATCAGGCGTGTCTTTTCGGAGCATTTTGTTTGTTTTGGACAACTGTTCCAATGATGTTGATGGAATCACAATTCCATTTCTCACAAAAAGCCGTGGCTATTTTTGCCTTGGCAGGTGTCGCCGGAGCAGTGGTTGCTCCTTTGGCGGGAAAGATGGCGGATCGAGGATGGAGCAAGCGTTTGACTGTTTTATCCTCGGTGGTAGCAGTCCTTTCATTCTTCATATCCTTCCTTATTCAGCCCGGAAGTTTGTTTTCGTTAGTGATGCTTCTGATCGCTGCGAATCTTTTGGATGCGGGCGTGGCCTCGCACTTAGTTCTTGGTCAGCGTGCGATCTTTTCAATCGATCCAAAAAATCAGGGGCGCTTAAACGGTCTTTACATTGCGATGATTTATGTTGGCGGGGCTTCGGGGTCGGCATTGGGTGCGTGGGCCTATGCTCATGGTGGTTGGCAATCAGCAGCGATTGCGGGGCTCTGTTTCCCGGTTTTTGGTTTGCTTGTTATGGCGACAGAGCCAGTACTTAAATATAAAGAGATTTAGGCTAGTGACTCAAGCAGTCTATAAAAGTCTCCTTGAGTCTTTTACAAGATCTTGTTAGGATTTTTTCCATAAGACGGAGGAGATCCCATGGCACAACAAAATTCACTCGCAAGTTTCTTGAAAGATGCGCGCAATAAAGCGGCTCTCTCTCAAAAAGATGTTGCAGATCATATGGGCTATGACACTCCACAATTTATTTCCAACTGGGAACGCGGAATTTCGGCCCCGCCGGTCAATGCGATTAAAAAACTTGCTCAACTTTACAAAATATCTGCGGATTCATTGTTTGAGACCTTGTTGGAAGAAGAGATTCGTATCACGTCTGAAAACCTTCGCCGCAAATTCAAATCGGCGCGCGCTTAGGAAACTTATTTAAAACTAAGAATTAAAACGAATGGCTATCTTTATGATGGCCATTTTCTTTATGTATGGCGAATTTGTCCTTCATTGTTACGAAGAGCGGCACTATGTGATGACTGGGTCAAGATAGAATCAGAAATAAAGGTATGAGCATCTTTTCCCTCGAGGCTCATATCAAGATTGTCGGTCGGTCCTGGTAGAAGATAATTTGCTAAAGACATAATATCTGAAAATAATCCGGGAAAATGAGAATCCAAAAGCTGTGCGAGTTTTGCATTGAGTGAGATCACAAGTTCCGCTTGTCCAAAATGAGCGGCTTTGATGATCTTGCGTGCAGATCTTTCGGCACTTTGTGAAATCAGTGGTAGCGATGCGGTTAACGAAAAAATCGTGTACTCCTTACGGGCTTGTCCTTTGAATTTAGCGTGATCGACAGAGCCCGTGCGCATCAAGCTTGGGCAAATTGTGCAAACGTAAATACCGTCTTTCATCAATTCATTACGCAGGCTTCGCGAATATCCGGTTAAAGCAAATTTTCCTGTGCAGTAAGCAGCTAAATGGGGGATAGGCACAAGGCCACCGATCGAGCTGATGTTCACAATCCGTGAACCCCGTGTCATGTGAGGGACTACGGCTTGAATTAAATAGTAGGGCCCCCAGAAGTGTGTTGCCAAGGACTCGGCGAAATCTTCTTCCGTGGCATTTTGAATGGGCATGGAGGAAATAATACCAGCATTATTCACTAGAACATCGATGCCTCCAAAGTCTTGAAGAACTTTTGAGACGGTCTCTTGTACGTGAAAGCTCTGTGTACAATCGCATTCATACGTGTGCACCAATGTTTTTGGATGTTTTGATTGAATGATGTTTTGAGCGCGGCGCAGTTCATCTTTGTCCCGAGCCAAAATCGCTATCGAGGCTCCGGCGCTGGCAAACTCTTGGGCTAGTAGCAGTCCTAAACCTCGAGATCCTCCAGAAATCAGAACGACTTTTCCTTGGAAGCTGATATAGCGAAGATTATCGCGAATTTTTGAATAAAGAAAGGCGCTGCCAATGCTGATTCCTAGACCTGTCAGCAATTTTTTTGAAAACGCGTTCATGATGAAGCCTCCTTGGAATAGATTCAGATTATAGGAAATGAAATTCGCTGGAAATTTCTAATTCCAAAGAGTGATGATCGGCATCGAATTTTTGAACTTCCGTCAAAAGACAAAAGTAAATTTTTTTATTCTTCGTTGCTGCGCCAAGCTTCTTCAGATTCATTGATGTAATCATAGAGAGTGTTCTCTAATCCTGCGAGAACTTCCGCTGCTGTTTCGAAAAGAGCTCGAGCTTTTGAGTCCCGCACCAGATGGATATCGGTCCGAAAACGTTCTTTGAGATCTTGGACATTATTGAGAAGATTATGCGCGTGAGTCTTAGGATCTGTGGGTTCAATGCGAATTTTTTCAGGCTCCATAGGGGATCTCCTCTTTTAGGCAAGGCCCGTGCAGACGCCGGGCCTGTTACAAATTACTTCGTCATTGTAGATTGAATCTCTTGTGCCTTTGAAAGATGTTTCTGTACGTGCTCACGTGTATTTTGCAAGTACGTCTTGAATTCTGGATTGGTTGCAGCTGGAATAAACTTGTTATCAAGATCATTCAGAAGTTGTTGATGCATGGCCACTTGATTGTCGATGTACGCCTTGTCGAAATCAGAACCTTTTTTCTTTTTCAGCTCTGCCAATTGATCTTTAGTGCTGCTTTTAAGATCTTTGGACGTGTCGGTTGTTTCGGATTTGATTTTCTCTTTTTTCTCGATTTTCTTTCCATCTTTCATATTTTCTTCATGTGCATCCACCATCATTTTTGCGAAATCTTTTACCTGAGAATTCGAAGCTTTTGATTTCGCCATTTTGCCGGCGTCAATTTCTGCTTTATTGGCGGTTTTCATGATCTCTGCAATATCTGAATCTGAAAGGGCAAAGGCCATTGGGCCTGCTAGTACACTGAATATGGATGATGCGATGAGAATATTTTTTAGTTTCATTGTGCCTCCTAAAAGGGTTACCGACTCACGATCAAGGCATTTAAAAAGACAGACAACTTATTCTTTCGCAATCGAGTTTTAATCTGTAAAAATGCAACGCAATCTTCTCCTGAAGTCGAGTGGCTCCAATTGAGCGGGGTGCTATAATCGAAAGACACGGAGGTCGCGATGAAAAAGAAATCTCATGTCAAAGATACTCAGGCAAAAAAACGTCAGCCCAGTTATCAATCGACTCGGCAGCAAGGAATGCGGCAAGGTGATGGCCATGACGGCCCTGCTTATTCGAGAGAAGATCTTGGTTTCACCAATCGCGATACTCGTGGTTACGATAAAGAACACAAAGGAAATTATTAGGGGAGGATTTCATGAAACTAGCAATTTCTTTGCTCGGACTTAGTGGTCTTGCCTTCGTCTACTGGGCGATTCAACATCAAAAAAGACCTGAAGATTCAAATGAATATTCTCAGGTTGATCTCACTTCGGACGAATCATTCCCAGCCAGTGATCCGCCCGCTTGGACACATTGAACTAAGTTGAGTTGCTAAAAGACAAAAATAATTTCATGAGGATCTCAAATTTTGAGATCCGTCAGGTTTATTTATTTAAAATCCCCGAGCTCAAGAAGATGCCGAGAGAAAGCGATTGGAATTAATCAGTGATCTAAAATTAGCGGAAAGTTGAGGACGTGACAGTAGCGAAGGGAGTGTTTATGAAGCGATTGTGGACGTATGTAAAGCGGGTGCATATTTCAATATGGACTCTGATATTGGCATTGGTTGTGGCGCGACTTTTACTTCCCATTGGTGCTAAATACGCGATCAATTGGTATTTAGAGAACAAGTTGACCAGCTATAAGGGACATATCGACGACTTTGATTTAGCCTTATATCGTGGAGCTTATCAAATCGAGGGACTTAAAATTTGGAAGCGCACGAAAGGCTCCAAGGAACCCTTTGTCGACGTCAGGAAAATCGATCTTTCTTTGGCGTGGCGGGCTTTATTCAAAGGAAAATTTTTGGGTGACCTCAAAATTGACCAAGCCAAGCTTGATTTTGTAGACAGCGAAAAGAAAGAGAAAAAACAAGTCGGTGCAGAGGAAGATTGGAAAACCGTAGTAGGAAAGCTTGTTCCCATTGAGCTTGAGTCTTTGCAGCTGACAAATAGTGAAGTCCATCTGATTAACCGCGATTTCAAGGTTCCGGTCGATGTGGTGATGGATCGAATCGACGTTCGTGCAAAAAATATCAAGAACACGGATGATAATAAAGACCTTTTGCCGAGCACCGTGGATGCTTCTGCACGCCTGCAAAAAAGTGGTCAGATTGAAGCTGACGCAAAAATTAATTTGCTTTCGCGCATTCCCGCATTTCAAGCGAAAGCTAAACTTGATGAGCTGGATATCACATCGCTGAATGATTTCTTTTTAGGATATGGGCCGTTCACCTTCCATAAGGGACGACTTAGTATTTATGCGGAGGTCAGTACGAAAGAGAATCGCGTAAAAGGGTATGTGAAACCATTTTTTGAACATCTTGAAGTTATGGGTGATAAAGAACACTTTGATTCAACCAAGCAATTCTTTAACGAGGCGGGCCTTGCCTTGGCGAATCTCATTCTTCGCAGCAGTAAAAAGAAGACGGTGGCCACCAAAATTGAATTCGAAGGAGCATCCAATGCGCCAGATATTGATAAATGGGATGCTTTCTGGGGAGCCATGAAAAATGGTTTTGTCGAAGCGATGAAGAAGCAATTGGATAATGACATTTCGATCAAGGACGTTCCGAAAAAGAATTGAGAAAAGGGAGCTGATGCTCCCTTTTTTATTATTTTGTTTCAGTGGTTGTTTCTGTTTCGTGAGTCATTTTTTTAGCGCAATCTTTTTCTTTTTTCATTTTGTCGGTGGTTTTCATCTCTGTTTTAGCGTGCTCGCCCTTCATTTTCTTTTTTGTTTTCTTGGTCGTTGTCTCGCTTCCCGTGATGGGATTTTTAGAGTGATCAACAGTTGTTGTTTCACTATGTTCAGCGTCAGCTGCCAAAGCAAGGGAGCCTACGAACAGAAGTGCTGTTAAGATTGAGGCCTGTTTTTTCATTTAAGTACTCCTTTTTTGTTGTTGTGAATACTTGGCTAGACTAAAAACGTTTAGACCCAGAATAAAGAAAATACGAGCGAGTTTGTTGTTACTCAATAATTTGTAAAATTAAGATTACAGCGATTTAAATCTGCTCGTACAACATTGTTTGAATTGTCAGATAATTTCACGGACGCACTGATTCAGTAGAACTCTGATCAAATAATTGGAACACAAATGTCCATTTCAGAGGATGATGATTCCGGTTTGAAACGGTCATCGTAGACTTCCAGATGTGGACCTTTTCGTAACTGACCCTGGAATGTGGGGCTCCATTCGCTGTAGATATGGCGATATGTTTGAGGTAGATTTTCTAATGACCCCTTATGGGTAAAAACAGCGTAATGACCTGCTGGCAAAATCTGGGTCTGCATTCCAGACGGAATCACATCGGCAAAAGTAGCTTCGACACAAGCTAAATAAGAGATCTCGTCAGAGGGTTTTTTATTTATCGGCTCTTCAATAAGGCCGTAGCAGGTATTGCCGACAATTTCTGGGATTTCTTTCATGCGACGATTGAACGTTTCCCACAGTCGGGGAATCACTTGAAGGCTATTTGCTTGTGGTGAAAGAGGAGAGATAAATTTTGCCTCCAATCCTATCACTATTTTTTCAGAGAAATAACTGAACCTGGGTTCCATGAAGACTCCTCGTACGCTTACGAATTTTATCGCTTCAGTTTATTGATGACAAAAGAACGGAAGTTTCTTCCCAAGTTGTAATACATGTGCAAGGGGCCAAAGGGTCTCAAGTTATGTTTTTCTGCGCTCTTGGTTAGTGATATCTAGCACTTTGTTCGCGTTCGAATTTAAAACGAATAACTGATTTTCCTTTATAATTTCGTTTGCATTTGAGACGCCAAGTTTAATCCCGTTACACTTTATCGATTAAAGTCTGTTTTTACCCTACAAAATCCTCAGTTTTTTGCCGATCTATTAGACAGTAACTTTCGTTCCAACCCGGCTCGTTACTTGAAGGAGCGGCATGAAGGCATCAGCCATTATTTTTTGGGCGTTAATTATCGTCCTGTTTGTCGGAATTCAATTGTGGCGTATCGTGATCAGCAGCTAGAGCATTTCTGGCTTGAACAGTCGTCGATAACTGCGATTCTTTCCGGATATCATAAAGACACCTTCGCCACGATAGTGAAAAGTTCGTGGATATTTTGGTGATATCGCGACGTGGGCTTTCACGACTTCGAAAATAAAGAAATTGTACTTTTTCATTAATGATTTCTCTACCAGTCGACACTCAAAATTTGCAAAGCGTGGATCAATGCTACGGCCATTTTGACGCTATTTCCAGAGGTGATTTCAACAAAATTAAGTCTCTGTTTATCAACAAAAATCTGTCACCTAATTTGCTTCATAGATTTGAAAGAGGGAACCTGTTAGAGGAGGAAAGCTTGAAAAAGATTTTACCTTCTATAGATTTCAAGGCCGTTTTTGACGCGGCTCCGGCGTCATACCTTCTTTTGGACCGTGATCTTAATATTATTGATGTCAATCGATCTTACTTAAATGCGACGAGCACAAATCGCGAAGATCTTATTGATCATTATATTTTTGATGCATTTCCTGACAACCCTGAAGATAAATCGGCGAACGGTGTCAGTAATCTGCGTGCTTCATTAGAGATTGTTTTAGATACCAAGGCTGCCGATACAATGCCGGTGCAGAAGTACGACATTCGAAAGCCAGGTGATGGCTTTGAGATTCGCTATTGGAGTCCTATCAATACGCCGGTTTTAGATGCTCAGGGCGAGGTTCAGTACATTATTCACCGTGTAGAGGATGTCACCGAGTATGTCACAATGGAGCTTGCAAGAAACAATCAATCCGTCGCCTCGCAAACAATGAAAGATAGAATGGTAAAGATGGAGGCGGAGATTTTAGCTAGGTCTCGCGAGATTGAGGTTGCACAAAATCGCCTTGATGCGGCTCGGGCTCGGGTGGCTCAGCTAGCTGAAAAAGCGAAAGAGCTCGACAAGGTCAACCGCTTGAAAGACGAATTTCTTATGACGCTTTCTCATGAGTTGCGCACTCCTATCAGCGTGATCCGCGGCTATGCCGAAATTTTAAGAGACGAGTTGGATGGAGGGACATCCGCATGGCAGGCTGCCAATCTGATTTTTAGAAATTCCGAGGTGCAGTTGAGGCTGGTCAACGATCTTTTGGATTCTTCGCGGATTATGGCTGGCAAACTGATTTTAGATAAAGAGCCTCTTGATGTCGACTCGATCATCAGGGAAGTTGCGGAATCTTTTCAAATGTCTCTTGAAAAGAAAGGACTTCATTTGAATTTAGATCTTCATGCGAAAGGGAAAATTATCGGCGATCACGTTCGTCTTTACCAGGTGGTAGGGAATCTTATTTCTAATTCTCTGAAGTTTACTCCACCCGGTGGAATTATTGATATTAAAACCCAACAAACGAATGGGTGGATTGAAATTTCAGTCATAGATAACGGCGAGGGGATTAATCCAGAGTATTTGCCGAATGTCTTTCAAAGATTTTCACAACAGGATAGTTCTACGACAAGACGACATGGTGGCTTAGGGTTGGGACTCTCCATTGCGAAGTTTATCGTGAAGCTTCATCGTGGTCATATCGAAGCCTTTAGTTCGGGCCTTGGAAAAGGAGCTCAGTTCGTGGTGCGCTTGCCGACTTTAGGGGAAAAAGAAGCCTTAGCAGAGATTTAATAAATTTCCTTTTTTCTTCGCTGTGCCAGATAACGATCAACTTCTTTGGTAAAGTTATTCAACTCTTCTGAAGTCGCTACACTCAAAAGAGTTTTGCGATAAACCGGGTTTTGCATATTGTCGCGCAGGATGGAGTCGATTTTAGTGATAACTTCCAGTCCAGCCGGAGTTTTCGAGCAGGCCACGTAGCTTGGAATGCCATCGTTCATTCCATGAATAGGAACAGTTACGATGTTTGCTGCAAGCGGCACCGTTTTTTTAACCGACTCAAGTAAAGAGGAAAACTCGAGGGTGAAGTCCACACGATGACTTTGAATCATCATCATGATGTTCGCCCCCAGGGGAGCCATAGGACGAGAGCGGACCTTGCTGAACTTTCCAAAAATGATGTCGTCGATCTTAGTGCCGAATGAACGAAGCTCGGGGAAAAGACCCTTGACGTCCGCGTCTTTCACCAGATCTTGCAACGAGATAGTTCCATCTTTCAGCAGGTATTTGTCAGCGACATCTTTGCGTGTGACGATCACGGGTTCTGGCAAAACTCCGATTGGCGTGAGATAAGCAAATGCCAATCGACGCGTCAGATTGGTGCTGGCAGGATAACAGACAAGCTTTTTTCCCTGCAGTTCCTTTTCGATTCTTTGAACAGTGCCGTACATAAAACTGTGTTCGTATTCGGGCAATCCTTTCTTAATGAAATTGAAAATGGGATTGCTTTCGGTCATGAAACGCGCGCGATCTTCCTCGGCAACATCTTCAGTCGCAGAAAAGACCCAGTACAAAGTGGGATGAATCGGCGGAGACTCTACCTTTGCAAATGACGGGTGAGAAAATAGAAGGACAAGAAATACAAGGACGTTCAAAGCTTCAACCTCGTGCTATTAAGCATCGCTGAAACTTTGAACGGCTGTCAATAATTAGCGCAGAGAGCGCGCAGTCAGATCGAATAACATTTTCTTCGTCAAAGGATACTCGCGAGTTCCCTTCACATATGTATCTACTCCGTGAAGAACTTCACGGTGGTTGGCCCATGCATAGTTATCAAGGCCGATAATGCGAGGTTCTTTTTCAGCGTAATCAAAGAACATCTTCATGCGATTTGCCATCACAGAGTCCTTTTGGTCTTCCGCAAAATTTTGTACGAATTCATCCGTACCGTCTGGAACTAGAACGATGGCCTTGTCTGTGACCTTTTTCATTCGCTCAACCGTGGCGATAATTTGATTGTTGAAGTCTGCGACATCAGAGCGGGGATCGTGTCTTAAGTACCAGTCAAAGCCAACCCAGTCGACGCCAGCGGGAATGCCACGTTGTCCTGATAAGCCACATTTTGCATCAAGGTCTGGGGAGTTATCGAAACAGTTTTGATCCCACACGATGTACGTTGGAATGCCTGGAAAACGCTTATTCAAGGCTTTGATCACAAGTTCCAAAGAGGTTCTCGTGATACCGTAGTCAGAGGGCTCGTCAGCGATATAGAAGGCCAGAATCGTCTTTTCATAACCGTCAACGTAACGAGTGCCAAGATTGTTGATAGTCTCTTGATAGTTCGGCAGAAGAGAGCCATCTTTGAAATTAAAAAGTTCGTCTGGCAAATCGAAAAGCACCTGTTTTGGCTTCAAAGTATCACGAACACTGCCGAAAAATTCAGGTCCTAGGTGAACTGCTGTAATATCATTTAAAAACTCTGCAAGATAGTTTTGATCTGGATGTGTCGTACCCGGTTGAAGATATGTCGAAACAAATTGAATATGGTTGCTTTTAGCAAGTGCTGCAGAAGATGCTAAAACCATCGCAAGACCCATTAAAAGGGGGCGGATTGAGAAGTTCATAGACGCTCCAGATTTAAGTTTTTAAAATTGAATAAAAGCACTATAGGTAATCGCGGCAAAATTTCATCTAAAATCTTGAAAGAACCTGATAAAGCGCTCAAAAGGAGCCTTCTTGGGGCAGCATGCTATAAAAGCTCCATTGCAAGTGACCAAAAGTGCTTGCTAGAACCATGAGAGGCCAAAAAAGCAAAAGGAAATTTATGCTCCCGGATGAAGTAAAACCACCTGTCGAAATCCCTGCGGATCAGCTGAGTCATGATGCAATTGCGGGCATCGTGGAATCGTTCATTTTGCGGGAAGGCACGGATTACGGCGCGAACGAAGTTTCCTTAGAGAAAAAGAAAGAGCAAATTCATCGCCAGATCTCAAAGAAAGAAATCAAGATCGTCTTTGATCCCAACACAGAGTCCGTCACTTTGATGACAGAGTCTCAATGGAAGCGCGCACAAGCTCCACTTTAAAGTCCAAAGCGGGGCAAAAAACGCAAATACTTATCCAGAATAATATCTGCTTCCATACGTATAAGATTTGAATCTAACACGTGGGGGAGCTGTATGATTTTGCCATTTGAGAAATGCTCGCCGCGGGAAAAAAGAATGGCCGCTTCTTCATCACTTGTTTCAGAGAAATAGGGAACAAAGAACGAGGCGATACGGGCTTTTTCAGGAATAAATCCTTCGACGTTATTCAGCTGATCGATAAAAACCTTAGGACATCTTTTGAATGTCATGGAGTTGAACTGTTGGTGATTGATCCACGGAATCCACTCGCGAATTCCCATGGAGTTAATACTCTGAAAATCTATAAGGTCTACGATGATGTCGCGATAAAGTGAACTTACGAAATCGGGAAAGGCGGAGTATTCATCCACAATACCTGCAATGCGAAGTTGTATATGTGTTGGGTGTTCCGTGATTTCAAAGGTCGCGCGATTTTTCATAGGGGGCTTTTCGGTGTTGCGTTTATCTTTGTCGAGTCCTGCTAAGGGTTTCTTCGGCAAAAACTGAGTCAGTAAGATAGTGGTTTTTGGAGCACAGAGCAGGTCGAGCTGGCTATTCAATTTATTAGTGATGTGCTAGCTTCACTCTATGACTTTAAAAGTGACGACAGATTTGATTGATAAAACCGTCGTGCTAACTCTGCAGGGGAGTTTGAACGAATATGCGACCGAGCTTCATGAGGTGGATGTTCATCCGGATTATGATTTAAGCCTGGATCTGCGTTATCTGTCGGCGATTAATTCTGTTGGGATCCGAAGTTTTCAAAAATGGATTTCAAAAGTTCAATGCCCGCGGATCATTTTGCTACGTTGTCCGCGAAGTTTTGTACATCAATTGAATATGGTCCACGGTTTTGTTCCAGCTCGCACGGAAATCAAAAGCTTTTATGTCGCATATTATTCCGAGGCCACAGGTTCAGAATTGGAAAAGCTTTTCGTTCGTGGTGTCGATTACGATGTTGAGAATGGAAAAATTCAGATTAAAGATTCCGAAGTCCGAGATGCCTACGGTAATTTGATGGAACTTGAAGATATCAAAGGCCATTATTTCAAGTTCCTCGAGCTATATAAATAATAAATTTAAATATTAAGGTTGAACTTGATATTTCTCGAGAATCTTCTTGTACTCATCCGTATGACGAAGTTCCTCGAGGGATTTTGAAAGCATCATTTTTAAATCCGGTGGTAGATCTTTACGAACCGCGATGTATTGACCTTCGACTCTTAAAATCCATGGAAGGATGCGAACTTGGTTCTCTAATCCTTCAGTTGCTATGGCTGTTCTTAAGCTGGGTTCGCTGGCGACAATGAAGCGACCTCGTTTATTGATGAGTTTCTTTAAATTGATCGAGAGGCTATTCGCGCCATCGTCTAAATGAAGACCAGGGACTTTTTTTAAATAATTTACGTACGCCGTACCATTAACCAGTAAGATAGAGTTGTCTTTTAATGCGCGTACTTGATCCCATGTTCGAATGGAGACAGGGTCATCTTTGCGAGCAAGGAAAACTAAATTTTCAGTAAAAATCGCGGGTTTTAAGAAATCGATGAAGGAAGTTCTGGTTTCGTCTTCAATCATACAAAAAAAGATATCTATCTTTTTGAGATTTAAATCAGTTTGAATTTTAGGAATGGTCTTTTCTGTCGCGAGTCCCGTCAGATTAATTTTGGTCCTTTTGGCCATCAGTTGTGCAACTTCAGCGCACAGGCCTTTGTGGGCGGGGTCTTTGTGATCGTACTTAAAGTCGATTCCTTCTTGTGAGTTCGAGCGCAAGGTCATTGTCGCCGAGGCTTCGATCCCTAAAAGCGAAAACGCCGTGATGAGGGAGAGAAGCCATGTTGTCATCCTTTGATCCCCACTTGCACAAGCTTTGGATTTAAGGAGTTCAGATCCCGGGGTTTGATCTCAACTAGAAAGCCTCGCTTGCCGCCGTTGATGTAAATCTTTGGCAACTCGAAAATGGTTTTTTCCGCATAGACGGGCATTTCCTTTTTAGTGCCGAATGGTGATGTTCCTCCAACTTGGTATCCCGAATGACGATCTGCCACCTCAGGTTTGCATGGAGAAATGTTTTTGACTCCAAGATCTCGAGCTAGCTGTTTTGTGGAAACTTGCATGTCTCCGTGCATAAGGATGACCAAAGGCTCTTTGTTTTCATTTTCCATGATTAAGGTTTTAATCACAGAGTGTTCTTCGACGCCTAGCTCACGTGAAGACACTGCCGTCCCGCCTTTTTCCTCATACTTAAAGAGATGCGGCACGAATTCGATTTTGTGATCTAAAAGATGTCGAATGGCCAGAGTCATGGGGTATTTGTCTTTATCCTGGCTCATGAACTTGTTCTTTCCTTGGTTCGATATAAGTTTTTTCTAAGTCCTCTTTAAGAACTTGCGCTAGCTGTTGCTGACCCAGGCGCGATACGTCGATAAAAACCTTCTGATCGTGGCGGACTTTGTATTGCTCTTTCAACATCAGCTCGTCATGAAGTCTAAAGCGTTCAATCATAAATTTAGCGCGAGCTTCGGGAATTCCAAGATCTATCAATAGATTTTGCGTCAAATTCAGACTTGAATCCAAAGTCTCACGGCGAATGTGTTGAACACCTAGTTCCATCAATTCAAAAACATGCTGACGGTTGCGGGCCCGGGCATAGATCAAAAGATGGGGATAGTGTTCCTTCGCAATTTGTGAAATTTGAGTGGCTGTGGCCATATCATCGACAGCGACAATCAGATATTTTGCACGAGCGGCCCCGGCGGCCTCTAGGATTTCCCGACGAGAGGCGTCTCCGTAATAAACCTTGTTGCTAAAGCGACGAAGGAGTTCGATTTGTTCTGAATCATGGTCGATGGCGGTAAAGCCGATGTCTTGAGTTCTTAGAATGCGACCAAAGATCTGACCGAAGCGACCAAAGCCCGCGATGATGACGGGGTTGTTATTATCATCAATTCGGTCATATTCTTTTTCCGGCTGAGTTTGTTTTCGCTCAATGATGTCGTTAAGTAAAATAATAAACGGACTTGCGATCATGGATAGCGTCACAATCAATGTTAAAGTCTGAGTCCATTCCAGTGACAGCACATTTGCTGTTTGCCCAACGCCAAAAATAACAAAGGCGAACTCGCCCCCTTGAACCAGATAAGCCACAAGATTTCTTGAAGCCAGGGTAGGAAGCTTCATAATTCTTCCTACTGCAAAAATCGCAAGACCTTTAACGATGATATATAAAACCGTAAGTCCTAGAATAGTCAGAGGTCGTTGCAAGATCAAAGCAGCATTCACTGACATGCCGACAGAGATAAAGAAAAGCCCCATCAAAATCCCTTTGAAGGGCTCAAGGTCCGCTTCTAATTCGTGGCGATACTCTGATTCAGAAAGAAAGACTCCCGCAATGAAGGCCCCCAAGGCCATGGAAAGGCCCGAGCGCTCCATTAAGAAGGCCACACCAATCACGATAAGTAACGTCACGCCGGTGAAAAGTTCGCGACTGCGCAAGATCGCCACTTGCCGAAGTAAAGGGCCCAGCAAGGTGCGGCTGAAGATCACGATTCCTAAGAAAGTGAATAGGAAGGCTCCCCAATTTACATGACTTTGTTTCGCAGCGGCTTCCAGTCCTAAACTTGGAATGATCGCCAGGGCAGGGATAGCCGCCACGTCTTGCATTAAAAGAATGGCAAAAGCAGAACGACCGAATTCGGTGTTGAGAACTTTCCGCTCTGTCAAATATTGCAAAGAAAATGCAGTCGATGAAAGTGAGAGCGAAAAACCAACAACCCAACTTGCAGGCCAGCTCAGTTCAAAGAAATGAGCAATTCCGGCGAAGATTGCTGAAGTCAAAACAATCTGCAAACCGCCAAAGCCAAGCAGAGTTTTTTTTAGAGACCAGAGTTTCTTGGGTTGAAGTTCTAATCCGATGATGAACAAAAGAAAGATCACACCGAACTCAGAAAGACTTTGAGCATAGCTTGGATCGGGAATAAGTCCCAACATTTGTGGGCCGATTAAAAGACCCGCAGCAAGATAGCCTAAGATGCTTCCCAATCCCAACTTTTGGAAAAGGGATACAAGGACCACAGAGGACGTTAAAAACACGATGACAGGAACGAGCTGAAGATGAGTCATACATAGACCCTAACAAAGAGGGTCTATGGAGGGCAAAATCTTATTTAAGATTCATCACATGGGAGCAGTTTACAATCCCGCGCGGCGTTTGGTGCTGCTTCAAATTCAGCCAAGATTTGCGTTAAAACAGGGTCTTTGCGGACTTGATGACTATTTCATAAAATCTGTTCCAAACATCAGCCTTAACTGTCTTGGAAATAAATGTGAGAAATGAGGATATATGGGGACTGATGTCTCGTTTTTCAAGAATGAAAGCGTTTTCAAGTAAAATGTGAGGTAGATATCTATCGTCAAGTGATGTCATGACAAAATTACGTGGTTGAACAAAATATGATCATGGCGACTCTTTGGACGTGAATTGAAAAGATTGTCTTCACACTGCAAAAGAGGTTTCGCTTCAAGGTCGGATCAATTACCTTGGGCTCGTTATTTTAATCAACTGAAGGAGTTCAAATGAAAGGTTTCAAATATCTCTTATTGTCTTCGCTTGTTGTATTGTCCGCATGTTCTGATAAAAGCTCTTCAAACAGTGCAGTAGGTGCTGTGAATGCAGACTCAACAAGTATCGTCGGCGGCACAGAGGTGAAAGCTGGCGATAAAGAAATGCGTTCTACAGTCGGCATCTATGACATGCAAGAGAAAGCTCTTTGCACGGGAACACTGATTGCACAAAATTTGGTTCTTACAGCAGGTCACTGTGTGGGAGCGGATCCTGCGAAAATGGTGATCTTATTTAAAGAAAAATTTGATGGTGCTCAAAAAGCGGACATTCGTGCTGTTACAGGCGCTGTTCGCCATCCAGAGTATGATCCTAAAAAAGGAACAGATACCGCTGACATCGCGGTGATCAAATTTGATCCAGGCGCAGCTGGCATTCCTGCCGGTTATGGAACTGCGAAAGTGCTGACTGACTTTGCGGCTTTACAAAAAGGGACTGAGGTTGTCGTCGCTGGTTACGGTTTGAGTTGGTCATGGGTTATTAAAAAAGGTGCTGGCACTTTAAGAACAACACAGCTTCAAGTTGAAAATCCGCATTTCTCAGATACAGAGATTTCCTTGAAGCAATCTGTGAAGCACGGCGTATGCAGTGGTGATTCGGGTGGTCCAGGTTATATCAACGTTAATGGTGATCTGTATTTGTGGGGCGTTGTGAGTCGCGGTGATTCTTTGCCGATTCCACTGACTCCTAACTGCTTTATCTTCTCGGTCTTCACACGTGTTGACGTTTACACTCCATTTATCAAAGAAGCTTCTGCAACTTTGAATGGTTTGAATCGCTAGGCTTTCGTGTATTCTTGAATGCTCCGTCAGTCTTTATGACGGAGCTTTTTTTTGTCTAATTTCACTTCTGATTTCTTACAGATAAATTCCTGTCTTCCGTCAGAGCTGCGTTCGAGTCTTCTTTCGCGCGGTTAAAATCCACTATCATAAGTCATGCGAGTTTCAGATGTTTCCATCAGAAATGCAGTCTTCGCGTGGATGCTGTTTGCAGCCTTTATTATTTTTGGTGCTATCTCGTTCATGCGTATGGGTGTGAGTCAATTGCCTGACGTGGATTTTCCTGTGGTCAATGTCTCGCTGACACTGCTAGGAGCAGCTCCTGAGATCATGGAGACCAGCGTTGTCGACCCTGTTGAAGACGCCTTATCGACTGTCGAGGGTGTTGAGCGTATTACATCGATTAGCAAAACAGGAATTGCGAATATTACGATTGAGTTTGAATTAGATCGCAACATCGACACGGCCCTTCAGGAAGTTCAAACAAAAGTTGCGCAGGCGCAAAAGTTGATTCCGACGAATGTCGATCCTCCGGTGATATCAAAGACCAATCCCGATGATCAGCCAATTATCTGGTTGGCGCTGACTTATGAAAAAAATGATCCCTACTTTCTGATGAGCTATGCCAAGGATTATTTGAAGGATCGTTTCACGATGGTCCCGGGGGTCGGTGAAATTATTTTGGGTGGTTATACGGATCCAGCCATGCGTGTGTGGCTGAATTCAAAACAGCTTTTGCGGAAAAATATTTCTGTAGAAGATGTGTTGGCCTCTATTAATTCTCAACATGCAGAAATTCCTGGAGGATTTATCCAGAATCCTGCGCGGGCCTTTAACGTCCGTACTTTAGGGGAATTTAAAGATGCCAAAGGCTTTGATCAGATGATCATCAATCGCAGAGCAGGTGCGGTGATTCGAGATCCGTTTAATGTCGTAAAACTGAAAGACCTAGGCTTTGCGAGGGAAGAGTTGGCCGAGGTTTATCGTATCTCGCGCTTTGATGGTGTGCAGGCGTTAGGGCTTGGAATTAAAAAACAAATTGGTTCAAATGCAGTGGCTGTTGCTGACGCCGTAAAAAAACAAATGGAGGATATTCGCAGCACCTTGCCGCCAGGAATGAAGCTTGGAATCAACTTTGATTCCACAAAATTTATCAATCAATCCATTCATGAATTAGTAAAGCACTTGATTTTGGCAGTCCTACTGACGTCTTTAGTCTGCTGGATTTTTCTGGGCAGTTGGACTGCCACCTTGAACGTGCTGCTTGCAATTCCGACTTCTATTATGGGCGCTTTCATAGGATTGTATTTTGCGGGATTTACTTTAAACACTTTCACGCTTTTGGGGTTGACCCTTGCCATAGGTATCGTTGTCGATGATGCCATCATGGTTCTAGAGAATATCTTCCGCTATAACGAAAAGGGAATGGGACCTATCGAGTCGGCCATCATCGGCGCTCGAGAAATTACTTTTGCCGCATTAGCGGCCAGTGTGGCGATCATTGCGATCTTTCTGCCAGTGGCCTTTATGAAGGGTGTGATCGGGAAATTCTTCTTGCAGTATGGTGTGACGATTTCTTTGGCCGTGTTGTTATCATTAATTGAGTCTTTGACCATCACACCAATGAGATGTTCAAGCTTCGTTCATCAAGGAGAAAGAACCACGCGCCTAGGAAAAGCCTTTGAAACAGGAATGGAGAAGTGGCGCGAGTTCTATTCCAGAAGTTTGAATGGGACTTTGAGACATCGTTGGATGGTTTTAATGGCGTCACTGTTTTTTGTGGGACTTTCATTTTTTTCGGTGGCTTTTTTAAATCGTGAAATGACTCCGGTGCAGGATCAAAGCCTCTTTATCTTGCGGCTGATGACTCCGGTTGGTTCGTCACTTGCGTATACCGATAGTAAGGCGCGCTTGATCGAACAATGGCTGAGGACACGCAAAGAGGTGGCGCATTTATATGTCGCCGTGGGCGGTCTTGGTTCGGGGGGCGGGAGTGATTCGAATACGGGGATGATGTTCGTCACAATGAAAGATAAAGGCCAGCGCGGTAAAGATAGCGCTACCGGAAAGGAATTGTCCCAGCAGGAGTTTATGGGTGTAGCTCGTAAAGAGCTTGCGAGGCTTCAAGATGTCCAAGTCTTTATGATGGATTTATCCAGTCGTGGATTCTCGACGGGGAAGGGATATCCTATCGAGTTCACGTTGCAGGGCCCTGATTGGGACAAGCTGGCTGAGTTCAACACCAAAATGAAAGAGGCAATGAAAAAATCGGGGATGATGGTGGATGTGGATTCGGATTATTTGGAAGGAATGCCCGAGGTGCAGATCACTCCGGATCGGTCGCAGGCGGCCCTTCGTGGTGTCAGTGCGCAAGCCATCGGAAATACGGTGCAGGCATTGATCGGTGGAGTAAAGAATGGGCAATACACGAAAAATGGTCATCGTTATGATGTATACGTTCAGCTGCAAAAGACCGAAGATCCTCGCGACGAGTTTCGCGATCTCTTAATTGGCAATGATATGAACAACCTTATTCCCTTGCAAAAGGTGACAAAATTGGAAATTAAGCCGAGCTTGCAACAAGTGTCCCGTGTGAATCGCCAACGGGCAATCACGATTTATGGAAATTTAACTCAAGGGACTTCTCAGCAGAAGGCGTTGGATTTTATCGCGCAAACGGCAAAGCAAATGTTGCCCGCCACATATTTTGTCGAGCAGTCGGGAGCGGCAAAAACGTTTAAGGAGTCATTCCAAAGTTTATTCTTTGCTTTGGGCGTTGGCATTCTTGTGGCCTATATGGTTCTGGCAAGTCAGTTCAATTCTTTCTTAGATCCCTTAACGGTTTTAATGGCTTTACCGTTTAGTTTCAGTGGGGCCTTCTTTGCCTTATTAGTTACGGGACAGACAGTGAACATGTATTCGATGATTGGGCTGCTCTTACTCATGGGAATAGTGAAAAAGAATTCGATTCTATTGATTGATTTCACCAACTCTGTGCGCGATCGCAATGATCGGGCCACCGCGGATCAGGCATTGAAAGAAGCCTGCCCCGTGCGTCTTCGTCCTATCATCATGACCTCTTTTGCGACGATTGCGGCGGCCATTCCGTCGGCGGTTGCAAGTGGCGCGGGTTCGGAAACTTTCAAGCCCATGGCAATCACCTTGATTGGAGGCGTGCTTGTATCAACGCTTTTAACTTTATATGTGGTACCTGTCACATATTCACTGGTAGATCGCTTTCGAAAACGAGATCAGAGAAGTCGCGATGTGAAAGCTGCTTTTGAAAATGTGGGTGATGCCGTGTCGATGCCGTTTGAAGACGGTGCAGTTCAAGAGCCGATTCCTGAGGAAAATCAACCCGAACAACAATTAAATGAAGTTGAAATTGAAAGAGCTGCTGAGCTGGCGCGCATTGAGAAGCGACATAAAAGAAAATTTTCCGACTTATTCCATTAGAGTGATTTACCGTATGTGTTTCATCTGCCCTACTTCCCCGAACACGAGAATGAAAGTACCACTGTGGATACGGATCAATTAACCATCTCTTCATAAGGAGAAGAAAATGAAAAAAATTTTGATCGTTTTCGCTTTGAGTTTGCTAGGGGCCTTTGCTCATGCTGATAACGGTGATGAAATGACGGCTCAAGGTAAATTGAGTTGGACATGTGGTTTGACGTTCACAGGCTCTTCAATGGGGGTGAAAGTGATCTTGGGTCATTTCACAACTCATGCAACGGGCAAATTGCGTTGTATCGACCTCGAGGGGAATCACTTCTCTAGAGATGTAAAAGTCCACATGGGTTCCCACTTCATCGGTCCAGTTGTAGGGGCTGGCTACTTTAAATTTGCAGGTGTTTCTTCAGAGATCAGCCTGTTTAACTGCAATCCAGATGTCTTGTTCGGAAGCTACGTTGTAGCGCACGGTCAAGGTGCTGTGATCGGCGGAGCAGGAACATTTGCAGCTGTTCGTGTAAAACCGCCGGAAATCGCAGTGAATGTGGCTTTGAAACTTGTTAAAGGCTTCGGTGCCCAGGTCGGTATTGAGCACTTCACAATCGAGCCTATGTAATTCCTCATTTAGAAGTGATGTTAACGCTGCCAGCGCTGTTGGTAGCTTAACGTCACTGTTTTTGAAAGATTCGAGTTTTCTGGTGAACCAAAGATCGTCTGATCCGCATAAGATAAGGTAATAGCTGACTCCATGCCCAGCATGTAATTTGCGATCACAGACCACGTCATATTCTGCTGAGAAGATCCGTCAGAATCTTGTGCGCCTCGCACGCGGTAGCCGTCTTCATACATTGAAGAAAGGCTTGATCCTAAGCGAAAGTCTCCGTAGCTCCAGCCTCCACCAATTGTGATGCTATGACCCCAACCTGGAGTCACAGTGACAGCGCCACCAGCCCCATCCGAATCGAAAGAGCGTGCAAAGGAGCGATGCAACTCGCCGCTCGCGTTCGTATCCCATTTTCCAAAAATCTTTGTAAAAATCATCCCTGTGCCGAGGGCAAAAAATCCACGACCACGAGAGTCTGCCGCGAATACATTCGTCGCATCATAAACTGAAGGTGACGTCGGCAAAGTGATTTGCAAAAAGCCCAATCCTTTTGGTTTCCACGCAGAGTAACTAAGTTCCGGCAGAATTTCATAGCCAAGATTCAAAGCCATATCACCAAGGCCTGAGTTCGTTTCATCAGAGACTTTTTTATAAACCACAGGAATGGAAATTCCTGCCTGGGTACGATCCGTCATAAGAAGAGCACCATCAATTTTAAATGTGCTACTGACATTGTGATCATTGACGTGGGTCCACTTACCATCTGGATAGACATAATCTGTGACCGAGCCATAACTGAGCGATGTTGTCAGTTGTGCCTTATCATCACCCAGAATCAAAGCAGGGAAGGCAAAACCACCTCCACAACAACTGGCAGCCCAGGTTTGTGTGGATGAAAATACAATCAGAATCACAAGCAAAGATCTCATTAAAGAACCAACTTTTCTGTCGCTTGGTCCACAGTGGATGCTGAATCTTTTAAGAACACGCGAATTTCCCAATCGCCAGCCATAATAAAGTAGACGTTGCTCACACGGAAGACACCGTCTTGAAGTTTTTCGATTTTAACAGGAGCTGATCCATGTCCCATGGAAGGCATCCACAAAACCACCGAAAGATTTTGTGTCGGATCTTGGTAAGGACCATTTACATTGGCGTTTTTTTTATTCCAGATATGCAAAATAAATTCAGATTGCTGTGGAGTTTGAGGCCCCTGTGTCCATGAGATACTCGCGCACAAATCGACTTTAGTGAACTCAAGGGCGCAGTCTGCGGATTGCTGTTGATTATTTTGCGCAAGCTCCTTGGGATCAACGTAGTTTTTACGAGCACAGGCGGAAAGCGCAATAAAAAGCAGAATAAATAAAAAACGCATTTTAGTCCTCACGCTGGATGAAGCAGCCTAAAGCGCGACCTTCTTTCATGCGCGGCTCTTTGCCGTCCTGAATGTCAGAGAGGACTTCTTTAAGGAATTGATGTTTCGCCGCCGGACCCACATGAGAATCCGTAACCCCGCCCTGATAAAGTAGTTCGCCTTTATTGTTAAAAACAAAAGTATGGGGAGTTTTAAGTGCTCCCAATTGATTAGCCCAGGTATTTTTTTGATCTTGCAGGACTGGGAAGTTTAAGTGCGCCGTTTGGAAGTGGGCCTTTGTGTCTGTCGCATTTTCATCAGCATTAGAGTGAATGCCTACAAACACAAAGCCCTTATATTCGTCAGCCAGTTTTTTAAGAATGTCTTCGTGGCTTGCCGAGCAAGGGCATTTCGAAGACATGAAAACAAGCACGGCGCCTTTACGAGACGTCGTAAAATCAATCTTTTCGATTTTGCCATCCAACACATTTTTGCCTTCCAAAGAGGTCATGGAAACAGTCGCAAAGGCGTGAGAGGAAATAAGCAACATGATGGCTAAAAGAAAGGCATTTTTCATAGAGAATGACCTAGCATAGAGCCTCAGAAAAATGCACGCCACAAATGGTTGCGCTGAAATGACACAGGGCGATTGCGACTCCGTAGGGCCATCGTTTAGAATTTTTATATGTTTAGTCAGCTCAAAGTCTACTTTCAAAAGTTCAAGCAGTACAAACAGGGTGGAAAGATCCACAGCGATCTCGATATTCTTTTAAGTTCTGCCGAATCACAAAAGAGCCTTGAAGACAAGTTGCAGTGGCTTGTGCGCTTGTTGCAATGGGTTCGTTATGCACGTCCCGTGGATGATCACGTCGACATTGAAGCCGTGAAAATGCCGGTGGCTCGCCTGCGCTATCTATTGATGGTGTTGGATCGCAATTCAGCTTGGAAAAAAGAGACAGCGCGGATTCTCAGAGCCGCAGTTCAGAATGTGAGTGGCATTGAGCTGTACACTGAAACAGGGCTACCTCGCGAGGTCGGGGTTATCGGAGAGACTTTTGATCGTATGATTATGAAGATGCTACCGACGCCACCGCTGGATCATGAATTGGGTTATTTATTTTGGGCTTTATTCCCGGATAAAAAAGATCCTCAATGGCTGACAGCTATTGATCATGGCACTTTTGATAAAATGGTCGAGTTATTTAATTATGAAATCGCCGACGAGGAGCAGATCTGGAGTCATTTGATTCGCGATCTTGAAGATGCTCTAACTTACCTGGTGATTCAAGTGCGGGCGATTGGGTTGTCTCCGGGCATTCGTCATCGCTTGGATAAAAAATCTTTCAGGGAATCTGCCTTCTTTTCTTTGGTCAGATCGTTAGATGAATTTTTAGAGGCTTATCATAATGAACCGAGCAGTGTTCTAGAAAGAGCCTCGCGCTTAAGATTATTGATCTGGGAGTGTCGCAAAGAGCTTGTTCAAGTCCATAAGCATCTGGATGAATACGGAGTGAGTATCAATTTGGTTTTCCAAATTGCACGTTTGCAGGCTTATCTTTATCGCATTGAAAGTCTGATCGAAATATTGCTCACCGAAAAGGTGGATGTGAAAAAGGTGACTAGCTTTTTAGCCACCATCGTCGAGGAAAACCAAGAACTGCGCAGTGTTGGTACTTTGATTTCTCAAAACATCAGTTTACTTGCAAAGAAGGTGGTCGAGAGGGCTGCGGAAACCGGTGAGCACTATATTACTCGGACCAAAGAGGAATATCGCAAGATGGTTCAGGGCGCGGCCGGAGGCGGATTTATCACAGCCTTCACAGTTTACATCAAAACAGGCATTTTGGCGTTGGGACTGTCGGGCTTTCTTGTTGGATTGTTTGCCTCGTTAAATTATGCGATTAGTTTTGTGATCATTCATTTGGCTGGATTTACACTGGGTACAAAGCAGCCGGCTATGACAGCGCCAGCGCTCGCTGAAAAAATGAATGATGTGGGTTCGGAAGCGGGAATGAACAGTCTTGTCGATGAGATTGCTCACTTAATTCGCTCACAAGTCGCTGCGATCAGTGGAAACGTCTTGATGGTGGTTCCCGCGACACTGTTGTTTGATACGATTTTCTTTTTCTTGTTCGGCCGACATATCATGTCCCATGAGACGGCTCATCATTCGTTCACAGCAGTGGATATTGCTGGGCCCGCACTGATATATGCTGTTTTTACAGGGGTTTTATTGTGGCTTTCAAGTTTGGCTGCTGGGTGGGGCGGAAACTGGTTTGCTCTCTATTCTTTAAGAAAGACATTAGCGCGCAGTCCGACACTGATTACAGTATTTGGTAAAGTGAATGCGCGACGAATTGCGGTGTTTTTCGAAAACAACATTTCAGGTCTGCTGGGCAATATCGTCTTGGGTATTTTCCTTGGAATGATTCCTGAGGTGATGCACTTCATTGGTATTCCATTGGAAGTTCGTCACGTGACTTTATCATCAGGAACTTTAGGTGCAGCGATTCCGGTGATGGGTCTTCCTTATATGGAGACTTGGGAGTTCTGGCGAGCTGTGATTGGCATTGTCTTGATCGGCGTACTCAATGTTTCTGTGAGTTTTGGATTAGCATTGTGGGTTGCGATTCGCGCAAGAAGCATTAATGCTCCTCAACAGCGGGCAATTGTACGAGCTGTTTTCAAGCGTCTTGTAAGACATCCACTCAGTTTCCTATTCCCAGTCGGCTCTACAGTGGTAAAAACATCTTCAGAAGAGCATGCTTAAATTTTCTTCAAGAATGCTAAACATCAATAAATGCGCCGCCAGATCAGATCGCGGCGCGTTATTTACAGTGAATTAATTTTGAGCATCTCTATTGGGTTTAAATCATAGCACGTATAAGCAGAACTTATAGTAGGACTTCTTCTGGTTCTATTTTTGAACTGAGGTGCCACTTTGGAACTACGAATTCATGACAGTTTTTTTCACTTTTTTCGCTTCAAAAAAAAATTGAGGTGGTTCCAAAAGAGTACTTGATAAATGTTTCAACGTGAACTGAACTGCGTCTCCATAAGGGCTTCAAAAGGGTGAAGTCCACGGAAATTAGGGGGGACCTAATAATGAAACTAACTGCGTTTTCACTTATTTTGTCAGCATTGCTAGCGACGACAGCTCACGCTGAACGTGTGATCGTGATCATGAAAGATCAACAAACGTTTAAAGCTGCTAACATGGCTTACAAAACGAATGGTGCTTATTCTTTGAAGGGTTCAGGCATCAAAGCTTCTTCTTTGTCATCAGTAGATGGTAAAGTTGAGCAATCTCTTGAAAACCTTAATACGTTGATCGTTAATGCGAAAGACGACGTTGAGATCTCTAAATTGCAGGCTGATCCAGCTGTTGCCTATGTAGAGAAAGAAGTTTTCCACGAAGCTCCACGTCCAGTAGCTGGTTGGTTGTCAGCTCCGGCTCCAACTACAACAACTGTTCCTGGTCCTAAAACTCCATGGGGTATCTTGGCTGTGAAAGCTCCTCAAGCATGGGGCGTTTCTAATCAAGGTCAAGGCGCTCGCGTTCTTGTTCTAGATACTGGTATCGATTTCAACCATCCTTCTTTGAAAGCTAACTTCGAAAAAGGTCAAGACTTCACAGGCGACAGCTCTGGTGATGATATCACTGACCATGTTGGCCACGGAACTCACGTTTCTGGTACAATTGCTGGTGTGATGGATGCTCAAGGCTTCACAGGTGTTGCTCCAAAAGCAAAACTTTTGATGGGCCGTGTATGTTCTGAACAAGGTTGTTCTAACGTTGCTATCGCTTCTGGTATCAACTGGGGTATCACTCAAAAAGTTGATGTTATCTCTATGTCTTTGGGTGGCGCTTGGTCGACTCCTGCAGAAAGAGATGCAGTTTCTAAAGCTGACAAAGCTGGTATTACAGTAGTTGCAGCGTCTGGTAACGACGGTACTAACAAAGTATCTTACCCAGCAGCTCTTCCTTCTGTTATCGCAGTTGGTGCAGTTGATAACACTTCTAAAAAAGCTGATTTCTCTCAATACGGCCCTGAGTTGGCAGTTGTTGCTCCAGGCGTAGACGTTGTGTCTTCAGTTCCACAAGGTACTGGCCGTGAGTCTTCTGTATCTTTGACTGTGGGTCAAAAAACAGCGGTTGTTCCTTCTGCTACATTCCAAGGTGCTCGTGAAGTTTTGAATGGCGAGACAAACACATTGGTTGATTGCGGTCTTGGTAAGCCAGAAGATTTCACTGGTAAAGATGTTAAAGGCAAATACGCTTTGATCTCTCGCGGTGACATCGCTTTCGGTGACAAAATCAAAAATGCTATCGCTGCAGGCGCAACTGGCGCGATCATCTACAACAACGCTCCAGGCTTGTTGCAAGGTTCTTTGACTTCAGATGGTTCGACACTTCCAGCAGCAGTATTCATGGTTGAGCAAACTGTGGGTCAACAACTAGTAGCGGCCTTGAAATCTAAAGTAGCTGTATCTGCAACTGTTAAAACTGTTGCTACAGACTACGCTTCTTTCCAAGGTACTTCTATGGCGACTCCGCACGTTGCGGGTGTTGCAGCTTTGATCAAAGCTACAAATAAAAAACTTACTGGCGCACAAGTTAAAGCTATCTTGAAACAAACTGCGACGGCTTTGGGACCAAATTCAAACAACGAATACGGTTCTGGTTTGGTAAATGCTGAAGCAGCTGTAAATGCAGCTAAACAAGCTAACTAATTAAGTTTTAAATTTAAAAAACTTGAAAAGGCTCGGTATCAAACCGGGCCTTTTTTTTTGCGTTTGTCATAGCAAACCTCTCAGACTCGTAACTTGCTATTGTCGACTCTCTGAAATGAACTTTTTGGCTAGGGGAATCTCAAGGGGAGATTTCTTAAAACTGCCACGGAATTTAGGGGAGATCCGATGAAACTATCCACGTTTTCTGCATTTCTGTCCGGAGTGACGATAGCCGCTTTGGCTTCAACGACATTAGCTGATCAAAAACTTATCGTCGTGATGAAAGATAAAGCTTCGTTCAAAGCTGTCAATGTTGCCTATCAAAAACACGATCCAGCGCTTTTGAGTAAAGCAATGCTGGATTCTTTCCCAGTCAATCATGTTTCTGAAAGTCTTGAGCACTTGAACACCTTTATTATCAATGCGCAAAACGATGAAGAGATCGCTCGCCTTCAACACAGTCCGGGCGTCAAAATAGTCGAGAAGGATGTTATGCATCCATTGCCTGTGACTTGGTATTCTCATCGCAGTCTTGTGGCGAAGGATGTTCCGGGGGCTAGAACTCCGTGGGGTATCGTGGCTGTGAAAGCTCCACAGGCATGGGCGAACTCTAAATCAGGCGATGGGGCTCGCGTACTGGTGCTTGATACCGGGATCGATCAAGATCACCCAGCATTGAAAGCGAACTTTGAAAAAGGTCATGACTTCACAGGCAGAAGTTCTGGTGATGATATTACTGACCTTGTGGGACATGGAACCCATGTGTCTGGAACAATCGCCGGTGTGCTTGATGATACTGGCTTCACAGGTGTGGCTCCTAAAGCAAAAATTTTGATGGGCCGTGTATGTTCAACTTTGGGTTGTTCGAGCTCTGCCATCGTTCAGGGAATCAACTGGGGTATCGATCAAAAAGTTGATGTGATCTCGATGTCTTTGGGTGGTCCTTGGTCGACGTCGGCGGAACAAAATGCTGTGGCCCAAGCTGATGCTGCAGGCGTTTCTATTGTGGCTGCCTCTGGTAACGATGGGACGAATAAGGTTTCTTATCCTGCGGCTTTGCCAACGGTGGTGGCCGTGGGGGCGGTGAATGAGCAATTGGTGAAGGCGGATTTCTCTCAATACGGTCCCGAGCTTGCGATCGTGGCTCCGGGTGTGGATGTGTATTCATCCGTTCCGCGCGGAACAGGTCGTGATGCAGATGTGTCTTTGGATGAAGGCCAAGGGGCCAGTAAAGTAAAAGCCACTTCGTTCTCTGGCGCTCGTGAGGTGATGACTGCAGAGACAAATGTCCTTGTTCCTGCGGGTCTTGGTAAACCCGAAGATTTCCAGGGCAAAGACTTCAAAGGCAAATATGCGTTGGTTCAACGTGGTGAGATCTTTTTTGCTGATAAAGCGAAAAACGCAGGTGCGGCGGGTGCAGTGGGTATTATCATCTACAATAATGCCCCAGGCTTGATCGAAGGTGCGTTGACAACAGACGGTACGACTTTGCCAGTTGCTGCCTTTATGGTCGAGCAAGAGGTAGGACAAAGAGTTTTGGCGGAAATCAATTCTGGCAAGACTGTGAAGGCCACTCTTCGCACAATCGCAACAGATTACACAGAGTTTGCCGGAACATCGATGGCGACTCCGCATGTGTCAGGTGTTGTGGCGTTGATGAAAGCTGCAAATCACAGTTTGACGCCTTCTCAGGTGAAATCTATCTTGAAGCAGTCAGCGCAACCTCTAAGTCCTAATGATCAAAATCAGTATGGTGCAGGTTTTGTGAATGCGGAAGCAGCCGTTAACGCCGCTTTGCAAACTCACTAAGTCTTGTTAACTGCAGGCGCGTTACATAATCAGCGGTCCTTTTGGCGAAGGACCGCTTTTTATTTGCCCGCAGCCTTGGTTCTTTACATAATTTTTATATGCACAATCTTCCTACGGCGATTACGGATCTCGCACTCATTTTGGGAACAGCGGGTGTTGTCACTTTGCTTTTTCGAAAACTCAATCAACCTCTGGTTCTGGGGTATCTTGTCGCCGGTTTCTTGGTGGGACCTAAAACTTCGGTTTTGCCCTCAATCTCGGCTTCGGAAGGTGTGCAACTATGGGCCGATATCGGTGTGATATTTCTTTTGTTCGCACTGGGGTTGGAATTTAGTTTTAAAAAACTTTTGCGTGTGGGTGGAACGTCAAGCTTCACGGCTTTGTTTGAAGTGTCTTGTATGACGGTCTTTGGCTACTTTACAGGGCGAGCTTTAGGGTGGAACTTCATGGATAGCGTTTTCTTAGGCGGTATCTTAAGTATTTCATCAACGTCCATTGTGGTGCGCACATTGGATGAGCTGGGATTTCGGAATCGCCGTTTTGTCGGAGTATTATTAGGCATTTTGGTCATTGAAGACTTAGTGGCGGTTCTCTTGTTGGTTTTGCTAACGACCGTGGCGCTGACAAGAAACTTCTCGGGTGCTGAGATGATGTTCTCAAGCCTTAAGCTCGCATTCTTTTTATGTCTTTGGTTTGTGACTGGGATTTTTTTACTACCAAGCTTTCTTAAAAAATCTCAGAAAATTTTAAATGAAGAGACTATCCTTGTCGTCGCTGTGGGGCTTTGTCTTTTAATGGTGGTCTTTGCGAATAAGGTCGGGTTTTCTTCGGCGTTAGGTGCTTTTATTACGGGCTCGGTATTGGCAGAAACTGTTGAAGCGGAGCGTATTCATCACTTGATCAGTCCACTTAAGAACTTATTTTCAGCTGTCTTTTTTATTTCCGTGGGCATGCTGATCGATCCGCAAGTTTTGACCGAGCATTGGCGTTTGGTTTTATTGCTATCAGCGGTTGTGATTTTCGGAAAAACTTTTGCAGTAACAACGGGATCTATTTTAGCGGGGCAAACGTTTAAATCCTCTTTGCAAACAGGAATGAGTCTCGCGCAAATTGGGGAGTTCTCGTTCATCATCGCTACTGTGGGATTGAATTTGAAAGTCGTCAGTGCAGAATTGTACCCCCTGGCGGTTGCAGTGTGTGTGTGTACGGCATTTACGACTCCATACATGATTAAATCAGCGGATCTGGTGTATCGAGGATTTGAAAAAGTGCTTCCGGGTTCTTTTATCGTGGCTTTGGATCGTTACAGCATGCTTTCGTTTTCGCTTGCGTCGAACCGCGAATGGCGAGAGCAGGTTCGCGCTTATATATTTAAAATCTTTTTAAATGCTGTGATTGTTATTGCGATCTTTTTATTTATGGCTCGCGTATTTTTGCCATTCTTGCTAGAGCGTCAGATGGAAGAAGGTTCCGCAAAACTTATTACTTTGTCTGCGACATTGCTAGCAAGTGCTCCGTTTCTATGGGCCTTGGCTCTGGGAAAGACAAAGGGCTTCGACAGTCTTTTGCAGGACTCTGGCAAGACCGCCCATAACTATGTCTTTTTAGTTTCTAGAGTTATCGTTGCCATGGGACTCGTGGCCGCGATGGTGGCGCAGTTTGTTCCTCTGTGGTGGGCATTGGGTATCACTGCGTGGATGGTTGTAGTGGTGGGATATGTTTTTGCGACGAAACTTAAAGATATCTATCAATGGTTTGAAAATCGCTTCCTGACGAACTTGACCGATGAAACTCATAAGGTTCACGCGAAAAAGCACTCTCATAATTTAGCGCCTTGGGATGCCCATATGACTGAATTTGTAGTCCCTGCAGAGGCGCCTTATGTGGGGGCTCCATTTTATGATTTAGGGATTCGTGAAAAATTCGGTGTGACCGTAGCTTTGCTTGAGCGGGGCAAAAGACATATCGCAGCCCCTAAAGGTCTAGACACCTTGATGCCCCATGATCGTATTTACGTGATCGGAGATGACGAGCAGCTCACTCGTTTCAAAGAATTCATCGAGTCTGAAGAAGTCATCAGTGGTATTCAAATTCAGGAAACCCCTGATTATAGTTTAGAACAATATCGTTTAGGCCCCAACTCTGATTGCGTTGGCAAAACGATCAGGGACTGCGGTCTTCGCGAAAAGACCCAAGGTTTGGTTGTGGGAATTGAACGCGAAGGAAAGCGAATGTTAAATCCGGACTCGAGTGAAACCCTATTGGCTGGTGACACTCTGTGGATTGTCGGTGATCGCAATAAGATCCTCGAACTGGATTAATTAAATACGCCAACGGATCATATTCTTAATCATCTCTTTTTTGCGGGTGGTGTAAGGCGGGTACATCATGCTTAAGAACTTACCACCCCATCCTTGTCGAAGAACGGCCTTTGCGTGAGAGAACGTGCGGAAGCCATGAATGCCATGACAACTTCCCATGCCACTTTCGCCGACTCCACCAAACGGTAGAGAGCCATTTGCTAAGTGAATCACAGAATCATTGATGACAAGTCCTCCAGATGATGTTTGTTGAGTCACGGCCTCGATATTCAATTCGCTATGAGAATAAAGATACAAAGCCAAAGGTTTTGGTCGCTCATTAATGAAATGAATGACTTCAGGTATCTCTTTAAATTTTAAAAGTGGCAGAATCGGGCCGAAGATTTCTTCGTTCATTAGGCGCGAATGAGGATCGACGTCCTCTATCAGTGTAGGACTTAAATATTGAGTGTTTACATCTACTTCTCCGCCAAAGATAACGTTACCTTTCATGGAAACAGCCTCATCAAGTAATGCTTTAAGTCTGTCGAGGTGTTTTGAAGAGATGATGCGTGCGAAATCAGAACTCGATTTGCGTGCGTGGCGGTCTTTGCCATAGGTGTCTTCCAGTTTTTTCTTCAAGAGGTGGGTGA
The DNA here is from genome assembly GCF_036384735.1 of Bdellovibrio sp. GTDB lineage: Bacteria > Bdellovibrionota > Bdellovibrionia > Bdellovibrionales > Bdellovibrionaceae > Bdellovibrio. Next base: position 9,476 of record NZ_DASVLT010000067.1, on the reverse strand, counting down.
AGTGTTGGAAGATGCTTTCTTGAACAAATAAGTAATCCGGAGCCACACAGGTTTGTCCTGCGTTCAGGAATTTGGCCCAAAGAACTTTTTCTGCCGCCAATTCTAGATCGGCAGTGCTATCGATAATGGTTGGAGTTTTGCCACCCAATTCAAGAGTGACGCTGCTGAGATGTTCTGCGGCGGCCCTCATCACCAGTTTGCCGATGGCAGTGCTGCCGGTAAAAAAGATGTGATCAAAAGGTTGTTTTAAAAGAGACTGAGTTGTTTCGGCTCCTCCTTCGACCACGGCGATATGTTCTTCCGAAAAAGCACCTTTGATTAAACGGCTGATTAAAGCACTGGTGTTCGTTGTGAATTCAGAGGGTTTTAAAACAGCGGTATTGCCGGCAGCGATGGCTGAAATCAAAGGTCCGAAAAGAAGATAAATCGGGTAGTTCCATGGAGCGATGATTAAACATACTCCTCGGGGCTCATATTGAATAAAGCTCTGACTGCCTTTCAAAAACAATGGCGACGAGACTTTCACGGGCTTCATCCACTCTTCTAATTTCTTTTGCGTGTGCTTAAGCTCCATGATCAGTGGATAGATCTCGCTGACCAAGGTTTCCATTTCAGGTTTTGCGAAATCCTGCTTTAAAGCTTCGCAGAATTCTTTTTGATGAGAGTCGATTAGAATTTCTAGCGTCTTAAGATATTCAAGACGTGTTTCAAGAGATTCTTTGCGAAGTTGCAAACTGAATTGCTGCTGATGAAGATATAACTGATCAAACATAGTTCTATGTTAGTTCAGCTTGGAAACCAGGCAATAGATTTTTTATTTTGTTGAATGTCAGGAAGTGTGGACGATTTAGCCTAGAACGCGCTTTCCTTGCGTTAGGGCCTGTAGCAAAATTTCAGCTCCTAAGTCGTTATTCATCAATTCAGGGTGGAATTGCAACAAAAGTCCATGTCCATTGCGAAGTTCGGTGGCTTCTGTGACTCCGTCGTCGGCTTGGGCTGCCATTTCTAAAATGCCACCTTCGCGGTAAACGACAGACTGATGGTGGATTGAATTCACTAGCAATTTATTTGTCGTAGGAGTGATGGACTTTAAAATATTATGGCTGGTGCTTTTGATTTCAATCGAGTGCCAATCATTCTCATGTGGTACGGAAGCGCCCACATGATGGGGAAGATCTTGAATCAATTCATAACCTAGTGCCACCGAAGCGATTTGCGATCCTCGGCAGACTCCAAGTAAGAAGCCTTTTTCTTGTTCAACAAACGAACGAATCAAAGAGGCTTCAAATTGATCACGGGATGGAGAGATCTTGCGGCAGTGGGAGTTGATAGCTTTGTACAGGGCTGGATCGACGTCATCTCCACCCATGGCGACCATGAAGGGGAAATTGTTAGCGATTAAATTAAAAAGCTCTTTCGTTTCTTCGCAAGTAAGCCCCAGGTTTGCGTTTATTGGTAGAATAAAGCAGCGCTCCTGAGCTTTGGAAAAAACATTCATGAAGCCCTTAATGCGAGGAGAGTACAGCGAATAATCGTAAGGCAAATTTGCGATCATTAAAACGCGCGGTTCCCACAAAGATTCCTCGAGTAAAGAAAAGCCCGTCATTGGCAGTTGAGGAATTTGTGAAGCGAAAAGTTCAACCAGGCCCGAATTTTTAGCCATTTCTGAAAGGTAGCGATGGGCGGCCTGTTCAGGTTTTTCACCATGGCGGACAGGGAGAATCAGCGGAGCCAAAGTGGCGCCAGAGTTCCATTCATAAAGACGCAGTGTCGATGTTGAAGAGGACATAGTTGGATAACTTATCGGAAATTCGTGGCGTTTCATGATGGACTAAGAGTGTCTCAAAAAGAGAATTCAAAGGGAGGTCCAGAAACGCTGCAGAAAAACAGGTAGGAAGGTCTAGGAAAAGTAAAAGGGACTGTTGCCAGTCCCTTTTTAAAGGATTTATCGGATCGTTGGTTTAGTAAAACTCTAACTCATTTTGTACTGGGTAAAGTCCTTGAGCACGTGCCTCTTCAGGAGTGATATCGAATGCAGGGTTTGCGCTGCCAGTCATTGTGCAGCTGACATCAACGTTGGCGTTGCCCATTGAAGTGGATGCATTCAGCTCACCATCATAAGTTCTAGAGTCAGCATTGTAATCGGCGCTCAATTGGCCAGAGCCGTCCTTACCTTCGCCAGTTGCGTGGATATAGCGACCTTCTTGAACGTCACTTGCTGTCGCGTGCATTACGCCGGTATAAGTAGAACCGCCATTTACTTTCACGACGATATCACCCACAATTTGATTGCCAGTCACAGTGGCATCGGCCGTAATTTTGTGGAAGAAGTATGTTCCTTCACAGTGAAGTTTTGCAGCATAAGACATGCTACCGATAAGTAGAGACGCGCCAGTTAGTAGTAAGATCTTCATGTATTCCCTCCGTTGGAAAACTGAAAATATCTTACGTTAAGAACCAGCAGGAATGCAAAATAAAAGAACTCTAGGCCCAGACACGGTTTGTGCAATTGGGTGGTTCAATGGATAAGATAGCTATTTGCAGAATGAATAGGTCGGATCTTTGCGGCAGAGCTCTGCTTTAAGCATGGCATTTTCGCTCTTCAAGTCTCGAATGTCGGCTTTTTCATTTTCCTTGAGATTGGCTATGTCGCGATGAATGCTGGCGCTGTCAGCAATCCATTGATGATAGAATTCTTTAAGCGCCTGCAAAACAATCGCGGATAAATGAGAATAATCGACTGTTTTAATTCTCTTTAAAGGAGCTTTTTCATCGGGATTTTCAACTTCTTTGACCAGTTCAGGAAACTCTCGTTCCACCTCTTGCGCAATCACACCGATTTGTCGTCCCTGTTCTTTTCGCGCTTTCGGGTCTTTCCAATCGAAAGTAACACCACGAAGGTTTTCAATTTTGGGTATTACATTTTCCATAGTTTGAATATTTTCTTTCAAACGTACGTCGGAAGAAGAGGTGAGAGCTCCGCTATAATAGGTGGTTGTTGCATTGAGAGACAGCGAGGTAAGATTCGCGCCCGCAGTGCCTGCTGAATTGAGACCTCGGATAACCAGATTTTGACTTCCGCCATTGCTGCCATTGACGTCACTGACATTCAAGAATGCTGTGTTCGTGGCGGTGTAAGCTATCAGTGAAAGTTCCCCGTTGTTGACCGTTAACGAGCGAATGGGACTCGACGTGCCGATGCCTACGTTACCGGAAGAGTTCACAACGACTCGAGCCATGTTTGCCACGTTGTCATAGATATAAAAGTCATTAACGTTTGCTACGCCACTATCGACGCCCATTTCAAATGTCGAAGTGGCGTTCTGCTTGAATTGGACACCAGCTCGTCGATCTGTTGTGTTGGCGGTCGCAATTGTCACATAGGCTTGACTGGTTCGGGTATTCCCGGCGATGCCTGAACCAAAGCCTCCATTTCCAACGACTTCAAGTTTTCCGACGGGAGAAGTTGTGCCGACACCGACATTGCCTGAATCGGTAAAGCGAACGATTGAACTATTACCGGCTGTTTGAATTTCCATGCCCGGTGAAGCATTTGTGTTATACCCAAAATAGTCTTTTGTTGTGCCCGACATTGAAAATGCGATAAACGAACCGGTTGTCGACGTAGAATCTAAGAGAGTACTAGTATTAGATGAACCGGTCACATGAAGCTTCGCCGATGGGCTTGTTGTTCCAAGGCCCACACTGCCAGAGGAGTTGATATAAACTCCTTGATTAGGTAAGCCACCTGCTGCCAATGAGATTGTTGCTGCATCTAATTCAAATCCCGTATAGGCCATGGTGCTGCGATTGTATGCCATCATTCCTGTCGCACCACCAGGCCATGCTCCGGGCCAAAACTCCACACCAGGTCCGCCAGAGACAATCGATAATGTTCCCTGAGGGGACGTCGTGCCAATACCTACTTTGCTTCCAGTATAATAGACATTTGAATTGGCCAGAGTTGAAGCGGCATTATAGTAAGGAATATATCCCGCAGTCCCAGAGCCCGATAAAGTTCCCGCAGGCAAATCTGCAGAAGCAATACCTCTGAATGTTGGAGTGCCCGAACTTCCATTTGGAGCTGCGAAGAATGTATTCGCAGTTTGCGATGGGAAAGTTACCTGTGAACTTGAGACCGCGATATTAGTGCAAGATAAATTGTCGGTCGCAGCGGTCCAGGTAAGTGTCTGACCGGATGTACATCCAACACCACCAAAAGCTTGAGTGCCTGTGATCGTAGATCTTAAATCAAACATGCTGATAAAGTTTGGTGTCCAACTAGTTCCATTCCATCTTAAAACTTGGCCTGTGGATGATGGAGCTGTCGCGCTGACTGCGGTCCCTTGAAGTTTTGCGACTGTGAAAGCACCTGCGTTTGTCATACTAACATCACCACTTGGCGCAACGGCTGTGGCAACATTAGAACCGTTACCAACCCAAATATTTGCAGAGGTCAGAGAGGTATCTTGCTTGTTATTAAATGTTGTCCAGTCCGTTGAAGACAGATAACCACTTTGCGAGCTGCTTGCTTGTTGAATTCCAATATTCGGTGCACTTGCAGATCCAGAGTTTGTAATTGGCGAAGTCACAGAAACACTCGCGACACCTAAATTTGATAAGCTTGTCCAAGAAAGATTTCCAGAACCATCATTGATCATGAGTTGATTGGCAGTACCTTGAGCCGTTGGCAGGCGAAGAACGTAACTTGTTGTGATAGCCGCAGAAGGTCCTTCCACCGCAACGGTGTTAGCTCCGCTGCCAGCGGTATAGATATTTCCAGTGTTCGCGGCAAAAGTCAGATTACCTGACATAGAGTCGCCAGATTTTAAAACGTTCAATGATGCTGAGCCGGTGACGTTACCAGTGACATTTCCCGTTAAATTCGCAGTAATTGTTCCCGCAGAAAAATTCCCAGAGGCATCACGTTTTACAATCGTCGAAGCTGTATTGGCATTCGTTGCAGCATTGGCAAGAAGTTCTGCGGAATGAACATTCGCAGCCGTAGAGCCTCCAACAGAGTTCACAGTGGCAACCACTGAGCCCGAACCACTGGCAGAAACATCGCCAGTTAAGGCGGTGATAGTACCGCCGGCACCGTTTGCTGAAGCAATCACAGACCATGTGCTCGAGTTGTATTGATAGATTTTATTTGTATCGGTCGCAAAATAGATAGCACCTGCAGAAGGTGCAGCAGGTTTACTTGCGTCGACACCTGTTTGAATTGATGGCGTACCACCAGCGTTCGAAACCAGTGAATCGGTGATGCCATAGCCAGATAATGTGGTCGGTTTGGAGGTAATTGAGGACCAGGCCGGAGTGAGTATCGTATTTGAAGCAGCAGTCAGTCGACCTTGAGCATCGACAGTGAATGTTGGAGTCTGAGTTGCTGAGCCATAAGATCCCGCTGTTACGGTCGTATCGGCTAAACTAATAGTTCCACTGGAAGTGACTGGGCCCCCCGTTAGGCCAGTACCTGTCGCAACACTTGTGACGGAACCGCCGCTTCCGTTATTTGAAGCCAAGGAAATCCAACTTGATCCGTTATCGAAGTAAATTTTTTGAGTGTCTGTTGCTGCATAGAATCGACCGTTTGTGCCGGCAGCAGGCTTTGAAGCGTCGACGCCTGACTGAAGGCTGATAGCGTTTCCGGCATTTTGAACTCCGTCGGTGATGCCATAGCCAGAAAGAGTTGTGGGTTTGCCAGTAGTGATTTTAGACCAATCAAGACTTGGAATATCACTGGCAGAAAGTGTTGAGGAAGACGTCACGCGACCCTTGGAATCGTAGGAAATTTTAGTGCCAGTTCCAGCAGTGGTGATGGTGGTTAATGTTGGGTTGGGATATGTGCCAGTTAGATCTCCGCCGGCACTGCCGCTAGGGGTGGTTGAAATTGTAGCTGGGGCCCACTGTGTTCCATTAAATTGTAAAACCTGATTTGTCACAGGAGTTGTTGTTGCAACAGCTTTTCCTTGAAGAGCTCCCACGATCGTAGCTCCTTGTGTGCCAGTGACGTCACCAGCAAGAGAGCCCGTAAATCCTGCCGCATTCCCTGCGATATCGCCAGAAACTTTCGAGCCAGAGATTGCAATCGGAGTGCAAGAGAAAGTGTCTGTTGCAGAAACAAAAGTCAGTGTTGAGCTGGCTGAGTTACACGTCGGAAGACTCGAGTAGGGAACGTAACCGGAAAGAGCTGAAGAAAGGCCCGAGACATCACTTTGTTGAATGAGGGCATTCACCCAATTGGTTCCGTCGAATTTCAAATACTGACCACTGGCCAACGAAATGATGGAAAGAGCTTTGCCATTCAAACCTGCGACGCTGGGATTGGGATAGGTGCCACCGAGGTCTCCGCCGGCAGTTCCCCCCGGGGCGACTCCAGAAATTGTTGTTGCTGTTGCTGAAGTGATACGACCGTAGCTGTCAACGGTGATCACTGGGGTTTGAGTGTTCGATCCGTAACTGCCACTCGCTACACCAGAGGTGCTTAGTGAGATCGTTCCACTGGATGTGATAGTGCCACCACTTAAACCTGTTCCGGCTGTGACACTTGTAACTGTGCCCCCGCTGGCTCCAGAAACTGAAGAGCAGCCAAGCTTTTGTGTGGTTGCATCCCAAGTCAGAAAGCTACCGCCTCCGCATGAGGCACTGCCTGAGCCTGAGTTGTTGATATCCGTTTTGAGCACAAAATCACCGGCGACATTTGTTCCCAACTTTTGGGCGGAAGTTGCAAAGCCGGCATAGGGAACAGCGCGAATCGCGTTGTCAGGTGAAATGGTGTTCCAGCCAGACCCATCATAGAAAGCAACACGCAAAAGGCGGCCATCAGTCACTTGGGGAACGTAGGGACTTGCTCCTGATTGAGAGCACGAGTATGTATTGCCAGCACCTAAACTACAAACACCGCAGTGATAAGAAATGCCCGAGTTGTTGAAGATATCAGTCACAGAACTTCCGCTCGCGATGTACTGAATGCTGCCGGTGCCAATCGGAACGTCGAAGACGCCGCCCGAGTTCGTCATGTCCACACCGTCGAACTGTTCTTGATAGATCACACACTGCCCTGTAGGGTCTGTGATCTTAAAAAGAAAACTGGTGCTGTTGTACTGATACGGAGTTCCGTCTGCTTTAAGAATTCGTCCTTGGTAATTCAATGAGTTGGAAGTAGCAGAGCTGGAGACAGCCTGTGCAAATGGCGCACATAACATTGCTGTTAGTAAGAATAACGAAACAGTTATCTTTTTTAGCACGGCTGTGATTTCCTTTTCACACAAGTACGTTCAGGTAGCCATGTCTCGCTCGATACCTAACTTTTCGGTATTTTTGCGATATTTTTTTAATGAAATGGTGGCAATAATCTGAAACATCTCGAAATGAGACATTAAATCTGGACCTAAGCTTAAATCACTTTCCGGCTCTAGGTTGATAAAAAAAAGCCCCGCTTTTAAAGCAGGGCTTCGATAGTTAGCGGATGAGTGGAGAGATGTTACTGCACCTTGTGCATGACAAGACCCCAAGGGCCGATCATGAGAGACCCGTCAGAGCCGATGGCATAAGTTTGATCCATTTTAATATCTCTCCCGCCTGGGCCCGGGCTCACAGTGATCTTATGAAGAACGCCGTTTTCGCAAGCAAGTTGAATAGTGCCGTATCCTTCGTTAGAGTGAACCTGTCCATCAATCACCCACAGCTGACCACCTTCATCTCGGTAAGCCAAATTGCCATCGACGTCAGCGCGTGCGAATGAAGACTCAGAGCTTTCACCGCCTGCGGTTCCTCTAAAGGTTCCAGAAATATCAGGACATTGACCATTGTAACCAAGTCCACTGGCAAACGCAGAGCCGCTAGAGATCATAAGAGCGATAATCACGAATGCATTTTTCATAACAAGATCCTCGCAAGTAAAAGAATTTATATAATCTATGAATGTTCACATGGCGAAGACTTGCGATGGTTATGCCAGGGCAATAAGAGTTTAATTCGATTTCAGAAATAAAAAATGTTAATCCCCTGAAGCACTGTCAATAATTGTCAGCCTTCGATGTCTTTGGGGCTATGATGATTTCTGGTTCGAAGAGGGGGTGATTATTCTGATCAAAAAACGGATTAGGTTGTTTCCATCCCTGGATCTGTCCTCGAACAATCAAATAAATCATAATGAAGATCCACTTGAGAGGAAACTTTTTGGAAGTGCCTTTGGGAAGGGGAGGAATGCCGCTCTCTCCATTAGCTCGGGCTCTCACTGGCCCTAGGCTGGCTTTGTCCTCCTCACTCAAACATTGAGTGACTAATCCGATGTACCCTTCTTTCCCCGAAAGGGAGTTAGCAAGAGGGGATTTGCAACAAGAGGCATACCATCTGAAGGTGCCTGATTGAGGTGTATTCTTTAGGCACTTCAGATATTCTTGGCCACTGGTGATCCTCAAAAGCTTCGGAAATACGGGGACGACTTCCAGTCCTCCGTTTTCATCCAGAATGTTTTTGCTATTTCCTAAGGCGCGAGCAAAGCGTTGGCAGTCTTTGCACATGCAGACAATTCGCAGCCCTCTTAGTTCTTCTGGCCTTTCAATTTCACCGCGCAATTTCCCACACTGACAGCTGATCTTCATCATGAGTCGAGACCTCTTTGACTTCAAGATGACATGTTTTTTGGCTGGTGTATATATGGGCAAAAAAATGGGGGAGCTCATCGCTCCCCCGGAGTCTAGAAGGGAACCACCAAACCTTCTTTGACTCGCAAACTTAAATTTAAAATCTAATTCCTAGCGTCTGTTTCTTGTGAACACCTTCGCTGTTTGCGTTCGGCCGATCGTCAGCCACAAAGAGTACATCACCACTCCAGAGTAAAAGAGACAGAACATCGCTACGTTATTTAGATCAGTCATCGAGTTACCCCTTTCTCCTTGAATCGGCCGTCCCTGGCCTCGGTTGCTTTGAGGCGCCATCCTAGCTCCTCTTGCTTCCGTTGTAAGAGCATCCGTGCTCTTGTTGTATTGACCAAGAAGTAGCCGGTGGAGGTTAAAAGAAAAATGCTAAAAATGTGGGCAATGAGGTCTAGGTTTAAGTGAAAAGCTGCGGCAATGGGTTTATTTGACTCTGGGAAGTCAAAATGCTTAACTTTTTATTCCCTCTATTAGATTTATTTATCTAATTTCGTTTTCGGTGCGCGCGGATGGTGGAATTGGTAGACACGTACGTTTGAGGGGCGTATGCGCAAGCGTGAGGGTTCAAGTCCCTCTCCGCGCACCATTTCAAAGAATCGCAGTTTGGTTCTACTCACTTCATGGTGGAACTTTATCCAAAACACACAAAAATCATAAACTTAGCAGACGAAGGGTTCTACTCACTTCATGGTGGAACTTTATCCAAAACACACAAAAATCATAAACTTAGCAGACGAAGCCTGTAGTTTTTAAAGCTTCTAAATCCGAAAGCCCGCTTCTGCAACAGTTTTGCGAGATTGTTAAAACCTTCCG
>NZ_DASVLT010000066.1:0-22434 GCF_036384735.1 Bdellovibrio sp. | reverse complement strand
CCTAAGGTTTACGAAGACTTTATCGCAGTTGCCGAAGATTTGGTTAAACGTAAGATCACCAACCCTGGTCACTTGGGAATCCAAGGTCGATCCAATGGCGGGTTGCTAACGGGCGCTACATTTGTAAAACGTCCAGACCTTTTCAATGCGGTCCTTTGCGAAGTGCCCTTGCTTGATATGATGAGATATCACAAGCTTCTTGCGGGTGCGAGCTGGATGGATGAATACGGAAATCCGGAAGATCCAAGAATGCGCGCAGCTTTGATGAGTTATTCGCCTTATCAGAATGTAAAAGCTGATAAGAAATATCCAGAAGTGTTTTTCATGACGAGCACTAAAGATGACCGTGTTCACCCGGGACACGCGCGCAAGATGGTCGCACGCATGAAAGATCAAGGCCACAAAGTTTATTACTTCGAGAACACTGAAGGTGGTCACGCAGGCAACGCCAACATCAAACAAAAGGTGTTGTGGAATACTCTTGAGTACACTTACTTGTGGGAAAAACTAGGGCCGGCTCCTAAATAGTCGGCATGTCCCATTTCTGAAAAATCCAATACGGACTGCGGGCTTTGATCAATTGTAAATTGAAATGATCCGCAATCCACTTCATCGTTTTTTCCGAAAAGAAAGTCACGTGAGTCAGATCACGACGATAATACCAGTCATGGAAAGCGGCCTCTCCCTTGTGAGATGAGGTCATCACAGCCAACATACCTCCGCTTTTCAGCAAACGTAGCATCTTAGCGATTTCAGCTTTAGGATCGTAAAGATGCTCCCACACCTCTGTGGAAGTAACCACGTGATAGCTTTTGCGAAGTGAATCTTGATCTGGAAAATAATAAAGATCGTAATTAGTCACACGGAAAGATTTTTCAGTCAGCCAATTGCCAAGAAATGCCGAAGGACCACAGCCATAATCCAAAATGCTGATATCGAAATTATCGCGATCTGCATTTTTCGCAAACTGCTCGACGTCTTTAACAAGAGGCTCAAGAAAAGCGCGATAGCCTTTCATGTCTTCATTTTGATGAAAATCGTAGCGAGCTTTTTCTTGCTCCGCCGTGAGACGCTCTGCAGGATCCATAAATATCAGATCGCAAAACGCGCAGTGATAATAGCTGCGCTCGGGTTTCTTAACCACTTTAAACGGAGCTGAATGAGGGTTCTGGCAAAGCAAACAATCCATCTTGCACTAGACCTTGTCTCGCCCCTATCCGTATGTCAAAAAGAATTGTATACTTACTGTGAGGTGAAATGATGGCTCAAATAAAAATTTATAAAAAAGATCCTTGCCCGTACTGCGATCGCGCAATCAATTTCCTTAACGGCAAAGGCTTGGCTTATGACGTGGTGGACCTCACTGGAAAACCGGAAGAGATTGATCGCATTAAACATGAAACCGGCTGGAGAACTGTACCTATCATTTTGATCAACGACAAGCTGGTTGGCGGTTACACGGATTTGAAAGCTTTGGATGACGAAGGTAAGCTTGAAAGCATGTTGAACTCTTAGTTCCGCTTTCACGCTAATCCTACATTCGTTTCAAAAAGCCAGTCTCAAATTGAACTGGCTTTTTTCATTTTAGAGAACGCAAATCCGAACCGAAAAGTTCCTCATGAAAACAGCTTTGCTATTTTTTGTTTTATTCGGCATCGACACCGTTCACGCCCAAGTGAACTGTCCTCTTGCGAAGGCCTCACTGAAATCGCAGGCCTCTGACATCGAGAAGCTGTGTTCGGCGGCAACGCCAGTGAATCAAGCAAAAGGTTGTTCGAGTGCCGATAACACTCGCCCTCTGAAAACATTGGGCTTGCAAGATACTGCACCGATGTCGAAAGAAGTGACATGGGGAAATTTTGGTGATGTGTTTGACAGCTTCGAAGGCGTTGATGCTTATTCAAATAAACCCGGCACTGGCGGCGGAAAATATCAATGCACCGAGCTTGCACATCGTTTCATGCACGATGTTTACGGCGTCCCTACTCGCCTTGGTATCGGCTTAGGGGATGGCGATAAGCTTGCTAAGAACATGGCGACGCGATTTAAGAATGTGGTGCTCGAGAATCCCAACACCCAGGGTAAAAAAGCGCGCCTCGCTTATGTTGAGAACAAATGCTCGGGCAACGCTCCGGTTGTAGGCTCGATGGTTTCGATTAAGTATTCGAAGTGGGGACATGTGGGCATTGTGCGTGATGCAAAAATGCTGGATGACAATCACATGCAAATCACTTTGTTCGAACAGCACGGAGTCATGCGTTTAAAAGCAGGTGAAAAGACCAAGCGCACTCAGTTCGTTTTAACCAAAGACGCTAGCGGTCACTGGTCCGGTCCTAATGTGGTTGGCTGGATCAACCTCGTCGAAATTTAATTCAAAAATCTGAAATTGTAAGTGGACTCTGTCTCGTCATGAGACACAATCTCCCCTTGTTCGACTACAACACAAAAAATCCCCGACCTAGGTCTTTAGTTTTTTTATGCAGTTCCGAGAAGAACTACGGACCATAGTTTGGCTCCAAGTTTGCGCCAAGAGATGCAACAAGAATGGCAACTAGAAAGGGACTCTATGAAAGTCACCGAAGTGAAAGTTTTCCCGGTTAACGAAGACCGTTTGAAAGCTTATGTGTCGATCACATTAGATAACTGTTTCGTCGTTCGCGATTTGAAAGTTATCCAAGGAACAAGCGGCTTGTTCGTGGCAATGCCAAGCAAGAAACGCAAAGATGGTCAGTTCCGTGATATCGCGCATCCTTTGAATCAGGAAACGCGCGCAATGATCGAAGATTTGATTTTTGAAGCGTATGAAAAAGAATTGAAATCCATGGGTGAAACTTTAGTTAGCCTGAAACGTCAGAAAGCTCCTGGTAGTGATTATGGCGGCGGTGACGACTACTAACTGCTTAGACTCCGACTTCGTCGGAGTCATTGAAGATCCCTGCTCACTCGCCAAGTTCTAGTTCATTTGTGGAGGACTAGAACCCGCGGCGGCTTCAAAACACCTCATGGACCCTTTTGCCCTCTGGTGATCCCAGAGGGCTTTTTTGTGCCTTTCCCACTAGAGCTGTAATTCAAAAGAGGTAATTTCTTCTCACCCCCTGCCTCAGATTTTCTAGAACTCCTCAAGTCCTTTATTTGAGTGGATTTTTTGCCTTCTCCATGGTCAATTACCTGCCATCGGAGTCACATTATGAAAACCGGAATTGCCTTGCTCATTCTTTCACTCTGCTCGTCTTGGGCCTTCGCACAAGAACCTCGCACTTTCACAACTGAAGAGTTCGTGAATGCCAGCCGCGATTTCCTGCAAAGTGATTTCGGTGCGATCAACAAGCATTCGCTTGAAACAAACACTCTTCCTAAAAAAGTCGCTCTGACAGCGCTGGTTCTTGAAGGACGTCGCAAAGGCTGGATTGGTGAATTCAGTACAGACTACAAGGCCGTGCTTTCGCGTTTTGGTTTTTATACTCCAAGTGTCGTGTTGAATGCGCCGGTGCAGTTCAAACCTCAATGGGGCGATCTGCCAATGGGTCTGACAGAAAAAGAAATTCAAGTGGGACTTGTCAAAGTCGAAGGCATGAACGTCACGTGCGCCGTTTGCCATGGCGGTCGCTTGTTCAATGAAAAGGGCGAGGCGACAACACAAACTTGGATGGGCTTGCCAAATACATCGATTAATTTGGAAGGTTATTCTCAAGCAGTTTACCAAGGCATGCGCATTATTTCTAACAACATGAGCGGCACATTCCGCCTGATGACGAATATGTTTCCCGAGATGGGCTTCACTGAAAAAGCCACGATGAAATTAGTTGTTTTTCCGCGTGTGAAAAAATCCATTCGAAAAATGGAAGATCTTTATAAGCAACCACTCCCGTTCAACAATGGAGGCCCTGGCATCACGAATGGCGTCGCCGCTTTGAAATTTCAATTGGGCATGCTTGATACAAGCAAAGTTCAACCTGAATACGGCTACACTTCGATTCCCTCCCTGGGTGATCGCTTCTTCAGAAGCTCATTCTTGTATGATGGAGTTTACGCCTCCCCGAACATGAAACGAAACGCAGAGAAAACCTCGTGGGATCAAAACGATGAAAATTTCCTGAACGCTGTCGCAGCCATCTTCACGATTCCAACAATGGGTCAAAGCATGGACGGTGCAATCGAAAACATCCCGCGCGTACAAAAAGCATTAAGCGTGATCTTTAATGAATACAAAGCCCCGGCCTTCCCTGGGGAAATCGATTACACACGGGCTCGTCGTGGCTTTGATGTTTATGACAATAGCTGTTCACACTGTCACGGCACTTACGAGTGGCAGAATAATTCTGTGAAACTTGTCAGCTTCCCGAATCGCATGGTTCCGCAAGACAAGATGGGATCTGATCCAACTCGCTGGCAGGCTGTGACTCAAGAGTTTGTGGATCGTTTTAATAAAACAGAACTTGCAAAAGAGGCTGTAGCCGCCCGGGCGACCGGATACACGGCGCCGATTTTGAATTCGCTGTGGGCGACAGCTCCGTACATGCATAACGGCTCTGTACCGACTTTGTACGACATGCTTCACCCTGAAACTCGTCCGACAAAATTCATGGTAGGTGGTCACAATCTTGAATATGCCAAGATGGGAATTAAATTAGTGCTTAATGCTGCCACCGGAGTTTGGGAATATCCTGCGGAGGTAAAACCGTACTCAGTGCCTGTCATTTACGATACGACTTTGCCGGGTCAAAGCAACAAAGGGCATGAGCGCCAGTACGCCGATTTGACTGAGGATGAAAAGACCGACCTGCTTGAATATCTAAAAATGCTTTAAAACCGTGCAAAGCCAACAGTCCCTCGGGAATTTCAGAGGGACAAAAGGCCGATACAACGTTATTGCGCCGCATCTTTCGTTGATTTCCAAGAGGAAAATCCGTACTTTAGCGTTTCGTAAGTCTTCTGCTGGGGTATCGTCAAGTTGGTAAGACAACAGATTTTGATTCTGTCATTCGCAGGTTCGAGTCCTGCTACCCCATCCATTTAAACAGAATGATTTATGAAAACGAAACCACCGCGAGGTGGTTTTTTCGTTTCTGGACATAGCTAAAGAAAAACAGCCACTTAGATTTGGCTTTTACTTCGACCTTCGCACTTTCAGTTTTTTCAATTCCCGTGTTTGTAATCGAATATAACCAAAGTTGATGCATTTCTGTCGTTATCGGCTGTCGTATTCCGATCGTTAACTACAGCCGATAACTACGCTTGAACCAGCACCTTCAAAAATATCATCTTCTTGCCAGTTGATCACGCTGCTCTTGACATGCACCCCTTACCTAGGTGCCTCCACAAAGATGCCTCTTGGCTCGATCTCGATACTCTTTTTGCCTTGCATCTCAATTCGTATATTCTTAGTCTTCCTGTCAATGCCAAGCAGTTTAACTCGCTCAAGCTTATAATAAAAATCCCAATGCTTGAGCTGTACCTGCTCCTTAACAGTGATCGCGACAAAAATGTATTTACCGACATAATCTTTGACCTTTTCAGGCCCCAGCCTGGCAAGATCCACTTTTGATCCGTTGACCGCCTCCATCATAATTTTATTGTCCATGCTTGAAAGCAGCTTAAACACATCTACGACCCTTTGAAGCTCTTCTTCAGTAAGCTTTATCACATCTCCGTTTTCAATTTTGAATTCACGTTCATCTGTTCTACCAAATTCACCCTGTTTTGTTTCTTCCATTGCGACCTCCTATTAAAGTCACGATGTCTTTAGCAGACGTCATTCTGAAACAGCTACCTCATTTTAATCTTTCCTGTAATTGCACAATCGCATGCTCCTCAGTCATACCTCGATAATCCCGCAGGAACGTAATTACATTTCCGCATCTCTTGCACCGATAGCAACGATAAACTTGTTTGACTTCAGAAACGTAGAATAACCCTTTCTTTCCTTGCCACTTGTGAAATGGGCAAGCACCTCTGTACCAGCCACTTTCGGCTGGCTCTAGAGGAATTAACTGTGAAACAATTTCGATGATATTGGTGTGCGAGATGACTTCTTCTACGATATTCTGAGAAGTCATCATTGATCCTTATTTTGAATAACTGAAGCCACCAGCCTCGACCCTCAATTGTCTGCGGCGACTTTTTCGATATGTTTTGTTGATCGACCTAGATCAGCTTACTTTATTGAATGTCGATCGTGGTATTCCAGAACTCGATCACAAAGATTTACGATATTTCTAAATTTGGTTTCTTCCATTTTTATTCTTTTTAATAAAAAGATTCTACGCCAAAGGTTGAAAGACTCTTTATACTGCTTAAGCCTTGCTAGCGCCACAGTGCGGATATCCTGAAAAGTCACTCGAGCATAGGTTTGCGGCATTCCTGGAGTAAGAGGGCTTCCAGAGAAATCCCAGCTATAATGGTCTGCGACCTCATTCTGATATTGGCTTATTTCCTCTAAAGTTTGTGAGTCAGCGCCACACTGATAAGCTACCCGCATGATCTCGTTGTAGATAGCAAGAAGAACAATCTGGTTACTTCGGGCAATTTTCGAGTCCAGAGCAACTTTATCTGACATATTTCCCCCCTTCTTCCCCAGCTAACCTATTTCGATAGCAAACCCATCGTTTGCCTTCCGAATGTGCAAAACAGATTTAAATCTAAACTGACTTCGTAATCCTTGAATGCGGGATTATCGCTTTGAGCTTCTTTAACTGTGGTGAATTTCTGAAGATAGAACTTCCAAAACTGTTCCTTAGCTTGTAACGCTTTAGCTGTTGAGATTGAGCCATCTGGATTCAAAAAGATACTTTGAAGTTCTGGTAGATCCTCTTGTACCTTCGTTGCCGAAATCAAAGCCGTGAAGTTTGTGTGGAAATCATAAAGGGCCATATTCCTGGCAGGTGCCAACACGCTCACAGCATTATATGGTTGAGTCGTTAAATTTTTAGCCCTGATAGAACGCTCAGGAGTTAGTGCAAAGAGCCCAGATCTTCCAGGTATAGGATGGTTTGAATAGATCCCGGCATCGAAATATTTTAAACCCCAATGAAGCTCTGTAAATCGATTGGGCACCAGATACACAACATCACTGTCCGTGGGCTTTAGAAAAACAAATCGATTTATGTAAACAACTCCACCAACTGTGGATCTTGGATTTTGAAACTCTTTTTCAAGATCAACTGACTTTCCACTTTGAAGTGCAAACGAGCGTACCGCCGGATATTTTTCGCCTTCCTTTAGTATTAAAACATCGCTTGGATCAGAAGCATACTGAAAGAACAAAGGAATCATAGCTTCACCAACTTGTTTCAGCTCCGCAGCTTTATTCTGAGCTGCTGCCAGCGCTAATCCCTTTGGTGGACGTGGTATGACTAATCTGATCTTCTGAGTTACATCGCGAACTTGCTTGCCGCTTTGACAATATTGCGGAAACCACTGCCCCTTTTTATCCGAGGTGCTGTTTACAGTTGCCTGAGGCAGCTTCTCTAAAGGATGCCCCACGTCCTTTATCGTTCCAGCCCAGACCACACCTGTAGGTTGTTGAACCAAAAGCCCGCCTTCATAAGGTGGTGTTGGTTTGGGAGTAAGTCCTGCCACCTGCAGCAATGAGCAAGCAGATGATGACAACGTGATGCCGGCCAAGGCACTACAAAGGCTCCAAGATAACTTCGATGACATGATCTCCTCCGTTACATGAAGATTGAATTTCTTGCGGCTTATAACCCGCGGCCCTAACGACAAGTACGTCTTCTGAATGCACAGCCATCCGAACAGGATTCCCTTTACATCTTTCGATCCGAGGGAACGAAGACTTGACTAGAACGCTTTCACACTCAGGAATTACAGACAGTGAAACCTGACAGGTTGATAAGTCCTTAATGTGTTTTCCGATCGTTACAGATTTTAATTTCCCTTCTGGTTTGACTTTCACTTGCTCGCTGGTGGATGAGGCTTTAGTTGAATCGTCTACTGCTAGTTTAAAATCTGCCTTCTTGAAAGCGCACTTTAACCAAACTCGGAACTGCCCGGGCCGCTGCTCAACCTCTTCATTAGTAGGCTTACAGAGCGCGCCGGAAACTTTCAAATTACTAGACACTGTTTCGTGCGCGGCTGAGTCAGACTCTGTTTGCACAGAATAAGATTTGTAGTTTAAAGATCCATTTTGAAGTCTAATCGCAGAAGTTGTGCAGCTTTCAACTGCTTCGTTCCGTGCGATCGCAAGAGATGGGCCCTCACCACTACATGTAGTTATAATCTCTGTTGAAGTTGCTTCAGTGGAGTTCTTGGCCCAATCCGGCATGGCATAAGAAAAAAAAGGCCCCGCGAAAATCAGCAGGGCTACTGTTAGACTTGAGGTTTTCATGACTACTCCGTTTGAGCGGTAGTAATTTTATCCCAGTGTTGGTCAACTTTTTTCGCAAAGTCAGCACTGATTCCACCTTTGCCTTCTGATTTGCGGATTGCATCCAAGACCGCACGCTTGAAATCACCTTCAGGCATAGAGGCAGTCACAAAGACTCTATAGATGGGTACTCGTGAGCCATTTTCACGACTGACGACAACTTTTTCCCAGTAACGTTTATCCACGCGCATAGTTGAAGTTGTGATCTTTGAAACCTCGCTGCCGATGTAGCGCGCTTGGGTAGCATCGATACTTGTGCCTTCTTCCGCGTTTTGAAAGACGTAATCAAGCTTCTGCTCAATCGCCTTTGAAATTCCTGCCTTCGCATTGTTTTCCGCAATTCTGAATGCTGCATCTACGCGATGATCGCCTGGAACTTCAGTTTGTCCCAATGATGAAACAACGCCTTTTGAAATTGTGAATGGTTCAGACTCCTTAAGCCAATCTGGACGTGCGTTCATCTGATCGATACGCGCAACCACTTGGTCTGGAAGAACATCCGCTTGTGTTGGCGTGGTGGTGGTTGGTTTTGTCGAGCAAGCAGCTAGAGCAACGATACCGAATAAAATGATGATTTTTTTCATTTTGGTCTCCTGTTTTATTTTTACTCAAAACTAAGTTTCCAGGGCTTGTCAGTCTTCATTCTCTTTTTAATTTCTTCCTGACATTTTGGAGTGTATTTATATAGCGTAAGCGTACGTTTTTTGTGCTCTCCATTCTCAACGACGTATTCAAAAGTTTGTTTCTCTTTGACCTTCTCGTATCCAACAACGCCTTCTTTGGCACCAGTCCAATCTAAGAAAGCCTCCTGCAAGACAAATCCTCCATCTGGATTAATAATGGCTACATTCGCCAAAAGTAGCATTTTTCCATCATATAGTTTTAGGTACCAAGACTTCTTGTGTTGCAAAGATCCGCGAAAGCAAACGCCATCTGTTTCTTGCGCATAGGCTCCAGCGTTTATAGATAGCAAGAGAGTTAAAACCAGAATATAATTTTGCATTCCCGATTCCTTTAGTTGCTAGTGGTTTCTAGAATTCTTTAGAAATTTCCATCTGGATATTGTTTCATATATTGTCGACACAAACGTACTGAAGAGCCTTCTCCAGAACCTAACGAACACCTCGAAGCATCTACTTCTAGCTTATCGCTCCATGTTTCTATGGACTTCCTCCAAAGCAACAAAGGTAGATCTGTATCAGCGCCATAGTCTCTTGCTGTCTTACCCATTCCAGCACCTACTAACAGAACAGAGCGAGCTTCAAAACAAATGCAGAATGCATCTTGCTTTGAAACGGCAAAAGAATTTGACCCAATCAATAAAACAACAAAACACAGTCCAACTTTTTTCATAAATTATTCCTTGGTTGATTTCTTCTGTGGGATTATCAGCCTCTCGAGTTTCAAGCGATAAATCCCACTCAAAACGATTTCGCCATCTAGATTTTGAAGATCCTGAGGCTCATCAGCTTCTCCAAAAAGCAAATAGTTCAATGACACACCTAAAAAATCTGCGACAGTTGCCACATCTTCAATGTTTCGCGGCTTAGCCTTAGGCAAAGTCCACGTCGATAATGTCGATTGAGAAACTGACGTTGCTTGTGACAACTTCTTGGCGGTTAACTTCCGCTCTTTTAGAAGTCTTGGTAACACGTCACTAATGACGATCTCTTTTTTCTTCATAAAAATCTTTTCGGGATTTGGTGCCTAATTTAAAGTGAAGTTTATTTTGCCGAATTCAATTCGACATAATGAATTTAAATTTGGTGGTGTTTGGGCTATTTGAATTTGTCGAACGATTCTACAGTTTGCCGAATTGATGGCCATCCATGGCCCCGAGGTACACTCTCTATACTGACTTCTTAAGTGACAGTACATTGCTATCAGAAACACCTGTCTCTGATGCCGAAGTCGTGCCTTGAATAATTCTTCCAACAAGAAGACTTCCCGCCGTCATAGCTGCTCCCTGAAGAGCCCCATGCAGCATCTGCACGCCAAGCTTCTTCCAATTAACTTGGGCTTTAACCTTTTTTGTTTGTACTTTTTCTGTTTGCATTTGTTTCTCCTTTGCCTTGTTGGGCAGTTAGTGGCTTTCGCCTTTGATTGAACGATAAAATGTTGATTTTGCGATTCCTAAGCTGCGGCAGATACTTGCCACTGAGTTCGAGGGATCTTGTAAAAGTTGTTTTGCTATTTGCTTTTGTTCTGCGGTTATTTTGGGTGGACGCCCACCAACGCGTCCACGCTGTCGAGCTGCCTCGATACCCGCCTTAGTTCTCTCGATAAGAATTTCTCGTTCCATTGCACTCAAAGCCACGAGGACAGTTAGAAGAAACTGACCTGATGGCGTTTTGGAATCAATGACTTCCGTAAGTGATCGAAAGTGTATTTCCCGCTTTTTAAAATCTTCAAATAGACTCAAGAGATGGGGAACTGATCGCCCCAATCTATCCAGTTTATAAACAACGATCTGGTCACCTGGAGCTAAAGATTTTAGTAGCTCCTTCAAACCTGGGCGATCATCTTTTGCGCCGGATATTTGATCTTGAAAAATCTTTTCGCAGCCGGCAGCCTTCAGGGCATCCAACTGAAGATCAGTAGATTGTCTGTCAGTTGTGGATACGCGAGCGTAACCAAAAATCACGGAAACTCCTTTCTGTGAGACTGTTAGTTTGGGACTGGGTTTTCAGAGCTATTTTTTAGGGTTGATCACCCTAGTTGTGGTAGTGGGTTTGAAGTTCCCACTATGGAAGGTTTTAGGGGCTAGCCTTTATCTGATTGATTCATTTAGAAACTCAGCGGCTGAATACTCAAAGCTGCTGAGCGAACCAAGATTCATGAGTTGTTTACCAGCGTTGGCAACTTTAGGCTCAATGTGACGATGGCCGTAAGTCTGAATGAAATCTTCGACAGATCCCAGACTGATCAACTCACAAAGTAAATAAAATGACTGCACTGATTGGGGAACATCACGATCCTGATATTCTTCGGCGATGCGTTCAGATAGCATCAGATAGTCCCGGCAAATTTGATTTTTATCCACCACTAATTTCTCCGAAAAAAATCATGGGCTTGATCTTTTCCGACAAGGACTGATCCATTTCGTTGTGGCGGTGTTTCTGGCAAGTCTCCGTCTTGCGCCAGTTTTAAAAGTGATGCAATCGAAAGGCACATCGTGCCCATCGTGAATAATGTATGCCCAATAAATATAAGTCGTTCAGATGCACTTAACTGTTTGCGTTCAATGCTGCTCATAAAAATTCCTCCTATCTGACTTATACCCGAAATTATCAACTCTTCGTGCGAACCTCAGGAGCATAATATAGAAGCTTCATCCCAAGATCTCTTGCTGCCATCTCGATAGGTGTTAGATTTTCATTGTGGCTCGGAATTATTAACTTGAACCCATCATCTATTTTTCCATAAATAAAACCATCCTTGTCCAAAAGAAGACTCTCATCTTTCATTTTCTTTAAGGAAGAGAGCCTTTGCTGAGTAGCTTTGGCATTTAAGAATTTCTTTTTTTTAATCCGTCCTTTTGACATTCTCGCGTGGTAAAATCTTGTAACTAACGTTGTGATATCATCGGCATATCCTAACTCTTTATATCCCGGATTTCTTTGCCTGATAATTTTGGCTATCGCCGCCCAGAGAAGTGTTTCACCCAATGAGGATCGTTTTCCAGACTTTCCATCAACATTGGCCTCAGTCATGACTCTGGCCTCTGTGATTTTCTTCTCTATTTTTTTCAATGCTTTTAAAATGACGTCAAATTCGCCATTTGCACTCACTAAGAATTGATTTAAGGAAGCGTGATATAGATCTCTAAGCTCAATGAATTTTATATGAAGATTCTTTACTTCATTCTTTTCCTTTACCGCTCTTGCTTGTAGAGCCCGAAAAGTTCTTTGCTCGAAGGCGCTATCCAAAAAAAATTTTATCCTACCAATAGATTCCACGTCAAAATTCCTATATCGATCATCTATTTCAGTTAAAATTTCCTGCAATGACTCGCGTGACACCTGAGGCACATGCTCCCCTTGTATTTTTATAAGTTGTTGAAACTTATCGGAATTAAATGAATGTGACTTAAATCGAATATGGATACTGCGATTTGATTTAATTGATTCATACAAACTATAAAATGAGCGCACCTACATTGTAGATCTCTAATTTTCAAACAAAGGATCATATGGATAGAAGTGAAATCAATTGGCCTATTATCTCGTGGATTCATCTCGAAGAGCTGCTCGAATGTCCAATATGCAAAAACACCAATACCTGCAGGATCACCCGCTCCCGTCTGTTTATCATCTGCGAATTTGTCCCGATGGGATGTGTTTCATCTGCGCAAGACGGATCCAAAACAGTCTACATGCATGCGGAAGACGTCTTGTACATTCTGTATAAACTGAAAATTGATGGAGAATCTTTATGATTCAAACTGTCTACAACTTCGAAATAATAAATGCAGATATCGATTTTCTCGAAAGTAAAAGCACGGCACACGAATTCCTGGGTCTTTACGAAACTGTCTACAGCAAAATGGCAGCTCAGCTTCCCTTGAGACCAGGCCACAGAAATAATTTGCTCGAACGCGGAATCACAAAAGAGCAAATTCAACAATGTGGATTTTTCTCTTCCCCAATAGCTTTTGATTTCATTCGCAGTCTCGAACGTGAGTTTACACATGAGGATCTTTTAAAGGTCCCTGGATTCTATCTAAACCAAACGACATCATCTATCGATTTTGTTGGCAGAGACGGGATCATTATTCCTCACCGCTCAAGCGCGGGAAATATCGTAAGCCTTCAAATCAGACATGATACAGAAGCACATGATAAACGTTATCGCTGGATATCCAGCACACGCTATGGCGGCAATAAAGCATTGCTTACTCCGTTTCTCGCTGGCTTTGACGAAGAAAATCACGCCTTCATAACTGAGGGAGCATTAAAAGCACTCATCATCGAAAAAAAGTGGGGCAAGGCTACGATAATTGCCGTTCCCGGCGTGAATAATTGGGCAACAGCTCTTCCCATTCTTGCTAGAAAAAACATTAAGTCAGTCACCATCGCTTTCGATAGAGACATGATCGAGAACAAAGACGTGGCTAAATATACCTATCAATTATGCAATTATCTAAACAATGAGGGCTTAGAGGTTTCGCTTGCAACCTGGGATTCTGTAAAAGGCATAGATGATGCACTCCAAGCAGGCCAAAAAATTAATATTATCAAGGGAACAGAACTTGAAAAGTTCTTGATCGCCCTTAGCGAAAAATTCAATCCCAAGGACGGAACTTGGGAGAAAGGGAATGGTGAGTTTAGCTGCTGGCCTTCATTGCCTGATATCGTCGAGACAGATTTGCCAACAATTCCCAAAGAAGCTGTCCCATCCAACTTAGCTTCCTTTGCCGAAGATGTTGCAGAACGCATGCAGGTCCCTTGGGAAATGGTCCTTGCACCTCTTGTTGTCGTCTTATCATCGCTCATCGCTGGGAAGATTAAAATTAAGCCTAAACGTCTCGACCCTTGGACTGTAGTTGTAAACTTATGGGGATTCATTGCGGCGGCTGCAAGTTCACTAAAATCGCCGACAATGAATGCAGTCATCGGTCCATTGCGTAAAATTGAAGCCGAGTTCGCAGAGCAGTACCGTCAATCTATGCAGAAATGGCAAGCAGAGAAGAAAGCCATCGAAGCTGCAATCAAACAATGCGAAAAAAATATCGAAAAACTTTTGGAAAAAAATCCCAATGCGGATCTTACAACTCAAAAAGAGATTTTGCTGAAATACCAGGTACAGCTCGAAGATGGAAAGCCAAAACAAAAACGTTTGACCTACAACGATGCTACAACTGAAAAGATCGGCGAGCTCCTCATTGAAAATCCATTGGGACTCCTCGGTCTTTTTGACGAACTTATTGGTCTTTTAAAGGTATTTGAAAAGCCTGGTCGCGAAGGAGATCGCTCCTTTAACTTAGAGGCATGGAGTGGAGATACGTCTAAGTCAATCGACCGAATCGGACGAGGTTCTCTTTTTATTCCCGTATTGAGACTATCCATCTTTGGAGCTATTCCTCCACAGGTACTAATTGCATATCTAACTCAGCTTGGGGAAGACCTAATGCTCGAAGACGGTTTTATGCAAAGGCTGCAGATATTTTTCATGACCAAGATGACAAAAAGCTGGAAGAACGTAGACAGGTATCCCAACAAAATGGCTGAAGATGGAATCTTCGACCTTTACCGAAAGATCATTAGCCTGCCCAATGCAGACGACGAAAATAAAGCTATTCTGTCTTTCGATGAAGACGCTCAAAATTTATTCAATGATTGGCTTGAGGTTCTTGAATTGCGCCTTCGCTCTGGTGACATTCAACCACAAGCCCTTGTTTCCCATCTTGGAAAATACCGTAGCTTGCTACCGTCCCTTGCCCTGATCTTTTGCGTTTGTGACGAGCTTCATGAAGGAAGTTCTGTTGGGACCGAATCCAAAGTAAAGCGCACTCACCTTGATATGGCCATCACTTGGTGTCGCGTCTTAGAATCCCATGCTGCTACCCTATACAAACAATCAGATGAGGCCTCATCCAGAGCTTCTAGCCTGCTTGAAAAGATCATGGCAGGAAAAGTGCCTCATCAGGTCACCATCAGAATTTTAGCGGGCAAAGGTTGGAAGGATCTTAATACCTCCGAGAAAATACGTGCGGCGGCGGCAGAGCTTCAAAGTCTTGGTTATTTGAGAGTCGTGGAGCAATCCAAAGGCAGAGGCCATCCATCGACTAAAATCTTTCTTCACCCTTCCCTGAGAAAGGATCTTGGCCATGAAATTCCAAAGTGATGCCAGAACCGTCACCATCAAAACCAGCGGTGGCATCTTCGAAGGCATCAATAACGATGTTTTTGTAGGTGATGGTTCTTGGATGATCGTATCAGACCCAATCCTAGATCCCAACTCACCTCCCCCACAAACGATCCTCGGTCTCAACACCAATAGGGTGCTGGCAGCACTCCATGTGGGACAATTCGTCTTCGTATGGTCAAAGGCTGTTCAGGAGTGGTGTTATTGGGGATATGGCCCAAAAGAAAGACGACGTGTCTTCAATCAGTGGGGCATCACTCCATTTTTCGATATTGATGAGATTCTACTTCTCATAAAAAGACAGCCTCCTGATGAAATTATGAAAAGAGTTTTTCAGGTAAAGCATGCACTACCCGCAAAAATGACTAACATCATTCATCTAGAACAAAAGCAGCCTTAAAAAGGTATGAGGTAATTATGAACGAACAATCGTACATTTCCCCAGATGTCATGACAACAAAGGAAGCTGCTCACTACCTTCGAGTAAGTACTAAACGATTACTAAATATGGTTAGCCAAGGGCTCATACCCTACAGAAAGTTAGGTAGAACTAATCGCTACTATAAAAATGAATTAGATCAATTATTGAATGAGAACAGAAAGGGGCCAAATTATGGCAATAACGTACGACGAAAAAACGGGGACATGGGAGGTGTCTTACTCTAAAAGGCATCCCACCACACGCAGGCCGAAAACACTTCGTAGAAAACTTATTAAAACTAAAGCGGAGGCTCAACGAGTTTATAACGAACTCGTTGTAAAAATTGAAGCTTCATTTAAAGGGCCCTCATCAGATGGCTCTCTGCTCTATAAAAACTTACTCGAACTTTTCTTTATATCATTGGAGGAAAGGGATTATACCCCTAAAACAGTGGAAAACTATAAGCTATGTTTAAATGCTCATACTTCTAAGTGGGCGACCCGCCCTATTTCTTCAATTACAACTGATGAAATTCGTCATCTCATTAAAGGCACGTTAGCAGATCGCTCTCCAAGCCAACAGAAGAATGTTCTTAAATATCTTCGCGGTCTTTTCACCTATGCAGTAGAGAAGGGAGTTTTAGGTAGAAATCCAGTCCCGAAGTTGAAATTTAGAACTGCGGATAAAATCAAAAGTGTCTTAAGTGAGCAGCAGCTAAGAATCTTTCTTGAGAAAGCTAAAGAATATGACCACGAGTGGTATCCAATTTGGGCGACAGCTGTTTATACGGGTATGAGGAATGGTGAGCTCTACGCTCTAACTTGGGATAATGTAGATCTTGATAACAGATTAATTAAAGTTGCCATGGGTTGGAGTCACGTTGATGGGTTTAAAGACTACACTAAAAACGGAATGGACCGCATGGTTGAGATTGCGCCACCTCTGCTTCACATTCTAAAAGAGCTAAAAATTAAGAATGATGACTCAGTATTCACATTGCCACGAATTGACGATTGGGATGCTGGCAGACAGGCCGAAATAGTTCGGACTTTTCTGTTGGGCATAAACTTACCTCGAGTTCGTTTCCACGATCTTCGCGCGAGTTGGGCAACAGCTTGTCTGTCACGAGGTATCGAACCGGTGAAAGTGATGTCAGCCGGGGGCTGGAAGGACATCAAAACGATGATGATATACATCCGTAAAGCTGGAATCAGTATTCGCGGAATGACAGACTCTCTAAACTTTCACGATGCCACTCAAAGCAGCGGAAAAGTTCTCAAACTGAAACAAGTAGCTGACGAATAGACTGTAGTATTCCGTAGTTCTTCAAGAGCCCACTCTAATGATATCAAGATCTTAGGGTGGGCTATCAGAACCCCAGTGAAGTTATACAACTAAGCTCTTCTTTTAGGCTTAGAAACAACATTCTTGGAACGTTCAACAATCTTTGGAACAAGCACCAACTGGCGTTCCTTCTTCTTATTCTTGTTTGAAGTATCCTGCATCATCTCCACTTTTCTATGCAGGGACTTGATTGGAAATTGACCTGCCTTACTTACAACCTTGTCTAAAGACTCCCTGATCGAGAAAATTGACTCGATCGCAGTAATCAAGCACATATAGCTACGAAGTTCTGAGAATGATAACTTTCGATCTTTTCGATCTTCCAAGTATCGTTTTGCTGGAATGAAACCGCCAAATTTCTCATTCCATACTTCCTTGGACACTCCGGTAAAATATTGAGCATCATTAATCTCTACGCGTTTAAGTTTCTCGTTATATTTTACGAATTCTACCTTACCTGTTCCCTTGATTGGAAATCGAACTTCGTCACTTATCTCAATTTCTGCGTTGAATGCATTAATAAATGCACGCCCACTTTCAACGAACTTCCAAAATAATGCCCGGTCCGTTGTAACTTGGATCTTGGGAAAATTTTTTCTCAGCATTTGCTCATATCGCTCCGCATAGTTAGAAGCATTGAGCGAAGCAACGATGTATGAAAAAAGGTCCTCCGGACCAAATACATTTCCACCAATAACGTTGCGACGTCTGCCCTCGTCATATCTTAAACCAACAGCTTGTTCACAGTGCTTAATAAATTTGGCATCTATATTGACCGTCGAATCTTCATCACCAAGCTCATCTGAAAGATCAATGTACAAAGGGAAAAGTGAGCTAATGTCATAAGCGGAATATGCTTTATGTGCTATCGGGTTTTTAGTTACTGAAATACCCCATTTATCTTTTGTTTGCTTTGTCGCAATAATTGCCAAATTGTTTCCGCCCAGCATGTTCCCCATTACTTTTCGAGCTGTCCGCCAAACGAGTGACTCATGATAGAGTATGTGACGGGAGTCAAACGGCCGGTAGGTAACGGGCTTTATCAAATCCTCCACTGCGCCAACAGCTCGAAGTTCGCGCCGGGCCTCTGTACAATTCCAGCCCTTCTTCTCACTAATTTCCAACTCAGCACAAACCTGCGCATCTGTCTTGCGAATATTGGTAAAAATTGCAGCTCGCTCATTCAAAGCATCTCGATCAAAACTAATAGCTACATGATCGCGAGCAGTGGTCATGCCAACGCCGTTAATGGGAAAAATTTCGTCGAGAGCCCAATGAGGCTCATACTCCTCATTGAGATCTTTATCCACATGAGCAAACTCAAAAAGTGGCGCTGAGGGGCTCAACTCTTTCCAATCAACACCAGTAAAGCGTGTTCCCTTCAACCAGGCATATTTCTCAGCGCGAGTACCCCAAAGATCTGCACGGAAAACTTTTCCCTTTGATCTCGCTGGCGCATGTCTGCGAACAAAGAACGAAATCGAAACCCCTTGTTGAATATCAAATACGTTTTCGTCTTTCTGGCCATTGGGAGCTGCTTCTTTCTTTTTTGAGCTACCATGCACATCCAGAACATAGATTTCATCGAAAGTTGACATGAGATTCTCACGCATCCCACGGAAGGTGAAATTATCCAAAAAGCCGTGGTTAGTAATGAACGCTAATACCCCATGGCCCGTCTGCTCGATGCGCCATTGAGCAAAACGAATAAACTTAACGTAATCATCATTCAACCACTTGGTCGTCTTATCTCCTAAAGGCTTGCCTTCGCATACGAAATAATTCCCCGTTGCCTGTTCTGTAATCGAGTCATATCCACGAAGAAGACCGTTGATCCAGTCTCCATTATTTGCTGACTCTCCAGAGTAAGGTGGATTTCCTATGACCACCATAATGGGTTTCTTTCGCTTTACATCAGACGCAGCATTTGCTTCGTCTGAGACCCAATCAAACAACATTTCTTGACTCTTTTTGGCGGCGTCCTCCAAGGTATTAGTGAGATATACACCAAGCCTTTGGTTTCGTTGAAATTTATAGCCAGAATCTTGCAGCTGCATTCCGAGCTTCAGATGGGCTACAGCATATGGCGCCATTAAAATTTCAAAGCCAAATAGTCTTTCCAAGAGAGTGTCAGCCACATAGCTATCCCATGCCCCCTCATCTCTTTCGACACGCTTTTTTATTAGATCGACAACTTTGTGCAAAAAACTTCCCGTGCCAACAGCGGGATCAAGAATCAACGTACTATCATCAGCCAGTCCGTCGCGCTTACTAAATTTCATTTTCAATATGTCATCAACAGATCTTGCTATGAAATCAACGACTGGCTCAGGGGTATAGTAAACACCTCGTTTTTCGCGGAGCGCAGGGTTATAGTGCGCAAGAAACGTCTCATAGAAGTGCACTACTGGGTCATTTTTTCCGAATTGATTTCCAAAGTTCTCGAGAACTTCTTTGATATCCGTACGTTTAAGAAGCTCAACAATTTCATCAACCGCCCAACTCAACTCATCCGGCATATTTATACCGGCGAACTCCGCAAAAAGTTGGCGCAGAAATGGATTTGTTCGTGGAAGAATTTTTGCTGCCGCAAACCTTGAGAACTCCGTTCTCTGGTCCATATGATGGACGCGAGCTGCAAAAAAACCATAAGTCAGAGTTTGAGCAAACATATCTGCAAATGTTTCTGCATTGAGACCAGTGATTAAAATTTCACTAAACGCCTTTAACCACTTGTGAAGCCATCCTTTTTCATTTTCATAATGAAGCGTCTCTACAATTAAAAATTTCACACTTTGAGTAATTGCGGCAAGCCGCATCGCTAGTTCCGCCGGATCCTTTAGCGTAGGAACATCGGCGTTTTGAAAAGCATTAATTAAAACACTGAGATCTTTGGAAAAATCAGGTCTAAAATGAATTTTCCCCTTAAGGACTTCACCAATTCTAACCGTAAGTCGTTTTTCTCCATTCACGTACCACCTAAACTCCAGATAGTCCGTCAAAATAAGATTTGAAAGACTCGTTCGATAACGAACAAGCTGCTCATCCTCTTCTGCCTCATCAAGATCAACACCGATATCTTTGGCTTCAATATATCCAATGGGAGCTGCGCTATTCTGAACAATAAAGTCTGGCGCCCCACAGCGTACACGGCGAGGCTCATTGATCGCTTTAGCTTCCGGAAGCAAAGACTCCAGTAATTCTTGAAGTGCCGGACGATAAGTATGCTCAGTTGCCTTACCCGAATTAAATTTCCCGATCACTTCAGATAAGTAATTATCAAATGCAGTACCACTCGGAATTCCACTCCGACCACGTTTGCTCATTTTGCCTCATCCTTGATGCAAGTTATATTTAATGATCAAACTTAAACTTCATTTTGTCGAGTCCGGCAATACGACCAAAGTCCATGACATTTTTCCTGACAGAACAATAAGGGATCAAATTTCATCGCGTAATATGTCTCTAAAGTTAATTTACTTTTTTTACTGACCCTCTTGAGAGGCTCAACTCTGTATCAGGAAGAAAACAACAGTGTGTTGACAACCGCCTCATCGAAAGGGCTAACTTAAAAGAACTAGGTTCTAAAAAAAATAGTGTTGGTACTTATTTAGATAGTTCCTGAAGTGAGGAGCATATGAAAATCTCTTTGTCTAAATGGATTTCTGATTGGCGAGACAATGGCGGAGGGCGATCCCCTCATTTGGGTACAATAATAACACTACTGATAATTTTCATAGGACTTTTTGGATCCCTATATAGTGATGAGATTAAAAGTGTAGTCCCATTTCAGTGGGGTACGTGGAATGGATGGGAGAGCTTCCATTTTCACCCAAGAATTCTGTTTTTTTGGGTTGTCACAATCTTCGTCGGAGGCTTGTATTTTTTTCGAGAATGGGAGGTCGACTCCTACGACTCTCAGCTAAGAAAAGAACTTGTCAGTCAAATTCAGACATTACCACCAGCCGAGTTTTTACAAGAATTTGCAGACACCTACGACGAAGGCGAAGCAATGTATGAGAAAGCGCTGCAAAGTAAAAATGTTGATGACACAAAAAAAATTATTCGTGGCTTATTAACTTGTATCTGCCAGCTAACTGAAAAGTTTGACTCACCCAAGCAGCACACTCAAATGGAGCGATATGCCGCAAATATAATGTTATTCATTGATGCTTCATCAGCAGACAAAGAGCTTAGTGAACAGATTCAACCCCGTATTAAATTCATTGATCAAGAGGTTCTATTTCAAACCTTAAAAGGGGCATTAGATCTGAGAAAAGATCTATCTACACATAGTGAGGCTCAACAATCGGAAGAAGACATGGCACTTGAAGCATTCGCCTTGCCAATACCTCATGCGGAAACAACCAATATTGATGGTAAGAATAAGTATCGCGTTTTGCCAGGGGCGCCTTTAGCCTACTGCGAGTCTCGAACTGAGCTTCATATGCAATCTTCTGAGATATATAAGTGGTGTGAGGACCATGGGGATTTTACGGCACACGTAAAAAAACAAATTAAGGAGTATTTTAGCGGAAATGGAGGAAAGCAAGTTGCCAGCTTTCTTTCAATTCCTTTAATGACCGATAGGAAATCAAAGCCCATAGGTGTCATTAATATTCACAAAAACGGACCAATGCTGTTGGTCGACCCCAAAAGACTGCTTCATTTTGATCCAATCATTCGCCCATATAGGCATATGTTGGCCAAGCTAGTTCAACAATTATTGATTCTGGAAAAAGAGGCGCTATCCTCTAAAAAAGACTAGTTAAGTACCGATAAGATAAGGGAAATATATATTAGATGAATGTTAATTGACTGAACCCTTTCTAGAATACAGAATCTACAAAGGGGCTAGAAATCGCCACGTAGGCGTGTTATGTAACTCCGACCTTCCTTTAGGAGGCCTTTATGTCTACCATTGAAAGAAATTCAAAACCTGAAGATCTATCAATTGATGAGCAATTGAAGAACCTTGGAGCCCGTTGGCATAATGACTCGAGAAAAAGAGGATTAATCTTAATGCCAGATGGTCCCGGACATTTTTATGTAGAGATGGTTGGTCTTCTAACAAAACGTAAGGCTGACGACAATAATGAGAAAGAGGAGCTAACAAGAGCCGTTACTACCCGGTAAGCACTCTAAATACTGTATTTGTAGTGTATTGTCGTCGTTCATCATTAAATTTTAGTAGTTTCCGATATTTAGGCATAGTTCCACCACCCCATCCAATTTCTTTAAAAACCAAAAAAATCGAAGCCAAGAATAGGGGTTCTACGGTTCTACTCACTTCATGGTGGAACTTTATCCAAAACACACAAAAATCATAAACTTAGCAGACGAAGCCTGTAGTTTTTAAAGCTTCTAAATCCGAAAGCCCGCTTCTGCAACAGTTTTGCGAGATTGTTAAAACCTTCCG
>NZ_DASVLT010000065.1:0-16248 GCF_036384735.1 Bdellovibrio sp. | reverse complement strand
TTGATTGATGCCGGCAAGACCATTGTAGGGCAAGCTCACTTTACTTTAGATGAACAAGGTCGAGTTCAAGCCGTTCGATTCACACAATAATCGCTTTAGTCTTTTCTGTCCCAAGCCGATACAGTCTGTATGGTATTTCCAGATTTATCGGCACCTGAAGTTTGCCAAAAGAAAAATGTAGCAGAAAGAACAGCGATCGCGTTTATAGCCGATCGCTTTCTGGCGTTGGTTCTGGATTTTCTGATTATGTCTCCTGTAGTGAGTTTGCTACTCGCGGGACTTATGAAGAAAACCAAAACATACTTCCTGTTAGATGCGCAATCACCTGAAGGATTTGTTGCGGGTCTTTTGATTTTTATTTTAGGCGCTTGTATTGTCATACTTTTGCAATCTGTTTTTATGTACTACTGGCAGGCGACGCCAGGTCAATTCTTTATGCAAATGCGTGTGATTTCTTACCCGCACTATCGTCAGCGTTTAAGCTTTTCGCAATGTATACTGCGCTCTTTCTGCTTCTGTGCAAGTTTTCTGCTATTGGCACTTCCATTCCTTGAGGTTTTAAGCCACCCGTTACGTCGAGCTTTCCACGAAAGAGCTTCCGATACTATGGTGATCACTTTGAAGAAAGTTTGTGATGATGGCCCAGAACCACTAGAGGAGCGTTTTGTTTCCTCTTGGCTTCGTATGAGTTTTGCGATTTTTGCGGTGTTTGCAGGGGTTGGTGGATTGAAGACTTATTATTCTCTTCATCAAAGTAGTTATCAAGCAGCTTCCGTGACCGCTCAATGTAAGGAAATCCACGATAAAGATCTTCAAGGGGTGGCTCGTCTGGATGCAGCCATTTCATTATTCCTGTTAAATGATATTTCAGAAGAGTGCTTGAATAAAGAGGCTGAAAGTTCGTTGTGGGGTGACCCGGTGAACTCTCAAGAGATGGCCTATTTGGCTAAATACTTGGTAGCTGATAAAGATGAACAAGAACTTTATATGAAGCGCGTTTGCCAAGATCGCAGCTCTTCCGCTTGTTTGTTAGCTCGTTACTTACAAGATAATAGCGAGTTGGAGCTATTAGCGGCGGCCGATCAAAAACTTTGGACGACACAAGTTTTGAAAGTGGAGGAGCAATATGATGCTCATCACTTTGATGCAAGTCTTGAATCGATTGAGAAACTTCAAGCAGTCCCGGCATTGAAGTCTGCAATGGAAAAGAAATACGTGCGTTCTATCTGGGCGTTGCGTGATTCATCTTCGCGAAAATCAGGTCGTGTTCCAGCCAGTGTTTCCAAGTCATGGATTGATGACTTTAAAGAAAAGTACGGTATCCGATGATTTTACCGGCACCGGTCAATCTTAAAGAGTACACACGCTTTCCATTGACCCTAACGCTGGTCTTCTTAAATCTATTTATTTTCGTTTTGATTTTTAGCGGCAACACTTCGTCCGTTTCAGACTCGGCATTACTGCAGGAAGATGGCCTGACTTTGTCGGGACGCCTTTATTATCAATACCTGAAAGATCTTCCTGCTAAAGATCTTTATTCGAAGCCCTCATGGGTTCATGAAATGCGCGCGAATAACTTAGATCAAATGGGAGTTCTAGGTTCCTATGCTTTGCGTGACGCTGACTTTCTAAATGTGGCAGAGACTTTGTCTTACAAAGGCGACGACGTTCAAATCGCAACTTGGAAAAAACAAATCCATGATTTCCGCAAAGAGTATCAAGAACAATTGCTGTTTCGTTTTGGTTTAAGCTCTTTAGCGAAAGGCCCCTTGTCTTGGCTGACCTATCAATTCTCACATTCGAATTGGATTCATTTACTTTCGAATTTGATGTTTCTTGTGTTAATCAGTGCCGCCGTAGAGTCGTTGTCGGGCAGTTGGGTTTTGTTAATTGTGTATCTTGTGGGAGGGCTTGCTGGTGGTCTTGGATTTTTGCTGTCAGAAAGTTCCGGAACAGTGCCAATGGTGGGGGCGAGTGCCTCTATCAGTGCCTTGCTTGCGTTTTATTGTGTGGCGGAAGTTCGAAGTAAAGTCCGCTATTTCTATTTTGTCTCTCCGATGCCTGGGCATAATGGCTTTATTTATTTGCCCACTTTAATGATTTTTCCACTTTTTCTTCTCGTAGACTTGGCTAATCTTTGGTCATCTCCAGAGGGGCTTGGCAGTGGGGTGGCCTACGCCGCACACATCGGCGGCACTGTATTCGGCCTATTGGGCGGTTATGCCTACAGAATAGGTGCTAAAGGTCTTCCTGTTTTGACAAATTACCGACAATAGAAAAACTACACACCCGTTGACAGAAATTCGCCCGTTAGCGATCTTTTGAGCCGTCACCTCTAACAGAAATGGCGGACCAGAATGAAGCTAACAAAGCTCATTAAGTCAGTGATTGTACTCACATCATTGTTCATCATCGGCTCGGCTCAGGCAGCGCAAGTTTCACAAACCATCCCGTACTACGGAGATGATTTCTATAACGATCTCGCGAAAGGCGTTTCTAACGACGCTTTGATTCTTCGATTAAAAACTGTTCTTCGCAGCTATCACCAGACGCAAGCGAATGGCTTGGACAAGATTGTCGCAAGTTGTGCTGATGGAGATAAAACCTGTTATGCTCATCACGCTATCGGCTACAATGCTGCTCGCGTTTGGTTGATGGGTGGTTACTATTTAAAAAAAGATGATAACGGTTATGCCGTGTGGGACGTTTACTGTAACACATACCGTGGCGCGAATGACTTCCGTAGTAATGCGCCCTCACCAGGCACGATTCCTAAAAATACCGTTGTAAACGTTGAGCACACATGGCCACAAAGCCGTTTCAATCGTAAATTCCCAGATGAACTTCAGAAATCAGATCTTCATCACTTGTTCCCAGCTGATTCTAAATTGAACGGCGTTCGCGGTAACAACTGGTTTGGTGAGGTGACGAAAGATACCCAGTTCTTCAACAATTGCCCAAGTTCAGGTTCTCGTTATGGAGTAGGCACTTTAGCGGGTGAGGAAATTTTTGAACCACCGCAGGCGCATAAGGGACACGTGGCTCGCGCTCTGATGTACTTCGCTATTCGCTATGACATGCACATTGACGCCGACGAAGAAGCTCTCTTGAAAAAGTGGAATCGTGAGTATCCTGTTGATGAAGATGAAGCTCGTCGTAATAACGAAATCTTTAAGGCTCAAGGGAATCGCAATCCATTCGTAGATTACCCGACGCTAGCAGATCAGATCTCAGACATCTAAAGCGGGCACGACTCGCTTTGCTTACTGGTTAAGCGGAGGAGTGGATTAGGTTGCGTAGGCTTGGGATTATGTTGAGGTCTCTTAGAAACAAAAGGGTAACATAATCGTATTTTGGGTTTTGGGCTGTTGCTTCGTTTGCTAGTTGAGTGAAGGGGCGGAAGTCCCAGAAGCGTTGGTTGTTGCCTTTGTTTCGGGTTGCACCTGTGATTTTGAGGGCTATGGCGCCTGTCAGGGCTCGGATGAAGTTGCTATAAGCAGTTCTGCTCTTTAATTTGATAACTAAGTGCAGGTGATTGCCGCCGTTGGCGTAGTGGC
This sequence comes from Bdellovibrio sp., assembly GCF_036384735.1. Classification (GTDB taxonomy): domain Bacteria; phylum Bdellovibrionota; class Bdellovibrionia; order Bdellovibrionales; family Bdellovibrionaceae; genus Bdellovibrio. The sequence goes on along the minus strand of NZ_DASVLT010000065.1, from coordinate 12,691 downwards.
GTAGCTTGATTCCGTAGCGCTTTGCGAATTCGTGGCAAAGCTGTTCTATCTTTTTCCAGTTTTTTGAATGTTGAAAACTTTGACTGCCATGGGCAAGTGTTGATCTTAGAACAACATGCACTGCTCGTTTGGTGCACAGCGGTCGTTTTGTGCGGTAGCGCGCTTTGCGCAAAAGAATTCCCCCGAAAGCATTGAGAGCCTTCAGTCTTGGGTCATCCATTGAGATCTCGCGGCGGCGATTTCGCACGATTTTCATGAACGATGGTATATTCAAGAACTTTGAGAAAAACAAGTAAGTAATTGAAATATTTGAGAAGGTTTAATTTTTTAAGAGATTCTTGAAGCGGATGCGTTTAGAAAGAGGGACTGTTATTTGGAAATTCTTAGATACTTTGAGAATTCGTAAAGAAGTCACAGGATTCTGTTTGTTTCTTCGAATCTTGAGCGTGTGAATCAGAAAAATGAAGGAAAATGAAAAAAAATGAAATTACTCGCTTGCAATATGCTTTTCGCCATGCTGAGATTGTTTCTACGGGAGGGGTGATACCAAGGAAGGTACTCGGGGAGCATGATGTTCTCACCTCTATTTTTGATTTAAATTAAAAAGGCCAGCGAATAGCTGGCCTTTTTCTTTTAGATCTTTGAGTGATCGCAAGATGAGATTAATCAAACAAACCAAGAAGTGCTTCGTTGTCGTTGGGTTCACGGCCTGCATAGTTTTCTAGTGATTCGCGGATCAAGATTGTATCCATGGCATAAGCTTTCGAGTTGAAGAGCACACCCGCTAAGTTGTCCGTATGACCCCATGGTTGCCAGAAAGGTGCATAGCACTCGAGGTTGTTAGAAACCTTTTCAACGAAAGCCTCTACGGTGATATCAGGCTCATTCGCTGCTGTTTGAATGAGTGCGATTTGTTTTTGATTCAATTGGGTGCAATAGAGCTTCTTGCCCTCGGCTGCACGTTGTTCGTTGATGTCACTTAAATGTTCATTCACCTGGGCAACTAAACCCGAAGTGAATTCAGCCGCTGTCATGGCTTGCGCTTGTACCGCTAAGCCCAATGTGCAAAATAAAAGAAGAAACCTTTTCATATCTTATCCATTTCCAAAGCGTGAAAGACCTCTCTGGATAATTCAAAGACTGCGCCAGATTGAAAACTAATGAATGCGATTGGACTAGAGGATTGTCAAAAACTTCGACAAGCAGGGACGGCCTAGGCTTGCAGTTGCGAATAATTAATTTTGATCCAAAACTGACAATTGTTTGTAAAGATAAATTATTTTTAGTTTGCGTGACTCATTTCCGAGAAGTTTGTCATGAAATACTTAAAGTGCTTTGGGTTTGTTTTATTTCTAGGGGGCTGCAGTAAAACAAATACCTCCTTGGATTTAAACAGTGGCCTGCCTTCTTTAGAGGGCGGCGCTTGGCAAATGGACTGTTCGAGCTTCACTGGCTATGAGGCGGCTACCATTACTTATGCAGGTGGTAGTTATCAACATCTTACCTCTAATTATTCGGATGCAAGCTGTGCCGTGAAGCAGATGGAAACAGTTGAGCAGGGTACTTATCAAATTGGCGATACAGAGTCGGGTACATCGATGGTTCAGCTAGATCGAACTCTGAGTGTGCTTACAATAAAGCCCCTCACAGCTGCGATAGTTAGTCAGTTAAATTCGCAAAGTTTTTGTGGAATTAATTCTTGGACTTTGAATTTTGCTCAGGATGTGACCGGAAGAAATTGCAGTGGTGTTCTTGTTCCATCTGCTGGCGCAACTTATTACGATATCTATTCCATTGCTTCAGTGGATATGCCTGCATTCGGAGGCCTACAGGCTACTTCTCGCGGTGATTTAACTTTCGGCTATAACGACACATCCCACGACGGCTCTACACCTAGCGAAAGGCCGAATAGCCTTAGCGGGAACTATGTCTTTAGGAAACAATAAAAAAGGCCAGCGAAGTGCTGGCCTTTTTTATCGAACTTTTAAATTTGCGCCGATAAGATCGATAGACAGAGCTACTCTTCCAGAGGAGCAAAACCGCGGCGAAGAGTGTTTTCGGTGATACATGCTGGTTCCATGTATTGTTTCAAATAATCGATACCGCCTGTTTTAGAGCCGATACCAGACATTTTGAAGCCACCAAATGGATGACGGTCAACCATGGCGCCAGTGATGCCGCGATTCACGTACAAGTTACCGACTTCGAATTCCTCTTTCACGCGAGCGATATTCGCAGGCGAACGAGAGAACAAGCCACCAGTCAAAGCATACTCGGTGCTGTTTGCGATATTCAAAGCTTGATCCAAGTCTTTTGCGCGGATCACAGCTACAACTGGGCCAAAGATTTCTTGTTGAGCCAGCTTGGCATCGCCCGGAACATCGCCAAAGATCGTTGCCGGAGCATAGAAGCCATTTGCAGGAGTGTTCGCTTTGAACAACAGTTTATGATTTTTCTCTGCCTCTGCAATAGTATCCAAGATTCTGTTGTAAGCTTCTTTATCAACAACAGGTCCCATGTAGGCCTTTGGATTTTCCGCTGACAAGATCTCGATAGATTTTGCAGATTCAACCAAGCGATCTACGAAACGATCATAAACTTCATCAAGAACGATCACGCGGCTGGCCGCAGAACATTTTTGACCGCTGAAGCCGAAGGCAGAATAAAGAACTCCATCAACTGCTTCGTCAAGATCCGCATCGTTATCGATGATCACAGCATTTTTGCCACCCATCTCGATGATGCAACGTTTGACGTGTGATTGACCTGTGTGAACGACAGAAGCTCTATTCAAAATATGAAGACCCACGGCTTTTGAACCTGTGAAGGCAATTGTTGTCGTGAACTTGTGATTCACGATGTATTCGCCAACCTCTTCACCATAGCCTGGAAGGAAGTTGATCACGCCAGCAGGGAAGCCAGCCTCAACGATCATTTTCATCAAGCCCCAAGCAACAACTGAAGATTGCTCGGCTGGTTTCATCACGACAGTGTTACCTGTGACAGCAGCAGCCGTTACCATGCCAGCCAAGATCGCTAATGGGAAGTTCCATGGAGCAATCACCGCCGTCACGCCGCGAGATTTATAAATGTATTGAGACAATTCACCAGGCAAAGCCCCTTGGCGAAGTGGATTTGCAAGATTACGCATGTGGCGAGCATAGTAGCGGCAGAAGTCAATAGCTTCGCCGATATCAGCATCAGCTTCAGCCCATGGCTTACCCACCTCAAGAACTTGTGTTGCGATCAGCTTGAACTTATCGCGATTCATGATGTCGGCTAGTTTGTCGACAAGCTCTGCGCGTTTTGTCGCAGGAACATTCTTCCAAGTTTTGTAAGCAGTTTGTGCTGCCTGCATCGCTTGTTCAGCTTGTTCGATAGACGCCATATTGATCTTACCAACAACTTGATCCGCTTGGGACGGATTCACGCGATCAAATGTCTGAGTCGCGTTCATCTCTTTGCCGTTGATTAACAATGGTACAGTCACTGGCATTGTCGCTTTGAAGTCTGCGATAGCCTTGATCATTTTTTCGCGATCTGCTTTGATGGCAAAGTCCAACGGCGGTTCATTATAGAAGCGGCCTGGCTTTTTCGCGATCACTGGGGAAGACGGAGTCAAACCCTGGGCTGGATCTTTCAACAACTCGGCCGTTGATTTATTGTCAGCAAATTTTCCACGCAGCCAGCTCTCATTTGAAGAGTTCTCAAGCAAACGACGTACAAGGTATGCCATGCCTGGAATCAATTCGCCTACTGGAGCGTATTCGCGAAGACGATATCCCATGTCTACCAAAGTTTTCTTCACCGGTTCTGCCATGCCGTAAAGCATTTGGAATTCCAATGCCTCTTTCGGGATGTTCAGTCTTTCTGCATACAGCATACACGCTGCGATTGTTCTTACGTTGTGAGATGCAAAAGCAGGGCGGATGAATTTGATATTTTCTAGCAAGTACTGAGCGCAGGCTTCGTAGTTTGCGTCGGACTCGGCTTTTTTCGTGTACACCGGAATTGGCCAGCCACGTTGTTCCGCTTCGATCGTTTCGTAATCCCAGTAAGCACCTTTCACAAGGCGCACCCAGAATGGAGTTCCACGTTCTTTTGCGAATGCAGTTAAAGATTTCAGGTCATCCAAAGAATCACGCAAGTAAGCTTGGATCACGATACCGAAGAATTTGTAGTTTTTAAATTCTGGTTCGTTGATCAGTTCTGTGTAGGCTTCAACAGTCAAATGTTTGACTGAGTATTGCTCCATATCCAAGTTTACGAAAACGCCTTTTTGCATACCCAAACGGAAGATCGGGCGCATGCGGTCTTTCAAAACTTTTTTAGTGTCTTCCCAAGCAGCATCTTTGATTTGAGAATAAAGAGCTGTCATTTTTACAGAGATATTTACCTTTGGAAGAGCACCTTCGTGATCGCGATCGATCTGAGGAACTTCGTCCCACTTTTCTGCGTCTTTCGCGAGCCAGTTGATAAGTTCGATACATTTGTTGCCGTACTCTTGTCCTTCTTTTTCAGACAAAGTCGCTTCACCCAAAATATCGACTGTGAAAGTCATTTTATTTTTGCGCGCTTTTTTCAAAACAGGCAAAGCGTCGTCGGGAGTTTCACCAGTGATGAACATTTGCGCCATACCGATGACGTTTTTCTTAATCGCGCCAGCCATTAAGCCCGGAGCCAAAGAACCTAACCCAAGACCGACGTTGAATACCGGAGGAAGTTTTCCACCATCTTCAGAGAAATACTCTTTCAAGTGGCGAGCGACTTCATCGCCTGAGTTGATTGCAGGAAGCACGTCCACGAAGCGGAACATGTTTGTTTTAAATTTTTCATTTTTCATGCTCCATTCCATGATGGAGCCGTACCAGAAATCTTTCGAGAAGATGGAAGCCTTAGATTGGCTTTCCATGCGTTTTAGGATCTCTTCACCACGCGCGACGATTTGCGATTGAATATCGTTCATTTTCCGTTACCTCTATGAGTGCCGGAATATTCACTCTAGTGGAACGGAATTTCAAGCTTATTTGATGGCCCATTTGTGAGTGATTTTGCCCACAATTTCGGCTTCTACGGTGTCGCCGCGTTTTAACGGACCTACACCTGATGGAGTGCCTGTCAAAAGCAGGTCTCCAGGCATCACCGGAAAGTGTTGACGCACAAAGTCTACAAGCTGGGGGATCGTGAAGATCATCTGGTTCGTATTGCCTTGCTGGCGAATCTTGCCATTGACCGTGAATATGAGGTTCAGGTTCGCCAATTCCTCGATGTCGTTTACTGGGAAGAAAGAGGAAAGTGGGCAGGCCTCTTTGAAACTTTTTGCGAGGGTCCAAGGGTGGCCCTTTGCTTTCAGCTGAGACTGCTTAGCTCTTTCTGTCAGGTCTAAAGCAATGCAGGCTTCATCGATTTGCAGATTTTCGTCGAACTGAAGGGCCAGCTCCATTTCGTGGTGAACATCTGTACCCCATTCCGGCAAATGAATTTCTTTGGCGGCCAAAGTGGCGCAACTACCAGCTTTCAAAAATATGAGCGGTTCGGTGGGAACTTCGTTGCCGAGTTCTTTTGCATGCTCTGCATAGTTACGACCGACACACCAAATATTTTGAATCATAGCGAAATCCTTTTGAATTCGATGAATTTAAAAATCCCCTCAGAAGAGATTTCGAATCCCGCATATTGAGTCGGGCTCCAATGTTGATAATCTGAGTCTGAAAAGTCAGTGTCGCTTGGAACCACAGCCAGAGCCTCGATAACCCAGTCATAATGCGAGCACATAAAAATCACTTCGTCAGACTTAGTGCCAGCTTTCTCGAGGAGATTCCTTACGCGATGACGAAAATCGATGGCGGTTTCGTCGTTCTGTTGCTCAAGTAACGCGTCTTGAATTTGAAGCTGCAAATGCAGCTCGTTCGCAAGGGGGCGGAACGTGCTGTGAGTGCGCTTTTTCGGAGAAACCCAAAGTTGAGTCGGTGTCGGAAGTTCATTCTTTAAAACTTTCTCAAGAAGTTTATGAGCCTGTGCGTAGCCCTCTGTAGTCAGATCGGGATCTCCGGAAAAATCGATGGCTTTTTGGGCGTGACGAAAGAAATAAATCTTCATGACTTTCACTCGGGGTTTTGTTAATTTCGCATTTTATTTTCCACCAATGCCGGGGGTTTGTCATGACTAATCAACAAAATGGTCAAAGCAAAGAGCGTGTGCATCGTTTCGTTTCTAAAGATCTCACACTGCGTATTGCCGCAGTAGATGCCACTGAAGTTGTGCGCCACATGCAAGAACTGCAAAACACATATCCTTTGGCAACGATAGCAGTTGGCCGCAGTATGGTTGGTGCGCTTTTGATGGCAGCTCAATTGAAGGACGATCAACAAGTGGGGTTGTTGTTCAAAGGCAGTGGCGCTTTAAGAAGCGTTTACGCTGAGGCTTCTTACAATGGCCATGTGCGCGGTTACACGCCGACGCCTCACTATCATCCTGAAAGTTATGAAAACGGTTTGAGCTTGAAAGAGGCTCTGGGCATTGGAACTTTAACTGTGGCAAGACATCTTCCGTTCCAAAAAGCTCCCTTCCAAGGAACAGTAGAAATGGTGAGTGGCGAGATAGGCGAGGACATTGCTCATTATCTTCATCAGTCACATCAAATTCGTTCATTGGTTTCTTTAGGTGTGTATCTGGATTCAGACGGCAAAGTTGCAAAAGCCGGTGGTATCTTGATTGAAGTCATGCCAGGCGTGGAAGAAGAAATCGTTGATCTTGTTCAAAAAAATTACGACACAAAAAAACCGAACATTTCGAAAATGCTGCTCGAAGGAGCAACGCCTGCTGACTTGGTAAAACCGTTTTTGGAAGGCATCGAGTTCGAAGAGCTTGAGCACGAAAAATACCTCGAATACTTCTGCCCATGCACGAAGGATCGCGTGATCCGCGCGCTTGAAACTTTGGGTGAAGAGGAATTGCAGGACATGATTAACAAGAAGGAAGAGGTTCACGTTACTTGCCAGGTATGTGGTCGTCCTTATGATGTGACTGTTCCTGAAGTGCAGCAAGTTAAAGAACGTATTCATAAAGAGTCTCTTCATTAGTCTTTCCTAAATACGACGGCCAGAAGCACGAGAGAGGTGTTCGAAGATTTTATGGATACTCTCTTCGCGTGGCACGCCGTCCGGGCTCAGTTGCCGCCACGGCTTTGCCGTGGTTCGCGCCATCGTGGCGCCGGCAAAGGCCACTCTTCGCGAGCACCCATAAAATCTTCGAACACCTCTCTCGCGCTTCAGGCGGGTGTTATGATGACTGGTGAGATCTATGAAGGTGTGTTTGGGGCTTGCGCGTTTTATTGAAATCATAAAAAAGCTAAATTAGCACTGACTATTGCGCTCTCATAAGAGACCTTTCTTTCCCTTCTTCACACGGTCTTTCTACAGAGTGGGGGGATTCTAATATATTACCTGCCGAAGTGAGGCCTTTGTCGGCGCCACGATGGCGCGAACCGCAGCGAAGCTGCGGCGACAACGAGCCCGGAAGGCGTGCCTCACGCAGCGCAGGTAATATATTAGAATCCCACTCTGTAGGAAGGGCCCCGAGCGAAGACGGAAGCCAAGGAAGCCAGTCTCGAAATGAGATGTCTTGCGGAAACTTGCTCTTGTCTAAAGGTTTTACGGCGAAAGCTGTCAGGTTGGCTTCCGGGTTGGAGTGGAACTTGCTCTCTTCATTGGTATGAAACCACTGTTTTTAAATCTCATTAAGAGAAGTTCCTTGCCCTGGCTTGCTGTCTTTGTTGGCGCATTGATCGCTATTGCCGGCCTTAGCTTCAGCTATGAGGTTTATCGTGCTCGTACAGCGGTGACTCAGTATTTTTCTATTTGGGAAGAGGACATTGCTCAGTCGTTGCTTGTTAAGAAAGACAGCTCTTTGCTTGATAAAATTTTAGGTCAGTTGCGTGAGGTTCATAGTGCTGTCGCTTCTGTTCAGGTAAATTCATCTTCGAGAGCCTGCATGTTTTCAAATGAAATTCCTATCACGCTTTTCTCGCTTCCTGCGGGCAAGGTGAATGTTTGTTATTCTTCTGCGGAGCTGGCTTTGAAGTCGGTAAGTTCACCGATCTTTATGCTGGGTCTTTTCTTAGGACTTGGATTCTTATTCTTTGGTTCTCGTCGTGAACTTTTAAATCGCTTGAACGCCCAAAAGCTTCAAGCCGAGCTTGCTTTGAATAAAGAAATTTCGACGATGTCTCGTCAGGTTGCGCATGACATTCGTGGACCACTTACAGCACTTACAACATTGAGCCAGCTTTCTCATGAAATGTCAGAGGAAAAGAAAGAGCTTCTCGGTCTGGCAGTTTCAAGAATCCGCGGTATCGCCGACGATCTTTTGACGAAGGGTAAAGAAAAAACAGTTGAAACGAAGACAGCTTCTGCGGATGAGAAAACAGAAGAGGTTCAAATTTTTTCTGACGTCGCTCTAATCAGTGAGAAACTTCTGAAAGAATATAAATTTGCTCATCAAGGCATTCAGTTTTCTTGGCATAATCATGTGAGCTCGGGAAAAGTTCTAGTGGAGCTTTCAGAGATCAAGTTGCAAAGAATTATTGCTAATATTTTGAATAATTCGATTGAAGCATCTCAAGGAAAAGAGGCAGATATTAACTTGTCTCTGCTTGAACGCAATGATTGCTGGCTGTTGCAGATCATGGATAACGGTTGCGGCATTCCTGAAGAGGTTTTGCCTCAGCTGATGGCCGAAGGAAAGAGCTTCGGTAAAGAAAATGGCAATGGTCTTGGACTTTTTGACGCCCGCAAAACTTTGCTGAGCATCGGTGGTGATTTGCAGATTCGTTCGCGAGTGGCAGTGGGAACTCAGGTTCTATTGATCTTTCCTAAAAACGCCAAGACTCTCTCTAAAAGTTCTTAGTTATCGACTTTAATTCCTAAAACATTTTCGATAGTTTTTTCGTAAATATCTTTTTTGCGAGGTTTCCCAGGCTGGTTCGCAGTTGGAATCTCTTTCTTGCGTTCGACCCCGGCAGAAATGGGAAAGGCTACAAAAAGATCGGGATTTTCATTCGCGGAAACCACATCGAATGAAAATTCCTTATCCTTGCAAAGCGCTTTCATTTGAACGGGTTCTTTCAACGAAGATGCTGTTGAAAGTTGAATTTCACTGACATTTAGGGTAGTGATTTTTGTTTTCAAAGTCGTTTCTGAAGACGATTCAATATTTTCGATCGCACAAGGCAACGTGATCGATAGAGGAACCTTTGGTTTGATTTTTAAATGACTATTGAATGCGATAGCATCGGTGGATGATTTTACAAAATCCATCTTCCTCACTAAAAGCCCCCATGGATTTTCCAGGGTTCTTTCCGTTGAGCCAAGCTCTAAAGACAGTGTTGTGATGAGGATTGATTTGTTCTGGTCCTCGTTAAGCTGCAAACTAATGACAGCTGAAAAACGGTTGTTGCCTTGAGAAGCCAAGGACAAAAGATCTGATTTCTGTGTGAGATTTTTTTGCTGAATTTTTTCGCGAAGTCTGCGAACTTCGTCGATTCGACTTGCGCGAAGTTCTGGGGCCATCAAAAATGTAAGTGATGTCTGTGACTGCCAGAAGTTGTTTGAGTCATAGGTAAAGTAACGATCCAGATATTGACGTAAGAACGTGATCTTTTCGAGTTCGCTCAATTGGACGCTTTCTTGACTTAATGACGAGTTCACGCCGGTTGTAACGGCAACGACACGAGGATTGTTTTTTAACTGCAAATACAAAAATGTACTGGTGGATGCCCAGATGATGGCGATAGCAAGAAGGATCTCCAGCACAACCTTTTTCATTTTAGTGAGCCTCGAGTGGCAAGATTTCGATCATTTGATCACGATGAGATTTTTTATTTGGTCCCTCGTCCACCCACTGGTCGACCTTATAGAGTTTAATTTTGGCTTTACCGCTTTGGAAATAACGTTTGTCGGCAGAGCCTGTTGTTTCTTTCAATAAAGTGGCTGTTCCGCTCTGGAAGAAGTCTAACTGAGCTTTCATCTTTTCATTTTCAAGCTTCATCATGTCGATATCGCGTTCATCATTCCAATAGTAGTTCGCAGCGACCGCTGAAATCACGCCGATGATACCGGCCCAATACAAAGCATGCAGTTCTGTACGTTCATCGGAAGGCGCTGTGGCAGCACCGATAATTCCCCCAACACCGACACCCACGGCTGTGGCAGCAAGACGACTTTTTTGGTTAGTGGCGCACGCTGAAAGAAACAGGCAAAGTGACATTAACAAAGCTGAGATTTTCATATAGACAATGCTAAGTTTAATTCGGGACGGAGGCAAGACGATGAAAATAAAAAGCCCGGTCCAGGACCAGGCTTTTTTCGACGAACATTTTAAGAAAAATCTTAATTCAACTTTTGGATGATGGCGTCTGTAAAAGAAACTGTTGTTCCTTTGCCGCCAAGATCTCCGGTGCGACAGTTGATGTCTGACAAAGCTGCGATTAATGCATGCATGATTGCGTCCGCTTTAGCAGTTTCGCCAATATGTTGAAGCATCATCACCGCTGATTGCAGCAATGCTGTCGGATTTGCTTTATTTTGACCCGCGATATCGGGAGCAGAACCATGAACTGCTTCAAAAATCGCCGCTTTATCACCGATGTTTGCACCCGGAACCACGCCAAGACCGCCCACAAGACCCGCGCATAGATCGCTTAAGATGTCTCCGTAAAGATTCTCGGTCACTATCACTTCAAATTGTTGAGGTTTTGTTACGAGTTGCATGCAGGCGTTATCAACGATCACATCTTTCGTTGCGATATTTGGATATTGCCAACCCACTTCTTGCGCTACTTTCAGGAACAAACCATCAGACATTTTCATGATGTTTGCTTTGTGAACGATAGCCACTTTGCTCTTGCTGGTTTTTTGCGCCAAATCGTAAGCGTAACGCGCGATACGTTCTGAACCTTTGCGAGTGATTCGTTTGATACTTTCCGCGGTGTTTTCATCAACCATGCGTTCGATACCAGCATAAAGATCTTCTGTGTTTTCACGAACGATTGTGAGGTTCACGTCTTTGCAAACGCACTCAACCCCCGGCAATGAACGCACGGGGCGAACATTTGCGTAAAGGTCGAATTTTTGTCTCATCGTCACATTAATAGATTTATGACCACCACCGATTGGAGTTGTCGTAGGGCCTTTGATAGCAAGGCGTGTTTGATTGATGGATTGAACCGTTTTTTCCGGCAGGAGGTCTCCCAGAGTTTGAAGTGCGATTTCACCTGCTTGGTGCTCCTCATATTCAAATGGAGCGTGAACATGTTTAAGAACGCGGATCACCTGAGTCATGATCTCGGGACCGATACCATCACCAGGAATTACAGTGAGTTTCATCATAGATAGCCTTTCTTCATAGCCAGATCTCTTATCAATTTATAAGTGATGCGTCCAGTATAGGCCCGTTTGAGTCATCTTGCGAAACTGCTTTTTCGCGCGCGAAGGTGGCTCAGCTTTTCAGCTTCCACCGCAGATGGGATGTGGGATGGGGACTTCGGCAGAGCCGGAGCGCAATTGGATCCTTAGGGCGCCACGATTGTGGCTGAGATCCGAGAGTCTCAAAATGAGACCTGCTAATTCACTAAAGCAAGCGCTGGACCAGCCGTTTTAGAGCCTTTTTGCACCACACTTTGCGCCAAGGGGGTGTTCTCTTGTTTTACAGGTAAAATGCTAAAGATCTCAATGGGTTAGGGAGGTCATGGGCCCCTGTCTGCGCCATCGACAGCTTTGGCTCGACAGTGAAGAGGTTCCCTCGGGTTCCAGGGCCTTTAAGAAAGCTTCAGAAAATCATATAGTTAAGTCGTTCCATGAGTTTTAAATATGTGGTCCTGTCTTTGTATTAGAAAAGGGCAGGAGGACACTCTCATGTGGAAGTGGCTTGGAGCGGCTTTGCTCCTGTCGACAGCTTTATTTGTTCAAGCCTGTGCGCCTAAGTCGGCTGATAACGACTGCGGGTTTGTACAAAACTCCTATGGAGAGCGCGTTTCCTGGAAGAACGAAGGCATCGTTACTTTATATATCCATCAATCTGTTCCCGACGAATATATTCCTGCGATCCAATCTGCGGCGGATACATGGGAAAAGAGTGTGGGCCATCGGTTGTTCAATATTGTGACTACAAAAGTAGGTGGGCCCATCGCCCCTCATAAAGACGGCACTAACGTTATCTATTTTATGGATACATGGGAAAGCAATCGTTCTACGGAGCAAGCTCGTACAAGTATCTATTGGAATGGTGACCAAATCGAAGAAGCAGATATTCGAGTGAATGCCAAAGATTTTAAATTCTATTGGAACGATAAAATCGCGAATCGTGTGAACATCGAAGCATTAATTCTGCACGAAATGGGACATGTTTTGGGACTGAAGCACAAAGACACTGGCGGTTCGGTGATGGCGACATACCTGCCGAGTGGTGCGGATCGTGTACAGTTGGCCTCCACCGACGTCTCAGATCTGAAGTGTGAGTACTGATAGCACGTATTGTAAAAACTCTATGTAAGTTTATTTAAGTTGAGGAAAATCGCAGAACCTCAATAGACTTTTAATTCTGCGCCGCTACTGGCAAGGGAGACACGATGAGAGTCATCAATATGAACAAGACGCAAGAGACAGAAGAAACAACGACTGTTGATTCATATTTG
>NZ_DASVLT010000064.1:0-9908 GCF_036384735.1 Bdellovibrio sp. | reverse complement strand
CTTTGTTTTTTTCAAAATATAGTCCTCTAAAGTTTATTCTAGAGGAGAAAAAACCAAGAAGCCCTCTTAATGAGGGCTTCTTCGAGAGGATAATCTCAGGTCTTTTGCTTTCAAAAAACTAGAAACCGTCAGTGGTTCCCACTTTGCGACCTTCCTCTTCAAAAGGAATCACTTCTGAAGCAGGAGCGTCCTTTTTAGAGACGGGAGCCTTTGCTCGCATAGGCAGGACATTGTTTTTCTTTTTTGTCGCAGGGGATGCCACTGATGGATTTTTTTCAACGACTGGCGTCTCAACAAGAGTACCTGCACCGTGAATAACGCTGTTCAATTCAGTGGTTAATTCCAGAGCCGTGGTCGCAAGATTATTGATTTCGCCGCTTGTCGCAGCGATTTCTTCAGCAGAAGCTGCGTTTGATTGTGATGCTTGATCCAACTGATTCATGGCTTTGCTGATCTGTTGAATTCCTGTTGTTTGTTCAGAGCTTGCCGCCGCGATTTCATTATTCAAGTCAGAAACTTTTTTGATTGAAGTCACAATATTAGCCAAAACAGTTCCGCTTTTATCTGCGATGTTACTTCCGCGATCAATTTGTGATACGGATTCTTTGATCAGTGAAGAGATGTCTTTAGCAGAGGCCGCACTTCTTTGTGCAAGGGCGCGTACTGCTTCAGCGACGACCGCAAAACCTTTCCCTTGCTCTCCCGCACGGGCTGCCTCAACGGCGGCATTTAATGCAAGCAAGTTTGTTTGGAAAGCGATATCGTCGATAACCGAAATGATTTCTTCGATCTTCTTCGAAGACTGAGAAATGTCAGTCATAGATTCAATCAATGATTTGATTTCACGTTCCCCAGTCTCGGCAGCATCGCGAGAAGAAGCGGAAAGGGCTGCGGCTTGTTTCGCATTGTCCGAGTTCATCTGCACCATTGAAGACATTTCCTCAAGAGCTGCCACGGTTTCTTCGAGGGAAGCTGCTGCTTCCGTGGAAGATTGAGATAAACTGTTGCCGGCTTCATTCAATTGTTCAACAGAGGAAGCGACGTTACCACCTGCCTGAGTCAAACGACTGGCGATAGAGCTAACTGCTTTAGATATACTTGCCGCAATCCACAGCAAAAGGCCGAAAATTGCAAACCCACACAAGGCAGTTGTCAAAATCAACATATTAAGCACAGTCGTTTGGGTGGCACTAGCTTGTTTCGATTCGTCTTTACTGCGAGCTACATAGCTGAGGGCGGTGTTGCGAGAAAAATCGTTGACCACTGAAGCTTCGGTAGCGAAATCTCCCTTTGTCAGAAGTCTTTTTATTTCCTCTGCATTTTCTGGTTTATTTGCCTGCATCAGCTCATTTATCTTTTCCATCGACGCTACGATTTTGTCGAATTTGTCGTGAATGGCATCAAAGCTCTTTTGTTCTTCTGGAGTGAAGGGGGAAGCGATATAAGCCTTTAGATTTGACCTGTACTCGTCCAGACCTGTTGCCGCATTTTTAAGGGCATTGGTTTTTTCTTCTGGATTTGACGCATTCAGATAGTTCCATGTCATAAAGCCAAACTTATTACGCGATTGGCGAAGTTCATACAAAGAGACGAGGTTGGGAATCAAAGTGCCGTGGGCGCTATCAATGATGTCATTAAGCTTCCCCACGCCATTGTGAGAGATTGTAAATAGAATGGCAAATCCCGCGACGGGAACAAAGGCTGCGAAAAGAAGACGACCTTTAATACCCTTAAACCAACTTGAGAACGACGAATGATTCATTTGATACTCCTTAACTCAGGTGAATCTTCGGTATCCTTTTGACGGGGAATGAGTTTTCAGGGAAATTTGTATTTGATGTCCCCCATGTCTTTTCGGGGACGATCCTTGAGATATACCTTTGTCCAGGAAGATCTTCTCTAATCTTATTTGTTTTTGTGGTGAAAAAAAGAAAACGGAGGTTTTTTGCAACCTCCGTAATCTTTTAAAATGAAATTGAATTTGTTTACTTTACTTCAGCCAAAGAGTTGTAAGAGTCGCTGATTTTTTGTTGTCTTTCAACCTCTTTGCTCCAGCGTTTCACTTCACCTTGGTAGCCTTGCTGTTTCGCTTTCCATTCTTTTTCTTCGCTAGCTAGGCCACGAAGTTTCTGATTCACTTGATCGTTTTGTTCTTTCAAGTTGGATGCGCGTGACTGCCAAATCTTCTTTTCCTCTTGCACTTGATTCATCTGCATTTGGTAGTCGGCTATATTAGCTTCGCGTTTCTTTTGATTTTCTTTGATCTTGGCAATAGCAGCCTCGTACTCTTGAATCTTTTGGTTTTCTTGAGCGGTCTTAGCTTTTTCCTCGTTAATCAACTGATTGATGTCTTTTTCTTTCGCAGAGACCTTACCCATTGCTTGGTTGTTTTCATCAACCTGTGCTTGAACTTGTTTTTGTTGAGATTCAACCTGACCTTTCGCCTTAGCGACTTCGCCTAAGTTGCTATCAACAGTTTTTAGATTCTTTTCGTACTCAGTCAAATTTGTTTTTGAGTTGTTAAGGTTCGCTTTGATGCGATCAAGACCTTCCTTCGCGGATGTTTGTGCGAAAGCGGTCACGTTCAAGCTCATCAAAAGACCTAAAGTCATTGCTGTCATTGTATTAGAGAATTTCATTCGAGATTCCTTTCCTTATTGTCCAGACAAGCCTGCAACACTCGATTCTTGAGGGCAGACGTTTTTCAAAGAAGAACGATAGTGACCTACTTCGTCCTCCCAGATTTCACCTTTAAACTTCCAATTCAAACTCTTTTCTTTAGCAACTTTTAACTCAGGACGCTCTTTATCATTCACGTCACCACCAGCCATTTGATAGCGGATGTGCTCGCCGGCGCCAGAGTAAAGTTCATACTGAAGAACGTCGTTTTGATCTAAAACCTTGTTCAAGCTCGCTAGCATTTCACCAAAGCGCGATTGAAGAGTTTTAGAGGCTGCTGTACGCAACACATCTTTTTCTTTTTCGATGCGAGCAATACCTTTCATTCTCAGGTTCTTGATCGAGTTACGAGCTTTGTTTGCGATATGATACTGAATGCGATAGCTCAAAAGTTTCTTTTCAGCCAATTGCACAGCGTCGGCTACACTTTCAGAAGGACTGTCGCCTTTGATACCTTTTTTCGCATTCAAAAGCTCTTTGTTGGCAGCGTTTTGCTTGTTCAACAAGTCACGCTCCATTTTTACAAGAGTCAAGGCGATCTTATTGAAACGACCGATCTCGTCTTCGTAGTTGTTGATTTGCTTTTGCACGCTCATATAAGCAGGGTGGCGCGCTAGCTCCACGATGAAGGATCTTGGAAGACCGTCAACCTCTTTCAAGTCAGAGTTTTTGATCCAGCTTTTCACAGTATCGTAATAGGCCAAAGAATCTTTGTGGCTTGTGTTGTAAGCTTCAAGTTTCTTTTTCCATGGAGAATACTTTTGGCGCATTTCATTGAGCACTTGAGCACCATCACCATATTGGCAAAGATTCAAGTAACCCACAGTGCGCACAACGTAAGACTCTGGAGCAA
Source organism: Bdellovibrio sp. (assembly GCF_036384735.1). Classification (GTDB taxonomy): domain Bacteria; phylum Bdellovibrionota; class Bdellovibrionia; order Bdellovibrionales; family Bdellovibrionaceae; genus Bdellovibrio. Next base: position 6,376 of record NZ_DASVLT010000064.1, on the reverse strand, counting down.
ACGCGTTTTTAAAGAAGTCTGTGTGAAGCGAGAACATATTGCCCGCGGCACCTTCATAGTCTTCGCCCAAGATTTGTGTCCAAGCGCTTTCGATCATGGCTTGCAACCACAATGGGTTTGACTTATCGACTTTCAAATAAGACTGGAAGGCATCTTTATACTGGCTTTTTTGGAACTGCATACGAGCCAATGTCAAAGCACCTACAGAACGGATCTGAGATGATTTGTCACCGTCAGTGATCTGCATCAATTTTTCAAGATTGATAACAGCATCATCAACTTTACCTTGGCGGTAGCTCAAAAGAGCTGACAACAGCAAAGCATCTGGATAACGGGGAGACGTCTCTGAAATATAAATCAAAGCATCTTCCACTTGGCCCAATTGACCCACTTCCGAATAATATTTCGCGCGAGTTAATTGGTAATCATCATTCTTAGTCACGTCTAATTCGTACTTTGCAACCAATGGGTCAATCAAAGCGATGTCAGAGTGTTCAAGAGTGTTGATGTTCTTAACTAAAGCTTCAGTGGCTCTTTGTTGCCACTCTTTGCTTTTCGTTTCTTTTGCGACTTGAATCATGTATTCGCGGAATTCAGAATTCAGGCCCATGCCCTTAGCTGTTTGAGCATAGTTATACAAAGCCTCGATGCGATGATCTGGATCATCCATCAACTCTGCGAAAAGACCCATGGCCAATTCGTAGTTCTTCTGGATTTCCAAGAAAATCATCGCTTGAAGAAGTTTGTAATCATTAGGTTTCATCTCGTCCATTTTAACAAGATTCACCTTAGGATCATTTGTTACAGGATCTGCAACAGGGTTTAGAACCTTGATGTCAGGGATTTTCTTGAATGCCTCGGCATCAGTGACTTGTTTAGGGCCGTTCACCACAACGTTGTAAGGAGCGATAGGAACCAACATAGGATCTACCGGTTGATGGCGACGAACTTCCGTTGTCTTAACTTCGACTGAAGCGGGTAGGCGCAAAGGACTTAAAGTCGCTGCTTGCACCATACGCTCTTCGCCAAGGTCAAGAACTGGGATATTCTTTACTTTGTAAACTTCAACTTTGCCCTTAACTACTTTCTTTTGATAAACGTCGAAAGTAGGAACCAGACTGCTTTTAACTTTCAAGGTTGCCGCTGCGGGACGGCCTGCATTGGTTACTGTCAATGCAGGATCTGCCCAAGCTGTCGCGCAAAGCCATGGAAGCGCTAAAAGAAGAGTCATTGGCTTATTCATAAAACCCCCGCCCTGGAGAATAATTAGTGCCAATAAGTGAAACCAAACATCAATGATGTATCGTTCACCATTTTCGAGCCAAGATCACGATTGCCTGATACAGTCGTGCCTCCAACAACAGTACCTGGCGCGTAATATTTCATTTGATCTTGGTTAGACCATGTATTGTTCAAGTCCACGCGGAACGCAAAGTGCTCCGAGAAGAAGATCTGTTGGAAAACGCCAAGTTTCGCAGCCATGGCGCTCTTAGATTGATCGCCTTCGCTTTCTTTAATGTCATAGTTCACAGCACCGACACCCAAAGAAACACCCATGTCGAAATAAATAATTGCTTTATCTAAGACGCTCATTTTCGCATAGAACGGCACCCAAATTCCTGAAAGGAAATAAGATGATTTAAACACGTTATGATCTGGAATGGCGCCGTATTGATCCACGAATTGCTTTACGGCATCGTTATCCTTCAAGTTTGCGCTGTTGTAGTTTGCTTCCAAACCCCAACGCTCGTTGAAGAAATAACCGACACTTGCAGACAGCATTGAACCTGAACTGTAAGGGTCATTGAATGGAATGCCTCCCTCTGCAGTTAGATAAAAGCGTTCTGCTTTTACATAGCGACGATTTTGCACGACGCTAAAGTCATCGTCTTTAGCAGCCCAATATTTTTGCTCAAGTTTTTTGATGTCGAGCTTGTCGCTGCCACGTTGTTGGTCTTTTGTGTTGGTGTTGTCACCTTGCTGTGCAAATGCTGAAGATGCCGCCAAGATGAATACCAAGAATGTTTTCTTAAACATGAATTACCCCCGCCTTAGTTTGTACTCTTGAATAAAAATGGATACGTTACTAGCACTCGAGTTCCCCCCTGTGGAGCAGGAAACTTCCATGCGGCAACCCTATTCAATATACATCCCTCAACGGTTGCGTTCTTAAGTGTTGTGTCCCCAATTAACTGCTGTTCGACTTGACCAGATGGTCCGATCGTAAATTTTACTGCGACTTTACCGAACAAATCGGGATTAGCGCTCAATTGTCTTTCGTAGCAATATAAGATTTGACCCAATTTAGATTTGATATATTGAGCGATGACCTCGCGATCCAAACCGCCAATAATTTCACTTTCTTCTTCGATCAAACCCACACCACCGGCGCCAGTGCTACCGGCTGCCATACCGCCCATGCCGGCAGCGTTTTTACCACCACCGCGACCATTTGTAGAAATCATCACGCCAGCGCCGTTCCCAGCGGCACCCCAGTCACGACCTGAACGTTCCATGGCGCCTACTGCTGCCAAAGCACGACCCGAAGGACCTGAGCCCGCTTTCACACCGTTTGCGAAAACAACGTTATTGCTTTTCGCACCTTGTGCGGAAACTTTACCTATCAACTGAGAGATACGACCACTCGAGATCGACTTCATCATGTTGGCGATTTTTCCGCCACCACCACCAGTTGGCATTTCAGCTTTTGGCCGTGCTGCTGCAGGAGCCTGCTTCACCACAACCTGCTGAGGGGCTTGTTTTGCCGCTTCAACTTTTTTGTGTCTTGGCTTGATTTCTGTTTTTACGATAATTTTTTGCGCCACTTTCGGTGGAGCTGTCTCTGCGATTTCATGACTCGCTTTAGGCGAGAAGATCGCAACTGTGATGAAGAATGCAGCGGCACCCAGCATCAAGATTACACCTTTTTTGGAATCGTCATCCACAAGTTGGCTAGGGGAGAAGCGCGCCATACGAGCCGCATCTTCCAAAGACAATGTTCTTTGGCTGACTTCCAATTCTCCAACCATTTGGCGGTGCCATTCTTGTGAAGGCACGCAAGCTACCTTGCTAGTAGAGAAAGAAGGTTTGAATTTCTTATTTAATGGAAGAATTTTTGTCTCAAGCACGCGGCCTGCTTGCTTTACCATGTAAAGTTGGAATTGCTTACCCAACTCTGCATTGTCACGACCGGCCTTTTCCAGACGCAGATAAAGATCTGCATCCTTCTTCACCGGAGTAAAGTGCAAAGTGCAGTCTTCAAGCTCAACGCTGATTTCTTGATTCAAAGCCATTGCTGTCGAGCCCTTCACTGAAGCGCTCGATGCCATGTCCATGTTCACATACCACCATTGGTTGTCATGAAATTCAAAAAGACCTTGGATACCTTTAGTACCTGGGGCAATTGAAATCACATCAGCCAAGCGGGATGAACCGAATGTATGTGTTGTTTCTGTAGAGCGTAATTTCCAAGTTTTTGCAGTCCCGTTTTTAAGAGACTGACGTACAATCAACGTGAGCATGTAACACCTCTCTCTTAGTTAAGGTACAAAGCTGATTCGCGAATACGGCTATCCATATCTTTTTGAACGTCATAAAGAGGCATAAATTTAACGCCTCTTTTCTGCACGAGATAGGCACCGTCAGGATTACGAATCGTACCCTTGAGGTTCATGTCACCAAAATTTACTTCCTGGATTTTACGTACGGTCTTTGTTTTAGCAAAACCCGCCGACGCCCCCAAGAGAATGAAAGCGATCATCGCTGTGATGATAGTTTTCACTTGTACCCTCCATACTACAAGTCTCCTGAGATAACGTTCTGACCGACTTTGTTTTGATTTTTTAAATACTGTATCTTCTTGCCTAACCAATCGCGCAATTCCATTTGCGAACTTGCTTTGAATGCTTTTTCGTAAGAATCCAAAGCGAGCGTTGGGCTTCCTTTGTAAGTTTCAAACAAGTGAGCTTGCTCCAAGAGGAAGTCGACATTGTCCTTCTTCGCAGTGAGCATGTCTTTCACAGTGCCCAAGGCCTTATCGACTTCGCCTTTTTGAGCATACGCATCACTCATCAAGACGCCTACATTGAAAGTATACAACTGTTCTTTACTCAGAGAAGAAAATTTTTCGATAGCTCTCGTAAAATCTCCCTCTGAGAAAGCCTTCACACCAGCGAAAGTTTGCATTTCTGTCGAAGGCATTTGCATGTCCAAAACTTTTTCGAAAAATTGCATTGATGCATTCAGGCCATCGTCTTTGTAAATCAAGCGAGCTTTTTGATATACGTAAGGCGCTGCTTCGGGTTGAAGCTTCAACGCTGCCTCAATCATCCACAAAGCTTTGTCAGTATAACCGCGAGCTTCGGCGCCCACGCTGGCATAGAACAAACCAAGTGCACGCGTGTCTTTATTTTTCGCAAGTTCTAGACCCAATTTTTCAACGATGTCGTACTGTCTAGAACCATAACAATTTCCTGCAACTTCGAGCGGATTTACTTTTGCAAGCTGACCTGTCAAGACCGCAGATTTATTACAAGTTTTTCCAGTGCGATTCTCAAGACGAGACACTTTTCCGATAGACATATCTGTCGAAGCCGGAAGGAAGGCTGCCATTTTATCAGCAGACGGATACTTCACAACTGGAGTCACTGTCTGGTCAACACGGATGCTGGCGTAATTTCTTTCTGTCGTCGCTGCTTGGCCTTTAGAAGCTGCAAGAACTTTTAACTTCGCTTCGTTGTCGTTCTTTTTGTCTTGGATCGGCTTCGTCAATTTAGCAAGCTCACCACGTAATTGGTTTTGTTCTTCAGGTTTCAGTGACGCTGGCAATGGCATGTTCGTCAATGAATCGATGAAGTTTGCATAGCAACGGTCGATACCGCGCATAGCCTCCAACTGTTGGTAAGGGTCCTTACTCATTTTCAAAGCCGTCACATAAGCTGTTTGTGCTTTGTCGAGTTTCTCAGTTTTAATACCAAGAACCATTGCGAATTTTGATTCGCTAGCTTTCACGCTTTGTTGCACCAATTCTTTTTCAAGAACATGGGCTTGGATCAAGCGTGCTTCGGCGCGAACTTCAGCAGGGGCACTGCGACCATTGGCTTTCATTGAAAGTTCGAAGGCCGCGGTCATTTTGCCAGAATCGAACAAAGCCTTAGCCTTAGCGATCATAATTTGAGTTGTGTAGGGCTCAATACCTTTCGCTTGGATTTGGTTTTGCAATTTAGCAAGTTCCGCAGAGTTTGGTTCTGACTTATAGGAATCCAAAAGCTTTCCGTATATACGCTCTAGAGTCTTATTATCTGCGGCACTCAAGATACCCATGTAAGCAGAACGAGCTTCCTTGATTTTCTTTTCAAGCAAATAGATGTCAGCGGCTGTTTCAAGGTGCTCGTTGCGACCTTTTTTATCAAGGTCAGCAATTTTCACCAACGTCTCTGCTGATTTTGAAATTTGGCCGACGTCAGCATAAGCTTTCGCCGCATCTTTCAACGCATCGAGATCTTTTTTGTCATCTGGATATTTAGTGACGTACTTAGAGCTCAATTCCGCAGCATCGAAGATTTTACCTTCAGTATAGTAGATACCGATAGCCTGCCACAAAGCATCTTGGGCCAATTTCGAACCGTCATGGTCTTTGGCGTAAGCAATAAGTTTTTGCGCTGCCTCGTCTTTGTCGCCAGTTTTTGCGAACTCTTCGACTTCAGTAAAGTGAGCTTCCTCATAAATCTTGTTCATGCTTTTTTTACGAGCATCGTCCGTTGAGGAACTCATTACTTGTTTAGAGAAAGCTTTAATACCAGCGTAGTCTTTCTTGATATTGAGCATATCAAGGACCAAGTCTTCTGATTTTTTTCTGATATCTGCGTTCTCTGCACCTTTTACCAGAGTCAATGGTTTCAACCATTTCTCTGCTTCTGGATAATTCGCTTCTTCATAGGCGATATGACCCAACTTGAACTTCACACCAACGGCGTATTTGCCAGTCGGATGTTTAGTCAAGTAGTTCATAGCCAAGTCTTTGCGTTCTTGCTCTTTCAGAGCATCTTTTTTCTGTTCGATGCTTTGTTCTTTAGAGAAAAGCGCAGCATAGTCAGCGTCGTGGCGCATGATATCTTCAGTGGATTTATCGCCCACCATTTTATATTGCGCGCTAGCTTCGTCGAATTTGCCTAGTTGGAACAAAAGTTCCGCGTAAGCATAGCGAGTTTTCAAATCAGGTTTTGCGGGGTCTTCGTTATCAAGCATCAATTTGAACAATTTTTGCGTCAACTCAGAGAACTCAACATTTTTCTTATTTTTACTCCAGATGTCCCACCATTTTTTAGTCATATCAAGACTTGTGTGACGGAAACCTTCCGTACAAGAAGTTTGAACA
>NZ_DASVLT010000063.1:0-50854 GCF_036384735.1 Bdellovibrio sp. | reverse complement strand
AAACCTGTGCCACCGAATTTTCTTGATGGACTTCTATCCACTTGCTCGAAACGTTCAAAAATTCGCTGCTGGTTCTTTTCAGAAATTCCTATGCCAGAATCACGGATTTGAATTTTATAATAAGAATATTTTGCGTCTTCTTTTTCTTGAGATACAAAAATATCTATCGCCCCGTGGTGAGTGAACTTGATCGCATTTCCAATTAAATTTAAAAGGACTTGTCTTAAACGACGAGGATCACCAATAACCACAAGCTGGCTTGGTGACGTGTCATAGACGTGAAGATTTAAAGATTTTAAATTAGCCTCAGGACGCATCAAATTGACTGTCTGTTCGATTACTTGTGAAACCAAGAATGGTTCTGAATCAAGTTCAATTTGATTTGTATGTATTTTGGAATAATCTAAAACATCATTAATTACAGCCAACAAACTTTCTGCAGAGGATTTGATCAAGCTGGCATATCGTCTTTGATCCGCATTAAGTGGCGTTTCCAAAAGAAGGTCTGTCACACCTAATACTCCATGCATCGGAGTTCTGATTTCATGGCTCATTGCTGCCATGAATTGCGACTTCGCCTCGTTGGACCTCCGAGCAGAAATTTCCGCGGCTTTGACCTCATTTAAATTTTCTGACAAGCTTTGTGCGCGCTCTTGATGAATTTTATAACGCAAGCCTAAAATTGCCGAAAGCATTGCCAACAACAGTCCCCCGGCCAATATTTTATATTCCAAAGAGTAAGCTAATGCGAAGGCTGAATCGGTGTCACGCTCGACGGTCACAATCCATCCAAGATCTTCAAATCCCGCCTGTTGATTGCCTTGAGTTTTCGCAACTCCGACCAAAACTTTCGAACTCCTGTCGATATAATATCCTTGCGCTGACAATACCTTAGAAAAATCCGGAGCAGTCTGTTCCTTATTTCCGATCAACACCTTCCCGTCTTTGGAAAATATTGTCAGTCTGAATGATTGGTCCTCTGAAGGAGGCATCAGTTCTTGCGAAATGCTTTCGGCCCAATGCCAACTGAGGTGCCCCACTAGGACGCCAACAAATTTGCCGTCATAATAAACAGGTGCCGCACAGTCGATAAAGCGAAGAGGTTCCTTCTCAGATCCACCTAAAACCTTATTTAGCAAAACGGCATCATGCACATCAACAAGTGTCGGTTGAGACCGCCCCCGCTGAAACCACGGTCTTTGCGAAACATCAGCGCCCAATAATATATTGCGACTGCTAACCAACACCTGCCCGCGAGCGTCAGCAATTCCAATCCAAGCAAACTCGGGAAAGGACTCAGACAGTTTCTCTAAAACTTCGCGCTTTGAGGACAAAGAATATTTGGGATTGGCTATAGCGTCTAGGCTTGCCAAGGTTTTTATCTCGCCAAATCGAGCATTGATGCCTTGATCTAATTTTCCAGCAAACTGATTGGCAATCTCAGAGAGAAAATACCCCTGATCGCGCTCGAATTGAGAGCGAACAGCGTGACCAATAAAATAGGCCAATAACAACGTTCCGAAGAAAATCACTGAAGCAAGAAGCAACGAAGTTTTACGTTTCATGATACTAACATTTTTTTCAACCCTATTTACCTTTGTCAAAATTTAAATCATAAGATTAACTATTGAGAAGCCCTCTTTGAAATTTGATGCTCATGCTTTCTCCACCGGGGAGTAATTTTTTATTTCAACACAGATCCGAGTGGTGAAAGCGTTCCATGTTAAAAATCGATAAGAACTTTTAAAAAGTATCTTTTCTGGGGAAACACTCGGTCTTATTTACATCCTAACGAGTTTCATCCTTTGCCTCTCGACTCTTGTTCATTAAAAATCTCAATTCGCTTCAAGAGTTCTTGAATTCTGAACTCTTCAAAATGTGAGTCGAAGCATTCACAAATGGTTATGAGGAAAAAATTAAACATGGCAAGATTAAGTCAAAATTAACTTATCCCGAATGAGTATACATCTCACGCAAAAGGATCGTATATGAATTCCAAAAGTCTTAATTTTAAAATCAGCTCGATCATTGCAACTTTGGCCTGCGGCAGTTTATCAATAGTTGCGATTGGTCTCTTTAAGATGAGCGAGATCAAAACTTCATTAAATAATATCGTCGGCTCAACAGCCGTCCGGGTTTCTTTAGCTAAAGAAATTCGGGCTCTCTTCTATGTACAAATGTTGAATGAGCGAAATTTTGTTCTTGAAGAAACCACTGAAGGCATGGCGAAGATCGAGGCTCTCATGTCAAAGCGACACGACGAGATTCACAAGCGATTGTCACAATACTCAGCAATCGCAACAGAAGAGGGACGACGCAATCTTCATGAGTTTACAGAAACCTATGCCGCCTGGTGGGAAGTCTCGAAACGAGTTCGTGAACTATCCCTAAAACACGATGACAAAGCGGCCTTTGCCCTAGCCTCGAAAGAGGGCGGCCCTCTTAAAAAGAAAGCGGAAGACATTATTATTTCCATTACGGATCGCAATGAAAAATGGATGTCTGATGCCGTTGAGCAAACGAATGAACAATATCATCTGGCCTTAATGATCATGATTGCGGTAAGTGCGTTAAGTATTCTTATAGGTGTTACGGTGGGTGCACTTGTTCTCCGCAAGCTTTCAAAGACGATCAATATGATTATTTCGAATTTAAACGACAACTCAAACCAAGTTTCACAGGCAGCTCAACAAATCGCATCGGCATCTGTTGAGCTATCAGAAGCTACAACAGAGCAGGCCTCCTCTTTAGAGGAAACAGTAGCAACTTTGGAAGAGTTGACATCCATGGTTCAGGTCAACGCTAATAATACTGCGCAGGCGGCGAAACTGTCTCAAGAAGCCAATCAAACAGCATGTCGTGGCCAAGCTAGCATGGCCAGTCTTTTAAATTCCATGGTGGAGGTCTCTGCTGATACAAAGCGCATTGAGGAAATCATTGGTATAATCGATGGTATCGCCTTCCAAACAAACCTTCTTGCTTTGAATGCGGCCGTTGAAGCCGCTCGCGCCGGAGAGCAAGGTAAAGGTTTCGCCGTTGTTGCGGAGGCCGTTCGAAATCTTGCGCAAAAAAGTGGAGAAGCCGCAAAGGATATCAGTTCTTTGATCAAAGCCAGCGTTGAAAAAATCGGGCACAGTCATGAGCAAGCGAACCAGAACGGCGAAGTCTTGGAAGAAATTCTTTCAGCGATCAAAAAAATGGAAGAGCTCAACAAAGAAATTGCCGCTGCCAGCGAAGAGCAGTCCAACGGTCTTTCACAAATTAATAAAGCTATGAATCAGCTTGACCAAACAACTCAAGTCAATGCCGCTTCTTCAGAAGAGGCAGCAGCCAGCGCCGAAGAACTTTCAGCCCAAGCTGATACATTGAATCGTGCCGTAGAAACTTTGACAGTCACAGTTCACGGAACCATCGCCCCTCGCGCCATGGAACAGGTGGCCTAAAGTTCAATAATTAAAGTAACCGGTCCGTCATTCAGAAGATCGATCTTCATGTCGGCGCCAAAAACTCCTCCGTATGTTTTAATCCCTTGGGATCGACTGATTTCAAGGGATTTTTCATAAAGGGCTTTTGCCAATTCCGGACTCTCTGCGCCGATAAAACTAGGACGATTTCCTTTGGAGGCATCGCCAAGCAAAGTGAATTGAGAAACAATCAAATGCTCCCCACCCACATCTTTCAATGACAAATTCATCTTTCCTTCGACATCAGGAAAAATTCGTAATGCGTTGATCTTCTGAATTATTTTTTGCAATTGTTCTTCGGAGTCACCCTTCGCGACCCCGAGTAATGTCAGAAATCCGAGACCTATAGATGAAATCAACCGACCCTCAACAGTCACGGAAGCTCTCTGCACTCTTTGTACTACGGCTTTCAAGCAAAACTCCTCAAATAATGATCTTAGAGTTTGATCTCCCAAGCATTGCGGCCCCATTGTGGACTATCATCTTCACCATTGCACATTTGCATGTCATAGTATGTCGTATAGCCAACACGGATCTTTTTATGCTTTGCCATTTCAGGAAGCAGATTGACCGGCCATCTGAATGTAACCGTATTGCCAACCACAGAGACCTTTACGTCGTTAGTGCTGTACATGCCTTCATCACGAGAGCAATCGCGCTCGAAACAATTCTGAATGGCAATGCGCTCTTCAGGACGGCTGCCGTTTTCATCACGATAAACATTTACGGAATAAAAAATACGATAGTTCGCAAACATGTCAGGCCAAGCCGCAGAGTCAGGTAAATACGGCGTATAACCTTTGTTGGAATCATGAGTGATGTCGAGCCAGAAATAATACTCTTTGTAGCCGTCTGTTTTTTTGATTTCTTTTGTTACTTCCATTTGCACAACATACTCATCGCCTTCGCGTTTGAAATCTGTGCTCTTTAAATCAGTCTCTAGATCCTGGCACCAGGCTACGGGTTTGTTATCAACGTCACCAACGGGATCTGAATGTTTATTTGGCGATGTCACGGTTCCCGCCGCCAAAGCAACCTGAGACAACAACATTGAAGACGCAAACAGATACATCAAAGTTTTCTTCATATTAAATTCCTTATTGGTGATGACTTCTTCTTTTCAAGAATCTGTCCACCATCTACCGCGTATAACTGATTTTTAACGCTCTTTGACTGACTAGGTTTTTGACAGCTAACTGTGAATTGTCCCAATGAAATTTCCAATTCCCAGTCTTAGAATTGAGTATTTACTCTATTTATTTTGATTTGATTTTTATTGACTAATATTCGCGTTCGCAAGTTTTATGGGTTCGTTCTTAAAGTAATCACTTTATTTTTTCGGGGGATTGAATGAAGAAAACAAAGCTTCTTCTTGCGGCACTTGCAGTTTGGGGAGCAACTCATACTCAGCTGGCAAACGCGGCGGAAGAAACAACGACAAAGGCCGGAACTACCACCGCGGCACCGACAGATGCTACGGGCGTGACGACAACAACGGCTCCTAAGCCGCCAAGTTACTTCCTCACTTATAGCTACTACAAATACGATCTCCAAGGCACTAACGCCGCAGATACGCGCATCTACAAATTTGATGCTTCGACTGTAGATCTTCACATGGTGACAGCGACTTGGTTGTATTCACCAAAATGGACTTTGTTCGCATTCGTTCCTTATATCAAGAACATGGTTGAGACAATTTACGAGCCCACTCCAGCAGGTGCGAACGTCAAAACTCGCGATTACACAGAAGGATTGGGCGACATTCGCTTGATGGGTATGACTCCTCTTGTAGCTGATGGCACGAACTTGCTTTTAGCTGATATCAGCGTGACGTTGCCAACTGGAAGCGTGAATGAATACTTTACGTCTGTTCCAAGCCAAAGAGCCGCATACAACATGCAGTTGGGCTCAGGAACTCCGGATCTTATTCTTGGTACAACTTATTCTTACACCGTCTCAAAACTAGAAAACTCTGCTCGTGCGCAAGCCACTGTTCGTGGCGGTCGCAATGAAAATGGTTGGGCTCTGGGCAATGAACTCGTTTTAGGTGTTGGAAGTCGCTATCACTTCACAAAATATTTTGAAGCAGGTGTTGCTGGTAACTACAAAGCCCGTGATGCAGTTCAAGGGCGCGACGATAAGTATGAGCTTCACAATAACTATGGCAGTGCCTCTGATCCAAGTTTCGACCCAGCGATCCACGGTGACGGTCATCAGTACTATCATGCTCCGCAGATCAACTGGGATACAGAAATTGTTGCGAAGGTAACAAGCCCTTCATTCTATGGCGTGAACGCCGCTCTCGAAGGGGGAGTTTCATTCTACCGCGATGCCATCAATAAAGATGATATTCGTCTTGATATGCCTTATTGGGCTTCAGCTTCGGTCACAGGAAGTTTCTAGTTTTTAAGATAAAAACTCCGGCCCCGCGCCGGAGTTTCTTTTTCTATATTTTCCATCATCACTGCATATTTTTTTAGAGTGACGCCCTAAATTGTCACCCCTGCTAATTTTCTTCACACATTACATGTTCTAAGCGTTTCAGATCGATATAGCCAGTGGCATTGGCGTTGCTTTTACAGGATTCCGGAAATCTTTAATGGAGGATTTTAATATGGAATTCTTGTTTTCACTAGGTCGCGCCTTCACTTCTTCAGATGCTCTTTGGATGTGGGCGATTTTAGCAGCTCAAATCGTTTCCGTGGCGATCATCTTAGAAAGATCCCACGCACTATTTGTGTCTCGCAAAACAAATCAAAAAGAATTGTCTAAATTGATCGCGGAAGACATCCGTGCAGGTCAATTGGATAAAGCTCTTCGTCGTTCATTGCAAATGAGCGCGAAAGAACCTCTCGGAACAGTGGCTTCTGCAGGTATCCAGGCTGCTATCGATCTTGGCGGCAAAGAAGAGATTCAATTGAAAATGGACGAAATCCTCTTAGAGGAAAACACACGCGTGGAAAAACGTATTGGTTTCCTTGCGATGTTCGCCAACGTTGCGACATTGATGGGTCTTTTGGGTACGATCACAGGTCTTATCCACTCTTTCGCTGGTATCGCGAACGCAAATCCAGTTGAAAAAGCAACGATCCTTTCTAAAGGTATCTCTCTTGCGATGAATACAACAGCATACGGTTTGATCGTGGCAGTGCCTGCTTTGATCATGTACGCGGTTCTTCAAAATCGTGCGTCTCGTTTGACGGATGATTTGAATAAAGCAGCTTTGAACTTGTTCATTCAATTGGGCTTTCACTACGAGCCCGTGACTGACAAGAAATAATTAAAGGACGGATTTTATGAGCGGATCCAGCAACAGCAACGATAAGTTGAACTTTGAAATCAACATTTTGCCGATCTTGGACATTTTGTCTGTATTGATCTGCTTCTTGTTGCTTACAGCCGTATGGATTCAGATCGGAACTTTGGATACGAAACAAGCTATCGGCGACAACTCCACTGCAGGAGCAAAAAATCCTCCATCGCTATGGGTGACTTTGAATGCTGATGGTTCGGTAGAGCTTTCCGTGCGTGACCTTCCGAAGCTACAAACTTCTGAAACACGTTTGGCCCGTTCAGGCAAAAGCGTGAACTGGGATGCTCTGCAAGCAAAACTTGCGGATCTTAAAGCCAAGTATCCAGACTTGAAAACAGGCATTGTTCGTCCAGGGGCTCAAAGCTCTTACGGCGATGTGATTAAGATCATGGATCAATTGAAAGAAAATCAATTTGAAGGAGTGGGCTTGTCCCCTCTGGGATAATAGTTATGAAAACATCATCGTTCTTGCAAACAAACAACAAGCGCTCTCCACTTCAAGAAACACAAGTCTTGGGTGCGGGCGCGAAGAAGAAGAGTCCGATGCGTCGTGAAATGGCGATTGCATTGCCTTTGACTTCATTGATTGATGCCTTCTCCATCATCGTGATCTATTTGTTGATCGGTACGCAAAACAGCGGCATCGAGGCGAACATTCCATCGCAATTGTCGCTGCCACAAGCGTCCCACAGCCAAGGCGTTGAAAAAGAGACAGCCATCCTTCGTATTGAAAAAGGCAACTACTTCTTGAACGACAAACAAGTTCAAGGATCGCAACTCAGCGACAAGTTGGCCGAACTTAAAAAGCAATCTACGGAACAAAACGTAGAATTGATGGTTCAAGCAGACACAGAGATGAAATATGCCGATCTCGATCCTTTGCTTAAAGCAGGGTCTCAAGCTGGCATTGAAAAACTCAAATTTGCGGTTGTACCTAAATAATGAAAACACATAAGCACCTTCTATTTTTAAATGTAGTCGTTGCCGGTGTTCTTTTCACCCACACGGTCCGTGCGGAGAAAATGAACAACGACACACAAGATCTAGTCATTAAGAAAATGGACCGTGTGCTGGACCTTATGGATCATAAAGATCCATCATGGATTCCAACGCAACAGCGTCTTGCAGACACGCTCGCGGAAAGAGCCCGCACGCGTTTTATGCAAGAAGTTGAAGCGAACTGCGACAATTGCAAAGGATCTAAAGACGATCGTCAACGCGCTATCAAGATTTACGAAAATCTTTTGAGCGAAGTAAAGTTGAACGAGCATGGTCCGATCCTTTTCCAATTGGCGCACTTGTACGAAATGGCGGGACAACCTGACCAGTCCATCGTACTTTTCGAACGCATCATTAAAGAAGCTAAAGCAAAATCCATCGATGCAGGGATCGTTTCGAGATCTCATGCCTCTTTGGGTGATTTGCTTTTCCAAAAAGGCAAATTCAAAGAAGCTAAAGAGCACTACACAATCGCTCTTAAAGATAAAAACTTAGAGAATCGCGCGCTAGCGATCTACAACATGGCTTGGTGTGATTTCAATACTGATCACTTAAAGTCTGCAATTGCGACTCTTGAAGGTCTTTTGAAAGATCCTTCTCAAATCACTAAAGACACTGAAACTGGCAGCAACTATGACCCTGTTTTCCACACAGACATCGTGAGAGACCTGGGCACATTCTATGCCCGTCAAAATATTACGACGAAAGAAATTGCCTCTTACGAGAAGCTTTCTCCACAAGCAAAACGCAAAGAATTGCTTTTGAACTTTGCCCAAGAAGCTGACCGCGTTGGTCAAAAACAAGCCGCTCACCAAATCTTGAATCGCTACATGGATCAACCAGATTTGAATAAGCAAGAGCGCTTGGATGCTTTCGTTCGTTTGGCTCAAGTGAACTATGACCGCGGTGAAACAAGCCAATCAACAAAGGACTTCGCTAAAGCTGCCGAAGCTTATAAAAACACAAATTGTGATGACGCTTCGAAGTGCCAAGAACTTCAAAAAACGATGAAACGTTATGTAACGGAATTACATCGTTCTAAAAAAGTTAAACCTGACCAGGACTTGTTAGATGCGTATGTGATCTACGCAAAGACATTCCCTGAGGATAAAGAAATGATCCAACGTGGTTCTCAAGTCGCTATGGATTTGGGTAATTATCCGTTGGCTGTAGAACTTTATAAAACGATCAGTGACAGTCGCTCTTTCTCTAACAAAGAAAGAAACGAAGCATTGTTGAATGAAGTGGCCGCTGCTGAAAAATCTCAAAACACTTCTTTGCAAAACGCGGCTTACGGTCACTATTTGAAAAATGCGACGAAAGACGACAAGTACTATGAAGTTCGTTATCAACAAGCTTACTTGCTTTACACACAGAAAAATCTAAAAGATGCTTCAAAAGCATTTGACGATTTGGCTCGTGAAAAAGGTGCTAAGACAGATCTTCGCAAAAAATCAGCGGATCTCGCTTTGGATAGTTTGGCGCAAATGATGCAAGATGGTGCAATCCAGGAACTTGCTTGGGATTACGCAGAGATTTTCCCGGCGAACCAATCTGAATACGCTGGTATTGCACGTAAAGCCTTGATGAATCAAGTGGCTGAAGTAGCAAATAATCCGAAATCATCAAAGTCGGACCTTAAATCCGTCATGAAAACAGTTTTGAAAACAAAACTGGACGGAGCAAAATCAGACGAACGTATTTTGATTTATACGAACTTAAGCATCATCGCGAAGAAACTGGGCGAAGATGAAGTTTATGCTAAAGCTTTATATGCTTTGATCAATATTCCAGAAACTCCATCTGCTAAGAAGGAACAATATCTTGAGCAGTTGACCGGTTACTACGAGCACAAACTTGATTTCGCAAACGCTTATAAAACAGCTTTGAAAATGCACAACTCAAAAGTACCTGCCAAAGAAATGGCTTTCCGCCTGGGTACTTTAGCTGACTTGGCTGGAATGCCCGCAGAAAAACACTACAAAGATGCTTTGTCTTTGGGTTTGACTGGCGATCGCGCTTTAGTTGTTCGTTCACGCTTAGTTCTTCTTTCAAGCAATCCTACGAAGGAATTGAAAGTTCAATCTGGCGAGCTTCGTCGTAAGCCTTCATTGTTGAATGAAACAACATTGCTTGTTTACGCAAAAACAGGAAGCAAAGCTGGTTTGCAATCTATCCTTGAGATGAAAGAGATGCGCAAACAATCTGCCACTCAATTCATTAATAAGCAGGATTTCTATGTGAAATTGGCCTCTGTTAAAGAGCAGATTTCTAAAGCAAAAATGAATGACGATAACGACAAAGCCCTTGGTAAATCGATCACTCAACGTATGAAATTGCTGAAGAAGGCTGATGATACTTTGGCTGAATCACTTCGCACACATGATATCGCAGCTCAGTTAGTGGCCTTGAATATCGTTGCCGAGGAAAATACACGTTTTGTGAAGGATTTGTCTGGCACGGATATGCCAAAAGGTCTTACAGCTGCCCAACAACGTCAATATGTCGACGCTTTGAAGGCTCGCTCTAAACCGTTCCTGTTGAAGGCAAAAACAGCCCAACAAAAGATGCAAGACCTGTGGAACAACTCACCAGCGTTGGCTCAGCTTGCCAAAGACTACAAAGGCGCAAGACCTGAAATTCAAAAGCTTTTATCTCGTGAAATGGTCATGATCGATGACCTTCCAGGCAGAGGTAAGATGAAATCCGCAATCGCTGACGCTCTTCACTCTTCCACATTGTCTAACAGAGACCTAGCAGCGGCCCGCCAAACGGTCTCTGAAAACCCAGATAATGTGAAAGATCTCGAAAACTTGAAAATGGTAGAGACAAAAATTGGTCATCCTCTTATGCCGTCATACTTGGAAGCCCGTTTAAATCAAATCCAGAGAGGAACTAGCCTATGAAAACAGCACTTCTTCTGGCCTCCCTTTTGCTAATTGGGAATAGCAGCTTCGGAGCTAGCAAGGCCGAGACAACAGACACTGATTCAGTGAAAAAAGTCTCAAGCACGAAGCCAAAACTCGGCACCTCCTTCAAGTTCGATGGTTCCGCCTTACGAGGTAAGTACCAAAGTTCCTTGAGCACGAAGGCCGCCGTAGAGAACGACAAATTGTTAGAAGATCTTCTTGGTGGAAGAACGCAGTTCGCGGACAGAATCCAAGACGATCAACAAAGAAACTAGGAATTGGACATGGGATCAGCAAAGCTTTTAATTTTAGAAAATCAACTAGGCCAGAAGGTTCGTACCTTCGCGGTTGATGCTGAAGCTTTGAATATCGTTTACCTCAAAGACAAACGCCGTGTCGAAGCCTACACTCGTCTTGATTCTTTGGACGATAACAAAGTGGACTACCGTCTTCTGAAACGTGTTGAGATCTCTCAACTGACAGAAGAAGGTTTGGCTCTTGATGGTATTGGCTCTTTGCGCCTTGCAAATGCTAAAGCCGTTAATAGCCCTATTTATAGCCTCCCAGATCAAACGGATGACGAAGAACTTAAGACAATCATTCAAAAGACCACTCTAGGTCATTTGATTGCAGTCTTTGTTTTGATGGCTGGCGCTTGGGTTTGGGCTAATTATTTTAATAAAAAAGATGAAACTCCACTTGTGACGATCGTTATGCCTAAGGAAGAAACTCCTGTAGCAAAACCGGAAAATCGTCCGCACGTGAAAGTTTCTGAGCACAAATTAAAACACACTAATAAATTGGCTCACCAACAAATCAAAAGAACTCTTAAAACAAAAGCTTACCCTGTGAAAACAGCGAAAGCTGTGAATGTAGAGCGCGTAGGTGCTTTGGCTGCTTTGGGTGGTACTCCACACGGCGCTAAAGGTTATGAAGGTCTTGATTCTAAATCCATGAAAGCGATCCGTGCTGCCGGTACTGGCAGTGGCGGCGGCGGAGTTGGTAGTGCTGGTCGAGGCGGCATCAGAGGTTACCTTCCAGGCAACGGCTTGATCGCTGGCAGCGCTGGTCAAGGCGGTCGTGCTCAATCTGCGGGTGGCTACGGCACTCGTGGTGTTGGTGGTGGTAAAGCTGGTTACGGCAAAATGAATATGGTTGGTGGTACATCTGCTGTCAGTCTTCCAATTGACGAGGAAGCAACTGTTGAAGGCGGTTTGGACCGCGACCAAATCATCGCTGTTATTAATCGCAACAAAGGTCAAATCATCTATTGTTACGAAAAAGGTTTGCAAGCGGCTCCAACAATTGGTGGTCGTGTAGCAGTTGATTTTACTATTGGCCCTGCTGGAAGAATCACCATGGCAAAAGTAGCTCAATCTTCGTTGGGTTCAAGCCTTGTTGAGAACTGCATGATTCAAAGAATGCGTACATGGCAGTTCCCTCACCCAGTTGGCAAAGTGAATGTGGATGTTCTTTATCCGTTTGAGTTGACTCGCGTCAGCAGTCGATAAAACGACCTCAAGTCGTTTGCTTGAACAGTTGAGAGGTTTTTATGAATCACATTAAATCGTTTCTTGTCCTTCTTCCTGTCGGTTTGTCACTTGCAGGTTGCGGCGGTTGGAAGAAAGATCCAACTTCAGGTTCTGGCGTTAGCCTTGACGAAGTACGCAAGTACTCTAAAGAGCAGCTAGCAACAGGCCCCGAGAAACCTCGTGTTATCACGAATACTGTGGTTGTAGAAAAACCTGTTCAAGTTGTTAAAGAAGAATCTACGATCGATGACAAGTTCATCGTCATCACCCCAGATTCACAAATGACTTTCAACGAAGGCCAAGAGGCAACTTTCAAAGTTCGCGCTCGCGTGTTGATCCCAGGCGTACAAGTAAAATTGTCTGCGACGGGTCTTCCGGACGGTGCGACTTTGACGACGGCTGGTCAAGAAAAAGATCTTTACAACATCACTTGGAAACCAGCTCTTTATACTGTGCCTTCAAACGCCAGCATGAAGACTTACACTGTGAAATTAACTGCAGAGATCATCGTTGCAGCCGACGCTAAAAACGCAGCTCAACTTAAAGGTCTTGTTCGCGAAAAAGAAATCAACTTGTTCCTTTTCAGAAACCAAGAAGCTCCTTCTGCTTTAACTGTTCAAAGCTTGCCTTCTGAAGTTTCTGAAGGTCAATTGACTCCATTCTCTGTGACAGTGAACGTTCCGGGTATCGATGGTTCTGCTTCCGCAAAACCTCGCTTGGTTGTTAGCTATGATGGCGTTAGCTATACTGCTGGTAACAGCTTCCTTGAACTAGATGGCTCTCGTTATGTGGTTGCCGACTTGAATCAAAAAGATGCTGAGTATCTTGGTGATTCAAAATGGAAGTTCTCTTTGTTATTCGATACAAAGAATATTTCTGTTCAACCGCAATTAGCTAAAGATGGCACTATCATGAAGAATTCTGACGGCACTCGTGTTCGTTTGAGCTTCAAAGCTTACAGCCCTTTCGGTCTTGCGACACCAGAGCAATTAACTCAAATCAAAATCAAATACACGAAGACAATCACAGCTCCTCGCTTTGACTTGTCAGGTCTTGCGCAACAAAGCTTGGAAGTATCTCGCGGTCAAGTTGTGAACTTGAAGTTCGCAGTAGCTTCAGCGGACGCAGCAGCGGCAGTTGCTGTTGAAACGAAAGATTCAACATTGGCTGGTAAGCCTTCAGTTACATGCCAAGCTTCTACAGCTGGAGCGAACAAACAAGACTGTACATTGGCTTGGACAGTTCCTTGTGATGCAGCCTTGGATCAGGTTGCTGGCAGTATCGATATGTCAGCGACCAGCACAGTGAATGGTCGTACTTCTGAAACGACTGCTTATTCTTTGAAAGTTGTTAATGCCACTACTGAGCAAGCACTTTGCTCTACGGAGAAAAAAGATGAAAACAAGTAAGATCATCAGCCTCCTTATCCTTGCAGCTGCTTTCTCTTGGACAAATGTGTCTTTCGCTGCGAGTAATAAAACTGCAAATAAAAATTTGAATGTCACTGAAGACATCGACTCTTTAGGTGGTAATGAAGAGTTAATGGAAATGGCTCAAAACATCAAATCTGAAACACGTTCACGCGTAGTTCAAGAGCGACTTGTGCCAAGAAGAAACCGTGTTGAATTCGGTCTTTCTTACGGCGGCGTTATTGGCGGTGATTCTTATCTTAGAACGCAAAGCGCTGGACTGTCTGTGGACTACCACATCAACCCACGCTGGTCTGTTGGCGCTCGTTATTATGATTACGCCAACAATTTGACCTCAGAAGGTCAACGCGTATTCGACCAAGCTGCTGCTGCTAAAGCTGCTGGTACTCAAGGCTACGCCGTTGATATCGACTATCCTAAAAATGCCATGATGGCCGTTGCGAACTGGTATCCAATCTATGGTAAAACAAGCTTCCTTGATATGGGTGTCACTCAATTTGACCTTTACTTGCTTGCAGGTGGCGGTCAAATCACTCTTTCATCTGGCACAACTGGTCTTGTGACCGCGGGCGTGGGTGTGGCTGCTTGGATTTCGAAACATCTTTCTGCTCGTGCAGAGTTCAGATATCAAACTTATAAAGACAACCCAGTGACTGGTTCACGTCAACTTGATACCGGCGTTGGTACTCTTGGTTTGGGATGGATTTTATGAGCCCAAAATCGTTGATCGCTAGCACCATCATAGTTACTTGCCTTATGTCTATTGCGACTTCCGCAATGGCTGAAGAGCGCTTCTCTGTGGATGCTTGGGGTCAATCTTTTAAGACGGCTGTAAAAGCCAACGACTCCAAAAACCTTGTAAGTCTTTTGGACATGAAGGTTTTAGAGAAGACGGCTCTTGCCTGCTTAGATTGCTCCAACAAAGAAAAGCTAGAAAAAGCTCGTGAACTTTTCGCCAAGAAACAATTCGATGCTTCTTTAGCTTTGTACAATCAGATTCCAAAAGGAACTGACTATTGGTTCCAAGCAGTTGAAGAAAAAGGTTGGAATTACTATCGCCAAAACGATTCTGAAAAAGCCATTGCACAAAGCAAGACTTTGCTAAGCCCTCAGTTTGCCGAAGTGGTGAATCCAGAGTCTTACTTCCTTCAATCTTTGAGTCAGCTGAAAATCTGCGATTACAAAGGGATCTTTGCAACAAACCAAATGTTCAAGGAAAAGCAAAGAGCACGTATCATTGATGTGCAAAACTTGACAAAAACAGGAATGAATAACGCCTTTTCGAATGTGATCGCAAAAACAAATCTTTTGCCTCTTCAGGCAAAGGACTTGGGCGATTCTTTCTTGCACTTACCGATTTTGTACTACAAAGATATGACGCTTCAGTCAGAACTTCTTCGTTATAAAGTTACACAAAAAGCCCTCGAGATCTTGAAGTCTGAAAACAGCACGATGGTGAAACTTCAAGGTTCTTTAGAGCGTATGAACCAAGATGCTATGAGTAAGTTAAAAGCTCGCATGGCAATGTTGGCTCAACAGGAAACCGAAGACACCAAAAAGATCGTTCAAAAATTGAACTTGGTTGAAGTTGAGGCGATTCAAAGAATGCACGCAGATATGGCTTTGAACGATGCAGCTTACAAAAAAGGGAAATTCAAAGAAACAAACGATGACCAGCTCGTTTTCATGGATGACGGACGCCCTTGGATTGATGAACTCGATAAGTTTGAGGTTTCTGCGAAAGCATGTCCTCAAGATATCAGGAGGAAAATGTGAGACACATCCTGGCCCTCTCCATTTATTTAGGTGCATTGGCATTACTAGCGGCATGCAGTCCTGAATCCAAAGGCTTGCAGTCTCAGCCAGTGGTTGAAGAGCAATCTCAACCAGAAATTCCACACTATGATCCAATCGCATCTCAAAAGTTTGATTGGATTCAAGAAGATGGTGGTCAAAGTCAGTTAGACTTTAACCCTCAAGTGGATATTTTGTTCGTGACTGATAACTCGGACAGTATGAAATCTGCCCAGGAAAACTTGGCTCGAAATATCGATCGTTTTACTGAAAGTATCGTTAAGAATAAAATGATCGACTACCACATCGGTGTCGTTTCTTGTTGGGATAGTACCGAACGTTACGCAAAAATGAATAAAGAACCTTTTAAAGTAGGTGATTTGCGTTTTGTGAAAGACCTGAATGGTCGCGCCATCAACAAACGTTTCTTCACAAAAGCAGATGCGACTAAAGATTCTTTGGCTAAAACATTGAACATTGGTGTTTTGGCTTACAACCAAGGTGGACCGGAAATCGAAGAGTTCTTCTCTCCCCTTTCTGCGGCTCTTGAAAACACAGGCCATGGCGCAACGAATGAAGGTTTCTTCCGCGAGAATGCTCAGCTAATCGTTGTCATCATGACTGACGCTGACGACTCTACAAGTCGCGTGAGTCCTGAAGAGATGGCTAAAACTTTGGTTGATTTCAAAGGCGGCAAACAAGATAAAGTCGCTGTTTATGGAGTTCTAGTGAATGCAAAAGATCCAGATTCTAAAAAAGACTGGGACTTGCGTATTCATCCGAAATATCACCCAGAATGCTTCGACATGACCGGCAAAACACCTAAGAATAACGGGAAATGCACTGGATTTGGTCCAGACCGTTTGGAGCAATTCGTTGTCGCTGCCAACGTGAATTCGGGAACTCCAGATCAGATTCGCTCGAAATATATCATGGATATCACAAGCACAGATTTTGGTGCGGGCCTTGCGAAAATGGGTAACGACATCACTGTGAAAACTTTGGCGAAAGAAATTTTCTTGAGCCAGCGTCCTCGCGTCAACGATCAAGGTCAATTGATGGTTCGCGTTCGTTACGGAACAGAGAAAGACCTTGCTTCCGGAAAAGCTCAAGTCATCCCGCAAAAAGCCATTGGTGGTTGGTTGTATGACCCAGAGAATAACTCCGTGCATTTATCAGGAGATATCAAATACAACTATCAAGACGGCGCACGTTTCGCGGTTGATCTGATTCCTTTGACTCTGAAGCAGTAATTTTTCTGCAGATTCGCATGATGCAATGACACACCCAAAGGCTAGGATTTTGACAATCCTGGCCTTTGTTGCAATTCTACGGTCATGAAAACTCAACTCAAAATTTCTATTTTTATTTTATCTACAGTCGCATTCACCGGCTGCGCAACAACCACGGAACAAGGTGCTACTGGTGTGAACCGATCGCAATTTACTTGGGGAGTCTCTTCTGAAGAGATCGATCAAGAGGCTGCAAAAAGCTATGAGGCTACTAAAAAGGAAGCCCAGGCAAAGCATGCTTTAGATGTGAATAGAGATGAACTTCGTCGTGTGACTGAAATCTCTAAGCGCTTGATTCCACAGACAGCCATCTTCCGTAAGGATGCCCTTCAATGGAAGTGGGAAGTTCACGTGATTTCTAGTAAAGAACTGAATGCTTATTGCATGCCTGGCGGTAAAATCATTTTCTACTCGGGACTGATTGAACAACTCAAGATGACAGATGGCGAGATCGCAGCAGTTATGGGACATGAAATTTCTCACGCTTTACGCGAACATGGTCGCGAAAGAATGGCCGAAGAACTGGCGAAGCAAAAAGGCTTAGGCCTTCTTTCCGCAAGTGGTGCTGTTCAAGCTCCTTATGTAAATGCCATTGGTTTGGCTTCTAATTACATCTTCACACTCCCCCACAGTCGCACTCAAGAGTCCGAAGCAGATACTATGGGTGTCGAGCTTATGGCTCGCGCGGGATACAATCCTCAAGAAGCGATGAATCTTTGGAAGAAGATGGGCGCCGTTGGTGGCGACAAACCGCCTGAGTTATTGAGCACCCACCCTGCCGATGAGACGCGCTTAAAGCATATTGCGTCTTTGATGCCGAAAGTGATGCCTCTGTACGAGCAAGCATCGAAGAAATAAAAAAGGGACCTTACGGGTCCCTTTTTTGGTTTCTATTTTCGAGTTATTAGCTCTTGAATGGCTTATGTGCTCTAAGATAGTAATCAACCGCGATCGTAAGAACAGCGATATCATCTAGGAACCCAACACCAGGAATAGCATCTGGAATGAAATCAAATGGGAATAACAAATAGAACAAAGCCCCAATTGCTACGTATTTATGAGTTCTTTGTACATCAGTTGATTTCAAAACATTCCATAGCGTAGAAATTTTCTCGGCAAAACTTGTGCTCTTGCCTTCGTATTCTTTCAATTTCTCTTCATTGTTTTGGATGTAAGAAAGACTTTCTTCCTTCTGACCCAACTTCAAGCAAAGATCTACAGTCCCCTCTTCGTCCTGCAAGCCCTTTTCGAACTGCTCAACAGAAAGATCCATCATCATGAACGAGTTCTTCGTACTCAAAGTTTGCATGAAGTCATAGGACTCCAAAACAATCTCATTTTCCTTTGGCAGAAGACCATCACGTACCAAAGTTAAAATACCTTGGTGAAGATTGGTTTCATACTGAGATGGGATTTTATACGTAATTGGTTTTTTCAACCAGCGACGCAATGTCATGTTGGAGACTTGGAAGTAGCCTGCTAGGCGTTCCGGGCTCAAACCAGTATCTTTAATAAGTTTGCTAATTTGATTTACCTTCATAGTCGTCATTCTACCTGATCCACCTCGATAATCAAAGCGCGTATTAAAAAAAGTTTAACTCTTTCAATAAGTCACTTTTGTTAACTATCCCTATAGAATCACTTGGTTTTCATGAAAACCGCACCCTGCAAGGATTTGCAGTCAAAGTGGGGTCAAAATTCCTTTTAACTTCACGAGAGTCGTTATGCGCTATTTGAGAGTGAATTTCCATCAGATCACAATGTTTGGAGTGCGCATCTCTTTGTTGCACCTCCCTTTTCTTTCTCGACGATGTGACTTCTTTTCGATAAATCCCTCCCTATCAGGAGTTCATTATGAAAGCATTTGTTGTTGTATGTTTATCTTCTCTATTGGCGTTCTCTGCCTTTGCTCACGACGGTCACGACGACGGCGGCGACGCAACCACAACAAGCCCTCATAAAGGCGATCACACGGGCGAGTTCTGCACTGATGCGAGCCAAACTATTTGCGCACATTTGCACTTCCTAGCAGATGTGAACACTTCAACAGAAGGATCTTTCGTCGCGCATATTGAAACTCCGGACAATCAGCCGATTAACAACTTCAAAATTGATATGTGGATGCAGATGGGTAGCCACGGCCATGGTTCTGCGCCTTTCGAAGTTGCTGATAATGGTCAGAACCACTACACAATCACAAATGCATGGTTTGTAATGCCTGGCACTTGGACAGTTCGCATTGATTTTGATTTCAACGGTGTTCACCAACACATTGAAATTCCAGTGACTGCGGCTCAGTAATTTTTTGAATTTAACGTGAAAGAAAAAAGCCCGGATATCCCGGGCTTTTTTCTTTTTAAAATTGGAAGTTTCTTAAGTAGTGATCGTTGTAGCCATTCGGATTTTTCACGAGATACTTCTGATGATAATCCTCAGCAGGATAAAACTTTTTTGCAGACTCTAACTTAGTGACGACGGGACCTGGCCACTTCTTCGAATCATTGACGAGCTTCATGACTTTCTCGGCGGTCTGCTTTTGCTGAGCGTTCAGATAGAAAATCTCCGAACGATACTGCGTGCCCACGTCATTTCCCTGACGATTCATTGATGTCGGATCATGCATACGGAAGAATATCTTTAGCACATCCTCGTAAGAGATTTTATTCGGATCAAATTCCAGTT
Organism: Bdellovibrio sp.; assembly: GCF_036384735.1. Classification (GTDB taxonomy): domain Bacteria; phylum Bdellovibrionota; class Bdellovibrionia; order Bdellovibrionales; family Bdellovibrionaceae; genus Bdellovibrio. Next base: position 31,439 of record NZ_DASVLT010000063.1, on the reverse strand, counting down.
TCAAAGATTCCGCATGCCCTGTGGAGCCGCTGCTGACATCTTCATAACTTGGATTCACCTTGGTGCCACCCGTGTAGCCGACTTCGGTAGAGACAACTCCTGGTATCTTTCTAAAAACCTCTTCCATACCCCAGAAACATCCACCAGCAAGAATCGCCGTTTGCGTTGTGGGCACCTTATCCTGCATTTTAGATGATTTACCTGGGGTCATTTTCGCAAGGGCTGTAGATGCCACCAGGCTTGAAAGAATAAGACTTAGCTTTAAACTCTTAGATAGGAATCCCACAAAGGCCTCCGAGCGCTTTGGCGCTTTTAAAGATGGTTCAATACTACCTTCGCTCAAGTCAGGCTGAAAGTTACAGCTTCGGGATTAAAATTTTTCTCGGATTGAGAACTGAATTTTTGACATAAAAAAACCACGCTTTTAAGGGCGTGGTTTCGAATTCCAATTTTCAATCCATCTTAATGAGTTGTATCGAGCATCTTCATGCATTCTTCAATATGCTCTGTCTCGTTGCGGATTTGTTCACGCACAAGCTCTTCAAGAGCGATGTCGTCACCTACGTGTCTCAAAAGCTCTTTGTATTTATCAAGGGCTCTTTCTTCAAACTCTAGGCTTTCTTTCAAGATATCTAAAACTTTATGTGTTTTAGTTTCAGGAACCGGGCTTACTTTCAAAGAGGGATGACCGCCCAATGCCGTGATCTTTTCACCTATCAAAGAAGCATGTGCATAACCTTCATTTGCTTGATCGTGGAACCACTTCACGATTGGAATACGATTAGGTCCTTTGATCATCAAGGCATAGTGAAGATAGCGGACAACGGCAGAGATCTCCATTTCGATGATCTCATTCAAAAGTCCGATGATTTTCTTGTTGTCTTTAGATCCCATTTTCAACCCTCTTCACTCAATTATTCGTCATCAAGTTCATCGTCACCCACAACACCAAGATTATATTTCTCGATGCGGTAGCGCATAGAACGGAAAGAAATATGAAGAAGTTTGGCCGCTCTCTTTTTCACACCGCCTGCGGCATGGATTGCTTTTACCAAAAGCTCTTTTTCAATTTGTCCCATGACCTTATCCAAATCAACGCCATCGTCACCGATTTCGATTTCATTGGAAGAAGCCATTTTACGACCTGAAGATGTATTCACCATCGGGGGTAATGACTCTGGAAGAATCGTTGCGCCACCTTCAAGCGCCACAGTGCGCTCGATCAAGTTTTCAAGCTCACGCACGTTACCTGGGTAATCGTACTTTTTCAAAATCTCCATAGCTTCAGTGCTGATCGCACCGATGTTTTTTCCCAAACGCTCGTTGTACTTTTTTAAGAAGTGATTCGCGAGCAATGGCACGTCTTCGCGACGCTCACGAAGACCCGGAGTTCTGATATTGATAACGTTCAAACGGTAGAACAAATCTTGACGGAAAGTTCCTTTAGAAACCATCTCTTCAAGATTTCTATTTGTCGCAGCGATGATACGAACATCGACTTTCATGTCTTCAGTCGCACCTACTCTGCGGATCACACGTTCTTGGATCGCACGAAGTAATTTTACTTGGATCGTCAATGGCAACTCACCGACCTCATCAAGGAACAATGTACCGCCGTCGGCAACTTCGAAAAGACCCGCTTTATCAGCCACAGCCCCCGTGAAGGAACCTTTTTTGTGACCGAACATTTCTGATTCCATTAAATTTTCCGGAATCGCACCGCAGTTCACTGTGACAAACGGTTTGTCTTTCAACGGACCGTTGTAGTGAATCGCTTTTGCAACGACCTCTTTACCGGTACCAGATTCCCCTGTGATCAAAACGTTAGTTGGCGTTTGAGATACACGCTTAACCATATCGTAGATCGCATGCATCGCTGGCGAGTTACCAACCATGTTTTGAAAAGAGTATTCTTTCACCAACTCTTTTTTAAGAGTTCTATTTTCTACTTCAAGGTTTCTAGAACGAAGAGCATTTTGGATGTTCATGCGAACTTCGTCGATTTTGAAAGGCTTCGTCAAATAGTCATACGCGCCCATCTTCATCGCTTCAACAGCTGTTTCAGTTGTACCGAATGCTGTGATCAACATAAACACTGTATCAGGATAAGTTTCCTTTACGTGTTTCAAAAGTTCGATACCAGTAACGTGCGGCATCTGAAGATCTGAAATGATCATGTCGAAAGTTTTTTTCGTAAGAAGGTCTTTCGCTTTTTGGCCGTCTTCAGCCAAAGTCACTTCATAGCCTTCTTTTTTAAGCATGATCTCTAAAAACTCGCGTATTGATTCTTCGTCATCGACGACTAGAATTCTCGACTTCATGTGTGCGCTCCCACGTCCTGTGTATAGACGTTATTCTCTCAGTTAGCCTTAGGGAATGTCAAAATAAACTCAGTGCCTACACCTTGTTCACTTTCTACGAAGACCTGTGCACCATGACCCTCTAAAATCTTATGAGTCACAGCTAGACCAAGGCCTGTGCCTTTAGGTTTCGTCGTATGAAAAGGTTCGAACATTTTCTTTTTCGTTGTTTCACTCATACCACATCCGGTATCACGAATGCGGATTTGCAATTTTCCATTCTCATCTTGAGCCTTCACGATGAGCTTTGGACTTTGTGCTTCATTCATTGCTTGATAAGAATTCAAAACAATATTCAAGAAGACTTGTTTTAATTTATCCCTGCGACCTAAAATTTTCAAATCCGAACCAAACTCCCGGATCTGTTGAACGTCAGCTCTGACTTTTGTGTCAGCTTTGATCGCATCAAGAACCTCACCCAACAACGGGCCTAAATCCACAGGATCCGTCGGTGGAGTCTCGGGACGTGCGTAATCCAAGAACTCTGTAATTAAGTTGTTCAAGCGATCAATTTCTCGCAGAACGATCTTCATCAATTTGCGGTCATCTTCGCTACTTACTGTTTGTGTCAGCATTTCGATACTTCCGCTGATACCCGCCAAAGGATTGCGAATCTCATGGGCGATACCTGCTGCCAATCCACCTACCGCTGCCAATTTTTCATTCTGTCGTGCTGAATATTCTAATTGGCGAACTTTAGTTAGGTCATCGAAAAGAGCGATAGACAGATTCGATTGAAGTTCAGGGCTATAAATCTTTGAAATCGTCATGCCCAAAATTTTTGGATCCTGATCTGCAGCCACCGAATAGCGAACATCACCTTTAAAAAGATTTTGCCCGTTGGTTTTTACTTCTGGAAAAAGTTCGAACCAATTTGTTGCCAGAGCATTTTTCTCTAGAATCGCTAAGGCTGAAGAGTTGGCCTGCACCACTTCACCATTATCGGTGAATGACAACATTCCCGATGGAATATTGTCGATCAAAACTTGATTTAGCTCTTGGGCGGAACGAAGACTCAAGCCTGTTTTCTTAAGTTCCTTGCCAACTGTTTGAAGCTGTTCACTGAGATAACCGGCAAGACCTGCCACCGAAAAGAAAGCGATATTATTTAAAGCCAGCAAGAAAAAGAAATTAAGCGCCTTCATTTCCGGCGAGAACACCGCCGCCGCCGTAAAGAAAATGCTTGAAAACAAAGCCAGTGTCATGGCTCCGACACCACGGCACGCGATCCCAGCAAGAAGGATGTTTACCAAGTGCAAGAACATGAATAGAGATTGATTCAACCCGAAGTAGTAAATCAATAGCGAGATGAAAAGTGAATCAAGAACAAATCCAATGAACAACCACAAAGGCTTTTTAATTAGCCGATTCCAATTGGCAATCCAAACAATGTGGAGCCCTAGTGCTAAGGTCAGAATCCCATAAAAAGGGGCCAGCACAGCCCAGTTAATGAAACTGCCTTGTGCCACAGTGGAAACAACGCTGACCGCCAGAATCAGAATAAAAAGGCTGACTCTGACAAATTCAACTGTCAGCCCCTGATTTTTACTGTTCTGAAGCGCATAGCTAAGACGCATCTACTGGATCGCTCCGGCCATATTGAAAATTGGAAGATACATTGCGATAACAAGAATCGCGATGATACCACCTAAGACCACCATCAAAAGTGGTTCAAGAAGTGACGTCATGGCTTTTACGGCTGTTTCGACTTCATCTTCATAGAAATCAGCAATCTTACCTAACATTACGTCCAAGGTACCCGACTGCTCACCGATCGAAATCATTTGTACAACCATCTCAGGAAATGCTTTTTCTTTTGCTAAGGGGGCCGCGAAAGTACGCCCCGCTGTCACTGACTCTTTACAACGAAGCAGGGCTTGCTCAACAACGACGTTACCAGATGTTTTAGCCGAAATATCGATGGCTTCAATCAAACCCACACCTGATGAAAGCAAAGTTCCCAAAGTTCTTGTCAAACGGGCGATGGCAGATTTCTGCACAACCTCACCAAAAACAGGGGCTTTGAAAATCACACGGTCAAAAGTATCTCTGCCTTCTGGAGTTTTAATATATTGAGACAGTGCGATGGGACCACCAACTGCAATACCAAGATATAAATACCAGTGATTCGTCAGCGAGTGACTGAGGTTCACCACCATTTGAGTAAGCATCGGCGGCTTTTGCCCCGACGATGCAAAGAATTCCATAAATTTAGGGATGATAAAAACAAGAATACCGGCAATAACGATAATAGCTACGATGATGATAACAATCGGATAAACCAAAGCACCTTTGACTTGGCCTTTAAGTTTTTCAGATTTTTCCATATAACTCGCAAGACGTTGAAGGATACCATCCAAGATACCGGCTTCCTCACCTGCCTGAATCATATTGCAATAAAGCTTATCGAATACATTTGGCACCTGAGCCATGGAGTCTGCAAGACGACGGCCGCCTTCAATGGATGTCTTTACTTGCGCCGAAGCCTCTTTGAGAAGGCCAGGACGAAGTCCCTCAGATAAAATCTTAAGTGAATCCACAACAGGAATACCAGCATTGATCAGCGTTGCAAACTGACGCGTAAAAATTTGTAAATCACGTCCCTTCACTCGAGGTGAAAAAAAAGAAATATTTCCACCCTTACCTGCAGAGGAAGAACGTCCTCCTGCAGAAAGACGAACTGGCAACAGTTGTTGAGCACGAAGACGAATGATGGCCTCTTGTTGATTGCCCGCTTCGATTTCACCCTGGACCATCTGGCCCGCAGAGTTTTTTGCCTGGTAACTAAACTTCGCCATCTAGATTCCCACCTTTTTCAAAAGGGAATCCAAACCATCTGGATCACGGGAAGTCTCAAATGCTGTTTTTAGATCCACACGACGACGGATCAAATGTTGAAGCAATGACTGATTCAACGTCAAAAGACCCGAGTTTTCAGGAGCCGTTTGCAGAAGGGATTCAATTCCCTTCATATTTTCTGACTCTACGAAATCACGAATCTGTGGCTTTACCAAAAGCACTTCATGAGCGTAAACACGCTCGCCACCAAGACCTGGCATTGAATATTGACCGAATGCCATACTCAATACTTCCGCGAAGCGAGGTGCACCGTGTTCGTCAAATTTTTCTGACAAAACAGCCAAGCAACGACGAAGTGCATTCGGCAATGAAGGCGCTTTCATCGAATAAATCACGAAAACGCCGCGTTCAGCTAGAGCCAACGCATCTAAGAAACTGTCTTCATCGGAATAACCATCGAAGACAACCATATCCACACCGGCAAGCAAACTTTCACGCTCTTCACGACGGGCAAAAATGCCGTTGTGATAAAGAAAACTTGCTTTTACCTCGCGAACCTGCGGAAAGGCTTTTGGAGAAAACACCACGCCCAGGAAAGATTTTTCTTCGCCCATTTTTTGTAAAATCTTATGCAAAGAAGTCACCTGACCGGACTCGCCAGGGCCTGAAAAGATACAAAGACCTTTCATGCGAAGGCAGGACTCCATCACACTTGCTGGAACTTGAATATCTTGGCGAGAGCCATCGATATCCAAATCTAAAACAGCTTTCATCGTCGTATCTTGCTGAAAGAACGAAAATCCAATGCGCAGGTTTTCAAAAGACGTTTCACCTTGAACAACACCTGTCGTTTCAAGGACCGCTTTTTGCGTGTTATCCAAAAAACTTTGTTGAAGAAGATTCCACTCTGTCATCAAGCCTGGGGATGTTCTAAGACTCTCCCAACCTGTGGCTGCGCGTGCACGAGGCTCACTGCCGACAATAAATAGAAACTCTTGTGCCTTCTTGGCTTTTGCTTGCATGAGAAGTTCTGTCAAACTCATTAGATGTCCTTCACTGATGCATTTAAGACTTCTTCAATTGTTGTCACACCACGTTTTAATTTCAAAAGAGCACTTCGACGAAGAGTTCTCATGCCTTGTTCACGGCAGAGATAGCGAAGCTGTCCTGTAGAGGCTCCTTTTAAGATCGCCTCTTTCATTTTCTCGGTCATGCTCATCAACTCATAAATCGCAGCACGACCTTTGATGCCTGTCCCGTTACAGTTCGCGCAACCTTTGCCGCGGAACAATTTATAGTCACCCACTTCATTCGCTGGGACACCAAGATTGATCAAAGTTTGCGCGGGAACTTCCACCGGAGCTTTACAAGATTCACACACCCGTCCGACAAGACGTTGTGCCACGATCAAATTCACTGTTGATGTGATGATATAAGGAGCCACACCCATTTCGGTCAGACGAATCACCGTCGACGGAGCATCGTTGGTATGCAATGTACTCACAACCAAGTGCCCTGTAGAAGCCGCTTTAAATGCGATCTCGGCAGTTTCAAGGTCACGAATCTCCCCCACCATGACGACATCAGGGTCTTGACGAAGAAAGGACTTCAAGGCATTCGAAAAGTTCAGATCAATATCAGGATTCATTTGAACCTGATTGATACCTTCTAAGTTAAATTCCACTGGATCTTCCGCTGTGGAAATGTTCACGTCGATTTGGTTGAGCTCTGCCAGAGCGGAATAAATAGTTGTTGTCTTACCAGAACCTGTTGGTCCCGTGATCAATACCATTCCTTGAGGAAGATGAATATTCGCTTTAAAGATCTTCAAATCGTCTTCTTCGAAGCCGAGCTTTGTCATGTCTAACTGCAAATTGGATTTATCCAGCAAACGCAGAACGACTTTTTCACCCCACATGGTCGGCAGAACGCTGACCCGGAAGTCCATCTCTTTCCCTTTTGTGGTACGTACTTTTAGACGACCATCCTGGGGACGACGTTTTTCTGCGATATCTAGTTTCGACATAATTTTAATACGGGAAGCAATGGCTGCTGCCGTCCCCGCCGGAGGAGCTGTGGCTTCAACCAAGTTACCGTCGATGCGGAAACGCACACGATATTTTTTCTCGTAAGGTTCAAAGTGAATATCTGAAACTCTCTTACGAATAGCATCAGCTAGAATCGAGTTTACGAATTTTACGATCGGAGCATCATCTCCACCGCCATCGTTATCGATGATCTCTGCTGTGGGAGCCCCCGTGAAGCTGAACTCCTCATCAAGACCATCACCGCCCGGAATGGAATTCAAAGACTTCATATTAATACTACCGCCATAGTATTTTTCAATCGCGGCAGTGATTGCACTTTCAGTTCCTACAACTGCCTGAATGCGGCAGCGAGCGATGAAGCGCAAATCTTCCTTCACCATAATATTACTAGGATCAGCAAACGCGACAACCAACGTACTTCCCGCACGTTGCAGTGGAATCAGGGTATGCTTTTCACAAAGATCACGGGGCACAAGAGAAAGAACACCTTGATCAATCTCAAAGGTGTTCACTTCCACACCAGGAACGGCGTAATGTTTTTCCAACGCACGAAGAATTTGATTTTCTTTAAGAAATCCGAGTTGAACAATAGATGTCGTAAGCTTCTGCCCTGACTTTTTTTGCTCCTCAACAGCCGCAGCAAATTGATCGGGTTTCAACAAACCCTGTTTAACTAAGATTTCCCCAATTTTGAGTGAAGACATTGTGGCTCCCCAGCTATAACCTTAATACAGGGTGCCATTTTTTGTAACTAGACCGAGGGTGAGATTTCTTTCAAAAAGGATTTCCAGCTTTCACGAAGTTCCTCGACCTTCAGAGAGGTCCCCATCTGAAGCTTCTCTAACCATAACTCTGTGAGGAATGCAGACACTATATAAGGATGAAGAACTCTCAAATCGGCTCGCTCGGCTTCTTCAAGCAATGGATTTTGAAATGGCAAAAGATTGAGGTCCAACGCATACCCATCTCGTTTCATAAAGTTGAAATATGAAAGGTCATTCAACAAAGTTTTATCATTCGTAAGGTCAACCGTGTTGACGATGATTGACGAACTTAAGGATTGAATCGTCAATTCATCTTCAAGCAACTGATGAAACTGAATACCGAAATGCCCGCGTTTCAAGATCTCCATTTGTGCTGAAAGCTTTTCCGCTGACTGCCCTACAACATAGATTTCACCAAATCCCACTTCAGCAAAAACAGAGGCCACGGTGCGAGCAACTTCACTTTCACCAATCACGAACGCAGGAACACGAATATCAAGATCACGAGCGTTATCCACTAAAACTCTGCGAAGAGCCTCGTGAAGCAATAAGCGCGGATACCATTTGCCATCTTCAAATATCAACGAATCCAAACAACGAACTGTGCGCACCAATGTCGGCTGCACGTGCATTAGTGTTAAGATCTCTTCCGAAAAAGACATATCGACTTTTGCAATGTCAAAGTTTTGCAGAAGTTCTAAAGAAAAATCAGAATGACATTCATACTGCAAATCCCAGCCATGCTGCTTTGCCAAGTGCTGCAAAAACTGACAGAAGATGCTTGGACCTGAAGAACTAAATTCAAGAATCTTTTTTGTGCTCATCGAAATACCTACGGGCTTGAGTCATATCGTCCTGAATCTGTGCTTTCAACTCTTCAATGCCATTGAATTTCTTTTCATCACGATGGAAATGGCAAAGAAAGACTTCCACCTCAACTCCGTAAAGTTGCGCATCGAAATCGAAGATGTGACTTTCGATTTTAATGGGGCTTTTTTTATCCTCATGGAATGTCGGATTAATACCAATATTCGTGATTGAAGTGTGATAGTGTCCACCGATTTTGGTTTGTGTGAAGTACACACCTTTTCGTGGAACAAACTCAATATCAGGATGAATGTTTGCCGTGGGCACACCGATAGTGCGACCTCTTTGGAAGCCCTTTTCTACATGACCACGAAGATAATAAGTACGACCTAAAAGCTCGTTGGCTTTTTCAACCTGTCCTTCTTTTAGAGCCTCACGAATTTTCGTAGAAGACACGACCAAGCTATTTTGCTGAAACGGTGGAATGATGATTAAGCGAATGCCTTTTTCCGCACAGAACTTTTCTAGAAACGGAATGTTTCCCGCGCGATCAGCCCCGAAAGTAAAATCGTGACCGACGACCAATGTCTTTGGATGAAGGTTTTTAACGATATAGTTTTCGAGAAAGTCCTGAGGCGTGACCTTGGCAAAATCCTTTGTGAACTCTTCGATAATAACGACATCGATCCCCATGGTTTCGAACTGTTCCTGCTGGTCACGAAGGTCGAAAAGTCGCTCGGTGGCTCTTTCAGGGTGCAAAACCTTCATGGGGTGTGGATGGAACGTATACACAATAGAGGGGACGCCAAAATATTGCGCCTCACGAGTCACATTCTGAATAAGCTGCTGATGGCCCAAATGAACACCGTCAAAATTGCCTATAGTGACAACGGAGGATTCAAGCACGGGATTCAACTGTCTGACACCTTGATAGATCTGCATATTTTTCAATATACCTCGTTGCGAAGCCCTTGGGTAAGTACTTTTAATTGTTGATATTTCTAATAATTTTGCTATGTTGCAACGCGTGCTAAATCAACGTTTTCAAGAGCTCATTTATCGCGGCGAAGTCCTGCTTCGTTTTTTCTCCCGTCGCCGGGGATTTTTGCTCCGCTATCTTTTATGCTGGGTGATTGGTTGCGTGACTTTAGCGTCGGACGAGATCAATTCCTATGACCAGCGCTTTCAATTGCGCGGAGATCAAAAAGTCAGCTCACAAGTTGTGATGATCACAATCAAACAATCCGACATCTCTAACATTTATAACACCCGCACGAACTCCTTGGGCAATATCGATGAAGCGACTGACATCACAGACAGTTTCTTTTGGAACCAAAAGATCTGGACCGAGTTGTTAAGTCGTTTGTTAAAACAAAACCCAAAATCCATCGGTGTGGTTTTGTATTTTGGCGATAATATCGGCACCGTTCGTTTGAATCCAACAGAGCAGGCCTTATTTGATGATCCTCGCATCGTCTGGGCATCCACAACGAACAGCTTAGAGCGCGTCTTGACTCCGGTTTTTGCCAATCGTGATAAAACAAATTTAGGAAATAACGAACTTCGTCGCGATGAGGATGGTATCGTTCGTCGTGTCTTCCCGTCTCGCGCCGACATGCCTCACTTGATTGAAAAGATCACAGGAAAAACATTCCCGACAACTTTGGCCGGTCTTCCGATCAACTACCGTGGTTCCAGCAAAGTTTTCGCGCAATATTCTTTGAGCGAAATTCTTTACGATGAATTGCCGGCAAATACATTCACGAACAAAATCATCTTGATTGGGGCAGAGACTTCCTCGGCACCAGTTTATTCAACACCAATGGGAACTTTGTCTCGCACGGAAATTCTGGCCCACGCGACAGATACAGTTCTAGGTAATAAATGGATCAAGCGCTTGCCGTTTTGGTATTACGCCATCGGCTTTGCTGTTCTTATGTGGGTGGCAGTGTTTATTATCACCACATATCCTCAGTCAGTGGCCTTGTTCTTCTTAGTATGGATCGCCACTTTGCTTGCGGCCCTGTCTGCTTGGGTTTTTGATAGCTTTTACTTCTGGTCACCGGCATTTTCACCGGCAGTTCTGCTTGCAGCAACCTGGACCATCTTTATCGGTTATCAAGCCACGAAAATTGAAAAACAAAACTTCGCTCTTCAACAAGAGCAGCAGTATTTGGCAGAACTTGAACAACTTAAGAATAACTTCGTCAGTCTGATTTCCCATGACTTGAAAACTCCCATTGCGAAAATTCAGGCTATTGTGGACCGTTTGATGGTGCACCATCAAGAAGCTGAGCTTGGACAGGATTTGCGATCTTTGCGGGCGTTTAGCGACGAGTTGAATCGCTATATTCAAAGTATCTTGAAGGTCTTGCGTGTCGAGTCCCGGGACTTCAAAGTAAACATGGATGTTGCCGACATCAATGAAGTGATTGAAGAAGCACTCCAACAGCTGCGTCCACTCGCTCGGGAGAAAAGCATCCAGATTCACACCTCGCTTGAACCGATGTTTTCTTTAGAATTCGACAGCACTTTGATCAAAGAGGTTGTGATCAACCTTGTCGAAAACGCGATCAAGTACACTCCTGCCGGTGGCAATATAGAAGTTGTTTCTCATGAACTCGAAGACAGTGTTCACGTTTTAGTTAAAGATACTGGCGAAGGCATTAAGCCCGAGGATATGGATAGAGTTTGGGGCAAGTTCACTCGCGGAAGCGATCAGGACCTGCGTACGAAGGGTACGGGCTTGGGACTTTATTTAGTTAAATATTTTATTGAACTCCACGGTGGAAAGATCACTATGGAAAGCAAAGTGGGACAAGGCACGACTGTGACTTTCACTTTGCCCCTGGAATCTGCAACCGAATCTGAGGTGATTGTATGAACAGACTCCACACATTGATTGTTGATGACGAAGCAGAATTGCGCCGCTCGGTGATTTCAATTCTTCAATCCACAATGCCTGAAATTGAATTTTCCATCGAGGAAGCATCAACAGGTAAAGAAGCCCTAGACAAAGTAAAGAACCAATCCTGGGATCTGGTTTTGATGGACGTCAAAATGCCAGAGATGAATGGCCTTGAAGCTTTAGCTGCGATCAAAGAACATGATCCCCGCACGTTCGTAGTTCTTATGACGGCCCATTCAAATTTGCACGATGCCGTTCAAGCGATTAAAGATGGTGCCTATGACTATGTTGAAAAGCCAGTAAAGCCAGAGCTTTTGGCAGATATCGTTCGCAAAAGTCTGGAAGCCCGCGACTTGGTATCAAGCCTTGCTCTATCAAATCCTGTTTTCGATGACGACATCGAGAGCGAATTTGTTGGTGGCAATTCGAAGATGAAAGAGGTCTTCAATTTGATCTATCGCCTTTGCAAAGTTGATACGACAGTATTGATTCGAGGCGAGAACGGGACTGGAAAAGAACTTGTGGCCCGCGCGATTCATTTCAACTCCCCTCGTAAATCCGGGGCGTTCGTCGCGATAAACTGCGGCGCCATTCCTGAAGCTTTGATGGAAAGCGAACTTTTCGGTCATGAAAAAGGCGCTTTCACAGGCGCGGTGGAAAGAAAAATCGGAAAATTTCAAATGGCCAACAACGGAACTTTATTCTTGGATGAAATCGGGGAATTAAAGCCTGACATGCAAGTGAAGTTGTTGCGTGTTCTTCAAGAAAAGAAATTCACTCCAGTTGGTGGCAATCGTGAAGTGAAAACAACAACACGTATTATCGCAGCTACAAATCGCAACCTGGAAAAAATGATGGCTGATGGCACATTCCGCGAAGACTTGTTCTATCGCCTCAATGTGATGCCGATCTTCTTGCCACCTTTGCGAGAACGCATTGACGATATCGAGGCATTGGCTCAGCACTTTATTAAGAAATTCTCTCGCCAACATGCACGTAATATCACAGGTATTTCTGCCGATGCTTTGGACATGTTGAAATCTTATCGTTGGCCTGGAAACATCCGTGAACTTGAAAACGTGATTGAACGCGCATTCATTGTCGAAAATGGAAATTCTATTTCGGTAGATTCATTGCCTGAATCCATTCGCTTGGCTCCGAAAGAAACCGCAGAGAAAACAGCAAGTGTTGGTTACTCAGGTCCATTAGACTTCGACGCCTTCAAAGAAGAAATGGAAAAAGAATTTATCGTGAGTGCCTTGAAAGCAAACCATGGCCGCATCAATCAAACTGTCGCGCAAGCGAATATTCCGAAGAACACCCTGCTTCGTAAAATTCGCAAATACGGCATCAATGTTAAAGACTATTCTGGCGAAGAATAAAGCCTGCTGATTTTAAAACCTCGTCTGCGGAAATCGCTTTCATGCAGACGTGGGTTTTAATTGGACACACCTTGTGGCCATGTTTCCCACAGGGGCGACATGGTAGCTGAGACATCTGCACGACATAGCTTTGTGCAGACCATGGACGATAACCAAATTCTAAAATTGTTGGACCAAATACGGCGATCAAAGGCACTTCACAAACCGCTGCCAAATGAGTAGAGGCACTATCATTTCCAATCAACAGAGCAGCACGTGCTATCAATTGCGCTGATTCAAAAATCGCTGTCCTTCCTGCAAGCGACAGAACCCCCACTTGTGTGGCCACTCGCTCAGCCAACTCCTCTTCGCCAGGCCCTCCCATGATATAGACATGATAACCTTGAGCTTTCAACGCTTGTCCAGCCTTGATAAAACCGTCTTCTGTCCACCGTTTCGTGGCCCACACACTGCCTGGAAAAATAAGAATGGCTTTGCCATCTTCAAATCCCGTCAGATTGAATTTTTCCTTTAGTGTGAGAAACAATTCCGGTCGAGACATCACAGCCCTTCTTAGGTTCATGGAAGCCCAGGAAGGTGGAGCTGATAACCTTCCGAACTCTTTCGGAACATAGGGTGACTCTTGATTCAGATAATCTTTTAAAAGGCCTTTTAATTCAGCATCTTTTTCTGTCAACAACGTCATCTGTCTTAGGGCATCAGGAAAGCGAACATCACGTTGAATTTGTGTATCGTAGGCAAAGAATGTCGGAAGATTTTTAAAACCAATTTTATGATTCGCCTTAATTTGACGAACAAAAAAAGCAGTACGTAAAGACTGATGCGGAGAAATTAGATAATCCACCTCTTGGCTCTTTATTGCTTCAACAATTTTTCTATAAGATTCTTTGTCGCCTTTTTTGATTTCAAAAACTTGATCAACAAGTTGCGTTTTTACGAAGAAATCACCCATGCCTTTGCGACACACAAGAGCCAGCTTGTGATTAGGCCAAAGCTCTTTACAGCGCTTCAGCAAGGGAATCGACAGAAGCAGATCCCCCAAAAAGGCAGTTTGTACGACTAGATTCAACGGCATTCAATATCTCCGCTAGAGAGACCTGATCGTAGCACATTATGTCCTTTTCACAAGCTCTCTTCCAGCAAGGTGCACAAGGGCTTTGAGTAAGAATCTTAGCTCCCCTGTCGTAAATATCTATTTCATGGGCACATGTGGGACCAAACCACGCAATGACTTCTTTCCTTTGCGAAATGGCCATGTGCATACCAAGGCTATCCCCGGTTATGACGATATCGCACGCAGCAACACTCACCAAACCATCACGAAGACCCGAGGTTGTTTGCGAGGAAATCACAGATAAGCCTTCCGCAATTTGTTGATTACGCTCGGTATCTTCCGGACCGCCCAGCAGCACAATCTGTGCATCTTCAAACTTTGCCTGAAGAGCTTGAATCATTTTTCGATGATATTCGACCGTCAGCTTTTTATAAGGAATCACTGTGGCGCAACCGGTATTCAAACCAATGATATATTTTTTGTCTTTAAGCCACTGTGATCGGCGATGTTCGCGCTGTTGGGTCTCTATTGAAGACAACGGCAACCAGTACTCATCGCGCTGATATGGAAGCTCTAGAGCTTCTGCAATCAACCGTGTTTCAGGCTTCTGATTTACGAAAAATTTTTTACGATTATCTAAGCCAAGATTCCACAATTCATTCGCAGCTTCTGTTGCAGGAACAATGGCACCATTCAGAGTATTCACCTTAAAACCGAAGACTTGATCCACTGTAGTGCGCTTCACAACACCAACTGCTTTTAAAGACTTATCAATCACAAAAGCCACTTCAAACTCTAAAGCGGACAACTGTAAAAGATCCGCTTCACTTGTGGTCAAAACACGATCAATTCCTGGATGATCTTTCAAAAGATGATGAGCTGGGGCATCTGTCACCCAGGTGATCATGCTTGATGGATATTTTCTTTTGATACTTTTTAAAAGGCTGGTGCTGCGAACGACAGCCCCCAAGGCCCCTAAATGAACGACCAGCAGTGAACTTTGCGGAATGTCTTTGTGCGGACACGAAGAATCGCAAATCTCAAATTTTTTGCAAGGTTTGTAGCCTGAAAAAGAGCGACAGCTGCTAATTGCCATATCCCTTTATTTTAGAGGAAATTATGAATTTTTCTGAGACCGAAACTTCATTCAGGACCCTATCTTGAGACATTCCAGACCTTTGATGAGGGTCAAATTTTCCCTCTTTCTTCCGATAAGGTAGGACTCATGAAAGTTGAAAAAGAGAAACTACAGCTCAAGCCTTTTACACTGACCCCACAGGGTTCCGGTGGAATTGTCACGCTAAATGGTCGCGATCAAAGCTTTCAATTGTCCCAACTTCAATATTCTTATTTGGACGTTTTGAAAAACGGTCTTTCTATCGAAGGACTTGTACAGTTCTTTTTAGGGCAAGGTTGGCTCGTCAATTTCCGAGAGCTTTATGCGCTTATTCAATTTCTTGTCACCGAGAGAGTTATCGTCAATCAAACCGTGCTCGACTATTTCAGACGCGCTTTAAAAGATGATGTGCCAATGGTGTTTTCATCCATCACGCAAATGACGGGAGCCTCCACACAGGCAAATCCCGCAGATCTTCCCTTCTTTCGTTCGCTAGATCCTGCTCTTGCAAAATACCTTTTAAAAGGAGCCATTCACTATCAAGTCCCTGCACAGATTCGTTTAACCCACGCAGGACAGACCGATCGCGATCTATTCATTATCACAAAAGGTCAAGCTTCTGTTTACAAAGTGATCGATGCAAACCGTAGACAACTAGTCGCTACTTTAGGAGCAGGTTCTCTATTTGGCGAGCGTGGCTTTTTATTAAATCAACCACGCAACGCTGATATTATTACGACAATGCCTTCCGAAGTTTTGCGTGTTCCTCATCTGTCGGAATTTGATCAGCTGATTAAAACCGATCGCGCGCAAAGCTTGCAACATCGCTTTTGGGTGATGCATGCCTTGCTGTCTTCAGCAATTTTTAAAGAACTTCCGACCGATACCTTGGATTCTTTGATCTTTGCAGGACGCCTGGTTCAAGCTCCGGCAAATCAATTGCTTTTCCAAGAGGGTCAGCGTGGAAATACCTGCTACATTCTAGTTCAAGGCTCTGTTGTCATTTCAAAACAAGGGCAAGCGATTAATGTCTTAGATCAGGGATCCTGCTTTGGAGAGATCTCACTGCTAGTCAGTGGAGGCGTTCGCACGGCCTCTGTATCGACACAAAGAGATTCCGTCCTATTAGAAATTCAACAAAATGATTTCTATAAAATTCTTTCGCAGAATTTGATTCTTGCAAAAGAGATCGAAACATTGGCAGCTTCCCGTTTGCAAAAAGACGCCACCCGCAAATAAAAATCCCCATCTTATCGACAGGGATTTTTTCTTTTAAAACTTTTACTTTCCCGGCTTGATTTCTACGACCTGTGAAACAAGCGTGCCAATTTTAATTTTAGCTTCAATTCGAAGTATGTAGTGACGGTCATCATCGGAAAGCCAGATTAAGTTTTCACCAATGGGTTTAAACTTTCCCTTCAAAGTAATATTTGGCTGAATGACAATGGCATTCATTGGCCCCAACTTCGTATCAAGAACTTCCTTGCGCAGAGCTTTTCCAGAAAACACCAGATTTTCCTTCTCGTTGGCCACGCGGAACGAATACTCCTTACCTACTTCCCACTTAAAGAAGCGCATATAGAAAACGGCGCTATATACACTTTGTGTAAACGGAAGGATATCCCATGTGTCTTTCTTTTCCTCCACACCGTCTTTTTTTGTCACTTTCTTTTCCCAGAAGTTTGCGGCGTTGTCCTTGAAAAGCATTTTTGATTCACGAAGCTGGCCAGACTCTTTGACATGCAGTTGGAAAACACTTGGCACTAAGGAATCGTAATCCATGAAAATATCTACACTGTCTTCAACACTGTAAAATGAAGAAAACAACGGACTTGTCGAGATCGCCATCTTGAAGTTGTAAGACTTCTTTCCATCGACAGTGGCATAAGGAGCAACCTTCATACGAAGCTCTCCGGCAGAAACCTTAAAGTAGCTCACATCATGAACTACCTCTTCCCCCACATGAAATGGATCAACGACAGGACGGCGGCCTTTAAAGCCCTCATCATCTTCTAAATCTGGTTGACGACGGGTGATTGCAGCTTCAGTCGTAGCAACCGCTGTTGCGCCCGATTCGGAAGCTGGAGTCACCTCCGGGGATGGCCGCTTACCCCTAGATTTCTTTGCCGACTTTGATTTTTTAGAACTTTTTTTTCTGGAAGTCTTTCCTGCGGCTGGAGTTGGAGAAGGTGAAGGTGAAGGTGAAGGTGAAGGTGTTGGCGCCGGTTGAGCTGTTACCGCAGCACCTGGAGCTGGAGTCGCAGAAGGATCTACGATTTTTACTTTTTCATCAAACTCGTCATTTTTTTTGAGTTGGTCTTCCTTATCGTATTTCAGAAAAGACGTCGAACATGACGTCATTAGAAACGCAAAGATGATGAAAAACGCACTATACTTCACTTAAAGTCCTTCCAACGCCTATGAACCCACATCCACTGTTCAGGATGTTTGCGAACAATCGATTCAAGCTTATCGTTAAAGGCTTGAGTCAAATTTGAGGTCGTCTGATCTTTATCATCAACGACGTAACTCTCTAAGTCCATTGCTGGTTCAAACACTGTGTGAAGTTTCTTATCAGATCCCTCATAGGCGTAGACTGGAATCACAGGGGCCTTTGTCTTTTGTGCGAACAAAGCTAGACCATAGGCCGTGCCGGTTCTTTTGCCAAAAAAGGTTGAGGCAATGCCGAATGGTTTTCCCATGTACTGATCCAATACAAATACGACGGCATCCTGCTTTTTAAGGGCCTTCAAAATTTCAAAGGCATTGTTCGGACTGTGAGCATCGATGTATTGAACACCTTTTGCTCCACGGACCGAAAACCACAAATCATCAAACCATTTTGTCTTGAAACGCTTCGTGATTATGTGTAATGGTTGACCGTTCATCACGACTGCATTGGCACTGACATCGCCATTTCCCAAATGCAAAGTGAGAAACAAGCAGCCTTTGCCCTTCGCTCGAGCCTTTTCAAGATTCTCCCATCCATCAAAAACAACATTTTTATCGAGCCACTTCTGGTCCATGTTGGGAATATCAAACATCTCTCCAAAGTTATGACCCAAAAGATAAACAGAGTCTCTGCCGATGGCGATCTTTTGTTCCTCAGGCATATCAGGGAATGCAATATTGAGATTATCCATAATGATCTTGCGGCGAATTTTAAAAACATCGAACCACAAAAAACCGACCCACGAGCCACTCGCGCGTAAAAATTGACGAGGGAACAGAGAACTCAAGAAGCTTGCAATCTTAACGAAGAGTTTGACGAATAAGTTCATCAAGGCGTCCTTTTTTTCCCTGCTCTACCACCTCGAGCGAAGCACTCCAGAGGGCTGGATTTGACGGCAGAAGAGGGCGCAATTTCACGGCATCTTTTTCTGTCGTGACAAGATAATCACATTGAGATTTTTCAAACTCTTCGACAATGTGACGAACATCACTGTCTGTATACTGATGATGATCGCGATAATGAAGACTCTTTTTAGACACTTCACCGATTTCACGCATCATCTTTTCAAAAACATCGGGTCGAGCAATGGCTGATACCAGGAAAATCTTTTTCCCTTTCAGGTCTTGACGACTCAATCGCCGTTGCTCTTTCTGATTCCAGAAAGTTTGAATATCATAGGCGAAATGAAGGATTTCCTTATTCTTAGGCAGTTTGTCTTCCAAAGCTTTCAATTGAGCTTCATCGGCCAAGTTGCATTTTGTCAGAACAATTATATCGGCGCGCCCCAAGCCCTCCCAGGACTCACGAGCACGTCCTTCAGGCACAACCTCATAATTTGCCAAGGTTTCAGTCGCATCAAGAATCACGATATTCAAATCGCGATGCAGTTTGCGGTGCTGGAAACCATCATCAACAATGAGCAGATCAAATTTTTTCTGAGAAAGTGACGTCGCGTATTCAGCTGTTCTCCATTTCGTAGAACCGACGAAAACCGCAACATCGGGGTTGGCTTGCGCAAGTAACAACGGTTCATCACCGTAGTAACGTGCGCCAAAAGGATGACTGACATCCACCCAACAAGGAGCTTCCGCATCGGCACGATAAGAGCGGCTGACAACGGCCACATTTTTGCCGTCACGAACAAGATGCTTCAGACAAAAATCTGTCAGAGGCGTCTTTCCCGTCCCACCGACTGTCAAGTTCCCAATGCTGACAACCGGAATAGGCGCTTTGAACGCTTCAAAAACACCACGATTGTAAAGGGCATTTTTAACGCCCACCACTTGTTCATAGAGGAAAGAAAAAGGTCGAAGATAAATCTTCATGCTTTAATGTATTTATCCAATGCGTTCACCACGCGTTGAGTGGCCCCTTTATCACCCAAGTAGGAGCGTATCTGAGCCAAATCATTAATGACTGAAGCTTTGTATTCCGGTTCAACAATATATCTTTCAAGAAGTGCTGCGATTTTTTCCGGAGTCACTTCCGATTGGAATCTTTCAGGGACAGCTTCACGGCCCAAAATCAAATTCACCAGACCGAAGTATTTGGTTCCACGAACAAGCATCTTGGCCATGATTCCCGTCAGCCACTTCATTCGATACATGATGACCATCGGTTTTTTCATTAAACCCACTTGAAGCGTTGCCGTTCCCGATGCCACAAGCATCATGTCCACTAAGTGGATCATGCGGAATGGTTCATCCTTCATGAGGATGTAAGGCAAACGGAAGTCTTCCAGGTAATCCTGCATTTGCTCTTTCGAGAAGGTAGGAGCCGTCAAAATCAAAACTTTCAAGGTTGGATACTTGCGCGCCAAAATGCGAGCTGCATCCAACTGAATTTGGAAATGCATGCGAAGCTCACCGTGACGACTGCCAGGCATAAGACCCAAGACAATTTCATCATCGCGAATGCCGCATTGGTTGCGATGAGTTTTGAAATACTCTTTATCGTCTGTCAAACGGTCATCAATTTCATCAAGCAGTGGATGTCCTACAAATTCACAAGGGACGCCGTGCTCTTGATAAAAAGGAACTTCAAAAGGAAAAAGAACAAAAACCTCTTTGCAATATTTCTTGATTGTCTTCACACGGCCCTTACGCCATGCCCACACGTGCGGAGAAATATAATAAACAACAGGAATACCCAATGCGTGAAGCTTTTTAGAAAGCATCAAGTTGAACTCGGGATAATCCATCACGATCGCCACTTTTGGACGACGTTTTTCAGCTTCTTCAACAAGACTGTTAAAGACCGCCTTAAGATGACTGAAGTGATTGATAATCTCGACCGCGCCAACCACAGCCATTTCTTCGGATTTACCTAAGCGTTCAAAACCTAAGTCTTCCATAGACTGACTGCCCACACCAAATGCATGAATCTTACGGCCCTGCTTTTTCCATGTTTCAAGAATGCGTTGAGCGTAAGTAACACTAGATGCTTCTGCTGCGACAAATAAAACTTGATCCATCAATCCTCAGTTGTTCTCTACTTAATCAATTTTTCAACTTGTTCAATCGCACGAAGAGCTTTCAAACCATCTACACCGGTGACAACCGGTGCTTTGTTATTCAAAACCGCATCTATGAATGCATCCGTTTCTTTTTGAAGAGCGTCTTCTTTGCCTACCGTCCATTTTGTGACTTTCACAAGATTTTCCGGAGTGCCGTCACCCTTTTCAACTTTTTCAAGTTCATGGATGCCAGTATTTGCAAACAAAGTTGCATCGTCTTGAACCACACGAACGGATCTTTGTGGATTCGTCGCGACACGGCTAACTGTAATGATACCAAGAACGCCATTTTTCATTTTGAAAGACGCTGAACACGTGTCCATTTCTTTTGAAATCAACATTGTACCAGAAGCCTGAACAGTGTCGATCTCGCTACCGCTCAACCAGAAAAGAAGATCCATATCATGAATCATCAAATCGTGAAGAACACTAACGTCAGCGCCACGTGTTTTATAGGGAGCCGTGCGCACAAGCTCAATCGTCTTAGGATTTTTCATGTGCTTTTTAAGCTCGTTCACAGACGGGTTGAATCTTTCGATATGGCCCACTGCAAGTTTCAAATTATTTTTTTCCGCCAATGCCACAAGCTCTTCCGCTTGCGGAACAGTGGCCGTAATCGGTTTTTCAACGTTCACGTGCACGCCGTTTTGCAAGAACATCTTTGCCACTTCGAAGTGACTCAATGTACTTGCAGCGATTGTCACAAGATCAACCTGACCAATCAAATCTTGAGGACGATGGAAGCTTTTTACTCCCAATTCCGCAGCGACTTTATCCGCCTGAGCCGGGAAGGCATCACAAACACCTACCAACTCAACATTAGGATTGTTCTTGTATTTTTGAGCATGGAATGTGCCCAAGTAACCTACGCCAACAACGGCGCCACGAAGTTTTTTACTCATCGTCCTGCCAACCTTTTGGACTTCTATCAATAGCCAGGCCACGCTTTGAAGTCGTGATGAAGTTCAAGAAATAATTGATGTTATCACTTGGAGTACATTCTTCTTTAATACGCTTGATGCCTTCCTCAACACTGTGCGAGCCCATGATCATGATACGGATAGCCTTGTGCACATTTGCAACCTCTTCACGAGAGTAACCTTTGCGCGAAAGACCAATCTTATTTGTTGCACGCACTGTCGCGTAGTTGCCTTGAGCGCGAGAGAACGGAAGAATGTCTTTATTGATTGCAGAAGAACCCGCCACGAAGGCACCACGGCCTACGCGAACGAATTGGTTGAATGCACAAACACCGCCGATATTCACACCATCCTCGATGATACAGTGGCCACCCAAGTGAGAGTCATTGGCGATGATAACATTGTTACCGATTTTACAGTCATGACCAATGTGAGTGTAAGACATGAAATAGCAGTTGTTGCCGATTTCAGTTTTCTTGTCATGTTTGCTAGTTGCCAAGTTTACAGTAGAAAACTCACGAAATGTGTTGTTGTTTCCGATAATCAAAGAAGTTGGCTCACCCTTATAAGAGATATCTTGAGGAGCACCACCGATAACAGCGCCAGGAGAGAAGTGATTGTTCTCGCCGATTTCCAAAATACCATGACGACTTCCTAGAGTAACATGTCCTTCTACGAAAGTGCCTTTACCGATTTTTACTTTACCTTGAATCAAGCAATAAGGACCGATTTCAACATCGTCCGCAATTTCAACATCGGGACCGATGACACTGCTTGGATGAATTTTACTATTTGGATTAATATTATTTGGCATATGGATATCCTAAACTTAAAAGGGCCTATCAGGCCCTTTTATCTTGTTACTATTTCTCTTTTTCGTAGGCCTTAATCACTTCGTCTGTTAGGTCACTATCAGGCGTTGCATAGAGAACCGCTTGATTGTTTTCCATGATAAGTGAGTAGCCTTTATCTTTAGCGATCTTTGCGATCACCTTTTTCATTTTCTCAAGAATTGGAGCTGTTAAGTCTCTTTCTTTTTTTTGGATTTCAACTTGGCTCTTACCTACAACGTCACGGTACTTAAGCATCTCTTCTTGGAACTCTGCTTGTTTTTTACCAAGAGCGTCTTCAGACAAAACTGATTTTTTCTTTTCTAGGTCTTCACCCATCTTTTTCAAATCAGCTTCTTTTTTCTCTAATTCTTTTTTCTTTTTGTTAAATTCAGTTTCCAATTCAGTCTTTGCTTTTTTACCAGCAGAAGTTGATTGAATAGCTTTTTGCATATCAACGAAACCGATTTTAGTTTCAGCGTGTGCAGCTGCTGCCATCAATAGAGCGCCCAACACGACAACCAATTTCTTCATCTCATACTCCTTCAAAAGTCGAATACTTACATTCAAGGCAATTGTGCCAGTTTATAAAGTTAAAGGGAACTACAAACCTACGAGACTATTTCTCTTTTTCAAAAGCTTTCACAACATCAGCAGTCAAATCTGTATCAGGTGTTGCGAAAAGAACAGCCTGTGTGTTTTGCAATACAAGAGTATAGCCCTTATCCTTAGAAATCTTCGCAATTACTTTTTGCATCTTTTCCACAATTGGGTTCGTTAGCTCTTGTTGCTTCTTTTGAATATCAGCCTGGCTCTTAGCAACTTCATCACGGAATTTCATCATTTCACCTTGGAATTCCATCTGCTTAGCCTTTAAAGCCTCTTCAGACATAATAGATTTTTTCTTATCAAGATCTTCGCCCATCTTCTTAAGGTCAGCCTCTTTCTTCTCTAGCTCTTTTTTTCTTTTATTGAACTGAGTTTCAAGTTCCGCCTTGGCCTTTTTACCAGCTGAAGTTGCCTGAACAGCCTTTGGTACATCAACAAAACCAATTTTAGCTTCGGCATGAGCCACTGCTGTTGCAAGAAGAACACACAAAGAAACAATCATTTTATCCATGGAAAACTCCTTATAAAAAACATCCAAAAGCCCAGCAAAGGCGGCTCACCCATGAACCAAAAAAGCCGAGACAAAAACAAAAAATCAAACAACCAAATCTACCCAACCCAAAACCAAGGACCGTTCAAAAGGGCCCGGGCGCAAGGCGGAGGGTTCACTTTTTCGCGCAGGCGTACTGAAGGTACGTCGGAGCGAAAAAGCGGACCCGACAACGCAGTCGATCGGGTCCTTTTCAACGGTCCGCTTTAGAAGCTTGGACCGATTGAGAACTGGAAGACACTCGCATCTTGGTAAACCGGATCACGATTCAACGGGAAGCCCCATTCGAAACGCAACACACCAATCGGAGAATACCAACGAATACCCAAACCCACATCAGAGAAAAAATTATTCGCAGTCAGAGTGTCATCCGCAGCGCCGATATCGAAGAAACCCGCACCATAAATTTGTGCTTCCTTCACCAGCGGGAATTGCAATTCTGTTTGATACAAAGCCTCTTGCGTACCGCCATAGAAACGATACGACTGCTGAGTCGCATATGGTTCCGGCACAACTGGATTTGTCACTGCAGGATTCGTCAAGTTGCCATGAATTGTCTGCGAGTACTTCATCTTACCTACACGATAAGGTTGATAACCACGCAAAGAGTAAGGTCCACCTAACAAGTACAATTCACTGAATGGAACCGGCTGACCTTGGATGCTCGCGAGCTGTGCGTATTGCATCGAGTTTCTCCAAGTGACATCCCAGAATAGATTTTTGAAGAAACGATAAATACCAGTCACTCGACTGTACTTAATAGTTCCGGCGATACCTGCGTACTCATAAGAAATACTCGCGAATTGACCTTTTGTCGGAGAGAAACGATCGTTACGCGTGTCGTACTCAATAGTCCCTGTGACAGACAATGTGTTGCCAGTCGCCGTATCAAGCGGGAACAAATCAGGGTCTGTGATCAAAACACCGTTTGAATCATACGTCTTCAGCAAGTTTGCCTCATCGTACTTCAAACGGATGTAACCACGAGTTTCTTGACTATCATCGATAGGATGACCGAAACGAACGGCCGCCCCTGTATGATCCTCTTCGTAATCCAGACGAGCTGTATTCGAACTGCGATACACGTCCACACCCGCAGACCAAAGAGTGTCGTTCACATAAGGCTCAGTGAAAGACAAACTGTAGTAGCTGCCGAAGCCGCTCAGGTTCACCGAAGCACCCAAGTTTTGACCTTTACCCAAGAAGTTCGACTGATTTACCGAACCTTGCAAAGTAAAACCTTGGGCTGTTCCGTAACCGGCACCCAATTGGATTTGCCCCGTATTACGTTCTTTCACGTTGATATCAACATTCATGACTTCTGTATGTTCAGGATCGACGGATGTCTTGAAGTTTACTTCTTCGAAAAAGCCAAGACGTTGGATATTTTCCAAAGATTTACGGCGACGAGTTTCATTGTACAACTCGCCTTCATGAACTTGCAATTCACGACGAACAACTTTATCACGGGTTTTTGAGTTGCCCACGACGTTGATTTTACCAAAATAAACCTTATTGCCTTTGTCGAACTCAAATACCAAGTCTACTTTCCGTTCTTTGTCGTTGAAACGCGTGCGCGGAATCACGTTGGCATAGGCATAACCAAGGTCACCATATTTCGCCGTCAACTCACTAATGTCTTTTTGAAGAACGTCATAAGCGAAGACCCCGTTCTTGTCGATTTTGATCGCTTCGAAAAGCTCTTCCTTAGGGAAAAGAATATCACCAGCAAAATCAACATCACCGACAGAGTACTGCTCGCCCTCTTCCACATGGATTGTAATGTAGATATTTTTCTTATCGGGAGTCACCGTCACTTGCGGACGATCCACCTTCGCTTGCACGTAACCTTGGTTGTAATAAGCAAAACGCAAAATCTGAACGTCACGATCAAACATCTCTTGCTTGTATTGACCAGAACCGCTCAGCGCTGAAAAGAAGCCGCCTTCTTTTGTCAACATCGTGCCTTTTAGTTCACGCTCCGTCAGATGTTTGTTTCCAAGGAATGTGATCTTTTTAACTTTTACTTTATCATTTTCGCGAATCTTGAAAATAAGACGAACTGTTTCATCTTTCGTCACCGTTTCAACTTCGGCATCCACTTTCGCAAGGAAGAAACCTTTGTCTTCGTAAAGTTTTTGAACTTTGTCGATGGCTTCTTTAACTTTCGTCATGTTCAAAAGCTGGTAGGCTTTAATCCCTGTTGCATCAGCGATATCTTCTGATTTTACTTCACTGTTACCTTCGTAAGTAATTTCAGCAATAGATGGCTTTTCCAAAACTTTGTAAGTCAAAGTCACATCTTTACCCGTCACATTACGACTGACTTCGATGTCATTGAAATACCCCATCTTGAATAGAGCCTCGACATCTTCACGAATGTGCTGAGCGGAATACTCGTCGCCTGTTTTCGTCACAAGCTTTTGGATGATAGCGTCTTTTTCAATCTTGCGATTGCCTGTGATTTCAATTGTTTTAACAGTTAAGCCGGAAGGAAGATTGGAAGTATCCGCAACTTCAGTCACTGGCTTTTTTGGAGATGATTTCTTAGCCTTCGGCGCTGCCATCAGCGATGAAGATGAAGAGACAATGAGCAAAACACAAAGAAGCTTAAACAAAGTTCTAATTCCCCAACGTTGCTGACCCCTTCGATTTCTTCAAAGAGGTGATTTTTAGAAAAACCATAAGGGTTTTCAATACTTACAAATTATCTGAGGAATCGTAGCCTAAGACTTAGGTCCTGTCAAAGGCATCGCCTAAAGCACGTCGCATCAAAACAGCCAAGCCATTGAATAAAGGGGCGATCAAACGGCGCGGGTTAGACCCACATTCCGTCTTTCATTCTATAAACTTTTGGAAAGCGAGTGGCGAAAGTAAGATCGTGGGTGACGATCACAAGAGCCAATTTCATCTCTTCTTTCAGTCGAAAAAAGAGTTCTTGGATCTTTCCACTTGTTGTTGAGTCCAAATTTCCCGTTGGTTCGTCGGCGAACAAAATTTTGGGGTGACGAACCAAGGCGCGGGCAATAGCGACACGCTGCAACTCGCCACCAGAAAGCTCGTTCGGGTAATGAGTGGCGCGTTCTGCCAGTCCCATGAATTCCAAAAGGTGCATCGCTTTTTCTTTCGCGAGCTTTGGAGATTCCCCTGCTATACGACAAGGAATCATGACATTTTCAACGGCATTGAATTCACTTAAAAGATGATGGAATTGAAAAACGAATCCCATTTCTTGATTACGAAATTGAGAAAGCTCTTCATCAGTCATAGTAAGGACATTGCGACCTTCACAGGTTAATTCACCGCGAGTGGGCTTATCTAAGGTGCCCATAATCTGCAACAGGGTGCTTTTTCCGGCCCCTGACGACCCAAGAATCGCCAGCGCCTCGCCTTCCTTGATTTCAAGACTGACACCGCGAAGAACCTCGAGCTCTCCCTGAGCGTGAGAGTACGACTTATGAATATCAGTTGCCTTCATGAAAACATTTGCTGTTGAAGCAGAAGCATCACTCATTACGAAGTCCTTCCATAGGGCTGAGCTTCCCACCACGACGAGCCGGAGCCAGCGTCGCAATAAAACAAATCAGCATCGTCGCAAAACAAATCGCGATGGTATCAGAAAGTCGAATGCTGACGGTGATTCCATCAACCCGATAAACCATGCCTGACATCAGACCCAAACTGCCCTGAGCCCAATTGAAAAGTCCACACAAAATAAGACCTAAAATGAATCCACCACCCAATCCTAACGCCCCCATGAAAAGCCCTTGGAAGGTGAAGATCTTGATGATGTCTTTATGCCCAAAACCAACAGTCTTAAGAATAGCGATATCTTTATACCTTTGCACGACATTCACAAACAAAGTGGAGGAAATGTTAAAGGCCGCTACGAAGATAATGATTGCAACGACAAAGAAAATTGCGGGCCGCTCAACACTGACAGCATCAAAAAGATTTTCATTGGAATCACGCCAATCACGCACCCAGTACGGAGTTCCCAACTGACGACTTAAATTAAATCCGGCTTGGCGAGCATAGCTGGCTGTTGGAAATCTTAAAAGGAGTCCACTGTAACGATCACCAATATCAGCCACCTGTTGTGCCGCCGTTAAACCTGTGACAATGAATCGCTCGTTCCACTCGTACTTGCCCAGCTCCATAATCCCTTGAACTTTGAACTGCCCCACTTTTCTTTGCAGACTGGAGGGATCTACAGACTCGGTAATAGGTACGACAACGCGGAAAACATCGCCGACCTTTAAATTCATTTTCTTAGCAAGACCACTTCCCACCAATGCCAAAGGCACATCTGATTTTTGTGACAGATCGTCAGAACCGCTTAACACGCGACTTTTAAAACGAAGAACACTGTTAATGCGATCTGTGTCGACACCTTCTAACAATACGCCAGAAATTTGACCATTGTGGGCCATGATGCCTTCGATAAAGACAAAACGAGTTGCCCCCACCAATGTTGGCTCTGCTTTTCGAATGCGGGATTCAAGCTCATGCCAATCATCGGGAAAGCGCGAACGCTTCACCACTTGCACGTGTCCCGAAACATCAGTCATCGCTTGCTGCAATGTGGATTCAAAACCGCTCATCACGGCCATGGAAACGACCAGGGCTGCGACTCCTAAAATAAGTCCCAATAACGCCAATGGCGCCGTTCCCCCGAAGAGTGTTTTTCGAGAAAGCAAGAGCCGCCAGGAAATCCACATCAACGATGATTTCACTGTGCTGGAGTCTCCGCTGTGATTTGAGATTTAAGATAAGCCATGATGAAATCGTCAAGATCCCCATCCATCACGTCGTTCACCTGATTTGTTTCAAAATCCGTGCGATGGTCTTTCACCATTTGATACGGGTGCATGACGTACGAGCGAATTTGTGATCCCCATTCGTTGGCTTTTTTTACCGAGTTCATAGCGTCTTTTTCAGCGTTGCGTTTTTCAATCTCACGCTCGTAAAGTTTCGCCTTCAACATCTTCATCGCCTTTTCACGGTTTTGAATCTGTGAACGCTCGATCTGGCAAGATACCACAATGCCCGTCGGAATGTGATACATACGAACCGCAGAGTCTGTCTTATTGACGTGCTGACCGCCGGCACCGCTAGAACGATATGTCTCCACACGAATTTCATCAGGTTTGATTTCGATATTGATATCGTCATCGACTTCCGCCCACGCAAAAACTGACGAAAACGACGTGTGTCTGCGAGCATTGGAATCAAACGGAGAAATACGCACCAAACGATGCACACCTGATTCCGCTTTCAAATATCCGTAGGCATACGGGCCCTCAATTAAAAGGGTGCATGATTTAATTCCCGCCCCCTCGCCCTCGGTGATATCGATCATTTGACATTTGTAGCCATGCTTATCTGCGTAGCGCATGTACATGCGAAGAAGCATTTCGGCCCAATCACAGGACTCTGTACCGCCAGCGCCCGCGTTGATAGATAAATAAGTGCTATTACCGTCAAGCTCGCCGTTGAGAACTCGTTTTAACTCTAACTCTTGGCCATATTTTTCAAGGGCGGCGACTTCAGTTTTTACTTCTGAAAAACTGCCTTCGTCTTGAGCCTCCTCGGCCATTTCAAGCAAAACCTTGGCATCATTCAAACGACCCATGAAGCCATCGAACTCACCCACCGCTTTTTCAAGCAATGATTTTTCTTTGTTCAGTTTTTGCATTTCAGCAGGTTTTTCCCAGATCGCCGGATTCTCTGCTTGGATCGCAAGCTCATCCAGACGTTTTTTCTTTTTATCTAGGTCAAAGATACCCCCGGAGCTCATTAGAGAAACTCTCGAGAGTTGAGATTTTGCTTTTTACTTCAGAAGCTTCGGTAACGATAGACATGGGAACACTGTCTTCCGCTTAGAGCCCCTCTGTCAAGAGATGCCCTGCAGCAACTTATCGAAAACAGAATCTTGAAGATCGAACATTTCTTTCGCGTCTTTTTCATTGGTTTCGTGGTCGTAGCCCAGCAAATGAAGGACGCCATGAAGGAGCATATAGCCCAACTCTTTTTGAAATGTCAGACCATGTTCTTTTGCTTGGCGTTTCAACACCTCAGGACACATCACAAGCTCACCCAATGATGCAGGGTCCATGGATTCAAAACTCAAAACATCCGTCGCGTAGTCTTTACCGCGAAATTCTTTGTTGATTTTCTGTGCGGGCTTTTTTTCCAAAAAAACCAAAGCCAACTCAGCTTTGGCTTTCGTTGCAGACAATACTTTTCGTTTTTTAAGCTCGGCGGTCATTGCCTTCATCCATTCTTCGACAAACTTGCGAGGAATGGCGTGCTTTGATTCATTAACAATAACTACATCCATGATTAAGCCTGACCTGTACTCTGTCCTGCGATCTCACCCAAACCACCGCCTGCGGACCGTGGATAATCGATGCGTTGGTGATAAATACCAAGCAAGATGCGCGTAAAGGCCGCTTCAACTTTTGAAATGTCTTTTAACGTCAAATTACACTCATCCAACTGTCCGTCAGAGAATTTTCTTTGAATGATGTTGCGAACAATATTCTGCAAACGTGCCGGCGTTGGCTCATCCAAAGAACGAGCTGCGGCTTCAATACTATCCGCCAACATACATAAAGCTGCTTCACGGAATTGCGGTTTTGGACCAGGATAACGGAAATCTTGATCGCTGATTTCTGGGCCATCTTCTTTTTTAAGATCCAACGCTTTATTAAAGAAGTAAGAGATCAAAGTCGTTCCATGATGTTGCAAAATTCCGTCAATGATTGGCTTACCTAGTTTATAGGAAATCCCCATCTCGACACCGTCTTTCACGTGAGCCACCAAAAGGGTTTTACTCATAAACGGAGAGATATGGTCATGAGGATTGTGCCCAGGTTTCTGATTTTCGATGAAGTAATTCGCATGCTCCATCTTACCGATATCGTGATAGTAGCACATCACCTTACCTAGCAGTGGATTCGCACCAATCTCTTCGGCTGCCGCTTCCACCATCGAGCCCACCATCATTGAGTGATGATAAGTTCCCGGAGCTTTGACGATCATTTCTTTCAAGAGCGGATGATTCAAATTGCTGAGCTCCAGAAGTTTAACATCTGTCGTATAATTGAAGATCGATTCCAATAACGGAATGAACATCATTGCAAACAAGGCACTGAAGATACCACCGATGAAACCACCTGGGATGGCATAGATGATTTCTCTCATCCCGCCTTCTTGATCGAACTTCGTCATTGTCAAAATGAAGGCGATCATTAATGCGTTCACAACACCCGTTCTTACACCGGCAAAATAAATGTCATTACGTGTTTTACAATTGAAGACACCGCGGGCGGCAGCAATACCACCCACCATTGTAACGATCATAAAGCTATAATTGTAGTCAACCATGATCCCGAGACAGACAGATATGAACGCCGTGAAAAGCCATACAATTTCGCCCGAAGTCAGTAACAACCCTACCAACATCGGAGCTGCTGCCACCGGAGCCGCATACAGGAAGAAACTTGACGGCAGCAAGTGCCCCAATTTCGAAACAAACGCCGCATCAGTGATGAAAAGATAAACCTTCGTCATGAAAATCACACCGAATGTGATCAGCATCATAACTGAAAGATCTTTGAAATCCACCTTCACGCGATTCAACGTAAACCGTTTGAGGTACGAAAAGAACACCATGATTGCAACTGATAACATCAATGCCATCGACAAAGACATAATATCTTTACGACGGTCGGCTCTAATGTTTTCGATTTGCTTGATCACCGCCATTTGAAATGGCTGAATCACTGATCCCTGAGTGATAATCACTTGATTCTTCT
>NZ_DASVLT010000062.1:0-12653 GCF_036384735.1 Bdellovibrio sp. | reverse complement strand
GCCGTGTGGTTGCGAAAGCTGCAAAAGGTTTCAAACCGAATTCTAAGTACGATATGTACAAGGAATTCGAAGAGCCAGTTAAGAACTTGTTGGACGCAAAAAACAATCACCGCTATTTGGCGATGAGACGTGGTTGGCAGGAAGAAGAACTTGCTATCGATGTTAAGGGCGACGACGAAGAGATTTTGAAATCTTACGAAAAGTTCGCAACTTCGACTCCGGATAACGCGATTGGCGATTATCTGAAACAATCAGCTCGTTTGGCTTTGAATGTTTACGTTCTTCCTTCTGTTGTGAACGAAGTTCACCGCGTATTGAAGGAAAAAGCGGATCAAGATGCGATCACGGTATTTGCTGAAAACGTTCGTAAACTTTTATTGGCTTCTCCGTACGGACCAAAATGCGTTTTGGGTGTAGACCCTGGTTTGCGCACGGGTTGTAAAGTAGCGTTGATCGATAAATCTGGCGCGTTCATTTCTCACACAGTTCTTTATACTTTGGGTGATGATGCTGACAGAAAAGCAAAAGCTTTGTTCGGTGACGTTTTGAAACAAATCCAAATCGAAGCCATCGCTGTTGGTAATGGTACTGCCGGTCGTGAGACTGAATCTTTCTTACGTAAAGTTTTGAAGGATCTTGGCAAGAACATTCCTGTCGTGATGGTCTCTGAATCTGGTGCGTCTGTGTACTCTGCATCTGAAGTGGCTCGTGAAGAGTTCCCAGATCTAGATGTGACAGTCAAAGGTGCGATCTCTATCGCACGTCGTTTGCAAGATCCTTTGGCGGAGCTTGTGAAGGTTGATCCAAAATCTATCGGTGTGGGTCAGTACCAACATGACGTAAATCAATCTCAATTGAAAAAATCATTGGAAGCTGTCGTTGAGTCTTGCGTAAATAACGTAGGCGTTGACGTGAACACAGCCTCTGCAGCGTTATTATCACATGTTGCGGGCATCGGCCCAGCTCTTGCGAAGGGTATCGTTGAGGCTCGTAAGAAATCTTTGTTCACAGATCGTTCTGAGCTTTTAAAAGTTCCGAAGTTCTCTGCAAAAGTTTTCGAGCAAGCTGCGGGTTTCTTGCGTATTCCAACTGGAAAACAAGTGTTGGATTCCACGGGTATCCATCCAGAGCGTTACCAAGCTGTGACTGATATGGCAAAAGACCTTGGTGTTTCTTTGTCGGACGTTATCGGTGAAGGTGCGAAGAAGCTTGTCGCGCAAAGAACGAAATGGGCGCAAATCGTGGGTGAGTTTACTTTCGATGACATCGTAAAAGAGCTTGAAAAGCCAGGCCGGGATCCTCGTGATCCGTTCAAGGTTTTCCAATTCCGCGATGACATCATGGAAGTTAAAGACCTTAAAGAAGGTATGATCTGCCCAGGTATCGTCACTAACGTAACGAATTTCGGTGCGTTCGTTGATATCGGTGTTCACCAAGATGGTCTTGTACATATTTCTGCATTGTCCCACAAGTTCGTTGATGATCCTCGTAAGGTTGTAAACCCGGGCGATCATGTGACTGTGAAGGTTTTGAAAGTAGATACTGTGAAAAACCAAATCTCTTTGACGATGAAAATGGACGACGCTCCAGAGGCTTCTGCGCCTCGCGAGAAACGTGCTGATCAACCTCGTCAACAGCAGGGTGGTTACAAACCAGGTGGCCCGAGAACGCCTCCAGGTGGTGGTGCAGGCCAAAGACCAGCAGGTGGTCCTCCAGCGAAACCAGCAAATCCGTTCAACAATCCGTTTGCGGCTTTGATGAACGTTCCTACTAATAAAAAATAACCCGGCGGATGCCGGCAAAGCTATCGACCCAGTCGGGTCGATAGGTGAAGCAACTTTTAAGGGGATTAACATGGCAGCAAAAGGCAAATCTAAAAAAGGTATCCGTCACAGAAAAAAACGTCTTCTTACTAAGAAGCGTATGTATAAAGCGAAAATCCGTAAGTAGTTGGGACCTAGTCAGCGGAGCTGATTAGACAACAGTTACAGAAGATGAAGCTTAAAAGCCTCGGGAAACTCCGGGGCTTTTTGTTTTTAGAAGTTATTAAAATAAAAAACCCGATCTGTAGTGTGGCAGATCGGGTTTTCTATTTTTGGGCGAAATTTTCAATGAAACGATTGGGATGATCGTTTGATTTAGTACGCTAAAGTCAAAGTTACAGAGTTCACGGTCATGTTGCCTTGAGTGTAGAGCACGATGCTTGCGGCACTTTGGCCAATCACTGCGTTGTCTGGATAAGCTGTTGCGGAACAGTTGTAGCTATCGATTTGTAAGTTACCGCCAACAGCGAAACCGTTAATCATTAGGTTAATGAACGCTGTTTGATAGTCAGGTGTTGCACTGATATCAATGCGCACGATGCGATAGCCGTTGTAGCGATAAGAATCGATGTATTGAGTAAGATCCAAACGATCATTCGCATACAAGCGAGTGTACACGTTCAAATCTACTGTGAATTGACCGTAACCAGGCTGCGGTTGATTTGGATAGGGAGCTGGCTCTGGTGCCGGTGGATATCCCGGAGTCACAGGACCCGGTCCTGGATAAGGGGCTGGGCGAGGGTCAGGATAAGGAGCAGGACGACCTCCGCCAGGAGTGATGTAAGCGTTTGCAGAAGTTGCAGCAAAAGTTAGAGCCGAAAGAACAACTAAAAACATTTTAGATTTCAAAGTCATTTGGATCCCCCTGTGGTTTGGTGGGGCACTTTGCTCTTCGCAGAGATCGAAGTGCCGACGGAATATGAATAAAGCACAGGACGTGCCAGAAATTGGCAGTAGCATTCTGACTCCAGGGTACATGGGGCCAGTTTTATAGAGGGATTATAGAATGATACTTCGGCACTGATTCCAGCTCCTTTGGCGAATTTGATTGGGTTGGCGCAAAGCCCTAGGCTATCCTTGCTGGATATGGAGGTCCCATGATTATTCAATCTCATATTCTCACGAAGGCGCTGGATGCGGCCTTGTCTACGGGAGCCGATTTCGCAGACATCTTTGTTGAAGATACTTATTCCTCAAATCTAACAGTCCTCAATTCAAAACCAGATCAAGCTATCGTTGGCCAACTTTATGGCGCGGGCATTCGCTTGTTCTTCGGTCATGAAATTGTTTACGTCACAACCAACGATCTTTCAGAGCACGGCTTGGTGAAAGCGGCCTTGAACGCGGCACAAAGTCGCGGACAAGGCGCTGCTAAAAAATCAATGCCGCTGATGCAGGTGCCCTTTGATTCCATTCATACATTTGGCGAAAAGCCGTGGGAGATGGATCGTGATCGCAAATTCAGATGGTTGAACTCTTTAGATCAACATGCCCGCGATCGTAACTCAGCGGTGACGCAAGTTGAAGCGGGTATCAATGAAAAGTTTCAACGTGTACAAATCGCAAACTCTCGAGGAGTGATGGCTTACGACGAGCGCGCCTACTCTCGCGTGCGTCTTGAGACGTTCGTTGAAAGCATGGGCATGAAAGAAAGCTCTGCAGATAACGTGGGTCACATGGGGACTTCAGAACTATACGACACTGTGGACTTGGAAAAATTCGCTCATGAAAACGTAGATCGCGCGATGCTTTTAACGAAAGCAGCCTACGCGCCAGCAGGTGAGATGCCTGTGGTGATCGACAATTCTTTCGGGGGAGTGATCTTCCACGAGGCTTGCGGTCACGGCCTTGAGACCACCAGTGTGGCTAAAGGCGCATCTGTTTTCTGTGGCAAGCTGGGCGAGAAGATCGCGAACGAATGTGTTACGGCGATTGATGATGGTACTTTGGAAAACGGTTGGGGATCTCTCAATATGGATGACGAAGGCAACAAAACGAAGCGTACGACATTGATTGAAAACGGCGTTTTGAAATCTTACATCGTCGATGAAATGGGGTCGCAACAAACTGGTTACGAGAAAACAGGAAGCGGTCGTCGTCAATCTTACAAATATGCTCCGGCATCTCGCATGAGAAATACGTTCATCGCTGCTGGTAAAGATTCTTTTGAAGATATGATCCGTGATGTTGATTACGGTTTGTATGCAAAGAAAATGGGTGGCGGTTCCGTGAATCCTGGAACGGGCGATTATAACTTCCAAGTGCAGGAAGGTTACATTGTTCGTAACGGCCGTGTTGAAGAGGCTGTGAAGGGCGCATGCTTGATCGGTCGTGGAATCGATACTTTGGGTAAGATCACAAGAGTCTCTAACGATTTGAAATTGGCGACGGGCATGTGCGGATCTGTCAGCGGCAGCATCCCAGCGGCAGTGGGCCAACCACAAATTCTTGTATCCAGCCTCATGGTCGGCGGGAGGGCAAAATAATGGATACTATTAAAGAAAATTTCCAAAAGATTTTAAGCGAAGCTCAACGTGACGGCGTGAAAGTAGAAATGCTTGTCACGGGTGGTGAAAGTTTGAAGCTCGGTTTTCAAAAAAAGAAATTAGAAAAATTTGAATCCACACAATCCCAAATGGCGGGCTTACGTGTGATCAAAGGGGCGACTCAAGGTTACGCTTATACAGAAAACCTTTCCCTTGAAGCCTTGCTTCGCACGTACAAAGATGCTTTGAACAATGCGAAGACTGTGAAGTCTGAAGAAACTGTCGAAGTGCCGTTGATGAAGCCGCAGGCGGCTCCCGTGATGAACTTGTTCAATCCCGAAGAGATTTCCATGGAAAAGAAAATGGAAGTGGCAAAAACTTTGGAAGAAGCCTGTTTGAATGCCGATCAACGCGTGCAAGCGGTTCCTTATTGTGGATTTGTTGAAAGCACGAGCTTTAAGCGAATCTTGAACTCAGAGGGTGTGGATCAAGAGTTTAAACAAAGCTCTTACAGTGGATATGCGTATCCGTTGGCACAACAAGGTGAGTCTTCCAAAATGGATGGTGAAGGTTTCTTCGCCAGATCATTTAAAGACATAAAGGCTCAAGAGACGGCAGAACTGGGCGTTCGCAAAGCCACGGCGAGATTGGGTGCTCAGAAATTGAAAACGGGCAATTATGCTGTAGTGATTGACCGTGAACAATTCCCAACGATGCTGACGATGCTTGCCGGATATTTCTCGGCAAAAGAAGTGCATGAGAATAAATCTTTGCTTAAAGGAAAACTTGGTCAAAAAATTGGAAGTGATAAGTTTCAACTTGTTGACGATGCTTTAAACCTGCGCGGAACGGCTGTCAGACCTTTCGATTCGGAAGGGGCTCCTTCGCAAAGGACTGTTTTGTTTGAAAACGGTGTTTTGAAAAACTATTTAACGAACTTGGAATATGCAAAGAAGATGAATCTTCCGCACACAGCCAATGCGGCTCGCAGCCCTGCTTCGGCAATGGATATCGGTCCGACCAACTTGGTGATGGGTAAAGGAGATAAGTCTTTGCAGCAACTTTTGTCTAAATACGACAAAGTTGTTTACGTGACAGAGTTTTCTGGAGGCTTGCATGCGGGCTTTAAGGAATCCACCGGGGATTTCTCGATGCCAGCTGAAGGTTTCTTGTATGAAAACGGTCACAACAAGGGACCGATTGATCAATTTGTGATGTCAGGGAACATTTTAGATCTTTTGGGTCTTATTGAAGATCTTGGTAACGAGTACAACAAAGAGGGTAACAGCATGATCGCCCCAGATGTCCTCGTTAAATCTTTGAGTTTCGCCGGAGCTTAAAAAACTTGAGCCTCCAGATAAGAGTGTCTATGCTTTTGTCTGGAGGCATAATGAAGTACTTTGTTGGAGTTTTGGTTCTTCTTGTTTCTTTCAGTTCCTGGGCACAATCGTCGCCGATTTCTTTAGAGGGAACTTTTTCTTTTTCTAATCTCGAAGTTTTAAAAGTGAAGCATTATGAAGTGGTGCGATCCTCTGCTATAGATCGATTAAAAACTTTGCGCGAGTCAGGATTTATTTGCGAATTTGTGGCATCCCAAGGTTATCGATGTTCAAAGTTTGATTCTGCAAAACAAGTCCCGGCGGATTTGAAGCAAGAAATTCTAAATAATGTGGCGGGGTATTCACTCACATTTCAACCTGCTGTTGGTGCACCTCATTTAGAAAACGATGGAGAGACCTTGCAAGAGTGGACGGTGCCTCAAACGGTGATTGCTGGAACGGACACTTTCAAAACCTATCGTTATCAAATCGTGCAGGGTCTTCATAAAATTACTCCGTTAGTAAATAATGAACTTCAGAACCTCACATGGGTTGTGGCGAGCGCGGAACAAATTTCTGAGCCGCATAGTTATGAAGTGCGTGAGTCGTCATCGACCTGGACACTTTACTTCTTAAGTCTCACATTTAGGAAGTAGATCGAGAGTGACGGTGCAGGAGAGCGCTTTGTGACAAGCTTAAGCCCGTAAAGCATTAATCCCTGGGATTTCTAAACACCGAGTATAGACTAAAGCTATCAAAATTTTTATAGAGGTGAAGAGAATGAGTTCAAATGTTGAATCTTCCAAAAAAACCGGAGCCCTTGAAAAACTGGCTTCGTCGGTAACGAACTGGGCGGAACGTTGGTTCCCTGATTCTTATATATTTGCAGTGCTTGCGGTGGCCGTTGTGACGATCGGTGCTTTGATCGCAGGAATTGCGCCAAAAGCTATTGCAACTTCTTTCGGTGATGGTTACTGGAGTTTGATTCCGTTCACGATGCAAATGGCGATCGTTATTATTTCCGGTTATGTAGCGGCGTCATCTCCTCCGGCGGTGAAGTTGATCAACTGGCTGGCGAAGCTTCCAAAATCTGAAAAGTCCGCAGTGGCATACATCGCGTTCTTCACGATCATGGCGTCACTTTTAAACTGGGCATTTAGTTTGGTGTTTGGTGGGTTGTTCGTTCGTGCTTTGGCAAGAAGAACGGATTTGCGTGTTGATTATCGTGCAGCAGGTGCGGCCGGTTATCTCGGGCTGGGCGCCACTTGGGCCTTGGGATTGAGTTCTTCAGCGGCGCAACTTCAGGCCAACGCAGAAAGTATTCCCAAAACTTTGATGCCAATTACGGGCGTGATTCCATTCTCGGAAACAATTTTCCTACCACAATCTATTTTGATGTTAGTGGTGTTGACGGCTGTTTCAGTGGTGATTGCTTATTTATCAGCGCCAAATCGTGAAAGAGCTGTGACGGCACAAGACCTTAATATCGATGTGACTGATGACTCACAGGATATTATAGAAAAGCCGAAGCAACCGGGGGACTGGTTAGAATATTCTCCGATTCTTACAATCTTAGTTGTGCTTCTAGGTCTTTGGTGGCTGGGGATGGAATTTCAAAACAAGAATGTGATTTTGGCGATTTCAAATTTGAATACGTACAATTTCTTGTTCTTGATACTCGGCATGCTTCTGACATGGAGACCAAAACGTTTCCTTCGTCTTGTTGGTAAAGCGGTTCCTTCGGCGGCGGGTGTCTTGATTCAATTCCCACTATACGGGAGTATTGCGTTTATTTTGACGAAAGCTGCGGGACCAGATGGTGTGACGTTGTCGCACCATATTTCGAACTTCTTCGTGTCGATTTCGACTCATGACACGTTCTCGGCGTTGATGGGTGTTTACTCTGCAATCCTTGGGTTCTTTGTGCCATCGGGTGGCGGTAAGTGGATTATTGAAGCTCCGTACTTGATGCAAGCTGCGAATGAATTGAAAGTTCACTTGGGATGGACGGTGATGGTTTACAATGCGGCAGAAGCTTTGCCGAATTTGATCAATCCATTCTTTATGATGGCTCTTCTTGGTGTTCTTGGTTTAAAAGCCCGCGATATCGTGGGTTACACAGTGACTCAATTGGTGGTGCATGCGCCCCTTGTGATCTTTATGTTGTGGGCATTGGGCGAGACATTGGCTTATCATCCACCGGTCATTCCGTAACGACAGAGCGCCGAAGAAATCCTCACTCAATCATTCAAAAAAACGAAACCCGCTTTCAAAAGAAGCGGGTTTTTTATTCTTTCAAGAATGTTTATTCTCTGAAGTTTGACTGAATGACTATTTTTTTAAGAGAACTTTAGCGATCTCTGTGAAGCCTAAACCACCCCGTTGATTTGTAACATAGGTTGGCTTGGATTTAATTTGATCCAAAAAGTTCTTAATGTTTGCGACAGCGAAACTGTTGGGGAAATAGGCAAACATCGGCTCGTCATTAGGAGAGTCGCCGCTAAATCCGCAAATTTTTTTCGATTGTTCGGCGGTCACACCAAATTCTTTTTCTAGAAACTTTAAAGACATTGTCAGTTTATCGTAATTTCCAAACCAACCGTTTACGTGAATCGAGCTGACTTTCGCTTGCGCTCCGTGATTGTGGAATATGTCTACGATTTTTTGCACTTCGCTGCGTGGAAGGGGTGGAACGTCTTCGCAGAAGTCGATGGCAAGATCCATGAGGCGACAAAACTGGTCGCTGGCAAGAGCACAACCTGGAACACTTTTTAAAACTTCTGCCTGAATGACATCCAACTTTGTGCGATTTTGTTTTTGTATTTTATCGTCGAAGAAAAAGTGACGCTGCATTTTTTTATCGTGATAGCGGAAATAGAATCCGCCGTTTTCTCCGACGATTCCGCTGACGGGCCATACACGTGCGATCATTTCACACCATCCAGCAGGTCGACCTGTCACAGGAATGATATGAATGCCTGCCTTGTGCAAAGCCCACATTGCTTCATAAGCTCCCGCGCCAAGCTGACCTTCGTCTGTTAATGTGTCGTCGATATCAGTAAGAAGAAACTGAAGTGTGCTCGAAAATTCTGAAACGCTTTTCAACGTAAACCTGCTTCCTAAATTGGCATTTTCTATTTTGATTACATGCCTTACAGAAAAAAATTGTACCGAAGATTTCTGAAAATCATGAAGTAGAGTTCTAGGACTTTATACGAGTTGTCAAAATTGAGGCTTGCATCTTCCCAGGTTCGAATACATGGTTTGTCTATATATATGGGTGGGCGGCGACTCGCGAACGCGGGTAGAGCTGAAGCGATGAGTTGCTTCGACGAAGTTGAAGTGCAAGCCAGTCGCAAAGGTTGAAGCAGCTTCCCCAGACTAAGGACCAAGCATGGCAAAAAAGACTGAAGCATCATCAGACGGAATCAAATTAGTGATCGTGGAGTCTCCGACAAAAGCTAAAACGATTCGTAAATTCTTGGGAAGAGATTACGTTGTGGAATCCTGCATGGGACATATCCGCGATCTTCCTCAGTCCGCAAAAGATATTCCTGAAAAAGTTAAGAAAGAAAAATGGGCACAGTTGGGTGTGAACGTTGACCACAACTTCGAACCTCTTTACTGCATTCCCAAAGACAAAGTTAAAGTCGTAAAAAATCTGAAAGACAAACTAGCCGATGCCTCAGAGCTCTACCTCGCGACCGATGAAGACCGTGAAGGGGAATCTATCAGCTGGCATTTGCTTGAAGTTCTAAAGCCACGCGTTCCAACCAAGCGCATGGTGTTTCACGAGATCACGAAGGATGCGATTCAAAAAGCATTGAAAGACACTCGCGAAATCGACATCAATCTTGTGCGTGCACAGGAAGCACGTCGTGTGCTGGATCGTTTAGTGGGTTACACGATTTCACCTCTTCTTTGGAAGAAGGTGGCTTATGGTTTGTCAGCAGGTCGCGTGCAATCCGTGGCTGTTCGTTTGATCGTTGAGCGTGAATTAGAACGTCTGCGTTTTAAAAAATCCGCTTACTGGGGAGTTCTTGCTGAACTTTCTAAAGACGGTGTGAACTTTGAATCTCGCTTACAACAATTCAAAAACCAACGTGTGGCGACAGGTAAAGACTTTGATGGTCTGACAGGTCAATTGACGGCTGGCAAAGATGTTTTGGTGCTTGGAGAAAAAGACGCTGCCAAACTTTCTCAAGATTTAAAATCCGGCAACTGGTTAGTTTCTGATGTGGAAGAAAAACCAACGTTCAGAAAGCCAGCGGCTCCGTTTATCACTTCAACTTTGCAACAGGAAGCCAATCGTAAGTTGGGTTTGTCTTCTCGTGAAACAATGCAAGTGGCGCAGAAACTGTACGAGCAAGGTTTCATCACCTATATGCGTACGGACTCCACGTTCTTATCGAATGAAGCCATCACAGCATCTCGTGATGCGATTCAAACTAAATATGGAAAAGAGTATCTGACTCCGCAGCCCCGTACTTATGCGGCGAAAAAAGTGAAAGGGGCTCAAGAGGCCCATGAAGCGATTCGTCCAGCGGGTAACAACTTTATGGATCCAGATGAAACAGGTCTGACGGGAACTCAATTCCGTCTGTATGACATGATCTGGAAACGTACGATTGCATCACAAATGGTTGATGCTCGTCAGAAACAAGTAAGCGCGAAAATCAGTGTGGGCGACGCTCTTTTTGCAGCGTCAGGTATGACTATCGAATTCCCGGGGTTCTTACGCGCTTATGTTGAAGGCAGTGATGATCCAGAAGCAGATTTGGCAGAGCGTGAAGTGCGTTTGCCGGCGTTGAAAGTAAAAGACGCTGTGAAGTGCACCAAGCTTGATCCAACATCTCACGAAACGAAACCACCAGCTCGTTATACAGAGGCAAGCCTCGTACAAACGATGGAAAAAGAAGGTATCGGTCGTCCATCAACGTACGCATCTGTTATCGGTACAATCATCGATCGCGGATACGTTCGCAAAAACGGAACAGCACTTGTTCCGACATTCACGGCGATGATTGTTTCAAAACTTTTAAGCAATTATCTTTCAGAGTTCGTGGATCTTGGATTCACATCTGAAATGGAACAAAGTTTGGATAATATTGCGGACGGCGAGTTGGACTGGGAAAGCTACCTAGCTTCTATTTATAAAGGTCCGAAAGGTTTGCGTGCTCGTGTTGAATCTCAGGAAGAAAAAATCAATCCGGATGAGGCGCGTACAATGACCCTAGAAGGCATGGATAAATACAAATTCCACGTCGGCCGTTATGGTGCGTATCTTTCAACAACTCGCGATGGTGAAGATGTCAGTGCTTCTGTACCAGACAATGAATCTCCTGCGGATATCACTCCAGAGATCGCAGAAAAATTGATCGATCAAAAAATCAACGGCGCCGATGCTTTGGGTAAAGATCCAAAAACGGGTGAGCCTATTTATGTTCTAAGTGGCCGTTACGGTCCTTACGTGCAAATGGGTGACGTATCGCCAGAAAATGACAAACCGAAACGTGCATCACTTCCGCCAGGTACTCAGCCAGAACAAGTGGACCTGAACATGGCCTTGGAGCTTTTGTCGTTGCCAAAAACTTTGGGGACTCATCCAGGTACTGGCAAAGAGATCAAAGCAGGCCTGGGTCGCTTCGGTCCATTCATTGTTCACGATGGCGACTATCGTTCAATCCCTAAGGGTGAGAGCATTTTCACAATCACGTTTGAACGTGCGATGGAAATGTTAAGCCAACCGAAAAAAGGTCGCGGTAAAGCAGTGGCATTGAAAGATTTGGGTGCACATCCTGATACCGGTGATGCGATTCAAGTTTTCAACGGTCCTTATGGTCCTTACATTAAGAGCGGTAAGGTCAATGCTTCATTGCCAGAGGGAGCAACTCCAGAGACGGTGACTCTTGAGCAGGCGATTGCGTTGATCAACGAGAAAGCTCCGGCCAAGGGTAAAGGCAAAGCCAAAGGCGGTGCGAAGGCAACGAAATCGGCGGCTCCGAAAAAGTCGTTGAAGAAAGCGGAAACAGCGAAGGATAAAGCTGAAGCGTTGGGTGTAAAAAAAGTCGTCACGCGAAAGTCTAAAAAGTAGCAAAAAGGCTCCTCAGGGAGCCTTTTTTTCTGCGGTTTGCGGAGAAAAAGACGCAAATTTTGTCACAGTGTCTGAGATTCTCGGGTTCAAAATTCATTTATTATTATTGAGGCGGCTTCGAATTTGCTCTTCCGGCCATGGTCAGGAGAATTATATGAAGCTCGTTGCCGGACTCATTTTGACGTTATCTTTCTTGGGAAGTTTAAGTTTTGCTGCCTCGGCAGATGATTGCTCGTCTGTGGACGTGCGTGAGACGATGAATCCCGCTTTGCAAAAGCGCTTTTATGCTCCTTACGATCAAGGACAAATCGGGTGGTGTTTTGGCTATGCCGCAGCCGATGTGTTAAGTCAGGCAGTAGGTGAGCCTGTGTCTGCGGTTCATCTCTCTTCGCGATATGCGTCGACAGTGACTGGTATCGGTCGTTTTGCTCGCAATATCTTCATGGGCAAGACGGCTGTGGCTGAAGGTGGCTTTATTGAAGGCGCTATCAACGAGAT
Organism: Bdellovibrio sp.; assembly: GCF_036384735.1. Classification (GTDB taxonomy): domain Bacteria; phylum Bdellovibrionota; class Bdellovibrionia; order Bdellovibrionales; family Bdellovibrionaceae; genus Bdellovibrio. Next base: position 433 of record NZ_DASVLT010000062.1, on the reverse strand, counting down.
GCAAAAGCTTGGTCATTATTGTGAAGACGGTGCGGTGACTTCTAAGGGAACAGTTTTAATTTCTCGTAAAAAAGGCATTTACGAGTTTGGTTATGCTTTGGGCACGGGCTTTTTGATGAGCTATCTGAAGGATTACCGCGAGGGCATTTGTACCGGGGACTGCAACGACTTTTTGGATCCTTTAATTCAAGCTTATTTCCCGCATCAAGATGTGCAGGCCGTTAAGGACTACATCACAAAAAATAAAGATCAGTCCTTGGATCGCTTGGTGTTCGCGTTGTTTGATCAAGCCTGTGGTGAGGGCCGTAAGGACATCACTTCGGACCTGCAAGTTATTTCCTATGTGAACTCTATTTCGCGCAGTAACAATAACGATTTCCAGCAACAACAAGAAGCTTCGGATCATATCGATGAAGGCTTAAACGCTAAGAAG
>NZ_DASVLT010000061.1:0-21643 GCF_036384735.1 Bdellovibrio sp. | reverse complement strand
GTAAGGGGAGCCTGTCAGATAAAATCCCAAAGACGATTTTTTAGAGTCAGGAATATTTGAGAATTTCTGGGCGTCGTCCTCTCCGGTATTTACTCCGTGAGCGACATAGTATTTCTCGACTTGGCCCGAGGTTAAGTTCATCAGATACAAGCGACGTGAGGAAGACGGCTTTGAGAAGTCAATAATCACGGCGTAGTTCTTATTATCGATTTCTTTCGTTACAGTCTCGTTGTCCGCTTTGACTTTGAATTCTTTGTTGCCGTTCAAATCCAGAAATTCAAACGTGCGTTGAAGAGCCGGCTCTGGAACTCCAGCTTTTTTGTACATGTCATACAGAAGAGTGCCTTTAACCTTCTTATCGTACCAAGATGTGGCCGCATAGATAGGCGGCGTGGTAAATACCAAGGCTGCCAGGCAATAAAGTGGTTTTCTCATTCCTCACCCCCCGATGAAGTCTTCGATGTCCTAACTGTGCTTGCCTGATCAAGGTTCGTGCCGTGGAAAAGGGTGGCCAGACTGCAACAATTTGTTTCTGACACTGCTTTTCATTGCTGAGTGACGGCAATTTTTTGTTCAAACAGGCAAATTCTTCAAACTTTCCAATTGAAAACCAAATGAAAGGGCGTAGTATCGAAACATAGTTTTTTTCACGGAGGCAACAATGATGGATAACAAAATGAATCGCCGTGGTTTCTTCGCGGCAGTGGCTCAAATCGTAGGCGTAGCGGCAATCGCTCCAGCAGCTTTGAATGCAGTTTTCTCTTCTGAGGCAAGCGCTCAAGAGAAAAGACGTGGTTCTGCTCCGGCAGCAGGTGGCGCGGCCATGCCAATGGTTGATCCAAATGATGCTGTAGCAAAAGCTGTAAAATATGTTGAAGACTACAAGAAATCTCCAGATTCAAAAGGTGTAAACCACTGTGCAACTTGCGGTTTCTACACTAAAAAAGAGACTAAGAACGGTAAAGAAGTGGGCACTTGCACGATTTTCGCGGGCAAAATGGTTTACTCAAATGCGTTCTGTAACTCTTGGAATAAAAAAGCTTAATCGAAGCTTTTTCTTCAAGGTGAAAATGAAAACGGAGGCTTTGGCCTCCGTTTTTTTATTCTCGAAATCGTCTTGCGAAAAATTATTTTGCAGGAGTGTCGCGTAGAGCGCGGCGAAGAATTTTACCCACGTTTGTTTTTGGAAGTTCAGTGCGGAATTCTACAAGGCGAGGGACCTTGTAATTCGTTAAACTTTTCTTTGCGTGAGCGATCACTTCTTCGGCTGTTAAATTTGGATCGCGTTTGACGATCACGACTTTCACGATTTCCCCAGAATGCTGATCGGGAACGCCGATCGCAGCAACTTCTAAAACACCTGGGTGTGAGGCAATGGCTTCTTCCACTTCATTGGGATAAACATTAAAGCCCGAAACCAAGATCATATCTTTTTTGCGATCGACGATCTTAAAGAATCCATCTGCATCCATAGTGGCAATGTCGCCCGTGCGCAGCCATCCATCTTTCGTCATAACATTTGCAGTTTCGTCGGGGCGATTCCAATAACCCTTCATGACTTGAGGGCCGAGGCAGCAAAGCTCGCCGGCTTCGCCCATGGCAACCTCTTGACCGTCATCGTTCAGCAAGCGAACATCTGTGCTTGGAACGGGCAAACCGATTGTGCCTGTGCGATCCGTGCCGTCGATAGGATTGCAGCAGACAACCGGAGAGGCTTCTGTGAGTCCATAACCTTCAACGATCACGGATTTAGTCAGTTCCATCCATTTTTCAGCGACAGGTTTTTGCAAAGTCATGGCGCCGGCGACGCTGACCTTCACGTTTTTAAAATCGATCGTCACAAACTCGGGATTGTTCATCAAGGCATTGAATAAGGTGTTCACACCCGCAAGGGCTGTGAAGGGGGTTTTCTTAAGCTCTTTAATAAAGCCAGGGATGTCTCTCGGGTTTGTGACAAGAACGTTTTCAGCTCCCATTTTCAAGAAAGCCAAGCAGTTCAATGTCAAAGCGAAGATGTGATACAGTGGCAAGGCTGCAATGGCGATCTCTTGGCCTTCAATCAACTTCGGCGACATCCATTCGCGAATTTGCAGCATGTTTGCAATCACATTGCGATGAGTAAGCATAGCTCCCTTCGCAACGCCTGTTGTTCCGCCCGTGTATTGAAGGAAAGCAAGGTCTTCATGATTTGTCTTAACGCTTTGGTGCGGTCTCATCGCGCCTAATTCAAGAGCCTGGCGGAATGTGTAAGCGTGAGGCAGGTGATAAGCCGGAACCATTTTCTTGATGTATTTCACAACAGAATTCACAAGAATTCTTTTTGGAGTCGGGAAGAGATCCGCAAGTTCTGTGACCACAACAGATTCGATGTCGGTTTCTTTGATGATCTCTTCCAGATGAGATGCAAAGTTTGCCATGATAACAATAGCTTTTGCGCCAGAGTCTTTGAATTGGTGGTGCATCTCTTTTGCTGTGTAAAGAGGGTTTGTATTGACGATAGTCAAGCCCACACGGAAAGAAGCGAAAACGATCACCGGGAATTGCAGGAGATTCGGCATTTGAATCGCAATGCGATCGCCTTTTTTTAGTTTCAATTCATTTTGCAGAAAGGATGCGAAGGCATTCACTTTTTCATCAAGCTGTCTGAAAGTGAGACTGACGCCCATATTTGTGAAGGCTTTTTTATCCTGGAACTTACGGATGGATTCGTCGTAAATATCCATGAGGGACTCGTATTGTGCTGGGTTGATTTCAGCAGGAATTCCCTTTGGATAGTTTTTAAGCCAAATCTTCTCCATGATGTCTCCTCCAGATGCGTGCTCTATTCCACTGAAATTCTAGAGTACGGGTTCAAGAATGGTAAAGGAAATTCTTGAGTTCAATCCAGGTCTTTGTAAGACTGAGACCATGAGATTACTGCGCTGTTCTTTCATTATTGTCATGGCCTTAACATTGGGGGCCTGTTTCTCGAAAAAAGAGAAAGAACTAAGTCCAGTGGAGGAACCGCAGATCCAAGCTGTTACAGCTCCAAAGCCCGCAATTCCAAAAAAGAAAGAGGACGCAGAGAGTAAAGACAAGAGTTTAGCTGTGCTCACCCGGTATTTTGCTCAGGCTGACGGTATTCATCGCGAGGCATGGTGGGTCTTAACAGCTGAAAAAAATCCTGCGGGGAAATCTCCTTTCGGCAAGGTAGAAAGAGCCCTGTTGTCTTCGGAAAATCTTAAACTGACCAATAAATCCCTGTTCCGCTGTGATCGTTATCAAGTCACACGAAAAGTTTCTGGACCTTCCGGGTTTCCGCAAAGTGCTGAAATTTTCGAAAAATGCAGTGAAAAGCTTCAGGGTAAAAAAATCGCCGAATTTACAGCGACAAGCCTGACAGACTTGAGCATGTCCTTTTTTCCCGAAAATCTGGAAGAGATCTTGGGGCTGGGACCGACAGTTTTAAATAAGCGCATCGATTGCACGATCAAAGGCTCTGATAACGGAGTCATCAATTCTCTTCAATGTAAAAACTGGAGTCAGGATCACACGAAGACGCAAATGATTCGCTTGGATGTTTACGACTACGAACGTGAAGGCAAGAACATGATCAAACTTCGCGGTAAAGTTTTTGAGAACTTGTCAGACAAAAGAAAAATTGAAGCCGATGTTCCTATGACGGGAAAAATCACTGTCACAGAAACAGAGCTTTATGGCCCACAACCAACTCCGACATCAATCCCGACGCCGGTGAAGAATGCCAAGGCGGGAAAGAAGGGGGCTCCTGACACTCCTACGGTGGATCCTGATATCACGAAGGGGAAAGCTTCAGAGTTGAAATTGAATGAAGAAGGTTGGCCAGTGGATGCCAACGGCAATCCGATACTGCCGTCAGAGGAATTTCTGCGTCAACGTGAGCAGGAAGAAGAAGAACTTCGCCTTAAAGCTGAACAGGGCGGCAATCCAGGCGTCCTATCGGCCCCTCCGGGTACGGATATTCAAGCACCACCGATTGCACCGCAAGGGCAACCGCAATTGCAGCAACAGTCCATCGACCAGCAAGTTCAACCCACAGAAACAGAAGATCAGCCAGCGGTAGAGCCTGTGGCACCTATTCCTGTTTCGCCAAACACACCTCAAGAGCAAGGAGCACCTCGTGGCCGCTAAAGTCGCAATGGGTAAGAAAGTCCCAAATTTTAAAATCGAATCATCTAGCGGAGAAACTTTTAATCTAGCAGATTATAAAGGTAAGAAAGTTATTTTGTATTTCTATCCCAAGGACAACACTCCAGGTTGTACCACCGAAGGAATCGAGTTCAACGAACTTCTTCCGCAATTTAAGAAAGCAAAGACAGAAATCTTTGGTATTTCCCGCGACACCTTGAAATCCCATGATAAATTCATCTGTAAATACGATTTCAAATTTCATCTTTTGTCAGATGAGGACGAAGAAGTGTGTAAATTGTTTGATGTGATCAAAGAAAAGAACATGTACGGCAAAATGGTCATGGGTATTGAACGCAGTACATTCGTCATCGATGAAGATGGAAAGCTTGTGGGCGAGTTTAGGAAAATCAAAGCCCCCGGGCACGCCGCCGAGATGCTTAAGTTTGTAAAAGATCTTTAAAGAATAAAAAAGGCTCTGTGTTTTACAGAGCCTTTTTTGTTTTTCAATAGGCGAAGAAACTAGTGTTTCGTCGCCTCAGCCGCTTGAACCATAAGCTCCGCGATTTGCTGGGAGAACTTCACAGGATCTGGAATATTCGATCCTTCATTCAACAAAGCTTGTGCGAAAAGAATTTCCGCCCATTTCGTTTGTTGCTCGGGAGTTGCCTTCAACATCTTTTCAAAAACTGGATGCTTCGGGTTGATTTCCATAATGCGTTTCACTGGGTTGCGATACTCGCGACCCATTTGTGAAAGAAGTCTTTGCATGTGCGCAGAAGGATCTTGGCTTGCTGAGACCAGGCACACCGGCGTATTCGTCAAACGCTCTGACAAGACAACGTCTTTGACATCTTGCTCGAGAGTCTTCCTCATGGTGTCTAGAACCGGGCGTAATGTCATTTCAGCTTGTTTAAGCTCTTCTTCTTTTTGCTTCTTTTCAGATTCTGAATCCAGATCCAAACCTTCCTTCATGATCGAGCGAAGCTTTTTCTCTTTGAATTCAGTGATGGCATCGACGACCCATTCGTCCACGGGGTCAACCAAAAGAAGAACTTCATAGTTTTTCTCTTTCAATTTTTCCAAATAAGGACTGTGGCTGACTTGTGAAAGATTGTCGCCCGTGATGTAGAAGATTTCTTTTTGTCCTTCTTTCATGCGAGTGACGTATTCATCCAAAGTCGTCATTTTATCTGAGTAAGTGGAGTGGAATAAAGCCAGCTCTTGGATTTTCTCTTTATTAGAGGCATCGCTTGGAATACCTTCTTTTAGAGTTGCCCCGAACTCGTTCCAAAAGTCTTCATAAGTGCTGCGCTCTTTTGTCATAAGTTCTTTTAGATTTGCTAGCACTTTGTTTGTTACGTTCTTTCGAATCTGCGTGACTTGACGGTCTTGCTGCAAAATTTCGCGGGATACGTTCAAAGAAAGATCAGAGCTATCCACCAAGCCTTTTACAAAACGCAGGTAAGTCGGGATCAGCTCTTTACAATCAGCCATGATGAAAACACGCTTGATATAAAGGCTTAGACCGTAAGCTGCTTCTTGGGTATTGAAGTTCCAAGGCTTTTTAGATGGAAGATACATCAAGGCGTTGAACTCCATAGTTCCTTCGGCCTTGTAGTGGATTGTTTTTAAAGGTTCATTCCAATCATGAGAAAGATGTTGGTAGAATTCTTTGTATTCTTCTTTAGTGACTTCGGCAGGGGACTTTAGCCAAATCGCTTTTTGTGAATTTAAAGTCTCGTCTTCTTTTTCACCCTGCAATTTGATCGGATGAGCAATAAAGTCAGAATATTTCTTGATTAAAGATTTCAAGATCCAAGGATCTGTAAAGTCTTGCACCTCGTCTTCCGTTGTGAATTCTTTCAGATGCAAGGTGATTGTTGTGCCAGTTCCTTCTGGGCGAGGAACAGTATCAATAGAATATGTGCCATCACCTGTGGATTCCCACACGACGCCTTCGTTTGTTCCTGCCTTTTGCGTATGCAATGTGACTTTGTCGGCCACCATGAATGCAGAATAGAAACCGACACCGAATTGACCGATCAATTCTGGCTTCGTTTTCATTTCTTCGTTTAATTGTGCAAAAGCCTTTGCTCCAGAACGGGCGATAGTTCCGATGAACTCGACAACTTCCTCTTGGCTCATACCGACACCGTTATCGATGATTTTCAAAGTACGAGCGGCACTGTCAGGCCTTAAGCGAATCTCGGGCTGCCAATTTTCAGGCAATAGAGCGGGATGGGTGATAGATTGGAATTTAAGTTTATCAATCGCATCTGAAGCGTTGGAAATCAGTTCTCGAAGAAAGATCTCTTTGTGGGAATACAAAGAGTGAATCACGATATCCAATAGCTGTTTGATTTCCGCGTTAAAATTTTGAACTTGTTTAGCCATATAAGTCTCCTGAATTCGACTTTTCAAATATGGCAATTCCTCGTAATTTGGCAAGGTTCTAGATGAAAAAAACTGATTTTCTCGGGGATAAAAGTCAGGCTCAAAAAAAGGCCCCTTTTAGGAAAAGGGGCTAATTTTTTAGTAATGAAAATTCATGCGATCCGCGATGGATTTTGGCAGAGCTGGTACCTGAGACCTTGGAATAAAGAACGTCGTTAAATTAAAGAAGTCCGTAAAGATCTTGTGTTTGGAAGTGGCGTCGGCCAGGTACTTGTGACCGCTTGAACCACCGGTGCCGATTTTCTGACCCAACATACGGTAGGCCATCAATGCATGGCGATAGCGCCATGTTGTCATGGTCTCGTCGATATCAAGAAGCGCACGAATGATTCTAAACGGAGTTTGTAGAATCGGTTGATCACGGTAAAGCTGGATCAGCAAAGCGGCATGCAATGCCTTGTAGCTTAAACGGAAGTGGCCTTGCGCTCGCAATTCGTTGAACGCCTTTTCATCAAACAAGGCGTCGAAAGTTTTCAATGAAGCTTCAAGACCAGCGACGTTTTTCGCTTTGTCTTCTTCGTTAAGTCGAGGATTGTTTTTAACTGTGTTGATGTCATCCTGGAACATGCCGTTCACGGCTTTTTGGTACGTTTCCCAGAAGTTGAAATTCTCGGCCTGCAAGAACGGCGTGCGCTCAAGCCATTTTTCAACAGCGTCAAACAAAGAGGGTTTATTTAGAATCTCTTCCATCTCGGTCTGCTGTTCAGGGCTTAAAGATTTATAAAACGGGGATTGGTTGTAAGCCAAACGATCCCCTAAGCGCAGCCCTAATTTTGTTTCGATCAGACGCCATTGATAACTTTGGAATCCTGAGGCTGGGTAGAGCATGTCGCGGAAATCCAAGAAATCGAGGGGAGTCATGGTCTCTAGAACGTCGACCTGGCCAATAATCAGCTTTAAAATGCTTACTATGCGCTCAAGGCGAGCGCTGGCTCGGCCCATTTCTTCTTCTTGGATTTGTGATTTTTGAAAAGTTTCTAGAACAGAATTCAGTTCAAAAAGAATCTGCTTAAACCACAACTCGTAAGTTTGGTGAGTGACGATAAAAAGCAATTCATCATGGGCGGGCTTTCCATATTCAACACTTTTTGGATGTTGAGCCGAAAGCAATTTTTCGATCTCTAGGTAGTTATGATAGTGAACTGGAGGATATTTCATCGTGCAAGCTCCTTCAGGGCTTGAGCAAATCCTTGGACATCTTCAGATGTGGTATCCCACGAAGTCATCCAACGACACTCGAAAGTTTTTTCATCCCAAACGTAAAAGAAATATTTCTCGCGCAAAGGTTTGACCCATGCTTGAGGAATAGTAGCAAAAACGGCATTGCTTTGGGGTTTTTCGCGAAGTTTGACAAAAGGAATTCCTTGAACCGCTTCGTAAAGCTCTTGAGCGCGCTCTAGGGAATTCTTCGCAATGTCTTTCCAAAGATCATTTTTAAGATACGTCGTAAACTGACATGCGATAAAGCGAGATTTGGATGGAAGCTGTCCGCTCTGTTTTCGCACATATTTAAAATCTTGTGCGAGATCTTTATTTAAAAAGATGACGACCTCGCCCATCAAAAGACCGTTCTTTGTCCCGCCGAATGATATGACATCCGCACCGAGATCTGTGGTGAATGCCTTAAAGCCTACGCCTAAATGGTAAGCGGCATTGGCGAGACGTGAGCCGTCAATATGAACCATCAGTTTTTTACATTTTGCCCAGGATACCAAGGCCTTCATCTCTTCCAAGGAATAAGTTGTGCCAAGCTCTGTGGGTTGAGTGATGCTGAGAACCTGTGTCTGAGAGTAGTGTTGATCTCCGCGACGGATGAAAGCATTTTCCAAGGCTTCGACAGAAATTTTTCCGTTTACTGACGGAATGGGAATCAATTTACATCCCGTCATTTGTTCCGGAGCCCCACATTCATCAACGTTGATGTGAGCCACATCGGAACAGAAAATGGATTGCCATGGGCGCGAGATGGCGCGCAAAGCTGTGACGTTGGCAGCAGTTCCGTTAAAGACAAAAAAGACCTGGGCTTCATTCCCAAAATGCTTTTTAAATTCTTGGACGGCCTCTTCAGTCCAGTCGTCTGTGCCGTAAGATGGGGCATGTTCGATGTTTGCTAAAGATAATGACTCAAGAATTCGTGGATGAATTCCCGCATGGTTGTCGCTACCGAAACCGCGTTTCATAATTAAGCCTTATTTAAAGTTGCAAAAATAAAGTTGTGGCTGATGAGGGCCGCCAATTTGCTTGTGCGTTTATCGGAATCTAGCGGAGGCGACACCTCATAGATACCCATGCCTCGCACATCGAAATTTTTCACAAGCCATTGAAGGGCCTCAAGGAAGTCTTTAGTGAAAAGACCCGTCGTCCAAGACTGACTGCAACCAGGGGCCTCACTGGATGTGAAAGCGTCAATATCAACACTTAAGAAAACTTTTTTCTTTTCTTTGTCTTTCATAAAGTTTTTTAAGACAGTCAAAAGACCTTGTTCATTGATCTGATCTAAAGTGAAAACAGAAGCCCCATGTTTTTGGGCCCAAGCGATATGGTGGCGACTATTGCATTGGTTTTGAATTCCGACTTCTGCGAAATCCAATTTGCCAGAAAATTCTTGAAGCAAGCGATGAAAAGGTGTTCCTGAATTGAAACCCTTATCGGTCGGACGCACGTCCATGTGAGCATCGAAGTTGATCACAACAGCATTGCCCGCGTAAACGTCCATAAAGCCGGTGCTATCGGAGTAGCCGTAGTCGTGACCTCCACCGAAAGAGATCCAATGTTTGCCTTTTTGCGACAGTGTGCGAATGATCTCGCGACCTTTTTCGTGGCGTTCTATGAGCGGTTTTTCTTTGTTTACAAGATCACCGAGATCCAAAATCTTTGGAAACGTCGTTGTCGCTAAGTGGGGTGTCATCTTGTAAAGGAACGTGCGAATTTCTTTAGGAGCATTTTGTGCGCCGACGCGACCGCCATTAAGGCCAATGCCTTCATCATCGGGATAACCCAGTATCGCGAAGTCGAAATTGTTGTCTGGAAAGTCGTGAAGATCGCCTTTAGGCAGAAGCTGGACGCATTCACCGAGGCGAGGATCCTCTTTGTCGTTTTTAGTGAAAAGAAGATGCTTGTCGATCGGGTGTAACCAGCTCATTAGTTCGACGTACCCCTACGGTTGAGGATCATTGTTTTTTTCACTTCGCCGCTATCAGAATCAAAGATCTTCATGATGGCGATGTCTTTCGAGAATTGAATTGTCGCGAAAGTTGTCGATTGGTTGTCAGACAAGAAAAGAACCCACTCTTTGCCATCAGACGGTGTGAGGCTGTATTTGTATTCGATGGGTTTCACGATATCGTAGTTTTTGCTGATTTCTGTGTTGCCCGTCGGAAAGAACTGCAAGTTTGTGAAGTCACGAACTGTGATCAATCCGTCTTTGCTAAACCAGTTGCCAAGCATGCGCTTAAGGCCAACGTAGTCGATGCTCTCGATGCTTGCTGTGCAAACGGACTTATCGATCAAGCCTGTTGCCGTGATTGTGTCACCTGGGGCAAGTTTTTGTAGAGCAGACTGGGCATCGGCACTTTTCGTTTCAATGCGATAAGAAGCGCAAGCCGTGTCGTCAGACTGCAAAAGGATGTCTTGGCCCGTTCTAATAATAACACCAGCCACCGGTTGAACAGCACCGGCCCATGTTGTCGAAACAAAGGTGAGGACGAAAAGTAATACTCGCATGGGTGACCTTGTTTCATGTGTCCGAAAGCCGGTCAATAGTAATCCTACTCTAACTTTTGACTGCGCGAGTCAACTGCCGAATTAAGCAGCATTTTTAAGGGCTTTTCAGAGGAAGAGCCTGAGTCTAAACACATTCCTAACCAGAAATTGTTAAACGAAACTTTTATGGTTTAGGGCTGTGGCAGAAGCAGAATTTAAAGTAATTTTCGTTCAATTTGAGGACAATTTTTTAATTTCCCTCGCAAGTGCCGTCAGGCCTTGCATCCGCAAGGCAAAGCACTTCAATATAGAGGCAGATGTCGACGAACAATGAGACCTCAAAGATTTTTTTCCCGTGGGATGGCGATCTGCCAACTCATAATACAATTGTTATACGTGATATCGATGTCATTGGTGTAGGTTCGAAGCGCCGTCGGCAGTTGGAAGATCTGCAAAAAACCAAATCCATCATCATGGAAACTCACGAAAGTATTATTCCTGAATCTGTGCGCGTGATTTATGAGGAAGAACTTTTTAGAACTTTCCAATGGCTTCGTCCGTTGAAGGTGGAGCGGGCAGAGTCTTTTGATTTACAGGTCGAGCAGCGAAGACTTTTCGGTCGTATTTTCCCAATGACACAAAAACAATTGGGCTTTACAGCGCAAAAAGTTTGCGACACTTATCTGCAAGAAATGGAATGGAGCAGTTGGCTTTTGCAAGACCATTGGCGCTATTTCGTAGGATACCTCCGCCAACGCTTCCCGCAGCACAAACAGCTTGTAGATCTTGCTTACTGGGAGTGGGTGACAGCATGGCTCGAGATGCAACCCTTCGATGTGCGGCCCCCGAATGAGGAAGGCATTGTAGGCACAAATCCGAGTTTGCAGATTGTTCCCGTTTTAGAAAATAATGAAATTCTTCAGAGGGACAAGGGCATGTATGCCTTCGTCTATTGCTCGTCACAAAACACTGTTCTTGAAACGCGTCTCAGTCCTGAGGAAGCTCTATTGATCGATCTGTTGCAGGAAGATCGTAAATACACAGAGGCCCAGTTGATTGAACAGGCTATGCTGAGTGAGGAAATTTCTCAGCAATTGACCCAAGACCAATGGATGGCCACATTGGCGAATCTAAAAGATCACAGTATACTGTTGATAAAAATTTAAGGTACGTTCTTCGGGGACCCGTTTATTCGGGTCCTTTCGTTTGAATCAGTGACTCTTCATGAGCATGTAGGAAGTCTTCTTTTAGCAAATCATAGAATGAATGTTTTTCGATCAAAGCTGAAACACCAGCGGCAACAACGGCTGCAAGCATCATCGGGAATAAGGCCGAATGACGATCTGTCATTTCAAACATCAAAATAAACGCAGTGAACGGAGTGCGCATAAAGCCTGTCAGGAAGGCGATCATTCCACAAATCACAAGCAAGTGGTGATTGTGCTCCCAGAAAATTTGCGCCCAAAAAGATCCCACGGCGGCGCCAATAGCAAGGGACGGAGCGAACAGTCCGCCAGCGACTCCGGCTAAAGACATCAAAAGAGGTCCCGCCATACGCACTAAAATATCTGACGGGGTAGCCCAGGCACCTTTGAAAAGAATATTGATGATTAAGATTTTTCCGCCGCCAACGCCTTGATTGCTGAGGAAGAAAATCCCTAACCAGAATAAGATTCCGCAAATTAAGTTTAAAGACAAAAGCTGTGTAAAGCTTTTGATACGGCGACGAATCTTAGTAATTTTATAAAGTGCCGACCCAAAGTAACAACCTGCAATTCCTGCAATCAAGGCGACTGCAAGAACATTGAAATAAGTTAATAGCTGTACGTTTTCAAGAGTCGGAAATCCTAAGTAAAGATATCCCCCCATGAACGTCTGAACCAGCAAGCCCGTCGTGATAACGGACCATAAAACATAGGTCTTGAAGTTATTGAAAGAATCGCGGCTGAGTTCTTCCAGGGCATAGGCAATACCGCCCAGAGGAGTGTTGAAAGCCGCGGCCAGACCGGAAGCGCCGCCGGCTAAGATAAATGTTCTTGTCGAAGCTTGCTGAATCCACTTCGTTGATTTTTCGCCGATGCGATAAAAAACCCCCGAGGCAATTTGCAAAGTAGGCCCCTCTTGTCCAACGGCTCCGCCACCAAGCACGGCGAGAATGGATGCCAAAATTTTTATAACGATCACACGGATGCCAATGAGAGTGCGAATAATGGGCTTATCTAATGACGGGTCCAGTTCATTAGCAATGAGCATTTGGGGGATGCCGCTTCCACCAGCCTGAGTTGCCAGACGAAAAGGGATGTACCAGCTTAAAAAAACGGCAGATACAGTAATGGCTAAAGATAAAGCCCAGTGATAGTCGCGAACAACATCCAGGGCAAACTCTTCGGCCTTAAAAAAAGCCATCGAGTAAAGAATGGCAGTTCCGGCTGCAATAAAACTTGCAATTAGAAATGGAAGAAGGCGAAGGGAATCTTCGTAACGAAGTTTCGCCAGGACGTCATGGATTTTTTCTTTAAGCGCTAAGATTTGCATCTCTATTAGAGATACTCCTCGCAGTATGAATTGCAATGATTTTTGTCCTTATGGCGAGGGAATATTAGTCCACGACGCGGAAGCACGTTTTTTGTAAAAGTCGTCGAAGTCCTTGCGGTAGGTCTCGCGAATTTGTGGAGAATGCCAGTCTTCCATAAGATGTCTATATTTTGCGGTGGATGCGATCTTTTGCAAAGCTTTGTCTAAGGCGAGAATGGTTTTTTTACCCCAATCGGTCTTGCTGCATGCAATGTGAACAACAACCGGACTGCGCTGTTCCTCTACTTCGGAAAATCCCAAAGGACCCTCTGCAAGTTTATTGTCGACCACATAATGAGCAACTTCTTCATATTCTAAAACATAATCAAATTTTTTCGAGTTCAACATATTAATCATGCTGGTCGAGTCAGCGGCGCCCGTGATCATGCTTACCGAAGAGCTATTTCTGTTTTTGCGAATAAGAGCGTCCAAAGGAGAGCCATAGGAGCGATCTGCTGAAAAGCCTCCGCGCAGATTTTTTTCATTGAGAAGTTTTTCTAAAGAAAAGACCTTCGCTTCGTAAATTTTGTTCCTCCAGTCCTCTAAGCGGAAGACCAGGCTTGGGGGAGGTTGAATGTAGAATGCCGTAAAGTAGGCGATCTTTTCCCTTGCCGGTGTCCTAAGGTGAGAAACATTGCAAGTGTTCGGACGCTGCTGGCGCATTTGCTCGAGAGAGCTTAAAGCATAATAATTAGAATCAAATTGCACATCGGGAAATTGCGTTTGCAGATAATCAAGAAGCTTATCGATATAACCTTGACCGGTTTTGGGCCCCGAAGATTCGTAATAAGGAGGCCAGTTTGGTTTATACCAAATGATTCGCTCTTTGGCGAACGCCGGTGATGCGATAAAAGAAATAAGGATCAACCAACGTAGCATGAAATCTCCGCAATTGTTCCTATTTTAACTGCGGAAGTTTTATTGCACACTATGTACTTTGACGGGAGTCAGATCAGACAGCGGCCACAAAACATTGACCCATTCTTCTATCAGAGGATTTTCAAAATGGCGTCGAAATTGTTTTGCATGAAACTGAGATTGAAAGAGCAATAAGTCCGCCGTCGAATCATCTAAAAGACGAAGGCTTAAACTCAATAAAACTTCTTCCCACTTGAATCCCATAGCCTTGTCTTTCCACTCGGGTAGGACATGAAGGCTTTCGCTTAAAAGCAAATGTGGGGTCTTAAGAACATGCAAATACTGCCGCTCTGGTTTGGGCAAAGTGCTTAGCAGAGGATGATGCCAAGAGGGCTTTAAACGTAAATCCAGTTGCTGCAAAAGTTGAAACGCCACAGGCTGATTGCGGTGAATAATGACCGCGATATGATCGACCTGCATCAGGCGATCAGCGAAAACTTTTTTTGAATGATCTGACATCCAATGATCGTAAACACGGTTGAAAAGTTCTACGTAAGTCTGTGGTAGCGATCGTGGATTTAACAGAACGTAATTAAATCCAATCATGTCTTGCTTATCGGTAGAAGGTCCGCATAAGCAAAGCCCTGAAAAAAGAAAACCTCGCGAATGCGAGGTCATCTTAATTTTCTATTTTCTTTCCTAAATCTACAGACCCTTCATCACGTCGTTCAAAAATTGAATGTGCTGGAGGGGATGCTTGCCGACGTGGTCGATCATAAGTTTTTTCGCAGCCTCTTCCTTGGGAACGCCTTCGAAAGTAATCAGACGGTCCATGGCATTGGCGCTTGAGACAATCACGGCTAATGGATCCATGTCCTTTTCGCGCAAGCCCAAGGGGCCCGTGCCATTTACGGTTTCTTCGTGTTGAGCGATGATGTTGATAACAACTTGATCAAAGTGTTTTTTGTCCTGAACTTTCTCAGCTCCCGCTTTGGGATGTTTTTTCCAAAGAGCAGAGTCCGCCGCCGACATTTTGTCTAATGGCTGAACTAGATTGATAGTGGTATTGTAGTGACCGTAGTCATGCAAAAGAGCACCTAACGTCAAAAGCTGAGTTTTCTTGGGGTCAACGACTCCCAATTTATTGGCTAAAGCAATGGCCAGCGTCGATACAGTCACGCCATGATGGGCGATATTCTTGTCTGTGTTTTCGAGATTCATCACGGCATTCAATGCTTGGGCATTGCTCATGATGAAGTTGACGTATTTGCCTGCAGCATCTTTAGCATAATTGTACGATTCAACATTTTCAGGATTCTCGAACACCTCTTCGGTATTGTTTTGTTGAGCACCTTGAATAATTTCGGCTCGAGAACTGATGTCTTTATTCGAGGTGTTGTCGTAAGCCATCTCGATATTGCGCTGAAGATAGTTCCTGTAGTTCGCTTCCTCGTCAGTCAAGATGTACATTTTGCGAAGCTTTTTGTCCTTAAGGCGTTGCAAACGATCACCCTCGAAGCTGTCTCCGCGACGAAGGTAGAGGATCATCTTCTCGTTCACTTTGACGTAAGCATTGAAATCGATTTTTTGGTCACCGCGAAGAGTGCTGACACGAATAGAAACATAATCCATTGCCTGAGATTCCTTCGATTGCTATCGTTGACTGATGTCAATTGATAAAGAAATTGTAGAAGATTTTGTGTCCGAGTCAAAGACCTTGATTGAAGAGTTGATAGACCTTCTCGAAAGTATTGAAGGTGATTTTTCTCGTGTTCAGGATTTAGCGACTTATGGCAATAACGTCGATCGCATTATGGGTGGCGCAAAGAACTTGGCCTTGATGGCAGACGGGGATCATGCTCTGCACATGATTTCTGACTATGCGGCTTTGTGTAAGGCCGTTGGATATAAAGCCTCACAAATTAAAGACAACGAACAGTTTTTTGATGTGTGTGTCGCCTTCCTGTTAGATGCCACAGAGACTTTGGAAGTTCTGCTCGCTCATATTAACGATGCGACAGAGGTCCTAAGAAAAACAATACCAGGCGCCTTCATAGAGCGACTTCGTTGGATCTCGCAACAATTTAGTGAAGAGTACAGTATGAGTGTCGATACCGGTGCTGCTCAGAAAAAACTAAAGCAGTCCGAGATCGACGATCTTTTGAAGAAATTAGGTCTTTAATTTCTGAATTCTAAATTGCAGATGATCACAGCGCCGGAAGAATCGGCGCCAGCTTTCGCGCCACTTCCGTTTTTAACTAGTATCCGTCAATTGCCGCAATATAAACGTAAGTACCCATTACCAAGAAAGAGAATAGAGTGTGCTTACCAGCAGTTTGCACAAGGCTTACAGAACCTGCTTTTACAGTCAGCGCTGTTGTTCCTGCGTCGCTATAGGCATTGAATGCGCATGTACCACCCGCAGTTCCTTGAACAGCCAATGTGTAACTAGCGCCACTTTTCATGTTATTTAAATTAAAAGTTCCGCAACTGCTTGAAGTGTACTGCAAGTTCCCAGTCGAGAAGTCGATTGCCGTGGAAGTATTCGAAACCGCTACGGACTTGATCGTACCATTCACATCGAGTGTTGCCGAAGGGGTACCCAAACCAATTGAAACTCCTCCGCCTGTGGGATTCAGCATGATCGCGCCGTGTGCACTACTGTTCAAGCCGCCGTAAAGAGATATTGTGCCGGCATTGCCCGAGCCTCCGCCACCGTTGTTACTTTGGCCTGCCATAAGCGTGATGTTACCCCCATTGCCGTTGTTAATTCCAAAACCGGCATTAATGTTGATGTCACCGCCATTATAAGTATTAGTAGTCTGAGAGCCACCACTTCCTGAGTTTATATTAATCACACTTCCGGGGCCTTCGACTGAGTTACCGACGGTAAATCCGAGGTTGCCTGCAGAGGCGGTTGTTGCAGTCGTGTTGAAGAATAGGCCTTTGGCGGCCGGTCCATAAAATCCATTTCCTGAAACATA
Organism: Bdellovibrio sp.; assembly: GCF_036384735.1. GTDB lineage: Bacteria > Bdellovibrionota > Bdellovibrionia > Bdellovibrionales > Bdellovibrionaceae > Bdellovibrio. The sequence continues at coordinate 4,922 of NZ_DASVLT010000061.1, read as the reverse complement.
ACTTGGTGACCAGGTGGCACCTTTCCAAGTTAATTTATAATTATTCCCGTTTTTTGGGATTGAAAAGGTGGCGGCACTAGCGTCGAATAGCGTTCCATCGGAAGTCTGTGCTGTGAGGCCTCTTGTTGAGGAGTTATTCGCAAGGATTACCCACCATCCGACGGGTAGTCCCGTCGTACTGGGCAAGGTGACCGTAGAGTTTGCACTCGGCGTAAAGTTCAAAGTTTGATAACCATCGCCGGCGGCTAGGGTCTGTGAGGTCGTGAATACGGTTGCATTGTATTTATTTTTGACCGGAATCCAAGCGGAACCATCGTTATATTCCATCGCGTTGGTATCTTGATTAAAGCGCATAACTCCGGCACTCGAAGTTGGTTGTTGCGCGGTCGTACCCGCAGGCAAGCGCATCCCATCTGAGTTGCTGCCCATGTCCAGTGTATAACTTGGAGAGCTTGTGCCGATACCAACAGTTCCGTTCGCAGAGATATGCATTTTTTCGGTACTGTCACTGGCGCCAGAGTTTGTTGTGAAGAAACCCAAGCTGCCGGGAACGGAACCTGAAGATGGTGTTCCATCTCCTTTACTGACGATGAACGCAGCACGCTGAGATGACGACCCATCATGGCCATAAAAGGAAATATAACCGAGTTCATCAAGATTTTGGGTCGCAGTATAAGCACGATTTTTCCAGAATGAAAAATTGGGGCCGCTCACGGTGTTTGAGTTGTTTTCAAACGCCGCAGATCCTAATACGTGGAAAGTGGCACCTGGATTGGTTGTGCCAATCCCAACGTTGCCCGAACTTGCGACTGTGATTCGAGCTGTGTTGTTAGTAAGAAGGGTCAGCGAGTTTGAATCCGTCGTTCCCAGTGAGGCAGCAGCTCCGAAGGCATTCCCACCATTTGCAAAGTAACCAATTGTATTTGCATTGTAACAGCCCGCAATACCTGAAGCATTGAAGCCAACAATCTGTCCTGTAGAACAAGACAAAGCTGTCAAGCCGGTGCCCGTTCCATTCGACATCAAAAGACTGTTTGCAGTTAAACTTGTGCCGCCAGTACCACCTTTAGATACTGGAACCGCAGAAGGGAAGTTGGCTGGATCTGCACTGATAGTACCAGAAGAAACCGCGATACCAGAACCGATTTGCACAACACCCAATCCCGATGTTGTTGCTGTATTCACTGAAATTGTCGGAGTTGTTGAACCACTTGTAACTACAACGGGCGAAGTACCTGAAACGTTAGACACGGTCCCAGTCGATGGAGTCACCCATTTTAAGCCACCGGTTTGTGTGGAGTCGGCAGAAAGATACTGACCATCAGTCCCCACCGCTAAACGAACGTTATTTGTTCCGTCGCTGACAACTAAGTCACCCTTTGTCGTCAAAGGAGAAAGGGCATTATAGGCGGTGGTTTTCGTTGTCTGACCTGTACCACCATTTGCAATGGGCAATGTGCCAGTCACATCCGAGGCAAGATTCACCGCAGAGCCATTCGAAGCTGCCGTCAGACGGCCTTGAGCATCCACTGTGATATTTGCACGAGTGTAAGAACCCGCAGTCACACTTGTGTTTGCAAGATCCAAAGTCACAGAGCCTGAAGACCCACCACCAGTCAATCCAGTTCCTGCAATCACGTCAGTGATAGTTCCCGATCCACCGCCGCCGCTGGCAGTTGCCGGAGCCCAGATAGTTCCATTGAATGTCAAAACTTGACCACTCGTAGGCGCTGTCGCGGAAACAGCAACGCCTTGAATTTTCGCAACAGAAGGATTTGGATAAGTACCTGATAGATCGCCACCCGCCGTGGAGCCACTTTGTAAGGCCCCTGTGATACGCGAGTCATTCCCCGCAGCCACGGTGTTGGCGGTCGTGCCGACGTTCAAAGTCAAGGCAGGCGTTGTCGTACCCGTCGCTACACTCAAGTAAGAGTTGGTGGAAGTCACGGCAGTTACAGTGCCAGACGTTGTCGAAACTGGAGAGCACACGATGTTTGTGCCGTCGTAAGTTAAGAAGTTGCCTGAAGGACAGCTCGTCACAGGCATGATGGCTTTCAACAAGAAATCAGTCGAATTGTAAGTTCCCAATTTTTCTGCAGAGTAGGCAAACGCAGAGTAAGGAACAGAGCGCACGGTCAAATCTGGAGACAGCGTTTGCCAACCGACGCCGTCAAAGAACATCACTCGAAGCTTGCGGCTGTCGCCAGAAGCCGCTGCGTAAGTAGAACCGCCAGAACAAGTGAATGTACGAGAGTTGTTAAAAGAATCAAGAATTGTGAGGGACCCGTCTGACGGATAAGTGACAGAGCCACTGCCAATGGGAACGTCGAAAACACCCTTAGAGTTGGTCATGTCATAACCGCTCACTTGCTCTTGATAGATAATGCAGGTGCCGGCGGCATTGGTGACCTTGAAGATAAAACTCACGTTATTGTATTCAAGATCAGTTCCATCAGTTTTCGTGATTTTTCCCTGATACGATAAAGATGCAGGAGAGGCCTCCGCAACGGACGCTCCGAAAGAGAATAAAAAAACGAGTACGCTCAGGAAGTTCCAAGTTCTCATGTAATATTTATCGGAATTTAACAGCCGCTTCTAGAGTGAATTCACAAGGAATTTTGACATCTTCAATAAACTCGACTTAGTTAGAGAAGGCTTCCAGCTGTATCGGGCTTTTATCATGAACAAAATGAGACAGAGTTTTTAACTCAAACGTGAAAGAGCCCATGTCGCAAGTTCACCTAGACGTTCGTGATTTACTAAGGATTCCACTTCATTTTTGAGACAGGAGATCTGCTTATTTCCCACCACAACAAGGGCGTTTCTTTTGAGGCCAAAGGACCCGGCACGGGCCAGAGGTGTGCCCCAAAAATCTTTCTCAAGCCTTTTGCCTGAAGAGGTCAGGATATAACGAAGATCTTCCGTCAGCGAATTCGACTGCTCATCGTTCAGAGCTAAAATGGGTTCCGTTGCAAGCTGTCCTTTAAAGATTTTCTGATTCCAAGGACAAACGGTTTGGCAAATATCGCAACCAAAAAACCAATCGCCGATTTTTTCACGGAGCTCAACGGGCGGAACAGTGCGCGACTCAATCGTGAGATACGAAATGCATTTGCGTGCATCCATTTTGTGCGGCTCAATCAGGGCACCCGTGGGGCAGGCCTCAATACAGCGAGTGCATGTGCCACAGAAATCCGGCAAGGGAGCCAGCTCAGTTTCCATTTGTAGGGACGTGTAAATTTCGCCAATGAAAAACAAGCTGCCTTTTTTGGGGTGAATAAGACAAGTGTTCTTGCCAACCCAGCCAAGCCCTGCGCGTTTTGCTAAATCTCTTTCTAAAACGGGGCTGCTATCGGTAAAGGCAATGAACTCTTCTTCGGGGAATTGTGTCTGCAGTAATGAGCAAAGTTTCTGCATGCGTTCTTTGAACCAAAAATGATAGTCGAAGCCTTGAGCGTACAGACTGACTCGGGCACTTTTTAGTGGAAAATCTTTTTTACTCTCGGGGTGGGGATAGTAGGGAATGGCAAATACCAAAGCGCTTTGGGCGCGGGGCCATTTTTTCTGAGGAGTTTGCTTAATCGGTGCATGATCTTCCAGATATTGCATATCCCCATGAAGACCTTCTTTGATCCAGGACTCATAAAATTCGAAACTTAGTGGTTTTGACAAAGAAGAAAAGCCGAAGTGGGAGAAACCCAAATCGGACAAATGTCCTTCAATCATTCCCTTTATCTCATTCATTTGCTGAGGCGTCACAAGAACAAATTCTTTCTTTCAGGCTTCATATTCTTTAAGCTTACATAAGGATGAATCCAATACGACAGCTACTTCACTCACATCCCCATTGGGGCGCAGTTCAGGCAATCTATCACAGGTTGTTCGCCCATGGCTACAAAGCCTTTTTGGCTGGCGGCTGTGTGAGGGACGCTTTATTGGGCATTCCTGCTAATGACTTGGACATCGCTACTGACGCAACTCCGGATCAAATTGAGCAAATTTTCACCAAAACTGTCGCCGTGGGTAAATCCTTTGGCGTTATGCGTGTCATCGAAGAGGGGGCTGATATCGAAGTAGCCACCTTCCGCACCGACGGCAGCTATAAAGATGGCCGCAGACCTGACCATGTCACTTTCACCACTCCTGAAGAGGATGCGGACCGCAGGGACTTTACAGTAAATGCCTTGTTTTTTGACCTAGAGAATGAACAGATCCTAGATTTCGTCGAAGGACAAAAAGATCTTGCTAGAAAAATTGTCCGTGCTGTCGGAGATCCACATTTGCGTTTTCAAGAGGATCAGTTGCGCCTGCTTCGTGGAGCTCGATTTGCGGCGCAGTTGGATTTTTCTATTGAAGAAAAAACTTTAGAAGCCATGACGAGCATGGCACCAGTCGTACATTCGGTCAGTGGCGAGCGCATTCGTGATGAGATGGGAAAACTTCTGAAAAGCAAAAACGTGTCTTTGGGACTTCAAATGATGGAACAAAGCACGCTGCTTAAAGAACTCTTCCCGTGGAAGCAGGGACCTATTTCGTGGAGTCCATCAGGAACAAAAGAGGTCTGGAAAAATTTAAGCCTCTTCCTTCGCGATGCCGATGATAAGAATTTAAAATCCAGTTTGGATATGTTGAAACTTTCCGTGAAAGAACGCCGGGCTATTGAAGAATCTTGGACCCTGTGGAGAAACCCCGCTGTTTTTTTGCGACAGCGTTTGGGATTGCGTTTGCAGCAACTACAAAAACCCGGCATCCGTTGGGCTTTGGAGGTGCTTCATAAAGAAGACGTTCACTCTTTGGAAATCGAAAATCTTTTTAATGAAAATCGCGGTTGGGGCGAGACGTTGCCGAGGCCCTTCCTGAATGGGGAAGATCTAAAGGGGAAACTTCAGGGAGAGGCCATTGGTCGCACCTTGCAGGAAGCT
>NZ_DASVLT010000060.1:0-1933 GCF_036384735.1 Bdellovibrio sp. | reverse complement strand
TTTTAATGCGACTCAACTGCACCGGAGTTACTCCCAAGTAACTCGCAAGAGTCACTCCGGAAATTTCTGCAGCAACCATTGGAAACTCTTGGCTAAAACTTTCAAATCGTTCTAGGCCGGTGGTTGAAATAAGCTCGATTTCGCGTTTTTCTTTAAAAATAAAAACTGAAGTCAAAAAGCGATTATAAGCTTTTGAGACCTCATGAGAGGTCTCAAGTAAGGTGCGAATGTTGCTCATGGGAATTTTAAGAAAGCGAACATCAGATAAGGCCTGAACTGAAAATTTATTTGTTCCTTTGTTGAACGTCACATCAAAGCTGCCGATTAAAAAAGAGTCTTTGTAAAAGGCCTTCGTTACTTCGCGACCATCTTCTGTGACCACGTAATAGCGAACAATCCCTTCAAGTAAATATAAGATATGAGTGACCTCGTCGCCAGTTTGAATCAGATGATCGTTTTTATGAGCGGAAACTACTTCGGATTGTTTTAATAGAAAAACCTGCTCGGCTTCGCTGAGTCTTTCTTGAGGATCTAAGAATTTCAGAAATCGTTGTTGGGGTGAATTGTGTTTTTTCATCTAATTTTTCTTTAAAAGCTTAGCATATGTTAAGGATTTTGCCCCATTCAAGATCTATTCTATATTTGAAAGGAAGTGAGAATATGAGCACGGTACTAAAAGAAGCACAGAAAAAACAGGTTCTGCAAAATCTAGGATGGGGTGGCGTTTTTGATGTGACGAGTGATATAACCCGAGGAGCCCTAGGGCTTTACACAATGACGTATGCCGCGGGAACAGAAGGTGCGGAACCGCACTTCCATAAAAAAATGATAGAGATTTTTAACGTCCTCGAAGGTGCTATGTCCGTTTTGATAAATGGGGAGTGGCGCGTGGTTGAAGCAGGGGGCACAGTGATAATTCCAACTATGACTATTCATGGCTTTAAACCTTTGGAGGATCGCAGTTGTAAAATTCAAATCCTCTTTACTCCCAATATGAAGCGTGAGGAGTTTTTCTTGGATTTCCATCTCTACTCTAACGCCACCGATAAAGAGAAATATGAATTCTGGGCTAAGTATGACCAATACCCACCGCAATCTCATCCCGATTACAAAGGAGAATAGACCCAGTAATGCTATAAACCTCATTACTATCAAAAAGACTTCACGAAATTTGTAGATCGAGATCGCGACAATGCTTGTGCCAGCAACAGAAATTTCCGTTGCAAGTGTATTACCGCCGTCACACGCCAACGCCCTTCAAATGTTGTTTCAAAGGGCGTTGCTTTTAAATATGGTTAGACGGGGGCTATAATCTTACTCTCTGTAAGAGCAGGGAATTGCTCTAAAGGACTCTTCGCCGACACTGCCACTTAGATAATCGATATTGTTGTCTGAGTAGCCGGTAGTAAAAGATTGAATGCTAACAATTTTGCCACTTTCAGTTTTTCCAAGACATGATCCGCTTTCAGCGTGTGCAATAGCCATTTGTCACCTCTCGAAGCTAATCGATCCCAAAAAAATTTTGGGAGCATTGACCAAAAGCGGGTGATGTCAACGGATTGATCACGGTTTCCAGCTCTAGAGCAAAGTATGAGTTTAAACTACGCTCGCAATTTGCATGGTCTCTATTGAGTCTTTGTATGAGGCTTCAGAAATGAGGAGTTTATGCGATCTATGAAAGTAATTTTATATTTTTTTGGAATCATCTTAGCTGTGCAAGCAAAAGCCGTTACGAACGAACAGATATTGCAGTCCATGGCTGGAAAGTATGTTTTAATTCCTGATTCTGTTAAAGTGATCGGGTACTCGGCATTAGATTCAAATCCTGAAAGAGGTTGTCGGCCCCGATTCATGATCGACGTAAGAACACTTGATCATGATGAGCGCGGTCTTAGAATTTACAGCCAAGGTGACGGAGAGACTGGTAGTTTTA
>NZ_DASVLT010000059.1:0-48119 GCF_036384735.1 Bdellovibrio sp. | reverse complement strand
TGATTGGCAATGCGACTGCGGGTGAAACTGGCATCGACAACGATTTCGCGGCCAAGTCTATGGCTAACAATGGCGCGTGGATTCTAGGTCGCAATATGTTCAGCCCTACGCGAGGTCCATGGACTGATGATTCTTGGAAGGGCTGGTGGGGAGACAATCCTCCATATCACGTTCCAGTTTTCATTCTTACTCATCACGCAAGAGCGCCAATTCAGATGGAAGGCGGAACTACTTTTTATTTTGTCACCGACGGAATCGAATCAGCGCTAAAGCAAGCGAAAGCAGTTGCTAAGGAAAAAGATGTTCGTATCGGGGGCGGTGTTCAAGTCATTCGCGAATATTTGAAAGCGGGACTGGTCGATGAATTGCATCTCGCATACAGCCCGGTATTTCTTGGCTCGGGTGAGAATTTACTTGAAGGCATTGATATGCCAAAACTAGGATTTTCTGTGGCTGAAAAAGCTATCACAGATGAAGCGACTCATATTGTTTTAACTAAGAAATTTTGAAACTGGTAAGAGAGAAGGCTTAAGGGAAAACTAAAGCCTTCTGAAGGTCGACGAATTGAAACAAGCCCTGATCAAGCATCCAATGTGATGGCACCTCTTCAGGAGTTTGCATATACTTTCTTTCCCATTCAAAAGATGTGCGGCAGATTAAGTTCAAATCATCACGTTTCGGAGTCCAACCCAAAAGCTTTTTAAGCTTTGAAGAATCAGCTACCAGTAAAGGAGCATCCCCTGCGCGGCGGTCTTGGCGAATAACATCGAATGATGCGCCTGTGATACGCTTCATTGTATCTAGAACTTCCAAAACAGAATAGCCGCGACCATAACCGCAGTTCAAGATTTGTGACTCGCCACCTTGCTCAAGATATTTCAAAGCCAAGATATGGGCATCGATAAGATCTTCAACATGAATATAGTCGCGAACTCCAGAACCATCTTTTGTTGGATAGTCTGTACCGAAAACCTGAACCTGCTGACGTTTCCCACAAGCAGCTTCTGCCGCAACTTTGATCAAGTGACTTGCATCAAGAGTGCGTTGACCATTTTTACCATCAACAGCAGCTCCAGCAACGTTGAAATATCTTAAGATCACGGATCTGATACCATGGGCGTTTTCAGAATCCTGTAGAATTCTTTCAGCCATTAATTTCGAAGAGCCGTAAGGATTGATCGGAGAAATAATCGAATGTTCAGTCACTAAGCCATCGTGACCATTTGCAGTTCCATAAACTGCAGCCGTGGAAGAGAAGATAACTTTATCAATCTTTGCTATTTTGCATGATTGAATCAAAGAGATCGTGCCCGAGATATTATTGTCGTAATAATCCAACGGTTTTGTGATCGACTCTGGAACTTTCAATTTCGCCGCGAAGTGAATGACTGCATCGACTTTATTATCGATCATTGCGCGTGTTAATTTATCAGTGTTTCGAATGTCGCCTTCGATAAATTTAACTTGCGACGGAATAGCCTGAAGAAATCCAGTACTCAAATTATCATAAGCAACAACTTCAAAGCCTGCGGCTATTAGAGCATTGCTTGCGTGCGAACCGATATATCCGGCAGCACCAGTAACGAGTATTTTCATTGAACTCTCCAGTAAGGAGCCGGAATATAAATTTCCTCAATACAATCGTCCAGTTATTTTCTTGTTTGATTCTTGATTACAATGCAATGAATAGAAATTTCAATTGCGACAAACACTTAGACACCCATCGAAAATACTTCCTAAAAAGCATCATCTATTTTGACTAGAGTTCATCTTCTACATCTCGTCGAAGGTCCTGGAATAATCTCTGACTGTTCCATGAAAATTTCGGAAACTATCGAACTTATAGACGCTTTGGACTCACCCCTACATTTCTGATCTCGACCTTCCGATTGATTTCTCAACAGCGCATTCGCGGAGGACTCAATGTCGGTATGGACGTCATCTTTAGTCACACTTTTGTTAGGTGCAATGATCCCTATGGCGGCACATGCGACATCAACAAGACTTACTGGATCCACTACTTTTGGTTCCATTACTATTGGGCAAACGAAGACAAATATCTTCACTCTTAAAAATACCAGCAAGACCAGTGTGCGTTTAGACAGTAACTGGTTTTCAGGGGATTCCTCATATTCTGTGGCTGGAGGAACTTGCTCTTACGACACGACGACAGGTTGGATTTTGAAAGCTGGTGCTTCTTGTACTGTGCAGGTCAAGTTTGCCCCGACGGTTGCGGGCGGAATCAACAGTAAGCTTGTGGTAGGTTATTTTCTAAATACAGGTTGGACGTGGGAGGAGATTAGTATTTCTATGTCAGGAACAGGCGTGCAAGCAACAACGACAACTCCGACACCCACACCGAGTCCCTCACCAACGCCAACAACAGGCGCATGGTTGCAGACAAGTGGAAATAAGATCGTGAATTCCGCAGGCCAACAGGTTCTTTTAAAAGGTGTTAACATCGCCGATCCAGAGGCCCTTGACGTGAAAACGTGGGAGCGCCCAGGAGTTTCCGCTCGCAGCGTGGCGAGTTTAGCCACAGACCAATACAACGCTAAGGTGATTCGTTTGCCAATCTTACCAGGGGACCCAGCATATCCAACAGAGGGCTTCTTTGGAACGGTAAATGGTGGCGATACTTACTATCAAAATCACATCTTGCCGTTGGTGACTGAGCTTACCAGTAAAGGCATCTACGTTATCATCGATTTGCATTACGTAAGCGACTACAGCAGTTTGTACAGCAAGGTTGAATCCTTCTGGAAATATATGGCTCCGAAGTTCGCGAACAACCCTTATGTGATGTACGAAATATTCAATGAACCGATTTATCCGGACGACTGGTCGACATGGAAAAACACGATGGCTCAACCGATCGTGAATGTGATCAGAAGCTTGGCCCCGAATAATTTGATTTTGGTTGGCGGCCCATACTGGTCATCCCATATCTCTGGTGCGGCAACAGATCCTGTTGTCGGCAATAATATCGTCTATGTAGGTCACGTGTACTCGAACCAGTCGCCGTCGATTTGGGATGCTCGCTATGCGACGGTGGCAAATAAATATCCTCTGTTCATCACAGAGTGGGGTTTTGAAACTGGCGGTACTGAAGGTGGAGATATCACTTACGGTAAGGCATGGACAGACTGGATGGCGGCACACAATTTAAGCTGGACAGCTTGGTGCTTTGATAACCTCTGGGGCCCACGCATGTTCAATTCAGATTGGACATTGAAGACGAGCCCGGGAGGCATGGGCGAGTTGGTTCGAGACCTCCTCGCCAAATAGAAATTACTATTGAACTGGCGTTACAGGGATTCCCATCTCTTTAGCGCCGTAAGTTTGCTTAGTGATCGGGCTGCCATCATTTGGAATGATCACAAGAGTCATCGACCAAGCTGGCAAAGTAACTGAAGAAGCTTTGCTTAGGGATGGGCCAGATACCAAGCTCAACATCGGAGAGTGCGCAACAACGTCTTTGTTAACAAGGATGATGTTCGTGCTCTTCGCCGTTTTTACAGCGTATGAATTCACTTTATCACCGTAAGTGTCAGCAGTCTGAACAACGTCACCCAGGAAGTTGTTAGAGTAGAAGTTGTAGACCCAATACAAAGATGTTCTGTTTTGGTCTACGATCATACCCCATGAATCGTTCTTGCTAGCTCCTTGGATGAAGGAATTCACGAAAGTATCAATACCTTCAGAACCAAGACGACCCATCAAATCAGCAAGGTACAAAGGACGAACAATTGGGTGGTAGTTAATGTTATCTACAGAATCGACACCACATTCAGTCACCGCAATGCGAGCTGTTGAGTAGTATTTGTTTCTCCAAGTTTGGAAACGTTGAACGATCTTAGGTGTAATACCTTTTGGAGAAGCAGCATCATATTTGTTTACGTAGCTTACATCATTCCAAAGGTTTACAGACTCAAGCATACCAGCAACGTTTTGTTGACCGTTTGGAAGTCTGATCACGCTGTCTTTGTCGCCGAACTGAGTTCTGAACAATGGGTAGTAGTGGAATGTCAAAACATCCAAAAGTTTGTAACCTTTTGGGTTCACTGTTGTGTCATGTTCTGCAGCTGCTAGGCGAGAAAGGAAATACGGAATGAACTCTGTAAATTGACCGCCACCGTAAGAACAAACGTAACCGCCTGGAACATTGTAGTTCTCAGTGCAATCTAACGGGTGAGTCGTTTGCCAAAGAGTGTAACCTGTAGAAAGTTCTGGACCCCAAAGCTCGATATCGTTGGCGTTGCCAGAGATAGAAGCTTGAGCATCACGAAGAGCTACAGCGTATTTGATGTATTTCGCGATGTATTCATCTGCAGAAGGTGCTGGAAGACCATGAACTTCTTGTTCAATGAATGGTTCGTTACCCATAAGGATGTGCTTGATGCCCAATGCTTTTTGGCCATTCAAGAACTTGATCGCATTAGCCGCATGAGTTGCGTCAGCTGTTGGCATCATTACAAGGTGATTTTGAGAATCGTAGTCAGGCTCAAGACCTAACATGTTCACTTGGAACATAGGTGCCGCATGGTAACCGCTTTGAACACCTTGAATACGTGTTGCAAGAGGAGAATAAGCTTCTTGGATTCCATCGTGACGGTCCAAGTACATATTCAATTCCCAGTTGTACACTGAGTGCAAGCTGCCACCGAATTTAACATAACCTAAATTCAAAGCGCTAACGTAGTCTGGGCGAGGCATTGTTGCGAAGCCATTCAAGTCTACACCATAGAAGCTCTTGCGTACTGTGACACCGTTTTTAGAAGCAGTATCGATAACAACATTACCGTCAACAGCAGCGTGAGCGCCGAAAGAAATTGCCAACAAAGAAGTAGTAATTGCTAAAAAGTTTTTCATTCTGGACCCCACCTTAGTTCACGCAACGATCATTGTAATCGTAATGAGATGCTCTGTTGAAACGAGAGAGTCTTTGGCCTGAAACTTCCAAGCTGAAGTCCATACCGCAGTTGCGACCCTTTTCAAGGAATACACGGAAGATAGCTGGGTTTGACCACACAGCACCGCCGAAGTTGGCCATACCTTGAGAAAAGGCATTTTTGTTTTTACCAACAGAAGCTTTGATTTGTGCAGCTGCTTTTCTGATCGTAGAGAAACCACTGGAAACAGAAGGTCTGCTGCAAGCTGGGTTTGCAGCTTGGTTATTGTGATCGTATGGAGAATCACAGTCAGCATCGCGTCTTGCTTGAGCGTCCATTGCAGTAGCTTGGTATTCAAGCTTAGCCAAGAATGAAGGACCCGATGTGCCCATGCCCACGATCTCTCTCATATATTGGTCAGACAAGTTCATTTGAAGAATTACTTGGTTGTAGCCTAAAGAACCGTCAGTGTCTGGAACTCTTACGCAAGTTTCTGGCATGCCTTTAGTGCCAGAGATGTCCAGTGCATAGTCAACTTGACCGCGCAAGCGACCTTCTTGACCCCAATCAGCTTGGTAAGCATGTTTGAATTGGCCGTAGAATACAGAAGTTGTTTTTTTATCAGTACCAGTGCCAACGTCAGTTGTTGTTGCGCCACCCTTGAAGGATGTCGCTTTCTTAGTGTGTAGACCGCCGAAGCGACTGCTGCTTTGTTTTGTGTAAACGCCGTAGTCTTTAACTACGTGTTCGTCCCAGATAGAAAGTTCTTCTTCGTGGTTATAATCTTTGCCAGTCGAAGAGCGTAAAGAAATAACTGGGATAAATGGAGTCGACAAGCTGACGCCGAAAGATCTGCCGAATTTAGTCAAAGATGTATCAGCGATTTTCTTAGCGCCAGAACCTTCAATTTGAGAAAGTTCGTAAGCTTTTGTTGTATCACCAGCCATGAAGCGTTCGAAAGCTTCTTGAGCCGCAGAGTTGTTCAAAGTGAATTCGTAGTTAAAGCCATTTGCTTTTTCTACTTCAGTTTCCGCTCCTACAGATAATAGGGAGACTCCGCCGCCGACATCTACTGATTTTACGTATTTTTTCGCTCTTTCAACGTAAACTTTGTCTTCGCCTGTTTTTTCAAGATAGTTGGCCCAACCACCCGTCGCAACCGCAAAAACACCAACGCTGACTGGGTCGATGCCAGCGCCCATGTAGAATGCCAAGCCACCTTGAGACTCCCAATAAGCAGAGTCTTTAACTTTCCATTTGCTAAGCTCTTGAACAGTCAAAGGAAGCTTTTTAGCTTTCTCTGCTTGAACTTGGCTTAGAGAAGTAATGTTTGATGAGATAATTCCGAAGTTGTTAACCATCGGTCCAACAGAGAAAGAAGCCCATAGTTCTGGATGTGGGAACCAACGAGAGATAGAGGCAGAAACGTTTCCGTAGAAGCTAGTTTGCATTGCCGTGCGGAAGCCATCGCGATAACGATCTGTATCCACCTCAGGGCAAGCGCCGTCACGAACTGGAGTTTGGTTAACGACTTGATCTAACCAATCATAATTAAGATACCAGCCGTATCCTTGATTCATATTTTCGCCTATTTGATTGGCGTGTGCGACTGGCACAGCTAGCAAGCTAGCAAACAAAACTGAAACGAAACGTTTCATAACCCACCCTTTTTGTATTTGAAATGCGCCGACATACTACGGAGAGTTTATGAAGTGCGCTAAAAAATATAATGTTTTTAGAACTTGGAGTAATTTACATCGAGTTGAATACCCATCTCTTTGGCACCAAATTGGTTAACCTCAAATCCTTTTCCGGAAGTGGGGTTCTTCTCGATTTTAAGCACCGATGTCGACCATCCTGGAACTACATAGGTCGCCATTTTCTTAAGCGAACTGCTTTTTAGATAAATTTGAACAGTTCTGTCAGTAGGACTTTTATTGATCAAAACTAGATTTACAGCTTTACCATCGTCAGCGGCGTAAGAGTTTACAAGATCACCCATATTGTCGTCAGAAGCCACGATTGTGCCTTTGAAGTTATTGCTCAATAAGGCGTACATGTAGAACATATTGGTCTTTTGGGTGCCACCATCTAGCATAGTCCATGGGATCATAGATCCTGGGGCGCTGTTAAGAACGAAGTTATTGAAGAAACTCACGCCCTCTGTCGCTGCGATACCTACTGCATCAGCTGTATAAAGTGGACGAACAATAGGATGATAGTTTGTAGTGCGATAATCAGAATCCACGGCGAACTCATTCAATGCAAGCTTTGCATTTGGATAATAAGATGCCAACCAACTTTTCATACGGTTGATGATGTTCGGACTGGTATTCTTATAAGTACTAAGATCAACAGTATTTATATAAGTTGGATCATTCAAAGCGCGAGTTGCCTCAAGCATCTTAGAGACCCACTGACGACCATCTGGTGCTGTGATCATTGAATTAGTATCAGCGATTTTAGTTCTGAAGTTCGGATAGTAGTGGAATGCGAAGTAATCCAAAAGCTTATAGCCCTTTGGATTCACTGCCGGATCTTTTTCAGCTTTTGACAAACGGTACAAGAAGTAAGGAATAAACTGATGGAAGCTGCCGCCACCGTAAGAGCACACAACCTGGCCACGGACAGTGTCGGACCATTGGCAGTCTTTCGTAAAGTTGCCGGTGTTCCAGTCTAACCAAGAAGATGAAATTTCAGGTCCCCAGATTTTGATGCTGTTAGGGTTGCCATTGATTTCTTCCTGAGCCGCGCGAATAGCGATAGCAAATTTAATATATTTTGTGATGTATTCATCGGCAGAGATACCGCTGTCTGGGCTGAACGCTTTCGTATGAGAATGAGTCTCGTGCCATTGCTCTGGTTCGTTACCCAAGCTGAAGTTAACGATACCAAGATTCAATTCACCATTTAAAGTTTTGATAAGTTCGTAAGCAGAATGGTCTGTGAAAGTGTTTTCCAAAACAACATTGTTGCCAATGATGTCAGGTTGATAACCCAGAAGATTGATCTGATAGATACCAGTCACTTTGTAATTGCGAAGAAGAGCATCCGTGCCAACAAATCCCAAGATGTTGTAGAGGCCTGTCTTAGTGTAGGAAAGATTGTTTTTCCAATTGAAAACATCGTACTCGTTACCACCGATTCGAATCTGCCCGATTCCTAATTCGCTCACTAGGGCAGGGCTTGGTGCTTGTGAAAAAGAATCTAAGTGTGAACCATAGAATGAGCTGGTAATTGTTTGCCCTCTCTTAGATAGATCGATAACGACTTTGCCAGCTATTTTTGAATTTTCTGTAGAGTTATAAGATTGGCTTGTCTTTAATATTCCAGGTGAACTGTAAGCCATAGCTGTCGCAAAAAAGCTGGTTCCGAAGAGCAAGATCTTCAGTGAGAGTGATTTCTTCACAAATACCTCATGGTTTTTTAATTTAGCGACTAGCTCTTAACACATCCTTGACTGCATCGATACTTAAACATACTTCAGTGATGCATTTCTGGTAAATTTTGCGAGGCTTTCCATAAGGGTCCTCGATCTCCCCCTTCGGTGGGATGTTTTTCGCTGCAAAACCTAAGAGATAAGTTTTCCCAACATAGTTTGGAAACTCCTTATGAATTCTTTCCCAGTGAGAATCTTCCATTACGAAAATTACATCACTTGTCCGCAACATCTCTTCAGTTACTTGGCGTGAAGACCAATTTTCCATGTTGATATCAACAGCTTGGGCTTCCTGAATCATGACCGGATCGGCAGAGCGGCCAGAATTAGGGTGAAACCCAGCTGAAACAACTTCTATGTTAGAATCAGGATAGATTTTTTTAAAGTAACGCTCAGATAAGGCACTACGATTGATATTGCCGTAGCAAATGAAGGTAATCTTCTTAGCATCACGAATACGTTTTTGCGCCGCGCCAGAGTCCCAGAACGCCTTGTGGAAGCGGAATTGCTGGCGTTGGTGCAAAATATCCTGAACACGTCTTCGATAATTTCGAGCTATACGAAGCAAATCCTTAAAGCCAGGGGCCGGATCACGAAGAGATTGAATATCGAAGGCGTGTTTGAAAGTAAAAATTCTGAGGGCGTCAATCCAAAGGCGACGCTTGTCCTCCCATATACCGTGGAATTTTTCTGGAAGATGGCGGCGCAAGACCAACTCGTACCACTGCAAGTCCGTAGATAGATTTCGAGCATAGAAATTCTCTTTATAGGGTTTGCGCGGTTGGATCTTTCCATCAACTAAAAGCTCGGCGAGCATCCCTGGGAAATCCGCGCCAGCTGCTACTGCCAAAGGCAAAGAACCCCAGAAGCGGCCATTGATTTCGACTAAGACGAATTTTCTGCTCTCGGGATTCCATTTAAATTCGACCATGGCAACGCCCGTCCATTGAAGAGCACGAATAAGTTTTTGTGCGGCCTCATAAAGAGCGTCTTCGAGTTTCATACTTACGCGTAAACAGCTTGCTCCACCAGTGAGGGGGAGTTCATGAACACGCAGATGTTGGAAGGCATATTGGATTTCGCCATTGGAGGCTAAGAGTTCGACACCAACCCCTTGGCCTTGAAAATATTCTTGAACGATAACGTCACCAAAATTTAAAAGCGCATCTATTTTATTTTGTGCCTCTTCAAGATTGAATGCGTATTGAACTTCAAGCTTACGACGACCTTCTTTATTGCTACCAATAGAGCGGCCCGGTTTAATAACCAAGGGACCCGTTGAAGAAACATCCTTCAAGCCACCTTTGGCAATAAACTGCTGAAGGTCTTCTTGGCTGGTTAAAGTCAAAGATGCTGGTAACGGGATGTTTAAAGTTTTTGCCATCTCTGTAGTCAGGTTTTTATCAAGAACAGTTTCCAGAGCTTTATTGCTGGCCAAAGCAAGCTTGTCGCCACCTTCTTGATGGCGAATTTTCATCAACGGAACTACAGTGCGTTCAGTGACAGGGATGATGAGCGCATAAGCTCCGCGAGCTAAAAGGGTTTCCACCCACGAGAGGAACGCGGCCTCCGAGGCCAGAGGATTGGGATATATCATCGTATTCGCAACGAAGCGCGAATAGCTAGCTACACCATGTTCTACGGGGCTTGCCACATCAACTTTCCAGCCCTGTGAGCCGAGTGATCTAACGATTGCTAGGGAGGAACCCATGTCTCCGTCCAAGACTAAAATACGTTTCATTTTTTAATAGTCACATTTCTGCAAAAATCATAGACGGTCACAGCCCCGTCACTATGCAAGTGATGAGTTCCAAAAATATTAGGAAAAAAATCAGGAGCAATTCTTGCCACAGTTTCTTCGCGGTAGTCGCTCTGTGAAATATTTAAAATTTTATGAACGCAAGAGGCAGCTCCGTAAACTCCGAAGCCCTGAACTTGCGATACACGATATAGATCGCAGCCTTTACGAAGAAGACCACCGTTGCGAGCTTTCTTGGGATTAATCACCAAAGGATTTGAAGGGTGAGCTGTCCATTTGTCGCTTAATGGGGAATCCGCAGAGAAAGCCAAAAGCTCAGTGCAGTGATCGTTGCGCTGTAAAGAATCGATATTTGTAAGCATCCACCATCGACCCTCCTGCTCGAACAGCATGCTGTCCACGGCGGAGATGTCCTTCATAATGGCTTTCACAAAAGTCCATCTCATAGGAAATTCGTTACATTTGTAGACGCGAATTTCCCTGGCTCCGGAAGTCTCTGGGCACATATAGAGTTCATTTTGATATTCAAATAAATACGGAAAGGAAAGATGAAAGGGCTCCTTAAAAACCACTCCCAACGGAAGTGCTTCTTTCTCGGTCAATTCAAAGGCCGAGATATGGCCCAAGGATGTTTTAAAATCGTACTCTTCGACAAAGCAGTAGTGACGATTGTCCTTCGTGATAACGAAAGGGTCCGCGAAGAATTGATCGCTATTAATAGGAAATGAAATCCCCTGTGATAAAATTGTGGGATTCCATTCAGCTTTCTTAAAGGCCACATTCCACTGTTGTTCTTTACCCTGGCGCAATGTCTTCTTTTCCTGAAGAGTTCTGAAGATGCGCTTAAAGATATAAGAGCAAAGTTCGAACGCGCTTGGATCGCGTGGATGGGACAGATCCGATGATCGAAGATGATTCAAAGAGCTTTCGGTCCCTTCAGAGAGCTTCTCGAGATAAATCTTCAAGTAGTGCAGGGCTTTTTGTGCAATATAAGCTTTATTCAGCAAGAAGCTTGGTTGAGTCAAAAGACTTCCAGCTAAGGCAGAGCTTATCTTGCCGTCGATCCCTTGATGATCAATGCGGAAATCAGTCGTGACTTGGCGATGAAATACTTCCCAGAAGCCATAAAAATCTGCGGAAATATCACCAAGACCTGCCTGCAGAAGAAAAGCACCTTTCTTTGTGAATGAAAGTGCCTCCTGAGGAAGGGGAGAGCCATCAAAGGAAATCAAATAATCAAAATTCAAAGCTTTTAAATCGTCATAGGATCTTACAGGTTCTGCGGTAATAGCGACATGATTTAGAAGGTCGCGATAGGGCGTCCGGCGTAAATAGCGACTGTCGAGCTTAAAGATAATCTTATTGAGAATGTCGGTGATGGGGCCTGTCTTGTCTTTTTTCTTCAACTGACCACTCAAAGAAAAGCAAGTGGCGCGAATTTGTGATGGAAGGCTTTTCAGGAAATCACTGATAGGTTTTGGTACGTCGTGGGACGTCAGCAATATACCGATGTTAAGTTCCTGAGCCTGGGACGTCACAAGTTACATCCTAATCGAAGTCATTACGAGATAGGCAGTTTCGACATCTCTATACAGAGAGAAGGAGTGCAAAGGAATGGGGCTGGTTTGACCGATGCCGAACGAAAGATCGATATTATCATTAACTTCAAAATTCAAAGTAGTCTCAAGCAATTGATATTGCGAGTGAGCATCTTGATTCACTGTTGTGCCGTTAAAGTATTCGTCCTTCAAACCAATCCCTTGAGAGATATTAAATTTATCGCCAAAATATTTAGAAACCCTGAACCATTGTTCGATGCGAGATATCTGCGTTGGAAGAGCCAAGCTCATACCACTGTCCTGATATACGAATGTGCTTTGTTTTTGGGCCAAAACAAATGCCTTAGGGTAATAGCCCACAGAAAAGCCATTAGCAAAATCCTTGGACATCTCTAATTCAGCACCAACACCACCGTAAGTGCCTGCTTGCTGCCACTCGGGATCTGTCGGCACATAAATCTTGTAAATGGCTTTAGTCTTAAGATCGAAAGGCAAAGAAAATGGAGCTTTATCAATCAGAGCGAAATGAGAATCAGCCATTTTTGTACGTGCCGGCATGTCTTCACCATAACGAATCCCCGCACTGTCATAAGTGAAAGTAGGGCGAGCGCTGACTGTGAAACGTGAGCTAAGCTTGTAGTTGATAGCGATGAGGTTGTAGGCGTAAAAGCTAGGATTACCGGCGTTCACATCTTGAATTTCACTAGAGTAATAACCGAAATAACTGATGGCAGTGTTAGAAAGGCCCATCGGTGTCGACATAGAGGGCGCCTCTGCTGCACGAGCGGCAAAGGGCAGAAGCAGCAGAGTCAAAAGCAATAGGTTCTTCACCTGGATCCCTCGTTTTTCAATTAAGTTCTGACGTGGGAATTTACATGGAGACAGTAAGTCGATAAAGGGAGCGTCTTACGACTGTAAAGATTTCTAGACCTGTTCAGAAATCAGACGGTGATGCCATTTTTTCAGAGCGAGGGAAAGCAATAAGGGCTGCCTCGAATTTCGGTGTATATTGGCTGCTCTTTTCAAGTGCCTTAGCTCGGGAGAATCTGTGATCAAAGCAATTCTATGCATGTTTGTGTCTCTGACAGCAGCAGTGGCCCTGGCTGATTCGACCAGTATTTGCGATCGCGGTTCCGTCGTGCCATTTATTCTCGAAGCTGTTGGCGCGCGGGATTGTTCTAGTGTTTCGAGTGACAAATTGGCAATGTTGCAAAGCTTGGTGATTTCCAACAAGTCACTTCCATCAATTTCACGAAATGCCTTTGCGGGAATGAAAGGGCTTCGCAGTTTGATCTTGGACTGCAATCAGATTTCGGCAATTGCGCCTGGGGCTTTTTCCGACTTGGAAAGTTTGATGGTGTTAAAGCTGAATCAGAATGCTCTGACTGAGCTTGCACCAAATACCTTTGTTGGACTTCGCTCGCTGGAATCGTTGGATCTTTCCTTTAACCATTTATCGGGACTGTCCGTAAATTCCCTGTCAGGTTTGGTTTCTTTGGTAGACCTCAATCTTTCTAATAACGAACTTACTCAAGTTTTGCCTGGCTCTTTGGGAGCTCTGGGAAGTTTACGTAAGTTGAATCTTTCCAGCAATCACCTTGTTGAAATTCAATCTCTCAGTTTGAGTGGTCCACGCGCATTGGTCGTGCTGATTTTAGAAAATAACCAAATTGCGAATTTGATCGACGGAATGCTGTCGGATTCAGTTTCTTTGCAGGTTTTAAATCTGCGCGGGAATAAAATAAAAAAACTTTCCAGTGGCCTTTTTTATGGAGCCTATGCGCTAACGACAGTGATTCTAGATGACAACAAGATCGAAGACCTTCAAAAAAATGTATTCGCGGATTTGGTGAGTCTGACTGAGCTGGACTTATACCAAAACCCTATCAAAGAAATTTCTCGATCCTATTTAGGATTGAATGACAGCACTTTTGTTGGTGGTGTCACGGCACGCCCTTAGGAAGTAAATCATGCAACACCAAAAGGGATTTAATCGAGCCGCATTGTTAACAGGAGCCCGCATCTTTGGGGTTGTGTTTTCTTTTGCAATCCCTATGTATTTGGGACGTCATTTAGCGGTTGAAACCTACGGGACTTACAAACAGGTTACTTTGATTTACTGGTTTGCTCAGGTGGCCTTGAACTTAGGTTTCGATGATTCAGTATTTTATTTCCTGCGCTGGGATCGCAAGAATTTTCCTTTATACAGCTTAAACTCTTTGGTCTTCAATGTTTCTGCGACAGGCTTCTTAGCCATTTTGATGACGATCTTCCGGTTTAAAATTGCGGCGGTCGTGAATAACCCTGACTTAGCTCAATATCTGCCGTTGCTGGGATTCCTGATTGTCGTGACTATGTCGTCACTGCAAATTGAAGGCTTCCTGATCAACCTTAACCGTTTTAAGCAAAGGCTTTATCTAGATGCGGGGACTGAGCTATTTAAGTCCATGGCGATTTTAGGGGCCTTCATCTTTTTTGACTCTATCCACGTAGCGCTGGTGTTGCTATCGGTTTTGATGAGCTTAAGATTTTTATGGATGCTTCAGGTGATGCATTCGCACAAAAAGCAGGAAGGCGTTCGTTATCGAGATGCCATTAAGTTCTTTAAGGCTCAAGCCAAGTTCGGCCTGCCGCTTGGGGTGTCACGTATTGTTCAGAATGTTCTGAATATGGAGAACTTATTAATTTCTTCATTCTATAACATGACCCAATTTACTTTCTATTCAGTGGGCAGCTTTGAAAATCCCATCGTGAATTCTCTGCGTACTTCTTTGTATGAGCTGGTGAATATCGATCTGATTGACGATATTCGCCATAACAATTACGAAAAAGCGATAGAGACGTACCGTCGTATGACTCGAAATCTCTTGATGATTGTTATTCCATTTACGGTCTATATGACCTTTTTTGCCAAAGAACTGATAGTCTTTATTTTCTCGGACAAGTATCTAGAGAGTGTTCCGTACTTCATGGTGTTTAATTTTTATATTTTTATTGCGTGTTTGAATCCAGAACCATTATTCCGCTCAACATCGAACACAGGTTATGCCTTCAAGATCAAAGTCTTTGGGGTGGTGTTGGGGCTTGCGATGATGGTGGGTGGTGCTTACTACATTGGCCCGATGGCTGTGCTTTGGGGTAAGATTCTTGCGGTGGCATTCATTAATATTTCGGGCCTGTTTATTGGAGCACGCTTGATTAAAACCAATGTCTTAAGTCTTTTTTCGTGGAATGATTTGGGAAAGACATTAGCTCTGTCGTTGGTATTCTCGATAGCAACGCGTGCTGCGTTCTATAATCTTTCGTGGCATCCGTTTTGGGTATTGGCATTTAGCTCGAGCATCTATGCCGTGATATTCTTTCTGGCGGCCTGGAAAATCAATCTTATTAAGACGGAAGAAGCTCAACATTTATTTGGCATCGCAAAAAAAGTGTTGGCGAAGCTTCGCTTGATCAGACCTGCTGAGGTGGTTCATGACTAAAAAAATTCTTATTATCGCTCTTGCTAAAGACTGGACGGGAATCAGTCGTTTACCTTCTGGATTAAAGCGAGCCGGCTTTGAAGTGGCAGCCTTGTGCCCTAAAGACAGTTACTTATCTAAGACCAAGTACCTTGATCATTTGATGACATATCCGATCTTTACATACACACGCTCTAAGGTGATCTATGGATTGATTTTGGCTGCGATGGTGCGCTTTGATGCGGACATCATTATTCCTGGTGACGAAGAAGCTTTACTTGCCATGCAGAACCTTTCAAGAACTTTGAAGCATATCCCGGGCTTAAAAGGTTTTGCAAAATCACTGCGTAAATTTATCGCTCCTGAACAATTTGATCGTATTGTTTTAAATAAATCTCGTCTTGTCGAAGGCTGTGGCCAGTGGGGTGTGCGCGTTCCCAAAAATGTGCGTATTAATAGCGTTGAAGAGGCCATCAAAGAGGTGCCTTCTTTCGGATATCCTGTCGTCTTGAAATTTGATTTTGGTTATGGTGCTTCGGGTGTTTCGATTTGCCGCCATGAGGAAGATCTTCGCAAAGGTTTTTATAAATATTCAAAGGCCGGATTTGCAGCTCGCGCGAAAGAGTTCTTGAAAAGAACTTTCTTCGTAGTTCAAGAGTCCGACGAAGCGAGTATCTCTTTGCAGCAATATATCACAGGTCCGGTTGGGCAAGTGCCTTTTGTAGCTAAAGACGGCGAGGTGTTTGCGATCAATCCTATGTTGAAATATAAAACATATCCTGGCGAGACGGGCCCTTCCAGCGTGAATAGAGGAATCGATAATCAAGAGGTTCGCAAGGCCGCAATTGTGGTAGCTGCGCAGTTGAAATACTCGGGCTTTGGGTCGTTAGATTTTATTGTCGATGAAAAGACCCAGGATGCATATGTGATTGAGCTCAATCCTCGTCCAATTCCGCCATCTCACTTTAGTGGTGAATTGTGTGCAGAAGATCTTTGTGTATCTTTCTATAAAGGTGTGAACGGCATGCCTACCGAAAATCCTCCGTTTAGACCATTTACTGTAGCGCTTTTCCCGAATGAAAAACGCAGAGATCCGCAAAGTCCTTATCTGACCCAAGGTTATCATGATATTCCTATCGATGATCCAGAACTATTAGCGGCTTTAGACCGCTAGTACGTTATGCGAATGTATAAGAGCTGAGGCTGTTAGAGGCCTTGGCTTGAGTCACCAAGTTTTCCACGGTTGTGAATTCGAAATCGTTCAGAAGGTTCATGAACTTCTGCCTGTTCTTATTTAAGCCTACATAATGTCTAAAACGTTTCAATGTCGGCAAGGCTACTCGTGGTTGTTCAGGGTCGAATTCCCAAGGGTGGAAGTACATAACAACCGGGCCGTTTTTTAAATCCTGAGTCAAAGCAGATTTAGTCATACGGTAAGGAAGCATACGGAAGTATCCGCCGCCGCAGACGGGAATTTCAGCACCAAAGAATTTAGATTTTTTCAAAGGTACTTCTGTTAAGCCATGAACTGCTGTAACGGAGGTTGGGAAGTCGCGAACACCATAATCAGGGTGAGATGTCACAAAGATCGAACTATCGTATTCCAAACCGCAATCACGAATGATCGGCAAAGCCCAAGAGGTTTCGTGCATCACTGAAAAGCTTGGAGCACGGAAACCTTTGATCTTTTGGCCAGAGACCTTTTCAAGGGCTGTGAGGGCTTTCTTAAGATCGACCTCGAAGGATTTAGGATCAAGGAGATCGATAGGAGCATGTTGATAACTATGGCAGCCGATTTCGTGACCTTGGTCGGCGATTTTTTTTATAAGTTCGGGGCAACGATCTGCCAACCAACCCAAAACATAGAAAGTCGATTTAATATTCTTTTCCGCCAATGCGTTCAGAATGAAATCCATGCCGACGTTCACACGCAACTCTTGTTTGTCCCATTCGCTATCAGAGACAAAGTCGCGCATATTTCTGACTGTGAACCAGTCTTCCACATCGAAACTTAAGGCAATGGGATGTTTAGGTCGTGTAGTATTATTGGTAAGTGTCGACATAGCTCTGCACCATTTTCTCAAGTGAATAGTATTGAATTACAACTTCGCGCGCTTTTTTCTTTAGCTCGGTCAGTGATGTTTGCTCGTGATGAAGGTGGACTAATTTATTGAATAAAGCCTTTTCGTCTTGAAGATCATAAAGATCCAAAACGCCATGGGATGTTTCGCTGTGAGGAGCAATATTGCTACAGAAGCACAGCTTCTCGGTCGCCATGGCTTCTAGAACTGCCACGGGGTGGCCCTCACGAATTGAAGAACTCAAGAAGATATCTCCTTTAGCCAAAATTTCGCCAGCGTCGTCTTTAAAACCATGCATCGTTACTTGGGACTCAAGGCCGTGTTCGCGAACATAGGCCTCAAGCTTTTCTTTTGGCTCTGGAGTTTTAGAGGTTCCTGCATGATCGAAGGTAAAGGGAATTCCAGCCTCTTTAAGCAAGCGGCAAGTGTTAAATAAGTAAGCTAAGTTCTTTTCGTGAGAGATCCGGGCCACACTGACCATGCGCAAGGATTTTTGCACAGGGCTCACTTCAGGAGTTGGAAGGAACTTCGTCGTGTCAACCCCATTTGGGATGACTCTCAAAACAGACCGCTTCGTCAGAGGACAGTTTTCGATAATAGAGTTTTTAACAAATTCTGAAACGCAGATGATCTCGTGATAGAAGTAGCTCGCGAATTGGAAGAAGTAGCGATATTGAGGCTTGACGATAAAATGGTGCATAGTGTGCTGAGTGTGAATAAGGCGTAAGCGAGGGAAGCGCATTTTCAGAAGGACAGCATATTCTGTAGGCCCAAAATCATGGGTGTGAACCACGTCGATTTTATGTTCTTTGATGACTTTGATAAGCTCTTTAACCAGGTTCCAATCGCGACCTGCGGTTTTTTTGTAGGTAAAAACGGGGAAGCCTGCGTCTTGGATTGCTTTGCCGATACCACCCAAAGTTTGCGTCTCGTACGTGAAGAAATGCAATCGGGTTTGATCACCAGTATGCAATGCTAATTGCTCTAGAAGGCGCTCAATGCCTCCCAGGTAAAGGTACTCTACCAAATGCAATACGTTTTTGGCTCGGTTCATAGAGAGGGTTTCTATCAAGAATGCCTTGTTTTTGAAAGGGATATCCCTGGAATTGTAGGGTCTCCATGAAGGACTTTTCCGGGTGTTTAGAGAGTGAACAGCGTCGGTCATTCTTTCCAAAGAAATAAGAGTTTTTGCATGTTTTGGGCTTTTATTTTACTTAGATACGGCCTATGAAAAAGATCCTGTTCGTTTCCAGCCTTCAGATTTTTCCGCCGCGATCGGGTGGTCAGCTTCGCAGCGCGAATCTGTGCCGTGCCTTCGTGAAGCTGGGTTATGAGGTTGAGGTTTACTCTCTGACAGGGCGTCGAGAAGACTATCTAGCTCGCAAGGGCTCTTTTGCCGTGAATCTCCAAGAGGGTCTTCGTGAATTTGTGAATATGAATCCGTTTTGGGGCCTTTTGCAGATGCTGTCTTACCGCTATGATCTGCCTCCTTTGTGGGTTACCTGGCTGTTGAAAATTTATACACCTCGTGGCTTAAAGCAAAGGATCCAAAATGCTGATCTGGTCGTTTTGGATTTTCCATTCTTATATCCACTTTTCGCTAAGGTCTCAGGAGTCAAGTGGCTTAATACTCACAATGCGGAGTTTGAATTGTGGGCAAATCGCCAGGGTATCGGCAGCATGGTTCGCGAAATCGAGCTCAATAGCTTTGAATCGGCAGAGAAAATTTTGTTCTGTTCTGAGCGAGATCAAGAGAAGTTTTTGAATGACATGCCTACGCTTTCACAGAAAAGCGCCATTGTCTCTAATGGCGTCGAGCTTGAGCAATTTCAATTTGCAAAAGATTTGCGCGAGAAAACTCGCAAACAGCTGGGAATAGCTTCAAATCAGAAAATGTTCTTATTCACAGGTTCGTCGTATGAGCCGAATCAAGAGGCCTTTCAATTTTTGCGAAACTTTGCGAAAGAAAATCAACAGGCTCTTACTGATGGCGGAGCTGTGATTGTAGTCGCTGGAACTGTCAGCCAAGAGCTCGTCAATGAAACACACTTCAAAGTTCTGGGAAAAGTTCCAGAGATGTCCCCTTACTTTGCGGCGGCGGATTTTGGTTTAAATCCCATTGTCAAAGGATCGGGCGTGAATGTGAAGATGATCGAATTTATTGCAGCACGTTTACCAATCCTATCGACCGAGTTCGGTCTTCGTGGTTTGGAGTTCGTAGACCAAGAAAGCTGTTTTACGTTTGATCGTGCAGATTTATTAAAAACTCTTGCGAAGGTATTGCCCACTTCAGAGAGTGTGAAACAAAAAGTCACAGCCAAGGCATTTCAGGACAATGAGGTGCGTGTGGATATGACTCGGGCTTTGGGGAATTTATTTAACAACTCTAGTTTAGGGATGGGTTCATGAAGCAACTGATTAAAAAGCACAGTCTTCTTGTGACGACGACAGTTCTTTTTGTGCTAATCGCATTAATCTATATTGCGATCACACCGAAAGTTTATGTGGCGGGAAGCCGTGTGGCGATCTTCCGTATGAAGATTGAAAATCCAGAAAATGCTTCTGACGAATCTCGCAATCGTTGGATTTGGATTCGTGACGGCTTAAATATTAACAGCGCCTTGGTTTCTGATGAACAGCTTAAGAAATTTCTTGAGACGAACGATCTTGCTAAGAAGGCGACTCAGGCAATTTCATCAGAAGTTGGCAAATTGAACTTCTTAAGACGTTTGACTAATGTTCAGTTCACAGGAGCCGATGAAAACAACTATGTGATCGAGACGAAGTCTTCGGATCCACAGTTGGCGTTGGCTTTGAATGCCCATATCTTTGGCTATCTTAAGTTTTTAGCTGTTCAAAAGGACAATGATGATTTCCAAGCTTTGGCGAATAAAGTAGCCCAAGAGGCCGACACTTATCCAGAGCGCTCTCAAGAACGTGCCTTTTATCAAAACAAATTGATGAAGATGAAGTTTGAACATGTGATTGGTCAATCCCAGAAGGAAAGAGTCTTCCAGGTGATTTCTGAACCTTCTGTTGGTGACAAAGCAGTATGGCCTAAGCCATTAGCAATTTTGCTGGTCGCCGTTTTAGCGGGTTTAGTGATCGGCTTTGTTGCTGAATATTTGATATTCGCATTTAAGAGCAAGTAATAGCGATGTTGAACGTTCGACGTTTCCTTATTCAGCCTCTGGGCGCATTGATTTTATTTTTGGGCTTGGTCATTACGACCCTCCATTTGGAGGTAGAGCTTTTAAAGTCAATACACTTAGAGTTTATTTTGTTTGCCAGTGTGCTGGTGCTCACTGTGCATGATGCTTTTGTGCTGAAGAAGGAAAAGTTGACGTACTCTCACCCTCTCGTGCTTCCGATGTTACTTGTGGCATTGTATGCATTGGCACCGTTGCTGGCGTCTGTAACAGGACAGGATTGGTTGGCGGTGATGGATGATGGAGAATACAAAAGCTTAGTAAAGATTTTGTTCTTGGCACCTTGCCTGTATTATTATCTCGCGAAAAGTGAAAATCGCAATGTGATTTTAAATTCGGCTATTTTCTTTTATGTGATTTTAGGCTTTTATTTCCTATTCCGCTATTTTGTACTGAATGAGGCGCGTGCCTACGATGATCGGCCATTGCTGCATATTCGCCATGGTGATCCTAATTTTCTTTGTACCTTTTTTTCGATGATGGTGCCCGTGGCTTTGATGCAAGCTTGGAATGCAGTGACAAAGAATACAAAAATAGAGATGGTTCTGCATTTGGTAGCAGCTTTGATTCTGGTGGCTTGTGCTTTTGTCACTGAATCTCGCATGGGTATTATTGCTTTGCTGGTAGGTCTGGCTTTTTTGATGACTCGCAATTTTTCAAACTCGAAACACGAAAGACCATTGAAGGTTTTGGCGACGATGTTTGTTGGGTTACTGATTGCGGTGGTGGTTTTGCAGGGATCTTTGTCTAAGCGCTTTTCTGACATCAATGATAAATCTAGTTCGGACCGTATCCTGACTTATCAAAACGGTGTGCAGGTATTTTTAGAAAACCCTGTCTTTGGTGTGGGAATGCATAAGGCGCGCGAGACTTTTTTCAAAAACTCTCAATATCCGCATTTTCAAAGCGAGTTCAGTCCCCTTGAAGTCCACAATACTTATTTGAATGTTGCAGCTGAACTGGGAATTTTTGGACTGATTGCCTTCTTTGCACTGTTGATTTGGACATGGTTGCAAATTTGGGGAGCAAAAAATCCAGAACGTCATTTCTTAGTCGCTTCTTATATGATTTTAATTCTATCAGCTTTGACAATTGGGATTTCGTATAAGGATCTGGTGATCCTGCATCTGTTCATGTTGGCTGCACTAGGTGCACAACTCAAGGAAGCGGTATGATGTTGGCAATACAAATTTCATTCTGGATCGTTTTTGTAGCAATTTGTATGCACTATGTGGGGTTTGCTTTGCTTGTTTATGTGGTATCGCGTGTATACCGCAAGAAGCACAAGATCGCTGATATTCAACCCAGTGTCTCCTTTATTATTGCCGCTTACAATGAAGAACACATCATTCGTGAGACATTGCTAAATGATCTGCAGATTGACTACCCGAAAGATAAGATTGAATTCATTGTTGTATCGGATGGCTCTTCAGATTCGACTCCCAATATCGTGAGTGAGTTTGCAAATCAAGGAGTGACATCTTTGCATCAGCCTCAGCGCCAAGGAAAGACAGCAGCTCTTAATAGAGCTGTGGCGACCGCCAAAAATGAAATCTTAGTGTTTTCAGATGCGAACTCGATGTTCCGTAAAGACGCCATTTCAAAACTTGTCCGTCACTTCGCAGACGAATCGATCGGCGGTGTATGCGGCCGCAAAAGCGTTTTGCAGCATGCGAACCGCAATGCCTCTTTAGGTGATAATTTATATTGGCATTATGAATCTGCTTTAAAGCAGGCAGAATCCCATTTGGGCTCTATTCCCACGGCGGATGGAGAGATCTTTGCGCTTAGGAGAAGTCTTTATCACCCTGTACCAACGGCGTTGATCAATGATGACCTAGTAATTACATTTAATATTTTGGAACAAGGTAAGCGAGTCATTTACGATCAAGAAGCGATTACTGAAGAACAAGCATCAATCACAATGAAAGATGACTTCAATGTGAAGTCGCGGATGGTGTATGGCGGGATTCAAGTGATCTCTTTGTATAAGAAGCTTCTGAACCCGTTGACTAGTTGGTTCGGTTTGCAGTTTTTCTTTCATAAATCACTTCGCTATTTTATGTGGGTCTGCTTAGCTTGGATCCTGCTTTCGAATATAGCTTGTGTGAAAGTACATCCGTTCTATGCCGTGTTCTTGGGCTTGCAGCTGGCATTCTATACGATGGCTTGGATTGGGTATCAGTTAGATAAGCTTGGAAAAAAGTCGGGAATCTTCTATTTGCCTTATTATTATTGCAACGTGAATCTTGCGGCTTACAAGGGCTTTTTATATTTCCTTAAGCAACGTTCTACGGTGGATATTTGGAAGAAGGCGCAGCGCTGATGTCAGAGACTCGTTTTCAAGGACAGGATTTTATTGTGTTTGGCGAGGACTTTGCTCGCCATCCTCACTCTTTGGAGCACTTGCTGCGTCCGTTGTTTAAGGACAATCGATTTATTTGGGTTGAGACCATTGGTCTGCGTTCGCCCAAATTATCTGTTTATGATCTAAAAAGAATTGCCGAAAAATTATTGTCATGGTTTGGTCCTAAGAAGTCCCCCACAGAACGAGTGGTTCCTGGCAATATCATGATTGTGTCTCCGTTCATGATTCCTTTTAATCAATTTTCTTTGGTCCGTATGTTTAATCAATGGATGGTGGAACGTAAAGTTCGCAAAGCTTTGGCGCAGAGGAACTTTAAAGATGTTATCACGGTGACTTCGGTGCCGAATTCTTGTGACTATGTGGGAAACTATGATGAAAGGCTGACGGTCTTTGTTTGTGTTGACGAGTTTTCCTTGTGGCCCGGTTTGAATTACGATCTTGTGCGGTCTATGGAAAATAAATTGATTGCGAAGACCGATTTGATTTTTGCGACGTCGCAAGCTTTGGTTGAATCGAAAAATAATGGCAAAACACCGACAGTGTTGCTTACGCATGGTGTGGAGTTTCAACATTTCAATATTGGTCCCAAGACAAATTTAGGTCAGCCCTTAAAAATCTGCTATTTCGGTTTGTTTGACGAACGTAGCGATCAAAATATTCTTGTGGAAATTGCTTCCGCTTTGCCGAATGTACATATCGAAATCATCGGCGAAGTTGTCTGTGATTGCAGCCGCTTGTCGGGTTTTAGCAATATTGAATTTAAAGGCCCTGTTAGCTATGCAGAGCTTCCTCGGGCTATTGCCGATGTGGATGTCTTTATTCTGCCTTATGTGCGTACTGAACTGACAAACAATCTGAATCCTTTAAAATTAAAAGAATATCTTAGTACGGGCCGTCCTGTGATTGCCACAGCATTACCTGAGGTGACGAGGTCGCAAGAGCATTTGCTGTTGGCAGCGACAGGAAGTGAATTTGTAGACCACATTCATTCAATCATCGCAAAGAAATCCGGTCTTGATTATGAAAGAACCTTGATGTGGCTTCAGCAAAGTGAAACCTGGGATGCCAAGGCTGCCTTATTCACATCGTATATCAAAAAATATTTGAAAAAGTCTTAACGACCGCGAGCACCAACGACGACGGCTACGGTTTTTAGCATAATCAAAAGATCTAAATACAGATTGCTGTGTTTGATATAATAAAGTTCAAACTGCAGTTTCTCTTTGGCGTCTTCGATGCTTGCGCCATAAGGATATAGAACTTGAGCCCATCCTGTCAGGCCAGGGCGAAGGGTGTGGCGCAGGTCATAGTAGGGCAATTCCTTTTTCAGCATGTCGTTAAACTCAGGGCGCTCGGGGCGAGGACCTACGAAGCTCATATCGCCTTTAACGACATTCCATAGCTGCGGCAATTCATCCAAGCGAGTAAGACGAATAAATTTGCCCACCTTTGTGATGCGGCTGTCATTTTGAACGGCCCATTGGGCGCCGTTTTTTTCGGCATCAGTGCGCATCGAGCGGAATTTATAAATTCTGAAGGGTTCGTTGTCTTGTCCTGTGCGGATTTGACTGTAAAGAGCAGGTCCCTTGGATTCGAGCTTAATTAGAGCTGCTACAATTAACATCACCGGTGATGCGATTAACACGAGAACGCTAGAGATTGCGATATCTGTCAGGCGCTTCAAACGCAATTGTATCGGATGAGAAATGGCATCAAAACCCTTTGCATTTATGAACCAGTGATAGTCCAACAGGTGAACGGGTACCTTGTGAAGATGGCGCTCGTAAAATTCAACGATTGTAATGGTTGTTAAGCCGGAGCAGGCGGCATCAACGATAACTGCTCCTAGCTCTTGTTGTTGTTGAGGCTCTTTGATTGAGATTACCAAAGTTGTCCATTCGTCCTCGAGAATTTTTTTAAACTCTTGGGCGCTGCGGGAAGGATCGAAAAATCGCAAGACGCCTTCAAAATTTAAATCTGCAAAGTCTTTCTCGACGATATCCTGAGTTTTCGCATCGGCAACTACAAGCCAGCGCAAATTTCCTTTGGCTTTCTTAAAATAGGCAACAACCAGGCTGCGATAGCTAAAAGACAGAACGAAGAACAACAGCAAGCTGCCTAGTAAAACACCTCGACCGAAAAGTCCTTCCGGCATAGTC
Source organism: Bdellovibrio sp. (assembly GCF_036384735.1). Taxonomy (GTDB): domain Bacteria; phylum Bdellovibrionota; class Bdellovibrionia; order Bdellovibrionales; family Bdellovibrionaceae; genus Bdellovibrio. Next base: position 23,192 of record NZ_DASVLT010000059.1, on the reverse strand, counting down.
CCAAGTAAATAAGTGCCAACAGTAGCCGTTGCTAACGTCAGCACTAAAGCAATGACCTGGCGAATGAACAGCTGTTTGTTACTAGAGATATGGTCTAGGTCATAGTTCCCAAAAATGTACTGCATGGTAGGAACTGTGATTGCAAGAAGCAGAACCTCTAATGAAATAGATACTGAAGAACTATCCAATCGGATTACAGATGTTAGCATTAAAGCACCAAGAAAAAGCAGCACGTCCAAGACTAGAAACCTAGACTTATGCTTAGCTGTCAGCAGAGGTGCAAAGCTTTTCATGGTGGTTCGCTCCGGTATTTGCCAAATTTACGCGTATTTCAGTCGGCGTAAATTCGGCATAAAGGAGCTCTGGCAAGAGACCAGATTTGGCTTACTTATTAGGAAACAGAAGATAATTAACAGCTCCGCACTTTACTTTACGCTGCACGCTCACACCGTCATCATCGTCGTAAGACAATGTACCAACGAGATCGTCTTTTCCATCTTTGACCGTCAAAGAAAGAGTTTCGTCATAGTAAGAACCTGGGCGACTGCCAGAGATTTCCAAACCGGACTCATTCTGCTTAATTGAAATTTTTGCGAGATCAGATTTTGAAAACTGAAGGACATTTAAAGATTGGGCTGGTTTCAAGAAAACAATCTTAAGATCTTCAACTTGACCTTTGTTCACCTGCGCATAGATATGCACCTGCGTCGACTCTGAAGAATCTGAACATGTAATTCGATAGAAGTCTTGAGCTTTTAAATTTTCGATTGTTTTGTAAGACTCGGCACCAGCGGCAAAAGCACGAGTGACCGTAAACATTAATATAACACCGGCAAATAACTTCATCTTATAGCTCCCGAATTCTATTGTTGAGTTCGGACCTTCTTATAACATTTAAGTTTCAAGATGCTTTGTCAGGATTCAGTTTAAGGAAAAACTTATAGGAAAATCAGTGATCTAAATGCTGCCTTCTGCTCCCAAAAATATGCTATTTCGGTAAAATTGAGCCGAAGTCAGAATTAAATTTTCCATTCGGCCATCATTTGGATAGCATTTTATATTATCAGGAGCCCACTAAAATGACGATTAAAGAAGCCTCCAGACAAATAATCTCTTTCAAATCACCTTCTTTATTCAGAAAGTGGCTCGTTAAAAATCATGCGACTCACAGTGGTTTTTGGTTAAGAATTTTCAAAAAAAACTCTGACGAGAAATCAATCTCTTACCAAGAAGCTTTGGAAGAGGCTTTATGTTTTGGGTGGATTGATGGTCAGAAGGTTAGGTATGACGAAAATTCCTGGCTTCAAAAATTTAGTCCCAGATCCTCGAGAAGTGTTTGGTCCAAGAGAAACATCAAAATAATTCAAGACCTTACAGAGCAGAAAAGGATGCATAGCTTTGGATTAGAACAGGTTGCCAAGGCTAAAGCGGATGGCAGATGGGACAGGGCATACGAATCTCAGAAGAATGCGCAAATTCCAGAGGATTTTTTAGTAAGGCTGAAGAAGAATAAAAAAGCTTATGCTTTTTTTATTACACTGAATAAAACCAATCTTTATTCGATTTTCTGGCGACTTCATACCGCCAAAAAATCGGAAACTCGAGAGCGAAGAATAGTCACGATTATTGAAATGCTCAGTAAGGGGCAGAAATTCCACTAATACAGTTTTTCGAAAGCGGCAAATCACTCTGACGCTTGCATTCCAAACCAATTACGTACGGTGGCTTCGCCTAGATTATCAAAAACGTAGGAAGCAAATTTACCCATGTCTTCGGCAAGATCTTCTTTTGTTGGAGGGAGCTCATCAAGGGCATCCGGTATATGATGAAGAAATCGACCAAAATAAGTCTGACAGAAAGAGTCGTACTCATGAGTCGAAAGAATGAAACAATGCCACATGTGATCGACGTTGACCATGTCGTCATAAATAGCGAACAAGAAGCGCAGATCATTATCAACAGGATGGAGTAGTTGATCATTTGCGTGCTTTTGGGCGAGCCAGAGATATTTCATCAGTTCGGTGAACAGAGGTTCGGCCTGATCTGCCAGAGCTGGAAAATCGCGTTTAAACTTATTAATGACCTTGGAATTACGGTACTGAAGTAGCTCATTTAGATTTGGCAGGTGGTGCATAAAAACTCCGATGGCGTTGGGCCATCCCTGAGGGACGGCCCAAGGAAACGAATTAATTTCCGAAGCGACCGCCGTGGCAGACCTTCTGGCAGTTGGAATTCAATTTCTTTGCAACGATAGAGCGGATAAGTTTTTCTTTCATAGTCGAATCCTTTCTTTAGCAGTTCTTGTTTTGTAGAAGACCAATTGATCTTTCTTGAAATAAAGCTAACTTTAAATTTAGATATACAAAAGCTACTTTTATGCACTATATGATAGCTAATGAGCATTGATCGATTGAGATACTTCGCAGCCGTCGTCGAAACAAAGAACTTGCGCAAAGCCGCCGAGCTCGTTGGGATTTCGCCGCCCTCCATGTCAAAAGCCATCTCAGTTCTTGAGGACGAGTTGGGCTTTAAATTGATTCACCCGGAAGGACGGGGAATCGGTATTACGCCTAAGGGACTTCAGGTCTATCGAAATTCGACTTCTCTCTTAGAAGAGCACCGAAGGTTCTATCAATCGTTGAAAGAGTCAGTCGATGTATCAAATCAAATACGCATGGCGACTTTTGAAGTTTTTAGCTCTTATTTTGTTTCATCTTTTATTGCGGCAGAGAAGCAATATGAATTTCTTCTGTTGGAAATGACTCCAGGAAAAATTGAAGAGGCTATTTTGACAGGATCAGTCGACTACGGACTTACATATGTTCCTTCTCCCGATCCAGCGCTTGATTATGTTGAAGTAGGTTCTTTTGAAATGCGAATCTTTGGAGGAAAAGACTGGTTGAATAAGCCCTTTTCCGATTGGCCTTTCGCGATTCCAACAACCGAGCTAAAAATTCATTCATCAGAGATTGATTCAATGGATCTATGGCCCAAAGATGCTCCGCGAAGGCTTGTTAAACATCGCTTCGAACTTTTAGAGACAGCACTTCAAACTTCATCTTTAGGTCTTTCAGTTCTTCACTGTCCTGATTTTATAGTGCGACTCCATAATTCAAGAGTCAAAACATCGTTGCAGTTAGAAGAACTCCCTTGTCCCACTGGATATAGAAAGACGAAGCCCACCAGAGTTTATCTTGTTGGGAAAAAGGGAGCGGTTTCAAAAGAGCTTGAACGTAAATTCGCGAGATTCATGCGCTCCATTAGGTAACATCAAGAAAGTCTTGAGCGCAGCTTCAGTTTAGTGATCGAGACGTGTTTAAAATTCAATGTGCTTGTAATCAGACAGATCGGCTTTAATTCCCAGTTTTTTTAATAAATCTGGCGGATTAAATCCCTTTTTTGCCTGATCCTCACGAATCACTGCTTTCGCCTGATCGATGGCATTCTGATTTTCCCATTCTACCAAAGTGACGACATTGAATTCTCCGGGGCCAGCGAACTTTTCTAGCACATAGTCTTTTATAAACCCCGGTTGCTGGCGCAGCATTTGATGGGTTTCTTTTACTTTTGCCAAAAATTCTTCTTTGGCTTCGTGGGGAACAATAAATTTATCTACTTTACAGATCGTTTGATTTTCGTTCATAGCATCCTCGCGGCATTAGTAGGTATAATCCTACTAATATAGTAGGTTAAAATCTACTATATTTATGATAAGGTCTAATTATGACACAAAAGACACCTTCCAAAATTGAGAACCCAAGGCTTCCGTCTCGAATCCTGCGTCTTCCCATGTATTTGATGCTGACTTTAACCCGTGAGGGTTACCGTCACGCCGTACGCAGTGATTTAAAGTTTCGGATGCCCGAATACACCGTGCTAGCTATCTTAGAAGAGTTTGGTCCCAGTGATCAGCGTGCTATCGGTGAGCGCATGGGCTTTGATAAAAGTGATGTTACAAAAATTATCAATGCCTTAGAAAGTGAAGGTCTTGTCGCGCGTGAGGAAGACAAGATCGATAAGCGACGTCATTGTGTGGCTCTAACTGCTAAAGGAAAAAGAGATCTCAAAGATATTGGAAGTGATATCGAAAAATCTATGCGAAGCTTTCTGAGGGGGCTAGAGCCCTCTGAATATGCCACCCTGACAAAGTTGCTCATAAAAGCATGGAGTAGAATGGATTGAGTCTCGTCAAAATAATTTGTTGTGCAAGAACAACAAATGTTCGAAGTGACTTATATCGATGCACGCACGGGTGCTCGCACTGATTCAAAAAGTAGACGGGCTGGCACTTCGTTTTGGTTACGAAATATAACTCTGCCATCTCAAAAATAAGCAGTTAAGTCATTTTCTGTTTACTCCGATAAACATCCGGCCGTTTGACGGCAAAGGAGTTTACGATGAAAATGCTCTCGCTCATTCTGTTCGTGTTGTCGTTCCAGTGGAGCTCAGCTTTCGCTATGAATGCACCTCGCTACATAAATTATAATGGCATTAAGCTCGCTATGTATGAGAGTGCAGGTAAACATGGGCCCGCAATCTTACTGATTCATGGTAATACGTCTTCAGCGCGGTCGTTTGAGAAGATTATCGACTCACCCTGGGCTTTGTATCAAAAAATCGTAGCGATCGATATGCCGGGATATGGGCGCTCTGAAAATGCTCCAACATACAATGTGGCGTTGATGGTCGGTGCTATCGCTAAAGCCGCACAGATTTCCGGAGCAGATCATGGCGTTGTAGTCGGCTGGAGCTTAGGAGGCGATTTCGTCCTTCAAGCCGCAGCGTCTTTACCTGACGTCAAAGGTTTTTTTATTTTTGGAACGGCACCGGTGGGCGCTGATACAACTTTACCGCCGGCGTTCTTAAGCCCGACGGAAAGCTATGCAGGTAATGCCGTTAATTATGGTTTCATTCCAAATTTGACGACTCAACAAGTGAACGACTACGTCACAGCGTTTTTCAGACCGCACTATAACTCTATTCCGAATGCATTTTACACTGACGGGCAAAGAACTGATCCCGCCACTCGTGCGGCAGTTTACGTTGCAGCGACCGGTGGAGATCCAACTTTCGTAGATGAGATTGCGGTGGTTCGCTCGATGACGACACCTATAGCGATCGCGATCGGATCGAAGGACGCTTTCGTGAATCCGGAGTTCCTTGCGGATTTAGCACCAAGCATCCCACATTTGTATAAGCATAAGATTTTTACCTTCCCGAACTCGGGTCATGCGATTCAGTGGGAGCATCCGCTTCTATTTATTAGCTTCCTGCAAACGTTCGTTTGGGACGTAACTCATTAATATAAAAAAAGGGCTTGAGACTATTCAAGCCCTTTCCTTTTTAAATCGGGTTCGCTGTATCTATAACCCATGTAGGTCTAAAAATTTTTAAGGCTTTTAGACAGCAGATCCTTAAATTGTTGGGCTTCGGTTTTAGAGAATCCTTTTAAGATTTTTCCCTCAATATGTTCACCCACTAACGACTGACACTTTGTAATTAATTTTTCGCCTTTTTCTGTGAGCTCAATCTTTAAAATTCGCCCGTGAACGGGATCATTTTTTTTCTTAATTAATTCCGCTGCTTCGAGGTTCGCAATTATCCTCACCATTGTCTGTGGGGTTACAAAGCTCGCGCGGGCCAGGTCTGCATTAGAGGCCTCGCTTTTTAATTTTAAAGTTAGAAGAGTGGCAAACTGTGGCGGAGTTAAGTCATAGCGGCCCAAGGTTTTATCCATATCATTACGGATTTCCTGCTGTAATCGTCTGATAAGATAGCCTGCCCCCTCAAAAGTATTAGTACCTTTCATAATATCCTTTACTTGATATAAGCATACTGATAAGTTATAAGTGTGCTTATATTAACAAGCACTATAACCTTACAATTTAATAAGGAAGGCTAACACTATGGTAAAAATCAATCCACAAGAAAACCATCTTACACTAATCAATACGTTTACAGTTAAGCCAGAAAATCAAGAGGCGCTGATTAACTTACTAAAATCAGCAACAGACGAGGTTTTTAAGAAAATCGACGGCTTTATCTCGGCTAGTATTCACCGTGGGGTAGAGGGAACTAAGGTCGTTAATTATGTCCAGTGGCAAAGCAAGGAGCACCTGATGGCCATTTTTAAAAATCCAGAAGTTCAAAAATATCAAAAGCAGACGGAGCCACTTATCGAAAAGGTAGAGCCTGTTACTTATTTCGTAGTGGCCGCTCAGGAAAAATAATTTGCAGAGGGTGCTTAAACACCCTCGCATCCTGCGCTTTTTCTGGGATCCCGACGGAAAGTGAACTTCAAGCAAGCTATTGTAACAATCGCACTCACGGGAATCGTTGCACCAGCAGCTCACGCTGTAAACATGACGAACACATCTAAAACTCGCGGCTTCTGGACGACGATCTATGATCGTGGACAACAAGCCACTGTCGGTCGCGCTGATATTGTTAAGATTGAAGTGACTTCAGATCCGTACTGCAAACAACAAACTCTTTGCGGCACAGATACTTGCAGTCACTCAGCTCCGATCAGTGTGTACAGAAATCAAAATGATTGCTACATCGATTACACGATCAATCATCAAGGAGATGGTGGATATCAGAAGCAGAGTGCGAATTGCTGGCTTAGTTGGCTATGAGAAATGGCGGACAGAAAGAGATTGGCTTCGGTCATCCTGACCTCGGTCGCTGCGCGACTAGTTGGCCTTTGGCCAACTACCTAAAAAGCGGCTTCGCCGTCGCGCTAAAGCGCGATCGCATCGTGCGACTTTTTACGAACTCTATCGTTCGAATCGGGGCCGGCGTTCAATGTCTCTAGTTTGGAATTGCTAGCATAGTTAGCTATGGAAAATGGCGGACAGAAAGAGATTCGAACTCTTGATACGCTTTTGACGTATACTCGCGTTCCAGGCGAGCGCCTTCAACCACTCGGCCATCTGTCCACTCGAAAGATTTTGATCGGTTGTTATCAAAATTAGAGAAGCCAAGATAGCATTGTGCGTGGTGACAAAGCAAGATCCATCAGAGGAAAATTAGCTATTCACCGAAGTATTCGTACAAATCCTCTTTGGAAATATGGCGATAACGAGCTTCCTGCTTGGTTTTGCGGACGATGCCTTCAACGAAATTCCAATAGACCACTTGATAGGCAAAAAAAGCTCCGACAAAGCCCGCGACCATCAAAAGATTTTCCTTGGCTGCTGGCCAGTCCCACATCGCTGTAAATAAGACGATGGGGTGAAGTAAAAATAAAACCGAATGCAGCCAAAGTTCGCCTGGTCCACAGTATTTCCAGTGAACGTATTCATCCTTGGTCACGCACAAAGAAGAGATCACCACGAGTACATAATAGATGACCGTGGTAGTTGGTGTTGGCACTGTGAAATATAAAAATAGCAAACAGGCGATCACGGTTGCAGTATCAATTGGATGACCAATGCGTTCCCAGCGAGGCAGCCCACGTTTCCGGTGAAAAAAGAATTCATCGAATAAAATAAAAAATCCCTGAATTGCTGAAAACACTAAAAATGCAGTCATTAGATTTTCTCCATGTAACCTGCGCAAATCGTAAGGCCGGGACCAAAAGCAAGACTGATAATCGGTGTGCCTGAAGGAATATTGTCATCGTCGGCAAGACGTTGCCATAAGTGCGGCAGAGTGGCTGAAGACATGTTTCCTCGATCGCGCAACAGATCTCGGCTGGCTTGAACTTGCTCATTACGCAAATTTAGTTTTTCCTTTACCTCATCGATGATTTTCGGTCCCCCAGGATGAACGGCGAAGACTGCATTCTTGCGAATATATTCCAGGTCGACTCCACGTTTTTCCAGCCATCTGGAAACGAATTCCAAAACTTTTGATCCGACCATGTGCGGAACATCTTTCGACAAAGTCATTTTCATGCCCCAGTCAGAGACCATCCATTCCATGGCGTCTGCTGTTTCAGGAATAAGTTCTTCGTAAAGAGCGATCATTTTGAAACCACGCTCTGGCTTTTCCTGAAGCATTGAATAAGCAATACAGCCATCCGCGAATAGAGATTGAATCACCAATTGCTCGAGACTGTGATCTTGAGGATTTAAATGAAGCGAGCAAAGCTCGGTGTGCACTAAATCCACACCCTGCTTTTTTCCAAGAACTTCGCTATTTGAAAGAAACCCCGATGCCATCCTCAAAGCAGGGAAGGCGCCGTAGCATCCCATGTGATAAGAATGTGTCACTGTCACAGGCTTGTTCGCTTTCAAAGCTGTCACTTGAGCAGCGCTGGGTGAAACATATCCTGTACAACTGACATGGATAATGTCATCAGGGAAAGGGCGCTGTCCGTAAATGTCATCAAAAACTTTCTTAACAGCTTTATGGTAAAACTCATGACGTTCACGCATGGTTGCGCCGCGAGCTGATTTTTCTATGGGGTAAATAGTTTTATGGGACCAGTCACCTTCGCTAAGATCAGGAGTAAAAAAATAACGACGATTGATTTGTTCTTCTGAACAACCCACACGATGGAACAGTTTCATGAATTGCTCTTGAGTCGTGCGCTGCTCTTCTTCAGCAATTTGATGTGCCTCCGATAACCAACGAAAGCACTGTTCTTGAGTACTAGAGTAGGGAGGAAGAATAGAATAAAAGTTTCCCAAATACATGTCTCGATTCTAGGGGGCACATATTTGGGTCGATAGATCCAGTGTCAAAACACTGAAACAATTAAGAAGATTTTAGCATTTGATCCGTTTGGTATTTACGCATTCCAATCAGCATAAGTAATCCAGGAATAGCGACCAACGCACACACGTAAAAAAAGCTCGCCCAACCAAGATGTTTCACCATGTCTCCGGTAAAGCCCGAGAAAAATGTTCTTCCTAGAGTCGCAATGCTAGAAAGAATGGCGTATTGAGTGGCCGTATATTTCTTATTAGATAAAGCTCCCATGAATGCAACGAAAGCTGATGTAGCCATGCCCGTGCTAATGTCTTCAAACACCACAACTGAAGCGAATGGAATAATTTGAGCACCCGTGTATGTCAGCACAGCAAACGAAGCAGTGGACACCGCCTGAAGTATTCCAAATGTCCATAGGGAACGGTAAATTCCCAAGTAATAAATTACAACGCCACCTAAGAAGAAACCTACAAGTGACGAAATCAAACCGAAAGTCTTCGCAATCAATCCGATATCGGCATTACTAAAACCGATTTCGACATAGAATGGATTTAACAGTGAAATCGCTAAAGCATCGCCCAGTTTGAAAAGTAACACGAAAGCAAGAATATACCAGGCACCGGGACGTTTCATGAATTCGGCAAATGGCTCAACGATCGCTTGTAGTAGCGTCTTCGGTGGAGGACTATCTAACGTCGGTTCTGGCGCAAGCAGTGTCGTTACCAAACCAATACTCATACAGGCTGCCATCAAGTAATACAGTTGGCCCCAAGTGATTGGCCAGAAGTTTGAACCGACTAAACCAATACCGGCACCACCAGCAATCAACATGGCAATACGATAGCCGTAAATATTTAAAGAAGATCCAAGACCTAATTCTTCATTCGATAAAAGTTCGCGGCGGTAAGCATCGATGGCGATATCTTGAGTTGCACTGAAAAACGCTATCAATACAGCCATTGTTGCCATGATTGGTAAATTTAAAGTGGGGCTGAGTGTGCCCATGTAAAGCAAGCTTCCGATCAAAGCCAGTTGCATCGTCAACATCCAACTGCGACGGCGACCTGCTTTGAACAAAGTAAAGCGATCCAAAAGCGGAGACCACAAGAATTTCAAAGAGTAAGCGATGCCGACCCAGCTAAAATAACCAATGGTGCTGATATCAACATGCTCGCGAGAAAGCCACGTTTTCAAAGTTCCACCAGTTAATGCCAAAGGCAAACCGCTAGAGAAGCCAAGAAGGAAAACAATCAGCATTTGCTTGCTGAGAAGCTCTTTGAGTAGATTTTTCTTTTCTGTCATTACAAGCTGGTCTTTCTCAATTTTTTTCTCATCGTCCACAACAAGTGACTGATGTAAGGACGTCGCGTTTCTCCGGTTGTTACCATGAGCAGCTTGGTGATTTTAAGATTTACAGCGTCGGTGTAAAGCAAAATCAACATTTCCTGAATGAAGTTTGTATTCAAGGTGATGTGATTGTCTGTACCTACGCCAAGATTCACACCCTTCTTTTCCCACCAAGAAAACGGATGATCTTTATAGTCCTCAAATTTGCCGGTAAGCTTATTATTTGAAGAAGGCAAAGACACAAGGGTCACGCCTTTTTGAATCATGCGATTTAAAACATCATGTTGATAATGTTCAACTTCACGAGCGGTGTGGAACTTTGCTTTTACAAAAAGCACGTCTTCCGCTTCAGTCAAGCGTTCACCTTTGAGAAGCTTTTGCAGAACATCTTCGTGACTGCCCCAATCAAGTTCAATCAATTCACGATACAACGGATGTTTTGCATCAACGCCCTTGCCGGCGTGATTCAATTTTGTAATGTCTTGATAGATGCGATGGAAATATTTGTTCGGATTGATACCCAAACTGATTCCATGCTCGAGAGTATCGATGTGCCAAATGTTCATGGCATTGTCGACAGCTTGAATTCCTTTTTTTAGGGTGTGCCAAGTTTCCCCATGATGCGAGCGAATTTTAAAACCGCGATATTGTAGCTTCCTAAAACCCGATTGCATTTCATTGAAATGCTCTTTGCGATAAAGCTCACGCTCGTCACCCACGGTATCCACATCAGTCATGTGAGGGATAAGGAATGGATATTTGTCCAACATGTGGACGATTTCATCGATTTGCTCCATGAAATGTTCTTTGCGAGTTTTAAATTTTTCAGCGTCGAAGTGATTGGCTTCTTTCCTGAAAGACGGTGACAGAATAAATTTAAAATCGGGATGTTGATCTTGGAATTTTTTAAATCCGTCATAGAGACCCAACACCACGTCTTCTGGTGTGACATCGTCAATGCCAGGAATTTGTTCTGATGAGCTGGAAGTGGATCTTGATAAAGAAAATTTTAAGCGTACAGATCCGACATTGAACTTTTCCCAAAGTTCTTGCGCCATGTGGAAAGCGGCTTCCGCATGAACTTCACGATTTAAAAAAATTAATTTTGGAAGATACAGAATTTTTAGATAGCGCGAAAAGCCTTCATTTTCTTGAAGGCGAATTAAGCGATCCACATCCGCTACGGAGCGAATGGGTAAAGCTTCAGCTCCATAGACTTCGGCGATTTTCTCCTCATAGATTTTTTTATCTGACCCTTCCAAAAGCTTTTTTAAGCGGGGATAGATGAATTCCGCAGAGATGGCACCTGTTAAGTGAATGTGCTCCTCATGATATTTCAAAGGAAAGTTTTTGAAAAATTCGAATAAGGCCGCTGAAACAGGATGTTTTAGCAAAGCTTGAATCGTGACCTGATTGATTTGAAATCTATTGAGCAAATCACGAAATTCAACAACAGTCTTGTGGGCGTTTGGATGAGTTTCATCCAAGTCGGAAGAAAGCAAAAGATCCACGGTATCCGCTAAAGAAATTCCGTTGGTTTCGCTGATGATGGTGGTCAGTGCAGAAACGAGTTGGTTATGAATGTCCGTATTCACCAATTCCTCCTCTCAAGAGGCTACTTGGGAACCAGCACCTTGTACATGGTTTTATGAGGACCAATGTCCTTCATCTCGAAGAGTGGACCATGGTAGTAAAAGCCCAATCGTTCATAGAATGGAAAGGCTTTAATGCGAGCATTGAACCACAAAAGATCACAGCGTTTCTCTTTCAAAAACTCAACACCATGTCGAACAAGAATTTGTCCGAAGCCTTGCCCGCGGAAAGTCTCGTCGGTGGCCATGCCACGCAGACGATAGGGAAAGCCCGCAGAGAAGTCAGGATGAGATTCAAGAATGTAAGTGGAGATGGCGACTAATTGATTCGAATGAAAGAGTCCCAAGTGGTAAGTCGTCGCAAGATCGTCGCCCGGGTTCACACATTCTTCCTCTGACAGAAAAGGTTTCAAAACTTTTTTTCGCAGAGGAAGAGTCTGTTGAGGTGCGATCAATCTAACATCGTATTGAAGTGTCATCCTGCCTTAAGCCTTAGATAAGGAGCCCAGTCAGGAGGAACGTGATCTTCGCTGATTTCAAGCTCGAGTGTTGGTAACCACGATGGCGCACGAGGCTCGTTCAGTAAAGGCATATTTGCTGTGCGTGGAGTTCGATTTGCTTTTCTTTGATTGCAATCTCTGCAAGCAGAGACAACGTTTGTCCAATTTTTCGGACCATTTTGTGAGGCGGGAACGACGTGATCAAGAGTGAGTTGTTTGGCGGAAAACTTTGTGCCGCAGTACTGACAGGTGTAATTATCGCGGATATAAACATTTTCTCGGCAGAATCGCACGGCATGATTCAATCGAGGCCGCACATAATTTTTCAACCGAAGTACGCTTGGAAGCTTAAATCTCAGATGAACAGACCGCGCGAAGGCGGAATGATATTCGAGAATCTCTACTTTGTCCTGAAACCACAAAACCAAGGCCTTTTGCCAACTTACAATCCGCATGGGCTCGTAACTTGCGTTGAGCAACAAGGACCTCACTGAGGCCATGTGCTGCATGAATCCCCCCTCTGGTGCGTTCCTAAACTCAATTATATCTAAGGGCAGCTCTGGATTTCAAGCCCCACGTGTTAAATATACGATTTTAGAGGGCAATAATATTGCCAAAGGTCTAGTTGAATGGGATACAAATGGCATTCACAAAGGAGCCTCAAAATGAGTCGTGTATTGGCATTTAACTACGTTTTAAAAGGACCGGATGGTCAAATCTTGGATGCATCGGAAAAGGGCCAACCACTTCCATATCTTGAAGGCGCTGGACAAATTCTTCCAAAGCTTGAAGAGCAAATTAAAGACATGAAAGAAGGCGACAAGAAAGTTGTGAAACTTTCTGCCGTAGATGCTTACGGCGAAACCCGTGAGAACATGTTCATGGATGTTCCAAAAGAAGAGCTGGCACACTTGCCACAACTTGAAATCGGTGCACATCTTCGTCTTGAGTTGAGCGGTGGTGCACACATCGTTCGCGTGAGCAAAATCACTGACACTCACGTAACTCTTGATGGAAATCATCCTTTGGCAGGTCAGCCTTTGGAATTTGATATCGAGATGGTTTTGATTCGTGAAGCGACTAAAGAGGAAATGCAACATGGGCATCCTCATGGACTACACGGCGACGCCGGCCACCACCACTAAGCCGGTTGGTGAAAACGGCCCGGCTATCGAGGGCTTTGCCCTCGACCCTTCGGGCTGCGTTGTCGGGTCTTTCGCTTCTCTCCGACGTGGCGCTGCCACGCCTGCGTTTCGCGAAAGCCCCTCCGCCTTGTATCCGAACCGTTTTGACCAACCTTGGTTCCCGGTTCTTTGGGCGACTTAAAAAATGCTGCGCATTTTTTCCCGTCTTGGGTTTTTGAATTCTCGTTTAAACTAATAAAATTTTTTGGAGTTAGTTCGAATGCCTTCGTTTGATATTGTTTCTGAGTTGAATTTGCAGGAAGTTGATAATGCTATTAATCAGGCTCGCAAAGAGGTTGAGGGGCGTTATGATTTCAAGGGCAGTCATTGTGAGATTCAATGGGATAAAAAGGAAATCACTTTGCTTGCTGAAGATGATTATAAAATCGAACAGATGGGAAGCATTCTGCAAACGAAGCTCCACCGCCGTGGGATTGATATTAAAGCGGTTAAGTTTGAAAAGGCGGAACCAGCTGGTGGCAAAATGCTCCGCCAGAAGGTCACTTTGCAGCAAGGTATTGACCGCGAAGTAGCAAAGGAAATTATTCAGGCTATCAAAGATACGAAGTTAAAAGTGCAACCGCAAATCGCTGATGACAAAGTGAAAGTGACTGGAAAAAGTATCGATGATCTTCAGGAATGCATCAGAACAATACGTTCGGGTAGCTTCGCAATTCCCTTACAATTTAATAATATGAGATCTTAAAATTGGGCTTGCACGCCTTTTAAGCTATGCTAGCCTTAGTTTAGTATTTTGAGGTCCCGTGTGAGTGTTCTCGATTTTATACTGTTCGAAGGCTTCCTCGGGTTTAACAGACCAATAGGAGGTCTTTGTGGCTAAAAAGTTATACGTAGGCAACTTGCCGTATTCAGTTGATGATGAGGCACTTCACAGTCATTTTGCACAATTCGGTGCAGTTGATTCAGCAAAAGTTATCATGGACAGAGAGACAGGCCGTTCAAAAGGTTTCGGCTTCGTTGAAATGTCTGACGATACAGCTGCTGATGCAGCAATCGAAAAAGCAAACGGCGCAGAGATGGCTGGTCGCGCGATCAACGTTTCTGAGGCACGTCCTCAAGCTCCTCGCGAGGGTGGTCCTCGTCGCGGTGGTTTCGGTGGCGGTCGTGGCGGCGGTAGCCGTGATGGCGGCGGACGCAGCTTCGGTGGCGGTCGCGGTGATGGCGGCGGCAATCGCGGTCCTCGTTACTAAGTCTTTGACGAACACCGTCTTGTCTTAAACAACTTAAAAAGGTCTCATGGTAACCCTATGAGACCTTTTTTATTTTTCACTCTTCTATTCTTCTCTTCTTTAACATTTGCCGCGCAAAAAAAATTAGTCGTTCTTGGTGATTCACTTTCGGAAGGTTATGGCGTCGCCAAAGAGGCAGCGTATCCAGCTTTAGTTGAAAAAAAACTGCACGACGCTGGCAAGACTGAATGGTCTATTGTGAATGCGAGTGTGAGTGGTTCAACAACGGCTTCCGCCATCGGACGCATGAAATGGATTTTTAAATCGAAGCCCGATGTTGTCTTGTTAGCCCTGGGGGCCAACGATGGTCTGCGCGGTTTAAAAGTTGAGGAAAGCAAAAAGAATCTTGATGAAGCTGTGAAGTACGCACAGTCACAAAAAGTTCGCGTGATTTTGGCGGGCCTTTACATGCCACCGAATTATGGGAAAGAGTACGCCACTCAATTTAAAAAAATGTATGAAGACGTCGCTAAAAAATACAAGCTTGTCTTCATTCCTTTCCTTCTTGAAAACGTTGGGGGCAATCCTAAATACAATCAAGCCGATGGTATTCATCCGAATGAAGAGGGCCACAAGATTATCGCTGACAATATTTTCAAAGTTCTTAAAGGTGCCCTATGAGTCTCGTGCTTAAAGACGTTCGCAAGAGCTTTCATCAAGGCGAAACAGAAATCGAAGTTTTAAAAGGATTGAACGTACAAATTGAACCAGGTCAGGTGGTTTCTATTATCGGCCAATCGGGAAGCGGAAAATCAACTCTGTTGTCGATCTTAGCGGGATTAGAGCGCGCGGACGCTGGGGATATCTTGGTGGATACTGTGAACCTGACTCCTATGTCAGAACAACAACTGACTTTGTTTCGTGCTCAAAATATTTCTATCGTATTCCAGCAGTATCATTTGATTGCGCACTTAACTGCGTTAGAAAATGTGATGCTGGCGTTAGAGATCTTAAAAATGGAAAATGCTAAAGAGCGTGCGGGAGAGGCTCTCAAGGAATTAGGTCTTGGGCATCGTTTGGATCATTTCCCAAGTCAGTTAAGCGGCGGTGAATGTCAGCGTGTCGCGATTGCGCGTGCCCTTGTTGTGAAGCCGAAGATTTTATTGGCCGATGAACCTAGCGGAAATTTGGATACTCATACCGGCGACAAGGTCATGGAAGTTTTTTTTGATATAGTAAAAAAACACAAAATCACAACGGTGCTTGTGACTCACAGTGAGTCTTTAGCTCAGAAATGTCAGCGCACTCTTCGTCTCGAAGAAGGCCAGTTGAGGGAACAATGATTCTTTTGCGTCTGGCCTATCGTGAACTGATCCGCAGTTGGCGCTTTGGTATCTTCTTTATTTTTAATTTGAGTCTGGGCTTAACGGGCTTTGTTTCGTTAAAGGCTTTCAATAGTGCCCTGGAAAATGAAATTAAAAGCAACGCGAAGTCTATCTTATCCGCAGACCTTGCCGTGTCTTCGCGCCGTGAATTAACTGTGGATGAAGAAAAGGCAATGCGCGAGACGTTACCCGTCGGAACACGCGAGGGAAAGATCTACGAATTCTTTGCGATGCTGAGTTCTAATAAAGGATCACGCTTGGTCTTGGTCAAAGCTGTCGACGAGGCCTATCCCTTTTATGGAGATCTGCAATTACATTCAGGCAGAAAAATCGAAAGCGGATCTCCCAAAGATATTTTGAGTTCTCGCGATGCGTGGATTTATCCAGAGCTGCAATCGCAAATGGGTCTTAAGGAAGGCGACGAAGTTCAAATAGGCAAACTGAGACTAAAGATTTCAGATGTTGTAGACAAGGATGAAACACAGACTTTCCGGGCTGCCTCCATGGCGCCAAGGGTCTTTGTGAATCGTGCTCTATTGCCAGAGTCAGGATTGATTCAATTCGGCAGCACTTATTCGGCGACATATATTTTCAAACTCCCAAGTGGCGTGAAAGAAGATCAGCTTAAGAATGATCTTTATCGCAAACTCACTGATCCGCAGATCTCGGTCGATACTCCGGAAACGGCAGGTGAGGATTCCGGTCGCCAACTCGGTTATCTTTCGGATTATTTGGGATTAGTAGCCCTGGTGGCCTTATTTATGTCGGCTCTGGGTGCGGCTTATATTTATCGCCTTTTTCTTTCAAGTCGCATGAAGGAAATTGCGATCTTGCGCACCCTGGGATTGCAAAGTGGGCAAGCGGTAGGTGTTTATGTCATTCAGGCCTCTTTGCTGGGGTTGCTTGCGACGATTCCGACGGCAATCTTTAGTGAAATTGTTTTACCGTTGCTGACAAAGCTTTTGGGAAGTTTTACTCCGTTTGATTTAAAGCCTGCTATTACGCTTGAGGCTTGGGGTTTGTGTTTATTAATGGCGGTCCTAGGAAGCTTCATTGTCAGTCTTCCATTTCTGGTGAAAATTTTCGACTTAAAAGCTGCGAAGTTATTTAGCGAAGAAAAATTTTCTGTGGGAGAATGGCGTCGTCGGTACTGGCCTTATATTCCCACTGTGATTTTGTTCTTTGGTCTTTCAGTCTTTCAGGCGCACTCATGGAAAATTGGTTCCATGTTTGTGGGAATCTTGGCCATCGTTGTTTTGCTCTTGGTTCTTCTTGGCTATATGACTGTGCGTGGGGCAGGAACGCTTCGCAATTTCCATAAGTGGTTTGTGCGCTTCAGCTTCTTAAGCGTCTCGCGCAGAGCTGCGGCTAGCCTTGCGGTTTTTGTGGCGCTGGGAATGGGAGCCCTGCTGATTAATATTCTTCCGCAGCTTAAAAATTCTTTGCAAGCTGATTTCCGAGTAGATTCCAAAAGCAAAATTCCGTCACTGTTCATGTTTGATATTCAAGACGATCAAATTGCGGGCATTAAAAAACTTTTGGATGAAAACAAAATTAAAACGCTGGCTGTTTCGCCCATGGTTCGTGCGCGTATCACCAAAGTGAATGGTCAAGACTATGAACGAAAGATCGAAGGTCAGGGATTTAAAACTCGTGAAGAAGAGCGTGATGCTCGTTTCCGCAACCGCGGCGTGAATCTTTCCTATCGTGAAGAGCTGTCAAACACGGAGGAGATCACTGAGGGAAAGCCTTTTAGCGGCAACTTTGATGGCAACAAACAAAAATACGCGGAACTTTCTGTGGAAGAAAAATTCGCTGACCGAATGGGATTCCATTTGGGTGATATTGTGATCTTTGATGTTCAGGGTGTTGAAGTTGAAGGCCAGATCACCAATTTCCGTAAGGTGAAGTGGACAAGCTTTCAGCCGAACTTCTTCATTCTTGTTCAAAACGGTGTTTTGAATGATGCTCCGAAAACTTTCATTGCGGCCGTGCCAACTTTGCCTTTAGAAAAGCGCAATGAGCTGCAAGCTGTCGTCGCGAAAAATTTCTCAAACGTTTCTGTTATCGATGTGGTGCGTTTAGTGGATGAGATTTTAAAGACCGCCGAGAAGATGAGTTGGTCCTTGGAATTAATGGCCTATCTAGCTTTGATCACGGGCTACATCGTGCTTTTTTCAATCGTGCGCAGTCAAATTAAGTTGCGTCGTTGGGAATTGAATATGTTGAAAATTCTTGGAGCAAGCTGGGGTGAAGTTGCAAGCTTCATTCTGACGGAGTTCGCTTTCCTCGCGTTTATCAGTTCTTTCTTTGGGGCCCTCTTGAGTATCGGCGTTAGTTACGCTTTGAATCTCTTTTTATTCGAAGGAACTTTTGAATTTTCACTGGTACAACCATTGACCTCAGTCGTGATTATCACTCTATTGAGTTTGGTGATTAGCTTCCTCGCGAGCCTCGACATTGTTCGTGAAAGTGCTCTGAGTATTCTTCGTGAGGAGCGCTAAATACTTGCTGGGTTTTCCATTCTAAGGTAGTTTGGGGACATCAAAGGATTGTCGATGATGTCGCCAAACGAAGGCCTGGCCAAAGCCGAAGAAATTCTGAAAGAAGGGGGAGTCATTGGGCTTCCCACTGAAACCGTTTATGGCTTGGCTGCTCGTATCGATATCCCCTCTGCCATCGAAAAAATTTTTAAAGTCAAAGAGCGTCCGTTTTTTGATCCTTTGATCGTGCATGTTTCCTCCATTGAAATGGCTAAACATGTGACCGCATATTGGGGACCTGCTTCTCAGGCTTTGGCTGAAGTTTTTTGGCCGGGTCCACTGACGATGATTTTGCCACGTGATCCTTCCGTGAATGCGATGATCACGTCAGGCCTTGAATCTGTGGGGATCCGCATGCCCAATCATCCCCTAGCTTTGGAGCTGATCCAACAGGTAGGGATTCCATTGGCAGCACCAAGTGCGAATAAGTTTGGAAGAACCTCGCCGACCTCTGCGGGGCATGTGCGCGTTGAGTTTAAAAACGAAAATGTCTTTGTATTAGATGGCGGGGATTGTCAGATCGGGATTGAATCTACAGTTTTGTTCATTCGCCATCGTCCGGATAAAGTTGTTTTGTCAATTCTTCGTCGCGGATACGTTTTAAAGTCCGACATCGAAAGAGTTCTTCAAGAAAAAGGTTTCGAATTCGAATTCATCGAGCAAATCGATAAACGCGAATCGCCAGGACATATGAAGCATCACTATATGCCTCCGGTTCCGTTGGTCGTTTGCACAGAACCAAATCGTTCTGTTGAAAGTATTTTGAAAGAAGTGAACGAGAAAATGGAACAGTTGCCTGATGAAATTGAAAGCATCAAGATCATCAAGCCCGAGCATGGAATTCACTCTGCCGAGATCTTGCATCTTTCTAAAGATCCTCTGCTTGCGACTCGTCAGTTCTATGGGCACCTTCGTGATACGGCTGCAAAGGGCAAAGACGCGATCATTTTTTATCGTGAACCTCACCAAGTGGGCGAGCGCTGGGAATCTTTGTTTGATCGTTTGAACAAAGCTGCAAGCTTAATTATCTAATTTATCGAAGCTCGCAGTGCGAATGCATTGTTTCCTTGCGGAAAGATCTCTGCGAAGTCCGGGCACCGGCATTGCCTTAAAAAATTTCCGACAATATCCTCACCGACTCCTGACAATTCTGAACGCGTGCATTTGCTAACCTGAATGCATCAAGGAGGGTGTTATGGTCGAAAGAATTTCTCAGAACATTCATTCGTTCTATCAATTGCGCTCCAATAAGATCCACAAGTTCAAGCCGAAGATTGAAATTCAATCCGATGTCGGGCCCTTCTTGATCAAAACTGTGACTACGACGGAAGAACTGAAAGAGGCCTTAGCTTTGCGCTTTGAAGTTTTTCATAAAGAAATGATCGGCAAGAAAGCCTCTAGAGGTTTTGATGTCGACGAGTTTGACTTTGACTGCGACCATTTGATCATCAAAGAAAAACGTTCGGACAGAATCGTTGGCACTTACCGTGTCCGTTGTTCTCAATTCACAAATAAGTTCTATTCTGCCAAAGAGTTCTCGATGGCTCACATTCTGTCTCAACCGGGTGTGAAGCTTGAGTTGGGCCGGGCCTGCATCCACAAAGACTTTCGCCGTGGTGTCGTGATTTCCTTATTGTGGAGAGGTATCGCTGATTATATGGCGGCCTCAGATTCCAAATTCTTATTCGGGTGTGCGACGGTGAAAACAGACGATCCTCGCGATGCGGCTTTGTTGACTCAGTATTTTGAAGAGGAAGGACGTATCAATCCCGGCTTCAAAACTCGTCCGACGTTGCCTTATACGATGCCGATGTTTGGTTTATTTAGAGACGAATTTCGCGGCCCTCTCACGGAGACTCAGAGAGTGGAAGCGGAAAACCTTCTCCCAGCATTGTGTCGCGCCTATCTAAAGATCGGGGCCTACGTTGGTGGAGATCCAGCCTGGGATCAGGAGTTCCAGTGCATTGATTTCTTGACCATTCTTCACAGGGAAGATTTAAATAGAACTCTGTGGAAGAGATTCAAGCTGGACTCCGCGGAGTCCTAAGACTGTTTTATTTTGTTTTAGTGATCGGAACGTACCTCACGTGGTCGTTCTGCTGTCATCTTGTCATTCGTGATGAAGATAAACGCCGCGCACGTTTTTCAAAAAATGCCAGCTTCTTTTGTGGCGTGATTCTGAAACTTTTCAATATGCGTTTGACTGTAGTGAATAAGCCTAAAGACGGCGAAAAGTTTTTGCTAGTTAGCAATCACATGGGCTTCATCGATATTCTTTTGATGTGCTCAATCTTCCCAATGCTTTTCATAACTTCTAATGAGATGCGCGAAACTCCGTTCTTGGGTCTTCTGACCGAGATGGCAGGCTGTATGTACGTTGAGCGTCGCAGTCGCACCAAAATCTTGGAAGAGATGAAGTCCATGATCCACGCTTTACAAAAAGGCTTTCGCATTGTGCTTTACCCAGAAGCAACTTCCCATAATGGTGAGGAGGTTCTGCCATTCAAACGCACGTTGATGATGGCTGCTTCCCATGCAGGGGTTCCGATTCAACCGGCAGTGGTGAACTTCCGCAAAGTGAATGGTGAAGAGTGGACAATGAAATATCGCGATCATTTGTGTTGGTATGGTGATATCTCTTTTGCGACTTCTTTGTGGAAAGCACTGACACTGAAGTCTTTAGATGCAGAGATCGAATTTCTAGAGCAGATCCATACAACACCTGAAGATGATCGTGGCTTGATTGCCGATCGCGCCTATAAATTGATTTCGGAAAAATTTGTTCCAGTAAAGGGTCGCACTGAGCAAGGGCAGCCACCCGCAGAGATGGAAACAACCTAGTCTTTCAGTGTCTTTCAGTATTAAGAATATTCCCGAATTTCAAAGAGATAAGCTTAAGGTCTAGCCGTCGCAGTTTCATTTTTAAAATCCATTGACGCTTGTATTTTAATGTGTAAATAATGTGTAAATGAGAAAGATCATCCATATCGACATGGACTGTTTTTATGCCGCTGTCGAGGTGAAGTACAACCCTTCACTGAAGGGGAAGCCATTGGGCGTGGGTGGTCCGCCGAATACTCGCAGCGTCCTCACAACGGCGAGCTATGAAGCGCGGAAGTTCGGTGTGAGATCCGCGATGCCGTCCTCCCAAGCTGTGCGTCTGTGCCCACAGTTGATCTTAGTTCCGCCACATTTTGATCTCTATAAAGCGGAAAGCCGCAAGGTTCGTGAAATCCTTGAACGCTTCACAAACAAGATTGAACCGTTGTCATTGGATGAGGCTTATCTTGATGTCACTGATTGCAAGCAGTTCAATGGCAGCGCCACTTTGATTGCTCAAGAAATTCGTCGTTTGATCTATGTCGAAACAAAGCTGACTGCTTCCGCCGGTGTGGCTCCGAATAAATTTTTGGCGAAGATTGCTAGCGATTGGAAAAAGCCAAACGGACAATTTGTTGTTCGTCCTCAAGATATTGAAGAATTTGTGAAAGACTTGAAAGTCGAAAAAATTTTCGGCGTCGGCAAGGTGACGGCGCAAAAGATGCACGAACTCGGTTTGCATACATGTGCTGATATTCAAAAATATTCTGTTCAAGAGTTGCATCGTTGGTTTGGTTCTCGCGCGCAGGAACTTTACAACTTCGCACGTGGTATTGATGAGCGTGAAGTTGTGACCGAGTGGGAAAGAAAATCTCTGACTGTTGAAGAAACTTACAACAGAGATTTGCAAACTCTTGAAGATTGCAAAAAACAGATTCCTTCACTGTATGAAGACTTTCATCATCGTCTTGTGAAAGGTGAATACCAAGATCGTATTAAAGGTATCGTAGTAAAATTAAAATTCTTCGATTTCAAATCAACAACGCACGAAGAAGTTTTCCAAGACATTCCTTCTGAAGCAGATTTTCATCGCTTGCTTGAAAAAGCGTGGCAGCGTCGAAATGTCCCCGTTCGCCTTGTGGGATTGGGTGTCAGGTTAGGTACGCAAAATAAATCAGAAGAAAAAACTGACAAGTCACAACTCAAATTCGCAATTTAATTTCATTAGGATCTTTTCACTGGTGTCGTTCTGTTCTGGCACTTAAGTTGCTTTATCAGCCTTTGGCTAACGGCGGAGTCATTGTGACATCGTCAAAGAAAGGAACCACCAATGAAGAAACTTGTAATTATGGGAATGCTAGCAACAGCAATGATGTTCAACGCAGGTTGCACTGATGGAGAAGTCGCAGCGGGAGCTATCGGCGTTATCGTAGGTATCGGTCTTGGCAGCGGTCCTGATCATCATGATCACCACCGTCCACCTCCATATCACCGTGGTCGTCACTGGGATGCACAAGCTAATGTAACTTTACCAACAACAGGTGCGGCACCGGTTGCGGCTCAAGTTGAAGACACTCAAGCGGACTCACAAGTTGCTGACTTCGCGTTCAAGTACAACATCAGTCTTGATGCTGCTAACAAAGTAAACGACGCTTTCCAAGGCGTTCAAAAAAATGGCGTCAGCTCTTTTGCGACAATCGGTTTGAACAAATCAGATATTCAAGCAATCATGAAACATCAATTGCCTGAAACATCTTCTATCAAATCAATGGCTTCAAAATTAGATATGTCTGAAGCTCAAGCTCGTGACTTCTTGGTCGCAATGAACCGCGAATTCCAAGCGCAAGCATCTGACGTAAGCAGCCCCTACTGGCAAGCATGTATGGCGAAAGGCAGCTGGAAAACGGCTGAGAACATGTACTGCAAGTCCACAAGTTGGAACGGCTGCGCCCCAGAAACAGGCGCCACTC
>NZ_DASVLT010000058.1:0-64596 GCF_036384735.1 Bdellovibrio sp. | reverse complement strand
AACTGTTGCAGAAGCGGGCTTTCGGATTTAGAAGCTTTAAAAACTACAGGCTTCGTCTGCTAAGTTTATGATTTTTGTGTGTTTTGGATAAAGTTCCACCATGAAGTGAGTAGAACCGTAGAACCGTAGAACCGTAGAACCGAAGAGAACCGAAATTCAGAGAGAAAATTGGTTGCGGGGGCAGGATTTGAACCTACGGCCTTCGGGTTATGAGCCCGACGAGCTACCAGACTGCTCCACCCCGCGACAAGAATGAATCAGAGGATTCAGTTGTATAGAAGGAAGAAGATCGGGTCAACCATTCCTTCCTTTTATTTTTTATAGCACTCTGTATCATTTGTGTATCTTGAAACAGTCTCATTTGTATCACTCCAAAAGATGTACTCTGTCTTCATAGGAGGCAAAAGTGACTGGGAAATTCAAAATAGGTGATCATGTCACATGGAACTCAGAAGCTGGTCATGTCAGCGGTAAAATCATCGCCATACACTCAAAAGATTTTACCTACAAGGGCTACACCCATCACGCAAGCAAAGAGGACCCACAATACGAAATCAAAAGTGATAAGTCGGATCATATCGCAGCTCACAAGGGCCAGGCATTAAAGAAAATCTCCTCTTCGAAAACAAAATGAAAGACCGAGCGCAGAGAAATCGAAGAAAACCGCTCGCTCTGAATTGAGGAACGGCTTTCTCAAATCCTACAAAACCATGCCTCCTGATGCTTCAATTCTTTGACCATTCACCCATCGACTATCTTCTGAAAGCAAGGCCGCAAGAATCAACCCGATATCATCAGCCTCACCACAACGACCCAATGCCGTGTGAGATCCAATGGCCTTCTTTTCTTCTTCACTGCGTTTATTAGGACCCGCGAATTGCGTATCAATCGCGCCAGGAGCAAGGGTGTTCACGCGAATTTTCCTCTCAGCATATTCCTTTGCCAGATAACGAGTGTAAACCTCCATCGCACCTTTCATTGCTGCATATGTGGCCGTCCCATGAAGACCTGCGATTCGCGTTAGTGCTGTAGAGATATTAATTACCTGCCCGCCATCATTCATCAACGGAAGCAATTTTTGAGTTAAAAAGAAAGGTCCCTTGCAATGAACATTCATCAATTGGTCAAACTGCTCTTCGGTCGTATCTTTAATCAACGTTCGCTGAGCTGTCCCCGCATTATTGACTAAGTAGTCAAATGCCGTTAATCCCCACTCGTTCTCCAAGATTTGAGAAACCTGTTGGGCAAAATCAGAGAAAGAAGAAGTATCAGTCACATCCAACTTCACGGCCGCTGCTTTTCCTCCCGCAGCTTTAATTTCTGTAACTACACCCTTGGCCTCCTCGGGGTGACTGTTATAAGTGATAATAACCGCAACCCCACGAGCCGCAGTATGTAGGGCCGCACTTTTGCCAATTCCTCGACTGCCGCCTGTAATAATCGCCACTTTCATAGAAGACTCCTTGTTCAAATTGATTGTCTTGGTTCATTTTAAATAATTTGTCTGCTACGATAAATAGTGAAGAAACGAAATTACTTTTCATTTTAAGCGAATAATAAAAAGGATGTTATGGATAAATATCAAGCCTATAAGGTATTTGTCAGTGTTTCCGAAAAACTGAGTTTTTCAAAAGCAGCGGAGGCCTTAAATCTTCCGAATGCCTCTGTCTCGACCATTATTCAAGATCTGGAATCTACATTGGGTGTAAGGCTTTTAGAGCGCACGACTCGCAGAGTTTCTTTAACTCCTGAAGGTTCAAACTTTCTTGAGCGCTGTAAGCAAATGATCAATGACGTCGATGAAGCCGAGTCTATGTTTCGAAACGAACCGACACAAATCAAAGGCAAAATTCGCGTGGAAATGTCTGTGGGCGCCGCGAGCTTAGTCATTCCATTGTTGCCTGAGTTTTTCGAAAAATATCCTGATCTTGAAGTGGAACTTAGCAGTCGAGATTATTTTGTTGATCTCATGCGCGAAGGAATCGATTGCGCACTTCGCAGCGGCGGCTCGAAGGAGCCGGAATTAATTGAAAAAGAAATTGGCGAGATCGTCTGTGTGAATTGCGCAAGCCCCGCTTACATAAATCGTTATGGAAAACCCAAACACTTAGATGATCTAAAAAATCACCGCCTTGTCCTTTATACGCATACTTTTGGAAGCAAATCCCATGGTTTTGAATATTTTGATGGGGAAAAATCTCGCATCATAAAGATGAAAACCGCCATTGCTGTGAATAGCATCACCTCTTACAGCGAAGCATGTCGCGCAGGTCTGGGTCTCGCACAACTGCCGCTGATCGGCGCCCGCAAAGCATTCAAAGATGGAACCCTGATTGAAGTTTTGCCTAAGTTTCGTCCCGAGCCTTACAAGTTAAAACTCATCTATCACGAACGACGCCTATTAAGTCACCGCGTGCGGATTTTTATGGACTGGCTAGAGAAAGTTCTGAAGGAACGATTGCGCTAAGACTTTAACTTCAATCCCTTAAGAACGCTTTCTAAAACCTGGCGAAGAAGTGGCTCTCGTTTTTCACCAAGATATTGTGCTACCAAACGTGGATGATGAAATGACATCGTCGATTCACGAATGATCGATGCCATCACTTCAGGATCGGCATTGCGCAGACGCTTCTTCGCAATAGCCTCTCGTACAAGCCCTGTCAGCTGTGCATGCATGATTTCTAAATGCCGATTTGTGAATGGTTTTTCACTCGCAGTGGAAAGATTAAAAGCCTTGTACAACTCTGGATCATTAGAAACTTTTTGAACCTTGGCATGGTGCAAAGTCAAAACCCACTGAAGAATTTTTTCGCAGGGATCTTTTGATTTCTTACAGACAGCTTCCAGATCTTTATCAATCTGCATAAGCCATCGCTCTGAAACCGCATCTAAAAGTGCCGACTTATCTTTAAAATGAGCATAGAGGGCGGCGTGACTGACCCCGAGTTCTTTTGCGATATCTACAAGACGCACCTTTTCAAAACCACTTTTGCGCATACTTGCAATGGTAAGATCAATGGCCTTTTCTTTAATTTCTGAGGGGTTAAGTCCTGTTCTTGGCATGTTCTTATTATACCAAAGCTGTTTCATTCGTCAATAAAACTTACAATTTTGTATCATTGTAAGTTACAAAGTTGATTTTTTGAAAGTTACAAAATATTATTATTGTAACCAGGAGCAAATATGGCACAGACTTTTAGTCCCGTTTTTACTTTCCCTAAGACTTCAATGAATGTAAACCGCATGGGGTATGGAGCCATGCAGTTAGCTGGACCTCATGTCTTCGGGCCACCCAAAGATATGGATGCAGCGGTAGCAGTTTTACGCAGAGCCCTTGAACTAGGTGTGAATCACATTGATACTAGTGACTTTTATGGACCCCATGTCACGAATCAAATCATCAAACGAGCTCTTCACCCTTACACAAAAGACCTCGTCATCGTCACAAAACTTGGAGCCGTTCGCGGCGCTGATGCTTCATGGAATCCTGCATACAGCAAACAGGAACTCACGAATGCGGTTCACGACAATCTTCGCAATCTAGGATTGGAAGCTTTAGATATCGTAAACTTCCGTGTGATGCCCGGTGTATTCGAAAAAGAAAAATCTTTCACAGAAACATTCTCTATTCTTGTGGATCTTAAAAAGCAGGGACTAATTCGTCACCTGGGGGTAAGCACTGTCACTCCAGAGCAATTCGCGGAAGCTCAAGCTTTGACCGATATTGTTTGTGTTCAGAACATGTACAATATCGCAGACCGCAAGGACGATGCATTCATTGATACTTTAGCGAAGCAAGGTGTCGCTTACGTTCCTTACTTCCCGCTGGGCGGATTCTCTCCCCTTCAGTCATCTGTTTTGAATTCTGTCGCTGCAAGGTTAAAACACTCACCAATGCAAGTGGCGTTAGCTTGGCTCTATCGTCGGTCTCCGAATATTCTACTGATTCCTGGAACTTCTTCCGTGACTCATCTGGAAGAAAATATTGCAGCAGCTCAATTGGAATTATCTCCAGAGATTACGAGCGAGCTTGATTCTATTGCTGCAAATAAGTAGACGACTTCCTCCAAAGCACCTAGCCTTAGGTTTTATTCTAAGGCTGATTGCAGTAGCTAGAACCAATATATTCGACAACATACTCCCCGACTTTTATTCTAGAAGAAAGGGAGTAAGCACCGAATGAGCAAACCATCTGCAACTTCGAAGGCATCAAAGAAGAATCAGACAACAATCCCTGCTCGCGTTCGAAGAGCCCTGGGGATTGCGAAGGGCGACACCCTTCTTTGGGTCATTGACGGTAACGAGGTCTCTCTGCGTAAAATCAGCAAGGTCGACATCAACTGGAGCAAAACATCCGAGATGTCCCTTCTTGAGTGGACCCCAGAAGACGACGAAGGCGAAAGCTATGTCGAGGCCAAGGCTCGTTAGAGCTGAAGGCTTGGCAATTTCATGAATTATTTATTGATAGATTTAAGATTTTGCTGAAGATCTTCTTCAAGATTCTCTAGCTGACCTACAGACTTCACGACGAAGCTCATCTGGTAAATATCCGTACTCAAGAATAGATAACTCCTACTAATGACTCCTGAAACCCGCTTATCAGCGCTGTAAAGGTTATCCTTGAGTTTACGAATCCCACCCAATTTAGAAAAACTCTCAATCGCTTCTTGATCAGACGTAGATTTCACCTGACATTGGACTGCAAATGTCGCGGTCTTCTCAGCATTTACAAATACCTGAATTGCATTTTGACTCTTGATCTTTGTGAATCCTTTCAAGCGGACTTCTTTGCAGGATGCAACCGCATGAACTTGGAGCAATAAAACAAGAAAACTTATGATACATTTTATGGCGAACATGTCGCAGTCCTTGGCTTATGAGTCGAACTGTTGGGTGCCGCATGAGCTCCGCGAGACTTCGTCCATCTGCAAGGATCATCGGAAAGATCGTCGCAACCTTTTTCGCCTAGATGATTTCCGCGTTCATCGAAAATTTCAAGGCCGCCATGAACATAATCCCACTCTAGACAGCATTGGAATTTATTTTTTCCTTTAACAATAGTAATTCCACCCTTGCCGCGCTTCATTTGATTTTCGAATTTTTTTAAAAAATCCTGACAGCAGGATTCTAAAATTTGATCACACTGCTGATTTTTACCATCTGCTTGGGAAGTTGTGCACTGGCGTGGCTTTACAAGCTTATCTATTTTTTTTAATAAGGCGATGGCGCCATTCATCGTTTCGTCAATAGTATCGGCCGTCGCCTCTTTGATGCGAGAAATATCTTGCGAAACTGATTCTTGAAACTCTTGATTTTGAGCCATTGTGATAACACCGGCCGCTGCTGCGGCGGTTGCTGCCATCGCCACCACATCCAAAGAACCAATTGCCACTACGGGGGCTGCAAGCAATAAAGGATTTGCCTGCGCCTGCTTCACGGACATAGAACTACTGATCACAACAAAAGACACAACAACTGCTAGAAAAATAAAACCAATCTGCTTCACTCACTCATATTGTAAGAACGATCCATCACAGCCTGTCAATACAGGCTTATGTTAAGAATGAAGCGATGCAAATCCAAAATAAATTTCGACGTGGTTTCTCTAGGATTGTTAACAGAAAGACGAGTCTCTTTTCATAAAAATGTTCTTGCTAAGAAGACGGCCCCACGAGGATTCTTTTAAAAAATGACCCCTGATTCGCTGCAACTCCCCTTCAAACGTCTAAGTTGTTGTTTATTTTGGACATTTTTATCGATGCGCGCCTGCTAAAATAACGAAAAATCGTGCATCATCACTCTATTTTCGATAAATTGAGTCCTTTAGAGGTTCATATGCAACAAGGTTCAAAATCAGAAAATAAATTCTCTCCGCCAACTGATGTTAAATCTGTTCTTCAGATGTTTAAAAAACCGAAGAAGGTTGTCGTCACCGCAGGTATGCCTTACGCAAATGGTCCACTGCACTTGGGGCATTTAGCCGGGGCTCACGTTCCCGCAGACATTTATGCTCGTTGGATGAGAATGCTGATCGGTAGTGAAAATGTTTTATTCGTCAACGGCAATGACGATCACGGTTCAACAAGTGAAGTTGCAGCAGTTAAAGCCGGAAAAACAATTCGTGAATTTATCGATACTATTCATGAACAACAAAAAGACACTCTAAAAAAATACTCAATTCAAACGGATATTTTCACGGGCACATCTCGTCCGGAAACTTATCCAATGCATGAGGCATACTCTCAAGATTTCCTGCATCGTTTATTCAACAACGGTCTTCTTGAAAAACGTATCACAAAGCAATGGTACGACACGAAAATGAATCGCTTCCTTCAAGATCGTTTCGTTCGTGGCACTTGTCCTAACTGCGGCAACACGGAAGCTTACTCTGATGAGTGCGACGTGTGTGGTGCTCAATACGATCCAACAACTTTGAAAGATCCACGCAGCCAATTGAGCGATGCGATTCCTGAATTGCGTGACACAGCTCACTGGTGGCTTGATATGTGGAAAGTCGCGGATCCTTTAAAAACATGGATCGAGACAAAACAAAAAGCATGGCGGGCTGCTGTTGTTCAAGAAGTCACCAACACAGTTTTGATCGGCTGCCGTTTTGAAAACATCCACGAAGAAAAATACAAAGAGATCAAAGAGACTCTTCCAAAACATAAGTCTCGCTACGTGGCTGGTAAGAAAGTAGAATGCCTTTTCGATAACAAAGCGGACCTGGCCAAAGCCGAACACGTTTTATCTGCTGCGGGCATTCCTTCAGTGGAAACAAAAAACTGGGCTGCTCGCCCGATCACTCGTGACGTGTCATGGGGCATCCCTGTTCCTTCAGAACTTGATCCAGACATGAAGGGTAAAACTCTTTACGTATGGCCGGATTCATTGATTGCACCGATCGTGTTTACGCAAGTGGCACTGAAGCAATCAGGTCGCAATGTTGAGCAATACAAAGATTTCTGGTGTGATCCTGAAGCAACTGTTGTCCAGTTCCTTGGACAAGACAACGTGTTCTTCTATGTGATCATGCAAGGCTCAATGTGGTTGGGCCACAAAGACAATCCCATGGAATTGCCACAAAAAGGCGATTTGCAAATGACTGAAATTTTGAGCTGTTACCACTTGATGGTAAACGGCGAAAAAATGAGCAAATCGAAAGGCAACTTCTACACAGGGGATCAGTTGATTGAGATGGGTTACTCCCCAGATCAAGTTCGTTATTTCCTGGCGCTTTTAAGCTTGCCAGTGAAATCTTCAAACTTCGACTTTGAACACTTCGCAGAAAGAAATAAATTTCTGGCAGGCCCAATGAATGCTGCTTTTGAAAAACCAATTTCTGCATGCCACTCAAAATACGGCGGTAAAGTTCCAGAAGGTAAATTGATCGGCAAAGCAGAAGCTGAAACCGTGAAGCTTGTGCAAATGTATTTACGCTCGATGCAAAAAGGCGACTACGCAATTTTATTGGGCCAAGTGGAAAATTATGCTCGTCAGATCAACTCACTCTTTACGCAATACAAGCCCCACGATGACCGTGCGCCTGAAGCGGAAAGAAAAGATGCCTTGTATACATGTTTCTATGTTTTGAAAAACTTGATGATCATGCTGGCACCTTTCGTCCCAGAGACGATGAACGAGCTTCGCAAATCACTGAATTTGCCTGAGAGCGTTCTCACCGCCAATGAGCTTGGCACTGCCATTCCAGCGGGTCATACAATCAATGCTAAGGGCGTTTATTTCCCAGCTGTTGCTGAAGACACTCAAACTCCTTCGAATACATAATTCGAGGGAGTGTCTTTTTACAATTGCCTTAAGTCTTAATTCAATTGAAAAACGTTGTTGCCATTCACAGAGTGGCAATTCAGGTCTTGGACAATTCGCAGTTCAATTTCACACTGACCCTAAGTTATCAACACTGGGGTTCATATGAAAAAATCATCTCAGCTTATTATACTCGGATCTGTCTATTTGGTTCTTGGTCTTTTTGCCTTGGCATTTGCAACGGCGACAACCTTCGCCTCTGTCATGACCTTATCCGTAGTCTTGCTTATCGCTGGCTGCGCACAACTCGCATATGGCATTCAAGGAAGAAAGACAGGACAGATGTGGCCTCATGTGGGCTTGGGCTGCTTGGCTCTTGCCTGTTCAATTTTAATTATGCGAAATCCTGTGGCGAATACATTGGCATTTACATTTGCAGTTGGCTTTTTGTTAATCGCAGGAGGTCTGGCAAAAGTCATTGGTGCATTTGCCGAACGAACCGCTGGCTGGGGATTTTATCTTTTAAATGGCGCTGTCTCTTTGTTTCTAGGAAGTTTTATTCTTTATACATTCCCTGTTTCTGCAGCATGGACTATCGGAACTTTTGTCGCCGTCGATCTCATGTTTGGAGGATTAAGTCTCATTGGCTTAGGTTCGGCAATAAAACGTGCAAAGCGAGATCTTGAAACACATATTCAATCTCTCTTACCAGAGTCACCTGAAGAAATTGATTATCGCAAGCGTTCAGGAAAACAGAGCCCCTATGATCGCGACCTTGGATCTCATCTTCATTAGACTTGAAAGCCTAAGTGCAACGACAGAACTAATTGAGTGGAATCGGATTCAATAACCGATTCCCACAGAGAAAGTGTTTTGATAGTTATTTTTAGACATATTCGTCGCGTCTCTAAAAATAACCGTCGAGTTCAGATTCAAAGACAACGGCCCAAGCTTTACCCCCAAAGAAGCCCCCGCGTATGGATTGTACTTCATTGGTTCTTCATCTTTGCTATCCACACCACCGCTAGTTTCAGTTCTTGTTTCTTTCGTGGCCTGAGCTCCGGCCCGACCCGACATAAAGAAATAGGTATTAAACCGGTACGTAGAGTTAATACCTAACTTATAATTTTCATCATCCGTTTTAATTTTCTCTGGCGCTGTTGAGTAGTCCTCTGTATCGGAAGATTTTGTATACTCAGCTTCCACTGATAGAAGATCCACCCCTGCCGTTAAACGAAGACCATACAACATGTGAGTCGTTAAATGATTGCTTGGGTAGTCCCGGAAAACCGTTTCGTAACCATAGATCGGTTCGATCTGATAGCCAGCACCTTTAGAGAGTGTAAACGACGCCGCCCTTGAGATATTTGAAAAAAGAGAAACCGCACCAACAAGAATCAAAAGTTTTACGAACCGAATCGACATTCTCACCTCGACATTTGAATCTTAAGTATTCGATAAGACTCGGTTAAGATGAAGTCTAAATCAGATTTCCTCTACCATAGTAAAGGAGTTCTTTCACTTTATCAAAAAAAGGACATAATCGAAGCTTAGATTCTCTATTTTTCGCAAGAAAAAATGAAAGGACGATTCAATGAATTTGTATTACTCACCAGGAGCCTGTGCACTTGCTCCGCAGATCATTCTTCGTGAAGCAGGTCTTCCCTTCCAATTGATTAAGGTCGACCTTAAAACAAAACAATACGAAGGCGGCGATTATAAGCAGATCAACCCCAAAGGATATGTCCCGGCTTTGCAGTTTGAGGATCACACTCTTTTGACTGAAGGCTGCATCATTCTTCAGTGGATCGCAGATCGTGCGCCAGAAAAGAATCTGATTCCACCTTGGGGATCCCCTGAAAGATACAAAGCGATGGAGTGGTTGAATTATATCTCTACAGAACTTCACAAGGGCTACAGCCCTTTATTTTATCCGCAAGTTTTTGGTGACGCCGCTTTGCTATGGCATCGCGATAAAATTCAAGTGCGATTGCAGCTGATCGACAAGCACCTAGCGAACAATGACTTCATGATGGGTAAGGAATTCTCGGTCGTTGACGCTTATCTTTATAATATTCTGCGCTGGTCTGACGTGACAAAGGTGGATCTGACTCCTCACCACCATATCGCAACGTTTATTAAAAAGATGAAAGAAAGGCCCTCCGTTCAGGAAGCCGTGGCAGCAGAAGGTATTCGCCTTTAATATTAAGCGGTATTGAGAATCAACGCCCCGTCTATATTTTAGACAGCCTGAAGGCATTACATCTTAACAAAACCATGACTATTCAAAAGACGTTTCATGTTCTAGAAGAATCCAAAATATCTTTTAGCAATCCCCGGAGGATTCCCATGAAACGTCTTTTCGTTTTAGCTACCTTTGTTTCCCTAGCAACTGCTTACAATGCCCAAGCTTGCAACACTCAACTCAAACTTACTTGCCAAGGTACTTTCCTCATGGCCGGCCAACCAGTATTAACAGCTTCCGCTTCTGATAATCTGGCTGACGAACACTGGGATGAGCCTTCTGAAGCTAACTGTGCGGCAACTGTATATTTGACGAACTTGCACAACACTTCAGTTCGCGTTTACGCAAATCTTGAAGGTTCTCAAGTAAGCTTTAACTCTATGGCTTCTCAAGTCTACAAAAATGACCAAAACGAAACGGAAGCTTACTATTCTAATGAACTGAATGCGGCTGATATTGCTGGCAAAACTGTAAGCCTTGGTCTTATTCACTTGGCTAACCCAGTAAGCTACGGCCCACAAATGCAAATGGTGACTGATGTTGATGTCACTTGCACTGTAAAATAAGCAAATCATTTTTAAGGTGATTCATAAAAAAAGCCGACTTTGCGTCGGCTTTTTTTATATCTCTTCAGACTTAGAAATTACTCGAGTGACGACTTTCCTAGATCGGCGAATCAGCACCAGCCCAAGAATAAAACTCAGTACACTGACGACCACACCAAAGAAGGTGCTGGGCATAGGCATTTCACGATTTTCTGAGAATAAGATATCTCTCAACAGGATCACCAGAGAGGCTAGGGAAATCACCGACACCAGAACCCCGCCGAGCCTTTGACTGAATTTAAATAAACTAAAACTCTTCATGGTGACTCCGAATTTTCGTATTCATAGCACCATAAATTGAAATTCAATTATAAACAACTTCTAGAAGTTTATTTTCGATCAAGAAAATATGATAATCGCTCAAATAAAAAAAGGCTCGATGAACTATCGAGCCTTTTCATTAAAACATTAAACAGTGGCAACAGATCACATCTGAATGATGCAGGTTTCATCGTTATAGATCTTGTTCCAAACAGCCTGGTAGCTTGGGTCGCGCTTCAACAAGAGGTCTGTGATTTCTTTGCCAGACAATGTTTTACCGTAAGATGTTGGGAAGTAGAAATAAACATTCATTTTTGAATCTTCGATTTTAACGCTGACAGTGCCACCTTCTTGAGGATCTGCTGCAAATCCCGTTGCTTTACCCTGTTCGTCAAGAATCACATCATCATTCACTGTAAATGCAGTGGAGCCGGAAACTGTTTCGTAAGAACCTTGTGCCGTCATAGTGGACGTGAAGATAGGGGCGTGACCTGCACACCAAGGACCTTCGCCATCACTATCGAAATCACATGGATTGTGACTTACGGGAGAGGTCATTTTCACGTTGTTCAAAGTTAACTGACAGGCTTGGCCATTTTGATCAACACCCGTGTATGTTTTAGCTTGAGCTGTCATTCCCATTGCAAGAACTAAACTGAATACAGAACTCATTTGGATAACGTTTTTCATTTATTACTCCTGATTTGTTTTTTTCAATGGCGCAGTTAAACCAGAAATTGAATGAAAAATAAATGCATGTATTTTCATATATTATATGCAATAATGCATATATGACGAAATATCCCCGCCACCTCATCGAGTCTTTCATGACCTTTGCCACCCTCGGAAACGTCGTTAATGCCGCGGACACCTTGGGGATTTCCCAACCCGCGTTAAGTCGTCAACTCCAACAACTTGAAGATCTGGTCGGCGAAAAGCTATTTCAAAAACATGGTCGCCAGAAGGTGCTATCACCAATAGGACAGGAATTATTTTCAAGAATCACTCCGACTTGGCTGAATTATGATCCCCTTGTCGACAGTGTCATTGCGAAATTTAAAGATTCTCCCCAAAATCCGCTTCGCATCTATGGTCCCGCAGAAATTCTTAACAAAGTTGCTCTTCACATAGAATTTCCTCACCAATTGATCTTTACCCCCACACGCAGCCAGTCCGTGAGTACTAAGGTCGTTGGCGAAGAAATCAGTTTAGGGATTACACGCCTTCCTCCAGACAATTTACAAGTGACGGCCAAGGTTCTTTTTAAAGAAGGCTTTCAATATATTTTTCCAGCGAAGTGGAAGATTACACCGACGACGGAACTGCGCCTTCTTAAAAAATTAGAGACCTACCCTTTGGTTTCTTACGGAGAGGACTTCAACTTCCCCGAAGAGATTTGGAGTAAGTTTGAATTAGGCCCGGCCCCTCGTTTGATCCGCGTGTTACCGAACTGGGATGTCCTACAAACGATGGTTGAAAATGGGTTGGGTTGGGGAATCGCACCGTCTAATTTGATTAAGAAAAGCCCTAAGATTCTTTCTCAAGATGTCTCTGCGGACCTTATGCCTCACGTGACCTACCACCTCCTCTACAAGAAAGATTTAATACGCATTCCTTGGTTTAAAAGCTTAGTGAACGAACTCTTAGACACATATAAATAGTTCATCGCATGAACACCACTGGCACCAGTTAAAATGAAACCACAGGGTGCCGCAAGCAATCCACTGGGTTTCCAGGCCTGGTACACCCTTTGCTTTTGTCGGACTTCGTTAACAAATGAAAAACTTAATCCAAGGATATTTTATGAAATCTCAAATTTTCGCGATCGCTTTCGCCTCTTTAACAACTCTTGCAGCCCAAGCATCTACCCTTACTTGCACAACAAACGTGAACCAGGATCCTCGTCAAGCTTCGACAGAAGTTTCAGTCTCTAAAGAGAACGGTCAATTGGTTGCTAAACTTGTAAGACGCGGCGGCATGGCCCATTTCATCACAGCTCCCGAAGTTATCGCTGTTGCTGCAAAACGTGTCGGACCAGAAGCTGTCATCTATCTAAACACAGACAAAGCTTTTCAACTTGAAGTGACTTATCAGCCTATCGCAGGAAAAATTTATGGTACATTGACGACAGAAGGAAATGGTCAATCTGTTCAATTTCCAGTTGTCTGCAAAACTGCTCTTTAATTTCCAAGCTTCTTTCAAAGCATAGCTCATAAAAGCCACCGGAGTCTTCATCTACCCGGTGGCTTTTTTTTGCGCAATTATCGGATTATCAACAAGTTGACAATATTATCAATTTGTTGATAATATTCATTTATGAACGATAAACTTCTCGAAGTCGCACAGACACTTAAAAAATCACTTCTTTTATTAAAACGAGACATGGACGCGTCCCTCAGTCCCTACAACCTGACATCAGCGCAAATGTTTGTCCTTTCTTCCGTCGCTAGAAAAACAGGTCCCATGACCGGAGCGGATTTGGCAAGACTTGGACACATTTCTCCCCAGGCGACCCAGACGTTGATTACTGGGTTAGAAAAGCGCGGATTTATTGAGCGCCATAAACATTCATCCAACGAAAAAATTCTTTTATTGGACCTGACTAAAAAGGGACAAGGCCTTATCGAAAAAGCCAGCCCTGAGCGCATGAAAGTTTTTAAAAAAATGATGACTGGCTTTTCCACTGCAGAACTTGAAACGTTTCAGGGGTTTCTTGAGCGCTTTATTGTAAATCTAGAAAGTGATCCTTCTCTTCCCGTGAAGATGGCACGAAAATCTCGAGGCAAATAGTTATGAGCACCAATCCCTCCCTTCTGTCGGTTCGTGATGTTCTAAAAATTCCTGTAATGCGCCGGGTTTGGTACGCGCAGATCGTAAGCACTTTCGGTGACTTCTTAGCGTTGTTTGCCGTTTTAAGCGTTGTCGCCTTTCAACTTCATGGCACACCGGCGCAAGTGACCTGGGTGCAAATTTCTTATCTTTTGCCGACGGTTTTAGTGGGCCCGTTTGCGGGAGTCTTTGTCGATCGTTGGCCTTTAAAGCCCGTGCTAGTCTTTAGTGATTTAATTCGCGGGGTTTTGACCTTGCTTTTACTTGTGGCCACTCAACTTTGGCATTTCTATTTGATTCTCACTTTGCTCAGCGTGGTTTCGAGTTTCTTTAGCCCTGCACAATCTGTCACGATTCGCACCTCTGTTCCAAAAGAGGGATTTCTTTCCGCAAACTCTTTAATGCAACAGGTGATTTATGCGATGAGAATTATCGGTCCTGGACTTGCCGGTCTTTTAGTAGCAAGTTTTGGTGCTAGCTCATGTTACCTGATTGATACAGTGAGCTTCCTAGCCTCAGCTGCTTTTATTTCTTCAGTGGCTATCAAACGCCCTGCTGTTGTACATGCTCAAGGCGAAATTGAAAGAGGCGCTCGCAAAGTTTTCACAGATATGAGCGAAGGAATTTTGTTCATCACCCGTCATCCTGTTGTTTCCTTTGTGTTGTCAGCCTTGGCGGCAGCTTTATTTGCAATCGGTTGTTTCGGCCCTTTGATTGCCATTTATATTCGTGAAAATATGCATGTCAGTGCCCGAATGTTCGGCTTTGCCAGCGCCATGATTGGTCTTGGACTTTTGCTTGGAAGCAATTGGATTCGCCTCGTCGCAGGAAAGCACTCTGGACAAAAATTGATTTTGTTCGGACTTTCTGGAGTCGCATTGAGCTTAATTTTAATGGCTGCGATTCCTCATATCGCAGTAACAATGTTTGCAACGTTCTGTGTTGGAAACTCTGTGGCAGCCATAGTGATTCCCGCACAGACTTTTATTCAAAGGGAAACTCCGCAAAATCTGATGGGCCGTATTGGCAGCAGCGTTCAGTCCGTTGTTTTTAGCGCTCAAATTATCGGCTTAATTCTGTCAGGAATTTTAACTGATTTTATGGACGTTCGTTATGTGTTTGCGATTTGTGCTGCGGTTTTATTTGCTATTGCTTTGCTAGGAACAAGAAAGAAAATTTCTTAAGACTGCTGATTTCTTATACTTTCACCAATATAGTCTCGTTTACAAAAACATTCCCACAACAGCCGTCAACATCAGAAGGATGGCTCCCCACCCTAGAATTTTCAGAGTGCGGTGAATAACAATTTCACCCATAATGTCTGAACGCGCCGCCATCAACATCATAATTACCATGATTGGAACTGAAATCACGCCATTAATAACAGCGCTCCAGTAAAGAGCCTGAATAGGATTAATCGACGTAAATCCCAAGCCAACACCTACCAATGTGGCGACTGCGATGATGGAATAAAATTTTTTAGCCAGATAAGGTTTTAACTCAAGACTGCTTTTCCAGTGAAATGATTCAGCAACAGCATAGGCCGCCGAGCCCGCCAAAACGGGAATCGCAAGCAAACCAGTTCCGATAATTCCAAGACTGAACAGAAGAAAAGCAAATTCACCGGCGATAGGCTTTAAAGCTTTTGCCGCTTCTGCCGAAGTTTGAACTGTTAAGAGCCCACTTTGATGAAGAGTCAGGCTCGCACTTAGAATCACAAAAAATGCCACCAAATTGGAAAATCCCATTCCAATATAATTGTCCAAGCGAATGCGTCTTAAAACAAAATCTGCTTTCTGCGGGGCCTCTTTTAAAGACCGGCTGTCTTGTTCTTCATTTTCCTCTTCGACCTCTTGCGAGGCTTGCCAGAAAAATAAATACGGACTGATCGTTGTCCCGAAGACAGCAACAGTTGTAGTCACGTAGTCTTTATGCCAAGAAATCTTTGGCAGGAAACTATCGTGTAAGACTACACCCCATGGAACCTTCAAAACAAAAGCGGTCCCAAAGTAAGCTAGCAACGACAGCGTCAACCATTTTAAAAAATAAACATATTTGCGATAAGGAATAAACACTTGCAACAAAAGAGAGAACAAACCAAATAACAACGCATAAAGTTTCGCCGACCCGCCGACAATTAACACCATGGAGTCACCCATTGCGGCGACATCGGCAGCAATGTTGATTGTATTTGCGATTAAAAAAAGGCTTATTAATAAATACAAAATCCATGGTGGATAGAACTTACTGATATTTGCGGCAAGACCTTGACCCGTGACGCGCCCAATGCGAGCACTGATAATCTGAATAGCGACCATCAATGGATAAGTGATCAAAACACTCCACAGCATGTGGAATCCAAATTGAGCACCCGCCTGACAATAAGTCGCAATCCCGCTGGGGTCATCATCTGCGGCGCCGGTGATCAAACCAGGGCCTAATTTCTTTAGGACAGATTCATTCTCTGCTGAAGAGCTTTCTATGCTGCCTCCCACTGATTGAAAATTGATGATGCATCTGATTCCTATTAAAGAAGAAAGGGGCCTGTCTTGCAAGAATACAATGTCGCTGCGGCGTTCCCCGAAAAAAATTATGGCAAGATCAACAGACCCAAGAGATTACTCTCCAAAATATGACGACCAATAAAATAAAAGCTAGGAATATCAAGACAACCGGCTGCGAGGTCGCAGTCAGTAAGCTCTTTCGCTTTTCTAGCTGATCTGTGACTGATATGTATTTTGTATCGACCGAGGATAGACGCGAGCCCATCTTCTCAATGGCAGGCCCTTTAGAGCAACTAAAAGGCACCGCTTTTTTTTCCATTCCGGCTTTACAAGACTCGAGCTCTAAATAAAAAGAGC
This sequence comes from Bdellovibrio sp., assembly GCF_036384735.1. Lineage (GTDB taxonomy): Bacteria > Bdellovibrionota > Bdellovibrionia > Bdellovibrionales > Bdellovibrionaceae > Bdellovibrio. The sequence goes on along the minus strand of NZ_DASVLT010000058.1, from coordinate 48,028 downwards.
GCATCAAAGATCGCTGTTCACAAACAGCCGTTGCCGGATCAAGCGCGCAGGTTTGCCCTACCCAGAAGAAATTTTGAATAAGAAGAACGCTCAAACTGACAACAAAGGCAACACCAACAATCCAAAAAGGCTTTTTCAAGGACGCTCCATCGAGAAAATAAATTAGCTAGAAAATAAAATGCTTTTTTGAAAACTTCAACGGTCTTCCTTTGGAAAGGACTGTAGTTTCTGTGTTGCCCACTTTAAAACCTGAAGAAGACGAGGCACCATCAAAGTCTCTGCTTCGGCCAGAGTCACCCAACGATACTCATGATGTTCGGGATGTCCAAGCTCGGGATTAATCCCTAACACAACTTTCTTCGATAAAACTTCACCTAAATAATAGCGCGCTATCTTTCCTTTATTATAGGGTTCCGTTTCAATAAAATCGATCCCCAAGGGAAACGAGACTTCCTGAATTCCTGTTTCTTCAAAGAGTTCTCGTTTGGCGGCAGCAAGGAAGTCTTCTGATTTCTCGACCTCCCCCTTTGGGAAATCCCAATAGTTGTATGAGCGCAATATCAGCACATAGTTTGGATCAGTATGTAGAAACGGAATAATTCCAGCGGAAAATCTGTGTCCTTCACTCATATCCAGCACTTTAACGTACAAAAAAAATTAACAAAACGAATTTATTCATCTTTATCCGCTGTGAAATAGCATGAACCCGCGAGGAATATTTGATCCCCTCTGTTAACAACATAGAATAAAGACATGAGTCAGTTCGCCAAAAGCCTCCAGGCTTCTTTCAGGAAAGCCCTTCATAAAGCTCGCCGAAAAAAAGTTTCGGTCAGCCCTTCAGATGTTGTTAATATTCTTGAGACGGCTCACGATGCTTTTGTATCTATCGACGTCGACAGTCGTATTCTTATCTGGAATCAACAGGCCGAAAGGACCTTCGGTTGGACCAAGCGAGAAGCTATCGGGAACTTCCTTCCAGATCTTTTAATACCCAAAGAATATCGCAAGGCCCACCTGATAGGATTAAGTGCCTTCCTAAATACAGGTCAGGGCAAAATTCTGGGAAAAACGATAGAACTGCCAGCCCTGAAAAAGGATGGCACCATCGTTCCCGTTGAATTGACGGTGACCTCATACCAACAAGATGACTCTTATATTTTCAACGCCTTCATTCATGATATTTCTGATAAAAAGCGCGCTACCAAAGTTCAGAAAACCCAGCTGGAAATTACTCAGGTATTAGCTGAAGCAGCCGATATCTCGGAAGCCAGCACTCGTATCTTCAAAATTATCGCGAAAGCGTTCGATTGGCAGTTCGCAGCCCTGTGGTGTATCGATTCTGAAAAGATGCTCTTGAAATCTTGTGATTTTTGGTACGAAGATCTTCCGGGATTCACAGAGTTCGAACAAAGATGCAGACAACTGACTTTTACCGCGGGAATGGGGCTTCCGGGGCAGGTATGGCTTAGCGGTCAGCCCGTATGGATCGAAAAATTAGAAACACTTAAAAATTTTCCGCGAATCTCTGAAGCTATCAAATCTCACCTTAAGAGTGGCCTCTGCTTCCCGGTCCTCGCTGGCAGCGATTATGTCGGTACAATTGAATTCTTTAGTACGAATTATAAGCCCGTTGACCAAGATTTACTTACACTGATCAGTGATATTGGCTTACGTCTTGGCTTTTTTATCCATCGCAAATGGACCGAGAAAAATCTCTATCAAGCAGAAAGTCGAATGCAGCAATTCATTGCTGGAGTCAAAGACTACGCTATCTTCTTTCTGGACAAAGAAGGCAACATCATGAGCTGGAATGAGGGCGCAAAAAAGATTACAGGCTATGAATCCGCCGAAGTCGTTGGCAAGAATTTTTCAATATTTTACACCGATGATGCCAATGCTCGTCGCCATCCTCGACTTGAACTGGAGCTGGCAGAACAAAACGGCCGTTACGAAGAAGAAGGTCTTCGTGTTCGTAAAGATGGCGAAACATTTTGGGCTAATGTTTTAATCACGGCCATTTATGACGAAAATCACAAAGTCACAGGCTATGCAAAAATCACCCGAGACATCACTGACCGCAAAACAGCAGAGGAAAAACTAAAAAGCCTCAATCAAGAGCTTGAACGTCGCGTAGAAGAACGCTCGGTCGAAGTAAGTAAAAGCGAATCACTTTTACGTTTAATTACCGATGCATTGCCTTTGGGCGTTGTCTATGTTGACTCTAATTACAAATTTCGCTTTGTGAATCATACTTATTCAAAATGGATTAACAAACATAAAGACGATATCGTCGCTCAGAACGTCGAAGACATTATCGGCGCAAGAACTTCAATGGCTATCATGCCGTTTCTGCAGCAAGCTTTTGAAGGGCACGTCAGCATCACAGAAAGCTCCATTTACTCTAATCGCAAGGAACGCTTGGTACGCGTTCAAAATATTCCCGATCTTGCACCAAATGGATCTGTCCGAGGGGTGGTTGTAGTTTTAACTGATATCACCAATCAAAAATATCATGAACATGCCCTGAAAAAATCCAGATACGAGGCGGAAGCAGCTAACGAAGCGAAAAGTGCGTTTCTAGCGAATATGTCCCACGAAATCAGAACACCTCTGGGGGCAGTCCTTGGTTTTTCCGAATTAATCATGAGTTCTGATATAACTGATGGAGATAAAATCGAGGCCATGAATTCCATCAAACGGAATGGCGAACTTCTATCCAATATCATCAATGACATTCTTGATCTGTCAAAAGTCGAAGCTGGCAAACTGCGCATCGATCGGAAATATGTCTCTTTAGATGAAATCTTAACTGATATCACTCAGCTTATGAGCCTAAAGGCCTCTGAAAAAGGTCTCTCACTGCGAGTCATCATTAACAATAATGTACCGAAGATTTTGAAAACGGACCCTCTTCGTTTAAGGCAAATTCTGGTGAATATCGTCGGAAATGCAATCAAGTTCACTCCCCATGGAAGCATCGCTGTGGATATTTCATCATCAAAAGACGGCAGAAAGATTTTCTTTGCTGTGAAGGATACAGGTATTGGTATCAGCGCCTCGCAGGTTGAGCATCTATTCCAGCCATTTAGCCAAGCGGATATCTCTTCTCGCAGAAGCTACGGAGGTACAGGCCTGGGGTTAGTTCTTTCCAAAAATCTCGCCAATCTTCTGGGCGGCGATGTCGTACTGAAGGAAAGCACCCGAGAACAGGGGAGTATCTTCTTAATCACAATTGATTCAGGAATCAAAGAGCATTCCGTCGAAACTTATCATGTTGAACAAAAGAAGCAAGAGCCAGCGAAACCTCAGACTATCAGCCTTTCAGGAATTCAAGTCTTGCTCGTCGAGGACGTCGTAGACAATCAGGTTCTGGTCAGTCGCTTCCTCTCGATGGCGGGAGCTTCTGTGGACATCGCAGAAAATGGTCTTGTTGGATTAGAAAAAGCTAAGAAACAATCTTACGATTTGATCCTGATGGATCTGCAGATGCCAATTATGGATGGCTATCGAGCTACAGCCGAAATTCGCAAGATGGGAATTAAAACACCTGTCGTAGCGTTAACCGCTCATGCTCTGAAAGAGGAGCGAGAACGTGCATTGCAAAGTGGTTTCACAGATTATCTTAGCAAACCAGTGAATCGTAAGGCACTCATCGAGCACGTTGCTTATTATGGCGGCAACAAAGATTCTCGTAGTCCTGATGCTAAAGTGAATCCTTAATTTGGCTTTTCAATTGCAATTATCCCTCTGAAAGACGCCAAACGCTTTTAAAGGGATTTCCATGTCACTATTTAGACAGATGAGAGACAAATTAGTGCCTGCTCTAATCGCGCTGGCGCTATTTTTAAACCCTTTACTGTCTTGGGCAGCAGGCCCTCAGTGCTCGCAGATCTTCAACGACTCAATTCGAGACACGGCAAATGGATACGCATATTTAGGTGACGACATCCAAGAACATCTTCTTTCAATCATCGATCAGGCAAAATCCACGGTGGACATTGAAATGTCCATTGAACCTCATCAAAGACTTATGGATCTTTTAAAGAGGAAAACTTCAGAAGGCGTTCGCGTGCGTGCCGTGATTGACGGACGCCATATTAAGAAAAATTCCAGTTATAGAAAAATGTGGCTTGATACTTTAGAAGAACTTAAAAAAATGGGCGTAGACTATGTCATCTCTGACACAGATGCCCTCGCTAAATCACGTCGCTATCCCGGTGCTGTTCTTCATCGTAAAATCATTATCGTTGACTCACAGTTTTTCTATGTGGGAAGTGCGAATTTTTCAAAGCATCCAAATAACTTTGAGGTCGGATACTTTGGGCCTTTAGTGAAAACATCACGCTTGCAAGAGGTCTTTAATTCGGACTACGCCGCTGCAAAGGACTCTTGGATAGAACAGCCCTATAAGCTTTCTGAAAATCCCAATATTCAATTCAACGACGACTCTGTCTTAATGATAGGACCGGGAACAAAATATCCTGACTTCCAGGATGTTCTTGTAAAAGAGATTCAAGCGGCACAAAAGAAAATTCTTCTTTCTATTTATGAGGCTACCGACACGAAGGTGCTCAAAGCTTTGATCGCCAAAAAAGAAGCCCATCCCGAAATGGATATTCGCGTGGTTCTTTGTGCCTCGAAAATGCCTGTATGGTTTATGCACAAGAAACTGGAAGCGGATAAGAATTCTTATTTTAAAGCAAACCTCTTAAAAGCCGGCATCGACGTTCGCATATTTGGTGGCGGCAATCAGTTTAATCATTCACGATTTGGTCTTTTTGATGAAACTATCTATGGCAGCAGTGCTGATTTTATCAAACGTAGCTTTGAAGGTAGCATTGATCTAGGTTTCCTCACCAAAGACCAAGACCTTGCGATGTGGAGCGAGCACAGCTTTGATCACCTCTGGGAGCAAAGCCGAAATGTCGAAAACATCACTCTTCGCGAACGCCTTGTCGAAGGCTTCTTTATGCTTATGGAGAAGATGACATATATTTTTATGCAGATTAAGACATTACCCTTACCGAAATAAACTCAGTAATCTATTGACTCCGCTGCTTATTGGCCCCATAAAGCTGTGTTTTAACTTTTGTTAAAAGAGGGGTTTATGAAAAATTGGGCGAAGGTAGCCGTCTCTGCACTGATGGTATTTTCCGGAACATTTGCACTGGCTGAAGATTCTCAGACAGTAAACACAACAACGACCAAAGCGACGGGCAACAACAAAGCTCCTTCGCAAGGCGAACAAGTTGATGACTTGATTACGAATAACAATTTGCGTGCTTACTCGGGTTCGACATCTCGCTGGTCTATTGCTTCGGCGTTTAACTACAATGGTGGCACTGTTAATACTCCCCTGTCTCAAGATCGTCCGAACATTTCAGATGCCTCTGGAAATACTGTAAAGGCGGACTTAGATGGATCGATTTCAGTTAAGTATAACTTAAACGTTCAAAACAGTTTGATGGCAGGCGTGGGATTACGTTGGATTGCTCCGTTTGAAAAAAATGGCCCTCGCGATTACAGCGGCACGACAACAGACGTAATGAATCCATACCTTCAATACCAATACTTGTACAAATGGACCGGCATCCAATCCGTTTTGCAAGTCTCTGCAATGAAATGGACTCAAGCGGATCAAACGGCTTTTGGCTATGACTACCAGCTTGGTGTGGATCAAGAGAACGTTTACGAAATCGGATCAACAGGTCTTTCTGTAGGCGCTTCAATCATGGGGCAATTCCAAGGATTCAACAAATCTGGTTCTTATTCTGGCAATGGCACCTTTATCGCAGATCTCAAAACTCAACAAAGCACTTATGCTTTTGCCTTGTCGCCATACCTTGAATATCAAATCACAGATAAAGTGAATTTCAGAACTTTGATCAGCCTGTGGTCCTACGAGCACTACGCTTCTGATAATGCCGGTGTGTACGTACACGACAAGGTCTATCAGTCTGTGGGAATTGGCTATGCTTTGACTCGTGATATCTTCCTATATCCAAACGTGCAGTTCTTGCCTGATCAAATGGAGCCGTCTTTGACGAATGTTGCACTGAGCGCTACTATTAATATGTTCTAGATTTTATTTTAGAATTTCCAATAAGAGTGTCTTCAAAGCCTATTCTTTCCTGAATAGGCTTTTTTATACCCAGAAATATCTCTATATGAAACAAGCCTGGCGTCTAGACTTTCAGTGGTCTCGCGTAAAGGTATCTGAGCAATATTAAGTTTATAGATCTAGGTCCGAACAGTTCTCTAGGGGGCCACCTTGAGAGCGTTTTTCTTCATCGCGATTTTCATCCTGTCAGGTTCAGCATCGGCGGAACATATATCAAGTCTTAGCTGCCCAAGCTCTGACTCTGCTATTCAACCTAAAAACACTCTGTCAGCGAAATGGGATGCGGCCGAGCATTCTTATCTTGGCGATCTAGCTATTAAAAATACCTGCGTTGAAATGAATGTTCCGGCAAATCTCTGTCCCGCTAAGTTTTTACGTTACGATAAAAAAGCAAGCTACACTTATGGACAAATGGCAGCCCTTGGTGATTTCTATCAATCCGGCGATCATATGTTTGAAGAGAATAACTTCGAAAATATCGCAGCCGGTGGAATGAATAATATTTTTCGATGCATGGACAAAGAGGGCAAGGTGATGTTTGAACAACGCGAACATCCTGAGCTTAATTTTCCCGACTGCAATTGGACTTATTTGATCAACTCAAAAGAATATCTGGTTCTTGCCGAAGACAACTTTGATCATTTCAGCTGGGGTGCCGTGAAAGCTTATATCAGAGAGCACACTCAAGCTCTTCAATTAGCACAGCAATCTTTCGAGATGCGCCAACAAAATAAACTATCTGCTGCGGATTATTATTTCCGCAGATCTGTATTCGTTAATTCTGTAGCAGATCATTATCTCATGGATTTATTCGCTGCAGGGCATGTGGACGTGCCACGTCTGCAAGTTCGTCAGTTTGCTCAAAATAATTTGTCGGGCCTATTTAAGACACTTCGAGGCGATGCCATGGCTATTGTCTTACATGACAATAACTCTCACGATGAACAAATGAATGAAATCGGCCTGAGTGTTGCGAATTCTCGTGGCGATGCTTGGTGGACTCACTCGGATGGTCATATGATGGTTTGCTCTACGGATATGGATCCTGTGATTTTGATGCCTACATTAGCAGTTCAGCAAAGTCTTAAAGATCTTTATGAAGTATTATTGAATGGCAGGTCTATTGGTGAGTATAAATCACTAGAATATGTTCCTCGCGCAAATCCAGATATTCTTGCCAATAAATATAAATACGCTCTATCTGGTGATCCAGATCAAAAGAAAAAATTCATTGATCAGTTGAAAACCACCATACCTGGTCCTTTAAAGCTGATCACTTCGAATAAGGATATCGAACTGATGATTCGAAACCTACCCGCTATCATTCAGCGATATCAAAAACAAATACGCAGCGAACTCAATAGCAACGATAATTTGAAAAAAAGAATGTCGCCTGCGGTGCAGAGTCTTTGGTACTCCTTCAATTAAAATTAATAACTCAATCGATCTGGTTACGGTTCGTTAGGCATATCGGTGTGAAATGCCCTTTGCGCATCTTCATACCCGCCTAAGCTAATGACATCTTTAAAGCCAAGTTCCTTCATGATTTGAACAGCCTGGGTTGCCCGTTTTCCACCTTTGCAATAAACCTTGTAGGTATCGCTTCGCTTTAATGAAGAAACTCTGTCACTAAAATTAGGGTTTAATACATCGTAATTTAAAGCGTGATCTATGTGTCCCTGAGAATATTCTTCAGGAGTTCGCACATCCAAGATAATCAGCTTCGCGAAGGCAGACCCCACTTGAAAAAATAATACGAGCGCCATCAGTGCCAGCTTCATAACGCCTCCTACCTACTCGTATCTTAGTCCCTCGGCGCTTGAGAAGGAAGAGAGGTCGCTATTAAGTTTTCATTATCTAAAATCTCCACCTCCGCTTTGGCAAGTCTGCGATAAGCACGAATACGATCCCAAATCGGATACCAATCAAATAAAATGAGCTCAATAGGCTTCCACATAGAAACCCAGCCAAATATCACAACGCCCTCTCGCAAAGTAGTGACTATAATCTCGCTGTCAAAAGATCTAATCCAATGAGCTATGCCAAGACATATAGATAGAATTGAAATTCCAATGACAAGAAACAGCTGGGCCATCTTCATATGCTTTGTTAATTGTGCCTGTTTCATCATGGTTTGATATTCAAAATACTCATGAATCGCTTCTTTAATTATCTGCGGAGGCAACTGACCTTTTGTTTTTTCAATGTAGATTTGAATCTTGATCGGTCGGCGAAGCGAAAGTTCGTCAAGGCTTCCCTCGAGATAGCGAGTGAAATTTTCGTCCAAGTCCTTCTCGCGAAATGGTGCGGGATCTCGCAAATCGAACAACTGATCAGTCTCAGAGATTTTAATCTCAATGATTTGTAGGCCATTCTCGACTTTATACCGCTCCGATGTCATGCCACCACCCTATGCTTTACGGAAAGTAATGCAAATCATGCTCTCGTGAATAATCATATAAATCAATGAAACAACTTGTCCCAGGCAATCTTATAAGACAAAATGACATGGGGGTTTCTAATGGAGCTTTCATTTTTAGGCGGAGCCGGAACGGTGACTGGTTCCAAATTTCTACTTAGTCATAATGGCGAGCAAATTCTAATCGACTGTGGAATGTTCCAAGGTTTAAAGCAGTTTCGCTTGCTTAACTGGGATAAGATTGATGTCGATACCAAGCAACTTAAAGCTATCATTCTCACTCACGCTCACTTGGACCATTGTGGCGCTTTGCCGTTAATCGTTCGACAAGGTTTTAGAGGCCCCATCTTCTGCACCTCCCCCACCAAGGAAATTGCCAAAATTGTTCTGCTTGATGCTGCAAAAATTCAAATGGAAGAAGCAGATTACGCAAATAAAAAGCGATTCTCAAAACACAGTCCAGCAAAACCTCTTTTCGATCTAGATGATGTGGAAAAAGTATTTCCTTTATTTAAATCTTTAGAGCTTTATCGAAAAACCGAGATTGGTGAATTTCAAGCGACGGCCAGATTAGGCGGTCATATTTTAGGGGCCACCTCGATCTTGATTTCTGCTGACAACAAGCACATTTTATTTTCAGGAGATCTTGGTAGATACAACGATCCAACAATGCCTCCTCCAGATCCCCCTGGCGATGTAAGCCATCTTATCATTGAGTCTACTTACGGAGACAGACTTCACTCATCCGAATCTTCCAGTGAAATTCTAACCGAACTAATTGTAGATACGTGGAAGAGAAAAAGTATCCTTTTAATCCCCGCTTTCGCATTAGGTCGTTCACAAAACTTGATCTACGAAATTCATAAGTTAAAACAGCAGGGCCAGATTCCCAAAGAAATTCCAGTGTACTTCAATTCTCCGATGGGTCAGGAGATCTGCGCGCTGTATGGAGAATTTCTACCGGATCAAAACGGTTTACAAAAGGACTTCAAAGAAAGCTTAAAAGAAATTCATTTCATTGGCTCTGCCGAGGATTCAAAAAAACTAAATCAAACTACTGAAAGCTGTGTGATTATCGCGTCAAGCGGGATGCTTACGGGAGGAAGGGTTTTACATCACATAAAGGCTTTTGGCGATAATCCCCAAAATACGATATTGCTTCCTGGCTTTCAATCTGCCGGAACTCGTGGATGGTCTTTAGTGAACGGGCAGAAAAAAATTAAAATCCATGGGTCTTATATGGATGTTAAGGCTCGCCTTCTTAATTCAGATTCTTTTTCAGCTCATGCCGACCAGGAGGAGCTTGTAAAATGGGTTTCTTTAATGCCTAAACCACCAAAACAAACTTTCATAGTTCATGGAGAGCCTTCCGCCTCAGATGAATTGCGCAAAGCACTTCAAGAAAAATTAAAAATCTCAGCGGTCATACCTATCTTAAATTCGTCTTATGAAGTCCTCTAGGAAATCATATTTGTCCAAATGGTTTCCTAGAGGTCCTATTTTAATGAATAGAGATCTGTTTTGACATTGCGTTTTCAATTTTTGGAATGGATACCTGCAACACTCCGTTTTCAAATTTTGCGTCGACTTTCTTTTCGTCTATTGCCTGTGGCAAAGTGAAGCTTCGAACATAAGAGCCGTATGAAATCTCGGACAGGAATCGTTTTTTTCCTTTTTCTTCTTTCTCCGTTTTTCGTTCAGCCTTGATTGTCATCGTATCGCCGGACACTTCGACCTTTACGTCCTCTTTTTTCACGCCGGGCAAATCTACCTTTAATAGATAATTTTTTTCCTCTTCAGTGATTTCGCTCGACGGAGAAAAATCCATGAGGGAATCAGAGCTTCCTCCCCGCAATTCCATAAGTTCATTCATCATTCGATCAATCCGTTTTTGAAAACTTGATATCTCGCTGAGCGGATTTGAAGAAAAATGCTCCTTCCAAAATGTTGGTAAGTTGGCCATACATCCTCCTTTTTTTATTTAATATTAAATCTTAAACGATTGATCCGGAAGAAATCGAAAGTCCTAGTGCCTCAAAACAAACCCACTTTAAGTCAGAGGGGAACGTACAATGAGCACAGGAACCGCAGAACTTAACACCAGATTGCGAGCAGTGCTTCCAAGAAAGGAGGTTAGAATTTTACCACGACTGTGGGTCCCCATCACGATGATGTCGTACTTCTCATCAACAACACTGTTGATGTTCATCGATAGATCTTCCTCATTTTTCAGCAAAAGACTTTGCACATTGAGGCCTTTAGTCTGAAGTTGCTCAATTTTTTTTGCTAAATCCACTTCTGCGCGCTCACTAATTTCCTTAAGAATGAGATCGACACTTTTGGTACTCACTCGGTGGGAATAAATCATTTCTTTCAGATGTGAAATCTTATGCCCAACAGAATGACAGAACGTTAGGCTGGCGTTCAACCTTGCGGCAAATTTAAGTGCAAATTCTTCTGCCAAGGAACTTGCCGCAGTTAAATCGCTCAAAAATAAAATTCGAATTGCATTAGGCTCACGAATTTTAAATTTGTGCCGCTGAGCCTCTGGACCTAATACAAGAACTGGCACCTGGACATGTCGAACAACCTCTTCAGAAACACTTCCCAAAAGAGCTTTTTTTAATCCAGTTTTCTTTTGCGCCCCCAGAATAACAAAGTCCAAACGCGCCGACTCCTTCGCTTCCGTTAAAATAACAGATGCTGGATCGCCGCTTTTGCAATCGATCTTAAAATTGATGTGATTTCTTTTTAAGATTTCCTCTAGCGTTGAAAGAGCTTCTTGTTTTTGTCTTTCTAACTTTTCATCAAAAACAGGGAGGCCTGTTTTTGGATTACTGTCGACATAAAGCGCCCATAAATTCTGATTCAATCGCTCGCAAAGTTTTGCCGCCAGATCCTGCAGCAGTTGAGATCTTAAAATTCCAGATTCACTTTGATCGCCTAAATCATCGGCTAATAGAATAAACTTTTCCACAATTTTTCCAGTGCTTAAACATCCTGGTCCTCACAATCATCTTACATTTTTTTGCGATTTCTTGATGAGGTCTTTTGACACTGGAGCATTGCCTTGATTCCTGTCAAAGATCTCATATCAGCTCAACAAGAACAGTGATATCTACAATCTATGGAGAAGTTCAGAGCGATCTTTGAATGGGTCAACAAGCGAAAGCTTTTGAGCATTTCTATATTCTTACTGCTCATCCTCGCGATGATCGTCGTCCAAAGAATATTTAGACAATCTGAAGGGCAGCTCTCCGCCCCCCTCAAGCGTTCCACTATCATTGATGCGGTCTATGGAATCGGCACGGTAACTGCCTATCACAGATATTCTATCAATCCCCTCGTGGGCAGCAGTGTCGAAAAGAGTTATGTCAACGAAGGAGATTCTGTCAGGAAGGGTGCTCCCCTGGTTGAAATTGGGAGTGATGTTGTTTTTAGAGCTCCCTTCAGCGGGATCGTAAATTTTTACCCTTATCGTTTGGGTGAAAATACATATACAACCACACCACTTCTTATTCTTACAGACGTACAGAATCGATATATTGTCGTCTCGATGGAACAGCAAGGTGCTTTACGGGTTAAGAAAGGTCAAAAGGCCCGAATCAGCTTTGATTCTTTAAGAGAGTCTGTTTTTGAAGGAACAGTCAGTGCCGTTTATTCCTATGCAGGAAATTTTTTAGCAAGAATTGATTCTCTGAATCTTCCAAGTTCAATTTTGCCGGAGATGACTTGTGATGTCGCCATTGTCATCGCTACCCACGAAAATTCTCTCGTAATCCCCGTCGTGGCTTTTGAAAATGGCTCAGTCTGGAGAAAACGCGGTCGCAGTCTGCCTAAGTCCGTGCCCGTCAAGATCGGTGTGACCGATGGAACATGGGCAGAAATTCTTGAAGGAGATCTCGCCCCCGGAGACCGCTTACTTATCCGCAGACAGGTGAGCCAATGATATTTATAGCAATAAAATATCTTTTAGAACGAAGGCGCCAAACCATTCTTACTCTTTTAGGAGTTTTTTTTGGCACACTAGCATATGTCGGAGTGTCTGGATTTTTTGTTGGATTTCAAAGTTTCATTGTCGACCAGCTGGTAAATAATGCCGCTCAAGTTCATATCGAGGCTCGAAAAGATTATCTGACTGCACATATTCTCGATAAGCCTTTCTTTGGGGGACCCGATATTTACGTCAGATGGCAAGGCGCTCCAGCCGGGGTTGAGGGATATCAAGAAATACAGAGTCCACAAACTTGGTATCAAAGACTTTCCCAAGATCCTCGCGTTGAAGCATTCACTCCCCAACTTTCAGCGCCAGCATTGATATCGCTTCGAAAAAACTCGGTCGGCACGACCGTGACCGGCTGTGATCCAAAACAACAAGCAAGAGTCACAACAATTGCAAATTATATGATTCAAGGAAAATTCACGGACATTGGTGGCGGCGGTAATAGAATTATTCTAGGCGATGAGTTAGCAAAACGCTTAGGAGCTAGCCTCACTCAAATTATTTATGTCTCTGTGGGTGTCAATCCTGTACGAATACCATTTAAAATTGTGGGTCGCTTTTATACTGGCAATCGGGGAATGGATCTTCAGGCTTATGCCGCACTTAATGACGTTCAACGCGCCAATCTAACGCCGAATCAAGTCAATGAAATAGGAGTGCGACTGCGCGACTATCGAAATGCTGATTTTATGGCAAGAACTTGGTCACAAAGTTCCCCGGAACGTGTTGAAAGCTGGGGCGACCAAAATGCGAATATCTTGTCTGTCTTTAGAATTCAAACGGCTCTGCGCTATTCTATGATACTCACAGTCCTCATCGTAGCGGGGTTTGGCATTTATAATATCCTAAATATTACTGTGAACCAAAAACGCCAAGACATCGCCATCTTGCGCGCATTAGGATACGACGGGTTTGATATTGTCATGCTTTTTTTCATGCAAGGTTTAATGGTAGGAATTGCGGGAACAGTGTTGGGACTTCTTTTTGGATATTTGACCTGCAAGCTTTTGCAAAGTGTGCCGTTAATGCTTCCAACACCATCAAATCCTAACGGCACCCTGCACATCTCTTTAACTTGGGAAATATTTGCGCAAGCAACCTTCATGGCTCTTTTTTCTGTTTCTTTAGCCAGCATCCTCCCTGCCCGAGCCGCAGGAAAACTGACCCCCATCGAAATTATTCGAACCGGAGGATAAATGGGCATTATCTGCAATCATGTCTGCAAATCATTTGGTACACCGCCTATCGAAGTCTTAAAAGACGTTTCAGTTTCCATTCCTGATGGTCAATTTGTGGCACTTACGGGACGATCCGGAGCCGGAAAAAGCACTCTTTTGTATGTCATGAGCTCTTTGGACAATCCAACCAGTGGCAAGATCATGATCTCGGACAAAGACATTGCAGAAATGGATTCCAAAGAACTTCACTGGTTTCGCAATGTCAAAATGGGTTTTGTATTTCAATTTCACTATCTAATTGCAGAACTCACAGTTTTAGAAAACATCCTTGTACCTGCTCTCAAGCTTCACCGTGAAGACGAGCGAAAGGGACGCGCAAAAGAGCTAATTGAAAAATTTGGGCTCACTTCCAAACTTGGACGCTATCCCCGTCAACTTTCAGGAGGAGAAACACAAAGGGTCGCAATCGCTCGTGCCCTTATCATGCAGCCGCAATACTTATTTGCTGACGAACCAACAGGTGCTCTGGATAGTGCCAATGCGGACATCGTCATGAAAATTTTAAAAGAATGCAATGAAGACGATGGAACGACGGTCATCATGGTGACTCACGATCCCGACTTTGCAAGCATGGCTCAGCGTCAGCTCAGACTGAGCGACGGAGTTTTAGTCGAGGACTCCGCTTCAATCCCCGCCCCACTTTGACTTAAGTTCGGTGACAAACGGCACCGTCTCTAGGAATAGAAAATTCAACCAAAATTGATATGCATTGATGCAAAGAGATTCTTTTAAGTGGTCCTTGCATCAACACTATGAAAACATCGAAGCGATCTCTTCCTAAATTTGGAGGTATATCATGGAGAAATCCTCAGAAAATCTCCCAAGAATTCTATGGCTCAATCAAATTCACGCTGATCAAATAAAGGTCGTAGGTGGGAAAACCGCTTCGTTGGGCGAGATGTACAATAGCCTTTCAAAGGTTGGCATCCGTGTTCCCAATGGATTTGCAATCACAACTCAAGGTTTTCAAGATCATCTCAAAGAGCATAACCTATCAACACCTCTTAAAGATCTTTTTGATGAAATCAATATCACAAGCTCCGAGAGTCTTTCTGAAAAATCTTATTGGGCTCGTCAACTGATACTGACGTCGCCTCTGCCCCAGGGTCTAGAACGGGAGATTCTAGAAGCCTATGCTAAATTAAGTGCTGAATCGGGAGAATCTGAAACTGACGTAGCCGTTCGCAGCAGTGCCACAGCAGAAGATTTGCCCAATGCAAGCTTCGCTGGCCAACAAGAAACTTATCTTAATGTTCGGGGAAAACACCAATTGCTTGAAGCCTGTCGTAGATGCTTCGCCTCCCTTTTTACGGAACGAGCCATTTCTTACAGAAACAGATTCGGTTTTGATCAGCTTAAGGTGAGTTTATCCGTTTGCGTTCAGAAGATGGTACGTTCTGATTTAGCCTGTGCAGGAGTCATGTTCACCATCGACACTGAAACCGGATTTCCTAATGTTGTCTTAATTAGCGCTGCCTATGGACTAGGGGAAAATGTCGTACAAGGCCTCGTCACCCCTGATGAGTATTTTGTTTTCAAACCTACTCTTAAAGAGTCGATTCAACCGATTTTACGTAAAGAACTTGGCAGCAAAGAGACCAAACTCATCTATGATGTCGGTGGCGAAAGACTGACTCGCAATATACCGGTTTCCATTGAAGATCGCGAACAATATGTCTTATCCGATCCAGATATCTTGGAGCTTGCCCGCTGGGGAGTCCTCGTTGAAGAACACTATAGTAAACTTCGAGGCGAAAGCACACCTTTAGACATTGAATGGGCCAAGGATGGTAAAGACGGACTTCTCTATCTTGTTCAAGCCCGTCCAGAAACAGTGCACTCTCGAAGACGAGCCACCATCATAACGGAGTCACATCTTGAGGAAAAAGGTAAACTTCTCATTCAAGGTCATAGCGTTGGAAATAAAATTGGCAAGGGCGAAGTTCGAGTCCTTCAAAGTCTATCAGATCGGGACCAGCTTAAATCCGGAGAAATCCTCGTCGTAGATAAGACAGACCCAGACTGGGAACCCATCATGAGAAATGCCTCAGCGATTATCACAAATAGCGGAAGCAGAACTTGTCACGCCGCCATTGTGAGCCGTGAGCTCGGCATTCCCGCGATTGTCGGAACAAAAAATGCGACCAGTATTTTACACAATGGTCAGAAGGTCACCGTCAGTTGTGCAGAGGGTGAAGTTGGCAATGTCTACGACGGATTCTTAAAATACTCTGTGGAAGAGGTGGACGTCGGCAAACTTGAACGCCCCAACACTAAAATCATGCTTAATATCGCAGATCCTGCAAAAGCGATGGCATTGTCCTTTCTCCCCCAAGATGGGGTGGGCTTAGCGCGACAAGAATTTATAATAACCAACTACGTGAAGGTCCACCCGTTAGCTCTCATTCATTTCAATGATCTCAGAGACTATACAGTTAGAAGCGAAATCATTGAACTAACAAAACATTACAAATATATGTCACAATATTTTGTTGATAAACTTTCAGAAGGGATCGCCATGATAGCCTCTGCATTTTATCCCAAAGATGTGATTTTAAGATTCAGCGACTTTAAAACCAATGAATACTCTCACCTTCTTGGCGGAGAGCAGTTTGAACCTCGCGAAGAAAATCCGATGCTAGGCCTGCGCGGAGCCTCGAGATATTATCACCCGCTTTATCAAAAAGGCTTTGCACTGGAATGCCAAGCCATTCAGCGGGTTCGTGATCATATGGGCCTGACAAATCTCAAGGTCATGGTTCCATTTTGTCGGACTCCCGAGGAAGGCAAACTGGTTCTGGCTGAAATGAAAAAGAATGGCCTCATTCAAGGACAAAATGGCCTTGAAGTTTATGTCATGTGTGAAATTCCTAGCAATGTGATTTTAGCAGAGCAATTTGCTGACATCTTCGACGGATTCTCAATAGGCTCCAACGATCTCACGCAGTTGGTCCTGGGGGTTGATAGAGAATCTCATCTTCTGTCAGAAAAGTTTGACGAAAGAAATGAAGCCGTTAAATACATGATCACCTCTGCGATTCGTACAGCTCGAAAAAAAGGAAAGAAAATTGGTATCTGTGGTCAAGCACCAAGTGATTATCCGGAATATTCAACAATGTTAGTTAAAGAGGGCATCGACAGCATTTCACTCAATGCCGATGCCATTCTAAAAACACTTAAAGTTATTTTGGAAGAAGAGAAAAAACGAAAAGGCACTAAACAGAATCAACCTTCGATAGATCACCAGATTTAAAAATGTACAGAGGATTCTATGAAGCCCTATCACCACAACCTCCAATCTCTATCGACAACCGAGGCTCGAGCCCTGTTCGAAGAATGCTCTTTCGGTCATCTGGCTTGTCACCATCAAAAAGAATTATATCTTGTACCCATTTCTTATCTTTATGTCGACAACACCATCTACAGCCATTCAGCACCGGGAAGAAAAATCGACCTCATGAGAAAAAATCCGGAGGTTTGTGTTCAGGTTGAAAAAATCGAAGACTTCTATCATTGGAAGAGCGCTATTGCCTGGGGAACATTTGAAGAACTTCGCGATGACGAAGCCTCTCGAGCCATGCGCATGCTCATTATGAAAATGAATCAAGCCGTGGAATTAGGGTCTTCATTAGCTTTAGATATGACCGCACAAATCGAGTCCGCAATCATTTACAAGATCAATGTAAAATCAATCACAGGTCGCTTCGAAATATAGGAGCTTTGCTATGCGAAAACCATATGTTCTGCTGGCTGATGACCTTCGCGATAAATCATCGTCAGACTGGCAACGATCGACGGCAATAAAGAACGCCACAAAGTTTATGGCAGATCGCCTTAAACTGAATATCAAAATGATCTATATCGATAACATAGCCAAAAAGTCTCATCATCTTAAGAGCTTTGACTTTAAGCGAGCTACCGAGTGGAAAAATCAGGTTCAGGCCTTTCATCGTCAAGCTAACAAGCAGTTTAACCAAGATGTCGATTTAACAATTCAACCAGGGTCCCCATCGGAACAAATTATTGAGACGGTCAACACCTCTCCGAAGCCGGAACTTCTCATTATGGGGACACGCAATCGCAAAACGCTTAAATCTCTCTTCTTAGGAAGTGTGTGTGAGGATGTTTTGAGACACTCAAGGCAACCCGTCATGGTTCTTGGTCCTAAGGCCCTTTCCTACAAATTCAATCGTTCAAGGAAAGAGAAATTAAATATCGTTCTCTTTTCAGATCTAAAACACAACTCGATAAATGCCGAAGAATATGCTCGCTCTTTAGCAAAGGAATTAGACGCCAATCTGACAGTTTGTTTTTCTGTCGGCGATCAGGTCTTAGAAATAAAGTACAATGTTTACTCGGGCGGATTTGTAGCCGACAACATAGAGGAAACTTTCAAAGCAATTTACGCAAACGCAGCTCGATCCTTACAAAAGAAAATCAGAACATTGAAAACCAAAGGCGTACATGTTGAAGGCAAACTATTAACTCAAGAAAGTCAGCTTGCGAACATTATTTCAGCAGAAATTAAGCGAGGATATGACCTTGTTATCATGGGAACAAGAGGACGCTCCAAAGTTCTAAGAGCTTTCGTAGGAAGCTCAACACGATCAGCAGTGCTTAACTCTGTTGTCCCCATTATCGTCGTGCCATCATAGATAGATGCTACTTTTTTATAGGTATCCAAAACGAAAATGTCGATCCCTGACCGAAGTGAGAATCCACGAATATCTGTCCCCCATGGGCCTCGACAATACCCTTTGAAATACAAAGTCCAAGGCCAGAACTGGGTTCTCCTTCACTGGGCAAGGTGCTTGTTTTACCGAATTCCTTAAAAAGTCTAGGAATCTCGTCACCTTTAATTCCCTGACCTTTATCGGCGACAGAAAAATAAATTTTGCCATCCTCATGCCATACCGAGAAAATGATTTCTGTTTTTCTAAACGAGAATTTCACCGCATTAGAGAAGAGATTTTCCACAACTCGACGAATCTGGTTGTGATCAAATTCAGATTTATGAGGCAAACCTGGCGCCACCCGTGCCAGAAAATCAATGTCTTTGCCCCTAGCCAAGATTCTTCCCGAGGCAATCAGTTCGCTGCAGAAATCATGTAAATCGATCTCTTTGATCATAAGACGAGGCGTTCCTTCTTTAGATTGCATACTCGAGATGTCATCAAGAAGAGAAACCATAGAGTTTGTATTTCTTTTGAGAATGGCGAAAATATCTTTGATTGTTTCGGGAAGGGATTCATACCAATTTTCACTGGCGGTTAAATCCAAATAGCCTTCTATGACGTTAAGAGGCGATCGCAAATCATGAAGAACCTTTGCAAAAGCCCTATCCTTTTGCTCCATTTCTGCAAATGCATTTTTAAGATGAGCTTGTTCGACGATCACAGAAAGCTCATCCGCCAAGGGACAAAATATGTTTACATGCGAATTATCATAGGTATTTTTGAAACGGCTCGAAAAAAATACTACACCGATAGCCTTGCTTTCCGACCACAGTGGACAAGTTAAACTTGAAAGAATATTATCCTTTAAAATTAATCGCGTGGACTCAGAGTTAGGATGCGTCTGCGCATATTGTTCAAGATCATTTATAATTCGCGGTTTTCCTGAATCGATGATCTCTTTCAAGCTGCTACTGACAAGAAGTGATGAATAATTTTTCTTAAGGGAATCGACAGGCATTTTTGATCTTACCCAAACTAAGCGAATTCTTTCGCGATTCTCTTCCAAAAGCGCTATACCCATTCGGTCAAATGGAATAAGCAGACCAAGCGAATCAAAAAATGCATCAAGAAGCTGCTCAAACGCATAACCTGATCCCATCTTTAAGTTAATTTCACGAATCACTTTTCCAAGAAGGGAATTGATTGCATCACTATTTGAATCCAGGTTTCTGTCCATAGTCATTATTCCGAAATTGATTTGTGGTTTTCTAAAGCTCTAAATTTGCCGAACATGGGTCTCGTGCAAAACGACCTTTGTTTCCCCTACAGATCGCCCGTTAGCGTAATCATCAATGCTTTGTAGAGTTGTCTTAGCAATATTCTGAAGAGCCTCTTTGGTTAGAAATGCCTGATGTGAAGTGATTAAAACGTTGGGAAAAGTCAGCAAGCGGGCCAAGAGGTCGTCCTGCAGAACTTTTCCTGACAGATCTTGAAAGAAGATATTTTCTTCCTCTTCATAGACGTCTAGAGCTGCTCCCGCAATTTTTTCTTTCTTTAAAGCCTCTAAAAGAGCCCTGGAGTTAATCAAAGCCCCGCGCCCCGTATTCACTATCAATACACTCGGCTTCATCATTTCAAACTGTGGAACATCCAAAATATGATGCGTTTCTGGAGTCAGAGGAACATGTAAAGAGATCACATCGGCCTCTCTACACAAAGTCCCTAAGTTTACATAGGAAATATTCTTTCGTCCTTCTAACTCGGGGTCCTTGACAAGATCGCAAATCATCACTTCACATCCACAAGCTTGCAGTATATGGCAAAGATTTTTCCAATTTTTCCGGCCCCTAAAACGCCGACTTTTTTTCCGTGCAAGTCAAATCCAACCAGCCCATCTAAAGAAAAATTTAAATCCCGAACTCTCCAGTACGCCCGGTGAATTTTTCTATTTAAAGAAAGTAAAATTCCAAATGCGAATTCTGCGACTGCATAGGGAGAATATCCAGGAACTCTCGTCACTAAAATATTATATTTTTGTGCCGCCATCAGATCCACGTTATTAAATCCCGCCGAACGAAGAGCAATGTGTCGCACCCCTATTGAATGCAATTTAGAAATGCAGGCCTCATCAAGCTTGTCATTTACAAAAACGCAAATCGCTTGGCTTCCTTCAGCAAGCGAAGCAGTGTCGACATTAAGTCGACTTTCCACAAATTGTATATCGAAAGAATATTTTTTATTTTCTTGCTGAAAGAAATCTTTCTCGAAATGATGAGTGTCAAAGAATGTGATCCTCACGGTACCTCCTAATACATCTTGATCGGGGCTGATCGAACAACCATGACTGGAATAGGTGATCTTAAAA
Source organism: Bdellovibrio sp. (assembly GCF_036384735.1). GTDB lineage: Bacteria > Bdellovibrionota > Bdellovibrionia > Bdellovibrionales > Bdellovibrionaceae > Bdellovibrio. Next base: position 27,206 of record NZ_DASVLT010000058.1, on the reverse strand, counting down.
TCAGATTTCTTGCTGAGCTTCCTATAAATGCCGTTAAAACCTTATTTCGAGTGTGAGTTCCCATTACGATAAGATCAAAAGAATCATCTGCCATCTCAACAATGACATCCTCGATATTCCTTTCATCTCGGATTAACAGACGTTCGACATCAATATTCTTGTTCTGGATCTGCTTTACTTTTCGCGTGAGTGAACTTTCAGCGCCTCTTCGAATGTTCTTTAAAAGCGAATCAGAGGGAACCGTACTCAAGGAAGAAAGCATCTCTTTAAGATGAAAAATCTGATGTCCCACCGAATGACAGACGGTCAGTTGAGCCTTAAGTTTCTTGGTAAGATCAATGGCCACTTTTTCAGCGGGTCCACTAGCTCCTGAAAGATCACTGAGGAACAATATCCTCAAAGGCTCATCAAGAGGCAGTTCATACTTCTGCTTTAATGCTTCTGGACCTAAGATCAAAACAGGGACCAAGGAATTTCGAACCACCTCTTCTGAGACGCTGCCTAATATAGTTTTTTTTAAACCCTTTTTATGATGCGCGCCCACGACAACCATCTCTACAGAGTCGGTGTCTCTTGCCTCTTTAATAATGCAATCTGAGGGATGTCCACTGACAGAGTTGATCTTAAATTCAATGGGATAATGAGAGAGTTCCTTTTCAACCAATTTTTCAGATCGCTTTTCAACTGTCTCTATTAAATTTTTAAGATTGTCAGAAATATCACTGGTTTTAGCCTTGTTAGCATAAAGAACCCACAAAGGCTCTTTAAGACGGCGGGCGAATTCAGCTGCTAAATCTCGTAGTAAGTGAGATCGTGATCGGCCCGATGACGTTTGATCCTCAATGTCGTCAGCCAGAAGAATATATTTATTAGCCATAACGCCTCTTTGATAAATGAATCGAAATTTCGATAACATTCTCTATAAGACATTATACTAAAGGCAAATCAACCAAAATTGGGATAGAGTCTTTTGACAAGGTGAAGTTCGCATGCGCTTATTGCATCGCACAAGCCTAGCCCCAAGTGAGAACGACTAAAGCGCAAAGCTCTAGTCATTCTAAACTTTATCTTCGAAGCTAATGTAGACCACAGTTTGATTTAAAAGCATGTATGCAATTTCACCAAACGTCATTGGCCCCATAATATTGCCGGTCTTTTTTCCGTTCAAGTGAGCGTACAAATAGTTCAAAACGCAGTTACAAGATATCGTGGGATTATCAACACTCAGAGTACTTACTTGCTTATCAAATTCAGCCTCATAGTCAGAGACAGGATTGGCAAACTTGTATTCTACGTCCGCAAAAATAGGAGCATAGAGTTTTACCTTCTCATGAGAATCTGACACGGACATAATGCTCACATTAATCATCGCTCCAGAGTAATTGGCGACCAAAGGTAGTTGAGTATCAATCTTACGACTTTGAATATAATCCCGGAAGCTCATTTCCTGTCCGTTTACAAAACAACGCTCAACTTCAAACCCTGTTTCTTTAAAGACTAAAGTGTCTCCACTACCCTGATTAAATAGGTTTATTATATTCACACGTCCAAATTTGTTTTCTGGAAGCTCCAGCGAAAGAACCACCGCCTTGTCCGCAAATGATTCCCCAGTCAATCCATTGTAGGTCTTGGCGATTTTTCGCGCATCTCTCTCTAGATGAAAGCCAGTCACCCATCCAAGCAAAGGTCGATCGAACAAGCCAGGAAATGTTGAACATCTTTCTGCAAATACCCGATGCGCTTCAGAAAATGCCGGAATCATAATAAAAGAGACCCCATTGTCAGGATAATCAGAAGGAATATTTTGAAGCTCATGCGCACCATAGCTCAAAGCTCTGACGCTTGTTATGAAATCAGGAAGTTCACCCACCTGGATTAAATCACTTGTATCAATTCCGCCTTTTTCCGACATAAAATAAGGGATCGTTCCGCCGACCCAATTCCCACGCGGAAGCTGAGACAAGAGCAGGTCATCACCAGCTAAAAGAAGCTTTCTTCCCGCCCGAATCATGTTTGTTACTTCGGTGACATTAAATAGAGTTTTCATTTACGTTCCCTCTCCAAATATACATTTAATGTCGGTAGAGACAGAGTGTTGGTTCTTTTTAAAGAATTCGTAGGCAATAGATATGGCTTCATCAACTCTTTCTGAAGCGGGATTTCCGCTCACAAGTTGTCTCACACGAGTGACAAGCATCTTTGTTGCCAATGCCTGCAGAGGGTATTCAGTTTGTCCCGCTACAAGCTCACGCCAGCAGGGATCGTCTTTAGGAGGTAGCATTTTACATCGCTTGTTAGTGTTAACGTCTCACCACCCACTCTATCGGACCCTTAAGTAGAATAATATATAGAAAAAACTCATAAACAGATTACAAAACAGAATTCAAGATTTCTTGAATTCAGTAGGGTCAGCAACCTCCCGATAAAATAAACGCAGAGGACTTTGATATGCGCGAAACGCCACAAAATGAGACAGTCGCAATCACTTCTTCGAAATTGAGCCCAGCTATCCGCGCAAGTGGCGTTGGAATTTTCACACTTCTACTGTTACTTCTGCTATTGCAGTTCGATTCTCGCGGCGAAACCGTCCAAGACACTTTCTTTGACATCATGTGCGCACTTTCGATGCTCTGTTCGTTCATGGCTATTATACTTTGCTATCTCTATCTTCAATCTCGCAAAGAGAGAGAAGATTCTATTAATAATGTTCTTGAATCCAGCTCATTCGAAATCAGCGAGCAAAAAAACATCGCCCTTCAAGCTTCAAAAATGTCCGCGTTAGGAGAAATGGTTGCTGGAATCGCCCATGAGATTAACACGCCTCTTAGTGCGATTAAGCTGTTTCTTTCAGAAGCCATTACAGAACTAGAAAACAACAAGGAAATTGATAAGACAGCTGTCTTAAACTACCTCCACAAATCCGACGCTACCATTGAACGCATAGCAAAGATAATCAAAGGCCTGCGCACATTTTCGCGAAGTGGCGAGCTGGATCCTTTTCAAAACTATTCAGTCCAAGAAGCCATCGAAGATGCTCTTATTCTATGCGGTGATCGATTCACCACTGATGGCGTAGAACTAATTTGGAAAATTCCACCCGAGACCATCTCGATCGAGTGCCGACCTGTTGAAGTCACTCAAGTGCTTTTGAATCTTGTGGGTAATGCAATTGATGCAACGGCAGGTTTGCCTGAACGGTGGGTGGATCTTCAGGTCTCTCAGACTCCGGACTTCGTTCAATTCCGCGTTACTGATTCTGGGCCTGGAATCGATCCCATCATTTTGGATAAAATATTCCAACCTTTCTTTACTACGAAAGAAATTGGAAAAGGAACTGGTATTGGGCTTAGCATTTCAATGGGGATCATTAAAGGACATGGAGGAAGACTCTTTGTAGACCCTGGCTCAATCAACACATGCTTTGTTGTTGAGATCCCCAAAAAACAAGGCTTAGAAACAGAACTACTTTCCCTTGAAGGTGTTATATGAAAAAAATATTGCTTGTCGAAGATGATGAGTTTTTTCGCTCGGCTGTAAAAGACTTTCTATCTAAAAGTTATGAAGTCGTCGAAGCAGAAAATGGACTTCATGCTCAAAACATTATGGCAGAAGGAGTCACTCCGGATGCCATCCTGACGGACATAAAAATGCCAAAGGTCACCGGTATTGAACTTCTCGAGTGGATTAAGCTGCGTCGACCTGACATTCCCGTGATTTTAATGACCGGATTTTCTGAAATTCTCGAGACAACCAAAGCTCATGAATTAGGCGCAAAGGATTTCATTCCGAAACCATTTAAATCCGCTGACCTTATGGCAAAGATTAATGGTTTATTTGGCGGATCTAGCGCCTGGAAAATTGATGAAGGCAAAGATGAAGATTTCTGCTCGTTACCAGTCGAAGACTTTTTAACCGAGAAAAATACGGAGTTCGGTATCTTCGTCAAAGTCGCTGACAATAAATACATTAAGATCTCTCATAATGGCGGAAAAATTCCTGAAGAAAAGCTTAAAATTTTTAAGCAAAAAGGGGTGCATTTCCTTTACGTCAAGCAAGCTGACTTCTCTCGTATCGTTGGATTCACTGTCAACGTCTCTCGTGTAGTCAATGCAAGTGAAAAAGTCGACGAGACTAAAAAACTTCGCTTTTTGAAATACACTGGAGGTCTTATCGTTCAGCAGGCCTTCGTTCAGGGCACAGATAAGGATACATTCAATAATGCAAAAGACTTTCTATCCTCAAGCTTATCCGTCATAACAAGCTCGGAAGACGCCATGACCGTTCTTGATCAACTCAATGATCACAATGACTATTTGTACTCACACAGTCTGGGAGTCAGCATGTATTCCGTTATGATGGCAAAAAAAATGGGTATTAAGTCACCGCAGACTCTCTTTAAACTCGCCATGGCAGGTCTATTCCATAATATTGGCTTCAAAGAATTGCCTGCAGACCTTTTGCAGAAAAATCGCTTCAAACTTACGAAGGAAGAACGAATGCTTATAGAATCACATCCCGCCCGAGGTAAAGAGATTCTAGAGTCTATTAAAGGAATTCCATCAGATGTCATTCAGATCACCTACGAACATCACGAAGACCTTATGGGAACCGGATTTCCACGCCGCATAGATAAAAAGAAGATCCATCCCCTCACTCGCATCATAGCCTGTGCCGATGCGTTTTGTTGTTTAACCTTAAAAAATCCCGACAATGAAAATCCTATCGATGGCCATGCAGCAGTCAGCAAACTGATGGAAACCAAGGAAGGACTTCTAGATACCGCCAGTTTAAAAAGTTTGTGCGATCTTTTTCCCGCAAAGATCGCAAGCTAATTCGACAATCGGGCTGACACTTTAGCTATGGGAGGATTCTGAAGCATTCCCTGTTCTTCGAATGAGAGGGTTTAGTTTCAAGAGCATAATCAAAGGATAACCATCTCCTTCATTGAGCTTTCCAGACAGGAACGACTTAAAAGTATTGTCAAAATCAATGCGCTCCTTTCCAAGCTTGATAGTCAACGCATCGTCAAGCTCTTGTGCTAATCTTATGATCATGGGCTCTTCTTTCATTTTTATAGCGGCGGGCTTATTGGGAAAGCCTTTTTGATCTATACGCTCATGGGACATAAGAATCATATCTTTAATTAAGTCATCCAAGGGAATACGCTTAGAAAGAATTTGATTCAGCCCATAGATTGGATGTTTTACATACTCCATGCGCTCCTCACCTGTCAGTTGAGATAGGTTTCCAGTGCGGATCTTTCTGCTGACCTCTGGAGATACAAGAATCAATCCGATATCTGCAAGCAGACCGCCCATCATCGCTTTGGGAGCGACCTCTGGCGAAATCTGCTCTGCAAGCATACCCGCATAAGCTGCGACAGCCGTTCCTCTTTCCACTGATCCAAAATCACCAACGGAAGAATTATTCACGGCCTCCCACGGAGCCGTCACGTCTTTTAAGGAGACCAAGAGATCTGCGCAAAATTTCTCACAAAGGGCGAAGAGTTCTTTGCCCGCAGCAAATGAGGTTGAAACAGTTTGATCACTGATCAGAATGACAAGTTCCAAAAAAGCCTGTTGAAGCTTTAAAAAATTCGCTCTGCAGTTTCGCGCTCCTGCATTATCATCCTTGGCCTGATATTTTTGTACATACTCCACCCAAGCGGAAAGATCATTCCGATGAGTATAAAGCTCTTTAGCTTCGGTGTATTTTGCGATAAAGGCGTTATCTATCTTCGAACCTGGCTTGTAAATTTTTAGAAACTTCCTATTTACAGGCATCAGCATGTAAAGATGTCCATTGATTCGCGACTCTGGAATTAGATCCGCAACTTTCACCGGAATAAATGCTGATTTGATAACTTGGCTTGCCACGAACTCTAGCTTACTGTTCGTGGTAAATTCATTATCCAACATAATCAGATTGGCGCCAGATTTTTTTAGAAGTTCCATCCCTTCTGGATCAACCTTGGAATTCAAAATCGTAATGATGTAGGAGCTATCCATCATTTGCCGAGCCACTTGAATCGTTCCTGCAGCCTCATGGATATTTTCAAACTTCGTACAATCTAAGATAAAACATTTAATCGTTGGCGCATGCTCACTTCTTTCGAAGAAGTCTTCTGAAGATCCGAAGTAAGCATATTGAAAATCAAAGTCTGCGCACAATGTGCGGCATCGCTCGATGAAGCTCTTATTTTTAGAAATCACAACCAAATCCAGTTGATTCATGCAAACGAGCATCGTCGGTCGCTTCTATTTTTTAAAGAAATCATCTTAAGATATCTTGAATTCTGGTCTCTTAGCGGAGGACATTAGAGGACATTGCGAGTATCCTCTTTTTTTGAAACATGAGAGTTGAGTTTTCTCTAATTTCAGCACTCTGCTTTGGCTAACTAAAAAGTACCAAGCGAAGGCCTAAAGCAATCATGACTCCGCCGCAGATTCGATCTAAAATAATCTGTGTTTTATTTCCTTCGTTAAAGAATCTTCGACTCAAAATATCCGCGAAATATCCGGCACTCATGTTAACAGTCGTTGCTGTGATACTGAAAATAAAACCCAAGAGAGCCAACTGGAATGCCGGCCTTCCTTTGGCTGTGTCCACGAACTGAGGTAGATACGCCAGAAAGAAAACCGCGACTTTAGGATTCAATGCACTCACGAGAAATCCTTGTCGCAATAAATTTACTTTAGAAGCTCTTTGCTCTGTAGTGGCCGTTATAGGCTCTTTCTTTTTGAGAATTAGCGATCCACCAATCCATAAAAGATAGCAGGCCCCCATCATCTTCACTATTTTGAAAGTTTCAGGATCACGTTGCAGAAGAGTCGCAACTCCCAAACTGACAAGAAGAACATGAACCAAATACCCAGCCCAAACACCGAAGGCCGCATATCGCACCGATCGAAAACCTCCGCTGACTCCATGACCAAAGACATAAAGCAAATCAGGTCCCGGAGTTATATTCAATGCCAGAGTCGGAATTAAAAATGCTATGAGCTGGGTAAAGGCGATCATTATTTTCTCAATTCCACACGAGTAACTTGGCAGCTTAGACGATCCACTGAAACCGCATAAGAATATTGTATACCAGAATAGCTTAGAACAACTCCGTAGCTTCCTTGCTGGCTGCTTGATGGATACAACTCATGAGTGAGAGGCTCCGCATGACCGTCTGCCATAAGCACTCCTAGGGCTGCTTTCAATGCGACAGCTTCAGGCTGACACTGTTCAGCGGGATCACACCAACTGGAATCACATTTTGGGCGAGGTTCTTGGCAGAACTCTGAATCGCACGCGCGACCGATCTCGGCGGCTCCCAAGAATAAAATTAAGATCGCAAAAGCCATTTTTCTCATAAAAATCTCCTTTTTTATTGGCATCTAAGCCTTTGCTGAATAATTAATAAATTTAATATTTATTGTAAATATCGATATTTATATTGTTTAATTATTATTAATTAGATATTTATAAGGCAATTTTCAGATAAATTGATAAAATGAGGTTTAAAAAATGGCGGCAAATTATCAAATCGATAGTTTAGATCAACAGATTCTGACGCACCTACTCAAGGATGCGCGAAAACCGTTTTTGGAAATTGCCAGGGATCTTGTTGTTTCTGGCGGAACGATTCATCAACGGATTCAAAAGATGGAAGAGGCCGGAATCATCAAAGGCTTCACTGTGATGATCGATCGCGAGAAATTAGGTTACTCAGTTACAATTCTGATCGGCATCCATTTGAAAAATGCAAAAGACTGCGCTCACGTTTTAGAGACACTGCAAAAGTTTCCGGAAGTCATCGAAACTCACTACACGACAGGAAGCTATGCACTGATGGCGAAGGTCGCGACAAAATCTATTCAAGACTATTATTCGTTTCTGACTGATAAACTTCAGGCGCTCAAAGAGATTCAATCTACTGAATCATTCATCTGCCTTGCCTCTCCAATGATGAGAGAGATTGAACCGAGCTAATCCTTATGAGCCATTATAAATTTGGAACATAGCAACTGTGCAAAATATCTGAAACTGCTATCAAAAGTTAATCGAAAACTTAAAATGCTAACTCAATCTAAACAGTTTTTTCTGCGCTCTTGTTCTATAAGACTCTTGTTTCAAACAAACATGAACAGGAGATTCTATGAAAAAGTTGATCGCATTAATCGCCCTCGTATGCCCTTTGATCGCAAGCGCAGGACCTGAAGACTACTCTCCAGGTGCCGTCTATCAAGCCACCTCACCCGTTCCTTATTATCTGATGAACTTGGTTTTCGATACGGTTCATCTTTCAGACGATGAAAGCAAATTGGTTTTCGAAGCACGCTATGGAAACTTCACTGGCGAATTCAACGTGACAGAATCTTCGCGCAAGAATGAAGACAAGGTTCGCTACACAGCTGAAAAAGTAATTTTGAATCAATGGGATTCTGGATGCGGCAGCGGCGAACTAGCTAAAGCTGTTGTTGAGGGCATTTCTGACGTCAGCACTGGAATTTCCGCAAAAGATCTAACAATCACTGTGACCTATATCACTGTGGCGGACACTTGCCATTCTCGCCCACAAACCCAAGTCATTACTTATAAACTTGCTCAGTAGAAATCTTAAGGGCCGTTCGCCGACGGCCTTTTCTTCCTCGTAAGACTTTCTTTTTTTCCCGATCGGAAATCTCGCGGAGATGCGCCCATTTCCCTACGAAAGGCTTTTCTAAAGGCGCTTTCAGATTCATAACCAACAGTATTCGCGACATCTTCAATCAAAGCAGATTCTGACTCTTCAAGAAGACGGGCTGCTTTTAAAATTCTACGCTGGGTAAGATGTTCCATAGGCGTCTGACCAACTGCGCTTTTAAAGCGAGCGGCAAAGCCTGATTTCGATAAGCCTACGGCTTTTCCCAAACTTGTGACTGTCCAAGATTTTCCAAGATTGGCGTGCATCAACTTTAATGCTTTACCAACTTGGACATCATTCAAGGCCCGCAACCAACTGGGTTCATTTTTTACCGAAGGGCGAGTGAAGTAGATCCTCATCGCATGAATAAATAGCACCTCTGAGAGTCTGTTGAATGCCGCCTTAAAGCCAGGGCGCCCTTGAGATAACTCTGTAGAAATCAATCGCAGAATCGCATGGGTCCATGGCGTTTCATCAAAATCGTTGGCCTTGATATGAAGAACTTCAGGGAGATACTCTTTGATTAACTTGCTTTCGGGATTTGAAAATTCAAAACATCCGGCAATCATGGACGTGGAAGCTCCGCCGCCATCCCCATCAAACTTTAACTTTCCGGTCTCGACGTAGCTCTTCATCTTTTTATCACCAATAGCACTTGTTTTTTTGACGTCTCTACTACTTTTTAAAGTGAACGGTCTTAACGCCGGAAGAAAAACAAAATCGCCGGTTTTCAATTCAATATTGGGCCCATCAGCAACACTTAAAAAACAAGCACCTTGATTCACAATAAAAAATACTCCTGTGAGTCCCGGAAATTTTAGACCATAAACTCCCGAAAGCTCCAAAGAGCCGTAGAGATGCGTCTCTGTTCTTACAAGTCCAATGAAGTCACTCAGAATATCCATAGGCTCCTCAACTTCTTAAATTTTGTCTTTTAAAGCCGAATTTATGTCCTTTATAGCCTTAAAAGGACAGATATACAGGTCTAATATTCTTATAAAGGAGTTCTCTATGGAATTAAAAGGAAAAAAGATTGTCATCATTGGTGGAAGCTCAGGCATGGGACTAGCTACGGCTCAGGCCGCAGCTCGAGAGAATGCTCAGGTGGTCATTGTTTCACATCGCAGAGATGCCATTGCTACCGCGCTTCAGTCACTCCCAACAAGTGCTGAGGGGTTCGCGGCCGATGCAACAAATGAAAGTGAGATCAAATCTCTTTTCGAAAAAATTGGGGCTTTCGATCATTTGATTTATACCGCTGGCGATTCCTTGAACCTGAACCCAAATATTTTAAGCGAAACCCCTATCGAAGAATCTCGTAAACTATTTGAAGTACGCTACTGGGGAATTATTCTTTCCATAAAATATGCACATCGTTGGATTCGCCCGGGAGGTTCAGTGATTTTAACAAACGGAGTTGTTGGCTTGCGACCAATGAAGGCTTGGTCCATTCACGCCAGTGTCGCTGGCGCTATCGAAAGCTTGACTCGCGCTTTAGCCATCGAACTTGCTCCTCTGCGAGTCAATGGAATCACCGCTGGAATCGTGGACTCACCTCTTTGGGGGCAAATGGACGACACCCAAAAATCAAACTTCTTCGAAAATGCAGGACTTCGTCTTCCAGTAGGACGTATAGGAACACCTGAAGACATCGCACAGGCAAATGTCTTTCTGATGAAAGAAGAATATTGCACAGGACAAATGATAATTCTGGACGGAGGCAGCACGTTAGTCTGATGAATGCTGAGGCGGGCTTTTGTCTGTCCGCCTCAGGTCGGAGTACTGCTCCAAAAATGGTGGATGATCTGAGCAAAACCTAAATATTATCATTTTGTTAATTGTTTAGCTCCTCTAATATCCACCAGATTGTTCCGATAAATATTCTATGAAGACATCTCTTTCGGAACGTATTTTTAAGTCGGTGTTCTTAGTTGTTTTGACGCTCTTATTTGGCGTCGACGCATTCGCATCTCCAGCTCAGTTGACCTATCAGGGGCGTATCTTAAATAGCAATGGAACACCGTTAGAGTTCAATAACGTGGCTTTCATCTTTCAAGTTACAGATCCTTCTGGCTCGTGCATTATTTATCAGGAGTCTATGTCTGGTTATAGCATGGTGAACTCAGGTGGAGTCTTTGATCTTCCCATCGGCAACAACACCATGAATTATCCTGTCGCAGGCTTCACTATCCTTGATGCCTTTAATAACTCTTCAACTTATCAGTGCGGATCTTGCTCTGGTTACACATGCTCTGCTGGCGGAAGCACTTACAATGCCGCAAACGGTGATATTCGCAAACTCAGAGTGCAATTTTACGATGGCACGGGATGGAAGACGATTTCACCTGACAACGTCATCCGATCAGTACCTTTTGCAGGCTATGCACTTTCAGCTCAAAAACTTGGCACAAACGTTTCATCCGATTTCCTTTTAAAAGCTGGTCTTCCAACATGCTCATCGGGAACATTCCTCTCGTGGGATGGCTCTGCACTAACTTGCGCCGGGATCTCTGGGGCTAATGGCGGCACAGTCACAAATGTCACTTCTGCAAATTCATACTTAACCGTGGCTAACGGCACATCGACACCGCAACTGACTTTGAATGTCGGCACCATTGCCAATACTGTTGCTGCCGGCAATGATTCACGTATCGTCAATGCTATGCAAGTCGGAGCCGCTGCCGGCGGAGATCTTTCCGGCAATTATCCCGATCCCAAAGTTGCTGCTCTTCAAGGAGTGGCGCTTAGCACATCAGCTCCAACTTCGGGGCAAGTCTTAAAATACAACGGGACTAATTGGGCCGGTGCCGTTCTTACAACAAGTGATATCTCGGGTCTTTCTACAAATTACGTCAGTCAGGCCGCCTTCAATGGTTTCATCGCTTCCGCAGGCTGCACTGCTGGTCAAACGATGTATTGGAACTCTGTCTCTGCAACTTTTCAATGCCAAACCACTGCGATCACAAGTTCGCAGGTAAGTTTTGGTTCACAAGCGCAAAATACTTTCTTTGCTGCTCCTAGCACCGGTGCAGGAACTCCATCATTCCGAACTCTTGCCTCTTCAGATCTTCCTGCTGGAACAATCTCTGGATCAGGCACTGCGGGATATTTGCCTTATTATAGTACCGATTCGACTTTAGCTAACTCCCCAGTTTATACAACTGGAAGCAATGTAGGTATCGGGACGACCTCACCAGGTTGGCCACTGCAGATTAACGGCTCCGGAGACGTTGCCAAACTGATCAGCTCGACATCTAGCTCAGGACTACTTCTTGGAGACACCTCCAACACGGTTCGCTTCGGCACCCGCTCTGGCGCCCTTATCATGGATACAAATAGCGCTGAAAGAATGCGAATTACCACGGCTGGTAACGTGTTAGTAAATCAATCGGCCACTTACACAATAAACACCATGACCACTCCGCTGCTTCAAGTGGCTAATATTGGAGATGCAAGCATTGGACAAAGTACATTCAGTAATATCAGCGCTGGGTTTCAAAGTCGTATTCAACTAAACCGTTCACGAGGTGCCTCCGTAGGAGATTTTACTGCCGTTCAAAGTGGTGATGGTCTCGGCGCTATTCACTTCGCAGGAACTGATGGAACTAACTTCATCGCGGCCGCACAAATTTCAGGTCAAGCTGACGCTGCCCCCACGACCGGAGTCGTTCCAGGACGATTGATGTTTTTGACCTCAAACTCGTCAGGCAGTGTTCTTGAACGTATGAGAATTGACTCTAACGGCAACGTTGGTATTAGCACCAGTTCACCAACGGCGAAGCTGCATCTCGGTGTAGCTCCAACTGCAACGACCAACTATCCTCTTTTTGCCTTGGGAAGCGGCGCCTTTGATGGAAGCACCAGCGGTTTCTTCACTGGAAGTGCCAACGGAACCGTCATCGGCATTAATACAGCTTCAGGCTACACTGGTGACCTCGTCAATTATCAGGTCGGCGGTTCATCGAAGTTTAAAGTCGATTATCTTGGTAACATTACTTACTCTGGCACGATGTCAGCCAGTGGAAACACAACTTCTACGGGGAATTACTCGACTTCTGGAAATATCTCGACAATTGGGGCTGGTACAATCACTTCCGCTGGCACGTTAACAGCCAATTCAGGTACTGCCTCAACGTCACCGACCACTGGTGCTCTGGTTGTCAACGGAGGCGCTGGTATCAGCGGTGCACTCAACGTCGGCGGCACTTCCTACTTAGGAAACTCCAGTACAAACTATGTGACTATCACAGGAGCCTCCACAGGAAATTCGCCGGTCATTGCAACAGCAGGCGCGGATACAAATATTAATCTAACTTTCTCTGCCAAGGGTACAGGCAACACGATCTTTTCCCATGGGAACGTTGGCATTGGCACCACTTCACCAGCCGGAGCCCTTCAAATCACAAGTACTAGCAATACTGATATTCGTCTCGATAGTTCTTCAGCAACACCATCGGCTTTGAGAATCGTCGCTAACAGTGGAACTAATTTTATTCAATCTGGTACTGCCTATACAACGAACTCAGCAGCAGATCTTTCATTTGGTCCAATGTTATCAGCTACAACCAGTTGGCTTTATCTTAAGAGCAATGGAAATGTTGGTATCGGAACGTCTTCTCCGAGTTTCCCGCTAACTGTTTATGGAAATCCTAGCAACACAGGAACCACCGGTCTAAATTCCGCTTTATATCCTACCGCAACAACCACAGGATCTTATACGAACTATGCAGGACAGATCTGGAATAGCAACTCTGTCGCAACAAGTGTTACGAACTCGGGATCACAGGTAGGTTTAGTTATATCCTCTTTAAGAAATAATAATGGCACATCAACGGATGACAGTGGAATACTATCCAATCTAACCAGTGCGAGCGTTTCATATGGCCATCAGAATATAAATTCCGCCGCAACACCGACTACAACAACGGCTTATGGTTTGAAGATCAGTCCTTATCTTCAGTCTGGTGCCATCACGACTGCTTATGACTTGTATTTGAATTCCACAACGGGAACTGAAGCTAGTATCACGACCCACTATGGAATTTATCAAAGCAATATCTATGCGAAGAATTATCTTGCTAGCCCTTTAGGCCTAGGAAGCTCGACCACCCCAGCTTATCCGTTGGAAATTTCCAGCCCCGGCTTAATTAATTATATTCCACTTTCACTTTATAACAGTGGTACAGCTACGGGCTTACAACATTCTGTTGATGTCCTATTTGATCAATACGACACGAATGCCTCAGCACGCTCTACTTACGGAAAAATCAGAGTTCAGAAGAATTCCGCCGGTTCTTCGAGCGGATTCATGAGCTTTTACACAACAAACAGCGGAACAAATGCAGAAAAAATGCGTCTTGATTCCTCGGGAAATCTTGGAGTCGGAACAACCTCTCCTGTTTCAATTTTAAATATCTCATCTAATACAGCGCCGTCAGTTTTTATCGACGGATATGCAGTGGCTCCGCAGCTTGCGGGTCGTTACGCAACAGGCACTTCAAGCAGCCCTTCCGCAGCGACAGCAGACAGCCCTTTGTTCTTTACAGGCGGACGAGGTTACGGGGCCACAGCATTTGCAAGCGCAAGCTCTGCTGGCATGTATGCCAAAGCAGCTGAGAACTTCACAGACTCTGCACAAGGGGGGTACCTTACCTTCGAGACGACGCCAACAGGCGCCATTGCGACCTCGAGAGCCGAAAGAATGCGCATCACAGCTTCAGGAAATGTCGGCATAGGAAATACAGCTCCAGCCTATCCTTTAGATGTAACAGGATCACTTCGTCTATCAACCGCGACTACTGGTGGATTGCAGTTTCAACTAAATAATACCACAATGACTTCGACAAATAAGGCCTGGAGAGTTATTCAAGATAATGCATCAGCATACACACGTATCTCGAATGCTGCAGATACCATTAACTATATGACCTTTCAGATGGATACTGGATATATTGGTATTGGAACGGCGTCTCCGTCGCAACTTCTCAACGTCAATGGGAGCGCTCTTGCGACAGCTTGGAATACCAGCTCTGACATTCGCTTGAAGGAACATATAGTTCCAATCAACGATCCTCTTGACAAGATCCTGCGTCTTCGCGGCGTCGAATTCGACTGGAGAAACGACGTCAATGCTCCAACCAAGCATGAGCAAACTCATGATATTGGGGTGATCGCTCAAGAAGTAGAGAAGGTTTTCCCAGAGGCTGTCACATCTCCGAAAAACGATGGATATAAATCTGTAGCTTACTCAAAACTGGTAGCCCCTCTGATCGAGGGCGTAAAATACCTCTATCTAAAATTCTTAAGTCACGACGAGCAACTTTCAACGCAAGCCCGTCAAATTGCTTCTTTGACTTCAGAGAAAGCAGACAACCGTCAGGTGCAACAGCTTCTGAATGAAAACCAGCTTAAAGATCAAGAGATTGAAAAACTAAAAAATAAAAATCTTGAACTCGAAAAACGCCTACAAAGATTGGAACAGCTTATGGGCGTCTCGCAATAATTTTTTAGAAAAATATCAAACGCCCCCCTAGGATCAGTACGTGATGCAATTTTTCAACAATGATAAATCAAGCGATGGGGTTTTAAAAACCTGGCTTTAGATTTAAAACCTAAATATAAGAGAAGCCTAAGTGAGGTGCCTATGAAAGCTTTTTTTATCTTGGGCTTTCTTCTTACAATTTGCGCTCATGCATCGGCGACAAGCGAGGTCTACACAACTCAGCGGGGACAAGTTTTCAAAAAAGTCCCCAACGACAGTTTTGGAGTAGCTTGGATGGCTCCAGACGGCTCCGTTTGGAGCCAGTATCAAGGAACATTTAGCAATCAAGGCACCCTTGCCTCTGATACAGGCGTTTCAGTTATTTTGAAATCAGAATCTACAGAAGTCTGCGCCAATATTGGTGGAGAATTACCCTCAATCGAGCAATTCAGAACTCTTGCCAAATATTTTGAAGATACTACGGAATTTCAAATCCTGTTTCCATTTCCAGAGTCTCAAAATCTTTTTTGGACTCGTGACGGCATTCCTGGTTTCGCTCGCTTTGCAAAGCTCTCTCCCATTCTTGATCCATTTGGAGATCTAACATCCGAAACGAAAAAACTTGCTGTCATGTGCATCCATTGATTCTTTGAATTTTGTAAGAGTGTTTCAATTCAGGTTGAAACACTCTTTTCGAGGAAGCTTCATACACTGCTTTGCCACCCTATAGATCTCCCGTTCCTCGACCGATAAGTTTATAAAGCTAATCTGGTACGTTACTTAAGGGAGACTCTGTGGGACAGTTGGAGGTCAGACCTAAAGAAGGCAAGCTGCGAAGTTTGTTCGCTGCTTTAGCTTTTACTGTCTCATTTTCGACCGTCTCAAGGACCTATGCTTCCACGGCACCTGCCAGCTCGAGTTCACTGACCTATCAAGGCCGTATTTTAAAATCTGATGGAACTCCGTTTGAGAATAGCAATGTTTCATTTGTGTTTCAGATTTTAGATCCTTCCGGTCAGTGTGTGATTTATCAAGAGCAAGCCGATGGAATCAACATGACCAACTCAGGCGGAGTCTTCGATCTGCCGATTGGTGTGGGCTCCATTCAATATATATCGGGTGTTGGTGCCTCCACTGTTGTGGATATTTTTAATAACGGCACTAACTATCACTGCGGCTCTTGCACGAGTTCTGGCAGCTCATACAGCTGTACAACAACAGCGACACCTTATGCTCCTTTGGTAAGTGACGGACGTCTTCTTCGAGTTTCTTTTTTTGATGGTTCGGGCTGGAATACAATCTCTCCAGACAATATCATTCGCTCCGTTCCTTACGCTGGATATTCTCTTTCGGCACAGAAATTAGGAACGAATGTGGCCAGTGATTTTCTTTTAAAGGCAGGGCTTCCGACGTGCTCATCTGGAACTTTTCTAACATGGGATGGTTCTTCTTTAAACTGCTCCGGTGTTGCTGGAGCCAGCGGAGGAACCGTTACAAATGTCAGCTCTACGAATGCTTACATGACAGTGATCAACGGAGCTTCCACTCCCACTCTTACCCTCAATGTCGGCACCGCTGCGAACACTGTTGCTGCAGGTAATGATGCTCGTATCGTCAATGCTCTGCAAGTAGGAGCTTCTGCCAGTGGAGATCTTTCAGGAAGTTATCCGAATCCTCAAGTGAGTGCCATTCAAGGAGTCTCTGTCAGTGCTTCAGCTCCCAGTTCCGGTCAGATTTTAAAATACAATGGAACAAATTGGTCTGCGAATACATTAACGACAACTGACATCTCCAATTTCTCTTCGACGATGTCGAATTATGTTTCTCAATCAGCATTCAATGGTTATGTCTCTTCGGCGGGATGCTCGACTTCGCAAACCATGTATTGGAACTCTGTCGCTGGGAGTTTCCAGTGTCAGGCAATCAATGTTGGTTTGTCTGGAGATGTCACGGGTTCCATTGGTTCCGCAAAAGTCGTGGCTTTGCAAAATCAACCTATTGATACGACAGTGCCGACTGCGAACCAAGTTCTTCAATGGAATGGATCGAAATGGGCTCCTGCGACTTTGCCTACGGGAAATTATGTCACCGCTTTAACTGGCGATGTGACTGCAAGTGGTCCTGGTTCTGCGGCAGCAACTGTGAACGCTGTTGGTGGTTCAACGGCTGCGAACGTTCATTCTGCAGAACTTCTTGCTAATGCTGCGACAAACAACAACACCGCTTCGACGATTGTAAAGCGTGATGCTTCTGGAAATTTCTCTGCAGGAACTATTACTGCGAATTTAACAGGGAATGTTACTGGCAACGTAACGGGTAACGTTACCGGTTCTGCTTCATTGAACGTTATTAAAGCTGGTGATTCAATGTCAGGCAATCTGACTTTTGCTGCAAACATTGGGAATATCTATACTGGCGGGAGCGGATCTAACACCGTCACTGTCGAAGGGCCTTCAAGTGCCATTGCCACAAGTTATGTCCTTCGTTTACCAACAGCACAAGGTTCTGCAAATCAATTGATGATTAATGACGGCTCAGGAAATCTTTCTTGGACAAGTCTTTCAAGCTTGGGTGTTGCAAGTGTTTCTGTGATCTCACCTATCACAAATTCAGGTTCGGCAAGCGCTCCGAATATTGGAATTCAGCAAGCTACAACTTCTCAGTCCGGCTATTTATCAAGCACTGACTGGAATACCTTCAACAACAAACAAAGCACTTCACTCACGTCTGCAAATATTTGGGTTGGCAATGGATCTAATGTCGCCACTGCGGCAGCTCCCTCCGGTGATGTCACAATGACAAATGCTGGTGCTTTCACGGTGACTGCGCTTAGAGGAAAAAATATCTCTACAACGGCTCCCTCAACATCAGGACAAGTCCTTCGCTATGATGGAACGAATTGGACCCCGAACTTTGTAAGCATGTTTGATCTCAGATCAACGATCACGGGTTCTCAGTCATTTGGCGGTGTTGGTTGTACCGCAGGTCAAACACTTACTTGGACCGCTGCCACAGACAACTTGTCGTGTACAAACATTGCTATCACTGGTTCTCAAGTCACTTACCCTTCTCAAACTGCGAACACTTTCTTTGCCGCGCCTAACGGCAGCTCTGGAAATCCCACATTCAGAGCCATAGCTTCGACAGATTTACCGACAACAGGAACGAATGGAGCTTACATTAACGGTGGGAATAGTTTTGGAGCTGCAGCTACTTTGGGAACAAATGATAGCAACATACTAACGCTGAAAACTAATAATAGCGCTCGAGTGACACTTGATACATCAGGCAATGTCGGAGTGGGTATCGCAACTCCTTCTTCGAAATTGGATGTCTACGCTGCCTCAACAGATACGACCGTCTCAATTGGAGGATCAACAACCGGATTAGGGTATGGGGTCTCCGATATCAATTTTTACAATGCCGGATCAACAACTGGTTCTAACATTTTAGCAGTCATAAAGGGTCTTACAGGCAGCAGCAAAGATACCGGCGCTTTAGGGTTTAGTGTAAAGAAAAATGCTAATGACAGCAATACAACGACAGCCATGTACATCACAGACGCGGGGAACATTGGTATTGGGACCACGTCGCCTGCCGCGTCCTTAGATATTTTCAGCGGGAGCCTTCGCTTTTCAACAATGCCTGCTGGCGCAGGTCTGGTCGGTTACTCAGGAGGCGGAGTTAATATCATGAATTTAGTTCGAGACGATTCATTACACACCGGTGGATTAACCATGACAGCCTACGGCGGCATTGGTTTCACTACCGGAGCGATCAGCGCCTCAAACAATTACAACATGTACATTGATAACACGGGCCGAGTGGGTTTAGGTACAAACTCACCAACTTCGCAACTTCACGTCTACAAAACCCCTACCACTGGAACAGTAAGCTCTTCTGGAACAACGGTGACTGGAACCGGAACTAATTTCATGACCTCTCTCAACGTCGGAGATTCGATTTCAGCTGGAGGCTCCGTTCAAACGGTCACCGCCATCACCAGTGACACTTCATTGACTACAAGCACTGCCTTTTCACCAGCTCTTGCCGGTAGCTATTGGGGACGCGTAGGGGCGGCATTTACCAGTGGCTTTGTGGGAGTTGGAACTAGTCAACCCCTCTATCCACTGCATGTGACAGCATCAGGCCCCTCACCTGTCGGGATCACACAAACAGGCCTCTATGGCAGCGCTTTGGATTTGAATAAGGCCTACACCGCGACGACGAACGAAGACGTCTATATGGACCTCAATAAGCAAACGACTTCAGGAGGAGCTTTCAATCGCTATGGCTATTTGCAGGCCGGCGATATTCACGGTGGATTGTTACTGCAAGGACAGAATGGTGCTGGCGGCTCCGGCTATTTACTTTTGAATCCAGTTGGAGGTAACGTCGGTATTGGCACATCGGCTCCGGCAACAGCTCTTCACGTTTCTTCGGGCGCGGGCTACACGGTTATCGCTAATGAAAATCTCTCGACCGGAGGCAACCAGTGGAGATGGTATTCTTCGTCAACAAGTGCTCCTCTTGGAGCAAATGCCATGTGTTTTGGAATTGGCACTTGCTTATTTTCACTCTATTCATCGGGAAACGCAACGCTGTATGGAACTCTGACTCAGTCTTCTGATATTCGTTTAAAAAAAGACATCGTCTCTATTCCCAATGCATTAGCCTCGATCGAAAAGATAGACGGAGTCACTTACTACTGGAAAGATTCAGTTAAAGACTCAAGACAACAAATCGGACTGATCGCTCAAGACGTTGAGAAAGTATTTCCTCAGGCTGTGAATACAGACTCTAACGGATTTAAATCCGTGGCCTATCAAAATCTCGTCGGTCCAATCATCAACGCAATCAAAGAGCTTTACGGAAAATTTATTGAAGTAGAAACACATCAGACAGCACAATCGCGCCAAATTTCTTCTGTTGTTGAAGAAAACAAGATCTTAAAGAGTGAAAATAAAATGATGAAGGACTATCTTTGTCATAAAGATCCGACAGCCCCATTTTGCAATAGACTTTAAACTAAGACAACTCACTGTCTTGGCGTTCGCAATATGCCACGAGATTTGGGAATTCATTTAAGGATTTCTTGAGATCACTTTCAATCGGAGCTTTCAAAATAGTTGTCATAAAAGCATAAAGTGTTGCATCTATCGGGCTCCATTCATTACCCAATAGGTATGCCTTATCTCCTAGGAAAAGACTCAATGCTTGTAAATCTCTCCTGCCAATTTCATACACTTCCTTTTCGGAATGCCTTCCTAGCCCCTGAGCGATAGCCTGCTTTGTTAACTGTCTACGAATTACTGACAAAATTAGCCTACCCAAGAACAGAGGAAAAAAAGGTGAAAACTCTTTTTTAATAACGGCCCAACCCTTCGGATCAACCCAGCGGGAATACAGCAACACAAAATAAAGATGCTCTTCAATCATTCGTTGAAAAGCTAAACCTTGTGCTTGAAGAACTGGGTCAAGCTTACAGTGAAGACCATAGACATCGGTGAGATAATTAATAATCAGAGTCGAGTCTGCGACAATCTTCTCACCGTCACGACTAAAATGACGAATAAAAGGCATTTTACCTTTAGGACCTCTAGCGGGATTTCTTTCGTTAACTATGCGATAAGGGAGATTATTTCGTTTCATGAATATCTCAAGCTTAATGCAAAATGGACTTAAACTAGAAAGTCCCCAAACCGCGGGATACTGATGAAGGTCAATCATTTCTTCTCCAATTTTGTGACAGGCATTTTACATAACAAGGCTGAAACTAGAGCTGGAATATCAAACAACGAACTCAATGGCCTTTCTAGGTGAAGGGCACCGAGAAATTTTCTATGTAGCTTTTGCGACTGCTGACAACGCAGAAGATAGGTTTTAAGATACCGCTTTGAAAAACTCGCGCTTATGTCCGATCCAAGTTTAGAGAGAAGAAATGGCATATGCAGTCGTGATGCAGACACAGCATGGAAGATATTCGAGCTCATGCTCTCCGTCTTCAGCATCTCGGCCAAAAGCTCGCCTTGAATCAAGACACTTGTCATGCCTTGACCGAAGACAGGATTCAAAGAACAGAAAACATCACCAATGCAAAAAACATTTTGTGGGAATCCTGTGATTTGATCTGGTCTACGCATATACATACTAGGCTTATAAAAGACCGAGACATCACTAAATGCGCGTCCGTCTTTTATAATATGTGCAAACCTACCACCAGGAACTTTTCTTGCGATATTCATGAAACCATCAAGATCAACTTTAAGAGCTGTTGGCTCTCCATACTCAACGATTGTCGCAATAGACCTGCCGCCTTCGATCGGGCAAATAACAGCACCAATCGGATCATGTGGAGGCGTCATCTGATAATAATATTGCTTAAATCCATCAAACCTAAGAGAGCTCGTTTCAAAGACCACAGAGCGATAGGCAATCTTAATTGGAATATGAAACTTCGGTTCATCAACGATGAGATCAGTGAATCGATTCACAGGAAAATTTTGACCGCCAGCGAGCACAAATAGATCTGCACCCCATGTAAAGCCAAGATCCTGTCCACAAATGTGGGTTGCGATATTGCTTTCAACGATCATTCCCTCTACGCGCGACCTTATAAAAGACACATTAGGCCTTTTAGCTAAGAGCGAGTGAATACCTGCCTCCAAAAACGGTCTGCTGAACGAATATGTCTTCATGTCAGAGTTATAACGAGGAAACGCTCCCGTCATTGATTCCCACTTGGTATCCGCAGCCCAATCAATAATAGGGCAGTTTCCTTGATCAAATAATTTCTCTGCAGGAAAAAGAGTTCGCAGAATATTTTGGCCTTGCTTTAGCAAGACATGCAGATGAGCCCCTTGAGGCACACCAGAACGTGGCCTACTCAAACCAACACACTCATCCTTATCTATGACAATCACCGATTGAAAGTGGTCTGACAGAATCCTTGCGGCAATAAGGCCTGAAAAACCTGCACCCACAATGACGGCGCGATCAAACTTCATATTTTCCCCAAAAAAGAGGCGTGCAATTCATGGAGTTTTTCGAATCCCCTCGCGTAAGAGGAAGGACTAAAACTACTAATTTCTTGTGCCCGGATTTCTTCAAGATGATTTGCAAACTCGTGCATTAGCTGAGACTGATACTTTACCTCATCAGATTTGCGGGTTTGCATCGAAATTAGAATTTCATTCGTGGAATCCCCCTCACTAAGCTCTCGCTGCAAAGTGAAAATTAAATTACTCGTTCTCCCAAGTCTTTGTCCTAAAATAAACGCTTCACGACAAAGTCCTAATTCTTCTAAATCAAATCTGGAACTAGCCATGAGATCTATAGTCCCTGCAGCTACGATCCCCATATTATGAGGACCAAAAGTTCGAGACTCTGTCAAATTTCTAATTGATGGCAAAATCCCCATTAACTCCGAGTGACGATTGCAGGCGTAAAATTGCTCAATGTCAAAGCGAAGCGCAGGAAGCAATATTCTACAGTTTGGAAAGCCCTCTAGTACTTGCTCCAAGCTTGAGAATAAGCTGCAGGCGAGCGCATATTTCTTAAACTCATCTCCAGTTAGAGATGTCGGCACAGGGCTATCTACACCAACGTTCAATTGATAGAGATATTTTAGAAGTTGAGTGTTTCGATACTTTGGGTGATCGGCAAAATCATCATAGAGGGTAATAATCATACCTAGATGAAGCTTGGCATAAATCACAGTATCAAAGAGATCTTGAATTACAGAATCTAATGTTGTTTCGCGGTATCCGGCTGGAAGGAAATGTCGAAAAAGCAACTCTGGGCGCAAAGCACTTGTCTCTAAATAAGTGTTGATCAATGAATCTATCTTGTTTGCTATTTTAGACACTTCACACCTGAGATCTTAATTCGAGACGAATTTGCTGATATGATTTAGGATGCAAAGTGATCAATGGTTCGGATAAAATTTCTCTCACAACAGGTAATATCTGATATTTTTGGCAGATCATTTTTAAAATGATTGTCGCCTCAAGATAAGCAAGACGCTCTCCTACGCATGATTTTCCTCCGGCTCCAAAGGGAAGAAAGGCAAATGGATGTTTTAACTTCGTTAAAAAACGTTCAGGAACAAACGAATCTGGAGCCTCGAAAAATCTGGGACTGCGATGCATAGAGGCAATTCCGATAAAGACCTGATCAGATTTTTTTACTTTAAAACTATGTGCCTCATCCGTTACTCCTGATTGCAATTCATCATCACTCACAGCTTCCCTTGCAAGCATATAAGCCGGCGGATACAATCTCAAACTTTCCTTATAAATAGCCAATGTCATTTCGACATTTCCGCTATGAATTAGTTCCTGATAACTGATATTTTGAGCAAGAAGCAACAATGTAAACGCCAAAGAGGCTGCGGTCGTCTCATGACCGGCAAAAAGAAAAGTCATGCAGTGATCAATCATCTTACTGTCTTCGCGAAATACTTCCGTCACTGTGGAGCAATGATTTGATCTATTCTGAGCAATATGTCGGCTTAAGAGTTCCCGAATTTGTCGTCGTAGTTTTACGATTTCCCGATTTTCACTTGAAGGTATGACCAAAGGTATTGGCATAACTGAGCGCATGCGAAGTCCACAAAGGTGATTTAAGCGCAGAAACTTTGGGCCAATCTGAGCGACCATTTGTTCAGAATCTATACCGATAAAAATTCTTAAGGCTGTTCTAAGAATAAGGTCCGTCATTGTTTCCGTAACGTTGATAGTTTGAGCAGGACCTATTTTCTGCAGAAGCTCCTCGGTGTATTTCTCAATAATGCCGCGAGCTTCTTCCATGGCGTTAGCAGCAAACATCGGGCGAGACTTTACCCTTGCAATCTGCGATTCAGATTTCTCAAGTTGAACTAATCCCTTATCTCCTGTTACCGGCTTAATTCGATCAAAGATCGTGCGATTCTGGACATAAATATTCGGACGCTTTACAAGAATTTCTTGTGCCGCCTCGGGATTAAAAACAAAAACGAAATTCTTTATCCCCATACGATGACGGGTAATTTCATGTCCATTTTCAGCGCATGCCTTCATAAAACCCAAGGGGTCCGTCATAAATTGAATTAAACTATTAAACACAAGGAGCCCTTCTGTTAATTTAGAAAACATTCAATTTGTATGTGAAGTATTTAGAGAATTATATGACTATAAGGTTATAGATGCTTAACCAGCGGTTATAATGAAACTTATGCCGAGCGTATTCAAGCATATATTGCATCAGCACTCTAGCGGTCCCACTTCCACGCAGTGAGCCGCTGATACCGGCTTTTGTTTTTCGGAACACCCATCGACAAAGACCTCGTCTTTATATTTTTGCAAAAATGAGGCAACCATTGGTGCTACCAAAACCAAAACTATTTGAGAGTACATATTTGACTTCTGTTTGCCGTGGCTCATGAGCGATGAAGTCGATATTCAGTCCCATTAGTTCTGAATCTAATTTATCCAAATTCATCGTAGGTGGCACAGTTTGATGACGAAGAGTCAGTAAAGAAAACAGCGCTTCGGTCGCGCCGGCTGCTCCTAAGAGATGCCCTGTCTGCGATTTTGTCGAAGATACCATCACGGGATTTAATCTTTTAGAGCCGATCAGGCGATGAATGGCCTTGGCCTCCTCTGTATCACCGGCCGGGGTTGAGGTCGCATGGGCATTTACATAGTCGATGACGGAATAATCCAAGCGCGCCTCTTTTAAGGCTTCTTCAATGGCTCTTCCAGCACCTTCTCCTTCTGCGGAAGGACTGGCCAAATGAAAGGCATCGGAGCTGGCACCATAGCCAACGATCTCTCCATAAATGAAAGCTCCGCGTTTCTTAGCATGCTCGTACTCTTCAAGAACAAGAACAGTTGCCCCTTCACCCATGACAAAGCCGTCGCGGTCTTGATCAAAGGGACGTGAGGCCGTTGTGGGATTATCGTTGTTTAAAGAAGCAGCTCGCATCGCCGCAAATCCCCCCAGACCTAATTCGCAGATCACGGCTTCGGCTCCGCCACTCAACATGACATCGGCATGACCATTCTTAATAAGTCGGAAAGACTCGCCGATAGAATGAGCACTGGTTGCACAAGCGGTCACGTTGCAATGATTAGGGCCTTTCAGTTGCAAAAGAATACTAAGTTGGCCTGACACCAAGTTAGGAATTGATTGAAAAATAAAGAAAGGAGAAATTCTTCGATAGCCCTTCTCTTGAAAATTCATGGCCTCTTTTTGAATCTCCGGCAAGCCGCCCATTCCGACACCGATATTCACACCGATGCGCTCGGAAGGAATCGAACCTCTATGTGCGGACAGGCCCGAGTCGATGTAAGCTTGAAGACCTGCGATCACTCCTAGATGAGTGAAGCGTCCCATCTTCTTTTCGTCTTTAACAGTCACCGCATGGGTAATAGGATTTGTAATCGCCGCATCTTGAAGAGGATGACTCAGAGGAGCGGTGATATCCAACCCCTTCACCTCACCCGCGATTTTTACAGGACAGGTCTCGACATTAAATTGAGTGATGGCTGCAATGCCTGATTGCCCCTGCAATAAAGCCGTCCAGCTGGAGTCCACAGTATTTCCCAATGGATTGACAGTCCCTGCTCCCGTGACAACAACTCTTCTAACTTCATTCATAATCATTCCTTTGCTCCAGAATTTTTAATCTTGAGGAACTCCAAGATCGTCTCTTTCATGTATTCAATGGTCGCAAGATTTGCGGTTACTTTTCCCAGCATCTGAGTTCCCACATAACCAGAGATCACGATTTCAGCGATCTCATCAGCTTTTCTATCTTTTCTAAAAAGATGTTCCTTTTGCCCGCGCTTAATAACTGAGCTCAGCCATTCTTTTTGATCTTCAAGCATCTTATCCACCAAACGCTGCATGCTTTTGGGAAGAGCATTGTAATCCCCCAAAAGGGCGACAAAGCCGCAAACCTTGTCAGCCAGACAGAACTTCGCAGCCAACGAGAAATAAGCATCGATCTGAGCACGAGGATCCAAGTCCTCGATTGTTTCTTTCATGGTTCGGAAAGACTCTCGATAAAGGCCGATCATCGCTTCGCCTAATTCATCTTTAGATGTGAAGTGCCGATAAATGCTGGGCTGCTTAATCCCCAACTTGTCGGCTACCTGCTGAATGCTGAAATTCTTAAAGCCCACTTGCTGGCTTAAATTGCTGGCTTCAATCAGGGCTTTGTCTTTCGTAGATGTGGCAGTCATTGACTCTCCTTACCAGGATTTCCATCAAGCTATAATGTTATAGCATTAGACTATAATCGTATAGTTATATAAAAGTCACCACTTTATTGCCTGAAAAGCATTTAAAATGATTTGAGCTAGGCTCGTGATGGGTTCTTTTCGAAAGGCCTACATAACTTTTATGTGGCAGACCACTTTGATTCTTTATATAGTCAGCTCATATGAAGGTGAAATTCAAATCTTCCGAGATACATGGTTATGGTTTATTCGCGACCGTTTTTATACCAAAAGGTGAAATCGTGGTTCGATGGGATGACACCCGCGAAATCGAAACCAGTGAGTTCCTTCAGCTTTCACCTGAAGAAAAGCATTATGTAGATTTTCAAGATGGAAAGATTTTTCTCGTAGGAGAACCAGAACGTTATATAAATCACTCTTGCAATGCGAATACGATCCCAGGCCACCTCTGCGACATCGCTGCTCGCGATATCCAAGTTGATGAGGAAATCACGGCTGACTACAGTAACTTTTTTATTCCGTCAGGATATTTCACGTGCGCATGCCGCGCACAAAACTGTCGTGGGGTTGTGAAAGGTAAGTGAATTGCCATGTAAATGTATTCCCTCGACTTCTTAAGATAATACCCGAAAAGAAAAAGTGGACCGTGAAAGAAAGCTCAGGAAAGCTACAGGGTTCGGGGGAATCGGATCATTTCAAGGATATGAGGCCGTAAGTAATAAAAAGTGCGAACGAACACTCGAGTTTAAAAACGAATCCCAGAAGTCTCGAGCGGAACGCCACACTCCTATTTGATCGATAAAGTGACGCAAAAGTGCTAAGTCCT
>NZ_DASVLT010000057.1:0-34549 GCF_036384735.1 Bdellovibrio sp. | reverse complement strand
CAATCAAAGGTAACATCGGTTTGAATATTCAAAACCGTGGCGGCGGTTTCACTCATCAAGTGGGCGCTTACAATTTTGATATCGACCTGAAAGCTAAAAAGAGCTTCCAAGATCGTGCAGGATTGTTCCTTTCTTTCATTGATAACTTTAAGACTCCGACATCCGACGGAGCCCAGTACAGATTTAAAGTTTCCGCGACAAATCCAATGATGCCGCCCAATATTGGAGCTGCGCATTAAGTCCGATTTTTAAATCGCTTAAAAGCCCCTCCTGGCATGAATTTGACGAGGGGCGTGCTTAAATCTTGCTCACCTTTTCCCCTATTAAATTAGAGTCGGAAGTCTTTATTGACTTCACTCTTAAACTGACCAAAAACAAAGTGGTCTATTACTCCGGAGGGGAAAATGTCTGTTAATAAAGTAATTATCGTAGGTCGTTTGGGCGCTGATCCTGAAGTGAAAGCTATCGGCAGCGGCAGCACTGTAGCACGTTTGAACATCGCTACATCTGAGTCTTGGGTAAAAGACGGCCAAAGACAAGAACGCACTGAATGGCACCGTGTAACTGTATGGGGCAAACTTGCAGAGATCTGCGGTAAGCACCTTGCAAAAGGTCGCCAAGTTTACGTTGAAGGCAAATTGCAAACTCGCCAATGGGAAGACCAACAAGGTGCTAAACGCTACACAACTGAAATCGTAGCAAGCACAGTTCAATTCTTGGGCGCAGCTAACGGCGAAAGATCGACTTCTTCTTCATCTCACGCTTCTGGCGGCGGTGATGATTTCAACTTCCAAGATTTCGGACCAGAACCAAGTTTTAATTCGAACGACGAAATTCCTTTTTAATTCGTCGCTGAAACGGAGCTGCTTCAGCCTGCGCGACAGCCGTCGCTCCGGCTCTGCGGCCTTCCAGCCCAAGGCCCTGAAAATCTCGGGGCCTTTTCATTTGAACTCATAAGACTCTATAATAAGGGTCTATGAAGAGCATCTTGATCGCCTCTATCACCTTCATGTCTTTGACAGGTTGTTCACTTTATAAGTCGAATGGGCGTAAAGAATTCGAATCTGATGCTCCTGGAAAACTCAAAACATCTTCTGTCTTCCAATTAAAGAGCTGCAAAAAAGAAGGCTCCGTTGAATCCTGGTTCAATGAAGAATTCCCAGCAGCAACCTACGAACTTGTTGTCGCTGAAAATGATTTGGAAGTCTGGCGCACAAGTCATGAAGGTGTTGTTGAAGTGAAGGCGATTCAAAAAATTGACTCAACAGCTTCAGGAATCCAACCGACTGACACTGCAAATGCAGTCACAGGTCAGACGCAAACTTGCATCTATGAATTTGCAGACATGGCAACATGGGATTTATATAAAGATCAATTCATTCGCGAGTTGGAAAATAACCTGCTCGTCGCAGAGTAAAGGGACATTGGCTTTTGAAAAAAATCCTGATTGTTCTATGTTCACTTCTTCTTCAAACTTCTGTTTACGCAGCAAGTGTTACCGCCGTTAAAAACCAAAAAGTTTTGATCGATCTTGCTGGAGCTTCAACATCTCCTGGTGATGAATATTTCCTGGTGAATCCTTCCGGGAAAAAAGTGGCTATCATTCGTATCAAGCAAGTGAAAAACAATAAAGCACTCGCTGATATTCTGAAAGGACGCGCCGATCTGGGTTACACATTGCAGGCTCGTGCGACTGAAAATACTCCGACCCCAGATCGCTCTGCCGAAAATGAACAGCAACAGCCGGAAGAGGCAAAATCAGCTCGCTCCAATACAGATAAAAAACGCACATCTGAAGAAGAATCTTCTGCACGTGACACGACTTATCTGCGCGCCTTGAAAAACTCTTACGGTCTGATTGGAAAATATCTGATGAATTCGATGACTGTGAATATCACTGACAGTCTCGGTGGCACAGGAACTGCGTCGATGTCAGGCTCAGGCTTTGGCGTCGGCGGATTCATGGATTTCACTGCAACGCCCGATATTGCTGTCGAGGTTGAAGGAGCTTTGGAACAATTTAATGTCGCCGGTACAACTCGCCTAAGTTCTAACGGCACACCCTACGCAAACAGTACGGATTACAGCACTAAGATCTCTTATTTGTCGGCATATGGTTTGGGTAAATATTATTTTACAAAGTCTAAATATCGCATGTGGGCTGGTGTCGGCGGTGGTTTCTTAATCGCAATGTCGAAGTCATCCAATGCCTTGAATGAAAATAACATTGCAACAAACCAAGTGGCGAATGCAGCCGTGGGTGTTGATATTCAGTGGAATCGCAAGACCTATATTCCAGTCACCTTGGAGTATACTTACTTTCCACCAACATCGACTGTCAAAGCCACATCCATCGTACTTAAAGCCGGATGGGCTTGGAACGACAAATAACTTCTTTATCGTCCTTAAGTCGGCAACCACACCACAAATCTAGTATTCGGGGCTGACTCATCAAGATAAAACTTTCCGCCATGACCTTGAATGATACCTTGAGAAATACTTAATCCTAAACCGATCCCGTGCCCTACTTCCTTTGTTGTAAAGAATGGCTGCATGATTTTTTCACGGAGGTTCTTTGGAATACCCGGTCCTGAATCCGCCACAGAGACCTCTATTCCTCCCTCAAGACGTTTCGCTTCAATTTTCACCATACGAATTGCAGAGGTTTCGGTAGCGTCATAGGCATTATTTAAAAGATTTAGCAGGACTTGTGAAATTTGATAAGGACGACATTTGATCATCAAATTCGATTCAATGTGCGACTCTAGCTCAACACCTGCGTTTTTGAATTTCTCATGGCAAAATGCCAAGGTATCTTCAATGATTGTATCCAAACTGACAGTCTCTTCATCACCCGAATGCGACTCGCGAGAATAACTACGCAGACCCCTGACAATTTTAGCGATACGATCAACCGTAGAGTCAATGGCGTCAACGCGCTTACTGATTTCAGGATCTTTTTCAAGACCACGTTGTGCTAGTTGCTTTCTTAAAACACCGACATAGCCAGAAATAATTGCCAAAGGATTATTGATTTCATGAGCAATTCCCGCCGCCATCTCACCTAAAGAAGCCAAACGAGAAGACGTCACGATCATCTTTTCTTGCTCTTTCAAAAGATTCTCGCGCTCTCTAATCTGCGTAACGTCTTCAAAAATCGCCATATAACCATCAATCTTACCGTTTTCATTTCGAACCTGACTGATTGAGGCCACGGCATGAATGCGCTTCCCAGATTTTGAAATCAGTGTGCGTTCAAATGCACGATTATAGCCCGTCTCAAACTGTGCCTCCGCGTACGCTCGGTACGTATCAAGACGACGTCCCGTTTGTTGCTCAAGACGTCCGCGACTTTCCATAATTTCATCTTTATCGATGAACATAAAAGGAGTCGAACCCACGAGTTCTTCAGTAGAGTACTCTAAAACTCTGCGAGTCGAAGCGTTCACATCACGAATGATTAAGTTTGCATCTGTAGACAGAACAAGCAACGAGACGCTGTCACGAGAAGCCCGTTGCCACTCCAAAGCTTCACGAATTTTCTTCTCTGCTTTATCGGCAATTTGATAAAAGCTCACCGCTAATGAAAGCAAAATAGAAATGGTCACACCGAAAATCAAAACAAAGAGTGGGATCGTGGAGGCATTTTGCCGAATAAGCTCGGGATTGGGGGTCAAAACTATTTCCCAATTTGCATTGAGACTTTGATAGCGAGTCCGATAGGTCCAATCACGACCAAAAACTTCATCATTTTTTCCTGTTGTTACTAAATTCTCGCCATTTTCTAAAATTCTTAAAGAATATCCATCAACCTTTATCACTCGCTCGAAGAAAGTTTTCGCAATGACTGCCATCGATAAAATGCCGACAAATCGCGAGCCGTTAAAAACCGGAGTAAATAAAACAAAACCTCGCCCGCCGGATTTCAGCTCGAAAGTATTCGACAGAGCCGTTTGCCTTGTATCGACAACTCTCTGAACCACTTCGCTCACTTCGGGCTCGGTATAAATATTAAGATTTAAAATTTTCTGCCCGTCATTACCTAAAGGATACACCCAACGAGTAATAAAATTCTTATCAGCCCAGGTGATGCGTTTTAGTCCACCGAAATCATCGACAAAACTTTCAGAGTCTAAGGCCCACATCTCATAGTTCTTATAGCGACCTAGAGCAAATCGACGAGCCATATTTTCTAACGATGTCTTCAACGAGTAAAAAGAATTATCCAAATTGTTCTTTAGTGCATCCGCACGGATCTCGGTCACGCTGCGATTGCGATCAAAGTCTTTGAGAACAAGTAAGTGCCATATCAACACCGTCGTCAGAATGCCTATGACAAGCATATAAAATGGAACTAATGCGCGAGGCTCTGTGCGATTGTCTTCACGGACACCGACACGTAACTGCAAAAGTAACGCAAATGACAAAATCATGAAACAGGAACTCGTATGAATGGCCATACGAGAAAAGCTGCCCCACCCATACTCTGCGTTGAAATGAAAGACGTAGCCTAAAAAGCCAATGGAACCGAATCCAAATACCAAAGTCGCACAGGTGGTACGCACATACTGGCACAAAATCGTTCTTTTATTAAAGAACAGTGCCACACCTAACAGAATCATACTGATTGCAGTGCTAATAGCCATCCGTCCCGAATGAGTAACACCGACGTCATAAAAAGCTTTGATAAAAAGCTGATCGACTCCAAGCGAGAAACCCAGAGGGTACTGCAGGACTATCAAACTTGCCATCGCGATGACAACAATCGAAAAAAAACGTCCGATTTTAAATAAGGCAAAATCAGAAAGAATAATCCCCATGGAAATCATTGCAAACAAAAATGCCGTATTGAAAACCATCGGTGCAAATGTAGGGCGAACTTGAATAAGAGCCGGCTCTTTAACGATCCAACCGGCCATAACAGTGCTCACCACTAATAAAACCAGCAGTGCTAAAATATTATGAAATCGCGGAAGGATTTTTCTAATGAAGGACACGTGAGACACCTATGATACCTTTGATT
Organism: Bdellovibrio sp.; assembly: GCF_036384735.1. GTDB lineage: Bacteria > Bdellovibrionota > Bdellovibrionia > Bdellovibrionales > Bdellovibrionaceae > Bdellovibrio. The sequence goes on along the minus strand of NZ_DASVLT010000057.1, from coordinate 29,526 downwards.
TTCTGAATCTCGTAGATAGCTTGATTCAGTTGTCCGGCATCACGTACGCTCACTTCGAAATTACATACGGCTTTTTTATCTTTGGTCGTACGAATCTGCGCCGATTGGATGTTGATTCCTTGTTGTGCAAAAGCCTCTGACATCAACTTCAAAAGACCTGGTACGTCTTGAGAAATAATTTTCAAACGAACAATGCGCTCCTGCCCCTCACCGGCTTGCTTCACATTCCAGTTCACATCCACTTTGCGAAGTTGATCAAACTCGAAAGCCTTGCGGCAATCGCTTCGGTGAATCGTGATACCACGACCACGACTGATGAAGCCTACAATCGGATCCCCTGGAATCGGATGACAGCATTTTGCATAGTGGACAAGAACATCATCCATTCCATCCACTGTGATAAGGGAGCTGCTCTTTTTCGTCTTTTGAGTGGCCGCTCTGAAAACTTTCTCCATAAAAGAAGAGTTTTCTGTCTTTGCAGCTTCTTTGGCGATGGCTTCCGGAGAAACTTTTTCCACAAGAATTCTTGTTTCAAGTTTTCCGTAACCAACGGCTACGTACAATTCATCTGTATCAGTCAGACCGTGGTCTTTCAGATATTGTTCGTAAGTAGGACCTTTAAGATGTTTCACGGCAGCCATGCCGAATTTGCGGAATTCTTTTTCCACAAGCTCTTTACCCAGCATGATGGCACGACGACGTTGTTCCTCTTTTACGAAAGCACGAATCTTTGCTTTCGCTTTGTTCGTCACAACAAACTTCAACCAATCTTTCGACGGCTGTTGAGTTTTTGAAGTCACGATTTCAACAGTGTCCCCGTTTTGAAGTTGGTGCTTCAATGGAACCATTTTTCCGTTTACACGAGCCCCCACACACTTGTTACCAAGTTCGGTGTGAACTGCATAAGCAAAATCCACAGGTGTGGCACCCTCTGGAAATTCACGGACGTCCCCGTTCGGAGTAAACACGTAAATTTCAGATTCGAACAAATCGGTTTTAACGGTATCAAGGAACTCATCAGAGCTGCGTGTTTGCTGGTGAAGATTCACCAAATCGCGCAGCCAGTTCGCTTGTTGCAAATCACCGCCATCATCCATTTTACCGCGCTCTTTGTATTTCCAGTGGGCGGCGATACCGCGTTCGGCTACGAGATGCATCTCTTGTGTACGAATTTGAATTTCAATACGCTCGCCGCCGGGACCTATCACCGTCGTGTGCAGTGACTGATAGTTATTTGTTTTTGGCATGGCGATGAAATCTTTAAATCTTCCGGGAATTGGTTTCCACAGCGAGTGGACCAAACCTAAAGCCGCGTAACACTCTGCCACCGTGTCTACAAGAACACGGAATGCAAGAACGTCGTAAACCTGATCGTAATCGATGTTACGAGATTGCATTTTGCGATAGATGGACCATAAGTGCTTCGAGCGTCCGTAAACGTCGAACTTGAAACCGGCTTTCGTGAGCTCTTTTGAAATCAAAGATTTTACTTCTTCAATATAGCGGTTTTGCTCAGCTTCGGTCTTTTTAACTTGTTGAACAAGAGTGTAGTAAACTTCAGGGCGATAATAGCGGAAGCACAAATCCTCAAGCTCAATTTTTAAAGAGCTGATACCCATACGCCCCGCAAGAGGACAATAAATTTCCAAAGTCTCAAGAGCAATACGCTCTTGCTTATCGAAAGGCATGAAATTCATCGTGCGCATGTTATGCAAACGATCGGCAAGCTTTACAAGAACGACGCGAACGTCTTTCCCCATGGCGACAATCATCTTACGAATGTTTTCGCCTTGCTTCTCATGAGAATTTTTGAATTTCATCTGACCGATTTTTGTGACGCCATCAACAAGATGCGCGACTACATCGCCGAACTCGCGGCGAATGTCTTCGAGAGTCGCTTGCGTATCCTCCACTGTGTCGTGAAGAAGACCTGTCGCAATTGTGTCTAAGTCCAATCGAAGATCCGCCAAAATCGCAGCCACCGAAAGTGGATGAGAAATATAGGGCTCACCACTGCGACGAATTTGTCCCTCGTGAGCTTTCTCAGAAAAATAGTAGGCCTTCTCGATAACTTTAAGATCTGCATTCGGCCAATAAGCACGAATGCGATTGAGAAGGTCTTCGACTGTTTTGACGGGCTTGTGTGATAAGCCGTCCTCTCTGAGTGGTTCTGCCATATCCCTCAAGTTTACCTGAGAAGACGTGAGGGCAACAACTAAGATTTCAGAAATGTTAGTGATTTTAGGATCTTAGACTTTAGTCGCAGCGTCTCTTTCTGAGGCCTTTTCTATCTTGTTCGTGTAAATAAGCTCGAGATTCTGCGAGGAATAGAGGTAGAGGCAGGGGATAGGCTTTTAAATTAGACCCCACGCTTCAGCGGCACGCCGTCCGGGCTCGATTGTCGCCGCAGCTTCGCTGCGGTTCGCGCATCCATGCGCCGACAAAGGCCGCTTTCGGTGCGGCCTAATTTAAAAGCCTATCCCCTGCCTCTACCTCTATTCTCGTGATTGAGTTTTTCCGGGTCGAAGGGACAAAAATAGCTGAGAGAAGCTACACCGAAAATAAATCACTAAGTGTGTTTGGGGTATCAACCGACGTCTTTTAGAAATAATGGTTTAGCCGAAGGTTTCTTCGATTAGTTTAGAAATTTGGGTGCGGTTTTCGGGTAACAGAAATGGGAAATGACCGGTGTTTGGGAGTTCTAATTCGATGATATCTTTTTTGATTTGTTTGAATGACGTTGTGACTCGCAGTGGGAAGCGAACATCTCTTTCGCCGAAGATATTTAGAACGGGAATCTGCAACTTTCGAAAGTTCTCGGTTAAATCGTAATTACTTAGGTAAGTTGAAAAAAGATGATCAAAAGTTTCCTCTGAAAAACTCTCCCAGGTCGCATCAAGCAAGGGACGACCGATATCTAGTTCAGGCAAAGTTAGAAAGATTTTTTCCGGTGGCGCATCCTCTAAACCAAGATTGCGAAGCTCGGCTCTGAATTCATCTCTCCATTGCGAGGCCTTTAAACCAGTGCTCATCAACACCAATCCAGTCAATTTATCCTCGTGAATCGAAGCATACTGAGTTGCAAGCACACCACCCCAAGAGTGACCGACCAACACTACTTTATTAGAAGCTTTTTGCACAACAGAATGAAGCTCGCTGACCATATCTTGCATTGTGACCGCGGTACCACGAACTTGATCATAAAAAACACATTCAAATCTTTTCTCAAGCTGAGTAAAATAAGGCCTAAGATAATCCCTAAAACCCGGCCCACCATGCAAAAAAATAAGAGTACAACTCATCCCAAAATCATAAAGACCCAACACACCAAATACAAAACAAAATCCACAACCACACTTGCCATCCCCAAGACGAACAAAGTGAGTCTTTCCTTATTCACCTATCGAAGACGAAATCCTCTTAGCTAGTACTTTAGATTTTTAGGGTCGCGCGGAGTGAGGCCTTTGCCGGCGCATGGATGCGCGAACCACGACGAAGTCGTGGCGGCAACGAGTCAGGATGACGTGCCTCACGCAGCGTGATCCTAAAAATCTAAAGTACTAGCTAAGAGGATTTCCGCCGCATTCACGACGGGAGAAAAAGAAAAGGCGCACTAAAAAGTACGCCTTCGATAAAACAAGAAATGTAAAACCAAGACTATTTGTTCAAGTCTTTTTCGATTTGCTTGATAGCTTCAGAATTATCAAGAACTTCAGCATAACCAACGTTCCCGATAGCAACTTCACGCAAAGCACTTACGATGTACTTGTTGCTTTTAGTAGAAACTGTAGCTTCCGCACCTTTAAGAAGTTGTTTCGCTCTTTTAGCGACCATCAAAACAAGAGCAAATCTGTTAGGAACCTTTTCCAAACAATCTTCAACTGTGACGCGTGCCATTTTGTCTCCTTGGGATTAAAGACCGTTAAAATAACCCTAACCTAGTAATTCTTCAACGATTTTTTTGAATTGAGCGAAGGAATGGTCGAAGTTGTCGTTTACGATCTGGTAGTCGAATTTATCGGCTTCTCGCAGCTCTTTTTCGGCGTTGGCCATTCGAACCTCGATATCCGCAGGAACTCCGCCATCACGCTTTTCGATTCTGCGGCGCAGCTCGTCAATCGATGGAGGAACGATGAAAATCGTCTTTGCATCCGGGTACTTAGACTTAAACGTCAACACGCCCTGGATATCAATATCCATAATGGCTGTCTTCCCCTGCTTCCAAGCGTTTTCAATGGACTCGTAAGAAGTGCCGTAGAAATTCGTGTGAACTTTGGCCCACTCTACGAAGAAATTATCCGAGATTTTCTTTTGAAATTCGTCGTGGTTAATGAAGTGATACTGAAGACCATTCGTCTCGCCCTTGCGAATATTGCGCGTAGTGAACGTAACAATGTCGACCAAGCGATCATTTTCCTTGGTAAGTCTTTCGACAAAGCTACTTTTTCCTGCGCCGCTTGGAGCCGCGACGATAATCATCCGTGTCTTCATCATTGCACGTTTTGAACCTGTTCTCTGAGTCTTTCAATGAGGGTTTTTGCTTCTACCACAGCCTGAGTGATCTTGGCTACCTGAGACTTCGAACCAATCGTATTCACCTCGCGCAGCAGCTCTTGAGTATAGAAATCCAATTTCTTGCCCTCAGCCTGTTGAGATGAAACCAATTGGCGGTAGTTTTTAATATGTTCACTCAAACGAGTTAGTTCCTCGTTGATATCCGCTTTTTCCAGCTGAATTACGATTTCTTGAGACAATCTGGTTGGATCAATTTCATTTCCCTTAAGACGTGCGCGGATTTTTTGTTCAAACTTATCTTGAAGTTGTGCATTAGCTTCTTCACGCAAGCTTGTAATTGTCTTCACCTGTTTCTCTAGAGAAAGCAAAAGACCTTCAAGATCTTTGCGCACGGATTTACCCTCGCGCACACGTTCTTGATCACATTTCTTCGCGGCCTCTGTGAAAGCTTTTTTTAAAACTTTCTCTTCACCAGGAAACAACTCATACGTGTCTTCGATTTTGATAACTTCAGGCAAGCGCGCCATCGCTTCCAAGTGAACTTGGAATGGAACGCCCAATTCTTTAGCAAGATGCTTATATGCCGTCAGATATTTTTTCGCTAAAGCATCGTTCACCGTCATCTGCGCTTTGCCGCCGACGTTTTTCACACGACGTGAAACAAACACATCAACAGTTCCGCGCAATACACTAGCACCTAAGATTTTTTTAAGATCGCTTTCGAAAGCTACGAACTCGCGAGGCAAATGGAAACGAGGTTCCAAGAAGCGACCGTTCACAGTGCGAATGCTGACCTCTACCGTGACGTCTTTTGATTGAACTCTAGCGTTGCCGTAACCTGTCATGCTTTTCATATTGCTCTCATTCTCTCGTCTTGCGACTTATCGGGTCAAAGATTTCAGGAATTTCTCGACCAAGTCGCGGGCCTCTGGAAATCCAAGATTTCCATCAAACCACTGAATCTGTTTATCACGCTGAAACCACGTTTTTTGTCGTTTAGCGAGCTGCGAAGTATTCTTCGCAATTTCTTCTAACAATTGCTGCTCCGTCAACTCCCCGCGAATGAATGCGATGGTTTCTTTATAACCAACACTGCTCATCGGCGCCCAAGATTCCAGACCTTGATCGAGGAGGTTTTTCACCTCGTCAACCAAACCTGCCTGAATCATTTTTTGCGAACGCAAACGAATGCGCTCGCGCAGCACTTCACGATCCCAACTTGGGCCGATTTTCAAAAGCGGATATGGGAATTCTTCACGAGCTTCTTCAAATTCTTTTTGAATTTGCGTAACACTTTTCCCCTGACTGCGAATCAACTCGATAGCGCGGCCGATCCGATAATGATCGGAAATATGAATTTTTGCGCCATATTCGGGATCCACTGCCACAAGCTCTGCATGCAGTTTTTCAGGACCACCCTGATTGGCCATTTCAGCTTCCACCTGCTTTTGTAATTCAGGGGCAACCTTCGTGACGGGGTACATACCTTTTTCGACGGCCATAAAATAGAAGCCAGTCCCCCCAACCACGAACACCGGCTTGCCTTCAGGAACTTTTTCAATGGCTTCAAAAAAATCACGGGCGTAATTCCCTGCCGTCATTTCTTCAGGCGGAGCTACGTAATCCAGTAAGTAGTGAGGAACTAACAACTGCTCTTCCTTCGAAGGCTTCGCGGAACCGATATCTAATTTTTTATAGACTTGAATTGAATCGCAGTTAAAGATCACCCCGCCGAATTCTTGCGCAAGCTTTAAGGCCCACTCGGATTTACCGGTAGCCGTCGCGCCGACAACAAAAATCACAGGATTGTTTTTCTTTTTCATTAAACGATACGACCGAAATCCTTTTCCAATTTATAAAACGGATATTCAACACTCACCGGACGACCGTGAGGACAGAAGCTAGATAGTGGGAACTGATCCATTTCACGCAAAAGATTTTTCATTTGATCAATACTCAGAGCTTGCCCCGCACGAACCACTGAATGGCAGGCCATTGTCGCACAGATATCCCCTACGGCTCTTTCTAAAGAATAGCTTCCGCCTTGTTCAACAATTTCACCCGCCATGCGATCTAAGACCGTACTTAAAATCGACTCTTTAATAAATAACGGAGCTGCCTTCACACCCACTGTGCCAGGGCCTAACGCTTCGATGTGCACACCCAAACGTTCAATATCTGAAGAAAGTGTCAAAATCGCTTCCACTTTTTCCGGAGACATATCAATCGCCAAAGGGAAAAGGAAATCTTGAATATCAATCTTTCCGCCCTTCCACGCACTCATTAATCTTTCAAAGGCTACACGCTCGTGAGCTGCATGCTGGTCTACAAAAACAATCTTGTCGCGATTTTGTGTGACGATATAAGTCAGATTCGCCTGCCCCAAAACTTCAAGCGATGACCAGTAACCCGCGGATGCTGGAGTTGCTTCAGAACCAGGATCATTGAAGGATTCAACATCAGCACTGTCCGCGACAAAATTTTGACGAGATTCAGCTGCACCAGCCAAAGTCTCATAACTCACCTTCGGCTGATTGACCGTCGGGAAAGAAAAATCTTTCTTCTGGAATTGCGTGACCTTCAACGAAGAATCATCAAACGCCAGATTTTCTGTCGGCATTGCCGCAGGTTTTGTCATTGCTGCAAAATTTGGAAGACCTTGAGTTCCTTTGAACTCCACACCGCCTTGAGCTGCACCACCAAACGAAGGCGACACAGAAGAAGCCCCCATCTTCGGCACCCATGGGGCCGTTTCCAATGTCGAGCGCAAAGCCCCCGCCACGGCACGGAACGCCAATGAAGGTTCTTGGAATTTCACTTGGGACTTCGTCGGATGAATATTCACGTCGACACAATCTGGATCTGTTTCAACCCAAACCACTGCGATCGGATATTCCCCGTGCATAAGAAGATTACGATAAGCCTCATTCACGGCTGCTTGAAGACTGCGATCTTGAATCCAACGATTCTGCGCAAAAAGCCAAATATTTTTTGCAGTCTTCGCTACGTTATGAGGATCGGCGAAGACGGCATAAGCGCGCACGTTTTCACGAACCGCCTCCCCTTCGAACATCGTTTTGATTTCAAGAATCTGTTCAACACGTTCCTTGCGCGACTTACATGCCGGCCAGAATGCCACCAGTTTGCCATTTTCCTGAATACGCATTTCCACATCAAAATGTGACAATGCCATGGCTTTCAAAGTTGTTTTGATCGCCGTGTTTTCAGCAGCATCGGACTTCAAAAATTTCAACCGCGCCGGAGTATTCTCGAAAAGATTTTCAATCAGGATCGTCGTGCCTTGAGAGCCACCTACTTTATCGATGTCCTTTTTCTTTCCGTACTCACTGATAAGTTGATGAGCTTGTTCATCGCCAGGACGACGAGACGTTAAAGTCAATTTACTGACAGCCGCGATACTGGCCAAGGCTTCACCACGAAATCCAAACGTGCGAAGTTTCCATAGGTCATCTGTTTTTGAAATTTTACTTGTCGCAAATCGCTCAAGTGCTTTCGGCAAATCGCCAGGCGCCATGCCCTTGCCATTGTCGATGACTTTCACCATACGACCGCCGTCAAAAAACTCCACATGCACGCGAGTCGCTCCAGCATCGATGCTGTTTTCAACAAGTTCTTTCACTAAATGTGCGGGACGTTCAACCACCTCACCGGCAGCGATTTGGTCGACAACTTCAGGAGCTAAAACATGGATATCAGACATAATCCAGCGACTCTGCATCAGGGCGGAATGTCTGTCAAAAAAGATGCGGCTGGGTCATAAAGAAGGGCTCAAACGAGCCCAAAGACTTAGCGCGTTAGAGCTATTCTGGCTTAGGGCAAGGGCCCAAATCTTGGCATTTTAAGAGTTGCATACGAAGATGCTCTGTCTCTTGAAGAGTAAAATCCAATTCCTGATCAAATCCGTGGCGAACGCCGCCTGCCTGAGAAACAAAAATAAACGGAAATGAGCTAGAGAAATTTGCAGCCGTTAACTTTGTTCCATCATAGGAAGTAAAACGAATTTTTTCCGGGAACTTCGTCAAATTCCACATAAAGCGCGTCATTTGACCGACGGCTTTATCTTTTGCTCCGTCAAAACTTTTCCAGCATTTCACTTCTTCAACCAGAACAACTTTCTGCGAAGATTTTTCGATGACAACCACGTCCAATTCACCGATCGTCAAAGCGCCAAGATCGTATTCAATATCGCCCGTGATATCATAAGCATTTTCAGGATAAGTTTCGCGAACTTTAAGACGAGCCAACTGTTCACAAACAGCTCCATCAGGGCTGTAATTCACTTTTGTGTTTTTCAAAGCTTCAAAAGCAGCTTGAACATCACCGGCAAAAGCATGGGCAGACAAAAGGCACAACGAAAGGATCAATGTAAAACGAGTCATCATGGGGACCTTGTGCCCGTAAGCCATTGCAAAGTCCAATGTTCCCACAATGCTGCGCCCAGCAATGATAATCTTTACTTATAAATTAGAACTGATTTTAAAAATCGTAGCCGACGCCAAGACCGATACCAAAATATCGATTCTTTTCCCAATAATATTTCGCATCGGTGCGTACCGAAAACTTGCGACTGATTCGGTAAGCAGCCCCAACATCAAAGACGACTCCCAAAGCCATATCATCTGCTGAATATGCGTTCACCTGAGTGCCGTCATACAGATGCAAATCGAAATGAGAATAGCGAAGCATCGGACCAAATCCATAATACCAAAGAGCCGAAGTCCCCAGGGGCGTCACTGTCTGTAAAAGAAAATTCGCATTGATGATATAACCGCCGGCACTCTGGCCTGTGGCATCTTTGTAGTAGCTAGGAGCTCCACTTGAAAAAAGCAGATTTGCATCCGTATACACTTCACCACTGAACAGAGTGTTGAAGCCACTCCATTTCAATCCATAAAACATCACACCAGCGGAGCGCTCTTGTCCCATAGTATCTTCGGTATAATTTAAATATTCAACGACGGGTCCCCAATAACGAGAAGCAAAGAATGGATTCAAAGACTCTTCCGCCTCCTTCTTTTCCTTTTCTTCTTGGGCTTCAGCTTGTGTCGTTTCTGTGACTTTCAAAACTCCAGCACGGATATCGCTATCAGCGATCCAACCGACCGTGCCGCGCTTCAAACGAATTTTATAGAAAGGGCCTTTTTTGCCTTTAGAAATCGCAAAGACTTGACCGGGTTTCAAAGTGGCTATCACAGGAGCGTCGAAATCAGGATCACGATAAACTTGAGCGTCCTCGCCCACAATCGTTCCCTTTTGCGCCTGCGCAAAAGAGACAAAAGGAATCAGCATCAAAATTAAAAATGCCAATAAGGAAGAACGCATCAATCCCTCTATGCCTGTCTGCACTTCGGCAGCGCCGAAGTGGCTATTTAAAGCGCATCAACCACACGCGGTAGAACGCTTCAATCACGATTTTCATAGACATTTTGCTCTGCCCAACACGACGGTCTTCAAACACAATCGGAGATTCAGCCCCTTTGAAACCTTTTTTTAAGGCTTTGTATTTCAACTCAATTTGGAAGCTGTAGCCGTTTGATTCCACAGTCGACAAATCAATGCCTTGAAGAACTTCTTTCTTCCACGCATTGAAACCACCGGTCCAATCGTTCAATGGAAAACCTAAAATCAAACGAGAATAAATCCCGCCACCGCGAGAAATAATCTTACGCATGATTCCCCAGTTCACAGTGCGACCGCCATCGATATAGCGAGATCCCACTGCGAAATCATTGGCCTGCATTGTTTTGATCAAAGGACCCAAGTCTTCAGGACGATGAGAAAAATCTGCATCCATCTCTACCAATCCTTCAAAGCCATGATCCATCCCCCAACGGAAGCCGGCAATATAAGCCTTGCCTAAACCTTGCTTGCCAGGGCGAGAAAGAAGATGCAGTTGAGGAATATTTTTTTGCATTTCACGGACAATGGAACCCGTTCCATCAGGAGAATTGTCATCTACAACCAGGATATCAACACCCAAGTTTTGCGCCAAAATAGCGGCCACAATGGTCTGTACATTTTCTTTTTCATTATAAGTCGGAACGATCACCAGTGTTTTCATGGCTCTAAAGTGTCACAAACCATGACCGCTGGCAATATCAGACCGCTTGAAAGCCATGTAAGAAAGATTTTTTAAGAGATCTTTTTAGATAGAGCGGGACACTAAACGTCCCTTTTCCTTGGTTTGCAGAGCTTCCGCTTTTTTTGCAGAAATCGCAGGTAAATTTAAAGGCTTTGCCAGTAGATATTTGGGATCTTCTTTACGCAAATCCAATTGCATACGAACTTTAGAGGCCGCAGCTTCAGGATTTTTTACATACAAAATGGGATCAAATCCGCATGTGCGGCAGACCACAGCAAGTCTCCAACGAATTTGTACGAATGTTTCTGAGATCGCTAAACAGATAACAAAGGCGATGATCGCACGCGGATCAAACTCTCTCCAGATAGCGAACATGATGACGATTGAAGCCATAAGACTTGCGAGCACATTCATGAAAGAAATATTTTTCTTTCGATAAATACGGCGCGGACTTTTGCAGAAGGCACAATAGCAGTTATGTTTTGCTTGAAAGAAAGGAAACATAGAACCAGTGTGCCAAACAAGTGGTCTAGATTGAAAGTTCAATTTATGAAAAATGACAAAGCCTTGCTAGGATAAGAATATATGACAAACAAAAATTCTATTAAAGTTACGTTGGCAGGTTTTTTGTTCCTCTTAACCCCTACAATGGTCTGGGCTGCGGGTTCCTCTTATGGCTCTAACAAAGACTACGAAGAGGTCAGCTACGACGATCTTTTGAACGAGCTCACTTCAAAAAAACAAAAAATCCAGCAGGACAACAACACCGATACTCCTCGCTTGCATGCAGGTATCGGTTATGCGAATTCTTTTTCGAATATTTCCACTAATGGTCAACACTTCAGTCGTAACGCCACAGGCATTCAACTTTCAGTGGGCACTGATTTGATCTCTCCAGAGTGGTATGCGGAAGGCATCTTCAGAAATTACGGTTCGAACTCAAACGGCGCTGAAGACTTTGGTCTTCGCGAGCTTGAAGCAAAAATCGGTTATACAAATCTTTTGAAAGATGTTTGGCACTATACAATCAGCTCCGGAGTTTCAGAACGTTTCTTGAAGTTCTCGGACCCTACTCGCAATATCGATGTGAACGAGTCCACACCAGAACTTGTGATCTCTACAGGCATCTTTGCACAAGTTCATAGAAACTTGTCAGTTGGTGCTGAAGTCAGTGGTCGTACAGCGATGGTTAATAAGACATCCGATCAGAACTCGTTTGACTTTGCATTTCGCCTAAACACTTCTCTATAATGAGTGAGTGGATGTCCTTCTTTTAGCTCTTTCTTTATTTGTCTTCACCATGGCCCTCGCCGTTTTTTCAAACCGCCAGAGGGCCCGCAAAGAACTTCACTGCGAACTTCACCCTAATTGCCTGCTCACAAGATGGCCGTTACTTTTCGTCACAGGCCCACGCAGTTTCTTTTACTTCAGTGCTTACTGGAACGGATATACTTCTTATTTGGCCGAACACGGATACGAAGTTTTTAACTTACGTCTTCCCTGGAATAAAACACCCTATCGTCAAAAACGCTTCCTCGACTTCATCGAACAACAAGAAAAGCTCGGCCGCAAGTTTCACCTCTTTGTGGACCCCCCGACCTTTGGAGAGCTCGAGGAACTTTTGAGAACTCGCAATTCCCCTGCAATCATGAGTCTGACCGAGATCTCGGACAGTACGCGCTCTCATCACTCTGGGGCTCTGAAAGCCCTTCCGGTTCCATTCGCCAACGTCGAACTGCTGACGTCAGCGAAAGCGCCACTGGTAACACGCTTTACTTACGCTCTTCACAAGGTCTCATTAACAAAATATTTCTTGCCGTCATTGAGCGTTTTAGGAGCTTGCGAAGACACAGCTCTTACAAATGCCCGTCTTCTTCTGGAAAGATCTCAAGTTTTGGCCGAACAAGATTTCCGTGAAGGATAGATTTTTATTGTTCTTGCCAGGGTTAGCCCTTGGTGTTGCAATCATACTATGAGCGACTATCGAGACGTGACACCCAATCAACAGCCTGAATCTGTTCAAACAGTCAAAGAGGTCGTGCGCTACATCGCCGACTACCTTCGCCACCCAATTCATAAAATCAAAGCGATTCCTGACTGGCGTTGGTCCACGTTGATCGTGACTTTGGTGATTGTCTCTATGATCTCGGGAGTCATCACAGGCCTTGTCCCGCCAAACTTTTTCCGCATCATGAGCGGCGTGATTGTGTCTCCGATGGTGGCCGTGGTCACGGCGATGATCGGCGCTCTGTTTATTTATTATTACTTCCAAGTTTTTGAAAAGCGCACATGCTCACTTCGCCGCATTTTCACTTTAATTTTGTTCGCGAATATCCCGTTCTTTATTTTCCAAACGGGCTCGGAATTAATTCCGCCTATCACTCTGGTGGGTTTTGCATTCACGTCACTTTTGATGGCTGTGGGGCTCACTGAAAACTTCCAAATGGAAAAGCGCCGCGCCCTCCGCTTAGTCACAATCCTTTTTGCGATTGTGTTCATTTTGTGGCTGTGGAACCGTATCGACGCTGCCCACTTATAAGTTCCCAGCTCGAGCTCACACCTTCACTTCGTAGGGAGTGACAATTGTCGGCTTCTGTCGAAGATTCTGGTGATATTCCCTGCATTTAACTGCATTAAAACGGCACAAAGGTTGCTCTTTCGCATTCCAAAGATCCATGGTTCTAGTTAGAACCTCTGGAAATGCCTAAGGAGCGAGCCATGAAATTGCTTGTACGTCTTCCTCATTACCTAAGATTGTTTATTGCAATCTTCAGAATGTCGCGCAATCCAGAAGACATCACTCAAGCTTTTGAAATGTCAGATGCTCTCGACAATTTGGGCTTGAACGAAAGAATGCTGGCAAGACTGTCCTCAGACCCTGAATGCTTGCAAGTTATTAAAAGCCGTAAACGCCTAAAGGAAATTGATCTGCACGCACTACAAAAACTTCCCGAAGGAACGTTCGGTCGCATCTTTGCCGACCACATGTTACACAATAATTTAGATCCAAACTATTACCGTGCTCCTGAGATTAAACGCGATATCGACTACATCGTGACCCGTAATCGTGAAACTCACGACTTCTGGCACATTGTTACAGGCTTTGATACATCTCGCGTCGGCGAAATCAGCATTCACGGATTTATGATGGCGCAACTCGAAACTCCAATTTCATCGATTCTTGCGGGAGGTAGTTTATTCACGGCATCTCTCGCGCGCCCTCAACATCTGACTAAAATTTGGAATGGTATTACGACGGGTTACACAATGGGAACCAAAGCGAAGCAATTATTTGCAACGGATTGGGAATCTCTTTACGCCACCCCTTTGACTGAAGTTCGTGAAAGACTTCAACTTCCGCAGGTGTCATGAAAAAGCAAACACTCCTCAATAAATCGAATATTATTTCAGTTCCCGGCGCAGGTTTGCTTTGGGGAACATGGGCTTACTTTTCAAATATCCAAGGCCACCCAACAGAGGTCGCGCTGAAAGCCGCCATCACGCAAGGTGTTTACAGTTCGGTGATGACTCTTTATATGGTTTTCTCAGTTTATTTCTTTTGGACTAAAACTAAACACACACGCTTGGCAAAAATATGGCCCACGATTTTAACCGCAGGCCATACTGGATGTTTGCTTGTGTTGGCGCATACTTTAAATCACACGCCTAATATTTTAAGAACCGTCTGTCCACCAATTGCAGTGACGACGTTATTCTGTTTGTTCTTAACAGCTCAATATAACAAAGCCGAACAAACAATTACGCGCGACCTGTAGAACCAAAGCCGCCTGCACCACGCTCAGTGTCCGAAAGTTCAGAAACCACTTCGAACTGAGCTTGGTAAACCGGTGCAATTACCAATTGAGCACAACGCTCTTGATCGTTGATCGTCACAGACTCGTTACCAAGATTGATCACGATGATCTTCACTTCACCACGATAATCAGCATCGATAGTTCCCGGAGTGTTCAAAACAGTCAGACCACTTTTCGCAGCCCAACCACTGCGCGGACGCGCTTGAATTTCATAACCTAATGGGATTTCAAAGCTCAAACCCGTTGGAATCATCGCACGCTCCCCCGGATTCAAAACCACCGGGCCGCTCAATTGTGCACGAACATCAACGCCGCTGGCGCCAGCAGATTGATATGCAGGAAGCTCACCACGGAAATTTTCTAGTTTTTTGATTTTTACTGCGATTTTATTCATAGCTCTAAGTCTCCCCACCAGTCTTTAACGTCATTCACGCCAGGTCCCAATAAAACACCAGAAGCTTGGCCGAGATCAATTTCATTGCATAGATAATGATTCACAGAATCCACAGTCACTTCGTTGATCTCTTCGATGACCGATTCCACAGAGCGATATGCTCCAAATACCATTTCATTCACCGCCAAAGAGGTCATACGATTTTCAATATCGTCCGATCCTAGCAAAATGCTGCCCTTGACTTGAGTCTTAAACATCTCCACGTCATTTTTAGAAACCCCATTTTTTCGAAGTTTCGCAAATTCTTTGGAAATTAAATCTCCCACCTTGCGCACGTTCTTCGCCTCGGTTCCCGCATAGATATTCAACATGCCAGAATCGATGTTCGTGTTCAGGCTCGAAAAAATAGAATAAACCAAACCCTTCTTTTCGCGTACACTTTGATACAACTTCGAGGTCATCCCGCCACCTAGCAAGGTGTTTAGGATCACTGCTTCGAAGCGATATTTATCTTTAAACGACGCTGTCGGAAGTCCCAACAACATATGAACTTGCTCTGCTTGTTTTTCAACGACATGACGACGCTTCAACCAACGAGGTTTCTTGCGTGTATCACTCAGTTTGCATTGCTGCTTTTTACCCAAGTGCTTTTGTACGCCGGCCATAAAGTCTTCGTGATGCAAGCAGCCCGCCGCACTGATGATGATGTTGCTGCCCGTGTAGTTCTTTTTATAATAAGACATCACCTGGGATTGCTTCATCAACGCGATAGACTTTGGTGTCCCTAAAATAGGACGACCCAAAGGATGAGAACCATAAACTTGATCATAGAAAATATCATAGATCACGTCCTCGTGGTTGTCTTCAGACATGGCGATCTCTTGCAAGATCACGCCCTTCTCAAGACCGAATTCTTTTTCTGTCAGCTGCATGTTGGAAACAAGATCTGACAAAACATCCAAAGCTTTTTCCCAATGATCCTTCAACACCAAAGCGTGATAACAAGTGTATTCACGAGTGGTGTATGCGTTCAGATCACCGCCCAAGGCTTCCAAAGATTTTGCAATTTGATAAGCGCTGCGAGTTTTCGTGCCCTTGAATACCAAGTGTTCAAGCAAGTGCGACATCCCTGCAATTTCAGGAATCTCGTCACGAGTGCCGGTTAAAACCCACATGCCGATAGAAACGGCACGGGACCCTGGATGAAATTCACTCATCACCCGGATCCCGTTAGAAAGTTCAGATTTTTTGAACTTGATAGACATTACTGATTCAAAAGCGCCTTGCGAGAAAGCTTGATACGACCCGCACGGTCTACTTCAAGAACTTTCACATCGATCATTTCGCCTTCTTTAAGAACGTCAGTGACGGCACGAACGCGCTCGTTAGCGATCTCAGAGATGTGTAGCAAGCCTTGAGTATTTGGCAAGATTTCTACGAAAGCACCGAACTCAGCGATTTTCACTACGCGGCCTTTATAGACTTTACCAACTTCAGCTTCAGCGATGATGTCGTTGATCATAGCGATAGCTTTCTTAGTTGCTTCTGGGTCAGCAGATGCAATGTGGATAGTACCATCGTCTTCGATCTCGATCTTAACGCCTGTTGCTTCCGTGATACCACGGATCACTTTACCGCCAGAACCGATCACTTCGCGGATCTTATCTGGTTTAATTTTGATAGTCTCAATACGAGGTGCAAATTCAGAAATTTGACCACGAGGAGTTCTCATCACTTTTTCCATTTCGTTCAAGATGTGCGAACGACCGTCTTTAGCTTGCGCCAAAGCTTGTTCCATCACTTCGAAAGAAACAGAGTCAATTTTGATATCCATTTGAAGAGCCGTGATACCCGATGGAGTACCAGCAACTTTGAAGTCCATGTCACCCAAGTGATCTTCGTCACCCAAGATGTCAGTCAAAACCGCCACGCGATCGCCTTCTTTGATCAAGCCCATTGCCACACCGGCAACGTTGCCTTTCAAAGGAACACCGGCATCAAGAAGTGCCATAGTTCCAGAGCACACAGTACCCATTGAAGATGAACCATTTGATTCCAAAACTTCAGAAACTACGCGGATTGTGTATGGGAATTTTTCGTGATCAGGAAGAACTGGCTTCAACGCACGTTCAGCCAAGTTACCGTGACCGATTTCACGACGACCTTGACCACCGAAACGACCCACTTCACCTACAGAATATGGAGGGAAGTTGTAGTGAAGCATGAACTTACGTTTTTGAGTGCCCAAAAGAGCATCAACCATTTGTTCGTCATCGCCAGTACCCAATGTCACAGTACCCAAAACTTGCGTTTCACCACGAGTGAACAAACCTGAACCGTGCGCACGTGGCAACAAGCCCACTTCGTTCGCGATAGGACGTACAGTTTTTACGTCACGACCGTCGATACGAACGCCACGATCCAAGATCATGAAGCGAGCTTCATGATACTTAAGTTCTTCAACGATCGTGTTTAATTCTTTCTTACGTTGTTTCAACAAGTCTTTGTCAGCGATATCTGCAAGAAGAGTTTTCTCTGCATCAGAGGCCGCCAAGGCTGCAGCCGCATAACGATCTTGTTTTACTTTGATCGCAAGAGCTTCAGCAATACGAGGCTTCAAGAAAGCTTCCGCCTTCGTTCTGAAGTCCGCATCGATAGTCGCTGCTGTGAAAGCACGTTTAGCTTTCGAACCCATTTTTTCACGCAATTCATCTTGCGCATTCAAAAGAGGCATCATGGACTGATGACCGAATTTCAAAGCAGCCAAAACATCTGCCTCAGAAATGAATTTCGTTTCACCTTCAACCATCAACAAACCATTGCGAGTACCCGCAACAATGATATCCATGTCGGATTTTTCCATTTGCTGTGGAGTTGGATTCGCAACGAATTGACCATCAACGCGACCTACTTGAACCGCAGCTGTTGGACCGTTGAATGGAATATCAGAAAGGTGAAGAGCTGTGGATGCACCCAAGCTCGCCAAGATCTCTAATGGGAATGCGCCATCCGCAGAAAGAACAGTCGCCACAACTTGTGTTTCGTGACGGTAGCCTTCAGGAAATACTGGGCGGATTGGACGGTCGATCAAACGCGCAGTCAAGATCGCGTCGTTTGTTGGTTTACCTTCACGTTTGAAGTAACCACCTGGAATTTTACCAGTCGCATAGAACTTCTCGATGTATTCCACTGTCAAAGGGAAGAAGTCGAGTTCAGAGGCTTTTTTTGAGGAAACTGCTGTAACCAAAACCATATTGTTACCAGAAGTGACCAAAGCAGCGCCATCTGCTTGTTTTGCCAAACGGCCTGTTTCGATAGTGATTTGTTTCCCGCCTACCGAAGTTGTAACAGTCGTTTTCATTATTTCTCCTTGAAATTCTGGCTAAGCCTGTGTGCTTCGCCGTATGTGAAGGGCTGTCTACCCTTCGAATCTTTTATTGTTTCTCTTGTTTAATTCTTTTTTATTTATTCGTTCTTTTCAATCACTAGTGTGAGGCCAGTCGAATCTGACAACGCACTAGATCTAAAAACATTGAAGGGGCTTCTCGGCCCCTTCAACTTTCTTTCACTCAGATTATTTACGGATATCAAGAGCTTTAAGAACTGCTTGATAAGACTTAACGTCTTTACGGTGAAGATAATCCAAAAGCTTACGACGTTGATTAACCAAAGTCACAAGACCACGACGACCGTGGAAATCTTTTTTGTGAGTTGAGAAGTGACCAGTCAAATCATTGATTCTTGCAGTCAAAAGCGCGATTTGCACTTCTGCAGAACCAGTATCTAGTCCGCTAGTTTGGAATTTTTTAACGATTTGCTCTTTTTGTTCTTTAGTGACTGCCATTAAAGTCTCCTGTTTTCCTGCTCTTACGAGCTTTAAATCCACCGTCACACAATGCTTCGGTTTGCCCCGCCTTACGATCGTCATGGCTGTCGACCCCGGCAGGAAGTTAAGGTTCTATATGTTCCAACGAGGCCGGTCAAGGCCTTCCTACTTCGACAGAATCAGTATACGGGCTAGTATTTGAAGACCCGGCGAAGGACAAATCCCCGCCCTGGCTCAAGCCCCACTAGGGCCAAAAGCTGCCCTCCATCCTGGGCTATAACCTGAACGTATTGGTCTTCCTCGGGCTTAAATAGCGAAATAAGCTGGGACCGTAGATCATGACTGATCTGTCCATTCCCCAAAAGCACCTGATCTTGGCCTTTAACTCGAATTCGTTTGATTTGAGACAAAGCCAGGTCCATTTTCACAAAAGCCGAACTTAACACGCCCTTCTTAACGCACTCTTCGATATCCTCAAGGGTTTGAGCCTGTTCCAGAATATATGGAGCCGAATAGGTTCTGCGCAAACCGCTCATCGTCGCCCCGCAACCCAAAGCCTGCCCCAGAAGGTCCACCCATGTGCGGATGTAGCTCCCTTTCGAGCAACGAAGGTCGAATTCAGCCCAATCAGCTCCCATTCCTAAAAATTTGATATCCCAGAAATTCATAACCTTTTTGGGAATCACAACTTCTTTGTCTTGACGAGCGTACTCGTAAAGCTTCTTACCTTGAACTTTGATCGCCGAGTAAATCGGAACTTCCACTTCCATCTCGCCAGACAAATTCATGGCTTCACGAAGTAAAGATTCTTGATCCAAAGTAACAGGTTTAGTTTCTAGAACCTCACCCGTAACGTCCAAAGTATCCGTACGAATTCCAAATTGAATGCGCACACGATAGCCCTTGTCGCCTTCTAAAATATACTGGCTGAGTTTTGTACCCTCGTTGATTAAGCATGCCATCAAGCCCGAGGCCATGGGATCAAGAGTACCAGAATGTCCTACAGATTTAGTGCCAAGAATACGGCGCAAACGAGAGACAACGTCATGACTAGAAATTCCTGATGGCTTATCAACCAGCAAGAGACCGTTGAATTGGGAACTCATTTAGAAAAACTCCAACTATTCGTCGTCAGACTCAGAATGATCTGCTTCAGTATCGCCGGCTTCCGCCGAAGGATTTTTTTGTTTTCTTTCGGTTTCAAGATCTTGAAGGATGCGCTCTACTTTCAAAACCTGCTCCGTCGTGTGATCCGGAAAGAAAGTCAACTTAGGGCAATAACGCATTTTCAATTCCTTGCCGATGAAGTTTTGAATTTCAAAAGCACGCTCTTGCAAAAGCTCAATCGTTTCTTCCTGCTGTTTATCAGAGCCTAAAATGCTGACATACACTTTTGCCGCGCGAAGGTCCGCCGGCATTCTTACAGAGGCCACCGTCACCAAACCTGGCAACGGCGTTTTAAAACCACGAATCAAAAACTGAGCGATGGTAGCTTGAATCTCTTTTTCCACACGAGCGACCCTGCGCCCATCACCCATATTTTTCATTAGTTAGCTCCGCCAGAAAGTTCACGAGCCACTTCTTTTTTCACGTATGCTTCCATCATATCGCCCACTTTAACGTCGTTATAGTTTTCGATACCGATACCGCATTCGTAACCTGCCGCCACTTCTTTCGCGTCATCTTTGAAGCGTTTCAAAGAAGAAATCTTTCCTTCGTAAACGATTTTATTTTCACGAAGCAAACGAATCGAGTTGTTACGTTGAACTTTACCATCAAGAACGAAGCAACCAGCAATCAAGCCGACTTTAGGTACGTTGAATGTGTTACGCACTTCTGCGCGACCCATAATTTCTTCCACCACATCTGGAGAAAGAAGACCCGCCATCGCGGCTTTCATTTGATCGATCAATTCGTAAACAATTGAATAAGTTCTGATGTCGACACCCAACTGTTTCGCCTTAGCTTGCGCGCCCAAATCAGGACGTACGTTGAAGCCCAAAACGATACCTTTTGAAGTGTTCGCCAAAGTCACGTCGTTTTCGTTGATACCACCAACAGCCGCGTGGATAACACGCGCTTTAACTTCCGGAGTGGAAATCTTAGCAAGCATGCCGTTGATTGCTTCCAACGAACCGTGAACGTCTGCTTTCAAGATGATCGCAAGCTCTTTCACATCGCCCGTTTTAACTTTCGCGAAGATCTCATCCAAAGAAAGTTTTTGCGCAGGTGCATTCGCAATTGCAGCAGCTTTTTCTTTACGAAGAGTCGACATTTCTTCAGCAGTTCTTTCATCTTTAACGATGTCGAACTGATCACCCGCTGCTGGAACACCGTCAAGACCCAAAACTTCCACTGGAAGTCCAGGACCGACAGATTGAACTCTTTCGCCTTTATCGTTCATCAAAGAACGAACGCGACCTTTCATAACACCAGCAACGATGTATTGGCCTACTTCAACAGTTCCGTCTTTAACTAGAAGTGTTGCAACAGGGCCTTTGCCTTTTTCCATTTTCGCTTCGATCACAAGACCTGTGCCCGAACGTTTTGGATTGGCTTTAAGTTCTGCAACCTCAGCAACAAGTTTGATTTGCTCAAGAAGCTCTTTCAAACCTGTTTTCTTCAATGCAGAAACTTCCACGAAGATCGTGTTACCGCCCCATTCTTCTGGAACGATTTGAAGTTCAGTCAATTGTTGCTTGATACGCTCTGGATTCGCCCCTGGCTTATCCATTTTATTCACAGCAACGATGATAGGTACGCCTGCCGCCTTAGCATGATTAATAGACTCTTGAGTCTGTGGCATCATACCGTCGTCAGCCGCAACTACGATAACCGCTATATCCGTCGCATTCGCACCGCGAGTACGCATAGCCGTGAAAGCCTCATGGCCCGGAGTATCTAGGAACGTAATCAAAGAACCGTCATCAAGTTTTACAGAGTATGCACCGATGTGCTGAGTGATACCGCCGGCCTCGCCTGCAGCTACGTCAGCTTTACGGATAGCATCTAGCAACGATGTCTTACCGTGGTCGACGTGACCCATGATTGTTACAACTGGTGGACGAGTGACTTTTTCAGCCTCCAAATCACCGAACGCTGTTTCTTGCGCAACTTCTTCCGCAGTTTTGAAGACGTTTTGTGCTTCCCAACCGAACTCTGGAACGATCAAAGCGATCGTATCGAAGTCAAGGTCCGTGTTCATGTTAGCCATCACGCCGTTCGTCATCAAAACTTTAACGAGTTGTGGAGCTTTTAAGCCCATTTCCATCGCAAGATCAGACAACTTCATTGTGTTATTAACTTTAACAACGCGTTTGTGCGCTGCTGCGGTAGTAATTTGTGTTTTCATCGCTTCACGATCCAACATGCCCTTTTTCTTTTTAGGCTGGAAGACCATTTCACGTTTACGGAATTCAACCGCGTTGAAGTCCTTTACTTCCTCTTCTTTTTCCTTCTCGCGCACGCTTGGGCCAGCACCGAAGCCAGCAGGACCTGCCGCTGGAGCCGCAGTTCCGAAGCGCTTACGCTTATCAAAGTCACGATTTTGGAAGTGACCACCTGTCTCTGGCATTGGTTCTGGTGGAGCCGCTTGCGCTACGAAACCAGGACGAATGTTACGAGTTGGTGCACCACCCGCAGGACGGTTGAAACCGCCTGGACGTGGAGTAAAGCCCCCACCTTGTGGACGATCGCTATTGAAGCCACCGCCTTGGCCCGCCGGACGAGGTGTGTATCCACCTTGAGGGCGATCACCTTGTTGGCGCTGTGGCGCTTGAGTTTGAACGCGGGAAAGATCCATACGTCCAATGATATTTCTTTTTGGAGTTGTTGCTGGAGTTGAAGAACTCGCAACACCGCTAGTGCCCACGACAACCTCTTTCTTACGAGCTTGCGGAGCCGCCACCGGAGCTACCGGTGCGGGTGCCGCTTCCGCCCCTTGAGTTGGAGCCGCTGCTGCTGGAGCAGGTGTTTCTACTTTTTTCGCTACTGGCGCTTCAACTTTTGCTTCTACAGCTGGCGCTTCCATCTTAGCCGCCGGAGCTTTCGCTTCTGGGGCTGCTGGAGCTTCTTCCTGCGTTGGAGCAGGAGCTGCTGTTTTCTTAACTACAACACGTGTTGTTTTCGCAGGAGCCGCTGTTTCTTCAGCTTCTTCCACTTCAGCTTCTGGTTTAGAGATGACTTTCGCCTTCGTCTCTACCGGAGCCGCTTCTTCTTTTTTACGACGGATGACAGGAGACTTCGCTGGAGTCGCCGCTGTGGCCTCAGCTTCTGCAGCAACTGCCGGAGCTGCTTTCTTAGCTGGAGCTTTTCTAGTCGCTGCTTTCTTAGGCTTCGCTTCTTCAGTGGGAGCGCCACCGCCGCTGAGCTTAATTTTAATTTGCTCTAGAACACTTGGCTCTAGTTCTGCCATGTGAGATTTCACAGGCAAATTCCACTCGCGGATTTTATCCATGAGGGCTAGCGGGGTCATCCCGACTTCTTTGGCAAATTCAAAAACTTTTGGATTACTCACTCAGTCTCCTGCTTACACTCCGGCTTCACCGGAGTAGCTATTAGCACTCCGACAATGCCGGAGTAATTACTTTTTTAATCACTAACGCTGTTTCAGCTATCACCTGCCAGGGCGACAGCTCTGCCGGCTTCCGCCGACTACTCTTCATCCGCTTCTTGAGAGTTGAGTTTTTGCAACTCTTGCTTCAATAAAGCGTCGGCCTGTTCTTTCGCAGAACTGCCTGATTGTTTACTTGCTGCAGACGGAGCTGTCGGCACTGGAATACCTTCAGCTTCATACTTCTTCACAACAGCTTTCGCGTCGTTCAAAAGTTTTTCTGCTTTATCTGGATCATCGTAACCAGGGATCGTCATGATATCCTGTACTGTTGCAGATGCCACAGATTGGAATGAACCGAAACCAGATTGGAAGATGTTTTGAGCCATTGTCTCATTCATGCCTGGGATCAACATCAAGTTGAAGATTGATTCCGCAGTACGTGAAGAAGCAGATGATTCAGAGATGATATCCAATTTCCAAGTCGTCAATTTAGCTGCCAAGCGAACGTTTTGACCACGTTTACCGATTGCCAAAGACAATTGAGAATCTGGAACAACGATTTCCATCTCACGGTTGCTGTCATCCAAAAACACGCGAGAGATTTCAGCCGGAGCCAAAGCGTTGCACGCGAAACGAGTGATATCTTCGTCCCAAGGAACGATATCGATTTTCTCGCCACGAAGTTCTTGTACGATGTTTTGTACACGAGAACCCTTCATACCTACGCAAGCACCCACTGGATCTACAGAGTTGTCTTTAGAACGAACCGCGATTTTCGCGCGTTGGCCTGGCTCACGAGCCGCTGCCATGATCTCAACAACACCGTCATAGATCTCTGGAACTTCCATTTCGAAAAGTTTCATCAAGTAACGCTCATCAGCGCGAGACATGATGATTTGTGGTCCACGAGTCGTTTGGCGAACCTCTGACAAGTAACCTTGAATGCGATCGCCTGGCTTGTATTGTTCGCCAGGGATTTGTTCACGTGGTGGGATGTACGCTTCAGTACGACCCAAATCCACAACGATAGCACCTTTTTCTACGCGACGAGCAATACCAGACGCGATCTCACCTTTACGTTCTTCAAATTCATTGAAGATGATGTTGCGTTCAGCATCACGCACTTTTTGCATGATGATTTGTTTCGCAGTTTGAGCTGCGATACGGCCCAAATCTTGGGCTTCCATCTTGATACCAATAGAATCGTCCAATTGAACGTTTGGATCCAATTTTTGAGCTTCGTCGTAAGGAATTTCAACTTCCTCATCTACGAATTTTTCACGAGGAACGACTTCTTTGAACTCGAAAAGTTCAACTTCGCCAGTCTCTTCGTTGTAAGCGGCTTCGATTTCACGGTAAGTACCGTATTTTTTACGAGCTGCTACAAGCATCCCTTGAGTGATCGCATCGATAACAACCTGCTTATCGATACCTTTGTCTTTTCCAACTTGTTCAATCACTCTGGAAAGATCTGAAAACATATTTTCAGCCATGGTTCCCCCATCATCTACAAACCCCGACTCCGCCGAGGCGCTTGCTAGACTCCCGCTACGCCGGAGTCTTCTTTATTTCTTCTGACCTTTAACAATCTCAAACAATACTTTCGCTTTATCGATCATGTTGTACGGGATTTTGAAATCCACGTCATTGACCACAAAACGAACGCCTTCGTCATCAGCAGATTCGATAACCTCTTCCACTGTCTTCGCGGCCTTCCATTTTTTATCTGTCACGCCGGCGCTCTCAAGAGCCTTCGTCGTTTTCAAATAAACTTTTTTGCCAACGGCTTTTTTAAAGTGCCATGGCTTTATCAAGTGGCGCTCTAAGCCCGGCGTGGAAACTTCTAAGTTATAAGCTCCACCTGGAATAATATCCTCAACGTCTAAAAGAAGATTCAACGCTTTAGAAACGTTTGAACAATCATCAAGACTGATCGCACCTTCTTCTTCTTTATCGATGAACAAACGCAAAGTTCTGCCCTTGCCAGCACCAACGAATTCGATATCGTAAATGAAACACCCCTCGCGAGTTGCCGCATCGTTGGCTAACTTTTCAACTTTTTCCATCCAAGATGAAGTCTCTGACATTCCAACTATCCTTACAGTTCACTAACAACAATAGCCCACGTCTCCCTGAGACGGGTGGTTTCAGCTTGCTGTGAAGTGATTCCTGCTAGAAAGTATCTCAAAGAAATCAAAGATACCTGCAGCAACGTACGGCTCAAACGCTTACGAAAAACGTATCTGGCTGTACGGCCCGTTCCGAGAAATCCCACTGAAGGGAATCGGTGGCAAAAAAAAATGGGCCTATAGGGCCCATCGAACGAACCTAAAGTAGCAAAAAAATCGAATCTGTGCAAGGACTTATCTCGCCCCTAAGGACATGAGTACAGGAGCGCCGTTGCCCCATCTTTATAATATCTCGGTCTGCGCCCACTGAGCCTAAACCCGAGTTTTTCATAGAGTTTTTGTGCCGCCACATTTTCAATGTGAACTTCCAACCACAATTCCTTCTCCTGACCCTTTGCGGCGATCAGATGCTTCAGCAAGGCCTCCATCAACCTCCGACGACGAAATTGAGGATGAGTGGCGACCAAAGAAATCTCCCACGCGGTTGGAAGTTCTCGATAAAGGACAAAACCCGCAAGCTGGCCGTCCTCAAAAACACCAACTGCTTCTGCCGTTGCCATCTCTGCACCCAATAAGTCCTTTGGCCAGTAAAAGCCCGCATGCAGCCCTTGTTCGGCAATGATGGCCTCCACCAAGGCACGCATTGCAGACTTGTGAGGACTTAACAGAGTTTCGATTTCCATAACTAACCCGAGATAAAATTACGAACCTTGTATTTGCGTTTAATTACTTCAAACCAAGAACGCAGACGCTCTTCCAACTGCTGTTGAGCCAAGAAGGCCTTGATGTTTTCTTTGAATGACTCGAAAGCCATGTTACCGAACTTCACACGATTTTTCTCATAATAGGCTTCAGCCTCATGATCTGTGATAATGCCGGTCATACTGCTCGTTTTAAATTTCAGGAAATTTTTAGATACGAATTTACGAGTCGTAAAACGCTTCAACTCTACCGGCGAAACCTCCAATTGAGACCAATAAGGTTTTCCCGCAACAGCCTTCTCAACTTTTCCCACGGCTTCTTGAACATCGCGGTCGTTGACCTTGGCAACACTGAAGCTTTCTGCTTCGGTCGCGACAACTGTTTCAAGCAACACAGATGCGACAGCCGTGCGAAATCCCGCTTGATCTGGCAAAACTTCAATCGACGTAGGAACCCCTTTGCCTGGAAACAAAATTCTTTCAATAGCTGTCGAGATTTGCACTTCCCGACTGGTGGTCACATAGTCAGCAACTTGACCGACCGTCTCTGTCACCATTGTGGCAGCTTGAACCTGGGAAGAAAAAAGAAGAGCGAATAGAAGGTGCATGGATTGATCTTCGCCGAAAGAATCCGCGAAGTCCAGCGGCTGAAATGACAAAGCACAATACCCGCCATTTCTGGCAGGTATCGTGTCACCACAGACTTTAACTTTTCGAACAAATTAGAAGTAGAAACGACCTGATACTGACATGACGTAGTATTGAAGTTTCTCAATCGGAGTACCGTAAGCTGGTGTATTCATCCATGTGTTAGATGATGAATCAACACGGCTCGACATATTCCACATATAACGGAAGTCTAGACCCAAAGCGTACTTAGGGCTCAACTCAAGGTCCACACCGGCAAGAGCACCAAGGTCAATCGCGCTAGAATTCGCAGTTGAATCATTGTTGTATGCATAACCAGAGTTGTTGTTAGACCACGCAAACGTTCTGTAAGAGTAAGAAGCCAAAGCACCAACAACAGGTCTGATAATACCAGAGAACAACTGAAGTTTAGCAGCGATTTGACCTGAATACTGATTCACATCCACGTTGTTTGGAATGTAAACAGTTCCACCGTAAGGGCTCAAGTAAGAATAATTACTTACGTAACCGCCACCTTGGTCAACTGTGTAGTTCGAGTACAAGAATGTACCTTCAACGATGAAGTTGTCATACTTGTTACCGAAAGACACACCCAAAGAGTAATTACCTTTTACGTTACGAACATCTGGCAAATCAGCAACACCGGCCATGATTGAAACGTATTTGTTTTCAATCGGAGCTTGCGCAGCCGCTTCTTCGTCTTTTCTAGCCGCTGCTAGCTCTTCACGAATAATGTCGCGAGTGTTTTCTTTTGGTTCTTGTACTTGTTGTACAGGAACTTGCTGAACAGGAGCTTGAACTTGCTGTACTTGTTGAACTTGTACAGGTTGTTGCTCTTGTTGATTATTTAATTGATTGAATTTATCACCGAACAATACGTTAGCTCTTTTCTTTTCATCTTCCATACGAGACTGCTCGAGCTTTTCAACGATTCTTTGTTCAGTTTGAACTTCAGCGTCCTGACGGCTCTTACGGATTTGTTCCGCACGAGACTCAGTCAATGGAGTCGCCTCAATAACAGTCGTAGGTTGTTTTTGAACCTGAGATTGCTGTTGAACCTGAGCTGAAGCAGTTGAAGGAGCCTGATTCAAAATATAAATAGGCTGGCTACCATTCAAATTAAGCGGCTGAGCTTGTTGAGGGGCCTGCTGAGCGCCTTGTGCTGCTTGCATAGCATTGACGTTCGCAGTTTGAGTGTTGGCTGCAGCAGCCTTTTGGCCCGAATACATCTGGTCCAATTCTGCATCAACATCGTTCTCGATACTTTGTGCAAGGGCGAAAGTCGGCGCCATGCTCAAAGCCGCGAGGATATAGAAATACTTTTTCATAAAGTCTCCTGTGGTAGTGATTAACTAAAACCTTTTAAGTCGAGGAACCGCTAGAGCAAGGCCGATGCCAACTTGGCCGCGTTTCGTCCACGGTGTCTAAGTTATTGATATTTGCCAATTCTGGGCAAAAGGTGCCGAGAACTCGTTTCGTGCCCCAGCATAAAAGAGTGACAACACTCAGAACGCTTTCTGAAAACCTTTCAAACTGGAGTCATTTCGCCCCAAGCCATATTCAAATTTGGTAAAACCAAACTTCATTTTGATTTCTATATATGGAGAATCCATGAAGACGTCCTTATTTGCTGGCACGTACGTTGTTGCCTTGTCTTTGTCTTTATCTCTTGTGGGTTGTAGCGGAGGGAGCTCATCTGATGCTTCCGTTGAAGTTCAAAACTGTGAAATCGCCGGGCAGTCTTACGGCATTATTAATGGTCAGACTCTCTCCATTGGAAATCCACTCTCTGAAAGCACCGTGATGGTGATCCATATTTCTGGAGACGATGCCGAGCTTTGCACCGGGACATTGATTGATAATGACAAGGTTTTAACGGCAGCTCACTGTACGTCACGTTATTCATGGGACAAAACCTTGATTGCTTTCACAAATAATCTCGATTGTGCAGCAAAAGCTAAAACCAGAACGATTCGCACGGTTACAGACAAGATTATTAACGACTCTTACGTTTACGACGAGAATACGCCAAGCAATGCCCAGTATGATTTGGCGATCTTGAAATTTTCTGGAAGCGTTCCTTCGCAATATAAAGTACGTGCCCTGCCGTCAAAAAGCTATGACCCTACAAAAGCTGAAGAGCTTATCTATAGCGGCTATGGCAAAACAGATGAAGATGATAAGGACTCCTCTGGCACATTACGGTTTACAACTGCCGCCCCCAAACGTCTTTCACATAGTTTCTATATGAAGCGCTCGGGCCAAAGCTATTCCTTCGAGAAAGTCCTTGTGACAGAGCAAAGTCAAAACGGTGTTTGCAACGGCGACTCCGGTGGTCCTTTGTATGCGAAGGATAAAAATGGAGGCCTGACTTTGATTGGTGTAACCTCCATGGTCGCGGATAACAATGCGGCTTGGAATCAATCCCCTCGCCTTTGCCATGGAATCTCTTTATTCGTGAGTGTTCAGGCACAGCTGGATTGGATCGAGAAAACAATGCAGCAGCTTAATTAGTGAGCATTTCGTTATAAAATGCGCTGCATTTAAAAAAAGAGCTTGAGGTTTGACCTCAATTTCCGTAAAAACTTTCTTCTACGCGGGTGTGGTGTAATGGTAGCCACGAGAGACTCAAAATCTCTTGGATTCACGTCCGTGGGGGTTCAAGTCCCTCCACCCGCACCAAACTTCCCCAAATCAAAGGTTCTACGGTTCTACGGTTCTACGGTTCTACTCACTTCATGGTGGAACTTTATCCAAAACACACAAAAATCATAAACTTAGCAGACGAAGCCTGTAGTTTTTAAAGCTTCTAAATCCGAAAGCCCGCTTCTGCAACAGTT
>NZ_DASVLT010000056.1:0-56905 GCF_036384735.1 Bdellovibrio sp. | reverse complement strand
GCAAGAGAATGAATTTAGACGTAGATTTCCATTGGGGATCCACTAATGACACCTGCTTTCTTAGATTTTGCTTCGTAACCAAATCTTAAGAAGATTGTGTAATTAACTGGATCCCTTTTTTCTTAGGTCCTAACGCCTAGCATTCCACCATTAACTGGGAACAACCATTAAACGGGGGCAGTCGAACTTTTTGAGTCATTATGTTGTACTCCCCGTCCTGACAGGGATACGATTTCATGCCTAAAGTGAATTTGAATAACTCACCTGGAGTTTTTATGACAATTCAAAATGTTCCCTTTATGACAACTGACTGGAGCAAAATTCCTTCAACCGAACATCGTGGTGAAAAGGGAAAGGCTCTTTGGAGAACTCTGGAAATAGGTAATATTCGAGTGCGCATGGTCGAATACACTCCAGGCTATATTGCAGATCATTGGTGCTCACGCGGCCACGTGTTACTTGTTCTCGAGGGAGAGCTTGTAACCGAACTGAAAGACGGTCGAAGCTTTACGATGAGTCCGGGAATGAGCTATCAGGTAGCCTCCGATGCGGAACCTCATCGCTCGTCCACTCAGTCGGGTGCCAAGCTTTTCATCGTGGATTAGAAACACTTCGTTCTTTCCGACTCAATTTTCGCTAGTCTCGAAGCTTCTTCATCCCGCTTCATAACGAGCTGCTCAAATAAAAATCGAGAGCAGATGTTCTCGATTTTTGTCAGTTCTTTTTTAGTCAACGTGTATTTAGAGGGTCTTTTTTCAGCTATTCGAGTGGAGAGCAAATCTCGACGAGGAATCCATTGCAGTCCCGCACGTAGCCTACTCGCTGTCCCCATGGTTTTTGTACTGGCTTTTTCAACTCAGCGGCACCATGGGCGATGGCCATTTCGAAAGAAGAGTCGACATCCTCAGAAACGAGTGCAAGTTCAAAGGGCGGCGGCGACGAGAGTTTTCCTAGTTGTCCAAAATCAAGTCCGTTCTCTTGAGCTAGTGACTTTGCTGTGAATGCCAAGCGCGTAGTTCCAGTCTCCATTTCGGCGTAAGCATTGGACTCATGAACAAAGAGTTTCTTTAAACCAAAAGCATTTTCGTAAAACGAAACCGTTTTAGGAACATCATCCACATATAATATCGTATATCCGTATTTCATACATTCTCCGTGAAAAGTGTTGCGTTCAAAGTAAAACTAGTCTAATTTAGACTAGATGCCAACCACAAATAAAAAAATTGCACCTGATCAAGAAAAACCATTAGCTCCGCGCAAACTCTCTGATTTGCGCTCTATAGGGCCTGCGGCAATCGAAGACTTTAAACTACTTGGAATTGAGTCTGTCGAAGCTCTTAAAGGAAAGGACTCCACGGATCTGTACGATAAGCTTTGTCGAATCACCAAAAAACGCCACGATCCTTGTGTTATTGACGTGTTCAGGGCGGCCATTGAGCAAGCAAAGAATCCGCAGCTTGAGGCACACAAGAAAAACTGGTGGTATTGGTCAAAAATAAGAAAGCAATCGTTACGATGAAAAAGTCTGAACAACTGACGGCGGCAGATCTTACAGTTATCAGTCTTTTGGCTGAAGAGCCGATGCACGGCTATAAGATCGTCGCCGAACTGGAGCGAAGGGATGCCAAAGACTGGGCCCCTATATCTCGACCACAAGTCTATTATTCAATCAAAAAACTTCTCAAACTAAAAATGATAGGTGAAGCGTCTGACGCTGAAGAGCCTTTAGGTCCCGAGCGCGAAAAATATCGTCTCAATGCAAAAGGTAAAGATGCGATGAAAGAAGCATTGAGTGACCGAGCATGGGCAACTCAACGACCTCCAGCGCCTTTCGTGACGTGGATGGCGTTATCAACACATCTATCAGCAACGACAACACGAGAGATCATTGAAGCTCGTCGTCGTTTTCTTGAATCGGAACTCTCGCGAGAAAGAAAGACGTTATCAGAGTTTGAAGCTGAATCCGACTCAATGGTTGTGGCAGGGAAGTTAATGGTCTCTTTTTGTATTAGATCTTTCGAACTGGAGTTGTCATGGCTGACTGAGGTTCTTAGAGAACTCCCCAAGTCACGGGCTAAAAACTCTTAATCTTTGAAGTTCACAACATATATACACTCTAACTTATTCAGAGGTAGATGTCCTATGTGCCAACTTTCAATTGTCGGAAGGTACATGGTATTCGCCTTTGTATAATCATCCAAAGCTGAAAATATCGTGATATCTTCATAGAACATATCTGAAACGACGAAATAAACAGCTTGTTTGCTGACTCCCCTTAATGATTTGATTCCAATCATCATAGACGGTCAATCAGATGCAACAGTGTTCCCGCGCAATAGAAAATGGGATCACATTTTTTTGTTTATGCGTCAACATCGTTGGCACAGTCTCATTTCGACTTAAGAAAATATTTTGTGCTCCCGACAAGATTTCAAATGCAATCGCAACGAGGGGGATCTTCATGAACAACTGCAAAATACCACTTTATATCTTTGCATTAGCGACATCTCTTGTGGGTTGTAAGGACGATCAAAGTTCTACAATGACATCAAGTTCGGTGGCAGTTCCTCCACAATATATTGCTTGCTCGGATAACTCTTTAAATTCGACCAACTGTTTCACTTCATCAGCACGATACGTCTATACATCGGCCTACGGAGGCAGATCCACATTAGGTGCTGCTGTTAATGGTGCCAATGGAAGTCTGACAGCCACCATTCCTCAAGGATGGTATGACGGCACAACATCGGCAACCATGAGTGACACCGCATTCATTGCGAAAAACATCAAACAAGGTGTCACGCTTTTTGGACTTCTTGGCACACAAAAAGGAAATGAGTTTCTAGGTTCATCCATGAGCAGAACTTACGGCACAACTCAAATCACTCTTTCTGATGAAACTACGACGTACTCAGGTACAAACACGTTACCCACTAATTATAGAGCCATTCCAACCATCAACGTCGATGACGACGGATTCACAGGGGGAAATGTTTCTAAAGTGGATCGCTCGACGTGGGGCATTTCAACATGTGGCACAACTCAAACAACAATAGATGCCCGCATCGCCGATTGCGTCGCGGTGTTTGCATCGACAGCGAGTTGGGATGGAACGGACAAGGGCAATGCCGGTCAAGCCCTTTGGAAACTCGTCACTCGCACTGGCAGCGTGAGTTCAAGTAAAGGCCGCGAGGTCTGGCTAGATACACGCACAGGTCTTCTTTGGAGCTCTCTGGTTTCTACCACCTTGAACTGGTGCAAAGGAGCCGGCAGCCACTCTATCGCCGGAAATACTTATGCGGATACAGACCCATCTAACGTATGCAACAACAGCACTTATCAAAACACAGCTGGAAGTGCTATCAGTGCGTGCTATGAAGGAACAGGATTTTCATCGACTGACGCGAATATCGATATCGCTGGCAAAACCGGTTTAAGCCTAACCTCAACACCAGTGGTCGCATGGCGCCTCCCAACTATTTATGACTATAAGCAAGCCGAGGTCGATGGCATTCGTTTCGTCATGCCCGACGGCGGCGTGGGCTCTGGAGAATGGGCCGCCACAATTTATTCTACGGATCGGTCTGAAGCATGGTTCTTTGATAGCAACTATGGCGCAACCAGTGTGGGTGCTCGCACTGGCAATCATGCCATTAGATGTGTAGGACGTTAACCATGTTTAAAATCCTTTTTAATACCCTCATTCTTCTGGCTTGCAGCAGCACCTGGGCGAATCCGTTAATTACAAAAACTTCCCGCAAAAGTGCCATCGCGGAATTTGAAACAGCCCCTGAGGTTGGAGATCGATATTATTCAACTGACAATGACGGAAATAAAATTGGCATTCTTGAAGTTAGCAAGGTGAAAGGCAAAAAAGCCCTTTTAAATATCATCTGGGGTTCTGCATTTTTAGATACGCCCCTGACAAAATTAGAAAAAGATACTGTTCTAACTTCTCAAGATATCGAAGGTCTACGACTAGAGGGACCGACAAGCACCCCGCCTCCTATTACATTAAGGCCTTCTGACTATTTGCGATCAGATAAAAATTCTTTCGGCATAATGGGAGGCTTGTCCTATGGCCGCATGAATGCTCGAGTAAAAGACAGCTTTGGCGAAATAGACACTGTACAAATGAGCGGAATCAGCTTGAACGTTTATGGCTATTACGATTATTTGTTCACTCCAACTTTAGGACTTCGCGCGGCCGTTAGCTATGATCAAATTCGTTTGAATGGAAACTCAAGTCTTTACGCTTGTAACGGCAGGACTAGTCAAAGTTGCAACGCCAACTTGGATTTTATCTCGGGCGAGTTGATGTTGAAATATCAAACAACGTTTGAAAACTACCGAGCTTGGCTAGGTGCCGGGTATTACTATCGTTATGCCACAAACGCCAGCTCCAGCGCCGTGGATACTTCCAATTTCTACGGTGACTCTGCTTACGCCTTGGATATCGGATTAGATATCGGTACAAAACTAAAACGTTATGTTCCAATCTCTATCGAGTATGTAAAACCAAGCAGCTCAACAGATGTCACCAGTGATTTGATTTACTTGCGAATAGGATATGCTTTTTTTTAGTTCCTCTTCCTAATATCT
Source organism: Bdellovibrio sp. (assembly GCF_036384735.1). Taxonomy (GTDB): domain Bacteria; phylum Bdellovibrionota; class Bdellovibrionia; order Bdellovibrionales; family Bdellovibrionaceae; genus Bdellovibrio. The sequence goes on along the minus strand of NZ_DASVLT010000056.1, from coordinate 52,303 downwards.
AAATATCAGTTCCAAGTTATCATGAGACATTTGACTGCTTTTATTGGCACAGGTTGCAAAAAAGCCCCAAGGTCCCATCATAACGTCTCCACATCCTCTATCTGAAGTGCTCGGGGTTATATCTACTTTTATGTCTGAGGGACCAATAACGGCCGAGTATGATTTTACCATCGGAGAATACAACCCCAAAATGACATTGTGATCACTAAAGATTTTGAAATTCCCATGCTCATTTGAATTCAAATAACTTATTTTACCTTCACTGAGCTCGATGTAACTCGCATTAAATTTCAGCTCATAGCGATTCAATTGGAGTGACACCGCTGGTGGAGTATCATCGCAATTCGAGAACAATTGAACAATCCCCATATCTTGATTGTCACTCCATGACCAACCACATTCATCACCCCATTTATAAAAAACTGTGGCTTTCGTAAGAGCGTCCTTATTCGTGATATAGGACTTTCTCAGATCCACATACCATCCATCTGCAACATAGAATGGATATCCGATATTTTTAAGAATCCGAAGATACTGACCCAAAGAAACATCCACCCGATTTGCTGAAAGAATAAATCGCACGAAGGAACGAATTAAATACGACTGTGCTGACGGAAGAACACTTAAAAGATCCTTATATAGAATCTCGTGAACTAAGAGCGCTGTTCTTGAATCATTGTCAAACTGAGCCCAAATTTCAGAATCAAAGTTATAACCATAGATGTCTGTGATGGGGTCTCGCGCTTGAACCGCCGCCTGACGAATCGTGCATCCCACTGGCAAAACTGTGGGCCCTTCATCTGCAACAAGAATCAGATACTCACCTTTCTTGGTCCATGTCGTGTGCTTTTTTAAATCAACAAGGTCAGCCTTCCATTTCTCGATTCTTGTTGGATCAATGCCGCTCCAGGCATCAAAGATGGCGTTTGCTCGTGCAAAAGGATCCATCACCTCGGGAAAAGCAATGTACAAGTTGGCGCCCTCAAACAAATCCAAAAGCTTTGTTTGCGACGCGCAAGATATGGCATGACCGCCGTTCCCCATTTCGTATCCACACCAGCCGTAGATTCCACTGAACGTAACTACAAGAAATACCAGAAATCCGTTTAGAATCTTCATAAACTCCCCTGAAGACTTACATCTATGACTTGCTCAAAGATTCATATCAACTAAAAGCTCAGCCCAGATATTCCACATGTGTTCCGATCGTAGTTTGGGACATTTTGCAAAAAGACTGACTACGAATTCCGATGACTTCAATTCGAAAAACAAGCTAAGAAGCCGACCATGAAAACTCATGTCCGTCTAAAGCAGTTGCTTGAAGAAAAAAAAAACCGCAACCCCCGGATTTCACTTAGATCCATAGCCGCAAAAATGGGAATGCCACCGGGACGAGTCTCTGAACTGCTTGCCGGAAAAAGAAATCTTACCAGCAAGCATCTAGAGAAGTTTTGTCGGGCCCTCAAAGTTTCCTCAGACGAAGGTATTTCGCTTAAGCTACAACTGGAAGCAGAGAAAGACTTTGAGGAGCCATCGGCGTATCGAAAAGTATTTACCGCCGAGCAAACTTCTAAACTTACGGACTGGAAGCCCTACGCGTTGATGTGTTTTCTTCAAACTGATGACTATGCAACAATGGCCCAATTAAACTCGAATCCATTAGATCAGATGAAAGCGATTTCTCAAAAATTAAGTATGTCCTATACCGAGATTGAATCTCTAATTGAGATCATGCTCGCGGTGAATTTCATCGAATGGAAAGACGTTCTATGGAGGCCAACTCACACCGTTGCCTCTGCAGGTCACAGCAATGTTCCAAGCAAAGTTGTCCAAGAGGCCCATCACAGCGCTCTGGAACTTGCTAAAAATAAGTTGTTTAAAGTCGATGTCACACAACGCGACTTTAGTTTTATGACCATCGCAATGAATCCCGAGGATCTGGAAAAAGCGCGAAAGATGATTCGCACTTTTCGAAGAAAATTTGCAGTAGATTTAGAAAAGGGAAAAAAGAAGTCCGTCTATCAGATCTCGATTCAATTCTTTCCCATTTCCTCTCTAGATTAAAAAATCAAGCCTGCCTGTCTCTATTATTTCTCCTGATCTTCCGTTCCCACAACTGCAATTTGGGAAACACTAAATCGTGTCATCCTATTGTGTTCGTCAAATGTGAGCTTAAGATTAAGTAATCCGGTATTTCTTTTTTAGGAGAATTGCATGAAGAGGGGTAGCCTATTTCTTGGATTGATCTTGGGTGCAAGTCTTGGCGCGACAGCAGTGCTTATCAAAACAAAGGAAAAGACAGCCAAAGTCTACAAGGCAAGCTGGTTTGTAGCCCACACTCCAGAGAGCCCCCATCTTATACAACAGGCCCAAGAGTTTGCTCATCGTCTGGAAGAGAGATCTCACGGACAACTTCATCTAGATTTGGTATTTCCAAAAAATTCTTTCATCAAAGATGGCAATAACTTTCGTGACGCGATCAGAATGATCGGAACTAATGAGGCGCAAATTAGTCAGATTAGCTCTACTCATCTTTCCCTTTTTGATCCTCAATTTCAAGTTTTCGACTTGCCATTCTTATTTAAATCTCACGAACACGCGGCAAAGGTTTTCGACGGCGAGATCGGCGACCGAATTAGAAGTCATTTTCTTGAAGCCTCCGGTCATGTTGTGCGCTCTTTAGCCTTTACTTATAGTGGTGGATACAGAGTTTTCGTATCGAATAAGCGTCTTTCTAAAGCCTCGGATCTGGTCGGATTAAGAATGCAGTTTTATGGTCCAAAGGCAGACCCTTCCGAGACTTTGTCTCAAAATCCAGCGCTTACACATTTATATACAGATCTTGCATTTAAGATGCGGCCTGTGATGACCAATGATCATCCTGAATATTTCTCTCAGTTGGATTTCTTTAAGAACAACGACATCGACATTACAGAAGATCATCTAAGTCACTTTACCCGTGTCTATAACAAAGTTGGAATCTTGCGGGGGAAAATGGACTATGTCTGGGAAACAAACCATAGCCTATTTTTAACTAGCATAGTCGTAAATGAAAAATTCTTTCAATCACTTCCCAAAGATCTTCAAACTCTTTTAAAGGAAGAAGCTCAACGTCTTGCCCTTCTTGAACGGGAAGCATCTATAGAGCTTGATCAGAACGCGCGACAATGGCTAATTAACTCTGGTTACACTGTTACTAAGCCAACTGAAAAAGAACGTAACGCTCTGATCAAGGAAAGTCGAGATGTCTATGACAAGTTGGGCCCGCAAATCGGCCCAGATCTGATCAAGTCCATAGAAGACCTGGGAGCAAGCTTATCATCATCATCTCTAGCCGATACACACTAAATCAAAGATGTTGGTCTATTCAGGATTCAATTCAGGCAGTGACTCCTTGGGAGCTTTTTGAGTTGCCTGCCTTTGATGTTTCGACATTATTAACTTCTCGACATCTTTTTTTATCATTTCAAGATCCGCTCTTTGGCCTGCGTAAAGCTCCCCTTCAATTCGGCGGGTGATATTGGTCGCTAAATCTTTATCAAAATCTTTTCGGAAATCTGCCGCTCTCGAGAATATTCGACTTAATGGCGCTTGGCGCTCTAAACCCCACTGAGCTTCTGCATAACTTTGCAAGAAGATCAAAACCTCTCGACATGATTGAGCCTGTTTCAATTGCCGTACATCAACGGATTTTCTCTCGACTTTAACCTCTCGGGTCTGCGGCGTTTTTTGTTTTCTTCGAATGAAATATACTATCGCTAAGCTTAGGGCCAACAAAAGCAAACCCGCACCAATCATAAACAATGTGTTCCATCGAGATCCAGCAAAGGTCGGCGCCATGGGTGATGATACCGGAGCTGTATGATTTTCGGTTGCAGTGTTCACAAGATTTTTTTGCGCTACATGATTTTGATTTAGCGCCACACCACCACCTATTCCTGGTGCAACTTGAACTGTTCGTTCGGGCAAAGTGGCGATTCTGCGTACATGATTTTTCGTATCCCACCATTCCAACTTAAGCGCAGGAAAACGCAAAGAACCAGAGGCTTGTGGAATAATAGTTAAAGTTTCTTTCTTAATGCTCGCGACTCCACCTGGGAAAGACTTTTCTGAAGTCACTGGATGATCTGCATATACTTTATAATCTTCAACCGATTTCATCTGCTCAGAAAAACTAGGCAACTGAGTAGATGACAGATCTGCGACCTCAGTAGTAATCACTCGAGTCAGAGGCTCCCCTACTTTTGCCTGTCCACTCCAAGTTTCCGATAACTTCAGATCTGAAGTTGGCAACCAAGGATCCATACCTTGAACAGCCGGGCGCACCTTTAAAGTCAAAGGACGACTGCTAATAAGCACCGGTTGCATGGAAGCAAACCCGCCAAAGAAATCGTCATTCGCAAAGTTATCCATCATTTGCTCCATCTGAGCGAATGGATTGTCCTGGTCAACTGCTTGATTTTTATTACGACGTGAAGGAGCTTCAGCCCTAACCACAAGAGATGGAAGAGTCATCTCGCCGTCCTTCAGCGGTGTCACAAGGTACGAGACCTCAACCACCTGTTGAGAGCGACCATTGATGGTCTTATTGACAACGCGAGGTTCGCCATGACGTTCAACGATAGCATCCTTCACGCTAAAATCACCTAGCTGAATATTTCGTAAAGAACGGGCTCCCGCCAACTGAAAGTTGACGAGAATTCGTTGGCCCTTGTAAGGATTTATATCGGCTGTCTGAACACTCATCGTACCGACCTGAGCATTTGCCTGCGAGGTCGTCGTACCAACGGGGCGATCTTGAATTGTGACATGCACCGGTTCTGTTTTTAAAACGCCCGATTTGGTTTGGATTGTCACTGATGGCACATCCACAGCCCCAGTTGATCTTGGCACTAACGTGAGATTCCAACTGGTGCTCGATGATGTATTGCCATTAATGATTTGGATATTCGAGGACTGCTGCTGACCAATAATTTGAAAATTCTGATTCAATGCCGAAAAATCAGGGCTGCTCGACGCACTCGTATCGGTTAAAACAAAATTAGCATTCAAGGGCTCGCCCAGTCCCACTTTATCTCGATCAACATTAACGGAAAAACTTTGTGCAAAACTAATTGCGGGAATGACACTCATTATAAGTAATATGTATTTTGCTTTTACCATGGCTGATCTCCGTTTCTTGTCTGAGCACGACTTGATTCAATCATGAACTGATTTTTTAAAAAGCTGTGCGGATCATTGGAGATTCGATTCAGCCACTGATCGGCATCGATATCTTTCTGACTGCGCTTAGCTTCTTTTTGCTGATCCACTCCGTACCTAGCTTGCACCGAGGATTCCGGTTTCGACCCTTCTTGACCTTGCTCTTTTTCTTGCGATTGTTCGGGCTTTTTTTGTTGCCCTAGTTCTTGCTGTTGTTGATTCTGTTGTTCCTCTTTTGATTGAGCTTTACCTTCTTGTTGCTGCTGATTCCCAGCGACCCGATTGTCTTTCTTATTCTGAGCGTTCTCAGATTTCTGTCCCGCCTGATGATTCTCGGCCTGGTTTTGATTTTGGTTCTGATTTTTTTGCGCATCCTTTTGTGGCGATGAGTTCTGCTGTCCAGAGCTTTGCTGTTGCGACTGTCCTTGCTGCGGTTGAGACTGAGCCTGTGATTTAGACTGCGACTGCGACTCTGATTGTGATTTCGACTGCGAAGATGACTGTTGCGACTGCTGTTGTTGTTGCTGTTGTTGTTTCTTCAATAGATCTTGAACAATTTTAAGATTGTCCTTAGTGGGTTGATCTTGAGGTTTCGTTTTCAAAACTTCGTTATAGGCATCAATCGCTTGTTGATATTTACCTTCTTCAGCCAAAGTATTGCCTAAATTATATTTCGCCGACAAAGCAACTTCTGGACGCTGTGCCTGACGAAACGATTTTTCGGCGTCTTGCAATTTACCGGCACGGAACTGTGCAACGCCACGACGATAGGGATCTTGAAAGCTCTTCGCGGCTGTCTCATAATCCTGATGCTCTAAAGCTTCTTTACCTGCGATCTCAGAGTTTTTAAATAAGCCGTTAGCCCCAGCCTTGGCTTGCGGAACAGCTATAAATAGCAACAAAACAAGAGGCAAAATATTTGTCATCGTTCGACTTGCTCGCGAAGCAGATCTAAATAGTGGAATCATGAACAAAAGAAGTGGAATCAAGAAAATATAATAGCGCGGTTCCCAGTCCTTTGTGATCCTGCCCGAAGCCTGCGGGCCGTTATCATTGAGCACCTCTTTAAATAATTGGTTACCTCGGACATCCTCTTGCGCTGTAAAATAGCGGCCATTTCCTGAGGCCGTGATTTGTTCCAACAAGCCTTGCTGCAATTTAGAAATCACAGGACCATTGTCGTTTTTGGCAAAGCCCCCTTTCGATGTAGGAACGGGAGCTCCCTGCAAGGTTCCAAAACCAACAGCACTCACACGAATGTTTTTTGCAGCAAGATCTTTTGCCAATGCCGTCGCAGATGGATCTTCAAATCCTCCATCACTTAAGATCAGAATGGCTTTATCTTTTCCATTCGCAGCGCTCAGCAGTTGGCCAGCCAAATTCAACGCGGGCGACAGACGACTTCCTTGGACAGCCACGATGTCAGTCTGTAAGGCCCCTGAGACATAACGAATGGCGTTTTTATCTTCTGTAATAGGAGTAATAACATGAGCATCAGCGGCAAACCCGATCAAACCAATATTCACATCAGGATTTTCATTTAAAATATCTTCGATTTTTTCCCTGGCGCGTATCAAGCGAGAGGGTTGAATATCTGTCGCATTCATCGAATCGGAAAGATCTAATAGAATCACCAAGTTTTTGTTCATTTTATAGCTTGGCACTTCTCTGAAGTCCCAGCGGGGACCGGCCAAAGCTAACACGGCCAGTCCCCACAGGGTGGACCACACAGCAATCATTTTGCGGGAGGAAGATGTGACCCGGAGGGAATTCTGCAAAAGAAATGGAAGCAAATGTTTATCGGCGAAACGCTCAAGCCCCACCCACTTGCCTATTTTTGAACTGCGATAGGTCCACAGTAAAGATATCAAAGGAACAAGAGCCAAAGCCCAAAGCCATTGTACATGTTCAAAATTAAATCCGGACTGAGTCATAAGACTCTCCTTTCAGGCCGGCGGTGACTCCGAAAATTACGATCAACAGTAAAGCCACTCCCAGAGGATATTGAAACAAGGGTTGTCGCACTAAAACCAAAGATGGTTCCGATTTACTTCGTTGTAGCGAGTCGATCTGATCGTAAATCTTCGCCAACATGTCGGGATCTGTGGCGCGGTAAAATTGGCCTCCGGTTTTTTCGGCAATTTCACGGGTCAAAGTGGTATCGACGTGAGATTCCACCATGACGTATCCTCCACGATCATCTGGAAATGGCACCGGTCCATCTTTACCAATCACGATGGTATATATTTTTATTCCATATTGCTTTGCCAATTCCGCCGCTTGCAGAGGAGGCAATGTACTCGAGTTGTCTTCTCCATCTGTTAGCAGAATAATCGCCCGAGAAGCTTCGGGACGTGTGCGCAAATTTTTAACGGCAAGACCGATGGCATCGCCAATCGCAGTGGCATCCCCTGCCATTCCGGGCAAAGCATTGTCTAACATTCTAGAAACCGCGGCTCTATCTAACGTCAACGGTGCCTGCATATAGGCTTGTCCACCAAACAAAATCAATCCCACACGATCCCCAACGCGCTTACTAAGAAAATCTTTTACGACTTTCTTAGCGCCATCAATGCGACTGACTTGTTCTGTAGAGGATGAAAAATCCAACGATTGCATAGAGCCTGAAAGATCCACAGCCAGCATAAGATCATGCCCTTCGCCCGGCATAGACGAAAGCTTATCCACCTTCTGTGGTCCCATCAGAGCAAGCACCGAAAAAGTCCAAATCCCAAATAAAATCCAAAACCAAAATTTCCGAGGAGTCTGACTAGATCGCGACAACTTACCAAAAGTATTTTGAACTGTTTCCAAATGAGGAAAATAAACTTCAGGAGCTGCCGGAGCTTCGCTCTTTTTGACCGGCCACATATAGCGAATCAGAAAAGGCACTGGTAGCAAAATAATAAGCCATGGCCATTGAAAGTTTAGCATGATTTTACCCAGCCTTTCGCCGCATCGATGGCTTCTCGTAAATTCTCTAGCTCGACTTTTTTGTCGACAGATTCAGGTCCCATGTATGGAACCTCACTCATCACCAACGAAAACTTTTTCCAATCAATATTTTTGGGATCTTTTTCAGAAAGCCAAGTTAGCCATGCATCCCCTAACAAATGCGCGCACTCGGCCCGGGAAAAGCGATAGATAGCCATGCGGCGCATAAGTTCAGAAAGTTCCCGAGCTTGGGTCTGAAGATCACCATTGCCAAGCCCCTCTGCCATCAGACTGAGCTGACTAAGAACCTGGTGACGCCACTGGCGTTTTGTGCGAGCTCTGAAAATACGAACGACCGACATCGCTAACACTAAAGCAATAATGACCCCGAACAAAATCCACCAGCCTGGAGCCAGTGGCCACCAACTGATAGAATCCAATCCTTGAATGTCATGTAAGCCTAATGCGCTTTTCATCTTGAATTCCTTTTCAACTGACGAAATTCCCGCGATAAATCTTCTGCAACATTTCCATCTGTTTTAATCCTCAAAGTTTTAAGGCGAAATTTTTTGGCAACATCTTCCAATAACATCTCACTCTGTTGCCATAATTGTTGGTACAACTCCAATCCACGACGGTCGGAGGTGTTAACCTCCATCTTATGTCCTTGATGATCTGAAAGCTGGATGCGTCCCGCGTCGGGCATGTGCATGTCGGCGGGGTCATTCACTTTGACCAGCGAAACCTCTCGTCTGCGCGATAGCAATCCCATGTTCTTTTCAAAATGACCTCCCAGATCCACGAAATCACTGATGACAAAAATACTGGCTCCGATGGGAAGATATCTATCCGCGATTTCCAGCGCTTCACTTAATGAAACTCGTCTGTGAATATCTTCTGGCTGACACAATGATCGCAACATTTCCCAAATAGATTTTCTTGATCGACGCGCTGGAAGAAATTTAATTCCTTCAGAGCACTGTCCAAATAAAAGAGCTCCCGTTTTATCATTCAGGTGATGGGACGTCCAAGCTAGCAATGCTGCTGCTCTTGCAGCTTGAACAGATTTGAACGTATTTCTTGTGCCGAACTGCATATAGCTGTTTAAATCGACGATGATGTAAACCGCACGCTCTCGTTCTTCGGTAAAGATTTTTGTGTAGGGACGGCCTTTGCGGGCTGTGACTCGCCAATCGATGGAACGAACATCATCGCCAGGTGAGTACTCGCGAAATTCCGAAAAATCCAACCCCCGCCCTTGAAAAAGCGACACATGGGCGCCTTGAATTTCCGACATGACTTTGCGTCTTGAACCCCAACCTTCGGGATCTGCATGTCGTCCTAAAGCGACGAGTTCGTTGTAGTCTGGCAACAACATAAATCCTCCCTAAGGAATCGCAACCTGTTGAATAAGGCGTTTCACAATATCCGTTCGGCTGATGTTATTCGCTTCGCTTTCATAAGACGGATAAATCCGATGACCCAAAATTTCAGGCGCCACAATCTGAACATGCTCAGGCGTCACATAATCGTGACCGCGCAAATAGGCTAAAGCTTTAGAAGCCTTCAACAAAGAAAGCGTCGCACGTGGCGAAGCCCCGTGCTCGATCCATCGTTTTAAATCAGCATCATATTTTTGTGGCATTCGTGTTGCTGCCACTAGAGCGACCATGTATTCACGAACGGCATCACTTAAATAAACTTCTTGAGCCGCACGTCGGGCCGCCAAAATTTCTTCGCTAGATGTTTTCAAAGATAGCGGAGCTTTCTCAAAATGATTGGCTTCAGCTCGTTTCAATATCGTCATTTCATCTCGAGAATTCGGGTAATCTACATAAACCTTCATTAAAAAGCGGTCCATCTGTGCTTCCGGAAGTTGATAAGTTCCTTCTTGTTCGATCGGATTTTGGGTCGCGATGACCATGAAAATCTCGGGTAATTTATGAAGATTGTTTCCCACCGAAACTTGTTTTTCTTCCATCGCCTCAAGCAGGGCCGATTGCACTTTCGCCGGAGCCCGATTTATTTCATCGGCAAGCAGAATATTGTTAAATAAAGGCCCTGGGCGGAATGAGAATAGACTTCGCTCGTGCAAGTAAATCTCGCTGCCTGTCAAATCCGAAGGCAATAGATCCGGAGTAAATTGGACCCGTCCAAATTTTGCATCCAGACTTTCCGCGACAGCTTTTGCGGCGGTGGTTTTAGCAAGCCCGGGCATCCCCTCGATCAACATGTGTCCATCTGATAGCAGGCAAATCAGAATGTTTTCGATAAGACGCTGTTGGCCAACAATACGCTCTGAGATCATTTTATTGATAATCTGAAGTGGGAATTTCTCGGACTGGGGTTCTATGAGGGTTTGCATAAAGAGTACTCCTTCGTTTTTTCATCTGATACGAATACGATAAGGGGCGAACCTTACAGCAAACTTACATGGCTCACTTTTAAAGCGAAGAATCATGAAGCTATTATTGATTGAAGACGATTATTTAATTGGAGATGGCACCCGAAAAGCCCTCACACGGGAAGGATTCAGCGTCGACTGGGTTCAACGAGTCGAGGATGCCGCCGCTGCCGTAAAAACTCAAAATTATGAACTCATCATCCTGGATGTTCGTCTGCCCGATGGGTCAGGTCTTAGTTTTTTGGCAAGCCTTAGAAAGGGTGGAAATAAGACACCCGTCCTTATATTGACGGCCCTCAACGCGACTCCGGATCGAGTTCGTGGTTTAGATCTTGGCGCTGACGATTACTTGGTCAAACCATTTGATGTCAGCGAACTGTGCGCACGCATTCGCGCCCTTCATCGTCGGGCTCAAGGCATCGTGCATCCTCTAATAACCATTCAGGGAATCACCCTAGATCCAGCATCTCACACCATCAAAAAAAATGGCGACCTTGTTGATCTTGGCGTCAAAGAGTTTTCTATTCTTCAAACACTGTTCGAGCGAGCCGGCCGCGTGGTCACCAAAACCGATCTTGAGGAAAGCCTGTATGGCTGGGGCGAAGAAATTTCTAGTAACGCTGTTGAGGTACTAGTCCATCGCATTCGTAAAAAAATGGGTCCTGATATAATAAAAACCATTCGCGGCGTCGGCTATATCACAGAGAAATCAGACAACCATGAATAACTCGCTAAAAACACGACTGCTTAAAAATATCATGCTTTCACTGGTCCTAGCTTGGGCTTTGACCTTGATGGGCGGTTATTTCATGACTCAGAAAACTTTGAATGATCAACAGGACATGCAATTAAAGCAAATTGCCCAATCCCTGTCTCATCAAGTTTTTACCCAAGGGGTTATTTCGATCCAAAGAACAGAATCTATCCCAACCAGCGGCGGAAAGGATATCGAGTTTCAAATCTGGCGCGAAGATAAGATGATCGGCTTTTCAGAAAATGCCCCGACAGAAAGTTTGTCAGAAACCGAAGGGTATAGCCAACACAGCGTCGAACAAAAACAGTGGCGTGTCTTTTCCTCCCATCAGAATGATTCACGCATCATGGTGGGGCAGGATCTTAATGTCAGACAAAAGTTGATTCGCGGTATGATATTCAGCAGCTTGTGGCCCATGCTTTTAGCTTTGCCTATCATCGGCTTGATTCTTTGGCTTGCCGTCAGTCTTGGATTGAAACCATTATCCAATCTTGCTGATGCGATTCAAAAACAATCGCCGACAAATCTTTCCCCGATCCAGGTGCCTGATCTGCCTTCTGAAGTTATCCCTGTAGTGCAATCACTGAATAATCTTTTACTCGTGGTCGACAACGCCATGACAAAAGAAAAGGAATTCACTGACAATGCGGCCCATGAGTTGCGCACGCCCTTGGCGGGAATCAAAGCTCAAGTCGAAGCGGCCCTTCGCAGTGACAATGAAGAAGAACAGCATAAACATCTTGTTGCGATCAATCATGGAGTCGATCGGACTTCACGCATTGTTTCGCAATTGCTGGCTCTGGCACGCCTAGAACCAGAAAATCTGCAGGTGAATTTTTCTTCCATCGACCTCAATAGTCTTGTCGCACAGGCCATTGCAAAATGGACACCACAAGCGCTAGCAAAGAATATTGATCTCGGTATGGAGGCCACCGGCGAATATCAAGTTCGAGGCGATACCCTGTGGTTAGATCTGATGATTTCAAATCTTATCGACAATGCGATCCGGTACTCCCCGGCTCATTCCAAGGTGGATATTGAGCTGACACGACAGAATGAAAAGATTCTTGTGATTATCACAGATAATGGTCCTGGTATTCCTAAGGAGGACCGCGAACGAGTGTTCGATAGATTCGTACGACTCAAAGGGCACAACACCGAAGGAAGCGGTATCGGACTGGCTGTCGTCAAAAAAATCGCCGACCTTCATGAGGTCAAAATTATTCTCGATACACCGACTGATCATGGCGGCTTAAAAGTTACTCTAGTCTTTGCCGGATCACTGTAACGCAATAACAATTCTTTTCCAGCGGCTTATGGCTCCTCAACCAAAGGAAATAAAGACATTAAGCCCATCTTGATCAGTCTATCGAATCACAATACTCTAGAACTCTTAATCAGAAATTCTCAAAGATCATAAACTTTCCCTATGTACCGGAATAAATCCAGAACCTTCTGAGACAAAAAATCGAAAACTTTTTCTCTTTTGACCGAATTTAAAATCATGCAGTTATCTGAATTGGTGCCCCATGAATCTTGATTTTCTATTTGTTCATGGCAGTATGAACAAATAGAAAATCAAAATCTAAAGAGGCAAATAAAAAAATGACAATCCAGGCAGACTTAAGTGAAATCCATAAACTCCGAGCCCTTTCAGAATCTGTCGGCGATTTTATACGCTATTGGGGATTTCGAAGAATTCATGGGGAAATCTGGACACAAGTTTTTTTATCTAAAACCAGTCTCAGCGGCGCCGAACTCACTCAACGTCTCGAAGTTTCAAAATCTCTTGTAAGCCCTGCTCTTTCCGAACTTGAAGAGTATGGCCTCATCATAATGACCGAGGACGGAAAAAAAACTAAGCGCTATTCTGCAGCACCGAATGTCGTCTCTGTGATCAAAGACATTCTTAAAGAACGAGAAGCCAAAATCATTGCAGAGGCGCAAAAGCAATTTGAGGCACTCGATAAGATCCACCAAAAGAGAGGAGATCAAAACTCACTTCTTGAAACAACCCGTCTTGAGGAGTTGGGGCAGATGATCTCCCTCGCTCAGTTTGCACTTGGCTTTGTTATTGGCCAAAGTGACCAGGAGTCTCTGAATTACTGGACAGAAGAAGCTATGAAAGCCCAGAGCGAGTGAGACGAACTACTTTTTGCTCTGAAGGAAAATTTCAAAATCCCGTATCATGGCTGCGGCTTGAGCCCCGTCAAAGAGACGATGATCAAAAGTCACTCCAATATGCATGATTTTACGAATTTCAATTTTATGGTTGATAACGATAGCCTCTTCACTAATCTGACCAAGAGAGATCAAGAGACCAGCCCGAGTCAACGGAACCAAAGGAACCAGCGCCTTTTTAATTCCCAAAGATCCAACATTCGTAACAATAACTGAACCGAATGGGTCTTTCGGCAATCGAAGCCCCGACAAATTCAAATTAAGATCGTGTGTTATAAAAGTGTAAGCATGTAGAAATAGTTTTGTAAAAGAACGAGGCAACCGGTCTATTAACCGCAAAGCGAAACCTAGGTGAGGGTCATTCCGGTCGCGAATTTGTTTAGCCGCATGGGAAACTCGCGCTTCTATTTCCGCCAAGTCCATCCGATCTACATCTCGCAAAGTCAGAAAAGAGAGATCATGCTTACCATTTTCTAGGATGTTCACCATGACGGATATATTGATGTTCTTTCGGCGATAAAGTCTGCCAAATCTTACAACAAAGTTGAGCTCTTGGTGCTTTTTCATGACTTCGCTAAGACCCTTGATAACCAGTGGCATGGGAGACGACGTAAGATTTAAGTGACTCACATCGACCTCCAGAAATCCATACACCGAAGGATCTCCACCACCTCCCCAGATTGAAAGTGCTATCTTTCTAAAAATCGAGGTCTTGACGGCAATAAAACTCATACAACCTTCAGAAATGCATGGGGGCTCGCAATCATCAAAATAAAAACAAATGATCGCACTGTCCAAATACATGTGCGAAACCAGTTCGTGCGCACTAAATTGCGAATCTCCAAGAGATCTTGCCCTTGTGCCAATTTAGAATGGGAGGGAATGCTCCAAAATATCGTCATGCCCCATATCAAAAGAACTCCCGCAAGGTTACAGATCCAAACCAGCTGATATTCACGACACAAGAGGATTGCGGTTAAAAGCTCAACAATCATTCCTGGACCAACAATAAATCCCATTGCAGATGTGTGTCGCTTATGAAACGTCACAAATTGATCGCGGACAATCATGGCAAAGGCCGGATAGTGAGTTAGTTGAATGACCCAGATAACTCCGGTAAGAAAAAAACAACAGGCAAACTGCAAATCCATCCAATCAAAGGAACTCAATGGATCCTCCTCAGCTACTTCCAGCCCTTCGTAATCCCATCAACAGACTGTCTTGAACACTTAAAACGAGTGACCTTGAAACCTCTGGCACTTTCATTCTTCAAGTGCCCATGGCGATAAATCCTTCGCCTCCATCGCTTGAAGGCATCTTGGGTCAGGACCAATCTCATGAACTGAACAAATTCATTCGGTGATAAACCAAACTGCTCTTTGATCGCATCAAAAGTGGTGCGATCTTCCCAACCCATTCTAATAAGTCGTTCAGTCTCGTCTTTAGAGAGGCCGACAAACTTTTCTTTTGAAGCCCTAGAGATACCCATTGATGTCACTTCAATTCACAATAAGGACTGTCCGAGCATTTTTTTCTCGGAAGTAAAGGTCTCACCTTTGCGAATACAAAGTATCCCGCCTCGAGCACTTTCTTTACTGGTTTCAAAGAAACCACAGGTACAATTTTCTTCAAGGAATCTAATTGAGACCAAACCATGATAAAGGCCTCGACTCCTAAATAGGTCTTCCCTTGCGCATCCCTTACATGAAGACTCTGATGAATCTTATGAGGATCCAGACCCTCAGCCACTGCATCAAAGTTCGCTGCAGTAATATCAACAAATATAATATGATCGGCTCCACTCATTTTTCTGTAGTGCTCAATCTCACGGGAACATAGTTGGCAAAGCCCATCGTAGTATAGGGTAATTTCAGAATGAGACGTTTGAGATGCTTGCATCTTAATCTCCGATTTAGTTCATACTAATATGAACTAAATCGAAAGTCAATATTCAATCTACTCAAGACATTCAAAGGAAATCAAAATGGGCTCCGTATTTGGCAAACGCTTTAAAGCTGTTAATAGAGAATTTCAGCATCTAACGGCTGCCAAGCACCGGACTTTAGAATCTTTAATGGAGTACGACCTTTAAAATAGACCATTTTTTTTGTCGCAATATCAAACTCCAGAAACATTGGATCAACCAACATGGAGATAAAAAAATTTGAAGGTTTCATTTTAACAACCATGACCCTCTTGCCAAGACGCTCGTCTTCCGTGGTCTTTTCAAATTTGAAATCGACGGTTCGCTCCAATTCCAAAACGCTAAAAGCCGTGCTAACGGTTTTGCCTGCTATCAATTCACCCCAGTGCTTGGTAATGAAATTCTCCATGAGAGGACCGTTAATAAACGACTTCACAATTTCAGTCTTCCCACCCTCATCGCGCCGTCCGCTTTCAGTAATTTTATAAGTCTTAAAGATCGCCTTATTACCATCAACTCGCAATTCCCAGGCCTCCATGGATTGAAGTTGTTCAACAAACTGAGAAATGAGCGAACCGCCTTGAACCACCACCTTCTCGGTCATAACAACTTTGCCAGAGGAGTTCTCGATCTTAGCATTCGAGATAAAATCACCCAAACCAGTCGTTTGTATTTCAGTCGTTTGCACAAATAACGGTGAATCATGCAACTTGCCAATTTCATAGATCCTAGAAATTCGGGTTTGCACGTCAGCCCACGCAAGAAGAGGTAGGAGCTGAAATAAAACAATGAGGGTTTTCATGTCACTCTCTCACCTTTTGAATGCCGGTAAATAGACCTTTCAAAATCAAATAAACCGCAAATGCTGCGACCGGCATTACAACCAACCACGCGACCATAGCCATCAAGCCAGCCAGACCGAAATTTACAAAAAATGCAGATGGCGAATTGAAAAACTCACTAACAACCGTCCTGGGATTAAGCGAAACGGCAGGAACAGAAAAAATCCAGGCTCCCAACTTCAGAAATACTGGAATAAGAAAAAGTTGAACTGGTGCCAGCATGTAATTGACGACCTGTAAGGTCGGCTGGTTAAGCCTCATCACAGTCCCCACTAAAAAACACAGAACTGTGGTCGTTCCTAGAGCTGGAAAAAGCGCCAACGCCACTCCCACCGCACAAGTGCGAGCCAGCCCTTCAGGAGTAGCTCCCTGCTTGAGTTGATGTAAGATAAAAGACTTGCCGCGCTCAATAGACTTTCTGAACCAGGTCATTAAGCCCCCTTTTTGGGAAACCAAGGAACAAATGCGGAGGTCCTTGCCTGATACTTCCGATAGGCCTCACCTCTTTTTTGCAACGCTTGACTTTCAGAAGGTGGAATTCCTGTGACCTTGACCAATATAAATAAAATCGTCAACGGCGCATAGACCGTGTATAACGCACCGGACGTGCCCACAGCCGTGAGATAAAATCCCCACCAGATCATGCTCTCGAAAAAATAATTGGGATGCCGAGAATATCTCCACAGCCCGACATCACAAACCTTCCCTGAGTTTTCAGGATTAGACTTGAATTTTTGGGCCTGAGCATCGGCAATTCCCTCCCCGCAAAGAGAAAATAAACTTAAGGAAAAACCAATGCATTCGATCCAAGAAAATCCTTCGCTCCCATTTTTAATCGGCTCTAAAAATACCAGACTCAAAAGAACAACACTGACCCCTTGATACTGAAAGAAAAGAAAAAACCTCGAGGCTATTTGCGAGCCATATTCTTTGCGTAGAGTTTTATATCGGGAATCTTCATTTGGATGATGCGAGTAAATTCGCCGAGCTAGAAAATAGGAAAGGCGGAGACTCCAAAGCAGAATCACCAACAAAACTAAAGCTTTTCGAAGCCACCATCCCTGACTTGTCAAAAAGTAAAAACACCCCATCAAGGAAAACGACAACGACCAGACCACATCTACGATGCTGTAATTGTCCCATTGCCTCGCAAACAACCATGTGACCGTCATAATCAGAGTCATAAGTACGAGCGCACCAACAATCTGCATCCAAAAGTTTTCCACAAATTTCTCCTAGCGTGGTCGATTCTTAAACAAATAGTGCGAGACTCCCCATTCGCGGCCCTCGTCAAATCCAAATAGCTCCGCACATGACATAAAGAAAACTCTCCAGCGCTCAAACCATCTCTCGCTCTCTGCTACGCCATAAACTTCGCGAAAAATCGACAAAATAACGTCTCGGTTTCGATCCATATTTTGCAGCCACGCCTCAGATGTCTTCTGATAGTGCGTCCCACACCAGCTCCATTGCTGCTCTAAAAAAAGATCTTTTTGAAAATAGGTCAATAGATGGTGACTTGGCATCTGGCCACCCGTAAAGAAGTAGCGCCCCATCCAGTTGTCATCTCCCTCTGTTTCAAACGGATAGGCATAACGATTATGAGTAAATATATGGACGAAAAATTTTCCTTCGGGCTTCAGCCATTGCCCAATTTGTGCAAACAACTTTTCATAATTTCGGATATGCTCGAGCATTTCAACGCTGATCACCCGATCAAATCCATTAAACCAATCTTTAGGAGCATCAAAGGCACTAATATCTCCTGTTAGGATAGATATATTCTGAAGTCCACGCTTTGATGCCTGATTCATGATATATTGCCGCTGAGATTTGGAGTTCGAAATACCTACAATCTGTGAGCTCGGAAACTGTTCTGCCAATTTCAAAGAAACAGACCCCCAGCCGCACCCCATGTCGAGGATCCTCATCCCGTCAGCAATTTCCGCCCGAGCCAATGTCGTCTGCAATGCCAACTCTTCAGCTTGATCTAGATTCGAACATCCCGAGGGCCAGTAACCCGAACTGTATTTTTTTTGTTTTCCCAAAACCAATTCATAAAAACTTGCTGGCAATTCATAGTGCTGCTGATTAGCTTTTTCAGTTGCAAATGCGACTGCAGATTTTTTTAGTTCTCTGACATAAGCAGAATTTCGTTCCTGTTCCAATTCTCTATCGGCAATTTCCAGACTTTTGAGGCGCTCGCGACAAAGCCTTCGAATGCCCGCCCGAACAAGATGTTCAGGGATCCATCCTCGCTCCATCAAATCAATAAACAATCCAAGAGCCATGACTACTCTCCTTATTTTTGCATCAGGTAGTGGCCAACGTTAATACGTTCTGCTCGAAACGCACCTTCACAGTAGCTTAAATATAAATTCCAGAGACGCATGAAGCGATCATCAAAACCCAAACGCCGGACATCGCCATCGACTGTTTGAAAGTTCTCCTTCCATTTCAAAAGTGTCTCTGCATAAGAAATGCCGAATTCAAAAGGTTTTTCGTCTTTTAATTCGAAACGATTTGCGTAGTCGGCAAATACTTTTGGAGCTAAAAGCATTCCCCCAGGGAAAACATAGCGTTGAATAAAATCGGTTTTTCTACGATATTGATCGAAGTATTGATCCTGCATTGTGATGGACTGAATTAAGGCCGCTCCTTTGTCTTTCAACGAACTGCTGACCTTACCAAAAAAATCAGACCAGTATTTTTCTCCGACGGCCTCAACCATTTCAATGGAAACTACTTTGTCAAAGCGTCCATCTATTTCACGATAGTCCTGCTGTCGCAAATCGACATGATTTGCAAACCCAGATCTTGCAATCAATTCGCGATTGTATTGTGCCTGTGATGGAGAATTCATAACAGCAGTCACTCGGCACCCTGTTCGCTCTATCGCTCGCGAAAAAAAGCCTCCCCAGCCACAGCCAATTTCAAGAATGTGATCGCCCGAACGAATATCGAGTGCATCGATAATGCGGTCATACTTCTTCATTTGCGCTTCATGGAGGTCATCATTTTGATCAGAAAAAATGCCCGCTGAATAAGTCATGCTTGGATCTAACCAAAGGTGATAGAAGTCATTGCCTAAATCGTAATGGGCCATGATATTCTTCTTAGCCCCCTGTTTGGTATTCGCATTTAGGAGATGGCGAAGACGGGCTAAAAATGTGCCATACCACGTTCCATGCAACAAGCGAGCTACTGAATCTTCGTTAATGCAAGCCCACCGCACAAGGGCCGAGACATCGTCAACAACCAGATCACCACGAATGATGGCCTCGGCCATTCCCAAATCTCCCCTATCGATAAGATCATCAAAAACTTTCCAATCAAGAACACAAAGGGAAATCACCGGCCCACCAGAGCCAAATTCCTCTTTAGATCCATCAGGAAATGTTATCTGAAGTGTAGCTCCCTTGGAGGCCTGAAGAAGCTTAATAAGAATACGTGTTTTCAGTGTCATCTTGTTCATGTGACCTCCTTACGAGGTGGCGCAGGTTTTTTATAAAAACTCACTCGTTTCACCCAAAGCCTTAATGCCTGCCAGTGAATACGAATCACCACAAGTGGGGTCATCCAACCATAGGTCCAAAAAAGCCGTGATACAGATTCATTTTCAAAGTTTGAAACTTGACCTTCGATCCAAGAAGAAAACCGCAATGTCTCGTTCGCATCGTAGTAGTTTATATCGACACGCGAATGTAGCTTTTCAAATTTAAATCGAAATTTATAGAAGCCATCGACTGGAAAAAAAGGACTGACGTGAAATACTTTATCAGAGCGATAAAATTGAGAACTCAAAATTCCACCTGGCGGACAAATCCAATAGAAGTGCCGTTCGCCAAAGGTATTATTCACCTCACACAACACTGCCTCGAGATGCCCCTGTCGAAAGCAAAACCAGAAACTAACGGGATTGAAGGCAAATCCGAACATTCGCGGAAAGGTTTGTAGGACAATTTGATCTGCTTCGTACTGGCACTGTTCTTTTAAAAAAAGAATGGCAGATTCTTTTAAAGAACCTTTCACACCATGCAGATAGTCCGTGGACTTTAAAGATAACAAGCCAGAGGTTTTTCTTTTCAAAACTCTCAAATACTCATCTTCTGAGCGAAGAGTAAACAGTAAAGCAAAGGTTGGATAGCGAAAGGAATGTCGAACTTGGTGATTCCTGCTATGGTAAACATGTCCTTTTAGAATTCGCAGCGCACTCATGAGACCTCCCACGGGGGCTTGATTCCAAGAAGGTCACCAATTCGGACTGCACTCAAAAGGCCATCTTCATGAAAACCATATCGAGTCCATGCCCCAGCGAAATAGACACCGCCTCGTCCCTGAATCAGCGGCAAAGACTTTTGTGCTTCAATCGCCTCACGATCAAATTGAGGATGGTCATAACTCAACTCTCGCAAGACTCTTTGCACCGGAGAACGCGGGTTGAGAGTCACAAAATAATCTTTCTCTGTGCGAAGAGGTTGAAGCTTATTAATAAAATAAGTTAGCGAAACACTTTCATGATTTTGATTTTCAGGGGAGCTCATTACGTTCCAAGAGGACCAGCACTTCCTTCTACTTGGCATAAAAGAGGAGTCCGTGTGAAGGTATGTTTTATTAGCGGAAGTACCGATGGAGCTTAAAACTCGGCGCTCGAGATCCGTTGGATTTTCAAGAATTCTTAAGGTGACTGGTGCGTGAGTCGCAAAGACAACGCGATCAAACTCCAGACATTCTCCAGCTGTGCGAAGTAAAACTTTTCCTGCAAGTCTCTCTACATTCTGAACTGGGGCATTTAAATGTATAAAAGGAATACGAGCTGAAACCTTTTTGACGTATTCTACAGAGCCACCTTCAACCGTTCTCCAAATAGGACGGTCATTTATTTGCAAAAGTTGATGATTGATAAAGAAAGTTAAAAAAGTTTCAGCAGGAAACGCTTCCATGCCTCTTTCCGGTGTTGACCATATAGCGGCGCCGATAGGCAACAAATAGTCTCGCTTGAACTCTTCGCCGTAGGATCGGGACTGGATAAGTTGTCCCAGAGTCCATCCGTACTTTCCCGCAAGCTCTCTGTTAGCTTCAGCTTCACGATGAAACCGGGTAATATCATAGAGCATTCTTAAAAATGCGGGCCTCAGTATATTGGTTTTTTGAGCAAAAATGGTCCTGAGATTCGTACCCGCCCATTCCAAATTCTTATGGGGCGCCTTGATCGCCAAAGACATATCAGACTCGACGGTCTGAACATCAAGTGTCTTAAAGAATTTTTTTAAATGGGGATAGGTCAATTCATTATAGACAAGAAATCCAGTATCAACAGGAATCTCAGACGAACCATCATTTACTTGGACGGTATGAGCATGACCACCAAGACGATGTTCTGATTCAAAAAGATGAACCTCGTCTTTCTGACTCAAAATCCAAGCAGCACCCAAACCACTGATGCCGGCGCCAACGACCGCTGTTTTCAATTGCCACCTCATTCGCCGATATGCTTCAGCTTGTCATCATTGTATAGATTTTTCTATACAAATGAAAGAGGTTTTGTATAATTAAAAATGATGATTAAAAACGAGTCGTTTTCAATAAGACAGGTTATTGAACTTACAGGGATTTCCGAATTTACATTGCGCGGCTGGGAAACACGCTATAAAGCCTTCAAACCCAAGCGTAGCCCGACAGGGCGAAGAATTTACTCCCAAGATGACATTCAAAAAGCTCGCCTTCTGCAGAGCTTGGTAGAAAAAGGTTACAAGATTGGAAATATCGCCAAGCTTGACCTATCTGATCTCGAAAAAATTCTTCCTCAGCAGCAGGCCGCAGGCTTTAATACAACTCCACCCAATAAGCATTTGGAAGATATTTATAAGATCATGGATCTTGCCCACCTTTACAAATGGGAAGAGATTTCTGATATTCTTCATAAAAAGCGTCGCGACTCGAAACCCGAAATATATATTTCGGATATTCTGACCCCACTTGCTGGTCAAATTGGAAAACTTGTCGCAGCCGAACAAATGTCCGTCGGGCAAGAGCACATTCTATCCGCATATATCAAAGAGCAATTGATACTGGTCCAGAGTGATATCAAAAGGCCCAAATCACAATCTCGTCTAGTCATGACAACTCCTGAAGGAGATTTGCATGATATGGGAATTTCCTTTGCTTCAAGCCTCAGTAGACTTAAGGGACTTCAAACATTATTCCTTGGTCCAAGCACACCCAAAAAGGACTTAAGCGAAACATGCCTCCGCTACAAAGCAACTCACCTTCTGATTTCAAGCACAGTTTCACAAAAAGAAGGTGCTAAAGAAAGCCTTTTTAGTTACGTCAACTTCCTTGACAGAAATTTGCCTGTGAAAATGGCATTCTTGTTGGCCGGACGAAATGCTGCTCAGTTAGATTTAAATCTTGACCGTGATGTGACTATCTTTTCGTCGATGGGTGAATTTCAAAGTTATCTAAAAAATCTTCCGTAAAAATCACCAAATTTGCGGCACTTTCTGAATTCTGGAAACCTCATATCCCGATGATTTTAACTTGGAAACTATGCGGCTGTATATCTCTGGCTCTATTTGCGGTTTGCGAGCCATTATCCAAACATAGTTGCGACTTGGGACTCCAATAACCGTGTATGAATAGTCCGGAGCCAAATCAATAACAAGGTATGAAAACTTAAAAGGCCACCAAGGTTGCACCCTCCATTCGGCATTGGTCTTTTTGTCATAAATCCAAGCCTTTTGCGGATATCTTTTAATAGGTCCCTTCGGCGAATCCGCATTGTAGCGAAAATCGACATCGATTCGATCTTCCACTAAATTCCAAGAGTAAGACTCTATCGCATTATTGGCACCTTTTTCAACGAACGTCGGAATGTTGGCGATCACATACCAATCACCCATAAACTTCGAGATGTCGACATATGCTACTGTCGAAAGTGGCTTGCTCGACACTGTCCCGCACCCTCCGAGAGATAACATAATGATAATAGTCCCTATATATCTCATGAATTAATATTGATCATAGATAAGATCGTCGGTTTCAAAACCACGTTGTTTCAATCTATCAATGATTCCTTTTAGTAATTGCGCATCCATTGGCGCCTGACGAGACAAAATAAATAATGACTTCTTCCTTGGCCCACTCACAACAGCCCACTGATAATTGGGATCAAGATCCACAATCCAGTAGTCACCACGAACAAAAATGTTGAAGCGCACCTTGAGTTTTGCTGGGATTGTAGGATCTGCAACTGTAGCCGTGCCTTCAATATCACTAGTTGACCCGTCTGATTTATAACAAGTGTTTTTTACAGAAACAGAATTTGCATTCAAAATAGAATATTCAGCAGCGGAACGTAAACAACCTTGCTGGAAGAAATTCGGGGCGTGTGCAATTTCATACCAAAAGCCCTCATATTTGTTGAAATTTACATTCGAAACGACCTCAGGGTCAGATTGTTCCGCCGCAAATGAAGCATTGAAATTCAAAAGAACCGACGCCGCAAATAAGCCTAAGAAAAATTTCATAACCATATCTTTCTTCCTCATCGCAAGAACTTCTTCTATTTTGTATAGAATATACTATACAAAATAGAAGAAGGCAACTACGATCATCAAAGCTCCCTCCCAAAAACGTTATCATTGTATAAGCACATAAAATATTTAATGGAAAAAAGCTTATGAACCTATTTTTGGTGTTAGGTAATCAATTATTTGATCCTGCACAATTAGCCAAAATTAAAATCGACAAAAGGTCCACTCTATTTTTTATGCGGGAAGACAGGGAGCTTGCTACCTACTATCGCTTTCACAAGCACAAAATTATATTTTTCTTTGCCGCTATGAGGACTTATCGGGATGAATTGATAAAAGCCGGGTATAAAGTTCACTACCAGGAGATAGGACACGATTCAATTTCTTACGAAGATGCGTTGGATAGATGGCTGAAAGATAATCCTGTTACAAGTGCTTTTGGGTTTGAAATCGAAGATAAATTTTTTGAAACTCGGATTATCAACTTTTTTAAGAAAAAGAAGCTTCCGTTCAGATGTTTCGAAAGCCCCATGTTTCTCACGTCACGACCTGAGTTTAAGGCCTATTTAAGTCAGCATAAAAGACCCTTCATGAAGACATTCTATGAACACCAACGAAAGCGATTAAAGATCCTCGTAAACGCTGGCGCGCCCACCGGAGGAATCTGGAGCTTCGATACTGAAAATCGACTGGCTCTACCCAAAAATCAACCAACTCCGAGCCTTCCCAACCCCATCAATTCGCCTATAGTTCAAACCGTCATCAACCTCGTTAACGAAAATTTCTCCGAACACCCTGGGGACGCAGAGGAATTTTGGCTTCCAGTAGACCGTCAAGGTGCAAAGTCTTGGTTTCATATTTTCCTGACGGAGCGCCTAGCTCAATTTGGGCCTTTCGAGGATGCCATTCCAATGCATTCTGAATTTGTTTTTCATTCTGTTTTAACTCCTTTTTTGAATTGTGGTTTGCTGACTCCGAATGAAGTTATCGATGAAGCGATTCATTTTAGCCAACAACAAGACATTCCGCTGCCATCCTTAGAGGGATTCGTTCGCCAAATCATTGGATGGCGAGAGTTCATTAGAGGCATTTATCAAAATTTCGATATTGAGCAAAAGACGAAAAACTTTTGGGGCCATCAAAACAAGTTAAGTGAACTTTGGTATGAAGGAAGTACGGGGATTCCTCCCTTAGACGAAACCATTCGACGAGTTGTAAAAAGAGGTTACGCTCATCACATCGAAAGACTCATGGTCGCAGGAAGCTTGATGCTACTTCTTGAGGTGCATCCCGATGCTGCTTATCGTTGGTTCATGGAAATGTTCGTAGATTCTTCCGACTGGGTTATGGGGCCCAATGTTTATGGGATGGCAATGTTTTCAGATGGCGGTATCTTCGCGACAAAACCCTATATTTGTGGCTCAAATTATCTGAGAAAAATGGGTGGATACCCCCAAGGCGATTGGTGTGATGGCGTCGATGGGCTTTACTGGGGCTTTGTCCGCAAGCACGAGAAGTTCTTCTTAAAAAATCCACGTCTTTCGATGATGGCTAAATCTTCTCGAAATATTTCCGAGGCAAAATGGTTACGCATCAACGCCGCCGCAGAGGCATTGAAGAAAAGATTAGTTATCAAAGAATGAGGGCCGGCAATCATGCTGGAGCTGTTCAAAAGACCGACAATCTTCACTTCTTCACGCACTTGACTCTTGGGAATGAACTTCTCAAGCTAACGCATTGCTTTTGACTCGCAAAAGATACCCCTTATGGGTATCTCTAATTTGAGCGAATTATCTTATTCAAATCGGAGAATTAACTATGAAAAGCCTTATCTTAGGACTTGTGATGACGTTAACTTCCTTCCATGCATTTGCGGATGGATCAGGCAGCCATGGAATTCAGATTAGACCCTTAACTCAAGGAACCCTAAATGCTGGCACTATTCAATACAGCTTTGATCTTTTAGATCAGGATGCAAAACCGCTTTCAGATCAAGATTTGACAGAAGATCACACTAAAAAATTGCATTTCATCGCCTACGATGCATCTTTAAAAGAATTTAATCACGTCCACCCTATCTTTGATGGCAATAAATGGAGTGTGGAATTGAATCTTCCTGTGAATGGGACATATTTTTTCTGGGCCCAGGGACAAACTCTGAATGGTCCAGAATTTTCGACCTTTGTGAATGCACAAATTCAAGGTGGTCAACCGGAGATACCAGTTACTGCTCTTGGCGATCACAGAAAGGGCTCTGACCAAGGAACTATCGTTGAGCTTGCAGGGAATAAATTAAGAGCCGGAAAAATGGCGATGATTAACTTTACAATTTCCAGAGAGGACGGAACCGCGCCGGAAATAACGCCTTATCTAGGAGCTTTTGCCCATGTTATTGCGGTGTCACCAGATGGCAGCGAGCTCACCCATGTTCATCCGATGGAAGGCAACGATCCCAACACAGGAATGCTTCACGCCACTTTTCCAACCGCCGGCGATTATCGCATCTGGATTCAACTCAACGATAAAGGTGAATTGAAGACCGTTCCTCTTTCCGTAACTGTTCTAAAATAAGAAAACAAAAAAAGGAGGGACATCCCCTCCTTTTTTCTTTCTAATAATCCAATTTTTTCCTGACGTTCCTCTATTAAGTTTTCTCTCTCTTCAATAGCAATGAATTGGTGACGACAGAGACAGAGCTTAAAGCCATAGCCCCGCCGGCGATAACGGGATTTAACATGCCCAATGCAGCCAAAGGAATTCCCAGAATATTATAGAAAAAGGCAAAAAATAGATTCTGGCGTATCTTTCTTAGAGTCATTCTCGACAGAGTTATCGCGGCTGAAACAGATAATAAATCATTCTTCATCAGAGTCACATCTGCCGTCTCTATCGCCACATCGGTCCCCGAAGACATAGAAAAGCTAACATCTGCCATGGCCAACGCGGGGGCGTCGTTGATACCATCGCCCACCATAGCCACCGTCAAGTTTTTCCTTTTAAGAGCAACAATGAAGTTGGCTTTATCTGCGGGCTTAACTCCGAACTTATACTCCTTGATGCCGACCTCTTCAGCGATGGCTTTCGCAGTTCCTTCGTTATCTCCCGTTAACATAATAACACTCAATCCTTTAGCAATCATTTGTCGGACGGCTTCTTTCGAGGACTCGCGAACTTTATCTGCAATAGCTATATAAGCCATGACTTCCTTCTCGCTTGCCAGAACTATAACACTTTGACCTCGAGACTCTAGATCCGTCACTATATCGTGATTCACCAATTGACGTTCTGAAATCCACGTCGGGCGACCTAAAAGATATTTCTTTCCGTTCATTTGTCCTTGCACACCTTGACCGACAAAGGAAACGAAATCCTCTATTGGAGACGCAGATATATTCCTTCTCTTACCCTCATCAACAACAGCTTCTGCCAGTGGATGCGATGATCCGCTTTCTAGGTTAACCGCTACTTGTAACGATTCTAATAGCGAAGAACTTCCGGTGACGCGAATTTCACTTACGGCAGGTTTTCCTTCAGTAATAGTCCCCGTCTTATCTAAGACAAGCACATTAATTTTTTCAGCCACCTCAAGGGCTTTGGCGTCCCTGAATAAAATTCCCGCGCTTGCCGCTTTACCAACACCCACGACAACAGCAGTCGGTGTGGCAAGACCCAAAGCACACGGGCAAGCAATCACGAGCACAGAGACTGCTGCAACAAAAGCCGCCGATAAACTTCCAGTGAAAAACCAGGTTCCTATAAAAGTTAAAAGACTGATTCCCACAACTGTCGGAACAAATATCGCAGAAATTCTATCTGCCAATTTCTGAATAGGCGCTTTAGATCCCTGGGCCATCGATACTATTTTTATGATCTGCGCCAACTGAGTCCTACTCCCCACACTCGTCGCTTTGACACGCAGTGAACCGTTGTGATTCAGAGTTGCTGCAAAGACTCTATCCCCAGATTTTTTTTCAACTGGAATGCTTTCACCCGTTAACATAGACTCGTCAACGGTGGAAGATCCGGAAATAACGACTCCATCCACTGGAATGGCTTCCGCATTTTTGACGACAACAATATCATCAACAGTAACATGACCAATCTCAATTTCCGTGGTAACACCATTCTTCTCGACAAGAGCTGTCTTTGGCTGAAGACGCACCAATCCTTCCAATGCCTGGGAAGTTTTACTTTTTGCGCGAGATTCGAGAACCTTTCCGGCCAGAATAAGAGTGATTACAGCCGTACTTGCTTCAAAATACACATGCTGATGATGCCAGTTTAGCAATGTGACCAATGCACTTAAAACATAGGCCATGGTCGTTCCTAGGGCGATCAAAACATCCATATTGGCACTTCGAGCTCTTAAGGCGTAAAAGGCACCGCGGTAGAATCGCCATCCCACCCAAAACTGAACAGGCGTTGCTAAAATAAGCTGCAACCACCGCGGCATAAATTCCCGGTGATCTCCTGCGATCATCATCAACACCATTTCAACGATGAATGGGATAGTCAGTATTAAAGAAATTAAAAAAAGGCGCCACTCATGAAGCCGTTCTTTCGCCACCAAATCATTCTTGCTTGCATCATGAAAGTCATCATTCACCTCGAAGGCTTGATAGCCAAGATCTTGAATCTTTTTTACGAGAATATCTGTACTCCATAACGGAGATCCGACTTTGACAAGCGCCTTTGAGGTCGCAAAATTAACAGAGGCCTCAACCCCCTCAAGGTCATTCAATGTCTTTTCAATCCGCGAGGCACAGTTCACACAAGACATGCCTATAAGTTGCAATTCAATTTCTTTTTTAGATTCGACCGTCATAAAACAAGCCTACCTCTTTACAAGAGTCATTATTTCTTCAATTTTTTTAATAACTTCTTTTTCATCCCGAGATTTAATAGCTGTCTTTACACATCCATGGATGTGAGTTTGCATAATTTCGGCCTCAATAGATTCTAATGCCTTAGAGGCAGCCCTAAGCTGAATAAGAATGTCGGGACAATAACGTCTCTCATCAATCATCTTTTCGATTCCATCAATTTGTCCGCGAACTCGATTCAAACGCTTCTTATGAGTACTATGATCTGGATGAAGCTCTGCTTTGTTTTTTCTCATCGAAACCTCACTGGGGATGTTGCGTATACCCCACTAGGGTATCATGATTTAGGAGAAATTGCTACCTCTTAAAATTGAACCTTGTTGACATATACCCACATGGGGTATATCCATTTAGATAAAAAGGATTCATATTTTGTCACAAAAGTCGATGCTGCATCCTATTCCTGACGAGGAGTCATTTCATGTCAGATAAATCGAATCCAATCTCGAGACGTTCTTTTCTTTCAACGGCAGGGGTCAGTGGTCTTGCCGCCAGCATGGGAGTCCTATTAAAAGGCTCCACCGCACAGGCTGCCGCAAAAACCCCTCAGTCAACGAATGGATTTAATCCCAAAGATACAGTTCCCGCGTATCCTCCTCGACAATCCCCGAAAGCCGGCGAAAAAGTTCACGAGTTCGATATTGAACTCGATATTTCAGTTCATGAGATTGTCCCTGGGATTAAAATTCACGCCTTTACATATAATGGCACTTATCCAGGACCAGAAATACGGGTTCCTGAAAATGACTGGGTTCTTGTTAATTTCAAAAATAAAACTGCTGAATTTCATACGATCCACTGGCACGGAATCATGGTGCCAAACGAAATGGATGGCGTTCCCAACGGAACTCAGTGGGGCGTTGGCCCCAATCAGACATTCAAATATCTTTTCCGCGCTCAGCCTGCCGGAACACATTTTTACCACTGCCACAATATGACCAACTTGCATGTTCAGGCCGGAATGTTTGGCGCGCTCATCATCGAACCCAAAGAGGATCCTATCAAAAAGCTATTCCCTTACCAAAGGGAGTACACTTTATGCCTCAGCGAAGTCGATACAATCATGGTCGAATCACAAATGGAGAAAATGCTAAAAGAAATGACCATGATGAAAAAGATGAATGAGTCTCCAAAACTCATGAAAGAAATGAACGGTCGAATGATGGGATGGTTCATGAATAAAAAGGCTTTCGTTGATGCAGTCAAAGACGGCTATATACCACCCTATGCGGCATCAAGAGCTGGAATTACCAAACCGCCTAACTTTAACTTCTTTATGATCAACGGAAAATCTTATCCAATGACCGATGAGCTGATGATTCGATCTGGCGAAAATATTCGCGTTCGCTTGGTCGGTGCAGGGATGATGCCTCACTTTATGCACCTTCATGGGCACGACTTCTGGCATGTCTCTCAAGATGGATCCCCTCTTGCAAACCCAGTGCGCATGAACACTATTCCAGTGTTTCCAGGGACAACCTCAGACATTATTATTCAAGGCACGAATCCTGGATTCTGGCACTTTCATGATCACAGCGACCTATCAACAACCAACAATGGATCTTTTCCCGGCGGCATGATGACCATGCTGATGTATGAGGATGCAAAACAAAACGGCGTTAATGTTCCAGAGATCGTACAGGTGAGCTCATGAAAAAACTTTTCTGCTTATTGATTCTATTGAAGCCACTCATGTCCTGGGCCACTATGGCACAGCCTGTTCCAATCCCAGAAGACCAAAGCCTGTCACCACAAATTGAACTGGCAGCTGTCGGAGTGGGAACTGTCAATTATGGCAGAACGGCCGAACGCGATGGACAGGGTAGCATTTCTTTTAGCGACTCTTCACTTTTAGTGGGAGCCTCACAACGACTTTATGATGAGGCGATTGGAAGTTTTACTTTTGGTGGAGTCACCACGGATGCAGCCAATTCCGCAAATAACACTAGTACGAATTTTTTTATTCACCAGGCTTTCGTTGATTATCAAAGCGCCAGTTGGGAATTCCTCGCAGGACGAACAGACAATCCGTCAGCGCATCTCGTGGATTTCCCAACGATTCGAGGTGATGACCTCATCACACTTCTGAATCCCCTAAATCCTCTTTCAAATGGAGAAAACACAGAAGAGCATCGTTATTCCAATGTCGTCTCCGCAACGCTTAATCAAAACCTAAGCTATTTCGAGAACATTCATGTTCAGCATCTTATCAACAGTGTCGATGGAACCTCTAATACTGGAATCAACTCTGCGGGTATAACATTTCAATATTTAGCTCCCCCGGGCCTTGAAGTCTTTGACCGAGTTCCCTCGTGGGGGCTTAGTTATGACTACATCAACATCAACTCCAACGGAACATCTGGTATAAGTCAGATCGGTGCCGGCGGAGTCATTAATCTCAATGAAAGTGTTACTGATCTGATTGATTTGCGGCTTTTAGACATTCTGAGTCTGGGAAGCAATCTAGCCACATTCCAAAATATTTCCGATACATTTCAGGCGGACTCCAACTCAACGGCGTTGTCATTGCGATATCTCAATAGTCCCTTTGGCAAAGGTGGCTATCAAATCGCGCTGACGGCTGCCTATAAAAATTATTTTAAAGTGACTGAAGCTAACTCTTGGGGAGCAGCTCTTTCAGCCGTCAAGCGATTAGGCCAAGGATTTGATTTGGCAGTTCAATATCAAGGTCAGTGGAGAAACACTCAACTAGCGGCTGTTCAATCTAGAGGCATCGACTATGAACAAAGTGTCGACGTTGGTTTCATATTTAATTTCGATACGATCTTTAATCAGCATATCAGTCCTCGTCGCAACCTCCTTAACCAGCAACACCAATATATTCCAAATTAAGAGGAAATCTTTAACATGAAAAAACAAATGATGATCTGTGCGCTCTTGTCCTCTCTGGTTCTTCTGACAAGTTCCCTTTCCACTGCTGGAACAGAAGGCATGGTCTCGATGCCCATTCTTTCTCCGAAAAAAGTTTTCACCGTTCAAGAGGGACAGGATCTTGAATCTCAACGCGGCTTCGGAGATCAAGAACCAGCCGTGCGTATGATGAATCTTATGATGGTCGAGGGCTCGGGAATGGAAGGCATGGAGATGGCAATGAATGACAGTCATCAATCCACGTCCACCCCTTCAGTTCAACAGGCATCGCAAGATCGCGACTATTTTGATTTTGAAATTAAGCAGCCCGCGAAGGCAAAAGTCGGTACTAATACGGTCGACATTCTAATCACCGAGAAGAAATCAAAAAAGATTGCAAAAGGTCTGCAGTTGAAATCGGAAGTTTACATGACTAGCATGGATATGGGAACAGAGACACCGGCTGTAAAAGAAATCTCCGCAGGACTCTATAGAATCAAAGCTCCGTTTTCCATGAAAGGGCCTTGGGCAATCAAACTTATCTTTCCGGATAAGGCAGAAAAAATTCTGAACTTTGAAGTTCAAAAATAAAGAGGTCGATAATGAAAGCCGTCTTCATCTCAATTTTCACACTTCTAATCGCTCCTTTGGCTCTTGCACATGCTCACCTGCAAAATTCAGAGCCAGCAAAGGGCGCCCAAGTTAAAAAGCTTCCAAACAAAGTCATGCTGACATTCTCAGAAAATTTAGAACTCACTATGAGCAAAATAGAAGTACGTCGACAAAGTAATCAGGAAGTCCTTAGCACCGGTAAGATTGCTTATGCCGACTCTAAAAAAAATGTTATCGAAGTTGCTCTTAAATCCAACGAAACTGCTGACACCTACGAAGTTCAATGGAAAGCCGTAGGGACCGATGGTCATCCTGTCAAAGGTAGCTATCTTTTTTCCGTTATCCCAGAGAAAAAATAGCGATGACCGGGATTCTTGGAGTCGTTCATGGCTTAGATTACTTATTTGGCTACTTATTGGTAGGTAGTATCGTTTTTAACTTTCTTATACTTCCCGCCGGTGGTTCTGTCGCCGCAAGCATCGATAACAATCGATATCGAAAGTTATTACTTCCCACGTTGATATCATCCATTCTTTGGATGTTTGCATCAGCATACAATATGACAGAATCCTGGGCTCTCGCTGAAATTTGGACAGCTATGAGCACTACAACACTCGGTCATCTGTGGTGTGCGCGAATTGCGCTCCTGTTCCTGGCATTGCTAATATCTCGCAAGGCCAAGAACAACAAGATCTCTGCTTGCATATTTATATTTCTAGCTCTCATCCTTCCGGTTATTTCTGTACTTGCGAGCCACGCGGCTTCACAACCGAATTACAAAGAAATCAGAATGATCATGGGCCTTTTGCACTCCCTCGCCGTCGGCGTGTGGACTGGAGGACTTTGGACTCTCATCAATTGGCTTCGTCGAAGAAACATGTTTTTAGAAATAGATAATTCGATCAGTTACCGTGTTGTTAAAAGATTTTCCATCTTTGCCATTTTCTCGACAACAATCATTGCCATAACAGGCATCGGAATGAGTGTCCTTTCGGGAGTCTCTTGGTTATCACCTTTCGCGACTACATACGGAAAAATTGTCGTCGGAAAAATTCTGCTTTTCACTATAACCTTATCCGTAGCTTCAATAAATCAGTTCATCCACTTGGCAAGATGGAAGCCAAGTGAAGAGAAAAAATTTATTTCAGGCATCTATCAAGAATCATGGATTGAACTTATCATCATTATGGTCATTTTCTGTCTGGCCGGATTTCTTACACTCACTCCATTGCCTTTAGAGCTCTAAATCTACTTATCTTGTTTAAATAGAAGTTTTCTTAAAAGAATTTTTACGCCGTCATTTATTAGCAAAGCAGAAACAAAAGAAAGAAGCAGCACTTCAAAAGTTGATAAGGCCCCAATTCCTGGCAACTCAAACAGCCCCAGAATACCAATAACAATGCCCAAAATTATATCCAACCCAAGGACGCCGACTAAAAGTGAACTGGGTCTCGAACACCAAAACCATTTTTTTTCGCGAACTGATGTTACAGAGAATATGGCCATAAAAAGAAGAACTAGAAAACTGTACGTATGGATCTGGAAGCCTTTAAGACCTATAAGATGAATTCCTATCCACAGAATCGCCAGCGATTCAACGACCATCGCCACACCTAGCAAAGCACCTAAGATAGCTAAAGGACGAAGTTCCCAAGTATCAGGTTTTGAGGAAATTCGCACGTTATCCGTTGATAGTGAAATCTTAGCAAAGTCAGTCATAAATACGATTAAAATCATCGCCGACGCCGAGATGACAAACTTTCCAAATATCAGATATGCGCCGATGACAAATCCAGATTTAAGAACAGTTCGACTGATCTTATTAAGAACCCAAGTTTGAATTCGCTGAAAGACGGCTCGTCCATTTTCAATCAGATCAACAATTCCCGATAGCCCTTCGGTCGTTAAGACGACGCTAGCTGCGGACTTTGCAACATCAGCAGCGCTATAAACAGCTATACCCACTTCGGCCTTCTTCAAGGCTGGTGCATCGTTGATTCCGTCACCCGTCATTCCAACAATATGCTTTTCCTGCTGTGCAACTTCAATAGCCCGATATTTTGTTTCCGGAAAGACTTGAGCAAGCCCCCCCGAGATATCATTTAACTTCATACCTTCTTGCCACACAAGGATCTTGCCCAATCCAACTCTTTTTGCAATTTCTTGTGCTACCGGTTGAGTATCCCCTGTCAGCATCATGATTTGAATACCTAGGTCTTTAAGTTTTTTAATGAGATCTTGCGAGTCAGATCGAGGAGGATCTTGAAGAAAAATAAGACCCAAAAATTGTTTTTTTTCCTCTGATGATTTTGCAACTGCTATTGAACGAAACCCCTGTTGGGCCCCTTGCTCTGCAAGAGCTTGCATTTTATCCACTGTCTCTGCATTCGCATTAGACCAAAGGAGCACTTCTCGAAGAGCTCCTTTGGTCGCTATCATCTTCCGTCCCGCTTCGCCATAAACACCCTCGATACGCCGAGTTTCAGGAGAAAAAGGAATAAATTGAGTTCGTTTTTCTATTTCAGTATCGATATGGCGATCTTCACAATAAGTTAAAATAGCCTTATCTATAGAGTCCAAAGTTGCGTGGTCAGAAGCAAGCGCTGCGCACTTAAGAAGATCTTGTTCTCCACCTGCCATCACCGGTTTCAGCTCGGCCACCGTCAAACGGTTTTGCGTAATGGTACCTGTTTTATCAACGAACAAAGTATCCATCGTCGCAGCGTCCTCGGCAGCACTAAGACGAGTTACCAAAACTCCTTTTCGTCCCAGAGTCTTAGCCGCGACAGCGGTACTGACTGTAAACATCACAGGAAGAGCCACGGGAACCGCGCTCATAAGAAGCACTAGGCTCAATGGCAGGATCTCGCCTAAAGATTCCCCGCGAAAAATACAAATAAAGAAGGTGATGCAGACCAATAGACTGACGACAAGAAATAGAGTACGCACTAAACGTGAAACAATTTCTTCCATGTGAAGTTTCGGACGAGCAGATTGAATCAACTCTATGTTACGGCCAAAATAAGTTTTAGCCCCAGTTGATAGCACCTCTGCAGTAATTTCACCTCGTCTTACCAAGGAACCAGAATAAACTATCTCGTTCGTCGTTTTGGAAATATCTCCGGACTCGCCGGTCAATGCGGATTGATCGACCGACAGCTCGCCTTCTCGCACCTTTAAATCTGCGGGTGCGATATCACCCAAGCGGATACGAACGATGTCTCCAGGCACAAGCTCTCGGGCAGGATGCTGTTCCCAATTGCCATTTCTTAAAACTGTTACGGCAATCTGCAATCGCTGTTTAAGCAGACTTACCGTTTTTTCAGCATGCTGTTCCTCGAAGAACGAAATGATAGCATTGACTGCTAATAGCCCAATTGAAATTATAACATCATTCGATTTATGCAACGCTATTGAAACGATGGCGATCAACTCAATCATCCACGCCGAAGGACCCCAAAATTTTTTTAAAAACAGAACCAGCCGCTGAGGTTTCTTTTCAGCAACTTCATTCCAGCCAAACTCATGTCGTTTCATGTCCACTTCTGCGGAAGTCAGACCCTTGCTTTCTGTCACTTGCTACCTCGACGGAATATTCTCACGCTTCTCTTGATTCAGAAATAGTAAAGCAATACAAGCGGCACCTGCGCCGATACAACCATAACCAAACGTTGCATAAGATCCATAGTGGTCCCACAAAAGGCCCGCAACGGTGCTCGCTATCAAAGTCGATATTCCAGTTGCCGTTCCCAAATACCCCACTGCCGTTGCTTTTTTATCTTTATCAAGAAGATCAATAGCCAAGGCCTTACCCACTCCATCTGTAGCTGCCATATACAGGCCATAGATTCCAAATAAAACCCAGAAGTGAACTTCAGCGGAAGCAAAGATAAATCCACAGTAGACAGCCGCAAAAATCAAAAGACCAAATATAAGAATTTTTTTACGACCAATTTTATCTGAAAGACCACCCAAATAGGGACTGAACAATGCATACGTAAGATTATAGAAACAATAAAGCAAAATAGTTTCAACCAGTGCATTTCCGGCCTGCCGAGTTCTCAACAGCAGGAAAACGTCACTAGAGTTTACCAGTGAAAAGAGAGTCCACGAAAAAAGATAGTACTTAAAATTAGAAGGCAGAGCGAAAAAGGAGTCCCACCCTAATTTATGAGCTGAATAAACTCGTTCATGCTTCTTTTCCTTTAAACCCAACGCAACAAATACCGCTAAAATTCCAGGAATAAAAGCTACGAAATAAATCCATCTCATGTTGCTCGTATATTTTAAAAAAACAATTGCTAACAACGGACCGAAAGTAGCACCCAGCGTATCCATAAATCGATGCCATCCAAATGCGGCGCCTCGCAAGTGAACAGGCACAGACTCTGCCAATAATGCATCCCTTGGAGCAGTTCTGATCCCTTTTCCTGTTCTATCAAACGATCTGGCGAAAAGGACATGAGCCCAAGATTGAGAAACTCCAGTAAGAGGCTTGGCAATGGCAGCCAATAAATAACCGATCCAAATAAACCGTTTTCGATGCTGAGTTCGATCTGACCAAAAACCAGAATATGTTTTCAGAAGACTTGCAACTGCTTCGGCCACACCCTCTATTAATCCCACAGAGGAAACTGAAGCTCCGAGAACGGAAGTTAAAAAAATCGGTGTAATTGGATAAAGCATTTCACTCGATACATCCGCAAGAAAAGAAACAAGCCCCAGTCGCTTGACCGTGGGACTTAGCGCCGTCTCTTCTTCTATCGCTTCTATCGTTTCTATCTTTGGTTCTTCCATCAACGAACTCCACTGACGTTATTGTCATATGAAATATCAAGCTCCGCAACATATCAGAAACTATATCAACAACTCTCCTACATAGCACTTGTTGATTGGCCTTATTGTCAGTCACCTCGATGGTTTCATTCAGAAATAAAAAAGAACCGTTTCCGGTTCTCTTTTTATGTGTTTTGGTGTGATTTTTTTAGCCAAAGCAGCAAGAAAATCATTGCAAGCGGCGCAGTGTAAGAGCCGCCACGTTCCATAAACTCAAAGTAACCGCCTTTAACCGGAGCAATAAAGTAAATTCCTTCGGTCAAAACTTTCCAAAGGAAAATAAAAAGAACAAAGTAAATATTCTCGACGAAAAGACATAGGATCCCGAGCAAGATCTCAAAATAACCCACGTACAATTTGAATATTTGCAACGTATCTTCGGGAACACCAATAGATTTATACAATGTTATGAAAATTTTCTTTTCATAGAAGACACCGATTGCACCGTGACCGATCAACATTCCAGCTAATACGAATTTGCAAATATTAATCAAAGCTCTTGTGTGACGAGCAGTTAAAAACGAACCCTCAGGTTTATTCACTCGGAAAAATTTGCAGTTCGCTGTTGCACCTCTGTAGAGATAGAATAGTGCGAAGGGAACTCCAAAGTTGTAAGCTCTTTCAACGAACTCCCAAATCCCTTCTCCTGTTAGAGGTCTTAGGAAGGCCGTAAACAAACCCCAGAAGCTCATATATAAAATCACCGCCGGAACAGGCAAAAGTAGCGCCGACAATCCAAGGATAAAAATATCGATACCACCAATCACCGGCATTAGTTTCCAAGCAATAGCTTCAGAAAAACCAAACACTGTGATATAGGGAACCCAAGCAGCCTTTGTTATCAAACCAAATGCGCCGTGTCCCAGAAACTCCATAAAGACGCCTATCCTTAATAAAAACTCTAGGGCTCGAACATTTTCGACGTTAAAAACTTTGCTTTTCAAATCTATTTCCTCGCTAAGACAAAAATTTCCCAATCAGCTTCGAAATGAATTCCAGCTTATTGAGCGCCGAAAACCAGGTCAATCACACAAAGGAAAGAAGTCGATTGATTTTCATTTCTCTTTAATTTTTGGGACCATAGGAAAGTGTGACTTTCAGTTCACTACCTTCCATAATTCGGAACTCTTCAGTAGGCCGTAATTTAAGTAGATTGCCTAACTTCTCTATTAGCAGTAAACCACGCACATCAGATCAGATAGGTATCTTATGTCGCAAACTGCTCAAAACTCTCTAGGTAATGGTATTTTCTTTCGCTCTCTCATGGGAAAAGTGTCCTCACTTTCATTTGTAGAAAAACTGAAGCGGGGTCCCTTGGGAAAAATCAATCTTTCTCCGAAACAAAAAAAGTTAGCAACGATTGGTGCCATCGTCTTCACTCTTCTTCTTGCGAAAGTTCTTTACGGAATGATCTTCTTTGAAAGCACAGATGATGCTTTTATCAAAGCACATATCCATCAAATCAGCCCCCGCATCATGGGAACCGTTCAAGAAGTCCTGGTTCAAGACAATCAACACGTCAAGAAAGGTGATATTCTTGTTCGTCTCGATAAGCGTGATTACGAGGTTCAAGTCAAAGCCGCACAAGCTCGTTACGGCAAAGCACACAAGGACTTAGGCCGCTTCCACGGCTTTGATAATTTGAATGCCAATGAACGACCCGTCTTTGATCAATATCAGTCTGATGCTCTAGTAACAGAAGCGGAGTTACAAAAAGCACAGCTGCAACTTGAATACACAGATATCATTGCTCCTGAAGCCGGTGTTGTTGGTAAGCGCAATGTTGAATCCGGTGATTTAATTCAACCAGGTCAACCTTTGATGGCACTGGTTGAGGAAACTCCGTGGATTGAAGCGAATTTTAAAGAAAGCCAAGTTCGTCACTTTAAAGCAGGACAAAAAGTTGAAATCAAAGTTGATGGTATTCCAGGCGTAGAATTCGAAGGTCACTTGGATAGTATATCCCCAGGGTCTGGAGCGACGTTCTCTTTATTGCCTCCAGATAACGCTACTGGGAACTTCACGAAGATCGTCCAACGTATTCCAGTGAAAATTGTTTTCGAGGAAGAAAGCATTAAAAATTTTCGAGACAAACTTGTTTCAGGTATGTCGACTGATGTGTCAGTGAAAGTTCATTAGTTATGTCCTCAGAACAAAAGATGGGCTTTAAAGAATGGCTCGCTGTTTTCGGTGCTGTTCTTGGGGCCTTTATGGCGATCCTTGATATTCAAATCACCAATGCTTCCATCCGCGACATCACCGGTGGTCTTGGTGCCACACTTGAAGAGGGGTCTTGGGTCTCGACTTCTTATCTTGTTGCAGAGATCGTCATCATTCCTATCAGCGGTTGGCTGACTCGAGTTTTATCTCTTCGCACTTACCTGACTTGGACGTCTATTCTATTTTTGATCTTCTCAGTCTGTTGTGGGCTTGCGTGGAATTTGGAATCGATGATCGTATTTCGTGCTTTGCAAGGCTTCACTGGCGGAGCTCTGATCCCCCTAGCCTTTCAAGTCATCTTAGGAATGCCGCCTTCACGTCGCAACGTTGGTATGGCGATGTTTGCAATCACAGCAACATTTGCTCCTGCGATTGGTCCGACAATTGGTGGTTATCTAACTCAAATGTTCCATTGGTCTATCGTATTTTACATGAATCTAATCCCAGGCATCTTTTTGATGTTGGCGATTCACTTCGGAATTAACAAATCTCCGAAGCGTCTGGATTTATTAGGTCAGGTGGATAAATGGGGTATCTTGACCATGGCAATCGGTCTTTCTTCGCTGACAATTTTCCTCGAGGAGGGCGAGCGGAAAGATTGGTTTGGCGATCCGATGATCACATGGCTTGCGTTAGCTGCTGTCGT
This sequence comes from Bdellovibrio sp., assembly GCF_036384735.1. GTDB lineage: Bacteria > Bdellovibrionota > Bdellovibrionia > Bdellovibrionales > Bdellovibrionaceae > Bdellovibrio. The sequence continues at coordinate 12,459 of NZ_DASVLT010000056.1, read as the reverse complement.
TTTCTTGATTGCATTTCTTATCATCGAACTTACAACGAAAGCTCCTTTTATCAATCTTCGTCTTTTGGCGCAGAAGAACTTTGGCTTTGGCTGCCTCGTGAACTTCACGGTCGGTTTAGCCATGTATGGAGCATTGTATTTGCTGCCTTTATATCTTTCAACGATTCAAGGCTACAACTCTATTGATATTGGTCGCACAATGATGTGGGCTGGTCTTCCACAACTTGTCATCTTGCCTTTCGTTCCAAAAATCATGAATAAGATTGATGGGCGCTGGCTTGCCTTTGTGGGTATCAATATCTTTGGTATCAGTTGCTTTATGAATAGTCGGATGACCTTGGATGTAGGATACGATCAGCTGATGTGGTCTCAGATCGTGCGTGCGATGGGACAACCACTTTTGATGATTCCTTTGTCCTCTATTACAACGGGTCTTGTCGCCCCTTCCGATGTCGGCTCGGCGTCGGGGTTGTTCAACATGCTTCGTAATTTGGGTGGTTCAGTAGGAATTGCTATTCTTGGCACAATGATGAGCTTACGTGAGAAATTCCACTCAGCACGATTGACTGAAGGCATTAGTGTTTATCATACGAACACTCTTCAACGTCTTCATGCTTACGAGACACTTTTCATCGGCGGCGGCACTGACAAGGTGACAGCTCGGCAACAAGCTTTAGCTGCTCTAGACAATACGGTCCGTCAACAAGCAAATCTTTTAAGCTTTAACGATTGTTTTAAATTTGTCTTTATCGCTTTGGCCCTAAGCTCAGTCTTGATCCTTCTCTGCGATAAAGTCACCGGCGGTAACGCCGAAGGCGCTCACTAGATATGACGCCGAAGGTGCTGCTAGATACGAGGCTGAAGGCGCGCTAGATATTAGGGCTTAAGGTGCCTCCTAATTGTCCCTTTGAATTTCCAATATGAATCCGCTAAAGTGTCTGTATGACTTCAATTGAATTGAAAATCACAGACACCTTAGTTGGCACTGGCATCGAAGCTAGCAAGGGGGCTCTTTGTTTTGTAAATTACGAAGGCTTACTCGAGGATGGAACAAAGTTCGATTCTTCTTACGATCATGGTCGTCCCTTCGAGTTTGTCCTGGGATCCAAAAAAGTCATTGTCGGTTGGAGTCAAGGTCTTCTCGGAATGCGCGAAGGTGGCAAGCGCACAATCTTTGTGCCGTCTCATCTCGCGTATGGAGAAAGACAAGTCGGTCCATTTATTAAGCCACATTCAAATTTAATTTTTCATGTTGAAATGCTTGAAGTCCGTCCCCGCGAATAAAATTTAAGTTAGTACCGACAGATCTTGAATAACCTTAATCAAAGACTCACTTAAATTACTGCGATCCGACTTCTGAGAATACACATACAGGCTATGAGACCAAAATCCCTGTCGCGGTCCCATAACACGAATCGTTCCACGCTTAATCTCTTTACTTATGTAGGGAATAGGCAGAAAGGCGACGCCTGCATCCTCTTGAACCGAACGCACTAGGCAAGACACGATATTAGACGAGATCGAAACATGTTTTTGAATTCGATGCTGCCTTAGAAACTTTTTAGTTTCCTTTCCTAGAACCAAATCCTCATCTGGCACGATCATATCCATGTCGATGGTATTTAAAATTTTATTGGCGTTTTGAGATCCTGTTGCAAATCCATTTATCGTAGTAGTGCCAGAAACTGCCAAATGAACAGGCATATCTAATTTCAGAATCATTTTTAAGCCACCGCGAATTTCCTTATTCGTGATAATGAAATCAAGATTTTCATTTTGCATCAGACGCGCAATTTCATCGTGAGACTTAGATAAAATCAATACACTGAGCTTTTTACCGTGATGAGATTTCGTCAATCGCCCCGCGACTTCTGCGATGAAGGGACGCTCGACTTCCTCACTAACGCCTAGTTTGATATTCAACTCTTCAGCCGCTTCTATATTTTTAAGAAATAGGTCAATTTCAGCTGAAACCTCAAAAAGTCTGGCCGAATATTGATACAGCTCTTTACCTTTTGGAGTCAGTGCAAAGCGCTTGCTGGAACGTGAAAACAACTTAAATCCCAGAGAATCTTCAAACTGCTTCACTTGCATACTCAAGGCTGGCTGAGTGATCCCCAGGGTTTGCGCTGCCTGCGTTAGATTTTCACTTTGTGCGCAGAGATAGAAGTACTTAAGATGATTTAAGTTAATCATATAATTTCCTTATGATTTCATAACTATTATCTATTTTACTAATGTAACCTCATCTTGTTATTTTACAAATGTTAAATCCAACCCATGCAGGAAAAAATAAAATGTCACATTCAAAAATATCTTTACTTACAATCTCAGCTCTTACTTTGTGCTTTGCGGCCGGCTGCGCTTCAAAAAAGAAAATGGACAATAGTTCCATGACAACAGCTGCAAACAACGCAGCCACAGAAACTTTTGATCCCGCTGGCAGCGACAGCCAGAAAATTGACGGGCTTCACACTATTCACTTTTCTTTCGACAAATCAGGTTTGAATCAAGATGACAAAAAACTTCTCGATCAAAACGTGACATGGATGACACAACATCCAAATACTAAAATCCAAATCGAAGGCCACTGTGACCAACGCGGATCTATCGAATACAACTTGGGTCTAGGTGAACGCAGGGCTAAAGCGGCACAATCCTACATGATGTCTCAAGGCATCAATCAATCTCGTTTGTCTGTAATAAGCTATGGAAAAGAAAAACCTATTTCCACTGGTGATACTGATGCAGACTATGCGAAAAATCGTAGAGATAATTTCGTTCCTATGAAAAACTAAGATCCTTAGGTCTTAGTTCCCGGGGGAGCGCATGCAATCAAATAAATCTATCTTAGTTATTGGTATTATTATTGTTGTCCTTTTGGGCGGTGGCGTTTGGTATTTTTCAAACTCACACAAAGCAGCCACAGAGACCTCGACACCTGTGACCGCCACCGCCTCACCTACTCCAGAGGCAACTCCCCCTGATCACTTCCCTGTTCCCGACGAGGAAGCCGAGCAACAATCTGCTCGGTCCTCTGCAAAGACCATCACAAAACTTCCTAATTTGGACGAAAGCGATGAAACTCTGAAAGAAGAGCTGTCGAAAATTGCTGATTCCTCTAAACTTGAAGATCTTGTCATCTTTAAAAATCTGATTCGCTCGATGGTTGTCTTTGTGGATAACCTTTCAACATCTCGCCTTTCTAAAATCACTTCTCCTTTGAACCAGCCGGAAGGTGACTTTAAAGTGAGCACTGATGGCACAATGAGCCCAGAGAACTACAGCCGGTATACTCCTTATGTTGAACTAGCAGAATCTGTTGATCTTAAAAAGCTGCGTCACATGTATGTCCATTTTTATCCATTGTTTCAAAAGGCCTACGCCGACCTCGGGAATTCTCGCTATTTTAACGACCATCTGATTTCTACGATTGACCTTCTTTTGACAACTCCAACACCAAAAGGTCCACTGCATATGAATAAGCTGGTAGTGACTTACGAGTTCACTGATCCAGATCTAGAGAAACTGTCGATCGGGCAAAAGATCTTGATTCGCATGGGACCCGAGAATGAAGATAATTGTAAAAAGATTCTGAAAAATTTAAGAGGCGTACTGGCTCATTTGAAACAAGAGATCAAATAGCTATGCGAGCCTTCATTTCATAATATTCCCCTCAGCTAAAATCATTTGCTGTCATGTGGCATCCGCTTGCCTCTGCTGTATCGGTGTGAAACTCTTGTGAGGTCTACTGACTTAACGAGGTCTACATGAAATGTTTTGTTTTCACTTCATTGCTTCTCTCATCGCTAATTTCATTTGCTGCTGGAAAAACAAAAGCTCCAGGTTGTGATTTCTTTTTTGCAAAAGAAAGTCTCTGCGCAACTTTAACTTGGACAAAAAAACCTGTTGTCGTTGCCGCTCCAACGGCAAAAGATGCTGCCGCTTTCGACTTAAAATTTTGGAATGCTAAAACATCCTCGGCGAAAGGCCCTTTCACTGACGTTCCAAAGGATAAAACACTTTTCGTATCTTTATATATGCCAGAGATGGGGCATGGCTCCGAACCAGTGATCTTGAAAAAAGATGAAAAAGAGGCAGGGGTGTACCACATCACTCAAGTTCTTTTTTCGATGGAAGGTACTTGGGAAATTCGCGCTCGATTGAACAAAGGCGCCAAGATCAGTGACTCTGCAAATTATCCTTTTAACTTTAAATAGTTTCTTAAGAAGGCTCGGACAATCGAGCCTTCTTTTTTTACATTCTCTTTTTTACCTTTCTATCTAACTCACGTCTAAAAAGTTGCGCTTAAGAAATGTTGTCTGGTCGAGCTATTGACCCTTCGCATGCCCATCCCATGTATGACTACACAAACGAGTTTATGAGTGGCCTATAAATTGACGTCGCGAAAAGGAGGCAGATACTGAAGCTGTCATGAAAAGGAGACACCCATGAAAAAACTCATTCTAGCTTCATTGCTTTGTGCAGGTTCCTTGGCAGCAAATGCCCAAGACCAGTCAGCCACATCGAGTACGCTTCAATTTTCAAAAGAAGCGGTTGAGACAGAGCCACGCGGTATTATTCCACTTATTGGCGCTGGTGGTGGTTACACTGGTTACGATGGTTCCGGCAACGGTTCCGTAGAGGGTACACCTAGTACAGTTAAACTATTAGGCTCTTATTATTTCGAATCACCTTGGGTCGCTGACGTCGGCTACGGCTTCAACGCCCAATCATTCTCTCAATCATCTGCATATAGTTCGAATGCTACGAACGCAGCTGTTGAGTTGGCAGCCCGTTATAGATGGCAAAGTCGTTGGCAAGCCGGTGTTGTTGCCGATCAATTCTTTGATCAAGGTATCAACTACGGTGCCAATCAAGCCGACGCTCAGTTTGTAGGGCTTCAAGCCTTGAAAGAGTTCAACTTAGCTCCTGCATGGATTGCTCGTGTCGGTGCTCGTGCCATGGCCCTTACTAATAACGTGGGCCAAGATGCTTATATGTATCTAATCGACTTACAAATCGGTTGGAATCCACATGCATATAAAACTTCCGCGAAATCCATGGCAGCTCAGCAACCACAGCCTCAACAGCAAACAGATCTAATGGATGAGGACATGGAGGATACAACAGATGTAGCTGAAACTGCGCCTGTACTTCGTGACATCAGCTATAGCTCTTTAGCATCTGCTGGTGCGATCGAGTTCTCTTCTGCCAAATACACTGTTGATAAAAAAGATCAGCAAAGACTTGGCAAAGTTGCTAAAGTATTGAACGACAACAAGGATCTTCTAGAAAGAGTTGAAGTTGTCGGCTATGCAGACGCAACAGGCAACGATACAGCAAACCAAAAAATCTCTTTGGCTAGAGCTCAACAAGTAAAATCAATTTTGCAAAAAAATGGTTTGAAAGATGTGCCTGTCACAGCGGTGGGTAAAGGTTCTTCAGAAGCTACTGGCGGTTCAATCGCCAGCGATCGTCGTGCCGAGTTGGTTTTCGTAGGTGTTAAGGATGAAGATGCTCTACGCAGAGCTCTTGCTAGCATCGACTAACTGACCAGCAAATTTAAAAGAAACGCGACTTCACAGAGAAGCCGCGTTTTTTCATTTTTTAGTATGCAACTGTAAAACGTTTCTGAATAAATTGATTTTTTTCCAGCTCGTTCACCATCGCTACAGCATAGTCAGCCGCAGTGATTTTGCTTTGTCCTTTATCATCAAAGATAACGCTGTCGGCGCCCACACGAAATTTTCCAGTGCGAGGACCTGGCTCGATCATCGCAGCAGGACTCATAAAACCCCAATCCAAGTCATTACCTTTATCGCGCATAAAGTAAAATAGTTCGCGAGCTGCTAAAGCAATATCTTTCCATGCCGCAGGGAATTCTGGCGAATCCACCAAGTTTTTTCCCGGAGCCACATCAAGCGTTCCCGCTCCCCCAACCACAATCAAACGCTTAATACCGGCCCTGCGTGTAGCTTCAACAATACTTTTGCCCCCAATGACTGCTTTATCACTACCTGTATGATAAGCACTAAGCACTGCCGAGTGTCCCTTAAGAAGCTCCGTCAAAGCTTTTGTATCTTCAGCATCGCCTTTTTTAATTATAAGGTTTTCGCGAGGTTTGATCTTTTCAGGATTACGGACAATGGCCGTAACTTTATATCCTCTGCTTAGAAGCTCATTTAAAATTTCAGATCCAATAAATCCTGAAGCTCCGATTAATGCTATATTCATACACACTCCTCATTAGTAACTTAATTAGTTACAGTTTTAATTAAAAAAACGCAGATCTATTAAATCTGCTTCAGTAGATCCGACAATTTGGTTTTCTTTAAATTCGCTTGCAAACTTTCCTGCGCTGACTGAAAAACAGGATCTAACACCTCAGGCATCCGCACGCTAACTTCACAAGCGGGGTTTGGCAAATTCGGATTCACCGCAAATATCGGTTCCTCTCCCAATGCATTGTAAATATCTAAAAGGGAAATTTGTGATGGCGACTTCGCAAGTTCCAAGCCTCCGCCCTTTCCTTGATGAGAAATCACCAATCCCGCCTTTGCTAGAATAGAGACAATTCGGCGAACCACCACAGGATTCGTATTCACACTGCCAGCAATCAGCTCGCTGCGCACCAACCCATGAGAATCCTTCTCTACCTCCTTTGAAGAAGAAGCGTGGGCTATCAAGGTCATAATATGTGTCGCCATCGCGAATTTACTATTAGCTGCCATACTGTAACAATTTTAGTTTCATTATGGAGAAAAGTCAAGATCTGCAACGAATATCAAACCCATCACATTCGATTTGAAACAAAAAAGGCCCTCGTGATCGAGAGCCCGTCAATCAAACTGTCTTACGGAAAACTATTGATACATAGATCGGACGGTCATCACAAAATCACCGTCACTAGAACCATCTAGAGGTTTTTGATCTTTAGTTCTAAATTCAACCTTCGTATTGAATTCACGACTGATTGCTTGAGCCTCCACCGCATTTCGTGGAACCCGAGCCCCCAGCAAAGCCAAAGAGCTTACTGGCACTGTATATGTCTTTGTCGTTACACATTGACCGGTACTAGAATAAGGTCCCACATCATAGCAGTTTGCTCCCGACCAATTAAAAATACGGAAGCTGACTTTCACATCATTAGAACCTGCAGTGAATTCAAACTTCTGTCCCACATGGGACTGAACTGAATACATTTTTTCAAAACCGAATGTCCATGGCACAGTTGTCTGCTTATAAGAAGGCGTGAATTCAGGACTGTGAGTCAGCACCCATGTCTTCAACACAGCGGCGGCGGCAATCGGACTATAGGCCCCTTGGAAACCGCAATGACTTCCATAAGAGATATTTAAAACACCCACATTTGAAGACTTCTCATAGTAATCGTCATGTTCCATCACATAAGCATTGATTTTATTATTTACGATGATGTCGTTCTTTGCGGCCCACACAAGCATTGGCGTTTGAATCTTCGCCGGCCAATTCCAAATATTATTAGATTTAAAATAATCAGGTGTTGTGCTTGCGATACCTCGACGTTGCAATGAGGTCGAAGCAAGATTTCCAATGAAGTCTACCATGTCGGCCTTTTTAGAGGGCAATTGAGAGTCGGCAAGCAAGTCCCCCACGTTCAAACTTAATCGAGCATCTACGAATTGTTCCTTCGTCAGTTTCGCGAAGATCGGGCCAATAATCGTACTTCCATAAAGGTGCTCCAGAGTTGGCTTCAAGCTCAAGACCGGACAAATCGCAGTCACCGTTGTGAATGTCTTACTGCCATCCGTCATAGGATATTGATCGTTGTATGCAGCGCCAAATACAGCGGCATTACCACCCAAACTAATTCCCATCATATGCAAACTTGAAATGCGATCTCTATAAGCCCATTTATTTCTTAGATACTGACCAACTAATAAAGTCTCGTACCCTTCTGAGTAGCCACCCAAATTAACCACATGATTCAAAGCCATATAATCAAGCCCCGTTTGGCTCGCAAGCAAAACAACGTTGAAAGGCCCTTGGTCAAACAAAGACATTAGATAAGCCTTCATCGACGGAGATTCCTCTGCAGAACAGAAAGTACCACACTTCACCACAACCAAAGGGCGTGGAGTTGGATCTTGCTTTAATGCCATGATGGCTGGCACCTGCACACCATTTTCGAGGGGAATTGTGAACTCTTTAACCTGTGGATGCTGTAAGAAAGGATATTTATACTTAGCGTATGACAACAGGGCTAATACACCCTTTGGGTTGCTTTCAGATAGTTCGGATTCGCAATTCTTGAAATAGTTTTTCACCAGAGTGAAATATTCCGCACTTGTTCTTTTTTTGCTAAGAACGTTATCTTCAAATAATTTCGGATCACAGCCAGGGCTGATATCTTTGGAATTCAAACCATCCGGAATGGTCTCTAGAAAGCCCGTCTTGATATCTTCACCGTCATCCGATTGTGTAGCAACCTCTGAAAGAAACTGCGCCTCGACGCCGTCAGCTTTTTCCACACCGGACTGAGCTTGAGTTACTGTCGAAACAAAAAAAACACCCAACACAAAGTTGAAAGCTAACTTTCTCATTGTTCTACCTCACGCACTACGAAGGGCTTATCGGTGTGGACTTTCGTGAGTTTAGTCAGATCCGCGTTCGTCAAATTTCTCGACAGAATTCGATAAAATCCGCTCTGCAAGCGATTCTTCGGCTGACTTCATAAAGCGTTTCAAAGAGAATCAAAAAATGATCGACTTACGAAGCACTCACAGATCATCTGCTTTAAATTCATTCCGGCGGTTTTATTTCGATGCCCGAAAATAAATAAAGGCTCTTCCAACTGGAAGAGCCTTTATATTTATCTTTAATATCTTTGAACCTCGAAAAGCTGAGGTTGAAGATAGATCTAAGCGATCTTTTTAATTTGCGAGAGCTTATCTTTAAGTACTGAGTTCTCGTGCTTCAAAGCATTCACTTCAGAAGCCAGCTGATTCATCTTGCGCTTCAAGAACTCAACTTCTTGAGAAGAAGATCCCTCGACAGACTCACCGACGATATTCGGTTTACCGTCTTTCTTCATAGCTTCTGTTTCATAAGTTGGCACTGCATGTACGGAAGAGTTCAAAATCTCTTCGATGTTCTCTGGAATATGCAATTCAGGATCGACTTTCTCGAGGCGAATGATACCTTGAGAAACAAATCCCCGAACTTCAGAAAGCATTTTAGAGACACAAGTTCCCTTCTCGGCAGCGGAGGGATTTGTTTCCGCCATCAGATCTGTGATCTTTCTTTTTGAGATCGGCGGCAAGCAGTTCAAAAGCTGCTCGATCTGCTCAGGAGGACTTCCATGTAGGGCATAAGCCAACGTCATTGGCTGCACACGCGAAAAGATCTCCACAAGATATTGTCCATCCCAACTATACACTCGCGCAATCGTTAGAATTCTTTTGCGAAGAGCTTCCTCCCATACCGGACTTTCACCTGCGATCAAAGAAAGGAACTGTTCCCTCTTTGCTGACGGCGATGTCTCTAGCAATTGAAGAAGTTGATAGAAGCCACCTTTTTTCTTGTATCTGTCTAACATTCCCATGGGGGTTTTATCGGCACTAAGAACCAGGACTAAAGGTTTAGCCTTGATTAAAACGCTTATAAAAAAAGATTCACTGGAATGAAAATTTCTCGATTCTTCAGTGATCAGAAGTTTCACAATTTATGAAACATTTAAAGCACCATGTTTCATATTGAATCAAGGCAAAGATTTCGATGTCCTCTTTGCTATCAAATTCATTATGTTGCATTTGAAAATTATCGGCGAAATCTACAGGCACTTTTCGGTGAACTCTCTTTCAAGATCGGGGGCATTGGCTCTCGAAGTTTTAGAAAAAATTTTTTATCCAAAAAAAGAAAGAGCAAGGTAGTGGGCCTTGCTCTCGGTGTTTTCAATTTTAATTTCCACTTTTATTGAGCTTCGCACTTATACGAAAGGTTCACAGTCGTACCCGGAGCCAAATACTGAGTGAATTGCAAAGTCCTGCCGTTCATTGAGTGTCCTACTTGCGAACCTGACACTGTCACAACAAGATCTTCTGGGTTGTCACAGTTCAACAAAATATCTTTGATTGCATTCTCGATACGAGTTTGGATATTGCCCAGTTGACCTGTGTAGTCTTCAGAACAGATGTCAGCAGCCACGCCCCAAGACGAGTTCGGGAATGTCAGATACACGTTACCGATACTTCCAGTCACCATTCCTGTCGTCACTGGATTTGGTGGATTACCCAAAGTTTGATTGTTCTGAATTGCCAGGCACGAAGCATCTTTAGTCACAATCGCATGAGCACTAAAGGACATATATTTTGTATCACCTAACAATGTTTTTACGTTATTTAGCAACGTCGCAGGTTGATCCAAAGAGGCCAAGCCAAAATTCGCAGACGAAGTATAAAGTCCGCTGCGCTCATCTTCGTCAGACAAGAAGATCACGGACAAGTGAGCATCATTTCTAATGAAGTTAGACGGATTGTTTTGAACAACCAAGTTCGCAGAATAAACTCCACGCTCGTCACCAGATGGGCAATTCGCCGCATACTGATTTGCATAGTCTGGAGAGTTTTGCGAATTCACGTCGTGGCTTCTGAACCAATTCGCGATAAAGTTCTCACAAGATAATGTCTCAGGTCTTTGAATAGCTGAATTAAATAGACTCAAACGATTTGAATTCGTCGGAGTTAGATAAGCACTGCCATCACCGAACGAAATCAATTGTCCACCTTGTGGGAATGGACCACCACTCACGTCAGTTGTTGTGATCGCGATACGATAGTCGACTCCACGAGAATCCAAATTTTGAATAAAGTTAGCAAAACGAGGGGCCAAACGCTTTTGTTCGAAAGACATTGATGCTGAGTTGTCATCGACAATCAGGATATCAACCTTTCCCGCACCGGCAGTTACAGAGTAGTTGTAGGAATATTTCCCGTTTTCAACCACACAACCGTCTTGGCACTTGCTAGAGTCCAAAGAGAACTTCACCGGGGAACATCCCACGTAAAATCCTATAACAAAGGACATAGCTGCTAATCTGGTGAGCGCTTTCATAAGACACCTCTCTCACCCTTTTACTTCCAACGTTAGTGCCAGAAATTATGGATAATTCTAAATTATTGATTTTCTGTGGATTTTTCCATCTTTCAAATTCGCAAGGCGAACCTCCCACTTGTCGATTCTTTAGACGAAGCCCCTCTAAATATCTTCTTTTATGAAGTGATTTCAGCTCGTTACAATCTTAAAGCAACCTAGCCTGAAGGAGCGATTTTGGGCTCTGACAGAAAAGCCTTTGAGAAGCCTCAGTTTGTCCACCAATAATAGTAAACAACGAGGGATTACATCACATGCTATACAAGATTCTTGGAGCTTTAATCATCATTGCAGCCGCTGCTATTGCCTTCATTACTTTGAACGAACAAGGCATGTCTGTTATTCCACCGAAAAAGGCAAAATCTCAAATTGAGAAAGCTTGCGTGCAACTGACTCCTGCTGAACAACTTGTGAAACTGATCGATGACGACTTTCAAAATCTAGTTCGTGAAAGACAACTTCCACAAGCATGGGCGAACATCTCCACTGTGGAATATAGAAATAGTTCGGAACTTGCGCGCGCAATTCTCGGTAAACTAAGACCTAATATTAAGCGAATTCAAAACGGCACAACGTTCTTAGAAGTTGAAATTCTGGACATGCCCGATGAAGTAAATCCCGGCATCATTCTTCAAGCGAGTCTTTTCGATATTAAAAGTAAAAATAAAATCTTCGAAATCGGTCGCACATATACAATGGACGATTTAAATCATCAGTTGCCGCCACCGAAAAAAGAGGAGTCCAAAACTCCTTCGACGAATCAAAAAGGACAGCCTGCAGCCCAACAAGGTTCACAACAAGCATTGCCGCAGCAACAATCTGCTCCCGTTCAGCAACAACAATCACCGAATCCGAATCCAAACACCGGTGGTCAAACGCCGACTTCAGATGGCCAAACTCCACAAAATCAAAATGCTCGACCACCGCAAGGAGCTCCAGCAAATCGCGGATCTAATAATGGAAGCGGATCCACAGCCCCAATCGGGAATACACCAACGGCCCTAGGCCCCCACCAACATCCAAAACAACAACAGGCACCGCAAAGTCCTGCCGGATTCCAACAAATTTAAAAGCCACATGTAGGGTATGGCGATTATCATCCGTTTCGTATTTTATTTTTCATGATGACGAAAAATATAAACAATTTAAAGATTAGCATGTAGGTAATAAAAAACCCGATTAGAGTTACCTAATCGGGTTCGAGTAAAAAAAGAGCTGGCGTCGTGCTACTCTCCCACATGGTCGCCCATGCAATACCATCGCCGCAAGAGGACTTAACTTCTGAGTTCGGAATGGGATCAGGTGTGGCCCCTCTGCTATAAACAC
>NZ_DASVLT010000055.1:0-109690 GCF_036384735.1 Bdellovibrio sp. | reverse complement strand
TTCCATTGGGGATCCACTAATGACACCTGCTTTCTTAGATTTTGCTTCGTAACCAAATCTTAAGAAGATTGTGTAATTAACTGGATCCCTTTTTTCTTAGGTCCTAACGCCTAGCATTCCACCATTAACTGGGAACAACCTCATTAGAGAACCCTTTTGAGTGATTTTTAGTAGTGTCGAAAAATTTCATCTAATTTTCCCGAATTTCGAAGTGAACTCAAAGCATGTTGAAGAAGCTCGATGTCCTTGCCGGAAAGTTTACGAGAAACCATGACATACTGACCTTGTGCTCCAAATACCGCCGGAAGAATCCTGAACTTTCCCCTCCATGGCGGCTCATTTAAAGTATGCTGCAAACCTAAATCTACTAGAAAAAGGAAACGTCCTTTTCCGCTTTCCAATTTCTTAAGATTCTCTTCAACTAAAGACGCGGAGGCATCCAGATTGAGACCTGGATCTCTTTCTAGAATCATTTGCATGGCTGTTCCATGCAAAGTTAAAATTACGTTATCGGATTTTCCCCGAATATCGTCGAACGTTTTAACTTTGGTTGAATCATTCCTACGAACCACCATCATAAATCTCATTATATAAATTGGAATGTCTATAAAATAGAACTTCTTTTCTCGTTCAGGAGTTTTGAAGGCTGATATAAAGACATCTAATTTGCCAGACTGAAGATCGGCCTCAATTTTTGGAAATGTACATAGCTGGTCGTATCCTGTAAACTCAATTTTTTTATCTATGTCTTGTAGAGCTCTTATGATGTCCACAGAATATCCCTGAACACGGCCCCTTTCCTGCATACCTTTGGGATAAAAATCTTGGATGCAAGTTCGAAAAGTGGTTGCTCGGCTCGTTGTCGGGAACAAGAGAATATAGGTAAAGAAGATAAGACAATCTTTTATTCGATTCATGAGTTTTCATATCTCCTCTTCATCTGAAAGCGAAATTCATAGGAACTTAGAAATGTTAATAGGTAGATGCAAGATTCATTTCGAGCTTTCACTTATTGCAAGAATGCTCCTGCATGTTCCTACGTTGATAAACAGTTTGCAATGGGTTGGCGCGCTAACATGGCATTAAATTCTGAATTTGAATCTGGAATAGAGGTCTTATTATGCCTCCGAAAACTAAGAGGTTTTGAACATCCAAAACAGGCGAAAATTTAGAACCATTGCATTCTTTTATTTAACTTTGTTGATTGACCTGCTCCACCCCTTAACTTATGGCGGAGAGGGCGGGAGGCTCGTAAATAGCTGAAATCACTCACGCTGATTTTTCGACCCTACCAAATCCTACCACACCAAACTTGTTGTCGGCTTTTGATGCCCTTAAGGGGGCCTTAGGCCCTATCTATAGGCATCGAGCCGAACAACTTGCGACTCATTAAAAGTTGGAATTTCATAACCGAGGCTGTTTGTAGCACCTTGCAACTCTATCCCTGCGCGTCGATTGTACATGTCCGTTGTCTCAGAATCACTGTGTCCAACGATCGCCATAACCTTTGATAACGCCACTCCCTCGGCAAGCAAGTTTGTAATAAACGTAGCCCGAAGGTCATGGAAGCGGACTTGGGTGATCTTGATTCGCTTACAGAACTCTCGAAGAACCTTCGCCTGATCCCCGCGTTGCCATTCATTGAGCCTTGGTAAGACATGGGGCTCATTAGGCTGGGATTTAAGCTGCAATTCTCTTAAGAATACCAGAAAGTCATCGCTGATAGGCACCACTCGATTTCGTTCGTTTTTGGTGCTCTTTAAGCCGTTCTTACTGCTCCAAGATTTCGTTACGTGAATCATCTTCCCTTCAAAGTCCACATCAGACCATAAAAGGGCGAACATTTCCCCGGATCGCATCCCGGTTTTTAAGGCCGTGACCCAAACAGGGTAAAAATGATGACTCGTAACCTTGGCTTCGGAAAGAAGCTTATCCACCTCAACTCGGTTTAAGACTTCTTGGTCATTGACTGGAGCCTTCACCGTCACCCCCGCACAGGGATTTTTAGCAAGCTCCTGACTATCTATGGCCATTTCAAAAATCTTACGCACGAGTTTTAGTGTATGCTTCCGACTATGTGGTGTTGTTCCCTCCGGCATTTTTTCAAAGATCAATTCTCTGACATCATCTTGCGTGATGTTTTGAATATCCTTTGATTCCCAGACCGGGAGAACATATCGATTTAAGCACTTCTCGTAACAGTAGTAAGTTGATGGCTGGTATTGCTTTTTTAAACTCGCCAGGCACCGATCAAGCCAATTCTTCCAAGAAAGAGCTGGCTTTTGATTGATGAAACTTTCGATTTCTTTTTTTAACTCGAATAAAGCTTCTTCAGCTTTTCGCTCAGAGGTTAATCCTTGGCGAGAGCGAAAGATTTGCTTTCCATCTCGGTTTCTCATTTTGACTTCGACTAGAAAAAACTTTTTACCATTTTTTGTATACGGCTTAATTGCCATATCATGCTCCCTTCGAGAGCAGGCTGCTTAAGTCAGCAGTACAAAATCGTAGGCGGCTTCCCAGCTTGTGGAATTTTACTTGCCCGCGACACACTTTAATTCTTAAAGCATTCGGGGTAAGTCCCAAAAACCGGGCGGCCTCAGTCGAGGTCAACCATTCTCCAACTTCTAAATTTTCAAAGAACTTTTGCTCTGATTTTTCAGAGCAACTTATAGAAACAACTTTCACATGGCTCCGATAAAAAATCAAGTTTTATGGAGAGAAGAAATCTCTAAAATGCTTGATGGCATTAGCTTTCAAGCGTTTTAGATTCGTTATCTTCGACTTGATTTTCAATAGATTGCTTTTCATTTGCGCTAGCTTTGCGCTCACGTTTCTCAAGTGACATCTTTATTTTCTCAAGCGGCTTACGTTTGAGCATTAAATCTTCAAGGCTCAAAGTCTGCCCTTGGCGCTTGGCCTGACGGACCTTCTCGATAGCTCGATTAATCCAACGAAGCTCGTCGTAATATTCAACACCCAGCAAATTAATTTGGGTCTCGGTCAATTCCGCTTCCTGGTGACGAAGTAAAAAATTAACCAGATCACTTTTGGTGAATTTCACAAGACCGTCGTAGCGCTCATTGAGCTGACTGAGCCAGTGATCAAGTTTACTTGCTTCAGCGGGCCTCAACACGACACGCTCGATGGCCTCTCCAGTGGCGGGGCTTGCAGCTTCTTCGTTAGGTGCTTTTGATTTTAATTTGCCCACGACGCCCCCTTATCAATAAAATACTTCCAGTGCCCGCCAGTCATTGTAAGACCGTCGTCTTCAATTTTGTCTGGTATCCAAATTTTTCTGACGACGGGTTTTGTGAGCTTCGGCGAAGCCTCCGGTTTTTCTTTTTCACTCCGGCTAGAATTTTTCGGTGGCGTCTGGCAAGAGGTAAGACACACGCAAACACAAATCGAAAAAATCAATCGAATCAATGAAACCTCCAAATAAGAAATAAAAAATAAAATATTTTTTGTTCATTCAGTCTTTAGTGGCGTGAATTATGGGTAAGGATTAGTTACGAAGCAGATGTTGATTTTAATTCATAGGGTCTATACGGGTATAGAGTTAGAAAAATTAGGCGGCGTGCGCCTCACTCTAACGTTTTGAAACCCATGGGCTTTTCTTTTTTGAAAGGAAAATTTCTTGAATTGTACCATCCCCAGGTCTTACCCGCTCCTGCCCTGGATCTTCCCCAGTCCTTGCCATGTAGATCTCACGAACAGTTTTATTTTTTTCTCGTCCTGATCTTACAGGTGCTTGCCATCCAAGTTTTTTAAAATCATCCAAAAGGACAAAATGATGGGTCTCAAATCTTCGAAGCTTGGCAGAATTCAGACACTCAAAAATCCTCTCCATGAGTCTAAAACCGTCGCAAAGCCAAAAAACTACATCTGTTCTAGAATCAAGTCCGTCATAATAATATCCTGATTTTTGATAACGAATGAGCGGCTTAAGATTTAAATCGACTTCAATAGCGAATACCGAATCAAATTTTTCATTCTTAATTCTGGTAAATCCATCCGGAAAATGATCTCTAGATTTTGGCACCCAATCAGGTAGAAGGCTATCATCGCTGCATTGAAGTTCTTGCTCTGTGAAAAACTCAACATCAGGACGAGGATTGATGGCAAATTCTCCAAGTTGAAAGGCGGTCCCCCAATAGTCATGGGCGACACTTTGAGCTGCAAAGCGATTTTCTTTTAAAAATCCCAAATCATATTTGAGATATTCAAATCCTTTTTTTGATAATTGCAGGACAGAAAAATCAAGATCTGATCCGTCGCGCTCAATTATATATCCTTCAGAGATCAAGCGTCGGATTTTTTTATAATAGCGCTTGTGAGAAATATCATCAAAACAGATCTTTTTTGCCGCCGTATAGCTTAAGACCTTCCATTTCCAAATGGCCTTTAGAAGAAGGGCCTCAGGCCTCGGAATTTTCCGAAACGGGGAGCGAGTTGAGTTGATTTTCACTTTTGTCTTTCTCCGTTTGAGTGTTTTGGTTCCAATATTGGTCGATAGATCCTCGGACATTTATCACATCCTCCTCGGTTAACAGGGGCGCTTGAACTTCCACCATCTCTAAGCCATGCTTCCAAATGGCGCGGCCCTTATATTCTTTGTTCAGGTCGGCTGCGCGACTGTTACCAAGAACAATAGTACTTTGGTTAAAATGGCTCACGGCAAAGCACACAACGCCTGACAAGTTGGCCTTGATTGTTGGATCGAGGTTTCGAGCGTCTGGCTTTTGCACACCTACTACCAGATTAATTCCCACGGCACGTCCCATTCGGGAGATCCGATTTAAAGTCGAATTGATTTCAACGAGATCACTGTTGGCTTTTCCTTTAAAATTCGGCATGAGCTCCGCGATCTCATCAACCACGACGACAATACGTTTTTCCCGCAGCTCTTTTTTCATGACTGATTTATTGTACATTTCTAGATTTCTGGCCTTGGCATTTTTAAAGGCTTGCATCCGAATATCTAACACACGCTTGATCTCAGCCATTTTTGTCGCCGCAGTGCTAAAATCATCTATGCATTGAAGATTGCTAAATCCAGAGAAAACTTGGTTTTCCATTCCGGCCTTAAAATCTAAATAGTAAATTTCGATTTCATCGTTGTTTGCTAAAAGAATTGTGAGCATCATGCGAATGAATGTGGATTTACCGCCGCCGGATTCACCGGCCACCAAAAAGTGCGCGATATCTTTTAAGTTCGCCTTAATTTCGCCCCGGTAGCTTTTTCCAATGGGAAAAGAAAAATCTTTATATGTATAGATATTGTCGATGGTCCACAGCGCTGGCATTTCTTCAGTAGTGTAAACGATATCCACAAATTCTTTGTTGCCTTCAGGATTTTCCATTTTGGCTATATAGATGTTAAATTCGCTTTCAAGCGTCGGTTTCACGTTCACGAACGAATCCAGTGGAATGCCACTGGCGCGGACGCGAAGTTTTCTTCCGAATTCATCAATGGGAAGATCAGAGTAAAACTTTGGCTTTTCTTTAAGCCTCGTTTCAAGGCCCGCATTCGTCCAAATCCGATCAAGCTTTGCTACGGTTGCTCTCCGCTGAAGGAGGCGATAAAGTCCCCAGCTATAAAATCCAAAGAAAAGAGAAAATAGACCAAGCCAGTCCCTGAATTTTCCCGCCGGTACAAGTAAACGATGCTTATGACAAAGTGAAAAGACCCAGCCGTCGACGTAAATCATCAGCGAGAGGCTCAGAAAAATACCAATACCAAGACAAAGATATGTCGGAAGAGCATGGGTCTTACGGCCAATGTTAATTTCGCGAGCAATATCCCAGGTGAGGGTTTTTATAAAAACAAACAGATTTCTAACAAATACAAAAAGATCAGGTTTTGCTACAGGAGCCTGTGTCTCAGACAAAATAAAACCTCCAATAAAAAAGAAAAGCCCCTTTTTAGGAAGAGGGGCCTACTGTGGTTGAAATATCGAAACTTAAAGTGAAAAATTATTTCTTAGGAACTTCGTCAAAAATGACGAGCGCCGTTGTTGAGTGGGCCACTTCTACGCGGGAGTCAGAGGCCTTCATTTTTTCAAGCATATCTTTTCCTACTTCACTTGTGGCTGTCGTGACCCCGGTGAGGGCAGCATCGCGAGCACTAGGTCTACGTCGTTCACCGGGCATGAGATTTACGTCTTCGCGCATTCCGTCCGCCATACCGCCAAGGAAGATTAGCCCGGAACTAGCGGCAAGCTTAAAAGCGTAATCCGATATTTTCTTACCGCGAACCCCTAAGATGCGATCTTCTTGATCATACGCCAAAGCTTTGACTCGCAATGTACTTCGATCTGGCAAAATGGCCTTAGAGAATTCCATAAAAAGACGATCATCGCTTGAAGTGCCAACCCCCAAAAGGACCGTCCTAGCCGGTAAAATGACGTCGCCGTCGGATTTAAGGTTCTCTGTTAGAATGGCCTTAACCATGCCGGTCGCACCACCACTGACCAGAGTCACGAGAGTTTCAGATCCGGCAGGCACCCCAGGCTGAACTCCAAGGTTCACCGCCCGAATGCGTTCAATTGCCGGATACGTACCCTTTCTTGCTGCAGAAATAGCGCGAGCTTTTTCTTTTTCTGTGGCTAATTCTTCTTCTCGATTCATCACTTTCGGTATGTAAGTGGGAGGAGTCGCTTGTCTAAGCTCTGGCGGAACAAAAGCCGTGTCGACTTTTTGTTTTACTTGTGGCCGAAAAAGACCGTAGCCTTGAAAGATTAAAACCAAAATGCCGAGGCACCAAATCGCAATTTTGACGGCGTTGCTTGTGACTTTTAATTTTCTGCCCTCTGTAATCATCAACCATCTTTTTGGACGCCATGAGTTCCCGGACTCTTTGATTTTAGGTTCGATCATTTAAAGTTCACCTCAAATTGATCCTCTTCAGGATCTTTAATAAAAATTATGTCGTCACCTTGGCTTGGCACCGTCACAACATCAAAGGCACACCTTCGCTCGGCCATATAGACGAAGACGTTGGTTTTCGCGTTTGCCCTAAGGGCCTTGATTGCAAGGTCATTCTTAATCTGCTTAAAATCAAAACTGCTTTCTCCTGGCAAAATTTCTTTTGGTTTTACTGGAAAACTTAAGACCGTGAGTCTTCCTAAGGCTACTCGAATTTTCTGGGTCTTGTTTTCATCGCAGGGAAGCGAGCGTTGTTTAGCTCCTAATTTCGTGGCATCAACTTCTTCAATTGCAAACATGATCGCAAAAAATAAAATTCCTAGTAAGACCCCTTGAAAAAATTTGGTGTACTTCACTTTTTCACCTCGGTCTGTTCAGTTATTTCAGAAAGTACGAGCCCATAAGGGTTTCCCTCGGATCTGCTGCTGGATTTCAGTTGAACTTTCAATGGAAACTTAAATGTTGATCTGATGTCGCCAACTGAAATGAGTCGGTCGGCGTCCACAGTAATTTGATCTTTATCAAGGGTGACACTATTGACGATCACTTTTTGCTTCATGTTTTGTTTTGAGAGCTGAGCTTGTTCTTTTTCTTTAAAAGCACTTTGCTCGGTCGTTAAAAAAAGCGCATCATTCCAACCAGTGTTAAAACGCGCTTTGATGGCCTCTTCGACAAAGGCCTTGATTTCATCGTCTGTTGGCTGGGGCGCCGATTTCTCGACCATTCGTGAATAACAACTGCGCTGAATGAGAATTGGGTCTTTCGTGCCGACTGCCATGACAGTGATGCAAAGAAAAATGGCGATGGCCAAAATCACAAAAACAATAGCCTTCAAAAAATGATTCTCTTTTTCAAGAGAATCCCACGATGCATGAAACTTCATGCAAACCTCCAATGGGGTTAGAAATTAGAAATTAAATTTCGCAAAAAATTTAAGATGACTGAGAAAAGTGAGATTTATTCCTCACTGCTGGAGTCTTCCTCTCTATCACTGCTAGTCTTTTTCTTCTGGCCACGACTTTTCCCGCTGGCAAAGTTTGCAACTTTGCGAATAGGTTTATTCCAGAGATAACTCTTCGCTACTCTGCGGGTTGCATTTAACGGGGCTGCCGCTTTCGTAGCAATACTTCCTGGAGTCATGGAAGCTGCTGCCATGAGTGTACTTCCAAATCCATCAGCGACTCCGGCAATTCCACCACTTAAAAAGGCAGAAGTAATTTTCGGAATAATTAAAACTGAGAAAATCAACATGAAGTTTACGATAATGGCCGTAAGAAAGTTAATGTCATGATCGGCTTTGTTGATGTCTGAAAACGCAAAACTCCAAAGTAGGCAACACATCACACACCACAAAATTTTCCAAACACAAACCTGAACCAGGGATTTAAAAAGCTCTCTCGTGGCACCCGCCGTAGACGGTAGCACATAGAGTGCAATTAAAACTGGCGACATCACGTAAAGAAGCATCCAAGCATAGACGAAAAATGAATCCGCCAAGTACACGGTCACGTAAAGAATGAAAAAACTTAGCAGCGATATAATGACGAGCACCATATCTTTGATACTTACCCAGGAGAAGCTTAAGGATTTAACCTTATCTCCAAGGCGATCAAGAACGTGGCTAAAATCATTAAGACCACCAAGTTCTGTCACCACAGCGTCCGTAAAACTTGCGAGTAAGTTCATGATCTCTGGCAGCGCCACTAGTAACAAAGCGGCGATAAACACCCGGCCAACGAGCTGCGAAAACTGAGGAGTGCCACCGAGTGCAAATTTAAAATATTCAAGTAGCACCCCTAAAAGCAAAAGCACGGTCATAAAAAGGTAAAACAGATTCCCAAACACCTGATGAAGGGTCTGGGCTTCTGT
The DNA here is from genome assembly GCF_036384735.1 of Bdellovibrio sp. GTDB lineage: Bacteria > Bdellovibrionota > Bdellovibrionia > Bdellovibrionales > Bdellovibrionaceae > Bdellovibrio. The sequence goes on along the minus strand of NZ_DASVLT010000055.1, from coordinate 100,894 downwards.
CGCGAGCCATGAGGTATCCATATTTTAAAACCTTGGAAAAATAAAATTAACTTGTTTTGCCTTCATGGCAGAGCCGAGGGCGTCGGCCTGCTTTAAGTACTCGGTCGTTGATTCTTTATCTTTTTTGTTCTGAACGGCTAATCCTTGAGCTTGCAGTTTTAAGCCAGTGGCTTGTGCCCGGATTTGCTGATTCATGACATGTACTAAAACGCCTAAGGATTCGGCGGTGAGTTTTTGTGCGCCACCGGGTGATACCTCGTGGGAGAACGTCTTTATCTTTTCACCGATTTCATCGAGATTTTTAGTGTAGTCATAAAGAGCATTATTAAGGTTAATAGCCTCTGCCACCACCTGATCGGTATCCTGCTCGGAAACTTTATTTGGAGACGGTGTCACAACTCCGTAGTTAGAACGAAGGATCGCGACAATCTCCTCCACTTTTTTAAATTCTTTATAAGTGCCAGGGTCCATGTAGGGGCCAAGCGTATCAAGTGCTGCCAAAGAATCATTGATCCCCCGGTTAAGATCACGCATGAGATTAAGTGTGTCTTCGCCGGTTTTTAGGATTTTCTGAAGCTCATAGAGTTGCTTAATCGCTTGAGCCAAAATTTGAATAAGGGTGGCATTTTCCTCGCCGAATATGGATGCCTGCGCAGGAACACCTGGTAAACTGAGGGCCACAACTATGGCAAAAATGAAAATTTTCTCCATCACGCCGCCTCCCCACCGCCGACCGAAGCACCATGCGCCCTCGTATTTGCGGCAAGCCTAATGACTCCAAGATCATTCAAATTTGGGTTCTTGGCTTTTAGCTCGTTCATATAAGCGATGTCAGCGGGGTCCGTGGTGAAAAGCCAATACTCAAGTGGTACGGATTCAATGCGAACGACCTGGCGTTTATCTTCCGCAATCAAAAAGGCTTCTGAAAAATAGCCCTTTTTTGATTCAAGATTCGAAATCAAATCCATTTCCCGGTCATTGAGGCCCAGCACAGCTTTGATATTTTTCTGGTCAGCCCCTTTTTGGCGTAAGATCCATTTCAAAGAACTATTTGGCATGATGGCGCCTGCGACTTTACTTTTTATAAAATCATCCATTCCTTGCGAAACTCCGATGGCGCTTGCTTTGTATTTTCGAAATGTGCGGAAAACATCGCCGATAAAATTAGCCGCCGATTCGTCCTGAAGAAGCCGCCAGCACTCATCAAAAACCGTGAATTTCATTTGCGTGCGGTCTTTTTGAACCTCTCGCCAAATCAAGTCCGTAATCAGGAACAAACAAACTGACTGAAGATCGGGATAGCTATCGAGGTTTTTAAGATCAAAACACACGACGTCTTTGCTAAGACCTACAGTTGTGGGTCTATCCACAAACTTTCCAAATGGAGAGTCCCCACACCATAGGGCCAAGATTCTTCCGAGGCGTTTTATTTCTGAATCTGTATGAGCTAAGAGGCGTTTTTTAAGATCAGAAAGGCGCGGATTTGGCTCCTCATCCAGTGTCACTTTTATAAGATTCTCTAGCTCCGCACGCTCAAGTTTGCCGAGCGCACTTTTCCCGGATTCTTTGGTCATGAGTTCCACAAGGGCTGAGAGATACTTAATTTTCTGATCGTATCGTTCTGGGTCCGCCTTTTCTTCAGCACTCATATCAAAAGGATTAATAGAGAGATTGGATTTAATCCCCAAATCAATATATTGCCCGCCAAGATTCTCGCACACTCGACGGTAACTTCCGCCGATATCTAAAATAAAAACGGTCGGCTTTTCCTTCATCATCTGAGACAGAAGCGAGTTTACGAAGTAGCTTTTTCCGACGCCGCTACCACCACTAATGATCATGTTTGAATTTCCAAGCTGGTCCGAAAATAGATCCAGTGGCAAAAGTCCGCCGTCTCTATCTCGCAGTAACACCTTCGGCTGCTCATGCCCTTTCCAGTTTCCATAAAGGGGCATAAGATCAGAAACCACACTCGTATTGACTTTAAGGGTTCGCTCTTTTGCAAGTACTTGCGGAAGGGCCACAGACTGAAAAAGATCAAAGGCATAGATAGTTTCAAGCATTCCCTCAGCACCATTTAGTTTTCGAATGAGCGAGAGCGTATCTGAAACCTGCGTATCCAAAACCTGCAAATCGGGAGATCTCAAAATAATTTGCATGGAAATTTTAAAAACGTGCTCAGATCCTTGAATCATTTCCTCCAAAATGCCTTCAAGGTCTCTTAGTTTTGCCTGGGATTCGAGATCAGCGACGCCTTTTTTACCGACAGTTGCGGCATAGGCCATGCGCCTTTGAAGCTGCAAAGTTGAAATTTCTTTTTGCTGGTCAAGCACCTCAATGGAGAAAAAGAGCCTTGATTCAAAAGGCAAATCTTTAAGCTCTTTTGCCATCGAGGCAAAAGTGGTCTCAGGCAGCATTTTTAGTGAAATCACTTTGTGATAAACTGAGCCAAGCGAAAAGTTATCAATACCAATCACTGCATCAGTGAGCACGATTTGATCCCTAACATCGTCACCTGAGATTTCTGCGGGGCCTACCGGGCGATCTGGGTTCCACTGCGTGTAGATTTTTCCGAAAGTCTCAGTTTCATTGAGTCGCCGAGCTTTAATCTCTAGACTTGCAAATTGGGTAATGACCGTATCAAGAACGCGTTCAAATTTGTTAATCTCTTCGTTAAGAACTGACTCTTTAAGGGGTACTGTACTTTTTTTGAAAAACGGAATTGAGAATCCTTTTTTCTGAGGCGGCACCTCGAACTTTTTTCGTAGGAAAACAAAAAGACTTTGTTTCGGAAGCTCACCGTTTTCATCGAGGTTAGTGAATTTAGAAATCCTAGATGCAACGATTTCTTTTTGAACGGGTGTCAGATCAGATTTTGCGAATTCCCCATGGGCATGGATTAGGTCATCACTTCCGCCCGTGATTTCTTGCATGAGCTGAATGGAAAGTCCTGTCGGTAAGCCATTTAAAAATTGCCTGATGCGATTTTTTAATGTGTTAATGGTATCGTCATCTTCACAGTTCACATCGATCATCGGGATCTGAAAGCCCGCACCGAGTGAGAAATCCTTAAAAACCATGACGCCTTTTTCAAAGCCCCAGAGTTCAAGGCGATTAGCGAGACTTGCGTCTTGCATATTTTCCTTTCTGTTTTATTTTTAGTAGTGCATTGGGTGAAGTTGCACGTGGCCACGCTTTAAAAACACCGGGCGCAATTTGAAAGCGAATCCAGTGAAGAAGATAATTCTCGGCTTTTCCCATCTTCATAATTCGAAGAAGGGCCGCTACGATTGCCACAGGCCCAAAGGTGAAAAATAATTTCATCGAAGAATCGGCGAAGACGAAATTAAGTACACATAAAAGAACACTCATTAAAAATAGGTCGACTACTTCAAAGCCTAAAATCAGCGTCTTTTTCTCAAGGCACTTATAAACGGTCGATGACTCAAGAGCCATGCAAGCCCTCCCTAGTGAATAACACTCTGGATAAGACTCATGATGGAACTTGCGCCAAAAGCGACCGCAGCACCAATGCACGCTAAGATCATATGATTTCGTCCATTGGGGTTGCCGCTAATATAAGAAATACCAGCAAAGATAAATCCTAGAGTTGCAGCAATAGGAACGAAGGTGCCGACGAGTTCATTTTGCACGTTACGAAGAGACCCCTCAACGTCGGCAAGAGCCAACACTGGAAAAAAGAGAAAAAGGCAAAGCAATGCCCTTTTAGCAATAAATTGCTTACGCATGAAAACCTCCGAAAATGTAAAAAGTGGCGTTTAAGAAATAAAACGCCGGAATGGAAAGGGACCGGCCACGACTGATTCGTGGCCAGTAAGTTGAAACAAATTAGGCAGCCTGATCGGTTCTGGAATCGAAGTGATAATCTTCGGGCTCAAGCTTTAGGTAGAAAACTTGTCGTAAATCTGGAAGATGAAGCTCTAGCGTGTTGTTCTTTGAAACATAGACGCCGGAACCAATCTTACAGAAAAATCGAGGTGGTTTATTTTCACTTGTGGCACAGCCGGAAAAGATCACAAATTCCCAAGGTCGATCTCTGTGGGGAGCAATGTAATACGGGATACCTGGTAGAAGACGCAGGTAAAGAACGTAGTGGGTTTCCTTTAATTTTTTGTAAGCCGAACCCACAATTCTGTAAGGACGCTCTGCCTGTGTGTGACTAACCACCAAAAACCGCTGTTCCATTTCAGTTGTGTCCATAGGGTCCTCCTTTAGGAATAAATTTTTTAGATTCAAGCTTTTCAAACTGAGCCAAATCAAAATCGCGCGGTTGAAGCCATTGGCGGATTTTGACAAAAAGTTGACGAATAAAATTTTTCATAAATAACTCCCGATGAAAGCGATCTGATCAGTGGCTAGAGCTTTGCTGATCTTTAAAGCAGCGCGGTCGATAAGCTCATTCGCTCCGTCCCAGGACATTCCCATCAGATCCGCGACGCGGGCGATGGGACGTGGGGAGACAAAGCGAAGCTCAATCGCTCGTCGTTCAAGGTGACTTAAGCTGCCGATGACCAGGTCTAAAGCCGACAGGTAACGGATACTCATGTTGCGTGCATCAAACGGGCACTGGGCGGTTGATTCTTTATGTCTTCTCATTTCAATCATTTGTTCCCAGTTCATTTGAGATAACTCCCGTTGAGATCTTTCAAATAAACTTCGAGGATTTGTTCTTCACGGCTGAGATGTTGAGGATTCATTTTTTGCGAGCCTCCTATAAGGTAGCTGGGAGTGTTCACGCTGTTTTCAAGTAACTCCTTGATAAGACCTAAGGAATTGGCCTTGATTTTATGAATCCGCGACGGAGCGAGATCTTCGATTTTAGCAATTGTTCGAATTGATTTATTTTCCCAGTAATGAAGCCGGATGACTTTTCGAGGACGCTTTTTAAGTTTCTTTACTGCGGTTTCAATTTCTTGCTGAACTGGCAACGGCAGCAACTTATGACGGTTCCAAAGTCCTTCCGTTTCTTTTTTGCAGACATCATCGTACTCGTTGGTAGTGTCGACTTCGTGATCAGAGGGCTCGGATTCCACAGTGGAATTTAAGAACTCTTCCCAAGTCTCTGGGGACCAGTCTTTTGATATTGCTTTGAGTTTTTCATCTGAAAAAATCTTTCGGTCTTGATCGAGCCAAGGTTTGCTTGTTGACGTTTTCACTTTGCACACTCCGTTTTGTTGGGCTCGCGTAATTGCGAGACGGAGAGGCACACTTGCGAAAAGCGATGAACTATGCCTGAACAGGCATAAGCGTTTGGAAATAGGAATGATTTAGTTGAAATTGTAGGCGTGACGGATTTCCGTCATGACGGGAGAAATGACGAACCGTCGTCATATGACGACGGGAATCCGTCACGAAGTGAATTTGTTATTTTAGATAAAGATATGGCGGATAAAAAACGAAAGTGATTTTAGTGGGGAAAAAGCCTACCGGCTGCGGCAAGCTGCAAAGAGCAACGACTTAGGAATGATCCCAATCCCTAGCTCAGAGGAAATTTCTAGAGCCTTTGGGTTTAAGTAGTCACTTGTTGCTAAATAGGTATTGCTGTTGTTTCCAAGCATTCTAATAACATCCACACCTGAAATAAGATCTCCTAGGTGCAGATCCACAAGCCGCGAAAACTCTAGAGCCTCTGGCGTAGATTCAATCCAACTAAGCAACGCATGAGGGGTGTTAAAATATTTTCTTTGTCCCGGGGTCTCTGCCCAGGCTAGCTTTTGAAATTCAATTTCATCATCGAGAATGGCCATTTTGTCAAACGAGTCTTCACTGGGCATCGCTCTAAAATGTGCCTTCATGGTGACGAGGGGTAGCTTTAATTGAAAAACAGTGCCCTTGGGAGATGATTCAGCAATAGAAACAAAACCGCCGAAGCTTTCTGTTTTAGTTTTTACGAATGAAAGGCCTTCGCCGGTGCCGCTTATTTTTCCAAAGGTCGCCCCACGCTCAAACAGCCTTGGTAAAATTTCTGGTGCAATTCCACTGCCTTGATCTGCGATTTCGATTAAAATATGGCCTTTGAGATGCCGAACGCCAACACGTACAACCGAAGATGCCGGGCTTGCTTCAATCGCGTTCTGTATCAGGTTCGCAATTACGCGGCGAAGGTAATTCGGCTCGCACATGATGGGGCTTAATTTCTCCTGGTTATATTCAAATTCAATTTTTATATTACTACGCCTAGCAAGAGTCCCAGACTTCTCATGAACCACATCTTGAATTGCGACTTCTGCAATTTCGATCTCAAGGTTATCTTTTGATGTGACTGTTTTGATATTTTTATTCTGATCTAGGTCGCTGATAATTTTCTCTATAGAAATAATCGTGTGACGGATAGCAACCGATTCATCGGGAAGATCTTTAATCCCTCCAGCCGTAATTTTAAGAGCGGACAAGGGACCTTTTAAATCATGCCGAACCATTGCCACCATATTCGCAAATTTATCAGCTCTGATTTTTTCTTCTTCAAGTTTTGAAACTAGATTATTGCTCTGAATAAGTTCAGATTGCTTCTGTGCCAGTGATTTCTGTAACTTCTCAACATCGGGTTTAATATTAGAGGCCGAGTTTAAAAATACTTTAGCAAGAAATCTTGAAAAGAGACTTGATTTGATGGTGGGTTCGTTTTCAAGGCCTAGGCTTACACGGATTTCTCGCAGAACTTGTCCGAACCAAAGTGCTCGCATCTGGCGCAAGACGAAGCTCAGAACTACGTACATCGATAAAATAAACATAAACGCTGCTGCCAGTTTTTCGATAAGGGAAGGGCTTAAAATCGCTTCGTCTTGAAATTGAAAAGATATTTCGTAGTCTGGCCGGTTTTCGATCTGACAACTTTGCGTATATATACTGCTGCGATTTAAAGAAGCGTGTGCACCAACCTCTTTTTCTCCACGACGAACAAGAATTTCCACCGGCAGACCCGTGCTGTGTTTATGCCAAAATGAGTACAACTGATCATGCACATCGCGGGTAGAACCCGCCTGCGCACGTGCTGAGACGATATCACAAGCAATGGTCGCTAGCTGATGGATGTTTTCATGCCGATTTTTAATCGAATCCCATTGCGCGAAGACGGCGCTAACAGCGGAAATTATCAACACTAAAAATAGGCGTTTTGCCGTCATAAAACGGGATTCCTTCCCGGATTGCGAGATGAAAGGTCAAACTTATCAAAAATTCCTTTGATAAGTTCCGAATCAGCCTCTTTAAAGCGATCCATGATAAGAAGGGGTATTAGCTCTTCTGACCAGCTGTAAGCACCATACAAAGGGAAATCAAGATTCCACCGATCAGATAAATTAAAGGTTTCAATTTTCATGACAGGATTAGATAAAGCCTGAACAAAACCACCTTCTACAAACTGTGGCGGTTCATGCGGGGTCATCATCCAATTTAAAATGCCTTGTTCTATGGGCATGAGTTCCTGTGGAGCATTTGATTTTGCTAACTTCAAAAACGGCTCAATTTTATCAGTAGCCTCGAAAACGGCATGAGACCAACGAGTCGAAGTGGCAAATTGATCGCTCTTGCCAGCAAAGTATCCAAATGAAATTCCGGGAAATCTTTTGGAGGTTGTTAGAACCATACCCGCACGTAAATCATTTATCGAATATTTCGATGCAACGAAGGTCAAAGTCTCCTCGCCAATTTGGACTTTCTTTATAAATTCAAATCCGCTCCAGCCAGTTTTAAAAAAACTGTACTGTAATAGATGACGTTCTATTACTTCTAATGAAGCTCCGAGCACTGCTTGCTCTTCAGAAAAATGAATCGCAAATCCATTGGAAGTTTGTAAAGCTCGGGGAACATGTGAGAACTCTTGAGAAAATACTTCATGCATAAGGCGGCGTTCATAGAATTCGGCCACTGCCTTTACATGGGCCTTTCTTTTAGTTGGAGCCCTGCCGAAGCCCGCGACTTTATGGCGCTGAGCTTGTGTCAAAAAATAGGTTTCGCCGTTTAAACTACCTTCACGTTCAAAAATATAAGCGTCACCTTCTTTAGCAAAATGCTGAAGAAGCCTTGTCTCAGCGACAATGCTGGGTAAATTCGCTATATCGTGTGACAACGAACGAGCAGTGGTCATCGTTTGGTAATTCTCCAAAGTTCGACCTCGGCATCAGCCGGAGGTTGATCGCCGACGCTGAGGTTCTTTTTATACATCATCTGATGGCACGATAAGAATAAAGGAACTGCGTACTGGTTCTTAAGAAGGTCTTTCTGATAGTCTCTAAGTATTTCCTTCTTTTCGGGTGATAACTCTGGAGTTTCGGCCTGGGTTAAATCGATTTTAGGACCGCGCACTTCCCCGGTTATATAGCGAAGTTGGACTGCTGGGTAGCGTTCGGAGGCGGCATACACACCGAGAACAAAATCGATTTCTTGAGGAGCGTCGCCTTTTTCAAGAGAAGAGGACCATTCGTCACGCGTGAGCTCAACAATTTCGACTGTGATGCCGCTCTTTTTTCCAGCGTCCTTTAAAAAATCGTAAAAGCCTTTGGACAAATACGTCCAAGGAACGCCGACTCTCATCTTACTTACTTTTAAATCTGAAACCTTGGGAAGCTCGGCTAGATATTCAGTTCTTGTTAATGCCAAGCCTGGGTCGAATGGCAAAAAATTGTCGGCTGCAACAATCCCTTTATCCGTATTCGTATCCCAAAGGGTTTGAAGATATTCGCGGGGTATCAGATTTTTAGAAGACTTGCCAACGGCGTGAAGATACAGCAACGTCGCCGGTGCTGATCTAAATATATCAACGCCTAATTTGTCTAACGGAGTTGAATCATAGGGATTATGACTTCTTATTGCGATATCAATTCCGCCACGCTCAAGCTCAGCCATAACTTTATCAGCAGCCATGGTTTTAATTTGGATAAATTTGGGTGAAGACGGAAACGCCTGAGAAATCGGATTTTCTTCGTTACGAACGAGATTAAACCCCGTGTCCGTAATTTTATCAACTCTGTAGGGGCCGGAATATTTTGTAGGATTGATATCAAGCTTTTTGGAATCTATGTCACCCGCAAACCAAATGCCGGTTTCGGGAGATGACATTTGCAGTAAAAAAGATTCTGCTTCCTTTTTCAGTCGGATATCAATGCGCTTTTGACTTACGGCTTTTAATCCCGAGCATTCATCCTCAAGACTTTTGAGATGATCACAATCTTCTATATAATCCCACAGCGGAAAATGCGTTGAAGTTTTTTTGATTAAGAGCCGCTTTATTGAATTCACAACGTCTTGAGCCGTAATTAAAGTTCCGTCACTAAATTTTGCATTTTGTTTGAGTGTGAAAGAGTGAACACCGCTTGAATAGATCTCATAATCGGCCAGAAGAGACTTAAACTTTCCATCGATATGGTCAAATTGAGAAAGTCCCGATGAAATATGACCAAGCACATACCACTGCCCCGTGTTTTTTATACGGGCTGGGTCTGGCAGCGTCGCTGTGACAGGCATGTAGACTTTTAAATTTTCAACCTGAGTAGTCATGAAAGCATCCTTCAAAAAGCCACGAGCTAAAAATGCTGTGGCTAAAACAAATAACAGTACCGCAAAAATAGACGAGCGATTCGCTACTTTCATATGCCAGATGAGGTTTCAGATGTGGGTGCTTGATTTACGTTTTCAACATCTTTCGGAGGAGTTTTCTGCTTTAATTTTTCGAGCTCCTCGGGCAATTTATCCTTTTGGTCGACCAGGTCCTGTATACGGATTTGCTCTGCCTGGCTGAGCGACTGATATTGCTGAATATCAGCTGCACTCGGGTTGGCTGCTAAATTCCACGCGAGACCTAGTAATGCGATTTCACTGAGAGCCATATACTACCTTTCAGTCCCCAAATATTGATGGGGATTAATTTTAAGTTTTTTCAAACGGTCGTTAACAGTTGTTCGGGGAATACCCAAGAAAGCCGATGCATCCGCAATGAAACGAGATTTTTTTAACGCCTCGATAATATGATAGCTTGTAATCGAATCAACGATGACATCCAGATTTGCTGCGGACTTTTCTTGCTCAGGTTGGGATTCCGGTGCCACTTTTGTCTTAACAAATGCACGGAATAACTCTGGCTCGATTATTTCATTTTCTGAGTTCATTACCAGTCGCTCAACAATGCGCTCAAGATCTCGAGCATTTCCTGGCCAGGAATAGCCCTCCATGTCTTTGATAGTCTGTGGATGAAGGGTTCGGGACCGCTTGTGTATTCTGGAATATTTTTCTGCGAAGAAGTTTGCAAGTGGCTTAATGTCCTCACGTCTTTCATCAAGACTCGGAATTCTCAGTTCAGATTTTGCAATCCTGTAATAGAGATCGTCCTTAAACTCTCCGCGTTCAATCATTTCCAAAATCACAGGTTTTGCCGCTGCAACTAAGGTGACATCAAATGGAATTTCGGGACCAGCACTGTCACCAAGACGTCTAAATTTCATCTCCTGCAATGTGCGAAGCAACTTACTTTGCGCATTGAGTGACAGACAATGAAGTTCATCTAAAAATATCACGCCGCCGTTAGCTACTTCGAAAACGCCACGCTTATCTTGATCAGCACCCGTGTAAGCGCCTTTTTTACAGCCGTAGAGTTCGGCTTCTACAAAATGCTCTTGGCCGGTTGTGAACCGAGTACAATCGACGGCATAGAACGGCTTACCCGGAATCTGAAATGCTTTAGCAAACATTTCCTTTCCCGCGCCGGTGGGCCCAATGATTAAGAAACGTGACTTAAACTGACGATAATTTTCCGTGAGCTTTACAAGAGAGTGAAGCGCTTTGGATCTTCCAACCATTCCAAAAGCGCGGATCTCTGCTTCTCTTTTTAATTCATCCTCGAATGTGTCTTCTACGACAGAATTTCCACTGACGGCAAGTTCAGCAAGAATACGACGAACGATTTCCATGATTTCTTCAGGTTCTCCGCCTTTGAGAATAAATTCTTCCGAGGACCCAACTTGAAGCATGTTTCTGTAAAATTCGGTGTTTTGATGTCCGCTCATGAAAGCGAACGCCTGATACGGGTTTTGCCTTTTGATTTTTTGAGCGATATCAGCCCCGGTGATTTCAAAACCTTTGAACTCATAGTCGATCAACAGAAGATCAAAATCCATTTTTTCTTGGGAATAAATTTTAAAGCCATCGGCGGGACTCGCCGCCAAGGTCGAGCGAACGCCATTTTTCTTCAATAGCGATTTCAGAGAAGTAGCAAAACCTAAATCATCATCAATAATCAGGATGTTTGCACCCATTAAGCCCCCACGCTTTGAGTTGCTCGTTTTCTATGCAAAATGGGGGACATTGGGAAGTAGCCGTCAAATACTCATATTTTGCTATAGATCGTAGGCTGTTTACTCAAGTGGGGGTAAATTTTTCATACTTGGCAAAAAGTTAAACTCTCAGGAGCCAGAACGGCCCCGGCGACGGGGTCTTTAGGTGTTGGGTTCTAATTTCAAGAAAAAATCAACTATAGTCCTTTTAAGAGCTCTACGGGCGGAATTTCAAGGGACTGGGCGATCTTGTAGAAAGTAACGAACGTTAGGCTCAATTGACCGGCTTCAATCTTTTGCCAGTGTTGGCGAGATTTAATTAATAGGTCCTCGCCGGTAACATCATACACGGTGAGCTTCTTTTTCTCCCTGATCTCACGAATTCTCTCACCAAGGGCCTTTAAAATCTTTTTATCCGTGCTTGAAATGAGTGCTGTTCCCTTTGCTAACCCCATGAATCTCCCAAATCCCACTGCGTATGATCTTATGCACTTGATCTTCTCTGTTTTGTGTGATGAATGTGCGTAAGATCTTACGCATTTGGCAGAATAAAGGAGCTATATGGAATATGCAGATATAGAGCCTCTGAATATTGAACTCCGTGAATGTCTAAAGATGGCTCTAGAGCAGCGAAAAAGTGATGGTGATGAATTTGCGGCGTTTTTAGAAGGTGCTATGCCAGACATTCACATCCTCTTTGAAAGGCCGGTGTTGGTGCCCTGTTATATTCTATTCGGGCTTGCTCAAGAACTGGGAATTGTTAATCAGGTTTTTAAAATTATCACTGACTATCAGTTGGAATATATCCGCGATTAAAGAAGCCAGAGGGATTGCTCAAGAAAGCACGTATTTCAGAACAGTTCTATGCAATCCCGACCAGCTCGCTTTTTTCGGGACGAAACAGTTTTGGGTATTCTTGCTCGTATGACCAAGCAAGCTTTAAAATCCAGTGTTTTCGAAAATGTTTCGAGTTTAGGAAGATTTACAACTTTTCCTAAACTGATAGTTGACTTCAGTACCTCATGGTATAGCAAACGAAATTAGTTCTTCAAAAACTACGGAATTTTCAAAGTAACTTAAGGAGAGAAATCCATGAAAAATTTGACAAAGGCCATTTTCGTTTTAATTTTGTCGTGCGGCTCAATCAGCTTAGCTGGTTATCGAGTTTGGAATGACGCTAACGAGGTGCCAAGATGTTTTAGAACTGATACCTTTGGCACCATATTCGGCGCCGCTATTTCGGACGTGTTCTGCCATTTCGCTTATGTAGTTGCTCCAGATAGTAACGGTGTCCTTAGATGCTTCAATTCCGATACATTTGGCGAGGCCTACGGCACGGCTGTCTCCGACGATCTTTGTGTCGGTCCATAAAGAAGTGGGCCTGCATTTGGCAGTGCGCCCTAATTAGAAGCAAAACCTCACCCCAAAAAGCACCCAAAATTTCCCCCCTCCAAATGCGAGTTCCGCAGCAGCGCCCAAAGGGCGCGAGCGAGGATGTCTGAGTATTTGGAGGGGGGCGGGATTTTTGGTGAAGGCAGCGCCAATCTAGTCGAATTAAGCGTTTCAAGGGCTTATACGACGATTTGGAAGAAAGAAGCAATCGACCTCTCCGAGCTGGTGCTAAAAAGGTGGGTCGAAAGGTGGACACTCTTTCAGGGCTGGTTTTCTGTGAGCAATGCGGTGACGGGATGTCAGGAAAGTCCGCTCACGGAAGTGTTAGAAAAGTTGGATACTATGAGCATATAAAATCAACTCGACTTCAGACAGCTCAGCACGAACGTATTTTCGTCAACAGAATCTCAGCAAAGCTCGGGCGGCTCCCTATTAAAAGACTTGTGGGGCTCCCAGCGCAGACTTCCTGATCGGGGTGTTACCGAGGCAAGTTTTGGCTTCAAAAGGCCCGTATTAATGGTTTGTAGTGGAAATACAGGGTGTCTTCTGCGAGAACCGGCCTGAAGGGGCTGACACCGCAGATTCAATGCCTGTTCGCAAAGGCTCATTTTGCTGACCGAGCAAAAAGACGAACTTCGGGAAATCGGCCTTAGAAGCACTCTGGTCAGAAAAGCTCAGGCGGTTCCAAATCGCCTTCTGACATCGGAGCGAAAGGGACCCCAGGAAGATTTGTTTTCGATACAGTACTCGGGATTCCAAATCCGGCAAACCAGCGCGAATACAGACGATTTGACCAAAATTTTTCGTCGCTGTTTTGCACCGTCTTCGAAAATTCCGAATATATCCTGCGTCTTCTGAGTCAAACTCTGTTCAGCTCGAACGAGCTTTCTAGAAAAATGACTCGAAAAAGCGTCGATTTTTTCGCGCTCGGTTTCTCCGTGGCTTTTGCGAAGAGTGAACAATCAACGTGAGTTCATGACTTCCGACGAAAAGTGAGGACGGAAAAAAACATATGGCCAGAATTCGCCCCGCCACAGAATCGCCAGCTTTTCGATCCGGGGCTGGCGCCGTTCCCGGCTCCAAATCACTAACTTCTCTTCTGTCGCCGTCAAACTTTTAAGCGATGACAGTTTTCGCTTATTTTCATAATCCTTTAAACAGATTTTGTGCCAAATCAGATATATAACTCACTCGCATTGGCATGAAGGTGGCAAGGTCGTTCTACAGTAAACTTTTGCTTCTGTATCATGGGAAATTAATCCCAATAATTTCGGAACGGTATCTATTTTTAAGGGTTGGCACCGTAGCTGGCGGTGTATAGAAAGGCACTCCAATCATGAAATTTACTAAAATTATTTTAAGTTTATTTGCAATTTTGTCGGCCCCAATCGCATTTGCCGGCTCTCCGTTTTTAATTAAAGTTAAAGAAGGATTTTCAGCAACCTTACCGGCGGAAACCTTTAAGGATGCTTGGGATAGTACCCTGGCGATCGTGCAAACGAACGGACAAACAGCAGCGGGCCGGACAGCAAGTGGCGTTGTCGTATTTAAAGAAAATCGCGGTGGGTTCACGTATCTAGGGGTCTTAACCGCAGGACATGTCATTTCTGATATGTATCAGAAGGAAAAACGAATATATCCAATTCCCATGAAAGTCTTTGAGTATGATTCGAAGTCTGGGAAGATAAACAATGATTTTTTTGACCAAACTGGGCTTTTAGCAAACTCTTTTTTTACATCGAAAAAGGATCTGGATGTAGGTTTAATTGTCATAAAAACCACTCAACAAGATGGTGACAAAGTAAAGGCAATTCCTTTTTCGGGGTCATGTGATTTAAATTCCGGTGATCCACTAATTGCTTTCGGGTATCCGAACGTCGATTTACGCAGGCCAGAACTTCAAAGAGTTCCAATCCCAGATTCTCAAAAAATAGAGAAAAGAGCTTCTGTCGGCGTTTTTATATCTAACGACGGAAAATATGGCGCAACGACAACAGTAGATAGCTTACCAGGAAATAGCGGCGGCCCCGTATTAAATGAGCGAGGAGAAATAGTTGGAGTCCTTACCAAAGCTCTAGCAATGTATTCTGTTGGGGGCGTTAAAAATCAAAATGCCGAAATAGATTACCCCTATTTGGGCAATGAAACGCCGACAAATCTTCAACACCATAGTATAATGTCTTCGTGCAGAGGTACAAAAAACTACGCAATGGACAGTTGGGAACAGGCTATAAAGACTTTTCCTAAAGATATTTAATTTTCTTCTTAAAGGTAAAAAGTACGAATCATTTTTTCGGTGAACCTATCTAAAAGAATTCTTTGCGGGCCGGAGAACAAACCGGCTCCGTTTTAAAAAGCGCAGGCTTTTTATCGCGCGACTCGAATGCCGGCGTTATTCCCAGGCTTCGAGCTTTGTCCGATGCGAGATTCTGCCTGCGAATACGAGTAATCCTGATGATGCGCCTTCAAATGTAAGGGCCACAGTTTACAAAATTGGACCTAAATAGTAAAAAGTGGCTGGCCAGGTAATCGCTGATCCACAATCCGCGTCAACTGCGATAGACATTCCTTTTAAATCAGGGGCAGGCGTCGGTCTTCAGGTGCGCGCACCCGCTGCCTTGGCAGTGGACTTAATTTTGCAAAATATTCGTCGGTACCTAAATGGCATTTATTAGGAGCTGGGACACAATTTAAGCAGTTAAGGAAATTATGCGAACGTTTTTTGTCATTTTGACCAGTCTTTACTCAGTTTTAGCGCTAGGGCAAACACCAAATGGCTCCTCTCTGAGCTTATCTGGAGCGCCTCTTGTAACGCCAGACTCTGGAGTCTGCGCACGAAGCATTTTATTTCTTCCTCAGCTTCACGAGGACCAGCTAACGGGGCTGAATAGCGCAGCCCTGACGAAGATGATTTCGCAATCCCAGTTTGCAATCGCGACCGAACTCTTGAAGCATTCTAATGCACCCGTATTTTCAGAGGGCACGTATGCTATCATGGACCTCGATTGGTATAGGAAGAACGCGGATGACAGTGAAAGCACTATTCAAAAATATAAAAATGCGTTCCCCGTTGGACTTCCAAAATCATATAGCGAAATGACCGTAGATCAAACCTATAAAATTGCAAAGGCTGGAGGAGACCTGACGCTTCTTCTGTTGGGATTGATTCCTAGAATATACCCTGTGGCGACAGATGCTACCGCTGAGGATAACTTTTTCAAGATCAGCCAGGCTTGGTTACAAGCTCATCCAGGTCACGATTTCTCTGAAGACCCACAAATGGACTACATTGCTATGACTCGCAGAGAACGACTTGCCCTGCAGCAGGTGGACGACTTTTTTGCGAAAAACCAGAATCAGAATGAAGTAATATTGATTTTCGGCTCAAATCACGTTTTCACAAAGTATCCAGATTTGTTCGATCCAAAATGCATTCGCACAGGACATACGGATGTATCCGAACATTGAGCCTAGGTTGTGGCACGCTCTAGCTTCAATCTAACAAGGCGGTTTGGGGTCTTTCCTGGTCTCGGTAGCACAGTGGTCAACAAAGCTCAGGAACCGCCGTCGCTCTCTAAAAAACTGCGGCTTTTCCCAAAAAGCTCGCTTTACTGACCGTCGAGGGCAAAAAAATGCCGCCGCTCCCTCGCATGAGGAAACGGCGGCACTTTTCATGAAACTTATGCTGGACTTGGTGTAATTGATGGATCAATAGACAGGTTTGTTTTGTCTTGCGATTCCACTTTTGACTGAAGAGCTTTTTTAGCGACCCATTCTTTTTTCTGGGCGTGAACTGAGCCGTGCGAACAAGCCGCCACTCGGGCGATCTCTCGATACGATAGGCCCGCTTCGAGGAGGGATTCAATCAAGGCTGAATTTCTTTTGCGAACTCGGCCAATGATTTTTCCTTTTGCTCTTGCATTTTTTAATCCCGCAACCACGCGTTCTCTAATAAGTTCCCGCTCAAGTTGGGCGAGTGCTCCGAGGATTGTGAACAGCGCCATTCCCATAGGGGAATTGGTGTCTAAAGCTTCCGTGATTGATAAAAAGCGCACTGATTTTTCTTTAAATTTCTGAAGTGCTTTGAGCAAGTGGCTCACGCTGCGGGCGAACCTTGAGAAGGAAAAAACAATGACCTGTTCCGCTTCGCCTTTTTCAACTTTTTCCATAAGGCGATTCAATGCGGGCCTGCTTTCCTTGGCTCCCGAGATGCCGTGATCCTCAAAAATTTCATAGTTCATGATTCCTTGTTTGGCACACCAATCAGTCAGTGCGCGAGTTTGACTCTCAGTATTTTGATCTTGGGTGCTCACTCTGACGTACAATAGAACTGTCTTTGCTGTATCCATTAAGATACCTCCAAAAGGAAAAGGCCCGATTTAATATGCGAGCCTGCGGTGAAAAAATAAAAAATAGATAAAGAGAACCTAGGCCCAACTCAAAGTGAGAGCCTTTACGATGGAGCGCTTTAGCTCGGGATCAAGGGAATTTAGTCCGTCAAAGGGGCTTGTGCCTGGATAAATTTCTTTTTTCCAAAGCGCATAGGCCCAGGCAATGGCGATTTTGTGGGGGTAATTAAGTCGCAGTTTAAAGATTTGGTCCCACTGGATTTCTTGGTTTTTAAGATCTATAAAGGGCTTCGTGCATTCTTGAAGGTAAAAATCACTACTCATAATCACAAGGACCGCGAGCATACTCGGCGTGAGGGGATGAGTTAAATTTAGGTTATTCATGCCACTCCTAGTGCAGGTCTAAGTTGGCATTAGGCTTGTCGCGGCCATTCTTTAATTTAGAAATGATCTCGGCCCTTGAGTTGCGCTGACTATCCATACCCTCAGCAAGGCTTTTTAGGCGGACCCCTTTGATTTTTAAAAACGTCAAAAATGCCGATAACGACTTTGAGTCATTCCCAGCAATATGGGTAAGATCTGGAACAACCAGCATCGAAATTTCTTCTCGTTCAATTAAATCCAAAACCTTTTGCCACAGGGGACGCTCTTTTTCATGAGGAAGCACCTCTTCGGCAAAGATCTCAGATTCCACCATGGTATCGCGGCAGTAATCTTGAACCGAGCTAAGAACAGATTTGTCGTTTTCTAAGCCCAAAGAAACATAAGCAACTATTGGAAAACCGTAAAAATAAGACATGAAAACCTCCGGGGAAAATAAAAAAGCCCGAGGGGTCTCCTCGGGCTTCATGGAAAAAATTTAAATATTGAATGAACCTACGGCTTTTGCAGGGTAGGCCGTGGTTTTGCGTTTAAAAGCGTGTGCGTAAATCGTGTATAGCTCATTTGATCGTGCATATGAGCGTGGATCGCAGCTTCCGCCATGTCGGTCGTAAGCCTTGCGAGCTTTGGCCCAAATCCCACGCCGAGTGCGACGGCCACAAACCAAGAAATAAATCTCACCATAAAAATCTCCTTCCGGATTTTTTTGAAAAAATCCAAATCGATAAAATAAAAATCCAAAAGAAGGAGAATGTTTGACGTAACTGAATTCAAAAATGGTGACGAATTTTCGACCCTACCAGAGTCCTACCAAAACCCTACCAAATTTTGAAATGCCGTGAAATATGCTGAAATACTGACCAGAGAGCGTGCTCGTGTTAATATTTGTGTAACTGTTTAAATTGATTTGAGTATTGAAAGTTCACTCTCAATGAGCAGCGAAGAATGGCGGAGAGGGCGGGATTTGAACCCCTAAACTTAAAAATCCATTTTTCGAGAATAGAGCATTTTGAAATTTTAATTTTGTCATTTCTTGAAATTTCATAAAGTTGCGCTGATGATTAACACCGATAAAGTCGACCTTTTGAGTGACGAATTTTCGTCACTTAAAATTTTTCAACAGAAATTACCGGTTAAGAAGCCTACGAATCATGTCAGGCAGTCAGCCCTTCTTCGCCCCTTGAGCTTGATTCCAAACTCCACCAAAGCGGCTCGAACAGCCGATTTCGAGGAAAAATTTTCCGCCGCAATTTGGGCTATAGAACGGCCTTCAATGCGGTATTTTGCTCGAGGAAATTCTTTTCTTTCCAAGGCTGCGTATGTATAAAATCAATGATGTCAATGATATGCGAATTTGGTGAGATGAGTGAGGAAACATTTCGTCCCGATGACAGTTGGTCAGTCATTTATCTAAATGGCTGAGCCCTACGAATTTGGAAAAAGGAAAACGGAAGTCATAACATAGACTTCCGTTTTTTGTTTGTAGGTTCGATAGTACCAAATTCATTAGCTCCTGTTTGTTTTTCTTCACAATTCATAGAGTCAAACAGCATCGGTGCCTTGGAAGCCAAGTCCATCAATGGAATCAGGTTATTTTGCTCGCTCTGTTTGTATCATCGACAATTTTATAAGCCAGAGTACGATAGTTAGATTTGTCTCTTTCGTAGGCCTTTATGATTTTCCTAGAGAACGAATAATTTCGCTCAAAGAAGCCTTCAGGGGAGTTTTTTTGTCGGAACTTTTTTTTAAGTTGAGATAAATCTTATAGGGACAATCGTACCAAGGGGTATTTAGGATACTGACTTTTCTTCGTTGTTCGATGCTTAAAGCAAAATCGGGAACCAGGCCGGCTCCGAGTCCATTGGCGACGAGCTCGATGATGGCACTCCAGCTACCGATTTCATGGGAAATAGACGGATGCTGTGCATAGTGATCTTTATAGGCCTTCTTGAAAAATTCGGTTTCATAGCGAGGCTCGGTCAAAAGAAATTCAATTTGAGTGAGGTCTTTTTTTTCTGGAGGGGTAATCAAAACAAAGCGACCGCTTTTGATGGGAACTTGAATCAGGGTTGGTAAAGATTGTTTCTCAAGCGTGATCGATAGATCCAAGCTTCCCTTGGCAGTTTTCTCAAGAAGATCGGAGGTGGTGCCAAAAACAACTTCAAGTCTCACATCAGGGTGAAGCTTTGTCATTTTTTTAATGATATGAATTAGTAAATCTTGAGTCATAGACTGTGAAATGCCTAGTGTTGCAGTTCCTACGATTTTTGTCAGAGCGGCATTGGATTTGTCCGCCATGCGTTTTAATAGTTCCAGAATTTCCTTGCTTTCAGTGGCCAGGGCATAGCCTCTCTGAGTCACTTCAAATTTTCTTTTACCATGAATAAGAAGTTGCATGTCCATCTGTTCTTCTAAGGCTTTAATCGCCTGACTTATGGCTGGATGGCTCACTCGGTTTTTTTCTGCAGCAGCGCTAATACCGCCCAACTCGACGGCATCAACAAAATACTTGAGATGATAGATGTTTGGAATTGTCATAATTAATTACATTAATTGTTATTTTTATGTAATTTACAAGATCTATTTTAAGATTTAAATACATGTCCATGAAAACGATAATGGATTTGGAAACATTCATAGCCGAAGGTGAGTATTTTCTTCAGAGGGCTCTTCTGAGAATGCGTCGAGCTGGATTGGATATTGGAACTTGCGATATTGATCACCTCTGCTTTCGCGTTCATTCCGAAGATGAATATTCACTGTATAAAGTGCTTCTTAGCGAGCAGGCTGTGTTACTTACTGAAGTTCCTGTTAACGGACGTTTTATTGCCACTTTTAAGTTGCATCAGGGATTCAGGATCGGAGACAGAGTAGTAAATGTGGTAGAGCTTCCAGCTCCAAAAAAAAGCTGTACCTACCTCACAGGTTTTGAACATCTTGAGGTGGTGATCTCAGAATCCTTTGAGACTTTTCAGGCGCATTATCCCCATTTGTTATTCGAGCCTGTCGCTCGCAAGGTTCTCAATTCAGAGCTTTGTTTAAAGTTCGAAGATTTTCAGGTGAAATTCCATCACAATTCACTCGAGCGTGTAATCGAAATAGAGGAGGCAGAGCTTAGTGACATCGTTTTCGACTTAGATGGTACTTTGGTGGATTCTCTTCAGCAGATTCTTGAGGTGAATCGTCGGGTGCTGAGTGAAATTCTTCAGCGAGATGTGACACAGGACGAAGTCATAACCAACTTTCATTCGGATTTTAAGGGGATTTTTGTGGCATTTCAGATTGTCGAAGAGGCCGCGCAAAGACGATTTATTCAGCGCTGGTCGACTCTTTCGAAAGAAGCGTCTTACTTCTTATTTGAAGGAGTCATGTCCCTTTTGTCTCACTGCAAAGATCAAAGTCTTCGTCTTCATCTATGGACTGCACGAGATTTTGAATCAACTATTCATATTTTAGATGCTTTGGGTGTTGTTGAGTATTTTGATTCCATGAGCTGCGCGAACGAGGAGTCATCCAAACCTCAAGCCACGAACTTCATTGGATCGTCAAGCCGAGAAGTAGGGGCCTTTATCATGTTGGGAGACAGTGCCACGGATATGCTCGCCGCTCAAAACATTAAGGCCATTGCGGCGGCAGCAAGCTGGAATAGCGTTGTGGTTCACGATGATCTGATAAAAGCAGGAGCTGAAATATCTTTTAAAAAGCCGACTGAGTTTCTCAATTGGTTGAAGGAGCGTTGGTAATTATGTCTGGTATTCATGATCGATTGCGACGGCTTCGTCTGCAACAAAATCTAACCATCAACAACATAGCTGAAAAAACGGGAATTTCGGCCAGTACTTACAAGGCATGGGAAAATGGTCGACAGATTCAAGGAGAGCCATATCCTGCCTTAGCGCGGGTCTATCAAGTTTCTTTACAGGAATTAATTACAGGTGAAAAAGCAAATTGTTTCCAGATACTTGAGCGCATAGATCGGCTCCGGCACGAGTTGCAGGAGATGAAAAATGATCTACTTGGACTTTTTTAGAGGTCGACCAGGACCTATTTTCTCGGTCTTGCGGAAATTGAATTATTTTAATGTGCACATAACAACTCAGTCTGTGACTGAGAAAAAGGAGCTTTTATGAAAATGTTTATTTTGATGATTTCATTGCTGTCCGTTTCCGCTGCTTTTGCGGCAACAGATACCTATCAAGGAACCGTCGTTGAAGATAGCGGTTATATTGGTGTGCAAACACCAGGTGATGGCTTTATTGCTTTTGATGATCAAGCTATGTCGCCATCTTTATTGAATGAAACATGGGCCTGCCTTGGTAGGTCAGCAATAGTGAAGGTTGAAGATCGTGGCATGTTGGTCGATCTCCTCAGCATCTCTTGCCAATAATCAGCAGACCAGGAGATTTTATGAAAACGATGTTGATCGCGGCCCTGCTTTTCTTCTATAATTTCAGCTTTGCCGCAGAGACAGTCCGTGTCTCTGTGCGAGCTCCTTTTAGTTGCGAGAATGCAGAAACTCAAGCTCAGGCGGAGCTTGCAGAACAGTGCCAGAATCAAGGTGGAAGCTTGATGCATATTCAATACTTTGGCTGCATATCAGACGGGGATGATGGTGGGTATGTGAACTATTTCCTTGAGACAGTGCAGGGATTCTGTCAGACCAATTGAAGATTGTGTACTCTCCAGAGTACACAATCTTCAATCTTCTCTAGACGAATCATAGATATCGGTTTACTTCTCCTTCCATTGATAGCAACAAAGGAGCCGTCTATGATAAATTTAAAGACGATTATTTTTACAGTGGTTTTATTTGGAACATATTCCGCCCAGGCGCTTCCCAAACATTTGTTCTGGTGCAGCCTCTTGAGCGCAGATCCGATGAGCCAGGTCTATTTTGAAATCGAAGATAGTCAGGTTCACAGCGGTGAGGTCGGAATCCTTATGATTTCTAAACAGCCTCAAAATCAAGCTACTCCTGGTTGGCGGATTGTCGAGACTGACTCAGTCAATTAGACCGATTAACGACGAAGTTCAGAGGGCGAATAGCCAAATCTCTTTTTGAACCGAATCGCAAATCGCGACGCTGATTCATACCCTACGGTCATTGCTACATCTACAATCGGTAACGACGTTGCCTGAAGCAATGTCAATGCGAGTGACATTCTTACATCCATAGCAATCTCTGAAAAAGAGCTTCCTTCATCAGAAAGCCTTCTTCTAAATGTCGCCTCACTCATCGCAAATTTATTGGCCACTTCAGCTGCTACCCACTCTTTGTGTGGCATCTCTGAGATGAGAGAACGAACTTCCAGAGTAAGACGTTTCCTGTTTGTTACTGGAAATCGAACTCCATGCTGGCAAAGCCAAAGAAGAACCTCAGAGACTCTGCTTTTTGCGATTTCATGAGAAAGAGATTTTGTATCTCGAATGGCATTAAAGGCTCTTTCAAAAGCCTCCAAAAAATCAGGCTCAAGATTATTCAGGGTCTTTGCTTCTTCTATTTCTTCTAGGCCTTTAAAGTTTCGTGCTATTTCCTCTATCAGTTCGCTAGAACAGGCAATCCAGCTCGATTGAAATTCCCCATCAAGAGGTGCGTTGTGAACATCAAAGACCTGTCCTTTAGAAATTGCTACGATCTCATTTTTTGTTGCCTGGTATTTTTTCTTGCCATTGCTAAGATGCTTTTTTCCCCTGCGAATCAAAATGATAACCGATTGATCAATAGCCAATCTTTTGAATGTCATATCTCCCCGTTGAATGACCGTTGCAACAGTCCCTACACCTTCTCGGGTTTTGATTTTTCGGTCATAAATTTTTGAAGGAGGCATATTTTTAACTCCACAGCGCACATTGATCGGGTTGGCACCTAAATTGAGCGTCTTAACACCTCTTGATGTTATCACTAGGAGTACACTCTGATAAAGTTTAACTGACGAGGAGGCAAAAATGCTAACCAAAATCCTACTATCGACATTTCTAATATCATCTATGCTTGGTGTGTCCGCGCATGCAGAATTAAAACTTTCAAGTAGCTCCATCTCTTCAAAAAAGCAAATCGACAATAAATTTGTGGCAAATGGGTTTGGTTGTTCGGGGCAGAATATTTCACCGGAACTTCATTGGAGTGGCGCTCCTAAAGATACAAAATACTATGCAATCACACTTTACGATCAAGATGCTCCAACAGGCTCAGGCTGGTGGCACTGGCTTATCATTAATATCCCAGTGAATAGCTTTACAATCCCAGAAGGTGCAAGTTCCAATGAAAGCACTCTTCCCACAGGAGCAATTCAAACTAAAAACGACGGTGGTCAGTACGGATACTTTGGGCCGTGTCCTCCAAGAGGTGATAAAACTCATCATTACACTCTGAGACTTGTCGCCCTTAAAGATAAGATTCCACTAACAAAAGACGTTTCAGGTGCTATGGTTGGTTTTTATATAAACTCGCTTAAGCTAGAAGAAGCAATACTTCGATTTAATTTCGAAAGATAACCTCAGTCTGAAGCCAGCCGGAACGCGTTTAGCTAACGCGCAAACCAAGTTGTTGGTGGCAGTGTCAGCTAACACCATGGTCTGAAATAATAAAGAAAGCCCTGCTTTAAAAGTCAGGGCTTAAGGAAAAATATTTTCATTTCTATGCACAAAGCAAATTTATGCCGTTGTTTGATTTACTTTTTGTGCCTTGCACAGATTTGGAACGGCACATTGAGGTTCCTTCGTCGAATCCAGCTTTATACGAGATATTAAATGAGAAGGCTGACTGCTTGTTCTTAAGCTATGGACATCCTTTATTAGGTAGGGCCCCAAGACATTCAATTTCAACTCCGGCCATCTCGACCTATTTGATATTCATCATGCGAAAGATAAAACTTTGATAGTAAGAAAATTCCTCAACCGTTTTCCTTACTGTGTCTGCTTGATGGCCATAGCCCAGGGGTTGAACAAACAAGTAATATCGGTCCCTATCAGGCCGATCATAGAGTGCTTTAAAGAGCCTCATCGAATGCGACGGATTGACATTAGGATCGCCGTAAGCGGTCCTTAAGAGGATCGGTGGGAGATCAATGGTCGTAGCTTGCTTACTGATCGGCTGATATTGTTCCCAAAATGCTTTTACTGCGGGATCCACGGAATTACCATAATCTTGTCGCTGCCACATTTCGCCAGGAGAATCCGTCCTCGCTGAATTTAACACGTCCGTGACTGGAGAACGGGCAACCACCGCTCCATATAAATCTGGTCTTTGCATTGCTGCCGTTAAAACTAACAGACCACCGTTGCTCTGGCCGATAGCGGCGATTCTTTTGGTATGTGCAAATCCTAATTTATTGAGAAACTGGATGGCACTATTAAAATCATCGACACCATTTTTGCGACCAGGTCCCCAGGAGTTTTTCCAAGAGGCAATTCCAAGCTCTCCGCCGCCACGAACAGTCACCGTTGCAGTAAATCCACCATGATCAAATATGTTGTCGGCAACAAGTCCGAAATCACCCAACCCTTCGTTAGGCTGAATAATGCTATTAAAACCGCCGTAGGCCGCCACAATTCCAAAATTGTCAGAATCAAAAAGCTTCATGTTTCTGGGCATTGAAACCCAAAGAGGCAAACGTTTTCCGTCAGAAGTTGGATACATGAGCAATCGAGTCACAGCTTTCGTTCGACTGAAAGTGGTATCAGCAGTCTGTTGCGTTGTAAAAAAATGCCCAGTATCGAAGTCAAACGCTTGAATAAAAGTCTGATGGTCCAAATGGTCAGCAGTGAAGTAGAGCTTTGATTGCCTAATCGCTAAAAGGTTGTAAGGAAAGCCAGGCTTTAAAGGTAAAGTCTGCTCCGAGAAAGCCTGGTTATCGTCAAAGGCTCCTCTGTATACCCGGATTTCGTTTCTTCCTCGATTCAAGAGGGATACGGCCATTTTCAAATAGCCCGACGGGTCGTATTGCAGTGAAAGCTGTAAAGGCACGGGGACTTCAGTAGCTTCCTTGGGTGAGGGAGTACGGCCGGAGTTTAACCGAACTAAGATTCTATCCTTTGCTAGATTCAAAAAATTTATTTTAAGAGTAAGATCTTCTGGATTTGCAGTTGGCGTTATTTTATGAACCTTAATCGCAAATTCCGAATCGTTGTTGAATGTTCCATCTTCATTAAGGTGGTCTAAATCACTATAGACAATATACACGTCGTTTCCAACGATCAGGGGATTGACAGAGTTCAGTCCATTTCCCGAGCAATAAGTAAAGAAAACCTCGATGATTTTCCGATTTACTTGGTTCGTAATCGTGTGACGACACAGCATTGTACCCATCATTTCGGAATCAATTTTCAGAGTCAGCGCATCGACCTGAATGGTATTTACCTGCGGAGTAGGAGTTGAGACATCATGAGGCTTAACTTCTAAAGGGTTTTCTCTTTTTTCAAATTGAGGATTTTCAGCAAGATTGTGAACTTGAGTCCAAGTGGAGTTCTCATTCTGCATTCCTCGATAAGATTGCACATTATACAACTGAAATTCTAAGTTCCCGACTTTATCTGTTTTGTAAGTTGCGGAGTATTTAGGTTCTTTTGCAACATCCAGAGTGGATTGTAGAATGTCTCGATATCTTTGATCGCAAGTTAAATATTGAAATGTACGAAGGTTACTGGCCTGAACCCAGTTTGTAACGACCTCCGATGTCTGGTATTCAGTTTGCTCATCAGTGGGGATAACCAGATTTCCATCATTGAGGTTAGGGCCTTGAAGCTGACAATATTTATTCGCTTGAGTATATTCCCACGGATTGAGAGGTTGATTGCTCGTCCCGGAACTTCTATTTGTAACGATAAAGACTTCATCCTGATTTTTCTGATTTGAAAGTGTTGTAAGAGTTCCAGACGGATCTCGAATCACGGAGTTATGTGAACATGAGATTAGAAAAATCAAAAAAGCTGAACTGAGAAAAAATTGTTTCATACTCACATATTACCTTTTGTGACTGTAAATCCGCAAAGTTTCGGTCCTGTTTAATTAGAAGCTGGATTATGGTCATATCTATTTGTTTTGCTATTCCTGGCAATTCCGATCGAACAAGCAATGTCACCACTAAATGTATTCGTTCGCACAGAACTTTATGGTTCATAGACGTGTCGTGAAGGGCGGACTAGAATCGCCTCAATCGATAAGTATGTTCCAATGAAAATCTTGAGAACACCCGGGTAAATCCGGAGTGCGCTTAACATAACCGGAAGATGACAGTCCTGCCTAAAGTAACTAAACGAGTAAAACAAAAGGTTGAAGTGATAGTCGCCGCAAACACCTGCCGGTTATGAAGACCTGTCTTGAAACTTCCAGTCTGACTCAGATAAAACCAAGGCAACCGAGCGCCGCCTCTCATTTTGCCGATGACAGTTAGGAAGAGTTCTGGCATTTTGCTCTCATGATAAATTCTTCTTTGGTTGTATTTCTATTCGTAATTTCAGTGGCTGCCTCGGCAAAGACTGCGCCTACATCGAGTCTTGCGTTACAAACTATCGAAAAGAGCATAGGTGGTCGCCTTGGCGTGGTCGCAATCGATGTAAAGACGGGCCGTCATATAGAATATAGAAGCGAAGAACGATTTTTAATGTGCAGTACCTTCAAGCTGGCTTTGGTTGGCCAAATTTTGAGGCAAATTGATTCAGGTAAAGAAAAAATGGATCGAGCTGTCTCCTTTTCATCTGCCGATCTTTTGGAGTATGCACCTGTGACTTCCAAGCACGTTTCAGAAAGGCAGATGACGATCAAAGACTTGAGTATTGCCACACTTCAGTACAGCGACAGTGCAGCGGCCAATCTACTTCTTCGCACGCAAGGCGGACCAACGGGTTTAACTAAATTCCTTAGGAGTATTGGAGATAAAAAAACTCATCTCGATCGGATCGAGCCAGAACTCAACACTCCAAAGGATGATCTGGATACAACGACGCCAATGGCGATGGCAGAGACCGTTCGGAAGCTTGTTCTTGGCGAGATCTTATCGTCAAACTCTCGAGAGTTCCTTCAAGAATGGCTTTTCAGTAATGCTATTTCCAATGCTCGTTTCAGGGCTGGTGTACCGGTTGGATGGAGAGTGGCTGATAAAGGAGGATCTGGAGACGCAGGTGCTACAAATGATATTGGGGTACTTTATCGTCCGAACGGTACCTCGATTGTCTTGACGGCTTTCGCTTCTGGCTCAACCAAACCGCGTAAGGAAATCGAAGCGGCTTTGGCTGAAGTGGCGCGATTGGTAAGTACCGAATTCAGTGATCGTTAAACCACTTATGATTCTGTCGGCATCCTTGCAATGGGATTCATTAGTTGAAGAGGTGCAACCTGATGTAACCTATGAGGAGTATCTTCTGCCGATTTAAACCCCTTGTTTTTTAGGCAGAGCCTGTTCAGAACTGGACAGGCTTTTTTGTTTCCAGCAAGTCTGAAGGTCAAAGCGAGTGGAACACGTTTAGCTAAACGCGTTCCGACTGGCTTGAAGCTAAATGCCTTCGGTCGGGCTGTTCTTAACGTTTTCAACTCACTTGGGTGTTCCACTCGCTTCTGAGATGAAGTCTGTGCATTTCAATACAATGCTCGGACCAAATTCCTTTTGTAGACAAAAGCGATTGAGATTGTTTATATTTCTTCGATGGAAAAACTAGAGAAAAAACCATTTGCACAAACGTTACAAGGCTCTCGCATTCAGCTTGTGATGAGTGGCCCTAAATACACTCAGCAGGTTTTTGATTATATTCAAAGAGATCACAAATTGGGTGGAGTAAATTATTCTTGGGTGGAATCCTTAGAGGATGTCGCCAAACATATTACCACTGAACCTGAAGAGAACTTCCAAGAAATTAATTATCTCATTTTAAAAGAGAATGTAGCTATTGGCTCCTTTCACGTTCACTCCATCTCCTACTTAGACCACAAGGCCGAAGTTGGCTATGGTATTGAAAGAGGAGAAGAGGGTAAAGGTTTTGTCAGCGAAGCGCTTCAATTGGTTTTGTCTGAAATGAAGCGCCTAGGCTTCAATAAGGCAGTGATAAACTGTGACAAAGAAAATACTCGTTCAATTAGCGTTGCAGAGAGAAATGGCTTTTCTAATGAAGGGCTTCTCCTTCAAGATTGTATTGAAAACGGTCGTTTTCGAGATTCGATGATCTTCGGTAGGCTTCTGCGTTTGTAACTTGAATAGCACCATCTATTTTTTGAGCAGATTTTTTCTTTATCGGAAAGAGTTTTTTACTAAATTAAATGTTAACTGAACTGGGCGAGGGATCATATGGCGACGATAACACTTCTTTTGGGGCCTGTGGGCGCGGGCAAGACAACATTTGGTTTGAGCCTATCCTCTAAGGAGTCAGCAGTCTTTTTTAACCTCGATGAGTGGATGGCGAACTTGTTCCGTCCAGATCGGCCTGAAAAGGATTTGATGGCCTGGTATGCCAATCGAGTAGAACGCTGCAATCTGCAAATTTTAAAAATGGCAGAACAAGCGTCGTCCACCGGTATTAATGTGGTTCTTGAAATCGGTCTCATAAGAAAAGTGCAGCGTGAAGAGTTTTTCAATTGGATCGATGAACGTCAAATTGACCTTGTGATTTATATTTTCGATGTAGATCGCTCTGTCCGACGCGAGCGAGTCATCCAGCGAAATAAGACTCGAGGGCCAAGCTTTTCCATGGAAGTGCCAATGGAATTTTTTGAAATGGCTAGCGATTTTTGGGAGCCGGTCGAGGCTCAAGAGATTGAGGGAAGAACTCATATAGTTCTTTGATTTTTAAATAACTGGAATGAGCCCCGTAGATCAGACACTGAAGGTCCATTATTTTTGAATGGGCCGGTCGGCGAGGTTAATGTTTAAAAAATCAGCTTCAAACTCCGCTGCGGTTTTGTAACTCAAGCTTACGTGAATCCTATGAACGTAAGCTGCTCTGCATGCCTCCAGGCATCGGCAACGTTTTGAACTATGTCCTGGTTTAGACGTCTATGAGTTTATGAACGGGGTGTGACTGAAAATCATTTCATTATTGATTTTCACAAACTGCTCTTTTAACTTCGTCTTATGAAAGACTTAGCACTGTCGTGGCCAATTTTGAGTTTTCTATTGGTATTTTTGGTGCAACTACTTGGGTTTGAGCTAATTACGCCATTAATTAAACCAATTGTTGGATCATCTTCTCAGCACATCGCTTTTCTATTTAGAATTTTTATCACTCTATGCATTTGGAGCTATCTATCTGCTGACTGGCTCGAGGCATTTAGATTAGACGTCACCAGCATCCCATTTTCTCTTGTGGTGATATTGGTAGTGTATGCAACTTTGTTTTTTCCTTGGCCGATACCTCCAACCCAAGTTGCTTCTTCGAAAGTCTCTTTGCATATTTTAATTTCAGTATGGGAAGAGATTTTGATGAGAGGGCTTTTTCTTACCTTGTTGCTCAAAGTTTATTCTGACAAAACATTTTCTGTTATTTTGTTTGTGGGAGGTCTGTTCGGAATTTTGCATTTTCTAAACTTGTTACATGGATCTACTCTAAAGGAAGTTCTGCCACAGGTTATTTGGTCTTGCGCTCTTGGCATTGCTTTCAGTGTAATCACATTTAAGTCCGGCTCGATAGTTCCTGCAATTCTTTTACATTGCGGTTTTAATCTCATCCCCGCTTTCTGGGAGGGAACTCCATGGCTTCTTAAAAAAACCGAATCCCATGGCTTTTACGGACCTGCAGTTATTGGGCTGATATTTCTCCCAATGATGCTACTTTCGTTGTGGAAGTTAGCAGATAGATAACACTTGTTTTTAAGGCAGAGCCTGTTTGGGAATGGACAGGCTTTTTAGTTTCAAGCCAACTGTTCCTGAGGTGAAGTCTGAGCATTTCAATGCAACGCTTGGACTTATTACATTCCTTTTTGAAGTCGGTTTTATATTTGAACCGAACTCGCGCCTACCGCATACTTACCTTAAGGGGGACAAAATGAAAAAATGTGCTCTAATTATTTTACCACTGCTAATCGCATCATGCGCCTTATTGCAAACGAAAATAGATTCGGAGGCCACTAACACTGCTCCGGGGTTTGAATATAAATACCCTAAAACTGGAGATTGGATTCTTGGCAGTGCAAAGCCTGGCAATGTCATAATCGGTAAGAAAACCGGAGGTGACGACACATCTATACTGGCCACGATAAAATATGGTCCTATTGGGTTGACCAATAGTGAGCTTGAGGAGCTTAAAAAAACTGGAAAAATTAAAGCTCATTCGGCAGAAGAAATCATTTCGAGTTTTAAGAAAAATATAGAAATGGATGCCAAACAAGGCCGAGTCAAAAATATCAAAACAAAGTTTGAGGAAACAAAATATGACAAGGGAAGCTGTCTGACATTCTCTCAGACAGGCGAAGACAATGGGAAAATGCCAATTTCAAATGACGGAAAGTGGTGCTTTAATTCAAAAGCTTATAGTTATATAATGTTGAATATGAGTGCTCGAGTTCCTGAGGGAAAACGGCTTCCAGATTTAACTTTGGAAAAGGCTGAATTTTTTAACTCGCTTGTTTTCACTGAAAAATAGGCTTTAAAACCACTTGTTTTTAAGGCAGAGCCTGTTCGTAGATACAATTTCAGCTGTCAGGATTTTCGACAGGTAGTTTCTACAAAACCCGATGTCATTCAGTTATTAAATGTATCGGTTTGCGCAGTTTAATGAAGGCGTTCGAAAAAACCATCATCGAAGCAGAACCTTTTAGATTGATAAACTAAGAGAGAAAAGTGGAGTCGCCGCCAATAGAGTTCTCTAAAATAAAAAAAAGCCCTGCTTTAAAGAGCAGAGCTTTGGTGGATAATTGATGGTTGGAAGTGGATATTTAGGTAGCGAGAAGAATTGAAAGTCGCTATTGATGAGATTGAAGTTCAAGTAAATATTTAGCTCGTTCAGCACTGCACTGATGCATTGCTGGCTCACGTTCTTCAGGTGATCTCAAATCATAAGTAAATTTAATTTCATTATTCGAAACAACTTTATTGGATCGAGAAGAGGCGTTAATTAAAGTTTCAGTTGTGTTGCAATTAACAAGTCCGAGAGAACAGCGTTTTTGAACACTGACAAGATACTTTTCAACTGTGTCTTCTGATAAAGTGTGAAATGAGATTGTCGCCCAACGATCAAGATTGTTGTCATAACATTCTGAAACTTTTAACACCTTACTTGATACAGTTCTTGATCGCTCTTCGATTTTGGTGTCGCCATTGTGAATCTCAGAGGCAACAGATTGAATGCTTAAAGTAACTCCAAATACAAACATCATAAAAGTTTTGATAGGCATAAGCTCTCCATTTTTTTTTTGCTACACTTAACCAATATGCAAGGTCATGCCATCGCCTCAATATGAGATCGGTATCTATCGATAAAGATGAGGTTCACTAGAGTAAGTCTTGATCGGTGGGTAACTGAAACTTGCCTGTTATCTATCGGCAATATGTAAAACAAAAAACGGCTTCATTCGAACATTTCTCTGAGTTGTCGCCAAGGGCCGAATTCGATTTTGATAAAACAGAAGAGTGTTCCAATGAAAATCTTGAGAACACCCGGATAAATTGGAGTGCACTTAGCATAACCTGAAGATGACAGTCCTGCCTAAAGTAACTAAACGAGTAAACCAAAAGGTTGAAGTGGTAGTCGCCGCCAACATCTTTCACGGATGTCTCAGTCAGTGGCTTTCAATAAGGCTAAAGACCACAGCTGGGAGACTTGGTCGGAGAGGTGCAGCCCATTTGCTTGCGAACATTTGAATCAAAGCCCATCATTTCGATGCGGAGCTTTCCTGATGGGTGATCTCCAGACTCCGGGGAACCGCAAAAGTAACCATACGCATTTTGAAGAAAATTTAATTTTTCAGTAGGGGACAGTGATTTTCCCTCGTTCTTAAAATATTGAACGATAGCACCTTTAGCCCAAAAATCTGGAGTGTATTCTTCGAGGTGATCGTCCACAAATGCGGTCTTATTCTCTTCTATGTTCTTTGCGCCTTCTTCTGTATAACTCTGGTTGTCCTTTAGTGCTTGAAGATATTCTGAAACTATTTGTGAGGCATTTCGATTCTGAACGCATTTTCTGAGACCTCGATACATCTGTGGCTCCCAGTGATAGGACATGATATGGGACATCTCATGAGCGGCCACCTGAAATTCATTGGCAAGGTGCTCAATGGGTAGATCGTCTTTAGTGTGAAATGCAAATCGTCCGCTACAAATGAGAAGTGTCTGATTGCCTTGTGCTCTAGTTTGATCGGTATCATCGGCTACAGCCAAGGGCTTTAAACCATCGCTGTCGCAGATTTGAAGGGCCCGACCGAATAATTCAGCATATTTCATATCCTGTTTATGATTAAAAATATTGTCCGAGCTTGTGAATTGTTCGCGGTCGATATAGCTTAAAAACTTCTGTTTTTTTTCTGTTGGTAAAGAAGACGCTTCAATAGCGCGCTTTAAATTTACTTTAATGATTTGAAAGTGGGATTCTTGGAATTCCTTATCTGCTTTCTCTGAGTAAGAAGCCTCGAGCTCTCTCGTTTTTTCAAAAAAATCATCGCGATATTGTTGTGTTAGATTTTGATCTCCGAAAGCCAACAAGCCGGTTGATTTTAACTTTTGCATAAGCTCATCGCCGGCAGTAAGGCTGTATTTTTTGGCGATAAATTCCATTGCTTGTTGCTCTGATTTTTTTCGGATGTCATCAAGATGTCCTAAAATGCTTGAACGATGACTTTCAGTATTAGCGCAAATGGCTTTGTAGGGCTCTTCGCAGAATTGAGGGATGTCGGAAGCTGGTATTTGGGGGCAATTTGAGTGAGCTCCGTTAACGATATTGTTTGCCTTAGTCACCAAGGTCGTTGCATTGCGGGCATCATCAATTGCAAGTATAGTGGATTGAGCTTCCTTATCTGCATAGGAAGTGTTCCAGAAGCTTAACAAAAATGCGACGCAAATGAGAGTCTTCATTCTATTTATATCGACGAAAATTCTTATCATCTAAAGGCTCGCTTGCCCCACAGGAGCAGCTTTTTACTAGAGCTAGACTTTTAGCTAAGCGTGAATGAAATGCATAGAACTTGAATTGAGATTATTTCAATAAACGGCGATGTTCTTAATAAAAATTTGAGAACACTAAGTTACTTCGATATCTGTCATCTAAGGTTTTCGATATAAATCCGTTCCACTCTACATGTCAGATGAGTTCGAAGGGGATAGCGAGTTGAAGAAATTTGCGTGGAAGCATTATGTCTTCAACTTGCTTAAGCTAAAAGCGTTCAGACTGGCTCAACATCGCCATCACCTTTCATAGATATTTGAGTCAGTGACTTTCGATAAGGGATTTGTCTAAATTACAAGTGATTCTAATTAGCCCTTGCGCCACTTTTTCGCCTCAAGAAGAATTTCATGGATCAAATTAGATTTCAATTCCGTGTATTTTTCTCGAGTCACATTGGACTGCGCAGTGAGCTCTAATTTGAGATTTTGATATTCGGTTGCTCTGTTTGGATGGGCAATTAAGTAGTCTCGAAATAAAAGATGGTTTTCTATTTCTAAACTACCTTTAGCAAAAGCATGAATATGCACAAAGCTCAGAGTTTTTTCCAAATTGTATAGGACGTAGTATCTTCGCCCTCGAATACCGTATTCCCCTTTGTATTCATACCCTAGTGTCTCTAGCTCTTGGCGACTTTGATCTATGATCTCAAGCGATGGTGCTTCAATCAATATATCGAGAATTGGCTTAGCAAGAATGGAGGGGATGCTTGTAGAGCCAATGTGGAAAATTTTAAAACCTGAATTGCTAAGGCCATCTTGAATTCTTGCACTTTCGATTTCGAAAGCCTTTTGCCAATCCAACGGACAGGACTTGAGTTCAATTCTGCCGTCACGCTCTAGACCTAAATTTAATTTTCCGAGGATTTGAATTATTGTCATCTCTTTTAGAGAATACATTTTGTCTGTTTAAGTGTCTATAAACTCAATGTCTCTAAATCATTAGATGTATCGGTTCGTACAGACTTTATGAGTCTCTAGCATAAAATGAATAGGGTAGAGTGCCAAGACATTCAACTCTACTTCCATCGCCAACAAACCTGTCTTCGTTCTACATGGTGAAAATGAAGTCTGGAAGACGAAATTGAAACCATCACCAACATTTCAATTTAAGATGTCAACGGTTTTTATAAAAGGCCTTTTCTCTTAACGAACAAATTTTTTAAAAATGCTCATTGAAAATAGAGAATTCATTCTGTCTACGTCCAGCCAAAAAGCTTCCTCAGGACCGTTAAAAGCTCTTAAGTTTAAACTAAAAGGATCTTGTGCAAATTGAGCATTTACAAGAATTGCCTCTTGGCCCGTCAAAACAATCGAGTACGTTAAAGGATTGTTCTTGAGAAATTTCACAAGAGATTTAGTTTCACAAGAAGCGACGACGTTTCGATCAGGACGAATGCCGCCATCACAAGAGATTTCGAATTTATCTGTTTTCAAACTTTTATGTGACCCATTGCCTGGCAAGATTGACCAAAGTTGACCACCATAATAGGGAAACATGGAAGGGTCGTCTTTAATTTGTGTATAAAGAATGCTTCCGCCTTCAATGAAGGTTCCGCTGATCTCAGAGGCAGACGCTGAAAATCCCACTGACAGAATCGAAACTACTAAAGCGATAAAACTCTTCATTAATACCTCCACAGAGAAAATCTAGAAAAGCGCAATTGTGATGTCTAGAAAATAATTTTTGAGGTGTTCTGGATTCTAATAAAATTCTTTTGAGGGGTGCTGCACTGAGGCAGAGTTATGGAAGGCCAAGGATGTGAAACTCTTCAGAGCATTAACTTCATTGGAATGTATCGAATCTTAGATCCACCAAGCTCGATGGTAGCCAATTCCCCTGAGTCGACGAATCCCATCTTTTCATAAAAACTGTGAGCTGTTAGGGTTGACTCCAGATTGATTTCAAAAGCATTTTGTCTTCTAGCCTCTGCAAGCATTTCTTTAGCTACTGCTGCTCCGAAACCTTTGCCATTGGCCTCCGGGACTAGATAAAGTCCCATGACATGTGCTCTTATTCGACCATTATCGGAAATTATCGATAAGTGTCCATAACCTTCAATTTTACCTGAATTATCAACAACCCAAACGAATTGATTTTTAATAGCGTTGACTCGTTGGTCCTCGCGATAAGGACGATTTCCCCAGCCTTTGATTTCTTCCGGTGAGTGATCCTTAGAACAAACCTCACGGATTGAACGCATGTGTGCCTCATGAATTCCTAGGGCATCTTCAGGTTTTGCTCGTCGTACTGTAGGCATGGCTTGCTCCTTCAGTGTGTTTAATCTTCAATAAGATCAGTGACACTGACATCAAGAACTTTCGCCCATTTCTCCAAAGTCGAGAGGCGAGGGTCATATCCAGGCTTGAAGAATCTAACGATATTTGAATAGGGGACGCCAAGAAGCTGCGCGAAGCGGTACTTGGTCATTTTCTTTTCTTTGAGGACTTTATTTAAAACTACTTTTGCCACGAACAAAATTATGACTCGATAGTATATTTAAAAATAGGTTACTTGTTTTATACGTACAAAATGATATACCCTTCGGAATGAATAACGCGAGGGTGGATCTATCAGGAGAAATATCTCAGTGGTTGAGGAAGTTGAGGCTACAGGCGCGGATGTCGATTGCGGAGGTGGCGAAAGAGGCGGTTGTCGAGGAAGCATTGATAATCGGGTGGGAGACCGGGTATCCGGTTCCATTGGCAGATTTTCTCGTCTTAATGAAGGTATATCATGTGGGTTCTAAACTGACGGCGGCCAGGATAGCCCGCTGGCAGGATAGGTATTTTGAGTAAGATTGTCGCGGCTGCCGCCGTCTGGCTTGCTTATTTGCCTTTATCAATCCAAATAACTTCGCTTTTTGAGTCAGCTAACTTGTCAGTATCAAGCCACCAGCGGCCTTTCTCGCAGGTTCCAGGTTCTTTTTCACTATCGCAGTTTTCACCCCACGAGTTCTTGATCGCTAATTCGCAAGTTTGCTTTTCCTTATTCCACCGACGTCCCGTAACTATGCTCGAATGCCAACCTGAAATGTTGGGCGGCCATTTCATCATAATTGAAAGATCGTAGTGAAGAGCGAAAGGCCTATCATTATCCAGAACCGACATCATATACTTAATAGCGTTTGGATTCTTTTCCTGGCTTGTAAAAGAACGAGAGTGAACTGTGAGTCCTTTTGTCGAGACGGGATGTTTACATAAATTTTCTGACTGTGTTCGCAATTTTTGAGCGGCCCAATCCTGAATGGCTTCCTTAAGAGGAACCATTTGATTTAATCCGTCTAACGGGGGGTTAGCGACACAGCTATTTTGAAGTTTATTGTAAAGGGGCTTGTCTCCAAAAAATTTCTCTACGTCATGTCCGCCACCTAATGTCCCCATTTGTATGGAAAAGAAATTCTGCTGTTCTGAATCTTTATAGTTTCTGCCAATCAACTCAGATGGAACTTCTCTTTCAAGACAGACATGTCCATTTTCAATCAGATGCGCGGCAATTAGATCTGTTTGTCCGCCTTCGCGCTTTAATAGAGGTTTTCCCGAGGGATCGTGAAAGCGGTAGTTTGTGCTAATTCCAGGTAATGCATTACCCATCATAGCACCCATTGAGATATTTGCTGGTATCGCCGGATTATCAAATGAAATTGCTGCGTTCGCTGATTTTACTTCGTCTTGTGACATGGAAATATATTGGGAAGCAACATGGAAGGCCGAAACGGTATCGGGTGGTTTTACTGAAGCAGCTTCGGAAAGAAGGTCAGAAGCTGCAAACGAATAGCAGAATCCTGCATTTCCTTGATCTTTTGGCGGAACGAATCGATCTGAATAGTCTTTAAATGAGCACTCGGCTTCGGTAATTTTTGCTGAAGCTAGTTGTCCTGCAGCTAAGAGTAGAAAAATAATAATTCTTCCGAAGTGTCTCATCAAAGATCTTTTCGGAATTAGTGCCAAAGTTATTTACAAACCAAAAGTCCAGTTATGGGGTCTCTGATTGGCAAAACTGCGAGGTAAATTAATCAACGATTAAAACCTCTGTTCCTTCTTCAACTAAATCATAAAGCTCAATAATGTCCTTATTGGAAAGACGAATACAACCATGTGATACTGGCTTGCCAAGAAGATGCTCTTGGTTTGTTCCGTGAAGGTAGATATACCTGCCAAGTGTGTTGGCATTGTGATTTTCGCATCCTTCAAGCCAAAGGACTCTAGATGTCACTAAGTCTTCTGATGATTGCCAAAGAGAGCTTCCCGGAGTGCATATCTCTCCGTTATGTACTCTTGCTCTGAAGATCGCTCCTTTTGGAAATTCACCGCCGATCTTTTTATGAATCTTTAATCTTCCAGTCGGGGTTTTGTTGCTGCCGATTTCGCAGCCAAGGCCATTCATGGCGGTTGAGACTGAGAATAGGCGGGTAGGTTTGCCGTCGATGAGGAGGGTGAGTTTTTGGTCTTCGGCGGAGACGAGGATTTGAGTTTTGGACATGGGATTAGGGTATCCTTGGCAGTTGCTATTTGCAATGTTGGATCAAGAGGCGTTTCAGAGTGCTTACCAATATCGGCGCACTTTCCAACTCAGAGCTTTTCCCAGAGCTGTTAGTGCCTGATATTTTCTAATTACTCGGTCGTGCTCCATCACAAAATTTCCCAAAATTTCAGATTTGCTTATATTTGAATCCTCCTGGCCATGGAAAAGAGCGAGAAGGTCTTTTTCATCTTGAAAAATTAACCACATTCCAAAACACTCCGGACACGAAGAGAATTTAATTTCTTTAGGAATAATCGTGTGAAGTTCTAACATGCGTGTTTCACATTGAGGACAGTGTTCAGTACGGGGAGCTTTAAGTTTCAACCAGCTTGCATAAATGAAGCTCACAAACTTTGGACTTGTCTCGTGCCTAAACTCCTGAAGCGTCAGAAACACTCCATGGTTCTTTGGGCAAATGTGATGACCGTGATCCTCAATAAGTACAGAATGACAGCTTGGGCATTTGAGATTCATATATATAAATCTTGCTATATAAAGCCAATTAACTACAATTAGTTTATGGAGAAAAAGAAATCTGAAATAGGCTGGTTTTCCGCAATCTTCTTGCCAATTCTTTGGGGAGTGAGCTTTTGGCGTTTCCATGAGACGGGGTGTTTCCGAATTTCCCCCATGCAGCCGATCTGTGAAGATCAAGCAGTCCTAGTTCTAGTTCCTTGGTTTCTATTTTGTTTTTCATTTCCTGCAGTTTTTATCTATCGCCGATTTCTCGCTTCGAGTGACAAGAATAAATGAA
Source organism: Bdellovibrio sp. (assembly GCF_036384735.1). Taxonomy (GTDB): domain Bacteria; phylum Bdellovibrionota; class Bdellovibrionia; order Bdellovibrionales; family Bdellovibrionaceae; genus Bdellovibrio. The sequence goes on along the minus strand of NZ_DASVLT010000055.1, from coordinate 62,129 downwards.
AGTCTCAAAACTATTTTTTAGCACAACGGTTCTATTCTTATTTGCTCTTTGGGTGTTCATATTCTTTTACCTAAGAAGTCCAAACTTAGTAGTGTCTGGCGAACATTCTGAAATTTCTGTGAGCGCAGCGACTCTGGAAAACGATGTCCGTTTCCTTGCTGGTCTCACTCCTAATCGAAGCTATCACCACACAGAATCAATGTATAAAGCTGAAGAGTTTGTTTCAGATAAGTTAAAAAGCTTTGGCTACGAAGTTCGTCTTCAGAGTGTCGATTCCTACAAAACACCATTTCATAATATTATCGCGAGATACGGCGATCCCAATGCTAAAGAATTGGTTGTCATTGGAGCGCACTACGATGCGGCCGGTGAACACAACCCTGGTGCTGATGATAACGCCAGTGGTGTCGCAGGTCTTTTAGAGATTGCAAGAGTCCTTATGGAGAGAAAGCCGAAGCTTAGAACTGCCATTGAGCTTGTCGTCTACACTCTGGAAGAGCCACCATTCTTTGGTGGGCATTCGATGGGGAGCGCTTATCACGCAGATCAGTTAAAAGCAGACGGGGAAAATGTTAAGCTTATGGTGAGCTTAGAGATGATTGGATATTTTTCTGATGAGTTCTTGTCTCAATCTTTCCCGATGCCTCTTCTTTATGGGTTTTACCCATGGACTGGCACCTTCATAGGAGTTGTGAGTAGTCCCGCTGACCGAGATGTGACGATAGATTTTAAAAGATCGATGTCAAGGGTGATGGAAGTTCCCGTTTATTCAGTGAGTGCACCTTCAATAATGACGGGTATAGATTTCTCAGATCATCGCAGTTACTGGGCTCATGAGTGGCCGGCACTCATGGTGACAGACACGGCCTTCTTTAGAAATCATGAATACCACGAAGCTGGTGATACGCCAGATAGACTTAACTATAAGAAAATGAGTGATGTCGTAACAGGCGTATATCATGCACTAATCAACGCCGCAGGAAGGTAGATGGTGAGACGATGAAAAGCATCCATCTGACTTCGTTGTCAGGAACCTTCCTTCGCTGCGGACCGGATGGTCGCAGAGTGAAAGGTCTGAGGACCTGGAACTGAAGTAGTGGGTGTGTAGCCTCTGTTGTGATGAGCTCCTGCTCACCATCCTTCGGACTGGCGCTTCGAAATAGCATCCTGCTATTTCAATCGAAAGAACCCTTCCGCCTCGCATCTTAATCCTTTTGATCATCCTGTAAGAATCCAATACTAAATCAACTCCTTCGTAAAAGTATGCCGTCTAAGAAGTCTTAATACGACTTCTTACCCGCGCTCCGCGCATGAGGTGAGAGGTGACTCGAACGGCAGGCGCCGCCAACAATTTGTAGCTAAACGTGTTCCACTGGCTGTCTGAGACGAAGTCTGTAAACTTCAATACAACGCTTGGCCTTAAAACATTTGGTTTTATTCACAGTGACAAGTTAGGCAAATTTAGCTAAGAAGTGGTATGAAGAACCTGTTTATAATTCTAATTTCAATTTTTTGCGTGAATATTGGGTACGGAGGACAAATGAGCTTAATAAAACAATATGCGGCTGATATCCCCGTAGACAGGCTTAATCAAGAAGTTGCGAGTTACCTCAAGAATGAAATTTCATACCTAGATTCATTTAAGAGTGATTACGTTTTAGTCGAATATAACGACGCTAAATCTGGAAAAACTTGGTACGTAGTTGATGGTTACTTCACTCTTCAAGATAATTCAGTTTTGTTCTTGGATTTTGACTATGAGCCAACAACAAAGGTGTCGAAAGCGATTAATAACTACGTCTTCGTACCTGAGGAAAATAAGCGATATCTTCTAAAGGCAGATGAGGTTTGCAATCCTTTTAAGCGTCACTTTATCGGGGTTGTTGGCGTAGGTTTCAGAGAGGCGGGTCATCTCGATGAACTTGTCAGCTTTCTAGGTCGAACTTTAAATGGTTCTGCTATGCTTTACACGGATGGTGCGAATCATATGATTCAAGATCTAACGTCATTTTTAGGCGCCAAACCTCTATTCACTCTCCATGAAGAAGATCTGGTTAAGAAATTAAATAATCTTCCCTATGTTAAGAGCGCGATGATTATTCCGTCGGGCCGAAATCCATCCGACGAAGCGATTTCTCAAACTTATGAACCAGTTACACTAGGGTGTAAGCACTAACAGAGTCTGTTTCAAAACCACTTGCTTTTAAGGCAAAGCCTGTTCAGAAATGGACGGGCTTTTTTGTTTCAAGCCAGCCGGCACGCGTTTAGCTAAACGTGTTCCACTGGCTGTCTGAGGTGAAGTCTGTGGATTTCAATACAACGCTTGGCCTTAAAACATTCCACCATTGACCGAATATACCGGGCCAATGAAAATCAATTCATGACCGAAAGAAACCCGTACGTAAATATCGCCGAGAAGATCTATTTAAGATTATTAGCTATTTGCTATTTTGTAGGCGGAGTTTGTCATCTTCTTGATGTTTTATCGTTACGATTAAACTTCCATCACATGGATCTTACGTGGAAAGTATGGATTGTGACACTTCTTATTGCAGACTTTGCTGCAAGTCTCGGACTTTGGTTTCAAATGAAATGGGGAGTGTGGCTGTTTCTTTCAATCGCTTTTGCCCAGCTTATTGCTTATTCAGGAGTTCTTGATACTCCTCGGAATGAACTTTTTCTCATTGGCTTTCACGGCATCACCGTCATGGTTTACTTTCTGTTGAGACTCCGCAGAAGCGGGCAGAGTTAGCAAGGGAGCTGTCTCACTCAATAATCAAAACTTCGGTTCCTTCCTCAACCAATTCATAAAGCTCAATAATGTCCCTATTGGAAAGACGAATGCAACCATGTGAAACCGGATTGCCGAGCAAATGTTCTTGGTTCGTTCCGTGAAGGTAGATATATCGCCCTAGTGTATTGGCGTTGTGTTCCTCGCATCCTTCAAGCCAAAGAATTCGGGATGTCACTAAATCCTCGGGCGATTGCCAAAGAGAACTTCCTGGTATGCACACTTCTCCGCTATGTACTCTTGCTCTAAAGATGGCTCCCTCTGGAAATTCACCGCCGATCTTTTTATGAATCCTTAATTTTCCAATCGGGGTTTTGTTGCTGCCAATTTCACAGCCAAGGCCATTCATGGCAGTTGAGACTGTGAATATGCGTGAGACTTTGCCGTCAATGAGGAGGGTGGCTTTTTGGTCTTCGGCGGAGATGAGGATTTGTTTGTGAGGCATAGAGTGATTATAGGGGCCTTTTGAGAAATTAGAAGTGGCTTTTATAGGTGGCCGAGAATTATTTTGTTGACGGATTTCTCTAAAGAACGCGATTGCTTGGGATTCATCTAATTTTTAGATCAATTTAATAAAAATAATCTAATTTAAAATATCTTATCAGAATGGTAGGGTCTGCCGGGCTTCATATTCAATTAAGGGGAGGATTCATGAAGACAATCGCGCTCTTCGTTTTGTTAGTATCATCAATGGCAGCGGCTCAAAGCTTTGAACCGGCGGCGAGACAGCTTGCTGACAGTACGCATGTGATCTCCGAATTGACTCAAGTTTCCGATATGAAAGTTAACTCATGTCAGTATGTCGGAGCCTCTACGGGTCCTTCATACTGTTGGTTTTGGATTTGTAAACCTCGGGGCTACAGCTCCTACAACTTTGATATGGCAAGTATGAGTTGCAACTGTTGCAATTAACATCGCCAAGTTAAGAGTAGAGTCGAAGCCAAGAGGATGTAACTGAAGCTGCACGGACTCGGCTGTGCTACTATGGCGACGACAAGAACTGGAGTAGTGGATATGTCCGAACGTATTCCTCCGGAGATGCTCAGCGTAATGTGTTCCAACGTGCTAGAGCTTGACAGATCTTGAAAAGCTCTCATGATATACGCATGAGGCTGTTTCTCTTTTGGATTACATCGTTATTCTTTTGCGCAATTGTAAGCTCAGAAGCTAAGGCGAGTGCATTTGTTCCAGACGTATCGCAGTCTTTGTTCTTCTCAGTTGAAAAAACGGCGACAAATCCTTCTTATATTGCGGCTGACCATTCAGCCTTTCAGTTAAATCATTTTTCGCCTCCACCATTTCTTCCGTCTCAGGTTTTCTCATTAGAAATTCCGAAGCTGTTTCAATCTTATGAAGCTTCGATCTCTTTAAAACATGATCCCAAAAGTTATTCTATCAGATCTGGTTTAAGTCCTCCGACCGCGTCTGCTTAAGACGATACAAAAATTCAATTAAAAATCTATTTATATCGGAAGGATAAATTCCATGAATTTACGATTGCTTACTATTGCCTTTTTATTAACTGTAACTTCATTCAAAGTATTTGCGAATGAAACAAAACCGTCTTTGACCAAATCTGATTTCTCCCACGCTGAAGAAGTTGTGAGGAACGAGAAGGCGATGGTTGAATTGAACTTAAGTCAAACGGGCAAGGAGAAAGTTAAACAACTGAATCAGTCCTATGTCGGCAAGAAGGTCTCTCTTAAACTGAACGGCAAAGAGGAGAAATTGACTCTGAGGGTGCCTATTGCTGATGGCAAGATGGAGGTGGGGCCTTTCACTCATGCAGAAGCTAAGAAGATCGTAGATGAGATAAATAAGAAGTGATGGTGGGGAGCGGAAGGAATGTCTTCCGCTCCTCTTTTATATCAATGAAGCCGGTGATTGTGACGTTTATGAAGATTGCGGAGTCTTTGGATGTGCTGCCTGGGGGGCTTTTGAAGGAGGCGTGGAACCTGAACCTTTCTGATCCGGCCCTGGACAAAACCGAGGTCTATTGTGAGAGCAGCTTTGGAAGATATGTTTGCTGGAGTTTATTTATCAGTGCAATGGCTTCAGAAGCCAGGGCCGGATTCGGATGATGAGCTGCTTTACAATTGCACGATAGAAATTGATTCGAAATAGTGCGAGGATAAAACGAAGGTCTATTGAAAGCTATACGAATTCATCGAATTGTTATCACGCGGTCCTCATCGGTATATTTTTTAAATACTATCAGTGTAATAAGATCTATGATGGAAATATGAATCCGCTTTCTGCCGACACAGAACGAATCGAGGCAATAAAATTCCGATGGCTTCATCTCGATCAAATACAGTCTCAATAAAAGCGCTTTCGAATAAAAACGCAGCGTCTCCGTCAGAACAGAAATGCGAAGTGCGAAAATTGGTCGAACTGGAGTCTCTCAGGCTTTACAAGATGACAAGCGATCCTGAGACCATAGAAGCAAGGATTCGAAGCCAGTAGACTGTTTTTGCGGGAGCTCAATGAGCTTGAAGGAATGGCTATAGATGAGCTTGTAGGGCTTAGCAAACCCGTACTACGTGATCAAGCGCGCCCGAAGGCATAAAGCTGAACGCTTTCTGACTTGCTGTCTGGAGATGAACAAGGAGAATCGAAGTCACCGCCAACACCTTTCATGGATATTTGGGTCAATGATTTTCGATAAGGGTTTTGTCTCGTTTATAAGGATTTTTGAACGAACAAACGATCTCTAATTCCGGAAATCCTAAACGACAATGGCAGTGGGAAAAAGGCACGGACTTTTGACCGCGCCCTAATGATGATGAAAGCTAAAAGGGGGAGCTTACTCTAGAACGTGAGTCATGATCCCAAGAATTTGTTTATTTGTCCAATCGACGACAATGAACAAATTAGAGTATTGAGAATCTCCGTCCGCCCCCTGATTAGGAAAAGGAGTGACGTTGTAAAATGAAAGGGTGCCATCGTTCATCGCAGCGCCAATTGCCATGCGAACTCCATCTGACGAATCAGGGGCTCCCTCTAACATGATTTTCTTAACCGCAACAGCAGCATCAACAACCCTAACGACCTCTGGACTAGAGCTCTGTATCGCCCCAGCAAACTCAGCGTATTTATTCGCCGCCTCTTTTGGGTTTGTGACACTTGAATCATTGATGGCATTGATAAAGAAGCCAAAGTCTGAACCTAGATCGAACTGTGGATTTTGCAGAGATTCAAAGGCAGAGCCCACAGCTCCAAGTCGAGCATTCTTGACCTCACTAGGCTTCAATGTAGAAAAAGATGAAGCCGAGGCAATAGAGGCTATTAAAATAAGATTAGCAGTCAAAGCTAGTGGAATAAAAAATATCTTCATAAAATGCTCCTGATGGGAGTGTTATATTTCGAGTCATTCAGATGATCTCGTTAGGATTTTAAATTCAGAAAAAAATGGAAGATCGTCAAAACTTTCAACACTGAACTCCTCTCCCTGGCCTTTCAGCATTCACGTTGGAATATCATCCTTGATATTCCAATCGCCCCTCCGGATGTTCTGAAGTAACGTCCTGTCATTTCAGTGGATGTCGAGGTGGTGGGGAGTTAATTTCTATCGGTGATGAAGTTGTGTGAACTTCTGCTGAAGGGAACCCGTTCCTTATATCAAAAGTGACGCGAAAACAGAACTGGAGATATCGCCAATCGTTTTCCCAAGAAGAGGGGACTTGTCAGAAAAAAGAAAGGCATTGAATTTAGTGCCTTTTTGGTCAGAATTTTGATCGATGACCAGTGAAAGTTATTGGCGCGGCTGAGGATTCAAGGTTGTTTGAAAAATAAACAGGACTATATGTATGTTGGTATGTTGTTTCTTCTGTAGAGAGGCTTCGTTTGCTTTGAGCTCCGGGTGATCCTGCGTTATTGATTATCGGACCATGGGCTAAGTTATGGCCATTAATTTCAAAAAGCGAATATATGTTAGTAGTAATAATAACTTATGTATAAATTGTATATATATAGATAAATAATTAATAACTAAAGATATATACATATATATACGATAAGTGATATTATATATACATATATGTAGGTGAATTATGACGAAGCTCATTTCAAACAGTTTTAGACGAACTCAATTAGATCGCAAATTTGCGGACCTTAAAAGCCGTGCAGTCTCCTCAGCTTTGCGACCCAAAGAGGGGTGGGTTAAGGAAGTTAGAAATGCCCTTGGAATGTCTATGAGTGATCTCGCAAAGAGAATAGGAGTCATTCCCGCACGTATTAGCCGAATTGAAAAAGATGAAGTCGCAGGCAAAGTGACTCTTGAGACTATGAACAAGGTTGCTGAGGCGATGAATTGTGAATTCGTCTATTTTATTATTCCGAAAAGTGGAAGTCTTGAGGCCACCGTCAATGAGCAGGCCGAACGTGTCGCTTCAAAAATTGTAGGAGTCGTAGATACGAATATGAAACTTGAGAATCAAGGAACATCAAGTTCATCAAAAAAAGATCTTTTGCAAAGTGTGGCAATAGATATTCTTACAAATCATGATAGGAAACTTTGGAAGTGAGCGAGATTAAAGCCACTAAGGATGCGACTCTGATTGATGAAGATCAAAAGCGGGGACTCATTCCTAATATCACAACTCAAGATGAGCTCAATGAGTACGAAGAGCGCAATATAGTTCAGGCCGTATTATGGGCTGACAGCAGTAGGAATTTTAAGAGAGATATTTTATCTGTTACGGGATTAGTAGCTCTTCATGAGAAAATGTTCGACAAGACATGGACGTGGGCTGGTGATTTTCGAACGAAAGACACAAACATAGGAGTGAGCCCTCGAGACATTCAAAATAATTTAAAACTTCTGTTAGATGATGTTCAGTTCTGGCTTCAGAACAATACATTGAGTCTTCATGAGATTGCGATTAGACTCCACCACAGACTTGTAGCAATACATCCATTCCCCAATGGAAATGGAAGGCACTCCAGAATTCTTACAAACTATTTCCTTAAGTTCAATCATGCCGGTGAATTCACCTGGAGCTCAAAAGATCTTGTTCGTGCAGGGGATGCTCGAGATCGTTATATATCAGCTCTTAAGAAAGCAGATGACGGAAATTTCACTGATCTCTTAGCATTTGCAAAAGAAAAATAGAAGCGCGCGCATCCGTTAGCCTTTAACTTAATTCGGGTGGTCTTAATATTGCCAACCTCTTTATTTCCGCAATTGATTTCCTGACGAAGCATAAAGATGAAACTGAAAATTGCGGATCTCGGAAGCGATTGGATCGAAGCTTTTAGATCTAAGAGTCGACGGTTAAGTCTCAATCAAAGAGTAGGGGCGGCAAAAAGCAGGTTGCCGCCCATTCAACTTATTTTGCAGTGCAGATCATTGCGACAGCTATTTTAGGTCCATTGTTCCCAAGATTACCGATGTACTGATATTCAAGATTTCCGCTGTAGGTTTGACCCTTATCAAAGTAAAGAGTCGCAACTTTAAGGGTGTAAATGTATTTATTAAGGCAATCACTTGTAGCGGAATAGCCGACTTGTTTTGTTTGTACGTCAACCAGTGTTGTCCTTAATGGTCCTCGAGTCGGGTGGCATTGAAGACCAGAGCCGTCTGCCTCAAAATTTCCTGTATACGAGTAAAGTCCACCCATAGGATGTCCCGTCAAGTAGAGATCAAAATCAAAGCGCGTGATCTCAGCGCTCTGTTGGCTGGCTTCGCAGTGAATAGAAGCTGCTGGTTTGTTTTGAGTAAATCCATTTTGTGAAAATAAAAGTACCACAGTGATAAGTCCTTTGTTCCATGTAGTCATTTAAAACCTCCTTATGTGTTTTTAGAGAAGCTAAGAGGTAGTCTTTTATCAGGCAAAGATTGAAACCGAGCGTCTTGAAAGTCACTTGATTTAATAAATAGTTAAATAGATAAACTATTTATGAAAATCAGTAAATTTATCGAGAGAAGCCCCGTAGTTCCCACTCTTTTGGTTGCAGAGGCCATTTCCAGGGATTTGGATACAAGGTTGAAAACTTTTGATCTTTCGATCTCTGAAGCATTGATCCTAGTTGGGGTCTTTTTTGAGGATAAAGAGGCAAGGCCGTCGGAACTAGCGAAAACATTGAGAATAAGCAGGTCGAGGTTAAGCCAATGTCTATCTCGGCTGATTACGGCTGGGTATTTGAATCGAAAGATTGAGTCGCAAGATGCCAGATTCATTAATATTCAGATTACGTCGCAAGGTAAGCATATTGCTCTTAAATTGATTAAGATCTTTGACGATCAGAGTACTAGAATCGAAGCGAAGGTGGGGGTGAGGAAAGCGGAAGCCTTAGCAGAGTCTCTGTTAAAGGTTTTTGAATAATTCGCGGTACAATCGCGCCGAGATCACAGAGATGAGCGACATAAGTCACAGTGATAGTGCAAACAGTGCGCGGCTCTGCGAGCACTATGTTGGCGACAAATAGACAAGAAAACGCGACAAAAATGGAAAGATTCATTCTTAATATCTATCGGAAAACGACTGTTAGATCACTAATTGTGGAGATGACTTTAGAATCTTACCTGCAATATGGACTTAAGGCTGCAATCTGAAAATCTCGAATTTTGGAGCACCCTGAGGCGCGACGCCAAAGCATAACGGCCTGCTAAGGAACTAAGACAGTGAAGTCGTAGTCTTTCCACCTGTTGGATGGACTGGGGTCGTTGGGATAAAGAACTATGTCGTTCTCAATGAGGGAGTTTGAAAAGACAATATAGTCAGTGATCTTTTTGCGGTCACTATTACAGACATTCCAGGATTTGAGAATCTTATCTTCTTTTTCATCTGTCATTTGAAGATTTATAGAAAGAGTTTTGATCCTGCTTTTATGAAGTAGGGACGGAACACCTTCGTATTCTTTTGTGTTTGCTAGGTGACTCTTGCCTGTGAAAAACAAAATCGATTTGCATTCTCTATTGGTAAGAAGACTTTGCAGATTCTTTGTCATCTCCTGGTTTCGTATTTTCATTGCGACATCTTTATCCCAATTATCCCAGGTATCGACACCGTAGACCTTAATGTTCAGTTTCACCGCCTCAGTATTAAGAAAAGAAAGTTCCTCGACGAGTTCGTGAAGAGCGTCTAGTTCTTTTTTGGATTTAGCATCTTTTACGATTTTGGCATCATTCGAAAATTTCTTATGTAGTTCCTCAAGTCTTTTTAAAAGGGTCGGGAAGTCTTTGGATTTAGGTATTTCTAATGCCAGGCATTTCGGTTCGTTTGAATGCTTTGAGAATTGTTTTAGAAGATCAATTCTAGCTGTCGCTTTGGTAAAATCGTGATGGTGCTCGCCAACGATTACGACCTGAGACAATTCAAGCGCTTTATTAAAGTTAGCTTCGTCAAGCGTGCTGGGGCTTGCAAGAAGTAGTTTATTTACTTTGTATTCGTCGCAAATGGTTTTTGATTGGGAAAAATTGGGTAGTAGCAAAATGCCGAATGCAAAGAATATCTTAAACATAGATTGATCTTAGAATGCAGTTATTGGTTCGGCAAGAAATGTCATTTAGTAAGTCGAAGAAAATGGCACCAAGTCCCTGAAGGTTTCGTCTTCTCGGATCACGCTTTAATATCCTCTTCAGACATAATTTCATGGACATGTCTTAAGTCAGATGGTCACAATAAAGAGTCTCGATCGTTTAGTGAGGTCTCTATGAATCAGGACAAGGTTCGTAAAAGAAAAAGAATTGGAATTGTAATGACCGGTGGCGGAGCTCGTGCTGCCTATCAAGCCGGTGTTCTTCGCGGGATGGCTGAGATAACCGGCGAAAAGAAAAATCCTTTCTCGATTATTTCCGGCTACTCGGCTGGAGCTTTAAACGGCGCTTGGTTGGCAAGTCAAAAAGGTGATTTCCTAGAAGTTACCGAGAAGCTTTGGGATACCTGGTCCTCGTTGACTGCAGAGAAGGTCTTCAAAGTAGATACCTTCTCGCTCGCCCAAATCGCCCTGCGATGGATTAAAGATCGAAGCATTGGTGGTTTGTTGGGACAAAAAAAGCAAATCACTTATCTTTTAGATACGACGCCCTTGGCGAAGTTAATTTCAGAAAGCATTGATTTTAGCACTTTGAACTCAAATATTGAGAACGGACTGTTTCACGCGGTTTCATTCTCAGCAACAAATTACCGTTCTGGACAGTCCGTGGCTTTTTATAATGGCCACAGTGAAATTCAAGACTGGAAAAGACTGAATAGGATAAGTTTAAGAACAAGATTTGAGCCCCATCATGTGATGGCTTCTTCAGCTATTCCGATTTTTTTTCCTCCAGTGAAAATCGCAGACTCCTTTTATGGTGACGGGATGGTTCGTCTGAATTCACCGTTAAGTGCCGCGATACATTTAGAGTCGGAAAAACTTCTGGTTATTGGGGTTCGCGGTCCGAGTGGAACGTCTCATCCGGCGAACCTAGAGAACACAAGTATCTCAGTTGGTGAAATAGTAGGAACGGTTCTTAATGGATTGTTCTTTGATTCTCTGGATGCGGATTTAGACAGAATAACTCGAATCAATTCTACGGTCGCTGCCATGAGCGACTCAGAAAGAGCGTCTCAACCTTTTCATTTGCGAGAAATTCCTCTTTTGGCTTTGACTCCAACAAGGGAAATCACCGAGATGTCCTCTTGCCATATTTCGCAAATGCCTCTATCGATAAATATTTTGTTAAGAGGCATTGGCGTTTCTGCGGGAAGAGGTTCTGAGCTGTTAAGCTATTTAGCCTTTGAACCTAGCTTTATAAAATCGCTTTTAGAAGCTGGGTATAACGATACTCTGCAAAGAAAAGAGACTGTCTTAAAGTTTTTAGCCGATACAGAGTAATTAATGAGTCTTATTCCAGAACATCACAGCTCGCCGTCACTTTACGTATCCGACCATTTGCAGAGTTGACCTCAAGGCGAATTGGACATTGAGGTGTGACTCCGCGAACTGAATAGTTCAGGGCTTTCATAGCATCTCCAGAAAGCATGGCGTAAGCTGTCACCTTCGAATTTAGAGACATTCCATAGTTCCCACGTGTTGTGGAGAAAGAAAGCGGAACGTTGTTACGCGAATCATATAGATAAACATTGTCTTCGATAGTACGACTGCTAACCAGGTTCACGACGCGAGAAGGAGCCTTTTTGCAGAAAGGAATTCTGACATTGAGAATCTTCAAAGATGTTCTGTCCAATGTGATATCTAAAGGACAACCCGCATAAATTTCCTCTGCTTGGCCTTGGATATAATAAAATCCAACGTTATCGATACCATCAATAATCGCGCTTCCGATCTGGATGTTCTTTGAGTTGCGATAGTAGACAATTCCACGGGTGGAAATTGAAATTCGTGGGACTTTATTACTATCCGATAGGACCATATTATCGTAGCCCCATTGAGACGCTTCGACGATTCTAACCACTAAAGGGGAAGACATGCTCTCGTCAGCCATTGCGTGAGTCTTTTGAGTTTTGATTCGTTTCAAGTTGCTTGCCGGGACGGTTTGATTGTTTTCAATAATCGGCAAATCCGTAACAACTTGAGCCTGAGAGGCCGTTGCCAATAGAGTTAGAAGTAACGCGGGAATGATGGAAAGTGCTTTTTTCATAAATTCTCCTAATGGCAGAAATATAGCGTTAAGCGACTTCAATCTCCTTTTGTTTTTAGTGAAAAGATTCAGATAATAGTTATTTAAAAGTAAATAAAATATATAAGCTAAATGTAAATAATTGTATAGAAATTAGACAAGTGCGGTGGCAGAACGAGAGCGAGAATTGCTACTTGTTCATTCTCTTTTTTATGGTTTTAAAATAACTTGCAATTGAACCACTTGGTTGTTGGCGCGATCTATTTCTAAAGCAACAGCCTGGCCGCTGCTGAGGCTTCGTTGAAGAGGCTCGCAATAGGGATGGGGTTTGCCTGGATTCTCTGAGGTTTGAAAGAAAGCCACCTGAGGCTTGTTGCGATCATCAGCCGTCACAAATACGACATTGCCATAGCTGATCGTAGCTGAACCTATCGTCTGAAAACCGCATTGAACCTGAAGAATAAAAGCCAAAACTTGAACCATTCAGGAAAAGCTTAAGTCTTACAAGTTTTTAATTCAACACCTCGAAGTCAATTGCCGCAGAGAGCTGTCCGCAATGCAGGAGGTGGAGCAGGCCCCGCAACCAATTTTCTCTCAAAAAATCAAAACAAAATGCGATGGCTAGAAAAAGCCCATGCGATACAAGGGCTTTTTCCGCTGAGGAGATTAGAACTGATTGTCATGATTCATGATGAACATTTCTTCCATCATGCGCTCATTTTGTTCATCGGCTTTGGTCTCTCTTCCGAGGATGCCGTTAGCTTTGTCAACCGTGTCGAACATAACTGCTAGATATTGATTTTGATTTTTTCTGATTTTGCTATGAATAACGTCGACTTCCTTTTTATTATAGTTTGGGGAAAGGACTGTCTTAATCAAAAGTGCTCGCAGCTTCAGAGACTCTTCACGAAGCCCCTGCATCTGTTGACTGGAGGATGCTTTTAAAGCGAGAAGTTGAGTTTTTATCTCAGGACTTAAATTGGATTTTTCAATGAGATCTTGAGCTTCCTGACGAAGTTGCGAAGTGTTCTTAACAGCTGGCGCCGTCGCGACCTCGTTGTTAACTTTTTCAATTGTTTTTTGAGCGCAACCTGCTGTTAGTGCCAGTGCAATAAAGAAAGTGCCAAGTGTTGTCGTTTTCATTTTTCCTCCCAGGTATTGAATGTAATGATCATCTTGTCTCAAGGTGAAAGGCAAGAGCGATGCCTGATCTTAAATGCCATTTGTTGGAGATGAGGAATAAATTGTGCCAAAATGGCAAAGACCATCGACAAAATGACCCATTCGCGCTCTCGCAGGTCAGTGAACTAAAAGAAATGCGGCATGCGTAAAGCGCGGTCAATAGCAAATGCACAGTTGATCAAGCCGACATGACTATATGTTTGAGGAAAATTTCCCCACTGACTTTGGGTCACGACATCAAAGTCTTCACTCATGAGGCCCAGATGATTTTGGGCAGCGATGACTATTTCTAATAATTTTTCAGCTTCTTTGGAGCGTCCTAGTTCAGCCAGTGCTTCAATGTACCAGAAGCTGCAAACTAAAAATGCCGATTTCTGAAGGCCGAAGTCATCGCGATGTTTGTAGCGAAGTAAAAACCCTGGGGCTAGGAGCAACTCTTTTTCGATGGCTTCTAAGTGTTGCCATGCGCGCTCTGGATCTTTGTCGTGAAAATAACCAATTGTAATTAATTGCAACATGCTGGCATCAAGTTCTTCAGAGCCCACTGCTTGTGTGTAGGCTTTCTTTTTTTCCGAATAACATTTTTCAATTAAGGCTGTGGCCTTATCAATAGTGACTTGCGCGCGAGCGGCAAGTTCCTCGTCATTTAATAAGCGCGCGACTTTTCTTACGGCGATACTTCCGGCCCAATGAAACATCAAGGTGTACGAGTGAATGGCTTGAGTTCCGCGGAACTCCCATACGCCGTTGTCTGGTGTCTCCATGGTTTTCTCGATGTAACGAATCACGGAGCGCATTAAGCGCGACGATCTTCGATCTCCGCGGCCCGTGAGGCGTTCATCTGTATACAGTTTAAATAAGGCGAGAAGAATTTGTCCGTAGGCATCGTGTTGAATTTGCTTTGCAGCTTCGTTTCCGATTCGGACCGGCTTATTGTTAAGATATCCTGATAGAGGAAGCTCGATCTCTTTCATATCAGTGGACCCATCAATGCGATACACTGGCTGAAGAGTTTCAAGATGATCTAGATCTAAATTCTCAATGAAGGTAGCATAGCGCTCCATCTCTTCGAAGTGACCTAACGAGTTCATTGCTGAGAGTGTGTAATACGTATCCCGCAACCAACAGAAGCGATAATCCCAATTGCGTCCTTCGCCATCAATTTCAGGAAGACTTGTGGTGCAAGCCGCGATAATGGCACCTGTATCTTCATATTGATGAAGTTTTAATATCAGTGCCGAGCGAATGACTTCTTTTTGAAAGATGTATGGAAGGTGGCAGTGTTCAACCCATTCAGTCCAGTAAGCAATTGTGCGACGAAAAAAATCTTCGAATGTAGGTTCAAGGGGACCTTCGAGCGGAATTCCCCACGATAATACAAAGTAAACAGAATCATCGAGGAAAAAATCTTTTTCTTCTAATATATAAGAGAGCGAAGCATCTGTGGTTAAGCGAACCGGTTGATCCAAACCTTCATAGCGAATGTGATTACTTCCGAATTGTGCAAATGGCTTAATCTCTCCGTAGTGGCCTACAGGACGACATTTGACATTAATGCGCGGATGTCCCGAAATTTTTTTTACTTTGCGAAATAGCATCAAAGGTTTATGATAACGCTCGAAGAGTTTGAATCGCGGTGCAAAATCGATAACTTCAAATGCACCGTCTTCCGTCTCAAACCTGGTGCTTAGCACATTTGTGTTTCTGATATACGACTGAGTTGTTGTAAACTTATCAGTGGACGGGTTGATAGAAAATTGCCCCCCTTTTTCGGGATCTATCAATGAACCAAAAATAAAACTAGAATCGAATCTTGGCCAGCACAGCCAGCTGATGTTAGCCTTGGTGTCTACAAGCGCTGAATATGCGCAGTTGCCAATGAGACCCATCTGATATCGGTGGGGAGTTTGAGAAGGTGTTTCACGTTCCACGATGAGGCCTTTCTGTAAAAATAAAATTCAATTTTGATTTTATCGGAGGACGGCATGCCACAAAAGCCCAAAAGAATTTTCGTCAGTAACAGATTGCCATTTAACATCTCTTCGGAGGGCGAATTGAAAAGAGGAAGTGGCGGTCTTGTTTCTGCCTTATTGGGCGTGAGTCTCAATGAACCTTTTGCGTGGTTTGGTTTTGAAACAAATTTAAAAGCCTCAAAAGAACTTGCAGCAAAAGCTCACGAAATCAATCCTCATTTGGAATGTTATCCTGTTTATTTACAAAAAGAAAAGTATGAAAAATATTACGACGGATTTGCTAACGATATCATTTGGCCGCTTTTTCACTACGAAAGTCATTTAACGAATTTTAATCGTGCCAATTGGGAAGCCTACAAAGAAGCTAATCAGACAATGGCCGATGCCATTGCGAAAGTTGCAAAACCAGGCGATACAGTTTGGATTCACGATTTCCATTTTTTGGTTTTACCCAAGATGCTCCGTGAGCGCGCCCCTGATGTGCGCATTGGATTTTTCCTGCACATTCCATTTCCAAGCGCAGAGTTATTTAGACAACTTCCTGTGCGTGAAGAAATTCTGTCTTCACTTTTGCAAGGGGATCTTCTGGGGTTCCATGAGCATTCTTATCTGCGCCAGTTCGTTGTGAGCTTGAAATCAATTTTGGGAGTAGAGTCCTCGTTCTTTAAAGCAGAAAATGAAGGTCATGCAACTCATCTTGGAGTTTTCCCAATCAGTATTGAAAGTGATGCCTACAAAGAAAAAGCTGCAGCCGCTGAAGTTCAGGAAAAGGCTGAGCACTATAGAAATATCAGCAACGTTCCGTTTTCAATTCTTGGCGTGGATCGATTGGACTACACTAAAGGTCTTGAACTGAAACTTCGCGGTTTTCAGCATGCTCTTAAAAAATATCCGGAACTTGTAGGCAAAATATCTTTGCTGCAAGTCGCGGTTCCCACGCGAGAAAGAGTTCCGGCCTATATTAAAATGAAAAACGAAGTCGAGCAGTTAGTTGGAGCAATTAATGGAGAATTCGGAGCTCCCTCCTACATTCCTGTGCATTATATTTTTAAATCCGTTTCGGAATTGGAACTTCTCGCATTATATCGTCGGGCGAATGCTGCCCTTGTTACGAGTAAGAGGGACGGAATGAATTTGGTGGCCATGGAGTTTGTCATGGCTCAAGATCTTGAAACACCGGGCACATTAATTCTGAGCGAGTTTGCAGGGGCCTCTTCGCTTTTAAGTGATGCTTTGATTATCAATCCTTGGGATGTGGATGCCATTGCTGACGCCATCAAACAAGCTTATGACATGAAATATGAAGAACGGGCGGAGCGCTTATCTCATCTTCAGGATATCCTGTCTCGCTACTCGTCGACAAAATGGGCGACTGGGTTTCTGGAGGACTTGGAGAAAATAAAACGGACGTCCACAAAACGTGCGATGGAAATTTCTCCGTTTAGAAGGTCGTGGCCATCAAATTTATTGAAAGCTCTCGGTGCATCCAAGATCAAGGTGATCTTGGATTACGATGGCACGACCGTGGCGATAACAAAACGCCCCGAACAGGCCGTGCTTCTTGAAGAAACCAAAAAGCTTTTAATAAGTCTTCATACCAATCGCATGGAGGTTTTTGTTCTCAGCGGGCGCACGAAAGAGTTTTTGGAAAGCCAGTTCGGCGACATGCCAGTGGGGCTTGCTGCGGAACACGGTGCTTTTTATAAAATACCTGGAGAACCTTGGCAAAGCCGTATCTCTTCTGACATTCAATCATGGTACCCCCATGTCGAAAGAGTGATGAATGATTACTCAGAGAAAGTTCCTCTTTCATGGGTTGAGAAGAAAAGTGCCTGTCTTGTATGGCATTTTAGACAATCTCCGCAGGACTTTGCGCAGTATCAAGCAAAGAAGATGGATGACGAACTTCAAGTAGGTATGGCGAATGAGCCCGTGTCCATCGTTATAGGGAAAAAAATCGTCGAAGCAAAGGCTATTGAATGTAACAAAGGAAGTTTCTTAAGGTGGCTCATGAAACAACCAGAAAATAATGACACAAGTATCATCTGTATCGGTGATGATCGCACGGACGAAGATATGTTCAAGGTCGTAGGATCTCGAGGTGTTTCAATTAAAGTGGGACAGGGCTTTACTGAAGCGCAATTCCGTCTAGAAGAGCAAAAAGATGTCATCATCTTTTTAGGTGAGCTACGTGATATGGTTGAAGAACGAAATAGCTCTTCAAATGTTGCGCACAAATAAATAAAGTCCTCCCCAAAAAAAATAGGGAGGACTTTTTAATTGGTTCAGCTATTTACTGTGCTGCCTGTGTATAAGTTAGAGTTTTATTTATAAACTGATCGGCGTTCTGAATTCTGCGAGACATCTGAACTTCAATTTTAAGTTTCTTACTCCAAATTGAATCAGAGTCTTTGAATTGAAGTTTGCCTAAGTTCACTATGACTTTATCGTTGGTCGATTGAACTAGAGTGGCAGGAATCTGCCCGTCAAATACAACTTTATCGGAAACCAACCAGCGAATTTGCGTTATTTTCACATAGAAATAGTCTTTTACAAGTTGAGGTCGCGGTGTTGATGTCGCTGCGATAATTTGTGTCGCCTTTCCAGTGTGAGTGTTACTTAGCGTAATGTTCGCAAAATCTGTCAGTTTAAAGGCATCAGTGATCGTCAATGTGTGCTCATGGCCTTCAGTGGTTTGCTGGCCAACGAAGACATCAGCAGAGTCGTAAGTGAATTGAATAGTTCCATTTTTAGATGTCGCTTTTACCGAGCCAGTGTATTTGCTCGGATCTTTTTGAGAAGCCCAAATAACGTGGGCGACCTCATCCGATCTGCGTGAAAATTCATAATAACGGTTTGCTACGTGAGAACCCGCAGCAAGAAGTTGACTTGCACCTGTTTTGCTTAGGTAAAGATTTTCCGTAAGTTCTGCAGAGACTGCTTTTTGCGGTTCGAGTTTATTTATATTCACAGTTGCGATGCTATTTTCCTCTGGCAGTGTTTGGTCTGACTTAACAAGAATCAGATGACCATAGTTGCCATCGTGTCCATTATTTCCTGAGCGGCCTGAATCGCCCGATTTACCATCCGTGCAAGAGTGTTCTTCGTCATGACAGTTCGAACCGATACAGGTGTGAGTTCTCCATGAGCTTCGGTCGCAACGGCATCCTTTGTCGCCACCACGTCCAGGGTCTGCGCCGCGACCACCGTAACCGGGTGTTGCGTCGATTAAAATATTTTTCAGTTGTGCAAGATCCGAATAGTAAATGGTCGTGTTGCCACCATTGCCACCGGCTCCGCCGTCACCGCCATCGCCGCCTTTTCCCGCATCCGCACCGGTTAAATCATCATCACCTGGGTGCATCATGCAGGCCCATGCGTCGTTGCCGTCTCGACCATCTTCGCCGTTGCCACCATTGTTACCTCTTAAGGTATAGCTGATGGGGCTTGAGATTTTTTGCGCAAACACCGTAATGCTTCTGCCATCTTGACCAGCACGGCCATCTGAGCCAGAGCTGCCGTTAGAGCCAGCAGTTCCAAAGGTGCTACTAAATGCAAAAGATTGGGACGCTAAGAATAAAATGCCAAACAGTATATAATGAAACTTCATTTTTAACCTCGTACTTCTAGAGATAAGGCTGTTATGGGTAATGCGATTTTGATCAGCAATTCCAATGCCGAGAATGTAGGTGTCGGCTTGATACTGGTCGCAGTTAGCGAGACAAAATGGAGCACTCTAGAAGACGAATAAGAAGTAAAAGCCCCTTAGTAGGGGCTTTTAGAAGATCAGGTCTGATGTGACAGATAAAGACTTAAGAGTTTTTACTGACTGTTTCGGCAACGCCCTTGGAGTTCACGTGTACAACTTTTGTTTTGCTCACTTGAATTGTCGGCAGATCTTTATCATCCAAACCTAGTGCCTTCATTTTCTCAACTTCAAAAGGCACAATTTGTTTCGGGCCTTTTTTGCCAGGATGAAGTTTCCATTGATGGGCGCAGTTTTTAGAGCACGTCTCTTTTTTGAACTCGATTTTGGCGCAATCAACGCAGATCAACTCTTCGCTATCGCAACGTGAACAGTCGATTTTGACTTCAGAAGGCTGACCGCAGTGAGGACACAACCCATACTTCGTAGATGGTTGAAGGTTTTGATCCAAAGCTACTCGGTGATCGAAAACAAAACATTCACCTTCGTATTGATCATTGGGATACTCGTTCAGATAATTGATGATGCCACCATCAAGTTGGTAAACATTGTCGTATCCTTGCTTTTGCAATTCGAGAATTCCTTTTTCGCAACGAATGCCACCAGTGCAGAAGATCAACATTTTCTTATCTTTAGAGATACCCTGAGATTCAATATACTGAGGGAAATCTGTGAACTTCTCAATATTCGGATTCAATGCGCCCTTGAAAGTTCCGATTTTGTATTCGTACCAGTTGCGTGTATCAATCATCACAAAGTCTTTTTCTTCTTTTAAAACCTTGTTCCACTCTGTCGGAGTGAGGTGATGATTCACGCCTTCTGGTGGCATCATTTCTGGAATACCTGTGGTTACGATCTCTTCGCGGATTTTAACTTTGAATCTGCGGAAAGGTGCTTTTTCAGAATACGAGTCTTTAAAGAATTGATTCGGCTGATTGAAGTATTCACGAATGAATTGCTTCCAAGAATTAAAGGATTCCTCTGAAGAAGCAGAGACTGTCGAGTTGAAGCCCTCGTGACCGAGGATCACAAGACCTTTGACGTTTAATTCTTCAGCTTTATTCTCGAGATCTTTTTGAACCTGAGCTGGATCAGCTAGTTTCAAAAATTTATAGAAAGTCGTAACATAATGCTTCGAAGCATTTGCGGTTGTCGTCATATAGCACCTGCAGTTGTCCTAAGATCAGCCGTTTACTAAATGGTTGATCTATCCTGGCTCCAAACCAAGCGGAGTTGAAAGTTCGAGGGCTGTTATAAGGGGCTTGAGGTCAATCCGCAAGAGGGAAAGCGACTTTTAGCGTTAAATCCACCCCGAAGGGGTAAAAACTTGCAGGTCTGCGCTCCCTCCGATTAAATACGCTTTTTACAGTCAATTTAAAGGTTTAAGTATGCTGGCTACTCCGCAAATTCAAAAAGAAATTCAACGACGCCGTACCTTCGCGATCATCTCGCATCCCGATGCCGGTAAGACAACCCTGACAGAAAAACTTCTTTACCACGGTGGAGTGATCCATGAAACGGGTGAAGTGAAGGGAAAGTCAGGAACAAAAGCGGTGACTTCTGACTGGATGGAGCTTGAAAGACAAAAAGGGATCTCGATCACTTCATCTGTGATGACCTTCGACTATGATGGTCTTCGTGTGAATTTGCTGGATACTCCGGGGCATAAAGACTTCTCAGAG
The DNA here is from genome assembly GCF_036384735.1 of Bdellovibrio sp. Taxonomy (GTDB): domain Bacteria; phylum Bdellovibrionota; class Bdellovibrionia; order Bdellovibrionales; family Bdellovibrionaceae; genus Bdellovibrio. The sequence goes on along the minus strand of NZ_DASVLT010000055.1, from coordinate 41,230 downwards.
GATACGTACCGCGTTTTGATGGCGGTTGATTCTGCGGCGATGCTGATCGACGTTGCAAAGGGCGTGGAAGAACGTACGAAGAAGCTTTACGAAGTTTGTCGTCTTCGCAAAATTCCTATTTTTACATTCGTAAATAAATTAGACCGTGAGGGGAAAGATCCACTGACATTGATCGACGAAGTTGAAAAGACTTTGAATATGCAATGTTATCCCGTGACTTGGCCTTTGGGTATTGGTCAGCGTTTCCGTGGTATTTACAATCGCTTGACGAAAGAAATTTGGATCTACGATCAACGCCGTGAAGAAGTGGAAGATTATGAAATCATTCCTTTTGAAAAAGGCAAAGACGATCAGATCTTGTACAATTATCTTGATAAAGAATCAGCTGATCAAGTTCTAGAAGAGCTTGATTTGATCGAAGGAGCATTGCCTCCGTTTGATGTGAATGAGTTCTTAAGTGGTCAGATATCTCCGGTGACATTTGGTTCAGCGAAGCAAAACTTCGGTGTGGATACATTCCTTCAATTTTTCACCAAGTATGCACCAGCGCCCCAGCCTCGTCACACAAAAGACGATAAAGAGATCGACCCATTGGATGCGCGATTCACTGGATTTGTTTTTAAAATCCAAGCGAATATGGATCGTCGTCACCGTGACCGTATTGCCTTCATTCGTATTTGCTCTGGAAAATTCGAGCGTGGTATGAAGGTACAACATTCACGCCTAGATCGTGAACTTCGTTTGGCGTACTCAAGTCAATTCGTTGCGGCCGACAAAGAAACCGTCGATGAAGCCTATGCGGGCGATATCGTCGGTGTGGGTGATACTGGCAACTTCGCCATCGGTGACTGTGTTTCTTCTTCAGGAAAAATTCGTTTTGAAGACATTCCAAAATTCGCGCCAGAACTTTTCGCGAAACTTTCAGTGCGCGATGCTTTGAAACGTCAAAAGATGCAAGAAGCCTTGAAGCACTTGTCCGAAGAAGGTGCGATTCAGTTATTCATTGAACCCCACTTAGGTGCACAAGATCCTATCGTCGGTGCAGTCGGTGAACTTCAATTCGAAGTTTTACTTCACCGTTTGCAAGATGAATACAATTTGGAAGTAAAACTGAATCGCTTGCCTTACAGCGTAGCCCGCTGGCCACGTACGGCTGATGGCAAACCGGTTTCAGAACTTAAAGGCGGAGCTAATATGTTCCGTGATATGATCGACAACCCTGTGGTGTTGGTAAATCAAGAGTGGGATTTGAACTGGTTGAAACGTGAAAATCCAGACGTTGAATTCCAAACAAGCATTGCGAGAGCACGTTAATGGTTCCATTAAAAATTGATCAACTTCGCAAGAAATACAAAGGCGGCCAAGAGGCCGTTAAAGGTATTTCTTTTGACGTAAAGCCTGGCGAAATTTTCGGTCTTCTGGGGCCTAATGGGGCAGGGAAGACTACAATCATTTCTACAATTACAACACTTGAGGAGCCAACAAGCGGTCGAGTGGAAGTATTCGGTCAATCTGTTGTGGATCATCCAAACTTCACAAAGAAACAATTGGGAGTTGTTCACCAAGAAGTGATCAACTCTGGTTTTTTCAGTGTTGAAGAGATTCTTGCTTTCCAATCTGGTTACTACGGCATTCGCAATAACAAAGAACGCATCGAATTTCTGTTACATAAGCTTTCTTTGTATGAGCATCGCCATAAAAAAGTGAAACAACTTTCCGGCGGGATGAAGCGTCGTTTGATGATTGCGAAAGCCCTGGTACACACGCCGAAACTTTTGCTTCTGGACGAGCCCACAGCGGGCGTGGACATTGGTCTTCGCGAAACCTTATGGCAATTCGTGCAGGAACTTCGCAATGAAGGTATGTCCATTCTGTTGACGACCCACTACCTAGAGGAAGCGGAACAACTTTGCGACCGCATCGCCATTATCAATCTTGGAAATCTAGAGTGTGTTGGCGAAACGAAAGAATTAGTTCGTCAGTATACCCAAAAGAAAATTCGTCTAACTTTGACGGAATCCTTTGCATTCAAAACAAACTATCTATTCTTTCAAGAAGGTCCGGACTTCTTATTCATCGTACCTCCAGGAAAGCCCATGGGGGAATTCTTAGCTGAATTGCAGATTCCTGTTCACATCATCAAAGACGTGAAAATTGAAGAAGGTAATTTAGAAGAAGCGTTTATGAAAGTTGTTAAAGCGCCGGGAGCAGAAAAATGATGACTCCATTTTTAACTCTATTTCAAAGAGAAATTGCACGTTTTCTAAAAGTGATCGTGCAAACCGTGATCACTCCGTTTATTTCCTCTTTTCTGTATCTATTAATCTTTGGTGTGTCTTTGGGGGCGAAAATGCCAAGTCACCAGGGTATTCCTTATTTGTCTTTCCTGATTCCGGGTTTGATGATGATGGGCTTGATGAGTAACGCCTTTCAGAATTCGTCCTCGTCGATTGTCTCATCGAAGTTTTCTGGTGATATGGAGGATCTTCGTGTAGCTCCGCTGAGCAACCAGCAAATCATTTGGGCCATGAGTCTGGGGGCTTTGGTGCGCGGTCTTGTGGTGGCAATCATCACATTCTTAGTCGGATCTATTTTCTGTTATTATGAACAAGGATCAATCTTAGGTATCGTTCATCCGTTCACCGCTTTGTTCTTTATCATCTTAGCTGGATTAATTTTCGGTCTTTTGGGAATCTCTGTGGCATTTTGGGCAACGACATTTGACCAATTGTCAGCATTCTCTGCTTTCATTTTGTTGCCGTTGACTTATTTGGGTGGGGTTTTCCTTTCTATCGAAAATCTTCATCCGATTTGGCAGATGATTTCAAAAATGAATCCCTTATTGTATCTGATCAATGGTCTTCGTTATGGCGTCGTGGGTGTCAGTGACGTGCCGATGGAGATGGCAATTCCAGTCAGTCTTTTGGGCTTTATCCTGTTCTATATTATTGCTTTGATCAGTCTGAAAAAAGGCTCCTTCCAAAGATGGTAAAAGGATTTGGATTTGCTCTTTTTTTAATGATGGCGGTGGCGCTTTCGTCTTGCACTTACCTAGCGGTGCGATTTGGTGAAAAACCAGAAGTGGCTTTGGAGCAAGTTTACATTAAAGATGCAAATTTTCTGGCTGCTACGTTGGTTTTTGTTTTAGATGTGAAAAATCCAAATCGAATTGATTTGAATATTGATCGCGTTGATTACGACATCCAGCTCGACGGTCAGAGTTTTGCAAAGACGAGTATTGATCAGAAAATTGTATTGAAATCGGAAAGTGTCACAAAAGTTGAAGTGCCACTGCCATTTCAATATCTGCAGTTAGCGGGCGGTCTTGCTAAAGCTTTGCAAGGGCAGGACGTGGTCTATGTTTTTTCTGGCAACGCTAAAGTTTCAGGGTTGTCGGTGCCTTTCACTCAAAAAGGGGTTTTCAATATGAACTCTCTGTTAGGTAGAAAAGCGGACTCGCCAAGCCATTAGAAAGAATTTTCTTTCACTTCAACGGATTGAATCATTAAAAATTGATATAAATTTTAGCAACTAACGCTGCGGGTTAACCCCCATTCTTTGTCATTCCCGATGGGATAGGATAATTAAATCCTCCTCGGGAGTTTCACATGTTCGAAAATTTATCTGATAAAATCATGGCAAGCCTTAAAAAGGTTCGTGGTCAAAGCAAGATCACCGAAGCCAATATTGAGGAAGTCATTAAAGAAATCCGTCTAAGTCTTCTTGAAGCGGATGTGAACTTCAAAGTCGTTAAAAATTTCATCGATAAAGTAAAAGCAAAAGCTTTGGGCGCTGATGTTCTTCAAAACGTAAACCCAGGTCAGCAATTTGTAAAAATCGTTCACGACGAGCTAGTAAACACATTGGGTGGCGGAGCCGTTGATATCAACGTTCGCGAAAACCCAAGTGTATTGTTTTTGGTTGGTCTGCAAGGTGCTGGTAAAACAACTTCTGCTGCGAAGTTGGCTTTGTACATCCGTCAGAAATTAGGAAAAAAACCAGGCTTAGTTCCTGCCGATATCTATCGCCCAGCAGCCATCGATCAGTTGCAGGTTTTGGGTAAGCAAAACAATATCCCAACATATCCAACTCAAGTGGGTATGAAGCCTGAAGAGATTCTAGAAAAAGCCAAAGCATGGGCGAAAGACAACATGGTTGATGTTGTGATCGTCGATACGGCGGGCCGTTTGCAAGTTGATGACGAATTAATGAACGAACTGGGTCGTTTGAAAGACATCTGGACTCCGCAAGAAATCTTGTTGGTAGCCGATGCGATGCTAGGTCAGCAGTCCGTAAACGTTGCTGAGGGCTTCCACAAGCGCTTGGCATTGACGGGCTTGGTTCTGACGAAGGTTGACGGGGATGCGCGCGGTGGTGCGGCCCTATCGATTCGTGAAGTGACAGGCATTCCAATTAAATTCCTAGGTGTCGGCGAGAAGGTGACGGCTCTTGAAGTCTTCCATCCAGATCGCTTGGCCGGTCGTATCCTTGATATGGGTGACGTTCTATCGTTGGTAGAAAAAGCCCAAGAAGTGATCGACGAAAAAGCTGCGAGAGATTCAGCAAAACGTCTCATGAAAAATGAGTTCACTTTGGAAGATTTCTTGTCGCAAATTCAACAACTAAAAAAGATGGGCGGCTTTGAGACTATCTTGAAATTTTTGCCCGGTATGGGCGAGATTTCGAAACAGCTCAAAAACATGACTCCTCCGGATGCTGAGATGAAGAAAATCGAGGCGATTATCCATTCAATGACTATCCAGGAACGTCAGAATCATAAGATTTTGAATGCTTCGCGTCGTATGCGTATTGCAAAAGGTAGCGGGACTCAAGTTCAGGACGTCAACAAGCTGATTAAGCAGTTTGAGGACGCCAAGAAGATGATGGGAAGCTTGATGAAAATGGGAATGGGTCGAGGCGGAATGAAGTTCCCATTTTAGAGCTTGATATTTAATCGTGAACACAGTACACACTTTGTTCTTACTGTTTTGAACAATGAGGTTTAAGAAATGGCAGTTGTTATTCGTTTGGCTCGTATGGGCTCAAAGCATGATCCTAAATACCGCGTTACTGTTGCGGATTCTCGTCGTTATGTAACTGGTAAATTCCTAGATATCTTGGGAACTTACATTCCAACTCCAAAGGGCAACGACAAGAAAATTGAACTTGATCTAGCTAAAGTTGAAGAGTGGATCAAAAAAGGTGCTCAACCTACTGATCGTGTTAAGCACGTTATTAAGTTGGCCCAAGCTAAATAGTAGTTGGCATCCGATCGGTATTCGATAGAATATCGTTTAGAAGCATTTGGGGGTAATTATGGATAGCTTGAAAGACCTCGTTGAGTTCATGGCTAAGTCTCTTGTCGACAAGCCTGAAAAAGTTGAAGTGGATGAAATCCCTGGTCAACAAACGACTCTCCTTGCTCTTAAGGTGGATAAAGAAGACCTTGGTAAGGTGATCGGTAAGCAAGGTAAGACTGCAGCTGCTATGAGAACTATCATTCGCGCAGCGGGCACTAAGCTCAACAAGCGTTATCACCTGGATATCGTCGAGTAGCATTAAGAACTCGACAAGCTACCGGCTCCAATAAACTGGGGTTAGAAAAATTAAGATTCTCATGGAAGGGGTTGTGTATAACAACCCCTTTCTATTTGGGATAAGCGCTAAACAAGAAATCAGACAGGCTCTGTGTGAAGCTTTCTGGAAGGCACGAAAATGAAACTAGTAGGTAAAGTTAGAGAAGCCCACGGACTTAAAGGTGATCTTTATGTTCTTATTTTTTCTGGTGACATCACTTGGGCAAAACGAATGAAGAAATTCGCTCTTCAAGGAAAAGGTGAAGCAACACCTCAAGAATTTTCCGTAGAGCGTGTTAAGCCATTCAAAAAAGGTTTTATCGTAAAAGCTGCAGAAGTAAAAGATCGCACAGATGCTGAAAGTCTCGAGCACTTTGAGTTCTTAATAGAAGAAGACTTGTTGGTCTCTAAACCAGGCGAAACAATCTATCTTTCTGAAATCAAAAACTTCAAATTGAAAGATGTTGAACAAAACACTCTAGGTGAAATCGTTGATTTCTCCAGCAATGGAGTTCAAGACCTTTTGGTTGTGGATGCTAACGGCAAGAAGGTCGAAGTTCCATTCGTGGAAGCTTTCATTAAGAAAATCGACTTTAAACATCAAGCCGTAGTTATGGATTTGCCTGAAGGTTTGTTCGATCTCGAGAACGCTTAATGTTGCAAATTGATGTGATCACTCTTTTTCCCGAGATGATTGATAATGCTGCTAGTTTCGGTGTTCTTGGTCAGGCGTTAAAGGGTGATCTCTTGAAAGTGAACTCGCACACGCCTCGCGAGTTCGCAGCCGATCGTCACCGCACCGTAGATGATCGTCCTTTCGGTGGTGGCGACGGCATGATTATGCTGATCGAACCCCTCGAAAAAACAATTCAAAAAGTGAAACATAAAAATTCAAAGGTGATCTACATGTCTCCACAAGGCGATGTGCTCACTGATGAAAAAGCCCGCGCTTTGGCTAAGGAAGAGCATTTAGTCGTGATCTGTGGCCGTTATGGCGGTATTGATCAGCGAATCATCAATGCTCACGTCGATGAAGAGATCTCTATTGGGGACTACGTTCTATCAGGTGGGGAGTTGGGTGCTCTTGTCGTGATCGATGCAGTGTCGAGATTTATTCCTGGCGTCCTGGGGCACAACGAAAGCGCTGATAAAGATAGTTTTTCTGAAGGACTTCTTGAACATCCAAACTTCACACGACCTCGTGAATATTTGAAAGAGGAAGTGCCTGAGGTTTTACTTTCAGGAAATCACAAGGTGATCGGGGAGTGGAAGGCGAAAGTTTCTGCCTTGGTGACTCTTGTGAAGCGTCCTGATTTATTTCAAGCATATCTTGAAAAAGAAAATGAAAAATACCGTTCTTTAAAGAAGAAAAAAACGGAGGCTCCCTTAAAGGAGCTAAAAAAATTTTGGATGAATTTGTCTCTGAAGGATCGCAAGATTTTGGGTCTGGCAGAGCTTACCGAGGAAGACTTCAATGGCTGAAGAAATCTACGTTCCGCGCCTGGCGATCGGCTTGGTTCATTACCCTGTTCGTGATCGTCAAAATAAAACTGTCGCAACCAATGTCACAAATTTCGATATTCATGATATCGCCAGAGCGTCTCAGGTTTATGGAGTGGAAAGATATTACATCATCCACCCTATGCAAGATCAGCAGATGTTCGTGGAAAGGGTTCTCGATCATTGGAGAACGGGGCAGGGGGCCAAGTTCAATCCTATGAGAAAGACGGCTTTGGGCCCAGTTCACACCGCAGCCTGCGTCGAGAAGGCTTTTGAAGACTGGAATGTACCTGAGGCGAAGATTATTGCGACTTCAGCTCGTGATGAGGGATTGAAAAAGTACTCTTTTGCCGAATTGCGTCACGAAATGCATGTAGAAAAAAAGCCCATTTTTATGCTATTTGGTACTGGCAACGGAATGACGTCGGAGCTGCTTAAATCCTGCCAAGGGGTTTTAGAGAGCATCCGGGGGGCACCTCCCCAAGATTATCGCCATCTTTCAGTGAGATCGGCAGTAAGTATCTGTCTTGACCGCGTGATGGGTCCATGGTAGACCCTTGTTTTACTTTTTGAAAAAAATGAATGGCATAAGGGACTAAGCAATGGCTAAAGCTGCAAAAAAATCTGCAAAAACTTCTGAAGTTAAAGAAACTAATCTTATTCGTCGTATCAGCGTTAAAGCTGCTAACAAAAATATCCAATCTTTCAGCTCTGGCGATACTGTAAACGTATTCGTTAAAGTTAAAGAGGGCGAAAAAGAGCGCGTTCAGCTTTTCAAAGGTATCGTAACTAAAATCCAAGGTGCTGGCGCTGCAAAATCTTTCACAGTTCGTAAGATCTCTGCGGGAGTTGGCGTTGAAAGAACTTTCCCATTCACAAGCCCAGCTTTGGATAAAGTTGAACTTGTAAACGTTGGTAAAGTACGTCGTTCTAAACTTTACTTCTTGCGCAACCTTTCTGGTAAAGCTGCTAAGATCGAATCTGAATTGGCTGGCGCTGCGACTGCAGCCGCTGAGTAGTTTCTTTTCGAAAAGTAAATTGATTCTACATTTAAAAGACCTGGTTTGTATGAACCAGGTCTTTTTCTTTTTCTAAAGCTCCTCTCAGTTTAACTGAGCTGTACTGCAATATCCCGGAAGAATTCTTTATTTCCAGTGACCGAGATGTCGACTTGAGTCTAATATCCGCTCCATCTTGAAGCGGATATGTGAATGACATCTACAAAAACATCTAAGAAAAAAACAACTTTGAAACCAACTTCTAAAAAAGCTGATAAGATGAAGTCAGCGACTCGTGCGGCTTCTAAGGTCACAGTGAAAGCTGCGGCCTCAAGCAAGACCGCGAATAAGACGAAAAAGGCGCTACTGGAGTATCCAAAGGTGGAATGGCGAGATTACTCTCCAATGCCAGTCATCGGGGTTGATGAAGTAGGGCGTGGATGCCTGGCTGGCCCCGTTTATGCTGCCGCTGTCATTTTAAAAACTGATGATCTGAATGAACTTGTGACGGATTCAAAGCTCCTCACTGAAGAGCGTCGTGAGGAGTTGGCAGAAATTATCTGTCAAAATCATCATGTGGGTATCGGTTTCGCTACGGTAGAGGAAATTGATCAGATCAATATCTTGCAGGCCTCGTTACTTGCCATGAAGAGAGCCATCGAGCAATTGGGTGTTACCACTGGGCACGTCCTTGTGGATGGAAATCAGAAAATTCCGAATCTCGCAGGCTTCGAGCAAAGCACTATTGTAAAAGGTGATTTGCGGGCGGCTCCAATTTCTGCAGCATCCATTGTCGCGAAAGTAACACGCGATCGTTTGATGAAAGAATTGGGAGAGAAATATCCTCAATATGGATTCCAAGAGCACAAAGGCTATTCAACGCCAGTTCACAAAACATCCATCGAAACCCATGGACCGTGCCGTGTGCACCGCAAGTCCTTCGCCGGAGTTAAAGAACACCTCGACAATCTCATCACAGAAGAAACATAAGCCATACTGGGCTCACCGACGTGGGCTCGAGTCTGAAAAAATTGTTATTGATTTTTATCTTAAGAAAAACTTTGTTCTTTTAAAGCAGAGGATCAAGACGCCTTTTGCGGAAGTGGATTTGCTTTTTAAATCTCCCCATGGGCACTTGCTAATGGTTGAAGTAAAATCGGCAAATCTTTCTAGTTTTTATTTTTCAAGAATTTCAAAACGTCAGAAGGATCGCTTGGTTCGTGCGACGACTTTTCTCGCAAGTCATTTTAATTGTCTGGTCGAAATGCACTGGGCTTATGTGGATCAAAATCATAAAGTCACAGTGCTTGATGATATAATCGGGTGATGGTGAAAATTAGAATCCGAATTGATCCAGAGCTTCTGGTGGAAGCGGTGGTTTAGGGTTTCCATCGAATGTGAATTCAAAATTCAAGCGAGTATTTGCCTCACCGCCAATGACCTGATCTTGAATTAATGTGATGAGCCAACAATCGCCTGGTGGTTTGAATTGGGCAATGTAGGCCCAGGCTTTAACAGGTTTTCCGGCACTTGCGACGGCAGCCTGCCAGTTTGCATCGTATACAACTTGACCCATTAGATTAACATAGGGAGTGATGAAACCCGCAGCAAATGTATAGTCCTCTGTACGGCTTGACACATCGACTGCTTGTCCGGGTGTGATTTTATATTGTTGAGTCAATCCGATCTGACCAAATTGCCCCATATCATTCATCACGCGAACACGCGAGGAAATATTAGAAACGTTCTGATAAGGGAAATAGTCTACAATCGAATATGTTTGGAAATGTTTTAGGCGAACATCTAAAATCGCCATCATGTCAGACCAAGGTTGTCTAGTTCCTGTTCCCGCTTCTGATTGAGAGACATCATAGGATTGAAGGAGCTTGAGTGAAGCAATTTGTTGGTAGACGGGACGATCGCCAACCCACGTTTTCTCAGTAATTTTATTCGTAAGGCCTAATGTGATCAGATTTCGGTCGTAGATACGATCTGTGTAGTCGAATTGCAAACCATAGGGGCTGGTTAAGTCTCCATCGCTGATGCCATCGCGGGAGGAATATGGCGCCTCATTCAAAGGCCCTGTGCCAAAGAATGGATGTTGTTTTTGATTAATCCAGGGAATATCCGTGTAAGTCAGTTCCGGGATGATTTCATGTTTGTAGCGGGTGGCTTTGGGATCTAATTGATCTCCGTAAATACCACTGAATGTCATACGGCTCGTGACAGAGGTGCGAAGATAACGGCGCACATAGCTTTGATCATCACCCTCGTTGAAATAGTAGTGAGTTTCGCGATAGTTCAGCATTGGAACGATATCGAATCCATCGCTGATTTGGAATGGATAATAGAGTGCTGGCTGGAAGTCTAAGCGTTGACCCGTGCGAATCAGATCTGTATCCGGATCGAAAGAGCCATCGTACACGCGATGACAATATTGATAATCTGACCAGTTTGGAATGCCAGCACAATTACTTTGAACATAGCGATATTTTGTGCCGTTAATTGTGGTAGTGGCCATGTCGTCATAACCATTGCCGGCGCGTGTGAAGTTTACGTAGTCCAAGTTCCACGAATAAATGAAGTTCGTATCACCGATATTTTTTTGCGCTTGAGCATAGCGAAGTTCGGGCGCTCTGTGAACTGCATCATCATTTCCTGCGCGGGGGTCGGCCTGAAGCATATTTACATAATAAGAAGTATCGATGCTGGCGTGGGTGTCCTTGGTATTTTTTGTAACGGAAACGCGATTTTCCATGGCAGGGTCGCCATAGTTATTGGTCTCGAGCGGAAAGTCTCTTGGATATTGTAAGTCGCTGGCTAAATTGACTTGAGCTCTCGCAACAATATCATCGGGCATCGCATAATACTGCTGATAATTGACGTACCAACGTTCAAGGGGAGAGCCCTGCTCAGTGGCTCCGCGGTAGGTGTTAAGTCGTTGATCTTGTCCGAATGCTCTATCATTTAAAATCGCCGCATTTAGGAGTCCACTGCTGTCCTCATTTAGCATGTAGCGATACTCAAGAAGCCCCTTGAGGCCCCGGTGTTCGTAATTTTTTGCAGTGATCGTCGCATCGCTACTTCGAGAGATGGCCCAAAAATAGGGTTGGATGAAAGTGAATCCCCCTGTATCGGATTGCTCGAACCCCGGAGTCAAAAGTCCAGATTGACGATCGCTTTTTAAAGGAACAGCAATATAAGGAAGCCAGAGAACTGGAAAGTCACCAAGTCGAAGAATGGCGCTTTTAATATATGCGTACCCCCCCATTTGAGCACGAACGGCCGTGCCGGAAAAGCTCCACGTTGCAGGGCAGTTTGTGCAGGCCGTATAATCGGCATCAGTTACAATGAATTCGGAGTCACCGATTTTTTCTAGTCGATCGCCACTGAATCTTACAAGCCCCGATTGCACAAAGCCGTTATAAATGACGCCGGTATTGTTTTCGTAATCCAAGAAAACTTGGTCGCCCTTTATGGATGATTTTACATCAGTGATTTCGACATTGCCGAATAATTCTGCTCGCTTTGTGCGCAAGAAAACTCGTGCGCGGTCAGCCTTGATGTGTTGGCCTTGATAGATGATTTGAACATGACCGTTAAGTTCAACCATTTCTTTTTCAGAATCGCGGAACATGTCGTCAGCATTAATTAAAATGCCCTGAATACGGGCAGCAGGTTGCTGAGAGGCCTGTTCTTGAGCAAAGCCAAGAGATGTCGCGAGCGACATTATTAAGAATAAAGCAAAGATGATCCAGCGTTGAAGCACCGAAATAGTCTAGGGAGACCCAGGTCGTTTGTCGAGTTGGAAATTCAAGAATTCTAGCCTCTTTTTGGACTCAAAACCCGCTTCAAAGACGCCGTTAAGATATGGCACGTCATTTTTCTTATTAAAGAGGTCTTTCATGGAAGTAAAAGTCTTGCTTGATGGCGACATCGCCGTTGTGTCTCTGAGCGGTCGCATTGAAGTTGAGAAAACACAGTCCTTTAAAAATGCATGTCTACAAAACTTCAAAGATAAAAAAATCGTATTTTGCATGAAGAATTTAAATTTCGTAGGTTCTTCAGGAATTCAGTCTTTTTTTGGTGTTTTGAATGATTTGAATGCGGCTAATAAGATGCATGCAAAAATCGTAGGTTTAAACCCTGACTTTGAGCGTCTCTTTAAGTTCACAGAATGCGCAAGTTTAGAGCTTCATGAGAGCGTTGAAGGCGCAATTCAAAGTTTCTAGTTTGATAAAGATTTTTTAAACTTTGGAAGAACGTTGTTGTTAATAAAAAAGGGAGCCTCTGGCTCCCTTTTTATATTTCCGATTCTAAGATTCTTTTCGAAGCTCATTGAGCTTTTGGCTGAGCTCAATGTTGAGTCGTTCGAGAGCTGTGGCCGCCACTTTGAGTTTTTCGTTCTCTTCGTTTTTGGCGTTCCACATATACCGCAAGCTTTCAAGTTGTTCGAGGTATTGGCGATTTTCACGTTCTAAACGTTGAATCTTCTCTTGATCTTCAACGACGCGAATTTGTAAATCCGCATGCTCAACTCCAAGTTTTTGATTTTGGCGAATCAACTCACTTTGGCGCTCTTGCAGGCGTTCAATCTCCTCTTCAAGTCTTATTTTAAGATCCTCTTTGCTGCGACGGACTGTAACCAATTCGTTCTCAAGGGCGTCTTGGCGTTCAAGTGCCGTATGAAGCTTTAAGGTTTTTACTTCAAGATCTTCTTGAGCCTGATGGAGCACGTGAAGTTCTTTGGTCATGCTTTGGATTTGATCCTCATAAAATTGGATCATCTCTTTTGCTTTTTTCTCGGCAGCTTCGACTTGGTAACGGGAGTTTTTAGTTAGTTCGCCCATTTGATGGCGAATGTCGCGAAGTTGAGCTTCGCGATGAGCTGTTGTTTCTTCCAGATCCTTAAGCTTTAGGTCTTGAGTGCGTGAGTATTCCTTTAACTGCGTTATGTAGGGCTTCACTTGGTTTTTGATACGGTCATGGTATTTTTCATGACGGATCAAATCAACAGTCATTGTTTTTACACGCTCCTGAAGGGCGCGAAGTTTTTCCGTTTGAATTTCCTTTTCGCGTTCGATTTGATCAAATTTTTGTTTCCAAAGATTGTCTTTCTCGCGCCAAACTAAAATTTGATCGGTGATAGAGGACTGAGCCAGGCGAGCCTTGTTGGTCTCTTCGCTCATTTTTTGATTTTCTGTCTCAAGCAATGAAAGTCTGCGTAGAGCCACTTTCAAGCGAGCCATCAGATCTTCATTTTGTGAAATGAGATTTTCGACAGTTGAAGACTTTAAGATTTCCTTAGGCAAGTGCGAAAGGTCTGCTCTCTGAGGGAGTTCGTCTGGCAACGGGATGTTGCCAACAGTCTGTGCCTGTTGTTTGTTCTGTTTTAGATCTTGTTGAAAATCTAAATGTCCTAATTTAGCGCTTCGGAATTGCTCGGTGTCCATAGCCCTCCTCCATGAAGTCTAGGTCGCCCTAGTCTTAAGTTTCTCAAGACGGGACGTTGGTCGTCAAACCTAAGCCTCGAAAGCTAGACCAAAGACTGTGGAAATTGTCTAAAAGAATGGCGAATTTCATGAGGTTTAATGCCAGAACTGTTTCCGCCGACAAGGAAGAATATGGCAGTTCCAGCAATTAAAGATTCTAATGCGGCCGAAAAAGGCGATTCACTCTTTGATGTGGGTGATAAAGGTGACATGGGGAAACCCGATTCGCTTCGCTATAATATTCTGACGTGGGTTCTGGCGGAACGCTATGACAAGGCAATTGAAGAACTGAAGGACTTCTTAGAGAGGCCTTCAGAGTATCCTGATTTTAAGGGAAAGGTGACTCGTTATATTCATCACTCGATTGACTTGATTTATGCTATCAAGGCAAAGAGAAGTTTCCCAGGGATTAACTCTTTGACTCGCGCCAAGCAGCAGGAACTTCGTGAAAAGTTCAAAGAACACTACAAGGAACTTCAATATATCCTTAAAGTTGTTGAGAAAATTCAAGGGGATCTGCGTATCGCAGACGTGCGTTCGACAATTTATGTGGTTCGTGCTTTGTGGTTTGCAGCACTAGGGATTATCATCTTGGCATTCTGGTTGGATATCGTGAACGGCCTGATGAAAACAAGTATCATCGTCTTCGACGACAGCTTTGGAAAGATTGCGAACTTCCTCGCCGAGCGAATTGGTTTCTAGGTTTTCCTTGTGCTCTTTTTCGGCGTGCTGAATGTACGTCTTTGTGCTTACTTATTAGCGCCTCAGTTGAAGCGCTAATTGGAGAGGCGAGATCATTTACTTTCTTAGAGATTTATAAGCGGCATCCAAGACAGGGATCAATTGACCACCTTCTAGGACCTTATTGTTAACGAACACTGTTGGTGTTCCGCGGATTTTGGCGTCAGCACCTTCTTTTGCTATTTTAATGACTAGTGCTTTTGTTTCAGGGGCTTCTACGCATTTTTTCAAGTCGTCTTTTGGAATTCCTACCACAGTAGAAAGTGATTGAAGGTTTTTATCCAAGTTCTGATCTTGAATGATGTCCATTTGGTTTTCGAATAAGTAATCGTGAGCTTTCCAACCTGTTTTGTTGATTTGTTCTGAGCACATGACTGCGAACGCCAGGCCGCAAGAGATACCATCGCCGCCGCCTTGAATCGCATCGTTGCAAGTTCCATCAAGAGGGAATGGTTTGAAGGTCAATTTCACGTCCGGGTGACTTTGTACGAAGGCGTGAATGCTTGGGGCTGCATGTTTGCAGTGTGGACAGCGGAAATCAGCGAACTCGACGATATTCATGATTGGAGTCTGAGTGCCTGCTTGCATTTGCAGACCCGCTGTAGGATCCAAGGTCACGGTCGGCGCCGAGAGCCAGTAAGAAACCTTCTCGTTGGCGACTTTCTCGACGTCGCCTAAGCCATGACTTTCAAGATACATAAGATTTGCACCAAATGAAATCACTGGAATTGCAGCTAAGAATCCAAGAACCCATCTGTCACTGGTAAAGATATCTTTAATGTCTTCGATTAAGTTTTGAACACTTAAGTTCTCGGCTCCAGTCAATGTACAAGCAAATGTGATGATTGAGAATACATAAGCTGTGATGCAGAAAATGCAAAGATTCGACATGGCTGTCAAAGAGATCGTTCCCATCACGACGGAGGCCAAAAGAACAACCAAAGAAAGTAAGAAAGCATAGCGAGATGTTTTAGCACGATCTTGGGTTAGATTTTGACGAGTCACGAATAGGAAAAAGAGAAGGACTGAGTTTGTTGCAAGACCCCAAAGGGCTACCGGCACCCCGAGGAAATCAGAAAAGCGGCTTGCAGTGACGGCGTCACAGTTAAACTTCTGATTGATGTTACAAACGGAACCTGCTTCAGCCAAACCAAACTTTACACCGTAATAGTGCTGAGAAAGGTAGATGTGCAAACCCATTGTGATGATCGTGGAGACAATAGCCAAAAGAAGAAATGTATTTTTGTTGCTGCCGTTGTTTTTCATGCCCTTTATTGAATCTTAGTTTGTCGCTTGAAATCAATATAATTTGTGTGAAAATGATGAGGCTGACTCAAGGATGAGAACGTTGACTGATTTAGAGAAGTGGATACGCATTCGAAAAGACCTCTACCTGCAAATGCAAAAGCAGGTGCGCCATCGTTTGGGGGAGGACACCCCAGAATTGATGCGCTATCATAAGGTCTATGATTCCGAGTTCGCAAAGAAGTGGCAAGCTGCGACGAAGGAGGATCTGTGGGAGCGAATCGCCCAGTCTCAGGTCGTCCTAATGGGGGATTTTCACGCCCTCCATCAATCGCAAAAAGCCCAGGTCCGTATTCTTCGAAATATTCCTAAAGATCGTAGGGTCATTCTTGCGGTTGAATTTTTTGAAGCCTCAGATCAAGACAAGATTGATAAATATTTGAATGGCAGACTTTCCGAAAAAGACTTTCTCAAAGCTGTTCATTGGGAAACTCGTTGGGGGTTTCCGTGGGAGCATTATCGGCCTTTGTTACGTTGGGCTCAGAAGCAAAGGGTTGCGGTTGTTGGCATTAATAAAAGTTATAAGAAACGCAATGCCACGACACTGAAGTCTCGGGACATTTTCGCAGGCAAAAAAATTGCGGAACTTGTGAAAATGGATCCCGAAGCCTTGGTTTTTGTTATTTATGGAGACCTGCATTTGGCGGGCGCTCATATCCCCGAAGAGATAATTAAGAATTTAGGGAAGCCTTTTGCGAAGAAAATTCTACGTTTATTTCAGAACGCGGAAAAAATCTATTTTCAACTTTTGAAACAAGAGCTGGAAGCAACCACTGATCTTGTTCGTTTGGGGCATAATACATTTTGCCTGATGAGCGTGCCTCCATGGGTGAAGTGGCAGAACTATTTGATGTACCTGGAGCAAACTTACGATGTGGGCTTGCAATTTCAGCCAGCTGATGAAGATGAGGACGATGATTGGGATGATGAGGATGACGAAGATCAGTTAGATTATACGGATCATATTGGTCGTTATGTGCAAATCATCTCGGAAGAGTTAGGACAGCCAGTGTCTGTGGCGAATCTTTCTGTTTATACGGCAGGGGATGCGGCTTTCTGGGTGCAAGTTCGAGAAAAATACGATCAAAAGAAAATGAAGTGGATTGAATCCTTAATTGCGGACGAGATGTCTTTCTATCTTCCAGAAATTGAGACGGCCTACTTGGCTCGAGCAACCGTGAATCACGCAGCTTCTTTGGCTATGCAGTTTATCCATGCGCAGTGGGGTGGATATAAGACGCTTTTCTCTGATGTGCCAGCGGATTTCTTGCGTTTGATTTGGATGGATGCGGTTTCTTATTTTGGTTCGAAAGTGATCAATCATAAACGAAAAACTGATACGATTGCTGACATTAAAGCAAGCCTGACCTCTCGTGGTCCCTCGGATCTTGGAAAAGAAGCTTTGCAATTGGCACTTGCCCAGAAAATGCACGAGTTGATGGTGATTACGGGAGTTCCGCAACATCGCCTGCAAGCACGTCCTCGTCGCAAATGGAGTT
Source organism: Bdellovibrio sp. (assembly GCF_036384735.1). Taxonomy (GTDB): domain Bacteria; phylum Bdellovibrionota; class Bdellovibrionia; order Bdellovibrionales; family Bdellovibrionaceae; genus Bdellovibrio. The sequence goes on along the minus strand of NZ_DASVLT010000055.1, from coordinate 24,119 downwards.
ACGTCTTAGCGGCGCGCCTTTTGGGAGGCATGATGGGGGAGCGTCTTTACACCGGCTATCACGAGAATCTGGTCGGCACAAAAACGTTGATGAGTTTTTTAAAGAAGCCTTTGGATAATGAAAATTTTGAAGTGGCTTATTACGCAATCCTAGAAGTTATTGAATCTTTGCCGGCACCATTTCACAGCAAGAAAGAAAAACTATGAAAGCACAACAATGGTATTGCAACCTGAACTTGAAACCTCAAGGACCGTTCTCGATGGAAGAAATGCGCGGCAAAGTATATCGCGGCGAAATTGGTCCTCAAGATTTAATTTGTGATAACACAAGTTCATGGAAACCAGCTTCTGAATGGGGAGTGTTTGAGTTTCAGCTGTTCCCTGCAGTTCAAGGTCTGATTCCTGGGGGTGATATCAATGAAGAGGTTTCAGAATGGGTTTTGCTGGTTGAGCAGAAAGACGGTTCAAAGCCGTTGCAAGAAGGCCCGTATACGGTGAAAGAACTAAAATCGCTTTTGCAAAATGGCAGGGTGTCGCCTTATCAATATATTTGGAAAAGTGGATTGAGCGGGTGGTGTCAGCTCAAAGATCGCAGCGAGTTCGCCGCTGCGATTACTTCAAAGAGTCTTTCAGATCCTTCCCTGGCTTAAAACGAGGAACGTACGTGCTGGGGATTTTAACGGTTTCGCCTGTTTTCGGATTGCGACCTTGACGGGGCTTGCGAGAAGTCCTGGAGAATGTGCCGAAACCCACAAGTTTGACTTCGTCCCCTTTTTTGAGTGCTTCTTGAATCACTTTAAGTGTGGCGTCTAAGATTTGTTCTGATTGAGACTTTGTTGATTTTGTTTTTTCGGCAACAAGTTCGACCAATTGAGCTTTGTTCATTCCAGAAGTCCTTCAGCTGACAGGAAACAGAAATTAAGTTTTGCTCTAAAAATGGTCAAGTTAAATAAAATGAATTAGTCTTTAGGTCTTGAAAATGATGCGGCTCTCAGCCGTTGTAAAGGGAGTGAATATGTTAACAATAATCGGAGCATTGATTATTTCCGTTTCTTTTGCGCAAGAAAAAACTTCTGCTGTGCTTTATGACTTGAATTCTCAAAGAAATGAAAAATTGTATACCGCAATCATTGAATCAACTCCATCGTCAGACGGAGCAAAGTTTCACACAGTTTTTAGGGATTTGCAGGGGAAAACTGCTCTAGAAGAGACGGGTCTTATTTCCGGTGCTGATTTGAAAGACTATACAATTGATCGCCCTCAAACGAATGAAAAAGGTCATATCGAGGTTCGTGATGGCAAAGTGTATTTCACCTACGAAGGTGATGGGAAAAAGAAAACGGCAGAAGAAAAAGTAAGTGGAGACATTTTATGCCCTGCAAATTTCTCGGCCTTTGTGCGAGCTCACTGGGGCGAGTTGAATGCAGGAACTGCAGTTCCTGTTCGTTACGCCGTGTGGGATCGTCGCGAGACGGTGGGTTTTACTTTGCAGAAAATGGGGGAATCTGATCATGAAGGAAAAAAATGGATGGAGCTTCGCATGAAACCTACAAGTTTTGTGATCGCTGCCATCGTGGACCCCATACATTTGTGGTATGCGGTGGATTCAAAAAAACTCATGGTTATGAAGGGTCGTGTGCAGGTAAAAAAGCAGGTTGATGGGAAGTGGAAAGATCTCGATGCAGAGTCCGTCTATACCTACGACCAGAACGTCGTTTCAAAATAAGACAGTCTCAATATTTATCGGTTTTTGCCGATAAGTGAGGCATGAAGAATCAATCCTCACTGTTTGTAATTTTCTGTCTTTGTCTGACTGCAGGTCTTTTAGGCGTCTACGCAGTTTTTGTTGGCTATTTCAATGGCCACCAAGAATATGAAATGCGCTTAACAGTCCTGCAAAAGCAAGTAGATAAAGAGAAATTCGACAATTCACTTTTAACTTATCAACTCAAAGACTTCCAACAAACTGTTGCACAAGTTCTGCCTGATAATAAAAAACTTCAAGCGAAATATGAACTTAAGAATCTTGCGTCTTCTGTGCGCTCGCCCGCAAGCGATGAAGTCGTTGATTTGTCTCCTGTTTTATTTGAAAAGGGAAAGAAGTTCTTTAACTCGCAAAGCTACGATAAAGCGATTCAACAATTCAGCACTTTGACGGAGAAATATCCTCTTTCAAGTCATACAGTTGAAGCGAAATTTTTCATTGCTGAAAGTTATTACCTGAAGAAAGACTTCAAGAGTTGTTTGCAAGAGATCGATGCCATGGTCTCTCAATATCCAGATAATGATTTGACAGGATTTATTCTTTTAAGAATGGGGCAAATTAGCGAAGCCAATAATCAAGTGGAAGAGGCTTCCGAAGTCTATAAAACCGTCGCTAAAAACTTCAAAAATGAAAAATTGAAAGAGCAAGCTCGCAAACTTGCTCAAAGTGTCGAGTATAAATAATGAAGAAGTTCGTGAAGCTTTTCATCTTTCTGCTGGCTTTTCAAATGGAAGTTCGCGTGCGTGCCGCTGGCGATGTTCTTTTGAATCCAGAGTCATGTCTAAAAGCTAAAGAGACTTGCTCGATTCATGTCACTGGGCCTGCGTTTCATTTAAGCCAAGGTGAGTTAAGCCTTCATGCCAACGAAAACTCAACTCTTATGCGTTTAACTTCTCATCAGTGGCGTTTGGTGCAGGGTACTTTGTGGGTTGAAAAGGCTGACGGAATCGATGTGGAAACTCCTTATGCTACAGTCAAGGCTCCGCAAGGACAGTATTGGCTTTTGCAGGAGGCGAATAAAGTCGTGATCCGCAATATTGATGCGGATTTGGAAGTGACTTTGCGTGACGGTAAAAAGTTGGAAGTTCCGACGGGGTTTGAGTTTTGGGTGAGTGGCATCAACTCTAAGGGGCAAAACGAGTACGGCATGATTCGTCCCATTGATATGAAGGAACATTTGCCGTTGTGGAATTCCATGTATACCGGAACAAAGGAAAACTTCGTAAAAGAGGTCAAGGATCTTAAAGAAAATTGGGGTGACTTGACTGAGAAGAGTGCTTTCATTTATCAAAAAACGACAGAGCGCAAATTAGCGGCAGTGGCCGAAGAGGAGCGCAAGGCTGAAGAGAAAAGACGTCAAGACGCGGCGGAACGCCAGAAGATCAAGAATATTTACTTCCAACGTACATTTGAACGCTAGATTTAGGTCCTGATTTTTGTAGAATCGCAGAGGAACCTCTAAGTGCCCTTTCAGACACATGTTAACCTGAGGTCTGGGAGGATAGGATGTCTTCTATTTCATCATCGGACCGCGCACGTCAGGACGATATCGTACGCAATACTCGCGAGGATTACGAAAATCGCGAGACTGAAAATAACAAACGCCGAGCTCAAGAGCTTAAGCGTATGGAAACTCGTCACCATGACGAAATCAAGAATATCACTGATGATTATGAGACTCGCATCGCCGAACTTAAGGATCGCAATCGCGAGACTTTGAGTGATCGCGATATGGCCAACAATCGAAAAATTGATGAAGTTCGTCAGACCTATCGTGAATCTCTGCGTAATAAGATGGAAGATGCTTACAATGATCGTGAGCAGCAAAAAAACACTTATACGGGTGAGATTAAAAAGCAAAAAGAAATCTCTGAGAATCAAAAACAAAATCTTGTCGGGCAAATGAATGACGAGATCAAGAAGCGTGACGAGCGCTTTGAGAATGTTATTGAGGGCAATCGAGAAAAAGCTCAAAAAACCGTTCAAGAAAACAGTCGTAAACTTAATGAGGCTCACGAGAAAGAACGTAATGCCATGCTTGAGGCGCATCACGAAACGTTGGCGTCTCAGCAGCGCAATGCAAATGACATGCGTAAGTCTTATGAAGAACGCCTGCGCGAAGGGCAGCGGCAGCGTGAGGCGGATAATTCTCGCTGGTCTCAAAAGCTTAAAGATACAGTCACTAATGATCGCGAAGAATATGCTGACAATCTAGATATGAAGCAACAGCAGATGAGCGAAGAGCGTGGGGCTATTCGTAATAAGTATGAGAACTCTTTGGCCCGCAAAACGGCAAGCATTGACGAAGAAAATGAATCGTTCCGTGATTCAGTCAATGACCGTGTGAATACGCAAATTCGTTCTCGAGATAGTCAGATTCAACGCTTGAACAGTAAGCTAAATAATGAGATGTCGAAGAATGAAAAATTACGCGGTATCGAGCGCCGTAATTTGACGACAGCCTATGAGAAACGCATGGATCTGGTAAACCAGCAGCGCGAAGATGCCGTTTCTCATATGAAGGAACTTAACGACGAGCGCGTGGATTCCATGAATACGCGTACGCAAAAGCTTTTGCAGAATGCTGATCGTGAGGCTAAATCTCAAGCAAACATGGAAAACTCACGCCATCGTCAAGAGCGTGAAATGATGCAGCAGCAGCATCAAGATCAGATTCAGCAAGTGACAAACAGCGCGGAGTCTCGCGTACAAAAAATCGTTGATGTAACAAATAAAAATGAAAAGAAATTGGGTCAGTATTATGCGGACTCTTTAGATCAGATGAATGACAACTATACAGAGCGTATGGATGGACAACGTCAACGTGCTGAGCAAGATCAAGTGACACTTAACAAGGTCATGACAGAGCGATTCCGCGGGATGGAAGCTAGCTTTAACTCGAAGCTGGAACAGACGGTGAAGAATTACGAATCTAAAATTGATCAGATGAAAGACAATCAGGAGCGCGAATTGAAGCGCATGGAAACTCAGTACAATCAGCGCCTCGATGAACGTGACAAGAGTGCTAAAAATGAAAAGCAATCTTTGGAGATGAAGTATGAAGCACGCATGGCGCAGCTCAACGAGTCACACCAAGATCAGCTTGATAGAATGAATAGACGTCACCAAGAAGATATGCAAAACTTAGCTACAAAGATGAGTTCATATTCTAGGAAGGCGTAGTTAAATGTTAGCAGATCGACGAGCAAAAATTGTGGCTACAATCGGGCCATCCACTCGTGATGAAAAAAATCTAGAAAAAGCAATTAAGGCGGGCATGAACGTGGCTCGCCTTAATTTTTCTCACGGTAGCCATGAGGATCACCTTAAGGTTGTTCACTCTCTACGAAAACTGTCGAAAGAACTTCGTGCCCCCGTGGCGATTCTTCAGGATCTTCAAGGTCCTAAAATTCGCGTGGGCAAGTTTGAAAATGGCTCTATCGAAATTAAGCCTGGTGATAAATTGGTTATTACAACCGCTCCAGTTTTGGGTAAGCCAGGTTTGATTCCATCAGATTTCAAAGAGCTTCCTTTGGCATGCGTTCCAGGAACGAAAATTCTCCTGGATGACGGTTTGATGGAGCTTAAGGTTCTGGCAGTCCGTGGTGAAGAGTTGGATGTGGAAGTTGTTTACGGTGGCATCTTGAAAGATCGCAAAGGCATGAACTTGCCAGGCGTGAATTTGCCAGTGGATTGCATGACTGAAAAAGATCTTACAGATCTTGAGTTTGGCATTGAAAACAAAGTGGATTATATCGCTTTAAGTTTCGTTCGTCATGCTCGTGATATCCGCAAGCTTCGTGAAATTATCGAATCAAGAAATTCCAATGCAAAAATCGTAGCAAAGATCGAGATGATCGAAGCTATTGAAAATCTGGAAGAGATCTGTCGTTTAAGTGATGTGGTGATGGTGGCTCGTGGAGATCTGGCAGTCGAAGTCGGTCAGAGTCGTTTGCCGGGGTTCCAAAAACGTATCATCGCTGTTTGTAATCAGTTGGGTCGTCCTGTCATCACAGCGACTCAAATGTTGGATAGTATGGTTGAGAATCCTCGACCAACACGTGCCGAGATTACTGACGTCGCCAATGCAGTTCTTGATGGATCGGATGCTTTGATGTTGTCGGCAGAATCTGCGAGCGGAAAGTATCCATTCAAGTGTATTCGCACGATGCACGAAATTATCTGTGAAGTAGAAAATAACGAAGAGGAATATTATAAGATCTCTCTTGAGAATGAGTTCTTAAGTGCTCCTGCTGCGATTGCGGCAAGTGCGTCGCTGAGTGCTTTGAAGCTCAACGCCACTGCAATTTTATGTTTAACCACTTCTGGTAAAACAGCGAATATCATTTCTAGTTTTAGACCGCGTGCGCGTATTATCTCAATCACTCAGCACATGGATGTATTGAATGCGATGGAGATGAACTGGGGTATTCAAACGCACGTGATTAAGCCATACAAGACGATGGAAGATATCCTGACTCAGGTAGATCAATTGCTAGTCACGCATGGTTTAGCGAAGACAGGGGATCGCGTGATTTTGACTCTGGGGCAACCGATTGCTCAAGGTGCGAAGACAAATTCTATCTACGTTCATACAGTGAGTGGAGAATCATATTCAAAGCTTGCTGATGATCAGTTGCCGTTGCGCTGTCAGCAAGATCCCCTTATCACATAGTGAGCTGTTGCGCTTCGCCTCTGGGGACACCATGCGCAGCGCTTCATGTTAAAGACCATTTAAAATACAACTAAAATTGGTTTCAAAAAAATTTAGGGGAGTACTAAGTAAGTGCTCCCTTCTGAGTGAACTATCAATTTCTGATTAAAACCTTCTCTCGTCATTTTCTCTATTTTTCATATGTGATACGAAAGCTACTTTATGTATTCCTAAATTTTGTTTGAGGGATTTATTGTGGCTGAAGATAAAGATGAAAGCGTCGGTACACGATTCACAACCTTAAAAACATTTTTTGTTATTGCCGCGATTCTTATCGTATTGAATTCACTTTTGCTATTCAGTTCCTTTAGAAATATGCGCGAGCAACAGTGGTGGGTTGAGCATACTGCAAAAGTCATTTCTGAAATTGATCTGACTCTTTCTGCGATGAAAGATGCCGAGACCGGTGTTCGCGGATATTTACTCACGCGAAGGCAAGATTATCTCGAGCCGTTCACTTCGGGTATTCAGGATGTGTGGCTTCATTATCGCAATCTTAAAGGTCTGACCCTAGATAATCCAAGGCAAGTCTCTGCGATGACTGAACTAGAGAAAACTTTGAAGGATCGCGAAGCCACTTTGAAAGAGGCGATCAATAATTATCAACCAGCAAAGATGAAAGCCCCTCTTCCATCCGATGGTAAGCTTGTGATGGATCGTTTACGTCAGGAACTGAAGGAGATGAAGGACGAAGAGCTTCGTCTTCAAGAGGTTCGCACGCAGAAAGCTCAACAGACCGAGCAACTGGGGTATATTTCTTGGATCTTGTCTATGCTTGTGAATCTGGGGTTGGCTAGTGCTGCATTTTTCTTTATTCGCCGTAATTGGCGTCGACAACACGAAGAAAATCGTCGTCAGACCCGCGAAGCTTGGTCGCAGGCGCGTATTGCGGAAGTTGCCGCTGTTATGGCCGAAGATCTTATGATTGATGAGTTGAGCACAAAAATTTTGTCGATCTTAAGCCGCTTATTGAATGCTCCCTATGGAAGTCTTTATGTTCTTGAAGATGGTCTTCTGACGCTCCGTGGAAGTTATGCACATGGCTATCATGGCAAAGAAACTCGTCCAAAGAAACTGCAGGTAGGTGAGACGCTTCTAGGCGAGGCAGTTAAGAAGAACGAGCTTTTGGAGATCACAAGTCTTCCAAGTAATTACATCAATATCGAATCGAGTTTAGGGCAAAGTGCTCCACAGAGTCTTTTGTTGTTACCTTTATTTATATGGGGACGCGCGATTGGCGTTATTGAGCTTGCATTTTTAAAATCGCCAAGCGAAGAAGAAAAGCAATTCCTTGATAGGTTGTCGGAGATTCTTGCAACAGGAATAAGCTCGGCCATTTCCAAAGAAGGTTTGCAAGTATTGTTGAGTATGACTCAAGAGCAAGCGCAAGAGTTGCAGGCACAACAAGAGGAGCTTCGCGCCAGCAATGAAGAGCTTGAAGAGCAAGCTCGGGCTTTGGAGATTCAACAAGAATCTTTGAACTCAAAAAATCGCGAGCTTGAAGTGTCTCGTAGAGATGTGGAGGCGAAAGCCCTGGATCTTGAAAAAACAAATCAATACAAATCTGAATTCTTGGCGAAGATGTCCCATGAGCTTCGCACTCCGCTGAATAGTTTGCTAATCCTGGCGACACTTCTTCGTGAAAACAAAGATGGCAATTTGACAGATCAGCAAGTGAACTTTGCTTCGACCATTTATGACGCTGGCAATGACTTGTTAGGTTTGATCAGTGACATCCTGGATATTTCGAAAATCGAAGCGCGCAAGCTGAATTTGCGCGCCGAACGTTTCTCTTTAGGCAGTTTGATTTCCCAGCTTCAGGCCACTTTCTTGCCCCAGACAAATAAAAAAGGCCTCTCTCTATTGATAGATGCCAATGATGAACTGAAGGCATTGCCGATGCATTCGGATTTGCAGCGCATTGAGCAAATCCTTCGTAACTTCTTATCGAATGCCGTGAAGTTTACAGAGAAAGGATCAATTACTATTGCCGTTTCTTTGTCGAGCAAACAAAATGGCTTTGTTGTCATTTCAATTAAAGATACCGGCGTTGGTATTTCTCCGGAAAAAAAATCTGTCATCTTCAATGCTTTTGAACAGGGTGACAGTTCGATCAGCCGTAAGTACGGTGGAACCGGCCTAGGGTTAACTATTTCTAAAGAGCTAGCAGGTCTTCTGGGGGGCCACATCACCGTCGAAAGTGAAGTGGGCCAGGGAAGTGTATTTACTTTGGAAGTTCCCTTTGAACTTCCAGGGGGCACTCAAGAAATTAATTTGGATAATCGACAAGTGACGATCGCAAAAGTTGCGGAAGAACGTCCCTCGATCATTCAAGATGAAAAGCTTCATAAAATTCTTGAATCTGTGAAGAGTCATCCGAAAACTCTTTTGATCGTAGAGGATGATGAGACCTGTCGTTGTCTTGTGGCGGAGGCGTCGAAGGGGTATGGATATTTTCCTCTTGAAGCTGAGACGGGTGAGTTTGCATTGTCCATTTTGGAAAAATATATTCCGACGGCCATTATGCTTGATATTAAACTTCCGGGTGTCAGCGGCGTTGGATTGCTGGAATCAATTAAGCAAAAGTCGAAGCTTCGCCATGTCCCGGTCCATATGATTTCAGGTTTGGAGTACCAGCAAAATACGCTACGCATGGGCGCTATGGGTTATTTGGCCAAGCCGGCGACCCTTGAGGGGGTAAAAGGGGCTTTGAGGCATATTGAAGAAATTGTTTCTAAAAAAGCTCGCAGTGTTCTGGTAGTTGAGGATGATCAAATCCAGCGTGAATCCATCATGCGTTTAATTGCAGGTTATGATCTCAAGATCGTAGGAGCAGCTCACGGTGCTGAAGCTTTCGATTTCTTGAAAAAGGAAAAATTTGATTGTGTGATTTTGGATCTTGCCCTGCCTGATATGAGCGGAGCTGAGTTTCTAAATAAATTAAATGAAATCCATGATCATGTTCCGCCAGTGATCGTCTATACAGGACAAGATCTTTCTCGTGAAGAGGAAGCGGCTTTAAGGAAGTTTGCGGAAAGTATTATTTTGAAAGGCGTGCGTTCGCCGGAGCGCCTGCTTGATGAGGTGAACTTATTCTTGCACCGTGTGGAGAAGGATCTGCCAGACGAACAGAAAGATTTGCTTCGTCAATTGCGCGGTCGTGAGAAGAGTTTTGAAGGTCGTCATGTGCTGTTGGTAGATGACGACATCAGAAACTTGTTCTCGTTGACCCATGTCCTTGAAGGAAAAGGCTTTAAGGTTGTTGTGGCTCGCGATGGCATTGAGGCTTTAGAAAAAGTCGCTAACATGAATCGCATTGACGTGATTTTGATGGATATCATGATGCCGCGAATGGATGGTTATGAGGCGATTCGTCGCATTCGTCAATTGCCGAATCACACGACGACTCCGATTATTGCCTTAACGGCGAAGGCTATGAAGGGCGATCACGAAAAGTGCATTGAAATGGGCGCAAACGACTATCTGCCAAAACCGATCAATTTAGAAAACCTTGTTTCCGTATTGAAGGTCTGGCTTGAAGCTTTGGAGGCCATTTCATAATGAATGAGTCGATCGCGTATAAACTTTTGCTAGATGGTATATATCAGAAGTATGGCTATGATTTTCACGGCTATGCGGAAGGTTCATTCGATCGACGCATTCAGCAGTTATTAATAACTTATCGCATGAAGGACGAATTGGATCTCCTGACACGCATTTTGCGTGAGCCGGATTTTTTTAGAGAAATCATTCCCTTTTTAACGATTTCTACAACTGAGATGTTTCGTGATCCTGGCTTCTTTGTGGCATTTCGTGAAAAGGTTGTGCCCATGTTGCGAACCTATCCAGCTTTGAATTTTTGGATTGCGGGATGCAGTACGGGTGAAGAAGTTTACAGTTTGGCTATCTTACTCAAGGAAGAGGGGTTGTATGATCGCTCGTTGATCTATGCAACAGATATCAATCACTCTTCGTTGGAGAAGGCGAAGGAAGGTATTTATAGCATCGAGAATGTGCGTAGCTTCACAAAGAATTATACAGCCGCGGGCGGAAACGCCAGTCCCTCTGAGTACTACACGGCTGATTATAATTTCGCGCGCTTTAGATCGTCACTGCGGGATAACGTAATCTTCTCGGATCATAATCTTGTCACGGACGAATCTTTCGTCGAGAGTCATGTGATCTTTTGCCGGAATGTGATGATTTATTTTAAAAAGGAATTACAAGCGCGGGTTTTCGATTTATTTTATAAATCACTGAGTGATCGAGGATTTTTGGGGCTCGGTTCGAAAGAGACGTTGCGATTTTCCCCTTATGAAAGCTGTTTTGATGTAGTGGATAGCACGAGTCGCATTTATCAAAAAAATCCGATTCTGCATCAGAGACTTAAAATTTAGAAACTGTAATTAATTATTTGTTAACTAATAGCAAAATTTATTTATTAATAAAGGCTGCAAATCGGTACGTTCGCTGGATGTCTTTTAGGAGAATGGCTTGGAAAAGACTAAGATTTTAGTTGTAGACGATCATCGTGAAAATATTGTGGCGATGACGGAATTGATAGCGGATGAAGATATCGATATCTACTCGGCAGAAAACGCGGAGCAGGCGTTGAATCATATTCTAGAGCACGAATTTGCTTTAGCTCTGCTTGATGTTCAAATGCCTGGAGTGAGTGGCTTTGAGTTAGCTCGTCTTATTCGTGGCGTGAGTCGTACTCGCAATTTGCCGGTGATCTTTGTGACAGCCGAGCAGCGCGATCAATCTATTATCTTTGAAGGTTATGAAACGGGCGCGGTAGACCTGATGTTTAAGCCGTTAGATCCGTATATTGTGCGCAGCAAAGTTCAGGCTTTCGTACAATTGGATCATCAAGCCCGTCTTCTTCGTGAGCAAATGAAGGAAGTCGAGAGTCTTCGTAAACGTGCAGAAGATGCCAACTTGGCAAAAAGTCAGTTCCTGGCGAACATGTCTCATGAGATTCGTACGCCTCTGGCGTCAGTGCTGGGGTTTTCAGACGTTCTTTCGCAGGAGAATTTAAGTGATGATGAAAAAGAGGACTGTCTTGCGGCGATTCGGCGCAATGGAGAACTTCTTCTTCGTTTGATTGACGATATTTTGGATCTTTCAAAGATCGAAGCTCAACAGTTGCAGTTCTTGAAAACTGAATTTTCGTTGGATGAGATCTTAAACGATATTGGTTCTACCTTGGATTACCGCTGTGAACAGAAAGGAATTTCGTTAGAGATCAGCCGCGGTTTCCGACAAGGAAGTCGCTACTATTCAGATCCGATTCGTATTAAACAAATTCTTTTGAACATCGTCGGTAATGCTGTGAAGTTCACCACAAAGGGCAAAGTTCAAGTTGATGTGACTACAGAGACTATCAGTAAGAATGCAACCAAGCTGCGTTTCCACGTAAAGGATTCGGGTATTGGTATTTCCGAAACAGAACAAGCAAATCTATTCCAACCGTTTAGCCAAGCAGATATTTCAACAAGAAGGCGTTTCGGCGGAACTGGTTTGGGACTTGTGATTGCACGACATCTCGCAAGAAGCCTTTCGGGGGATTTGGTCTTAAATGAGTCAGCTCCGGGCGTGGGCTCTGTATTTGAGATTTCATTGGTTGTGGCAGAAGTGCCTACAAATAAAATCGCATCAGTGCCGACAGTGAAAACCGATGCTGTGGTTGAGCCAAATTTTTTACAAGGCGTGCGACTTTTAATAGTTGATGATGTGGCTGACAATCGTATGCTGATCGACCGCTATTTGAAAAAATCCGGAGCAACAATCATCGAGGCAAGTTCAGGAACTGAAGCGTTGCGTTTGATTGAAGAGGCCCAGCCGGATCTGGTGCTGATGGATATTCAGATGCCTGTAATGGATGGCTATGAAGCGACAACTCGCGCTCGCGAGAACGGTTATGCAGGGCCGATCATTGCGCTGACCGCCCACGCTATGAAGGAAGAGATTCGGAAATGTTTAAATGCCGGCTGTAATGAAGTTATCACGAAGCCCGCGCGCAGACAGGATCTTTTAGAACTTTTAAAGAGAATGACTGAAGGAATGAAAAAGGCCCATTAAAAACGGGCCTTTTTCTATAAATCAGTGCGCTGTAGGCCCCACAGTCGATAAACTTGGCTTAAGAGTTTGAAGAGAAGCGCAGCCGCTGTTATAAGAAGGTGAGCTGTCGATCACGTGACCCGAGTTCACGATTGAAGACGATAGATTGTAGTAAGTGTTGCTATAATCACTGAGCATCGCGATGCCTCCATTGGTAGCGTCAGCATAATACCATGGAACAAGAGAGCGAACGGTGTTGCAATCCATATAAATCGTGTTGTTGTAAAAGACATTGTTCTGCATTCCATAGTTTGGCCATCCAGAACTGACATCATCTTGATAAACGCCAATCCCTTGGGTCGCTAAAGTGATATCGAAGACGTTATTATAAACACTGACGTCATTGCCTCCGTGAATCTGAAGTCCCCAGGCGCCATTGCCAGTAATGACGTTGTCGTGAATCACGACATTAGAAGACTCGTCATCTAGGTAAATAGCTCGAGCTCCGATACCTGTTGTCGTATTTCCGTAATTCGCTACCTCATTGTTTGAGATTATGATTCCGCTCTGTGCGTGCAAGCGGTCATTCAAGTAAATTCCACCCGTATCATAGAGACCCGGATAGCTATTGACATCATGAATGTAGTTGCTGTCGATAGTGACGTTCTGATTTGGTGTGGACGGACTTTTTGGATCGGGTGTCATGTGGATGCCATGATTAGTCGTATTGTAAATCAAATTGTGACTGATCGTGCTCGAGATAAGGGCGCCATAAATAACAATACCTATGCCTTTGGCAGTGTAAGCACCGTTGGAGAGGGCAGGTCCCGTGATGTTATAAATGGTATTGCTATCAAAGAGGCTTCCTGTAACTTTGTAAATTCCAATCGCAGTGCCAACAAAGTTTCTAAGAGTCATCCATCGGATGGTAACATTGCTTGTACCAGCCACCGTAATTCCAGTCGAAAGAGTGTTTCCGCCATCTAGAATTGGTGTTTGTCCAGGATAAGCAAGCCAGCTTTCGCCTGCATCTGCATTTCCTAAAGTAAGAGTTGCGCTTCGAGAGTAAACTCCACCCATAAGATACGTGGTTTTGATTGAAGAAGACTGCATCGCCATCTGAGCTTTTTCGAGTGTGAGAAATGGTGTGCTCGAAGATGTGCCGTTATTAGAGTCGCTTCCAGTTGGGGAGACGTAATACGCAGAGGCCAGGGCATTGGCACTCAGAAGAGCCAATGCTCCTCCGATGAGGAAAATTTTTGTAATCAATTGCAAAATTCTGTCCATAACATTCCTTTGTTTTTTGAAGTTGTTTTACGAGCTCTTAAAGTCTCGATTGAAGGAAGTGTAAACAATCATTTCTTTGTTAACAATATCAGGCCAGTTAGCGAAATCCAGAAAGCTAATAAATTTGGTACCAAGAAAAGAATGAGATCTTTTTAAAACTCATTGTGTTTCTAAAGATGAAACAGTCAAAAATTGAATAAACTAAAAATAGTTAACAAGCGGCAAAATCGGCCGATAGGAAATGATATTGGAGAATATCATGGCAATAAAGACTTTAAAGTGGTTGGGTGGGTTTGTAAGCTCTACCTTAATTTCTTCTTTAAATTATTAACCAGCGTCCAGTTCTTCGCTAGGGGCTCCACGTAAGGCAGCTCCACCATAATATAAACGCCTGATTCATCCATGATCTTTTCAGTCAGATACTTTTTCTCGATCAACGGATTCACATCATCCACTTTGATTAAGTTGCCAGTCTCTTTCATGGAATCATTTTGCACGTCATTCAAGTTCACTTTGTAAAGACCCTTGCGATCTGGTTCCACTTTTTTAGCGAAGTGAAGAATGCCATTCAGGATTTTTACTTCGGCTTCGCTCATCGGCGGCAAGCGATCTTTCTCTTGTTTAAAGAGCCAATCATTATACCAATCAACAAACGAGAAAAGTTCTTGCGGCTTCAGATTTGTGATCTTTTGCGAACCATCACCGCGATCTTCTTGCGCGAGATAGCCGAGCTCTGTCAAAACATTCACAATGGTTTGCATTTTGTTTGTAGCTTCTTGAAAAATTTGAATCGTATAGTTACGAAGAAGTACAGAGGAGATGCTAAGAGCATCGCCTTCTTCGGCTTTTCCGTATTTATTTCCGACAAGATTCAAGATCGAAAGATATTTGTTCACAATGTGTGGTGGAAATCTTTCTTCATCGGGATTTGAGTTCTCTAGAAGTTTGATTTTCTTATTTGCTTCGCGTAGATTTTCGTTCAGGTTTTTCATGATCGCACGGACCCACACCGGCAACTGATCCATTTGTTTGTTCAAAGAATCATAGGGGAGGGCGATCACTTCAGTTTCTTTTGTCGCTTTGACATTGGCGCTGCGAGGCTTCTTATCGAACAAAGCCATCTCGCCAACCATCGAACCGGCTTGAACTTCAGCGAGTACGACTTCGCTGTTTCCTTTCGTTTTTGTGACAGCTAGGGTTCCTGATTTAACGATGTACATCGCATCCGGAGCATCTCCTTCGCGAAATAGGTACGTGTCTTTTGCGATTCTTTTTGCCTCTGCCACTAGAAGTCCTCTCGAATAGTTCGATAAGCTGAATCTAGATTATCCCTGCAAAAAATCAGAGGCGCAATTCCACTTAAATGAGACGCTGGACTTAGGAAGAGTCCCCGGTGAGTATTCACACAGGGACTTTAATAGATAGCTTCTGAAAAGCGATTAGAACTTCATAGGCTTACAATCAGGGGCCACAGTCATTTTGCCTTCTGTCGCGGCCAAAACTTTCTCGGGCGATAAATCCGGAGCGTATTCTTTTAAGACAAATCCTTGAGGAGTTACTTCAATCACTCCGAAATCACTGACGATCTTTTTGATACATTTGATGCCAGTAAGTGGAAGTGTACACTTCGTGCGAAGTTTTGAATTTCCTTCTTTATCTGTGTGTTGCATAGCTACGATCACGTTCTGAGCGCCAGCTACTAGATCCATAGCGCCACCCATGCCTTTGATCATTTTGCCTGGAACCATCCAGTTTGCGATGGAGCCTTGTTCGTCGACTTCCATAGCGCCCAGAACAGTCAAGTCCACATGACCACCGCGAATCATCGCAAAGCTGTCCGCACTTGAGAAGAAACTTGCACCAGGAACAACTGTTACAGTTTGTTTGCCGGCATTAATCAAGTCAGCATCGACTTCAGAATCTTTCGGGAAAGGTCCCATTCCAAGAAGACCGTTTTCGCTTTGTAACATAACGGTTTTGTTTTTGGGAATGTAGTTCGCAACCAAAGTTGGAATACCAATTCCAAGATTCACAGTATATCCGTCTTCAACTTCTTGAGCGATACGTTGAGCAATTTGTTCTCTAGTTAATGGCATGAATTACCCCTTGCTCACAGTTCTTTGTTCAATGCGTTTTTGGTAGTTTGTACCTTGGAAGATGCGTTGTACGTAAACGCCCGGAGTGTGAATTTGATCTGGATCCAATTCACCCACTTCAACTAATTCTTCAACTTCTACAACAGTGATTTTTCCAGCTGTTGCAGCCATTGGATTAAAATTGCGTGCGGTTTTTCTGAAAATTAGATTTCCGAACTTGTCGCCTTTCCAAGCTTTCACCAGAGCAAAGTCGCCCACGATGCCACGCTCAAGAACGTAATCACGGCCATTAAAATTTTTAATCTCTTTACCTTCAGCGATTTGAGTGCCGACACCTGTTGCAGTGTAGAAACCAGGAATCCCTGCTCCACCGGCACGAATGCGTTCAGCCAAAGTTCCTTGAGGGCAGAATTCCACTTCAAGTTCGCCGCTCATATAAAGCTTTTCGAACAAAGCGTTTTCACCCACATAAGATGAAATCATTTTTTTGATCTGACGTTTTTGCAAAAGAAGACCCAAGCCGAAATCATCAACACCCGCATTGTTGGAAACGCAGGTAAGATTTTTTACGCCGATTTCAGTTAAAGCAGAAATACAGTTTTCAGGAATACCGCAAAGACCGAATCCACCTACAACAAGTGTCATTCCATCTTTCACGCCTTGAAGGGCGGACATGGCATCCTTATAGACTTTTTTACTCATAAGTTGCTCCAAAGATGATTTTAAAAAAATTCGCTCGGAGACTAGGAAGGCGCATGAGCACCTTCCTTTAGGAAATACTCCGACGAAGTCGGAGGACTAAACAGCTTCGATAATCAAAGCTACTGCTTCGCCGCCACCGATACACAAAGTCGCTAGTCCATAGCGTTTGTTATGAGTGTGAAGAGCGTGAACCAAAGTTGTCAAGATACGAGCGCCGGAAGCACCGATTGGATGTCCGATAGCAACCGCACCACCGTGCACATTTACTTTTTCAGCCGGGATTTCTAGTTCTTTCATTGCAACTTGAGTGACAACTGCGAACGCTTCGTTGATCTCCCAAAGATCGATATCACCGATATTCAAACCAGCTTTTGCTAACGCTTTTTTGATCGCGCCCACTGGAGCTGTTGTGAAATATTTTGGCTCGTGAGCGTAAGTGCCGTGAGCTACGATTTTCGCCAAAGGTTTGATACCGCGTTTTTTAGCTTCGCTTTCAGACATCAATACGTGGGCTGCACCACCATCATTGATTTTAGAAGCATTCGCAGCAGTGATAGTACCTGCTTTATCGAAAGCCGGCTTTAAGCCAGGAATTTTGTCGAAGTTTGTGTTGAAGGGCTCTTCGTCTTTATCAATTGTCACAGCACCTTTGCGGCCTTCAACAACAACAGGAACGATTTCATTTTTGAATGCGCCATCGGCCCAAGCTTTTTGAGCTTTTTTGTATGAATCAACTGCGAAAGCATCTTGTTGCTCACGAGTGAAATTGTGTTCTTTCACGCAGATTTCTGCCGCATTACCCATGTGGAAGTTGTTGTATGGATCCCAAAGACCGTCTTTGATCATAGAGTCCGTCATTTGAGTTGGACCCATGCGGTAACCAGAACGAGAATTTTCTAGCAAGTGGGGAGCAAGAGTCATGTTTTCTTGACCGCCAGCTACTGCGATTTTTGTGTTGCCCAATTGGATGTTATCCGCAGCCAGCATCACGGCCTTCAAGCCAGATCCGCAAACTTTATTGATAGTCATCGCTGGAGTGTGGTTGCTAAGGCCTGCGAAAAGAGCCGCTTGACGAGCTGGCGCTTGTCCAACACCCGCAGTCAAAACCTCACCCATGATCACTTCATCAATTTCATTTGGAGAAACATTCGCACGGTTCAAAGCTTCTTTAATAGCTGCCGCACCGAGCTTTGGTGCAGGTACAGATCCGAAACCACCTTGAAAAGCCGCAACAGGCGTTCTTACGCTGCTGACAATCACTACATTTTCCATCTATTCACCTCTTATGTTGAAAATCGTAAAAAGATTTACTTAAATAGAGACTGAGTCAAGACACAGGGTTCAAACTTCAGGAGACACAACGCATGTCAGCGATCAGCCTCGTCCTAGCGAAACTTATGCTTTCACCTCTATTTGCGGCCTCATTTGCGGTGCCGGTTCAAGACGGCGATCGTTTGGTCCTTAAAGGACTTGAAGCGCAGGTCCAGCTTGTGGCGATTCCAGGAAGTAATGCCGTGAAGATCACAGGTGCTGAAGAAACAGGCGGTGAAGGCCAATATGTCGTTTCTAAAAAAGATAATATCATCGAAGTGCGCATGAATGAATACGATGGTAAAAAAGCCTGGATGAATATCGTGCCGAAAGCGGCGTCACAAATGAAGAAAATAGAAATCTCAGGTTTGTCATTGCCTACAGAGATTCAATTGCGTGGTGGCTCGGTGGTGGCGCAAAAATGGAGTAAAGACTTAAAAGTCAGTCTCACAAATGGACGAGTTTCTTCACTCGGCGGTAGTGGATCGCTACAAATTTACGTACAAAAAGGCGACGTCAACGTCAGCGATCACACAGGCCGCGTGAATGCAGATACCTATGCGGGCAACATGACTCTTAAAAACATTCAGGGAGACGTGGATGCCTCACTTTTCACAGGTCCATTACTTGTTGAAAAAGTGCATGGTTTCTCAGCAATCACGAGCCAAATGGGGCCGGCAAAAATTATTCAGGGAACGGGAACTTTGCAATTTGAAAACGGCAAAGGTGGTTTGCATGTTCAAGGTTTTCAAGGTCGCGTCGACGGACAAAACCAAGAAGGAAACGTGACTGTGCAAATGGCGATGGACTCTGAAGTCGACATCAAATCCAAATCGGGACGTGTGCAAGTTCAAGCGCCTGCGTCTTCGGGGGCAAGCGTCAATCTATTCACTGTGGAAGGCGATATTTTTGTGCCGAATGAACTTCGTGTGAATAAACTCAGCTCAGAGAAAAATGTTCGCGGCCGTTTGCGTGGCGAAGGTCAACGTGGAAGCATTTTTGTGCGCAGTCAAGACGGCTCAATTATCGTGAAATGAGTTGACACAATTTCTTAAATGCCTCACAGCTAATGAGTTAGTCTCTCAACTGGTTAGGTAGAATTTATGGCAAAAATCGTAAAAAAGAAGCCTGTGGCGAAAGCCGCAGCAAAACCTGCAAAAAAAGCTCCTGCGAAAGCGGCTGCGAAGCCAGCTCCAGCAAAAAAGGCCGCACCTAAAACTGTGGTGAAAAAGAAGGTTGAAAAAGCACCGGCGAAAGCTGTTGCGAAAAAACCTGAGGCTAAGAAGAAGGTTGAAGTAAAAGGCAAACCAGCTCCAGCTGCAAAAGCTGAAGCGAAGACGCCGGCTGCGAAACCTGCAAAGGAAACAAAAGCAGAAGCTTCGAAAGAAACTGCCAAAAAAGCTCCGGTAGCGAAGGCTGCTTCGGCTCCTCAACCTGCTGCTGAAAAAGTAGCGACTCCTAAGAAGGATGCGAAAGCTCCGAAAAAAGGCAAAGCTGGTAAAGGTAAGGAAAAAGAAGAATCTGATTTGGATGACGACTTTATCGCCGATGACGACATGATGGGCGATGAGATCGGTGAGTACGAAGAAGAACTCAAAGCCGTTGAAGAGTCTGAGGAAGAGGTCGATCTTTCTGAAGAGTGGACTGCTGAGGAAAAAGCAAAAACTGATGAAGAAGTGATTCTGACAGACGCTGAAGGCCGTCGTTACTGCCGCGCTCGTGATTGCGATCAGATCGCTGTTGTCGATGCGTATTGCCGTTACCACTACTTGATGTTCTGGAAAAAGATCCAAGTACGTAAGAAAATTTTGATGGATGGTAAACTTGAGCGTTACATCGACGAATTGACGTCTCGTTACCCAGATAAGTTCCTAGAAATGATCCGTCGCGATCTTCGAACAGAGAAAGACTTCTTGGCCGCTATCCAAGAGCTAGAGATCGACGAATCAGCAACAGAGAATGAATTTGAAGAAGATACAAGCGCCTTCATCGAAGAAGTCCGTGGAATGGGTGACAGCGGAGGCAGTGTTGAAGAGGATGAATACTAAAAATTGGCGTAAAATCGCTAATTTACAAATGATAAGTATCTCTTAAATATATTTAAATGAGTTTGTGGAGGGTCTGCGTTAAAAGCAGGCCCTCTTTTTATTTCATTGCAACTATGAAAGCTGACTGTTAGCTCTATGCCCGCATCCGCAAATATAAGTTGGAGATAAGGTCCGACGTTTCTACCCATCGCCGTAAATGATGGTCTATTTGGAGTCATAATGAAGCAATTGATCGCTCTTGCGTTCGTGTCCCTGATTTCTCTAACGTCTCATGCAATGGACAGTTTCCCGAAAGGACCAGACGCAAGTCTGACTCCGGGCACTCTTTGCACAAGCCCAGATTCTTACCGTTATCCTGAGCACATTCCATACTGCTCACGCAATGTTGATACAGATACAAAAAAAGGCAGATTTATTGCCTACGATCAAATCGGTTACCGTACAATGTCTATGCCTCGTGGCGATTTCAAAATCGATCATTACATTCCATTATGCATGGGTGGTGGAAATGATGCAGCCAACTTGTGGCCACAACACAAAAGTGTCTACGCAATCACAGATCCTTTAGAGCCAGCTCTTTGCGAAAAAATGGCTGAAGGTAAGTTGAAGCAAGCGGATGCTGTTGCGTTGATTAAACAAGGTAAAGCAAACCTTGATCAAGTGCCTGCGATCATCGCTCGCGTAAACGCACTTTAATTATAAAATAAAGAATATCTCTGAGGGGGGATAAGCCCACGTCATGACCTGGCGTGGGCTTTTTATTTTCTGCGATTGGCGTGAGGGAAAAGACCGTTGCCGAAACAATGCAAGTATCACAAATAAAAAGCGCCCTCGATACACGAGAGCGCCTTTTTTATTTTCGAAATTCTAAATTTTAAAAAATTAGAAAGTAGAAGTTTGAGTTTGAACAGGAACAACTTGTTGAGGTTGCTGCTGTTGAGCTGGTTGGCCTACAACGCTGAAATTTGTGGCTTCAATACGTTGCATGCGAGCTTGCTCTTCTCTTAGGCGAGATTCTTCCAATTTTTCTAGGATTTTAAGTTCAGTCTCTTTTTCCAAATGAACACGTTCATTTCTGATGTAGTCAGCATTTGGATTTGTTCTAAGTGGTGAAGTCGGTGCTGCTGTTTGAGCTGAAGCAGAAACTGCCGCCAAGAGAATCGCTGCGATAGAAAAAACGATATTTTTCATAGTTGGTGCTCCTTTTTGCGTAACCCAAGCCGTGCTAGGGTCTGTGCGGACACACAAGTAACGCAAAAAGATGTAGAGAGTATACAAGAATGCTTCGTGTCATGACGAAAAAAGTCGCAAAAAAAGCCCCGAACAATTCGAGGCTTTTTTGAGGCTGAAATTCCGATAAATCAGTGAAGACCTTTTTTCACCTTACGGCCCCCAAACATGCGCGGGCCGCTGTCTTCGTCATCTTCCAGATCGTCGTCTTCGTGGTCATGCTCGTGCTCCTCGTCGTCATCGCGAGGGGGAGATAACTCTTCGCTTTGCTCAGCGCGAGCCAACGCGTCGTCGTCTTCCTGAGATTCATTCACCATAGCTTCACGGTCGATGCCTAAAAGTCTGTCGGCTTCCGCCTCTAAAGCAGAGTTTTCGGAGGAGAAACGAAGGTAGAGCTTCTTGCCTTGGAATGGATACTCTTTCCAAGTGTATGGGAAATCCACTTCGCCATCTTGATCGAAGTACTCCATCATCATGCTGGCCGCAGCATCCACGCAGTTATGAATGCGTGAAACCGCATCTTGTTCATCCTGAGAGTAGTTCATGGATGTTTCGAAATTCGCTTGAACAAGGCGACCTTTCTGGTGGTAGCCAACGCGAAGCGTAATCTCTTCGGAGTAAATACGACCTTCAATAATAAGCTCAGCGTCTTCCAAATACTGAGCAAAGTTTTCTTTGAAAACCGCCTGGATTTGATCTGAGTATTCCTTCGGGAAATTTGTCCATTTTTTGGAGGATTTGAGTCTTGGAACCATAATGAGGCCTCCCTCGAACTTTGACTTCTTTAAAGGCGTTGTCTATAACCTACGATCTTAAAAGACACAAGAGGTAAGACCGTGGCTGAAAATTCATATACATACTCAAATCAAGATGTTGGGCAGGGACGCGGCGTTTATATTTCTACTTACGGCTGTCAAATGAACGTGAATGACAGTGATCGCATGTATGCACTTCTTGAGATGCAAAACTTCACTCCGGTGCAAACTCCGGAAGAGGCCTCGTTGATCTTGGTGAACTCTTGCAGCATCCGTGAAAAAGCGGTTCATAAGGTTTACTCAGAAGTTGGAACTTTCAGAAAATTAAAAGAGAAAAATCCAGATCTAAAAATCGGTGTCGGTGGTTGCGTTGGTCAGCAAGAAAAAGACAACTTGATCAAAAACCAACCGATGATTGATTTCGTTTTCGGAACGGATCAAATCGACAATCTTCCAAACTTGGTGGCAGAGGCTTACACGCAAAAAGGTAAGATCGTGAGCGCCAAGTTCGAACACAGAGCTCCGTACCACGTTGAAACTTTGGTTAAAAACCCAGGTGTGGCAACATTCGTGAATATCGCCAAAGGCTGCGATAATTTCTGTACATTCTGTGTGGTCCCTTATACTCGCGGTCGCGAGAAATCTCGTCCTCATCAGCACATCCTGACTGATATTCGTCATCTGATTAAGCGTGGCGTGAAGGAAGTGACTTTATTGGGTCAAAACGTAAACTCGTACAATGACGAACACGGAACAGACTTTGCTGATTTGATGGCCAAGGTGGCTCTGGAAACGGATATCGAAAGAATTCGTTTCACTACATCTCATCCAAAAGATTTTAACCAAAAGCTTGCGGATACGATGGCCCGTCACAATGATAAGATCATGGAATATGTGCATTTGCCTTTCCAAAGCGGAAGCACGCGCATTCTTGAGCGCATGAATCGTAATTACACTCGCGAACAGTACTTGGAAAAAATCGAGATGCTAAAACGTAGTATTCCGAACTTGGTTCTTTCGACAGACATCATCGTGGGTTTCCCAGGAGAAACTGAAGAAGACTTCATGGACACTGTGAACCTTGTGAAGGAAGCGCGCTTTGAAACCATCTTCGCGTTTAAATATTCCCCGCGTCCTTTCACGAAGGCTGCGAAGTTTGAAGATCAAGTAGATGAAGACGTAAAAACAGAGCGTTTGAATCGTCTATTTGATGAGCACGATAAAATGGCCTTTGAGCTTGTAAAAGCATACGAGGGTCAAGTCATGAAGATCTTGGTTGAAAAAACAGATCGTGAGTTCGGCAAAGTTCAAGGTCGTAGTACAAGCAATAAACTTGTTCATTTCATGGGCTCGCCAGATTTGATTGGTAAAACTGTGGATGTGAAGATCACAAAAGCATTCCCAGCAGTGTTCAGAGGAGAATTGGTACAATAATGAAAGACCTTTTAGATTTCGACAATCTCAAAGCTCAGATCATTTTTGCGAATGAATCCAAAGATGAAGAGACGTTTCACCAAAACGATCTTATTCAGCTATTTCCTTATGGATTATCGGTAACCACAGATGCATCTCGTCCGATGTTGCTTTTAAAAGACGAGGGCCATCAATACACTTTGCCTGTTGCCGTAAGTCCTATTGAGGCAGGTGTGGCCTTGGCTCAGTCGAATAGAACCCAGGTGTCGGCATCTCCGCATAAATTCAGCGAGATCTTGATGCGCTCTTTAGGAATGGAAATCAAACAGGCGGTGTTTGTTGAAATCCGTGGCGCTAATCAATACATGCGCCTTTACTTGACAGGAAATCCGGCATTGAGTTCTGTGAAGCTTCGTGCGGGTGAAGCCATGTCATTGTGTCTTTATTTGAACGTGCCGATCTTTGCGACAAAAAGCTATATCGGCCGTTCTCGCGTGATGAGTGCTGAGGTCGAGGCGAACAGTCAAAGACTGTCTCCCACGGCAACAATTTCTGAGCGCGGCTACCTTAATTAAGAATATCCAATTTTTGCCTGTGAGTCTGCGCTGTAACAATTGTTATTGCGGAATGCTGTAGTGCAAATTGATCAAACTGCTTTGAGTTGAAACAATCAAAGCATGATTCATTTGCCCACTCTTATTACGGACCTTGGCTTTATTCTTGTTGTCGGCGCATT
>NZ_DASVLT010000054.1:0-11550 GCF_036384735.1 Bdellovibrio sp. | reverse complement strand
CTGTTCTATAATTTTTAAAGCCAATGCTTTATCTTTGCTTTTAATGGCATACGCAAGACGATCAGGAAAGCTGGTGCTATCCATCTTCACGATTTCATCTTCGAGTTCGTGTTTGGTCATACCGACCTTCACGACTTCTTTATTATCGCCTTTATTGGGATTCTTTTGAAAAGAACATCCGACGATGAAAGTAGCGCAAAGTAATGAAATTGGAGCGATCTTTTTAAATTCCATATACATAGGCATAGCAACAGCAATGCCTATCCATCGAGAATTAATCGAGTCTTGGTTTATTAGAACTGCAAAGCCAGGGCGAAGAAAGTCACCTTCTTGCCCCGATTCTCAGATTGAGACGCTAATGAATGATCTCAAGCACGAAGTGATCGTGAGCGGTGTCGTAGTCGAGGATGTCGGCAAAGCGACCCCAGTCGAGCATAGTGGCAACGATCTTCGATGAGTTTTCGAATGGTGCCTGCTTCGCAATAATCTCGGCCATTTGATCTTTCGAGAAATGATCTTCACGAGACATCTCTTGGAACAATACTTTGAACAATTGCAAACGCTTGATCTGTGCACCAAAAATTTTCGTACGCTCTTCTGGATCTGCGTGAACGACTTTCGTGCCAAGTGAAGTCAGTAGAACGTCATGCTCTGGTGTCTCCACGAAGCCTAAAATTTCCGCGGCTTTGGCGATGGCGATTGTTTCGGCAAATTCGACTTTCATTTGCGCTGACAATTCGAAAATATCCGTCGTGCCTTTATCTGAATCCAAGATTTCCAAAAGACCGATCACTCGATGGGCCTCGACATGAGGAAGAAGTTCGATACGTTCTTTTTCACCCGATACCACGCGCTTGCGCATTTCTTCCTTTGGTGCATCCGGCATGTTCACTTCCGTGATCAAATCATGAATCTTGTCCACCATCTGACGGAACTGCAAAGACTTTTCGTTACGAGGATATGGTAACGTGTTTTCAATTTCGTAAGCGATGCGACCTGGGTTGCTCGAGATAATCAAAATACGCGAAGCCATCGACACAGCTTCCGCAATACTGTGGGTCACCATGAACGCCGTTTTAAAAATATTGTTCTGCTGACGCCAGATATTCACGATCTCAGAGCGCAAATTCTTCGCTGTTAAAATATCCAAAGCACTGAACGGTTCATCCATCGCCAAAATATCTGGATGTGCTACCAGCGCTCGAGCAAATCCCACCCGTTGGCGCATACCGCCCGATAATTCTTTCGGATAGGCGTTGTCATGACCTCCAAGACCGACAAGATCCAGGGCCTTTTCGATTTCTTTATCTTGTTCTTCAGGTTCAAGTTTGCGTTTCGTCAAACCCATGCGTACGTTTTCTGCCACAGTTAACCAAGGGAACAAGGCAAAGCTTTGGAAGACGATCGAGATATTTGGATTCACGCCTTCAAGCAATTCTTCGTTGCTAAAAACATAACCTGTACTGGCTGGAACAAGACCTGACATGATTCGCAGAATTGTCGACTTCCCAGAGCCTGATTGACCAAGCAAAGCAATAAACTCGCCTTCGCGAACCGTCAGATTGATGCCCGTTAAGGTTTCGACTTTCTGATTGCCGACACCTGCGTAGGATTTAGAAACATTATCTAAGCGTGCTAGAATTTGTTTTTCGTTACTCATCTTGATCTCCTACTCTAAACGGAAGCGTTTTTCAGCCAAGTCGTAGAGTCTTCTCCACACTAATTTATTCAACACAGTCACGAACAGGGACATCACAACGATACTACAGAAAATTGCGGGCCAGTCGCCCTTCTCGGTGACATCTGCGATGAAAGCACCAAGACCATCGGCCACCAGTTTCTTATCGCCCCAACGAGCGAACTCGGCCACGATGCTGGCATTCCATGCACCGCCGGCTGCGGTGCAAGCGCCTGTTACCCAATATGGGAAAATCCCTGGAATGATTAATTTCTTCCACAAGCCCCAGCCGCGAAGACCGAAAACTTTTGCTGACTCTTTCAAATCCGAAGGAACACTGCTGGCGCCAGCGATAACGTTAAACAAGATGTACCACTGAGTTCCCAAAGCAATTAGAAGCACACTGCCCCAATTCATTGAAATCGAGTGCGCCACAAAGAATCCCACCGCAAATGGGAAGGTCATATTCACCGGAAATGAAGCCGCGATCTGCGCGATCGGTTGGACCAGCGCTGCCACTCGAGGACGGAAACCAATCCACACCCCGATCGGAGTCCACACCGCTGTCGCCACCACAACCATCACAAGAACACGAAGCATCGTATAGAAGCCAAGTTTCACGATATCTAAGATTTGTTCAAGGCTTAGTCCCGTTTGAATCTCGCGAACCAAACGAATCGAGTAATAAACAATCAATCCCCAGATACAAACCATGAAAATCATGCCGATCACGGACGCAAGCTTTTCACTGCGATGATTGCGCACAAGAACTTCGGGAACTTTCACTTGCGGCTCAATCGCTGACATGGCCTTCGAGATTTTTTTGCGAAGATCTGCCGTCACACTGCGAATCCATGAAGCACTTAGCAAAGCTTCAAGGACCCAAGATTTTGAAGTCTCTGAAGACTCGGTCAATTCCACACGGAATTTCTGTGACCACGCCACGACGGGACGCCATAAAAGTTGATCCAAAGCTACGATCATCAAGACCATGGCCACCACGGCCCACATTGCAGCCTTCGTGTCGCCTTTTTCAATTGCAAGGCCCATGTATGAACCAAGCCCCGGCAATTTAAAATTCTTATTCAAAACATTGATAGCTTCTGATTGCACCACGAAGAACCAGCCCCCACCGAAACTCATCATCGAATTCCAGATAAGACCGATCATGCTACTTGGAACTTCCAACATTTTAAAACGCTGCCAACGAGACAGACCAAATGCCCCAGCGGCCTCGGTCAGATCTTTAGGAATCGTCACCAGGGAGTGGTAGAAACCAAAGGTCATATTCCAAACCTGGCCAGTGAAGATCGCAAAGATGCTGGCCATCTCTAAGCCCATCAAACTTCCAGGGAACAGGCTCATAAAGCCCGTCACTGTCGCGGATAAGAAGCCCAGAACTGGCACGGATTGAAGAATATCAAGAGCTGGCAAGATGATCCCACGGGCACGAATGCTATGAGCCGCTAGATACCCCACAGACAACGTAAAACCTAGTGAACAGAAATACGCCAAGAACATGCGAAGCGTGCTGCGTGCGAGGTAATAAGGAATATTACCGTATTCGAGACTGACCTGCGGAGGCGCATATTCACTGAAAGGACGGAACATATCCCGCCCGAGGGAGCCTACGACCCAAAACAGCATCAGCAGACCCACCATCACGGCGATATCCACCCAACGCAGGCGCAAGTTACGATTAAAAACTCCCTCGAGAGGAGGCAGTTGAAAGAGTTTCTTCATGTTACCTCTGAGGCTCACACGAAGGACTTACCTTAGGAATTCAATTTTTTTTGAATACAACATCCGACAGACGAGTCAGATGCGAAAGAGGGAGAAATCCTCAACGACACAAGACCCGCGTTTATCTAAAGTTGCCCCCAGGGTCTTCGTCCATCGCCGTCTCCTAAAAATTATTCCGCCATTCAGCAGAGTCGTTGTTACAATTGTTAATACGCTCGAAATTTGGGGACCGCAATAGAAAAGATTAAATCGGAGCAAGTTTCAAATGAGCCTTCTAAAAGTGTTCAGAAGTTTTACACTTGCGATTCGCCAGAATTAAAAAAGCCCACTGCTAGAGCGGGCTTTTGGAAAACTATTTCTCACCAACGATGTAGGCGATCCAACTTTGGCAGGACTCCCCATGATCGACACGAGTGAAGTTGCCGTCACCCGATCCGTCCTTCGCAGTGCCTTCCCAATACACATGGGATTTCTTAAAGCCCACTTCATGCATGATCTCGCGAAGTTCCGGTATAGTCCACAAGCGCCAGTCGTAAGAGAAAACCTGTTCGATCTTCTTACCACCCACGCGGAAGTGAATATGGAATAGCGCTTCGTTTGTCACAGGATCAAAGTTTGTCTGATCCCAGTAATAAGTGAAATCAGGATGCTTGATGGTATCCTCAATAGCATCATAGCACTGACTTCCACCGAATACGTCCACCAAGAAAATACCATCTTTACCCAGAGTTTTATAAACGTTCGCAAAGTAGCGTTTGATAAGATCTCTTTGTTTAAAACAGAAATACGAGAAATTCATCGCCGCTACGATGTCGGCCTTAGGCAAGTTCGGATCAAGAACATTGCCTTCGATCAAACGCATACGACGTTGCTGTTCAGGCTTTAACTTCGTCAAATAGTTTGTTTTACCGTAAGCCATTGGTTCTGGATCAAGATCGATACCCACAGCTTCAAAACGTGGATTTAATTTGATCCATTCTGTAGACAAGGCAAACGTTCCGCAGAAGTCTTCACGAAAAACGCGTGGGTTTTTCCCCTTCAGTTCTTTAAATGTATCGCGGATAAAAACCACGTCATTTTCAGCTGATTGAACAGCCTTGCGATATAACTCGTATTTATCGAAATGCGTTTTATTGCTTTTCTTATTAACACGACGACGAACTTTTTTTCTGTGGGACTCTGCTGTTTTCGCCATTACGGAACCTCTGCTACAACTTCGCGAATCGCTATTTCAATATCATGGTGCTGAGGCACAGTTGCTCTTTCCAATGCTGGAGAAAGGCCGATACCTGGAAGATTTTTAGAGGCAAGAACACGAGGGCGAGCCATCAAATGATAGAAGCACTCTTGAGTTGTTCTGTAAGCCAAATGCTCGCCGAAGTTAGTCACCTCTGTGTCTTCATTTACGAACAGAACACGACCTGTTTTCTCAACAGACTCTTTAATCATTTGCCAGTCGTATGGATAAATTGAACGAAGATCAATCACTTCCACCGAGATACCATCATGAGCCAATTTCTCGGCCACTTCGTTACACAAGTGAACCATGCGGCTGTAAGTGACAACCGTGATATGCTCACCAGCATGAGTGATCTTACCTTTACCAATTGGCACAATGTATTCCTGAAGATCCGGCCAACGAGGCTTCCAACCTGCAGCGTTCTGTACAGGTTTATCGATCATCGCTTTTAATTCTTTTTCATCCGCCGGTTCACCAGGGATCAATTCATCACCTTTATGGCGCATCAATGCTTTCGATTTAAGATACAAAACTGGATTTGGATCTTGAATCGCAGACAACATCAGACCGTAGGCATCCAGAGGATTCGAAGGCATCACGATTTTCCATCCAGGAATACGAGACGCCCATGCATCGAACGAATGCGAGTGATAGATAGATCCAAAGATCCCCGCACCCACCGGAGTCATCACAACCATCGGCAATGGCACTTGACCGTTTGTCACCCACATCGTGTTGCCTGCAATTTTTAGAAGATCAATCGTGTTAAAGATATAATCCGCGAATTGAATCTCGGCCACACAACGGTCGCCAGTCATCGCGATACCCATCGCCATGCTGATGATACCACGCTCATCGAGCGGAGAGTTCCATGCTGTCTTCAAACCTTGAGTCGCAGTGAAAACGCCACCGAGTGGTGCCCCCACGTCTTGACCAAAGATGTCTTTAACACCCAAATGTTTTTCACCGTAGTGAAGCGCCATTCTGATGGCTTGAGCTACACTTGCCATTAGAATTTTCTCCAATCAGCATTTTCATTATTAACAAAAACATGATCCCAGATAGAATCAGCTGTAGGGCTTGGCTCACCACGGGCTTGCTCTTGCGCCTTCACGCCTTCCTCTTCATAGATCTCCCAGATTTTTTTCACTTCGGAGTCAGTCAAAATACCGGCCGCCAAAAGTTTCTTTTCGAATTCCATCACTGGGTCAAACAATTCAACTTTACGATTCGCACCATCTGCAGAAGAGTGACCGTACAAACGAGTCACGTTCACTTCAAGGAACGAAGGTTTACCGGTCTTGCGGATGTATTCCATCTCTTCTTGAAGTGCGAGATAAGCCTCTACGGGATCGTTACCGTTAATCACGCGTGAACGAATGTTGAATGCTTTCGCACGATCAGCAATTTTCGTTTCGCCATGTTGCCCTTCATACGGAGTCGAAATGCCGTAGCCATTGTTTTGGACAGTGATCAAAACAGGAAGCTCTTGGCCTTTGCGAGATGCCCATACCAGACATGTTGCAAAATCGCCCTCTGCCGTCCCAGCATCACCACCCGTTACGATAGAGATAGATTTATGACCCGCACGTTTTTGCGCGTGAGCCGTACCACAAGCCAGAGGATATTGAACTTCAATTGGAGAAGTTACAGGCGCCACGTTCCACTGAGGGAAACAGTAGTGACCCGCGAAATTACGTCCGCCTGTTGAAGGATCTGTCGCGCGATTCATCATCAAGCGAGTCGCCTCAATCATCGGCATACCCAAAGCCACCATCGTCGGAGTACAACGATAATGAAGATGCATCCAATCATACTCAAGGCCTCGCCCTTTGCGCACAAGCATTCCGAGTGGTACACCAAATGCTTCCTCACCCGGACCACCGATCCAGAAGAAGCCCTCGCCGGCTTTGTAGATTTTGATCACGCGTTCTTCAAGAACACGGGACTTCACCATCAGATCATGCATTCTCAATAAGATATCTTCAGACAAGCCGCCAAAGTCGAATTTCTTCGCAGCAACTTTCTTCGAAGACTTCACGGCAGCTTTCGCTTTGGCAACTGGAGCTTTTTTCTTCGCAGCTGTCTTCACGCCAGTTTTTACAGTGGTCTTTTTAGACATGTAGTGGACTCTCCAATTTAGGCACACGAATTTGTTTCGTGGTGCTTTTGCTCTTATAAAATGAACGAGTCTATCTAAGCGAAAACAGGCTTCATTGTCGCCATAATTCAACCTATGCAAAGGCTTCTAACGCCCCAGGTCATGACACACCGAAACAAAGGAGTATAACGGCCTCACAAAATCACATCGTGAGGTCTAAAAATGAAGACACTCGTATTGGCAATCAGCCTTCTTGCATGCAGTTCTGCTTGGTCTTTGGGCAAAGATAACTTCACCCTTTCTCAACCCGGTGAAGTTATGAGAGACGTCATGAGCCGTCGTGATAACTTGAAAGAGTTTGTCCAACAAGCTCGCGAACTTTCCGCTCAGCAAAAAGCTCAACAACAAGCTGCTGATCATTCGCAAAGGTCCCCAAATAACTCTGAGACAACGACAAAATAAAATCGGCGTTCTCATTCCGAGATCGCTTTTTTCGTAAAAATTTTCTCCTTGTTTAAGGCATTTAGCCAACTAAGGAAGCACCTCCTCAGTCTTTCCATGGTGACGCAACATCGGCGACCTACAGTGGAATTATCACGGAGGTTTTTATGGGTTACCGCTACAGTGCCTTTGACCTTGAGTTCGCGGCCGAAAGAAAATCAGCCAGCGAAATTTGCGAGATCGCAAAATCTTTTCCGACCGAGGAAGCGACCACTAGAACAACACTCATCGAACCCCAACAACTTGATGCGCACAAATTTGCAAGCATTCAAACTCTTGGCGCTGAAGTCCGCCGTCTGGCTCGTAACGGAGAGCTGGCCGCTCGCCACAGCAAGACCCTAGCCATCCGCGCTGGCGAACTTGCAATGAGTGCAGTGAGTGGATTTAAAAAGATTAGAATTGGTTAGATTTTTAAGAAGGCCCCGTTTTGGTCAGAGTGTTCTCAGTTTTTCTCTTTGATGTGGTCTCTCTCGAAGAGAAAAACTTCTTTTACTTGCAAATAAAGGCGTAAGGATTGGAACGACAGATCGAACTGCGCAACTCTGCCAATTCTCGATCGCGCAGTTCATTCTCTGCCTTCAATCGAGAATTTTCCCTCTCCAAAAAAGCCAAGCGATGTTGAGATTGCTCCAATGGCATTGCCACCGCTGCACTTGCTACCGCTAATATTCCCACGATGACTGCGATCTCCGCATTTTTTAAAACATTCCAAAACTTCATTTCGCCCTCACAATAAAAGAATCGGCATGAGCAAAATTTATTTAAAGTACTATTTCGCTCATCCATGTACTGAAGTGCTCCAGATTGTACAACCTCATAGACTTTGGTTTTAGAAATAAAAAAAGCCCCGAGGTTTTCCTCGGAGCTTTTCAACAACAACTAACTGGCAAAGAAACTACTTCGAATTAGCCTGCTTCGGAGTGACAAGAGCCTTGCCCTCTTCCAATTGGATCAAATCAAGAAGAACATTTTCTGACTCCTGAATATCAGGACGCTTTAAATACTCTTCATTTTTCTTGGCTTTCGTAGCTACCTTCTTCGCTTTTTCTTTTTTCTCTTTTTCGTTTTTATCTTTTAGAACTTCGCTTACTCGAATGACTTTGCCGCGAGCTTTCGCCTTGTTAAGCTCATCAACGATTTTCTTGAACTCATCGTTCTTAGCAACGCGTTCTGCAGATCTTTCACTCAACGACTTCAGCCATTCAGGTTTCAACTCTTTCCATGCGCCAGGACCTTCTTTTACGTAAGCCTCTGGAGAAATGAAAGACTCGATTGTTTTCGGTGGAAGAGAGTAATCCATATACTTCTCACCGATATCGTCTGTGCTGAATGGACCCGGCAATACCACGTCCGCATCGACACCGCGATGTTGAGTCGATTTGCCCGATGGTACAAAGAACATACCTACAGTTACTTTGATCGCGCCCAAGTTATTTGGAATTGGAAGAACGGATTGAACGCTTCCTTTACCATAAGTGTGGTCACCACCAACGATCACCGCACGTTTATAGTCTTGCAAAGTGCCAGATACGATCTCGGAAGCCGATGCAGAAATACGACTTGTCAAAACAACAAGCGGACCTGCCCAATCAACTGTTGGATCTGTATCGCGAAGAGCGGCTTCTGCACGGCCTTCATTTTTAGAAGATTGTTTTACAACGTTACCTTCTTTAAAGAACAAGCCCGCAATTTTAACCGCGTCCTCTAGAGAACCGCCACCGTTGTTAGAAAGATCTAACACCAAGCCGTCTGCTTTTTTATCAACTGCTTCTTTTACAAGTTTTTTCATGTCAGCCGCAGAAGATCTGCCGCCACGACGAGAGTCCGCATAGAAAGATGGGAAATTGATGATGCCCAATTTCTTTTTCTGACCATTGACTTCTTTGTCTACAAAAATAATGGAAGCGGCTTCGTCTTCAAGATTTACTTTTTCACGAGTCAAAGTAACGTCGAAACGTTTCTTGCTGTCGCCTTGTTTACGAAGGATCGTCAAACGAACTTTTGTGCCCTTGTTGCCACGGATTTTTTTAACTACGTCTTTCAAATCCATGTCGATCACGTTTTCCATCGCGCCTTTTTCTTGGCCGACAGCGATGATCTTATCTTGTGGCTCGATCAAACCAGATTTTGCAGCTGCTCCGCCTGGAACCAATTGCTCAACCACTGTGAAACCGTCTTGTGAAGAAAGTGTCGCGCCGATACCTTCCAATGACAAACGCATTTGAATTTCGAAATCCTCTAGCACGTCACGAGAGAAGAAGCTTGAATGTGGATCCAAAGCTCTTGCAAAACTATCAAGATAGCCGGAGTACAAATCGTCTTCCGTCGTTTCTTGAGTACGTTTCACGGCACGGTCATAGTTTTTAGAAACGTCTTTTTTCGCTTCTTCAAGCTTCATGTCCGTCGCAAGATAGTTACCAATTTGGAATTGGATGTATTTTTTTAGATACTCGTTGGCCTCGTCATTGTTTTTTGGCCAAGGTTTTTTGTCTGGATCAAAAGAAAACTCTGTGGTCGCATCGAATTTAAAATCTTTGCCCAAGTATTTCTTCGCGAAAGCATCGCGATCCTTCACTCTTTCAAGAACCAGCTTTTGAGCCTCATCCAAGAAAGAACAGTCGCGATTTTTAGTTTTTTCGAAAACATTCGTCATGGATTTTTTGATCGCATCGACGTCTGCTTGAGTTAGATAGATTTTAGAAGGATCAAGACGCTTAAGGTATTGCTCCGTCACTCTTGTTGCTAACTCTGCATCGCGGTTTGAATACTTAACGTGGTTCGCAAGAAAACCTTGCTCAATCACAGTAAGATAACGACATTCCAAACCGTCTTTAAGTTGTGCGGCTGCGATTGAAGAAATCGCAAGAGATCCGGCAACAACCAAACCCTTAATACCCTTCGTCAGTGAACTCATGATGGCCCTTCCATTGGCCCCCA
Organism: Bdellovibrio sp.; assembly: GCF_036384735.1. Taxonomy (GTDB): domain Bacteria; phylum Bdellovibrionota; class Bdellovibrionia; order Bdellovibrionales; family Bdellovibrionaceae; genus Bdellovibrio. The sequence continues at coordinate 1,350 of NZ_DASVLT010000054.1, read as the reverse complement.
GTTGGGAGCAACTACTAATTCCAATAGATTAGCAGTATTTTCGGCAGGAGCATTCAATTTATGAAGCTCGTCATAAATTAGGACTTGTAAGAATATTTAAGACTTTCGTCCTTCGGTCGAAGTAGAATCTTCGAAGAAGGAGAGTTGGGATAGATTCTCGATTTTGTCGCCCTGAAGACCGCTGTTTTTCACTTCATGTTTGATGAAGTTGCCATGCTGAGTTTCGATCATAAAGAAGGACATCTCTGGGAACCTAGACTTAAGGCGAGTCATCTCTTCAACGATCAGCTGAATATTCTTTGGGTCATCATCAGACATGCCAAAGCGATGATGAGCATTGTAGCCATAAAGCTCGATGGCTTTTTCCACACTGGCGCGAATAGCTCTTTGCTTTAGTTCGGCGGTTCCTTGTTTTAAATCTACGTCACCCAAAGCAACACGCGTTGCTTTGTGGCTCACCGGATAAACGCTGAGATAATTTGGTTCGAGGGGCAAAAGTTTGTTCTTAACAAACACACGAATACCCTCTTTGATCGTATCGGGATGATGACCACGAGCTGTAATAACTGACAAAGGACGTTGATTAAACGTCGCATGATAGAAACATTCCCAAGACGGGCCTTTCCATTGGAAGTCCGGAAAGCCCAATGCTTCAGCCACGTCTTGAACGAAGGTTTGATTTTTACCACTTAGTTTTTCGATCTCTGTTAAATCAACGTCGCGGAAGTTTCTGAATGTACCTGTAGAATCACAAAAATCCATCGCATAGTCTGCATAAAGACCCGACTTGCCGATTGCTTGATGATGTTGAGCAAAATCCCCACTAGAAATCATCACTTCTTCGCGGGTGTCTTTATGGAAGAGAATCAAAGGAGTTGTTAGGAAAGCAATATTGTCGTCGAAGTCGAAGAAATAGAAACTGCGCCCGCCCAGATGGAAATTACGATCCCTCTCTGGCTGACGATTGATTCCTAAATCTAATTGTCCCTTACGAGACTCTTCGCTCATGCAAATACCCTCTAAAACTCAAGCACTATAGCAAAGCTGTTCCATTTCGCAAAGAGGGCTGCACAAATTTCTCGGGCAGACCACTTTCGTCTAAACCTTAGACACTTTCTTGCGGGCGCTATTTAATCCAAAGAACTTTCGTCGCCATGAGGTTCATAGTGTCTTTAGAAACCCAGTAAGCGCCCTGACTTTTCTCACAAATGATACTATCTTTGTAGGCGCATGTGGTTCCCCAAGAATTCCTAACCAAATAATGACAAACGCCACCAATGCTTTTTCTGCCGATGATTGTCGAGGCATGACCTCCGCCGAAAATACCGCCAACACCTGTCACATATTTCG
>NZ_DASVLT010000053.1:0-13300 GCF_036384735.1 Bdellovibrio sp. | reverse complement strand
CTTGAAGCCAAAAAACTTGCTCCCATCGCTATCGACAATCAATACCATAAAGTTCGTTGGGATCAGCTGAAAGAAAATCCTTTTGATGTGATCGTGATTAAGCCTGCAAAGATGGATGTCGATGCGGCGATTTATCATTGCCAAGAGCGTGGATTGAAAGCGACTGTCACAAGCTATATGGATCATCCAGTCGGCGTGGCTCACGCCATCACGGTCGCGATGGAGCTTAAAAAAGCTCACGGCGATTTGATTTTACAAGCAGGGTGTCTGACCCATCGCTTGTATCAGATGGATCGTTTCTCTGCCGAGCTTGATGTGAAAGGTCCTTTCATTCGTCGAGTTAAAGGGACGGGTGTGGGCTTCGATGAGCTTTTAAAGGAAATGTCATGGCATCACATAAAGCTCCGATAAACTTATCGTCGGAAGAAAATGTGATCCTTCTTAATCCGCGCTTTCCTAAAGCGGACTATGACAAATTATATTCATTAGCAGAAACAGTACAAAATGAACTTGGTTTGAAAAATCACGTATGGATTGCAACGTCAGGTTCTACTGCAGACTCTGTCGGTGCAACAAAACTTGTGGCTTTATCAAAGAAGGCATTGATGGCTTCTGCCGCGGCAGTGAATGGCCACTTGCAAGCGACAGTGACAGACGTATGGACTCAGGTGCTTCCGCATTTCCACGTCGGTGGCTTGGGAATTGAAATTCGGGCTGAGCTGGCGGGTTCCCGTGTTGTGAACGCATTGAAAGATAACAAGTGGGACGTTCATCATTTCTATAAAATATTAATGGACGAAGGCTGTACTCTTTCAGCGTTGGTTCCAACACAAGTGTATGACTTGGTCGCCAATAATCTTAAGGCTCCGAAATCGATGCGCGCAATTGTCGTCGGTGGGGGAGTTTTCGATCTTCCGCTGTTTGAACAGGCTCGCAAATTAGGGTGGCCTGTTCTTCCTAGTTACGGCATGACGGAAACAGCCTCACAAATCGCCACGGCATCTTTGCAATCCCTTGAATCGTTAGAATATCCAGAAATTGAATTGTTAAGTCATGCACAGGCAAGAACCTCTGAAGAAGGCTTTCTTGAGTTACAGGCATTGTCGCTTTTCACTTGCTATGCGCAAAATTCGGAAGAGGGAGTTCGCCATTGGGACCCAAAGATTAAAGGTTGGTTCACTTCGGAAGATCGTGGCGAAGTTCATGGTAAGGCACTTAAAATATTGGGTCGTAGCAAGGACTATGTCAAAATCGGGGGCGAGGGAACGAATGTCGCAAGACTTCGGGCCATGCTTGAGCAGACCGCTCTTGAATTGAATCCTCATTGGCCGTTACATATTACTTTGTTGGATATGCCCTCCGAACGCTTGGGGGCTGAGATTCATATGGCTACGACTTTAAGCCAAGAGTCTGCAGAAAAGATTGCTGATTCATATGGAGAAAAAGTTCTGCCGTATGAAAAAATTAGAAAGATCCACTTTGTGAGTGAAATTCCCCGCACAGATCTGGGGAAAATTCAGTGGAGTGCACTAAGGAGAACGCTATGTTAAAAAAAGAAGAGACACCGTGGTCAGAAGCCGTCGTTCTTGTCTGCACAAAATGCTCGAAATCTATTTCAGCATCTTCGTTGCAAGAAGAGGGCAACGCGGGGGAAAATCTCAAAACATTCCTTAAGAAAAGTTTCAAAGAAAGCGGCGATCTTTCAAAGATCCGCATCGTGACTTCAAGCTGTCTGGATGTTTGCATCGACGAAACTCAAGCCGTAACGTTCGCGAGCGTCGAAGGCGACACAGAAACCTTCACGGTCCATCCAGAGAAAGACCGCGAAGAGCTTTTAAAGCTCTTGAAATCGAAGATCTAGCGCTGAATCGTCATATTGTAACTATTGGTCGACGTCGAATTTCCGAGGGTGACCGTTGCCTGGAATGTAAAGTACGTGGCGGCACTATTGTCAGTGGTCATCGTATAAATCATATAGGCATTCGAATCATAAGGACTTAAGGTTGCAGTAGTTCCAGTGGCGATTTGATTTGAACAGCTTGCATCCGTATAGAATGCGCCTTGAGCTGTCGAAGTAATAGTGTAAGAGAAGCCAATATTTCCAGAGGCCGGAACCAGTCCCACATTATCCATTGGGTAAACTCGAACAGGCACACACGTGCCCACAGTTACGCTAGCCGTTGGATTGAATGACACATGATTGCCTAGTAATTTTAAAGTAAAGCTTTGGTTGGCACTCGTCAGACCGGTGGCTGCTGCGACCATATTGTAAGTGCCTGCTGTCGCATTCGAATCGGATGTCTTGAAGTATAAGATCACAGACTCTTCGCCGGCGTTGATTGTGAAATTTGTTTGAGCGGTGCTGGCGCAACTAGAGTCGGTGTAAAACGATGCACCTGAAACTGTTGAACTCATTGTAATGGATAAAGCTGAAGTGTCGGGAATCGGTGAATAATGACTGTTATCGCGCGAAACCATATAAGCCGTACACTGGTCACGGATCACCTCATTAGGTCCCATCAACTGAAGCTGTGTCACAGTCGCACTGCTGCTCGTGTCTACATCAATATAAAATGGAGCAAAGTCATACCCTGTCGCTGTCGAAGTCATTGTGACGTTGATGCGAAGAGAGTCACCGGATTCATTGCCAGTAGAGTTATATTTCACATAGGCATTGGCTGTCGCGGAGCTGGTTCCAAACGTTAAACTTGAAATGTTGCTTGCGCAGCTGCTGTCTGAATAGAATTTCAAATTCGTATTGCCTGGGTTCAAAGAGAACGTGACACCGCCGCCAGCAGATGAATCCAGTGAGCCCGTGTAAAGATAACGATTAAAATTCAAAGCATAACAGATATCTTTGTGAGGGCGGATGGCCATATTCGGATCGCGAGCCACCCAATGCAAAGACGTCGACGAACCGTCGCGCAGAATAAATGTTTCAGCCGCCGCTGAGGTCAAACCTGAAGATGCAGCCTTTAACGAGAACGTTTGATTAAAATCAGCAGAGTCCGCTGGCATTCTTACGATGATCTGTGCACTATTTGATCCGGCAGGGATCGAGAATGTTTGCACGCCTGCTATTGTCATATAGTTGTTGCAGTCATCCCAAGTGCTGTATGCAAAAAGATTCGAAGCGGTTCCGTTGCCAATGGCTTCAGAAACCGAGAAGCTGACAGCCGTCGAAGAGGTGGCATAGTTACCGTTGCTATCAGTAAGATAAACATTGAAAGACTCGCAGCGGTCTGAGCCGGCAAATCCTCGAGGCCATTGCTTTTCTATAGTAATTTTAGAGGCCACGATGTTGCTGCCACTATGAGGATCAATCAAAGTCAAGACCTTGGTGTCACCAATGGCTGTGGCGCCCTTCATTTGAATTTCTTCTACGGAAATAGAAGTGCTATTTGGATCAAACCCCCACAATGAATTGATATCGCCTTTCGTTAAATAAAAGTCGAAAGATCCATCTGCGCAATTCGTATCGTTAATAAGTGTCGTTGATAAAGTCGTATTTGAAACATTCGGGCTTGACGGAGGAGTATGCCAAGCCGCTGCTGCAGCAATCGTGGCAGCGGTGGCTGCTGATGTCGTGGCTGCTCCTGAGGTGTCACTTAAGACAAAACTGATAGACAAATCACCTACACGGTTGTCACAAGTTCCTGTGATGTGAACGTAGTTATTGGTATCGAAATTTTGATCGAAGGGGCTCGTGCCAGAGATCACCGGCGCAGAAAGTTTTTTCCCTAAAGTACCAACAGAGACGTCAGGGTCGTTACACGCCGTCAACGCCGCAAGGCTTAAAAGAAATAATGAAAATAGAATGCGTGAGCCCACGTTCCTCATTCCGTACTTTTCGTCAGATGACTAGGCCACCTTAAGATTCAGAATGAGAATCTTAACAGTCTTATGACCGATGTAAGATATGTGTCTCAAGTTGAGATGTAAAAAAAGGACCACAGGTTTAGCGGTCCCTTTTTGGAAATGCGAGAGGTGAAAATTTTCAGATTAGAGACAGTTGTTCAAAGTTACATCGGCAGTCGTGCCCGATGTATTTGTTAACGTGGCAGTGCCACAACCTGTAAACGTCAAAGTTTCAGATTTGCCAACAGCAGCTGATCCTATGACTGTTGGAGAGACGTGGGCGCCAGCGGCAAAGGATGTTGTGATCGTACCGCTAACGGGAGTACAGCATTGTTGGTTGTAAACCACGTTCGTGAATGTAGAAGTTCCGACGACACGAAGTTTATTGTGGTAGACCTTCACGGTCCCACCAGTAATTGTGCGAGTCCCTGATGATTCCGACAATGTTAAATCCGCGTCGATAGAATGATCGTAACTTGAAGTATAAACTCTTTGTCGAACTTGAACCTCTTTACGACCGCCTGATCCGTCGAAAACAACCTTCGAACCGTAACCAGAGCCAATATTTGCTGAGATTGTCGTTCCTGTATCGAAGTTCGCAAGATTTGCACTAGCGTGATCAATTGTCACAATAGTGCCGCGTGAATTCGTACGAGTTGCTGTGCCAGGACTTCCGCTGGAAACAAACTGACGAAGAATGCCATCGTTATTTGCAAGACGGGAGCCCGCGCGATCTGGGAATGTGCCGCAAGTGATGGCGCCTCCGTTAATCAAGGATACTTCAAGCGTGCCGCTCCAGGTAGCGCTTGAAGATCCGAAGCTGCATGCCGAGTAAGTTAAATCGACATCGTTACCATTAGCCGCACATCCTGTTCCACCTGCTGCAATCGTTGGGCACGAATTGGTAGCAAGGGCTTTCGGGATTAAAAGATCCATGAATGTTTTGTGCTGATATTCAGAAACCGTGCTCGAAGAGTCACTCGAAGCGAGGGCTCCGCCCACTGAACTTGCAGCGGCACCACTGGCCGAGGTGTCTTCGGATGCTGATGATGAGCTTGAAGATGAGGAAGAGCATGCGGTCAGAAACGATGAAGTTAACAAAGCACAAACAAAAACGCGAAATAAGAAGTTCATAGAAAAAGCCTCCACCGTAAAATGGTGGACCGAAATTTCCATATTTTCGAGGGGAATTTACCAAATGTTAAAATCCTGGACTTTCGAATTTTACGTCAATTTTTTGAACGTTTGAACGGCTCAACTTGATTTACGAAGATTGCATTCGAGCGAATTTGGAAATGTACGAATATCTAAATAAAGAAAAAATAAAAAGGGAATGGGGTTTGGCTGATTATTTTCCCCATCCTTTTTCGCTTTCGATTTGTTCGCGCAATTGCTTTTCAATTTTTTCAGCGGGGATCACAGGGCCATGACCGACGCCAGGACAGAAGGCTTTGACGTCTTTAGCCCATGATTTTGCATTCATGACTTCAGGCCAGAACGGCCATGTGCGACACTGTGTTGGGCGAGCTTCATACTGACCGCATGATTTTCCGTTTACTAAGAACATGCAGTCTGGATTTTTTGGATCTTCTTTCAAATGCCAAATGCCGCCGGTTTTTTCGCAATATTTTTTTGTAAATTGCGATGTCGAGATTCCCATATGTTTGGCAAAACGTTGACGGTCTTCCAAATTCAAATAAACGAAACCGAACTCTCCGTGGGACGTGCAGCATTTGCCAGAGCCTGTGCATTCGAAGCGCACACCTTCACGCCACCATTCTTTGCCAGTGAATTTGAAATCTTCCATTAAGAGTTTGCTCCTACGGCTTCCAAGTATTTTTCCAGACGAGCTTTCATGGTATCAGGAATCGCTGCTTTTTGCTTGGTTTTAATATTCAGAACAGAGTGAACCATTGTCACAACCGCATGGGTCTTTCCATTCTGACCAAAGACGTATTTCATTTTGAAGGAAGTCTCGCCAAAACTAGCAACAGTAACCGCAATATCGTAAGTTTCACCCGGAAAGAAGGGGGCGAGATAGTTTGCTTCTGTCTGGCGCAAGGGAATCGCATAGTTGGGGTCTTGGAAATACTCTTTCCAAGTATAGCCAGCGTCCAAAATAAATTGCTCGAAAGCATCGTGGGCAAAGCCGAAAATATTCCCGAAAAACATGATTCTAGCGGGGTCTGCTTCCCTGAAAGTCAGGGTCTTCTTCGTTTTAAAGACTTGATTCATAATGTCTCGAACTTTAAGGCCTCAACTCCCTTGACAGCAAGCACATAACTGGACAATTTTACGTCACACCGAGGAGCCATCATTGTCGCGCAACGTCATTGATCTGAAAGTCTATGATTCCAGGGATTTCCCTGCCTATTTACCCAAGCTGAACAAGCTTTACGATGATCTTTTTTCTGGCGGTAAAGGCTTCCGCGCAAAATTGATTCGCATGATGGCTTCCAATCTTTCTTTGGATGGAAAAGCCGAACACGTTCTTGCGCAAACAATCGAGTTCATTCACAACGCTTCTTTGCTTCATGATGATTTGATTGATCGCTCGAATATGCGTCGTGGAAAAACGGCGGCGTGGTTGAAGTACACTCCCGAGTACGCAGTGCTTGCGGGTGATTACTTGCTCGCTCGTGTGATGGTGAATCTTTCTGGTTACGGCAACATCAAACTTGTTCAGTACACAGCGGAAGTGATTTCCGATCTTCTTGAAGGGGAGTGGTTGCAGGATTCTGTTGTCGGCGACTTCTTTGTGACTCTTGAGCAATTGGATCGTATTCATAATTTGAAAACGGCAAGTTTGTTCAAATGGTGTATTCGTGCGCCCTTCATTGCGCAAGAACGCTATGATGAAGAACTTCATCAGATTTTGGAAGAGATGGGCACATTGCTGGGCCAACTGTTCCAACGCAGCGATGACCTACTTGATTACGATATTCGTAACGACGAAGGCAAAGCGATCCTTGGTGATTTGAAATCAGGCTATTTGAATTCATTCGGGGCTTTCGTGTGTCGTGGTCGCACTCGTCAAGAGATCGATCAAATCGTGAAAAGCAAAAACCTTGAAGAATACTATGCAAGCATCGGTGGTAAAGCACAGTTCGATGCAAAACTTGCAGAGTTCGACAAGATGAACGAGGGCCTGATCAAAATGTACGATCACCACTTGGAAAGATTGAAGAAACATCTGAAGCCAGGTGAGGAAAAGTTGATCGACCAACTTCGTCCTTTGACAGAGATCTTGTACTGGAGAAGGAAACCTTAGTGAGCAGCCAGTTCGTCACTCTTTCCAAGAATTCTCCGGAATTTGAGTCTTATTTATTGGGAACATTTTCTTCCGATAAAAGAGCTTTGCCGGTGCAATCGTTGAATGTGAATTCGTCTTCAGAGACGGTGACTTTCAAGATTGTTCCTCTCAGCGAAGTGGAGCGTCCTCCGTGGACAGTGGTGATGGTCAAAGCTTTGAAAGTTCGCAGCTTTCTTTTGCTTTTAGTTCCTCTGTTTTTGATCCTGACAAAAAATATCGTGGACCGCACCATTCGCGATTCTTTAGTGACAGTGATTTCCACGGTGGGTTTGATCTTTGGATTTATCTCGGTCAACCTTCGCAATGATTTCTTAGATCATATCAAAGGCATTGATCGCATTTTTGAAAACAGCGGCAGTCGTTCCATTCAGAACGGTTGGCTGTCAGCGATTCAAGTTAAGAATTTCTCAACATTATTTTTGATTTTGTCCCTTGTGTGTTCGGTGCCAGTAATCTTTGCTTTCCCTCAAGTTTCTATCGTGATGGTCGTCGCTGTAGGAGTGGGTTTGTGGGCGCAGTTTAAAAAGCAAAACTCTTTCAAATATCAAATCGGCGGAGAGGTTGCTCTGTTCCTTCTTTTCGGACCTCTTCTAACAATCGGCTATCAGCTTTCAATGGGTGCTGACTATGACCCAGAAAGTTTTTGGCTGGGTTGCGTTTGGGGTTGGGGTGTTTTGTTCGTTGTTCATTTGAAGAACTTCAAAAATATTTTAGCAAGCAGCCAGGCGGGGTTTACAAACACAATCAACTGGTTGGGTTTTGATAGCGCACGCAGATTCTTAGCGTTCTGGTGGCTGGCATTTGTTGCGATGAATTTGGCATATCACTATTTCTTCGCTGGTGTTTACTGGGGCTTCTATCTTTCAGTTGTTGTGCTCTTAGTTTCTTCAAGCTTCATTTCGAAATTAAAAAACATTTCAAGCCCTGTAGGCAGCGAGCTTCGTCAGGTTTATAGGCACGGTTTGACTTTGTTCCTTATAACCATCGGCCTTTGGGTCTTCGAGTGCTTGTGGTATCTGCTCACTTAGACTCTAAGAAAATCTGTATTCTTTCGGACGAGGCGGGGATGGCAAAAGCCCTGCGCTGGTCGGAATTCTTTAAATGCCCGATAAATCCTGCTGATACCAAAGACTTCTTTTTCCACTTTCACGTGGAAGGCGAACGTGTCTTTGTTCGCGACGCTGAAAAGCGCACCTTAGAAATTGATTTTGATAAAAACCATCTCGATTATCAACGCCGTGGCCACCAAGGTAAGAACGAGCTGATCGCTAAAGCCTTGGGTTATGCCAAAGGCTGCCGTAAGGTTTTGGATCTTTCTGTGGGCATGGGAATCGATAGCGTTTTCTTAATGCAATTGGGTTTCCAAGTGACCGGTGTTGAACGTTCTCCTGTTTTATATGCTCTATTGACGGAAGCCTTTAAAAGGACCGAAAAAGAATATTTAAAATCTTATCAGTTGTATTTCGCTGACAGTCTTCAGTTCCTGCAAGAGCACAAAGGTCAGTTTGAAATTGATTCTATCTATTTTGATCCTATGTACCCGCATAAAAAGAAATCCGCCTTGCCTAAGCAAGAGATGGTGGTCTTCCGTGATCTTGTCGGTCATGACGAAGATGCCTCTTTAGTTTTGAAAGAGGCTTTAAGCTGGCCTGTTCGTCGTGTCGTTGTAAAACGACCAATGAAGGCTGAAGAATTACTGCCGGGTGTGATTCATTCCTTTGAGGGAAAGGTCGTTCGTTATGATTCTTATGTGGTTGGGTAGTTTTGTTTTGATGATGGTGGGCTTGGCTTACTCGCAAAAGTACGCTGCAGAAGTTTTGGCGAAGCTTCAAAGAAAGTTCTTTGAAAAAGGCCTTGAAGGCAATTTGAAAACCGTCTTTATCCGTGCCCTTGATGTGGTTGTGCTTGAGGCGTCGCCGCAAAAATCCTTGTATGCGGGAATGGCTTTGTTCAATTTGCGCATCTTGGGTTTGCAACCAGCGGCCTTGGTGATGTGTTTAAGCACCATCGGTGTGTGGTGGGTTTTAATTCTGGGTTGTTTGTTCATGAGCTTTAACGGTCTTTTGCTTTTAGGAATTTGTTCAGTGATGTTCCTATCGGCGTTTATCACGCCCAAAGTAGATCGCGTTTTGAAATGGATCTTCTTTACAGGTTTATTTTTGTTCGGTAGCGAAATCATGCTTCGCAATGCCAGCATCTTACAATCTACGTTGGGAGAGAGTGATTTCGTATTCTTCTTGGCTGACGGTCGCTTTCCTTCAGTCATGGGCCTTTTCTTTGCGGGAGTCGTCATCAGCTTGCTCGTACAAATGGAGTTTTGGACTTTCGCCTTAGCATTGGGGTTGCTTTTCACGAACCTACTTTCACTGAATGGAGCCTTAGGATTGATTGCAGGTGAACGTGTAGGCCGCATGATTCTTTTCTGGTGGCACACTCGTGGATTAAATCAAGATTGCAAACGTCTTGGCCAAGAGTTCGCCATGGTTTCTTCTTTAGGAGCTATTCTCGGGTTGTTCTTAGCAGGTGCTGTTCGCGAAACTTTGTATATGGGATACTCTAGTGGAATGGCCTCTTTCCAAGACAAGAGTTTGCAGTTTGTGATGTTGTTCATTGTTATTTTGGTTTGTCAGTTCATTGCACAAATGGTGTGGGGACACTTCGCTGCTGCTCGCAAACCGGAAGAGATGCAAGATCCAAAATACATTTCAACAGTATGGTTCCGTCTGGAATTCTTATCAGTGACAGCTATGCAGTGGGCGAAAGATAAAGTGCATAAACGTCTTAGTGAAATTCGCTATCACGTGCAAGGACTTGGCACTTTGAAAGAAGGACAAGTGCCTGAGCATATTCAAGTGCGTCTTCGTGCAGAAGAAGATCAGCTTCAAAAAATTGAATCGTTGATGAACTCGGCTGCGAGATAATTTAGTAAGTATTCAATTACCATATTCAAAATATACTTAGCGGTAAAAACAAAAATAAGTATATTAACATGGTCTAGTTTATAAAAATAACTTGCACGGTTTAAAATCATCTTTCTAAAATTGTTAACTGAAAGTTGTTTGTGAGGCTTTTTCGGAAGAGAGGGCCTCATTGACATAGCTCTTGCTAAATTCCTGAAAAAATAATTAGAGGTAAGTATGAAGTATGTATTGCGAACATGCTTGGGATTGCTATTGCTCTCATCAAGTCAATTAGTCAGTGCGAAGCCTGTTAATTCCACCACTCAAGTTTATACTTTTGAAGCAGGCAGAGGCGAATTATCATTCAGTGGTAATAGAGCAGACAAGAAATATTCAAATCGTGATATATATACGGCGAACCCGGCAAGTGTGAGCCTAGGTAATGCCTTGGGCACGCATTATACTTTGACTCTTTCACCAGGGAGCTATGACAGTAGCATTACAGTGGGAACAACTGTAGTCAGTGGATCGTCGCAAGCCAGCTACTCGGCAACACAAAGTAGTTGTGATGGAATGGTAATTTCTGGTTTTGCTGAGGATTGTGGGTTTGGCTTTATGTTCACGGCCACGCACCCCGGTAGTTTTAGCGTCACGACAACGACTCCGATTTCTTATATTACTAAAGATTCGAATGGAAATGTAACGGACAGTGGCTCATATAATATTGTCGTTAATTTTGTCGTTAATGTGAGGACCGCGAATCTTGTGTGTCCTGAAACTGAGTCGGGATCTATAATCAGTGTTCACAATCAGACCGTAGGTGAGAAAATACCGGTCGTGGGTACGAATGTAGATCTATACTACACTACTTTGTATGCTAGTTCTTATTCTGGAAGAACTCTTCCAGCTCAAAATTATTTTGGAAGTAATGGTCTGACGGTTTCTTCACAGCACTTTTATTCGTCCTCTCAGGGGATGTTGTTTTTAGGTTCTGGTTCGGCATATCCTACGGGATACACTACTCTCAGTAGTGGCAACTTGATGGTGGTTGATGCCGGTGGATCTGAGGTTTACATTTTCGATTCAAACGGCAAACATCTTGAGACAAAGACATTCTTAACCGGCGCAACTAAGTACACGTTTGGATACGATTCGAATGATCGACTTGTGACAATCACAGATGCATTTAGCAACGTTATTACTTTGACTCGTGATTCCAGCGGAAATCTTCAAAGTATAACAGGCCCTTATGGGCAAGTTACGACGATTGCAATTGGCACCAACGGTCTGGTTTCGAGTGTGACAAATCCTAATAGCGAAAGCTATTCATTCACATATCAGTCCGGTACCGACTTAATGGCGACATTTACTACGCCTGAAAGTGAAACCTCTACATTCACGTATGATTCAGATGGTCTTTTGACTAAAGATGAAGGAGCCGCGGGTAACTTCTGGCAGTTGGTTCGTGATTCATCAGCTTCAGTGCTAAGTAAATCTTCCGCCCTTGGAAGGACTTCGACTTACTCGGCAAGCCAGAATCTTACGACAGGCAATAGTTCAGCAAGTTCAGTGACGCCGTGGGGGTTACATACGACGTCTGCAGAAGGCAGTACATTTTCGAATTCATCCTCAATTCAAACTGTTTCAAATACAATGGCAGCAGATGAGCGATTCGGTGCAATTTATAAACGATCATCTCAAGAGGATTTGACAATCAACTCTGTTGATCGCGTTCAAACATTTACCCAAAGTGTAGTTTATCCAGTCGGAGTAACAGATCCTTTCCAGTTCACGACGTTGACTAATTCCTCGACGATGAACTCTAAGACGACGACTCAAGTGTTCACGGCGGCAACAAGTACATCGGTAGTTACAACTCCGGAAGGTGCGACAGCTACGACTGTTTATAATTCTTACGAATTGCCTTCCAGCTTTCAGGTGGGCGGCGATACCGCTCACTCAATTTCTTACGATACTCATGGCCGCATCTCCCAAACGACTCAAGGTACACATAAGACAATGACTTATGCTTACAATAGTGCTGGCTTATTGAGTTCAATTACTGATGTCTTAAGCAATGCAACTGCCTACGCGTACGACTTGGCTGGTCGTGTAACGTCGGTGACGTATCCTGATTTGCGAGTTTCATCGTTTGCGTATGATCACAATGGTCGTTTGACCCAAGTGACTCCGCCAAGCAGACCAGCGCATGTCATGACCTTTAATGCGATGGATTTGCTATCTGCCTATGAGCCTCCGGCGCTGACGGGTGTTTCTGTTGTGAATACGTCTTTCACATATAATCTTGATAAACAGCTTACGCAGATTACAAGACCGACCACGGACACAGTTACATTGAATTACGATTCGACGACGGGCCTACTATCAAGCCGTGTAACTTCTGGTGGTACGGCGACGTTCACCTATAAATCCAATTCGGATCAATATGATGTCGTCTCTTCGGAAGATGACTTTAATGATACAATGTCATGGTATGGGTATAACATGGCGACAGATGCTCAGCGCCAGACTTCAACAGCTACGCTTTGGGGTAAGGTGACGTTAGCCTATGATGCTTATCACAGAGTGAGTTCAAGAACTCTTCAGGGGAAATCATCTGGTACAACCTATGTTCGGAATTACACATATAATGGAGACGATCAGCCAACACAAATTGGTGATATGACCCTCACCTATGAATATCCTTCCGGAAGATTGAGCACGACAACTCTTGGAAAAATTTCGGATGTTCGTACTTACGACACCTATGGCGACCTTGTCACATATACGGCGACATACACACCAACATCGGGTTCGCCGACGACTCTTTATTCGTATACTTTGACGAGAGACCTACTTGGAAGAATTTCTTCAAAGTCTGAAACGATTCAAGGAACAACTGATGTCTATGACTACACTTATGATAGCAATGGTCGTTTAACTCAAGTGTTGAAGAATAGTGCTGCTTACAGCTCTTACACCTATGATTCGAATGGCAATAGAACCAGCGGATCGATTGCTGGATCTAGCTTCACAGCTTCTTATGATGATCAAGATCGTATGACTGCGTTTAATGGCAAAACATATAGCTATAATGCCAATGGCGATTTGACGAATGTGCAATTGACGTCAACGACAGCCAACACTTTTACCTACGATGCACTTGGAAAGCTTAAGTCAGCCAACATGGCGGGAACAAGTAGTCCCACGTATAGTTACGATGTCTTCG
>NZ_DASVLT010000052.1:0-102025 GCF_036384735.1 Bdellovibrio sp. | reverse complement strand
AGGAGAATAAAGCCCATAGCGTAAATCGTAAAGATCGCCGGCACGGGTTTGCGATAAAGAGTCACATACACAATAAGGTTCAACCACAAAAGTGGAGCGGGGACGTTGCCAAAAAGCTGGAACCAAAAAGTAGTTTGAAATCCAGCTACGACAAACAAAACCGCAAATAGAATTAAAAAATTCAGCAAGAAGTTCCAGCGCAATTTCACTGTTTTTTCTCCTCAGAAGTTTTCTTTGCGGCAGGAGCTGGTTTCGCAGATGTCGCTGTTTCATTTGGTTTTGCTGTAACCGGAGCAGGTAATGCGCCAGCCGTAGGAACTGCGACAGCCGAGCCCGGTGCAGGGGCCGAGCCTGTTGCAGGAGTTGTTCCCTCAGCGGTTGGCGTTGTGCCCGGAAGTGCATATTTATCACCGAAATCTTGTTTCGCGGCATCTACGACAACAAACACCTCTTCTACTTTATAAGGATCAACGATAGGGCGAAGATCTACCTTCAAAGAAACGC
The DNA here is from genome assembly GCF_036384735.1 of Bdellovibrio sp. GTDB lineage: Bacteria > Bdellovibrionota > Bdellovibrionia > Bdellovibrionales > Bdellovibrionaceae > Bdellovibrio. The sequence continues at coordinate 101,521 of NZ_DASVLT010000052.1, read as the reverse complement.
TGAATGTCTTTCTTTCAACGGATTGAACAATCGCAACAGGGAAACCTTTCGGGAAGATGTTATCAAGGCCGCCTGTGACAACAAGGTCGCCTTCTTTAACGTCTTCTGTTCTTTCCACATATTTCAAAGCACAGCTGCTTTGTGATTTACCTTCCACGATACCATGGGCGCGTGTTCTTTGAACGATACCGTCAACAACAGCATAACGATCTGTGATCAACATCACATGAGAGGTAAACGGTTCTGGTTTAAAGATGTAACCAAGCACACCGCCTGTTGTGATAACAGCTTGTCCTGGTTTGATGCCATCCACAGTTCCCTTGTTGATCGTGATAGTGTTGTGATCAATCACCAAGTCACGGCCAATCACCTGAGCTGACGTCAAAACCATTTTCGTTTGTTGTTTGAAGTTCAAAAGATCGCGAAGACGATCGTTCTCAAGAAGAAGTTCGTTCATCTTCTCTAAGCGTGCTTGCATCTCGTTGTTTTCACTGTGCAGATCCGCGCTCTGTTTCTTGATATTGATCAAGTCTATGTACATTGCGGTCGTATCTTTAACTCCATGGCTGAAACTATAGAAAGTTTCGGACACGGCGCTACCTAGAAGACTGAATGGTTTGACCAACCAGTGGGACTCTTGCGGTCTTTGCTGCATGTTAATGGAAAGGAGTGGCAAAGCCAGCACGATTCCAATGAGTACAAGTTTCTTGAGATCAAAGTTGAAAAAGTTCAAATAGCACCTACCTAAGCTGTCAGCACGAGCGTTCAGCGAACGCCAACATCACAACGCTATTAAAAAGAGTTAAGGAATTCAACAATTTCCCCTTGAAAAAATAAGAAAATCGTTGGGTAATGAAGCCGACATTATTGAGCCTGATCTTTTCACTCGGGCTCGCAGCTTGTTTAGAGGGAAGGAATTTTTATGAGCAACAGTATGGCAGATTCAATGAGAAGAAAACTCTCTGGGAAGAACGCGACGGCGATCGTGCTTTTTGGTGCCATCATTCTTGTTTTCGTATTTTTTGGCTATCAAGGTAAGTTGGGAGGAAGTGTCGGTTCTGTCGCTCGCGTGAACAACACATTGATCTCTATCGCGGACTTCCAACAAGAGGAAAACCGTGTTCAGCAGTACTACCAAAACTTATTCGGTTCTTCTGTAGATTTTAGCTCTCAGCGTCAACTATTGCGTCAACAAGCTTTAGAAAACTTGGTGCACAGCGAATTGGTTTCTCAATCTGCAAAAAAAGAAGGCATTTTGGCGACTGACGCAGAAGTTCGCGATTTTATCGTTAAAGATATTCCATTCTTCCAACAAAATGGCCAATTCCAACGCGAATTCTACACTCGCTATTTGGAAGCTACTCACTCTTCTGCGGGTGATTTTGAAAATAAAGTGCGCAAGGACATTGCGAATGTTCGCATCCGTCACTTGTTTGAGCTTGCAGGTAAACCATCTGCGCTTGAACTGAAGAAGCTTCAAGATCTTCGCAGCAACAAAATCAACGTTCAATTTGTGAAAATCGATCAAGAGGCGATCTCTAAAGCAATGACGAAAGAGAAAGCGGAAGCTGCATTGAAAGATCTTGATGACGCTTTGGCAAAAGGCGACGAAGCCGCTGTTAACGCGAAACTAAAAGAGATCAAAGCTTCATGGGAAGAAACTGGTTTCACTGAAATTGGTGCTGACAGTTTTCCAAAAATCACAAGCCAAGTTGCTAACGAAGCGATCTTCGAATTGACGAAGGCGCAACCTTTGTTGAAACGTTTGGTTCGTGACGGTAACACAAAATACATTTTGAAGCTTAAAGAGACGAAAGTTGAAGAAGCGAAAAGCATAGAACCAACAACTGTGGAAATGACACAAAAACGTCGCGCAGACGGTTTGTTCGAGTCATGGATCAATCAATTCCGTGCAAACTCAAATATCACGATGAATCCCCAAGCTCTTCAACAGTAAGATGTTGCAGTTCGTTCGAGAAATTCCCATTCGAATTCTCATCCAAAAGGCCTCGTCGGAAAGACGGGGCTTTTTGTTTTATCTTGCTGTCGGTTTTTCTAAAGAAGTGAATCCGCTTTCAGGGATGACCGTCAATCTGATGTTGGTTGATGAGTGGCTCAAAGAACTTAAGGAGGCTCTTGAAAGCGCTCCCTTTATTTCCACTCATGACAACTTAAATGCTAGTTTTGCCGAAATTATGGCGATCGCTCGCTTAAGTCTTGTTGAAAAGGCAGTCCAAGAAAGTGCGACATTAATAAGTTTGGAGTTCCGTGAAGAGCGCTCTTGGTCTTTTTCTTGGAATCACCAGATGCCTGCCGAGGAGTTATCCATGAAGTACAATCACTTCATGGAAGCCTTTCCTTTAACTGCTTCCGAATTTGATCTGCTGAAAATTGAGTTTAAATGGCGTCGTCAGCAAAACTGCGAAGCCGACTTCCACCATGAGGACTTTAAAATTCTGAAGCCATTGGTGCCGCGAGATCATGGGCATTTGCACAGGTTACTTAAAGAAAAGATAGGTACAAAGTTAGCTAGTGGAAGCTTTCTTGAGTCCATTCAGGTGCATCATCTTGGCGGCAGGTATTCCGTCGAAGTTTGATTTATTCCTGAAATTCCCCGGAACACCGTTAAGAATTCGGTAGCAGTCATTTGTCGTCCTGTCGAACCTCTTGACAGTCTAAATCCAATTGGATCAACTAGGGCTCATTTTTCCTATGCATAAGAATTGAAGTAAGCAGCGTTGGGGAGGTCCGTCTCCCAAACTATGAGGAACTTATGGCATTTAAGCACTTCGTTATAGCATCGACATTGCTTTTAACATCTTGGGCCGCCCAAGCCGAAATGGCTTTTGTTGCGGATCCGGGACCTCCGCGATTTTGCATGCAGAGTTTCAATGCCTATGGCCCAGCCTATGCCTTGCACATGAAAGAGCGTACGGATTGGATGATGGCAGATCTTGAGGGGCGTCCTCGTTGTGATGTGATTCACTTTCAAGAGGTTTGGAATGATAAGCAGATCAACATCGTCGAAGATGCTCTTCGCGGCATGTACCATATCAGTGATCCCAATCGTAAAGAAAAAATCGGCGTAATGTCTTTGTTTATGGGAGACATCATTTCCACCGAGACCCACGACTTCAAAGTCAATAGCGATGGCAATATTTTAGATCGCGGCCGGGAACTATTTAACGTTAAGAAAGCTTTCCATATTGTAAAGGCTTCTGTCGGTGTCGATGAGGATTTGTATTTTATGAATACGCACCTTCATCCAACGAGCCAGGCCGTGCGTTTAACACAAATTCTTGAGCTTCTTGATTGGCGTGTAGCTCATCAAGATTTGAAAATGCTTCTGTCGGGTGACTTCAATGGTGACGAGCACTCTTTGGAAAGGTCCGTGATGATGTACACAATGGGTCTGCATGATTCATTGTTGGAAACTTTGGGCGGCACATATCCAAAAGGTCTTTGCACGTACTGCAAAGATAATCCGCTCAGCTGGTTATGGAGCGATCATATTCTTGATTATATTTTCTTTTCGAACGTTGGTGGCTCGGCAACGCATTTACATCCTTTAGATGGAAGCATCAATATGCGCGGAACCCCTCGCCATCCACTGTCAGATCACTATGGTCTTCGCATCAACTTTGCTATGGAGCCATCTTCTAACGCGGTCGATTCTAACAGTCTTGAACAGCGTCGCACGGAAGCTTTGAAATTGTTTGATCAAATTATTCAGATTCTGTCGTCACAGAAAAAACAGGCTGATTTCGCACCGGCTTTACAAAAAGCCAGGAATTATCAAGCGCAGTTGGCAACTCGCCAGGGCGAATTCAACAGCTATTTTGAAAAATTCAACTAGAACAAATAGAAAAGGGACCTCAAGGGTCCCTTTTTAGTTCGATATTTAAGGTGAGGTTCGGTTAGTCCAAATGGCTTGGGCCGAAGGCCTCGGGGAATATATCGGCGAATTTGAAAGTTTTCATTTTGCCTTGAAGATTTGCGGTGTGGATCAGTGTGTTTTCAGAACCGAACTCTGCAATTACTTGGCGGCAGAATCCGCAGGGTGGCCATGGCTTTTCAGCGTCTGAAACCACTAGAACTTCTTTGATATCTTTCTTAGCACCTTCGCTGACAGCTTTGAAAATCGCGACTCGTTCAGCACAAACTGTCCCACCGAAAGAGGCATTTTCGACATTGCATCCAGAAAAAATTTGACCATCTGCCATCAGAACCGCAGCGCCAATCAAGGCGTGGCTGTAAGGGGCGTGGGCTCTTTTTTGAGCAACACAAGCAGCATCGAAGAGTTTCTTTTGAATGTCTGTCATAGTGGACCTCTTTTTTACGATTTAAAGCGGATCACAATTCTCTAACAACTTACTTAGCGCAATCAAGGGCAAACCTTGGATGGCTGTGAAATCTTCACTTTCAATTTTATCAAATAGCATAATCCCGTGTTTTTCGATCTTGTAACTGCCAGCACAGTCGATCGGATTGTCCAGGCTCACATAACGTTCGATCTGTTCACGGCTGAGCTTTTTCATATGCATGCGTGTGATATCAGTGTAGGGGAGGACCTTGTCTCCGTCGAAAATACAAATCGCCGTCACAAGTTCATGAGTTTTGCCCTGCATGGAAAGAAGCTGTTCTACGGCGCGTTCCGTCGTATGAGCTTTACCAATGATACGGCCCTCAAAAGACACAAGCTGATCTCCACCGATAACGATTTTACCCGGGCCTTTCAGGCTTTGAGCTTTGAGGAACGCTAGTTTTTCGGCCAAGGCGCGTGGCGCAAGACTAGGATCTTTCTCTTTTTCCTCGTCGATCAAAGGCGCAAGGGCTGTAAAAGGCACAGCTAAACGATGCAAAAGTTCTTGTCGGTATTTAGACGTGCTGGCGAGGATCAGTTGCTTTTTCATGCTATCAGTTATATTTCAAAATCGCTGTAAAAACTATAAAAACAGAGTCACAGCAGGGTATTTACGGTAAAAGGCTCCAATCATGACTAACAAAAATCTTCCTGACGTAGCTAAAGAAACTCAATCTGAAAAATTCGCTCCCATTGACTGGGTCGGCATGGGCTCTATCGAGCTTCCGATTTTGTTAAAACAAGAAGACGGTGTGTACCGTATTCCTGCACGCGTGGATGCGAAGGTGAGTTTGGATAAGAAACCCTCTCGCGGTATTCACATGTCGCGTTTGTATTTGATCACTCAAGATGTTTTGACGAAAAACGAAATGAGCTTAGGCCTTTTGGGAACAGCAACGGACGAGTTTTTGAAAACTCACGAAGACCTTTCCACTCAAGCCCAAGTTCAAGTGAACTTCGAAGCACCTTTAGTGCGCAAAGCTCTGAAGAGCGCGAACCAAGCTTGGCGCTCTTACCCCGTGGTTTTGGCATCTTTCAATGAAAATGGAGTCAAAAAATACTTCGTGGAAGTGATCGTTACTTACTCAAGCACATGCCCAGCTTCTGCAGCGTTGTCTCGTCAATTGATCCAAGATAATTTCAAGCAACAATTCTCGAATGAGAATGTTGATTTCGACGTGATTCATTCTTGGTTAGGAACAACTCAAGGGATCGTAGCGACTCCACATGCGCAAAGAAGTTTTGCTCGTGTGAAAGTGGAAGTGGGCTCAACCTTCAATTACGGTGATTTGATTGATGTGGTTGAGGACGCGCTGCAAACCGCCGTTCAAGGCGCTGTAAAACGTGAGGATGAACAAGAGTTTGCCCTTCGCAACGGGCAAAACTTGATGTTCTGTGAAGACGCGGCTCGCAGAGTGAAAGAGGCTTTGGATAAAAAAGGAGAAATCCTCGATTATGTGGCTGAATTCAGCCATGTCGAGAGCCTGCATCCACACAATGCCGTTTCCCGCATCTCTAAAGGGCTAAATTTGCGAGGTTTTTGAAATCTAATTGATAATAGTTCTTAGAATTGGTGACATTCTATTATCCTTGACCCTATAACTGCCCCAGAGGTGACTTATATGGGTCGAGAATCAGTACCAGTTCTGCCGCGCCAACATGACGAAGATATTGTGATTCATCACGATTCTTTCGATGAGGCGGAACTTAAAAAGATCATCCGCGCCCTCAATCTAAAAGTCACAAGTCAGCGTATGGCGATCCTTAAGACTCTTCATGAAGGTCGTCGTCACGTCACAGCTCAAGAACTTTACGAGAAACTCAATAAAGATCATCCAGATATCGGTTTTGCCACGGTTTATCGTTTCCTTCGCACTTTGACGGAAGGTCATTTTGTGACTGAAGTTCGTATGGGTGGATTGCCTGCTCGTTACGAACTGACTCCCAAAGGTCACCATGACCATTTAACGTGCGTAAAATGTGGGAAGATCTGCGAATTCGAAAACCGTGCGATTGAAAGTCTTCAAGATAAAGTTGCCAACCAATTTGGCTTTAAACTGACCCATCACATTCTTGAGCTTTACGGTATTTGCCCAGACTGTCAGTCCAAGGGCTTGTAGACCTGCACGCACCGGAAAAAGGTACGGCGTCCCTTGTGGACTTTTTGCCCTCGTCCTAGAATGAGGGCTTATGTCGCACACTGAAGATGGAATCATAGTAAAAGGCGCAAAAGAGCACAATCTGAAGAACGTCAGTGTCGTTATTCCTCGGAATAAAATCACTGTGTTCACGGGCTTAAGTGGCAGTGGAAAATCTTCGCTGGCATTCGACACCGTCTACGCGGAAGGACAACGCCGTTACGTCGAAAGCTTGTCAGCATACGCACGAAACTTCCTTGAACAACTTAAAAAACCAGAAGTGGATTCCATTTCCGGTTTGTCCCCAGCAATCGCTATCGATCAAAAGTCGGTGAGCACAAATCCACGTTCAACTGTTGGAACCGTGACAGAGATTTACGATTACCTGCGCCTGCTTTACGCCAAAGTCGGTGTTCCTGAATGTCCAACTCATCACATCCCGGTGACAAGTCAAACTCCGCAACAAATCATCGATGATGTTTTGAAAAAATCTGCGGGGGCCAAGTTCTATGTCTTGGCGCCAATGGCTTCGGGAAAAAAAGGGGAGTTTCTAGCGGAATTCCAACGTTGGGCTAAGAAAGGTTTTGTTAAAGCCAAAGTCGACGGCAAGATGATCGAGCTTGATAAGGCTACAAAACTTGCGAAGACGAAAACCCATGATATTGACTTAGTTGTTGATCAACTGATTTTGAAAGACAATCTTCGTCCGCGTTTGTCTGAAAGTATCAATACTGCTTTATCTATGGCAAATGGCCGCGTGATCATTGAAACTTTGAGCGGCGAGCGCACATCATATTCGCTTCACTCGGCATGTCCTGAGTGTGGTTACAGCTTCCCAGAAATCGAACCGCGACTTTTCAGTTTCAACAACCCTCGTGGGGCGTGCCCGACATGTAATGGCCTTGGTACTATCGACTTGGTTGAGGAAGAACAATTTTCTGACGGTGAAGTGGGCGGCAAAAAGTTAGATAAAGTCATCTACAAATACAAAGGCAAAAAAGCTTCTGACGAAGATGATGAAGAAGGCGAAGAAATGATTCTGAATGATTGCCCTGATTGTCATGGCACTCGTTTAAAACCAGAAGCTTTGAATGTTCGCTTGGGTGGTCGCACGATCGCAGAACTATCTGACTTAAGTGCTAGTGAATTGCGTGATTGGATTGCTGATCTAAAATGGCGTTCAAAAGACCAATTGGTTGCCGAAAAAATCGTAAAACAAATTTTGGGCCGATTGGATTATTTGATCCGTGTGGGGACGGCGTATTTATCACTCAGTCGTTCTTCAAGAACTCTTTCGGGTGGAGAAGCGCAGCGTATTCGTCTGGCGACGCAAGTGGGTTCATCATTGATCGGTGTTTTGTATGTGATGGACGAACCAAGCATTGGTTTGCATCCGCGCGATCACCATCGCTTGCTTGATATTATCGGCGAGTTGAAAGATCGCGGAAATACGATCCTGCTGGTGGAACATGATGAAGACACAATTCGCTACGCTGACTTTGTCGTGGATTTAGGTCCGCGTGCGGGTCGCCTTGGTGGCGAAATGATGGCCCAGGGAACGCCGAAAGAATTGGAGGCAAATCCAAACTCTTTAACGGGTCGTTATCTTTCCGGTGATGTGCGCATTCCAATTCCTAAAGAGCGACGCAAAGGTAACGGCGATTTCGTCAAACTTTTAGGGGCGACAGGCAATAATCTGCAAAACGTGGATTTGCAAATTCCTCTGGGAACCTTCACGACAGTGACGGGTGTTTCCGGCTCTGGAAAAAGTACGCTGATCATTGATACATTATATAAAATTTTGGCTCAGCATTTTTATAAGGCCATGGCGCAACCATCGCCTTTCAAAAAAATTGAAGGTTTGGATAAGATCGACAAAGTCATTGATATTAATCAAAGACCGATCGGTCGCACACCACGTTCAACGCCGGCGACGTATGTCGGCTTGTTCCCAATGATTCGTGATCTGTTTGCGAATTTGCCGGATTCAAAATTGCGTGGTTATGAACCGGGCCGTTTTAGCTTCAATGTTAAAGGTGGACGTTGTGAAACGTGCATGGGACATGGGCAGATCAAGGTGGAAATGCATTTCTTAAGTGACGTGTTTGTGACTTGCGATACGTGCTTGGGTAAGCGCTACAACCGTGAAACTTTAAATATTAAATATAAGGGCAAATCGATTTCTGACGTTCTAGATATGAATGTTGGCGAAGCTTTAGAATTCTTCCGTAATCACAGTCAAATCCATCGCAAACTTGAAACTTTGCATCGTGTAGGTTTGGACTACATGACGTTGGGGCAAAGCTCGACGACATTGTCGGGTGGCGAGGCACAGCGTGTGAAGTTGTCTAAAGAATTATCTCGTCGTGGAACGGGAAAAACCTTGTATATCTTGGATGAACCAACAACGGGTCTTCACTTTGATGACGTTCGTAAGTTGGTTGAGCTTATCCAAGAGCTTTCAGACCAAGGCAATACGGTTCTAGTCATCGAGCACAACTTGGAGGTTATCAAGGCCTCCGATCACGTGATCGACTTGGGGCCTGATGGAGGAAAAGGTGGAGGACGTATCGTCGCCACAGGAACTCCGGAGCAAGTTGCGAAAGTCAAAGAAAGCGAAACCGGAAAATTCCTGAAGACGGTTTTGAAGTAGGCTGGTGTCCTCGAAGTAAGCTACTTACAGATATAAGCCCCCACGGTGATGTCTCCTTGGTAGGACTTGATGTCGTCCAAGGATTTCACTGATGAGCAGACTCCTGTTGTTGCCATGTCGGCACCGACTGTGTATCCCGCGGCTAACCAAGAAGATACCTGTGAGTTGATCTGATCACCTGCGGCTCCGGCCAAGGTTTCATAGTTACATGCTTTCGCTGCCACTGGTGGTGGAGCTTGCCATGGACTTGTTTTGCTCAAGGAAATACAGGCTGACAAACCATCACGGTAATCGTTGGCTTTCACATACATATCTGGCATTGGATCTGGATACTCCCAAACAGGGCCATAAGGATTTGGTGCCGTAGAGGAAGGAACCAGCATGCCGCTGATGTTGGCGACACTTTGCTCGCAGAACACTTGAATGGCTTGACCGACTTCAAGACCGAAATAGGTTTCAAAATAGTCTGAATAAGGTGGCTTATACCATAAGCCAGTAAACATTTTATTTTGCAAAGCAGTGTCGTTATTCAGCAATCTTTGTACGACGTCATTCTGTCCAGCATCAGGCGTACTGTCAGGATAAAGAGCGGTGCTACAGCGATTTAACTTTGCCAAATGATCCGCGATCGTTGTCGCAGCATATTTATTCCCATAATAAGCACGATTGATAGGGCATACGGCCGCCATAATATTCATAAGTTGTTTTGCTTTTAAAGACATTGGCGGTTCTGCCGGAGGAACGGCTGGAATTTCGCACTTCATGCACGAAACTACCGCTGTCGAACTGTCTGACGAGCAAGAACCAGATGTTTTCTTATAGACAGGATCAACTGTCGGAGTCGTCGGGTCCGTGACGGTTTGCTTACTGCCCAAATCCATGCTGCTGAACTTCACTTGACCATCGCAAGCGGCGAGGCAAAGTGAAAGTGCTGATAGGGCTTGCATCATGCGTCTCATAGATTCCTCCGATTCCTGGTAACAAGGCAAGAGTGATACCAAGTATTTTTCCTTGAATAATATGAGGTGAAGCTGAGTTAAGTATTTGAAAGCTATTTTGATTCTCAATCAGAGATGCTCGATGAATTTTCATTAAAGTGTCGACTTGCTGGCGCTGCTGAAGTTTCAGTCGAATTACCAAACTTTAGAAATGCAGAGTTTCTGGAAGCTTTTTGTTTTTGTTCACAGAAGTTAAATGAAACTGTAAACAGGGTGAGCGAAATGAGGCGCGGAAGGAATGACTGCACATAAAAATAGACTCACGATTGCTCCGAAGTTCGCAAAGAATGACTTCAAATTTGACAAGACCCTAGGTTTGGCGCACATCATTGGAATATGAAATACTTCAGAGGCTCTTTTGTTTTTTCAATTCTTGGATTGGCGCTTGCAGCTTTCATAGGACACTACTATGGAGGAACAACGTCAGCAGCTCTTGAAGCATTATTCATCGCGGGCGTCCTTGCGGTACTGGAAATTTCCTTGTCTTTCGATAACGCCATCGTGAACGCCTCTATTTTAAAGAATATGTCAGAAATATGGCGACATCGCTTTCTGACATGGGGGATGATTGTCGCTGTTTTTGGAATGCGTCTGTTATTTCCACTTCTGATCGTTGCTGTAGTGGCTCATATTGACCCTTGGAATGCGCTTGTTATGGCGACTTTCCATCCTGATGAGTATGCGAAACTGATGACGTCAGCTCATCTGCAAGTGGCGGCCTTTGGTGGAACGTTCTTGTTGATGGTGGCGCTTAATTACTTTTATGATGAAAATAAGAGCGAGCATTGGATTGCATTGTTCGAAAAGCCTGCAAGTCTTTTAGGTAAAGTCGAAGCCGTCGAAATGGCTTTCAGTGTTGTGATTCTCATTGCAATTTCCGCATTCTTGCCAAGCCACGAAGACGCACTGTCATTTTTAAAATCGGGCCTTGCGGGTCTAGTCACTTACGTCGCAGTCGATGGTATCGGATCCTTCATGGAGGCTTCTGAGGATACAATGAAAGACATTCATCGCGCCAGTGCCGGAATGTTTATTTATCTTGAAGTGCTGGATGCCTCTTTCAGTTTTGATGGCGTGGTTGGTGCATTTGCCATCACACACAATCTTTTCATCATCATGATCGGTCTAAGTATCGGAGCCTTCTTCGTTAGAAGTTTGACGATCATGTTTGTTGAAAAAGAGGCATTAACGAAGTTTGCTTATCTCGAGCACGGTGCTTTTTATGCCATCGGGGTGTTGTCGGTCATTATGTTGACTGATCCCTTCTTGCATATTCCAGAATGGATCACTGGACTTGTCGGAGCAATTATCGTGGCGGTTTCATTTCTGGCGTCTTTGAGGAAGGGTCCCAAAGAATCTGCATAACCGAAGCAATCATGATAATCACCGCACCTGAGGTTTGAAACACCGTCAGGCGTTCATTCAAAATAAAAAAACCAAAAATAGCGGCAAATGGTGATTCTAAAAGGAACAACATACTCGCTGTAGTATCAGATAGAATTCTTTGTGTGCGAACCTGAAGGTAAAATGCGATAATGCTTGAACCTAAGCCCAATGCTAAAAGTCCGGCAATGGCTTCTGTGTTTGAAGTTCTCCAGGTGACATGATCCTGCATGAAGAGCAGGGGAGTCAGAATTAACAGGCTCCAAAAAGATTGAAAGTTGTTAAAACGAAATGCATTGCCGACTTTGTTAGAGATCTTTCCGATATAGATAATATGAAATGCCGCAAGGATCGAGCAGGCCACAGTCCAAAGATCGCCATAGTTGATGCCACTTAAATTTGCATCCATCAAGATGAATGTGCCGAGCAAAGCTACACCCGCTAAAGCATAGTTCTTCCAACTGCTCTTGTTTTTAAAAAACCACGCATTGAAAAGTGGAACTAGGATCACATAGAGACTTGTAATGAAACCACTCTTCGTAGCCGTAGTGAATTTCAAACCGATAGCTTGCAAGAGCAGCATCGTACCTAGAATAGCGCCTGCAGGCATTGCCCGCAGGAAGTCTTCTTTGGCAGAGCGAAGTGCCGGCCCCTTGATGATGAGATAAAGGACTTCACCTATCACCGTTGCTGCGATAAAGCGATACACCAAAGTCTCTGTTGGAGTGAAGGCTGCCATGGCCCAGACTGTGGCAACAAAGCCGAAGCCCCAAAGGACTCCAGCAAAGATCAATTCAAGAACGGCGCGATTTTTAGTCAAAAGCCTCTGCCCAGATGCGAGATTTGTCGATGCCGTCAATTTCGATCAATTGATGTTTGATTTCCTTGATCATGCCGCCGTTACCACACATGTAGAATGTCGTCGGAATATTTTTGTAGTCGTATTCAGACAGGAAGTTTTGGATGTAGCCTTTTTTGCCTGTCCAAGTTTCAGAAGGGCGGCTTAAGACAAACTCATACTTGAAGTCGGGAAGCTCTTTCACCAAGGCATCAAGTTCCGGTTTGTAGTACATGTCCTTTTCAGAACGTACACCAAACAACATGCGATACTTCAGCTTTGGATAAAGCTCTTTCTTAGAAAGTAGATAACAAATGTGCTGTGAAAGACCCGTTCCAGTATTGAGGAAAAGAATTTGTTCTGTCGGAGGTTCTTGGAAAAAAACTTTTCCAAAGGGACCTGTGAAGTTTAACAGTTCGCCACCTTTAAGATTCCACACGAACGTCGAGGCGACGCCATTCTCAACAAATTTGAAAAGTAAACGGAAGCCATTTTTGATGCGGTCATCAGAGGCGATGGAGTAAGCACGCAAAATCGGCTTCGCTTCCCCTTGAGGCACGTTCAGCATCACAAATTGCCCCGCTTTATAGCTAAACTCTGCGGGGGTTTCTGTTTTCAGGACCAATTCGCGGACAGAGGGGGTGTGATCGATGATTTGTTCAACTCTCATGTGATAAATCGTGCGAGCGGAAGACATAAAACTCCTTAGAGCCTGCTTGGAAAGACCAGCTGGCGGCGTTGCTTCTGGTCGCGGCACGAGGTGGACAACTTCCTCGGCGCGCCTTGCATCTGACCTTTTCAAGCAGGCTCTAAAACGGGCTTAATTGTGACTTAAGCTATAATCCGAAAATCCCAGACAGTCCAACAATTTAGCTTGTTACGAAACCTCGCATTCACTAAAATTATGGCAACTGACGAGGTAACATCGTGAATATTGCGCAGCATCTGGTTTTGTCTCTCTTAATTCTTTTGGGATCTTCGGTACGGGCTCAAGAAGTCAATCCAACGCCAGCTCCAGAAACACCTTCAGCTACAGAAACAGCACCTGCTCAAAGTTCTCAGGAACCTGTAACGACCTCTGCGCCTGAAGAAGTGCCAGCTCCTACAACCTCACTGCTTAAAACAGCGGCTACAAAAGAGTTCAACAAACCATTGTTCTTCGATCAGTTGGATAACGGACTTATTCTTCCCCCTTTGGAACTTGATTACGATCTTTCGCAAAATGGAAAGCAATTGAGAGTCGGCAACGTCACAATGAGTGACAAAAATTTCTTCTTCAGTTTATTGCCTTTGGGAAAAACTCATTCGCAACTCAGCAGAGTTTTGCCGGCGGGACAGGCAGGCAAGTTGGCTCTCGTTATGGAGTGGCCCGACAAAATGGTTCCAAATGGAAATCTAGAAATGATTTCTAAGACAGGAGCTGTTTTGTGGCATGCGCGTATTTCCCCGGCGGACATCACAGTTTGGAATCAAAAACTGGATGCCTGGAGGAGATCTCTGACTAAAGCGGGAGTTCCTGCAAAAGATGTCGCTCGCAGTGGAATCTTTGGAACGCAATACGCGATCTTGAATGCCGAAGCAGCAGGCGTATTTGCCAACGTCAACGAGTCCTTCCGCTTCTGCTTAAGTGAAGAAAAGGGCAAGAATTCTACAAAAATCTGTTCGGCACGTTACGCGATTAAAAAAGCAAATAACACGATATCCATGGGGAAAGTTCGCGTCGATGCGATTCCGCCACGCGTGTTAGTGAACAGCGAACAAGTCGCGCTTCAAGCAACAAAGCCGGTGGCTGCTGATGCCATGGTCAGTTTTTATGCAGAGTTAATGACAGGCGAAAGCTACGAGTTCATCGTTCAGCCTAACAAGCTTCAATTGATGGATATCGCAGACACTGCAAATCCAAAAGTTTTGCGTATCGTTGGCTACGATACGAGACCGATTGGTCGCTCGGTGATCTTGAATCCTGATCAGTATACAGCGTTGACTCGCATGATCGGTTTTGAGTCGACGATCGGTGATCCTCGCAAGTTCTGGGCTGCGGCTTTGCCGGTGGATAAGGCGGAAATCTTTTTGCCAGGTCAAGGTGGGGGAATCTTCAGGCAACGTCTTGAGCTTTCAGAGATTCCTCGTCGTCAATCACGCTTATTTCTTAATAATAGAACTCCGAATGGAACCTATATTGATGGTATAAAGCTCGAAGGTCGTAAGCAGCCGAACTCGGAAGTCACTTCAACTCAGAATTCAATTGAAAACGACGAGAAGGACCCCGCACATTTTTACTGGCGCTTCAAAGCGACAGAGCGTGGTCAGATCAATCGCTCTTATTTGAATGTAAATTTCGAAGGCAAGACTTACAGATCTTATTACGAAATCTATAAAGGTTTTCCTCGCGAGTTGTCAGCACGTTTGTCAGGTGTTGGATCTTCTAGCGGTTTAATCATTCTCGGAGAGCTTGCCTACAACCAATGGTTTGAAGATCTTTTTGGTTGGACGAATTATTGGGCCTCTCGCCAACGTTGGGGGTTTTCTGCGAAGTACTTCCAATCCTTCAATCAGTTGAAAGTGGATCAAGCAGGAAACACAGCTCCATTGAGTGTTTTGACGGTAGATTTGAAATATCGTCTAACACCAGGTCTGTGGAATCGTGACGAATCAGTAGGTCTTTTGGGCTCTTACCAGAGTGTGAAGTTTGATCAGTTGAAAGCGCCGATGTTAGGCGGTGGTATCTTCTGGGCGCGTTCGATGCCGAAGGCTTTGGATGATATTTTTAATGTTCTCGATTTTATGAGACACCCAAAATGGGTGGATGTAGAGTTCATTTATTACACGTCCTCGATGGATAGTAACGTGACGTTGAACTCTTCCATGGCTCTGAACTTCCACGGTAAGGTGATGTGGACAGATAATTGGTTCGGTGAGGCTGGATTCGGTTACAAACGTTATGCGTTTACCGACTCTGTTCAGAACCAAAAAGCCGAGTTGAACACCTTTTATGGAACTGTCGGCGTTGGTTTGAACTTCTAAAAAAGGTCAACTGTCTAAGATCTGAACATCTGAAAAAGAATTGAACGATGTTTTAGAGTGGTTTTGAAATTGCTCTCAGGAATGCTGGCGAAAGGGCATTCCATGAGGGCAATTTTACTTTTTGGGCTGTTTGTTCTTAGTTTCATTTCTTTTTTATTGGTAGGTGTTGAAAAAGCCTATGCATGGTCATTTTCAAAAAACGAACCTAGTGCCACAGTAAGTATATCTTCAAAAGTGGTTACGGACTCCTTAGTCCGTAATCTGAGTTGTCGCAAAATCGGTGTGAATGCGATCTATGCCGCAATTCGTGAAGATGCCTTCGATCAGAAGCGAAATATGCCTATTCAGAATTGGTCTTTCTCTAGTGGTGGATTTCCGATTGCTGGGTGTTGGGCTCTTTCTAGTACTCAGCGCATGTTTTCATATATGACTCGTTATAACGAGGCACAGGCTCACGGATCTTACGATCGTACGTTTGCAGTTTTAAATATGGTTCGTCGGTCTGACCCAGATGAAGCCTCATCCAATGAGTACCCAGGAAGACCTGGGGAGAATCTTCAGACACAACAGCTTCGCGAAGGCCCAGCCAAGGTTGCCGTTTTCAAAGTTGCGGAAGATTCTCTAAGTGATGACTATCGTTATGGCCGTCAAGGTCTTTGGACAGATCTGATGGTTGGGCTCAATCAACGTTTTCCAGGAGGCAGTTTTCTGCACAGAAACTTCCGCGGCGACGTACAAGTGAATCAAGCTTATCACTTCTTCCGTGTAGGAAATATTGGAATGGCCGTGGGATCTGGTTCTCGCGGCGAGGGAAGAAATGCTGAAACAGCAGCTCAACTCGTTCGTAACATTTCAGGTAAGCGTCTGACGTTAGTAAATCTTCGCGTGAATCAAACGAATCAACACGTCGTGATGGTAAAGTCTTTCACTAAAGATTCCAGCGGCAATATCCTTTTTAAAGTCTACGACTCTAATCAATTTAGGGCTGATCAAAATCTTATCTACAGCAGTAAGTATCAGCAATTTTATGCCCCAGATGTGATGGGTGCTTTTGGCGGTACAGGTTCC
The DNA here is from genome assembly GCF_036384735.1 of Bdellovibrio sp. Lineage (GTDB taxonomy): Bacteria > Bdellovibrionota > Bdellovibrionia > Bdellovibrionales > Bdellovibrionaceae > Bdellovibrio. The sequence continues at coordinate 85,056 of NZ_DASVLT010000052.1, read as the reverse complement.
CTAGGGGCTTTCATCGTGAGTGAAGACGAACGAGGTCCACTCGAAAATGCGCTCGTAGAATACTATAAACAGGCTTGCAGATAGACTGAGCAACCACGTAAAAGTTGCAAACTATCCCTGCGAGATCAGGGCATTTGTGCTCTGTAGTACTCCACAATTGTTTAAAGATCTATTTATTCCAAATTTGCCATGCCCATTTTTGGCGCAGTACTTGCTGAATGGCCTCCGTGGCCCAAATGGGACTTTTTTGACACCAAAACCCGAGGTTCCGGATGTCTTTACGTATAGTTTTAGTCTGTGCTTTATGTTTAATGGTGCTGTCAATAGCCAGTGCCGACAGCGTGACCATGCCTTTAAACTCAGTCAAAAAACCCGCGGCCGACTTGATTACAAGCGCCGGAGCTCCTATCGATGTCGGCCAAGCCGCAGCTATGGCGGGGCAGGGAACAGATCTCAGCCTTTACAACCCTCAAGACAATAAGATGTGGCAAAACCGCTCGTATCCAGCGGTTGAAGAAAAACCGGGTGCTTATCCTCAAGGGAATAATGGTGTTAAATTCCTTTCTGAAGAAGCTGGTATCGTTAAAGCCTTTACTTACATGTCTCGCGTTCAATCCGTAGAAAATCCGGGAAAATTCTATCGCTTCAGTCTGAGTCGTTATTCTCACACAGCTTTGATGCGTGCTGCACTTTTAAGACGTTTAGGCTATTTCGTTGAATCGCCAAAATATTATAAAAACTTGCGTGTGTTCTTTGCAAGCGAAGACGAAAAGAAGACTTTCCAGACTAATGCTGAAACTAACATGATCGTCGATATGGCGAGCCGTGGTTGGATCATCGAAGATAATAAAACGAACCACAGCTTGGTTTTTTCAGACGCGGTTCTTGAACCTGCTTCTGATGAGTATTTCGATATTCATTGGGGGTTTGCTCCAGATCCAAGTTTCCCGGATCAATTGCCTGCGGTTCAACGCTATTCAAAATATCGTGCCTACCGTGCATTGATCTTACCATTTACATTGGTTGACGTCCCAGAGAGTGTGAACCGTTTCTCGCCGAAATTGGGATCGGTTCTTTCAGGTAACGTCGTATTGACTCATCCTTCAGCGGCTTCTTTCCAGGCCTGTACTTACGAAGACGGACGTTGGTTGATGCGTCGTCTGCAAACTCTGACGGCGAAAGATTTCTCTGACATCGTAAAAGCAGGAGCGTTGCCTGCTGAACTTGAACCTTTGGTTCTAGCGAAGCTGTACTACCGTGCTGAAAACGGTTTGGAGTTGTTCAATCTTAAAAATGTAGCAAATTGGCCAAGACCTTCTTTGGATATTTCGTCTCCGTCAGGACTTGTTCAACACGGTAAAGTGATGAAAGAGTTTGCTCCGGGGTATCCACAACGCTTTGCTCACGGTGATCGTGAATCTCCATTCCAAGACGGTGACCTGCAACGTTACTTGGGTATTCGTGGTCGCACCGCTGTGGTGCAAACGGCGATCAATCAATTGAACAACAAGTTGAATCTCTTGAATACAACGGACCTCTACACCAAACGCGGTCAACAAATTCAACAACGCATTTGGGATCATATCCTCCATGATCCGACAGAGCCCTTGTATCAGCCGATCGAAGCATGGGGTGGACCCGTTGGCGGCTTCTCTATTAATGGCGGTCGTCAGGTTACGACAGGCACATACTACGGAAGCTCTGCGGCTATTCAGTTGGTCGATGACCTATCCGTGTCTGCTAACTTAGGTTACTTCATGGCTCTTGACGGTGTTCCTAAGGTTTCGCCAGTAGGCGGTGCAAATATCGTCGTGACACGTGATTACACTCACGTACGTCCTCTTCTTTCTATTACGGAAGGAACGAAAGTTCCGTGGAAGGATTTAGTTCTTCCTAAGTTCATGAGCAATATTTCTGCGATTCTGGATGAACCGGATCCAAAGGCGGGTGCTGCGGTTGCGAAAACAACTGACGGCAAGCCCGCGAAAATTCCTCTGGATCAATTCCTAACAGACCTTCGTGAAGGTGAGGTTTTCACAATCACGGATTCAGTGGCTTTGGCGGGTTACGCTCAAGTGGCGGCCTCTATCGATACTTTGATCGGTATTACTCCTCTTGATTTTATGAACACCGTGACTTTAGGAGTAGACGGTTCACGAGCCATCCTTCGTCAAACAAGCTTTATGCGTACGAAAGAGGGTATTCAAGTTTATGTAAGATCACAAGGCTCAACAGCGTTTGGTCTTGAACTTGATGTGAACTACTTCATCAATCTTTTGCGTGTTCGCGGAACGACAACAATGGCGAACTTGCACACGGATGCATTCGTTATCGATTATCAACCAGAGCTCGCAGATCAGTTGGATTTAACTCAAACGGATAACAAGTATGTTAAGACGTTCTTGGATACTCGTGCGAATTTGAAACCGACCTTGCGTGCCCTGTTCAAAGAGAATGATCCAGAACTTTTGTATTCCAAATTTAAATACCAGCAGTTCGAAATTGACCATGATCTTAAAACTAATGAGCTTCGCACAAGATTCCTGGCTCGTCGTGTGGATGGATTGAATGAAGATCATCTTCTAAAAATCCGTTACCCGCGCAGTCCTGATGCTCCAAATCTAGATCCTAAAGATGAAGAGATCACATTGTTCTCGAACAAACGTGGTGAACTTGTCGGTCGTGACCTTTTAGGTTTTGCGATGGATTGGATTACTGGCATCTTGAATCACTGGTGGCCAAAAGGTCGTGTCAGTCTTGCTGACAGCAATGACCCAAATCCTGCGAACACTCCATTTGGTAAGGCTTACTGGCGTACGGCAAAAACAGAAGCTGATCTAAGTGCCAACGTAAAACAATATCCATCTGTTGCGATCTTGCAGCACGTATGGGGTGGATGGCATTTGAATCGCAAGTCCTTCTTGCAATTGATTGACGATGTTCAAGGTCAATTCGCAGGAACTCCGGTGGCATCATATCGTTTGATCGAGCCGGAGGCGTTCTCCACTGTGACCGCTGTGGACTTCTATAGAATCACAGCAAATTTATCTGTATTGCCAGGTGGTTTGGATCGTATTCGTGATTTGATCTTGCAACCAGATGCAAACGGCAAACCTGTTGAAAAAGCAAAATTCCTGGGACGTTTGTTCCAGAAGTTAAGCGAAAAGCTGGGGCACGGTGCTCGTGCGAATGATCGTGAGATGTTCAACGACCTTGTCAGTATTTTTGGTAATGGAGACTACAATACGGGTCTTGCGAAGTTCAATACCATGTGCCAACAAGCTCGTGAGCAGCAAAATCACAACGGCAATACTGCGCAGACTTCAAGTGGATTCTGGCAAAACGGAACTTACTATGACTGTTTGATGCCATGGGTAACAAAACTTTTGGACATGTCTGCCAAATATCCATCTGACAAAAAACTTCAAACAGAATGGATGACAGGCGTTCTGTACATCTTGGATGAGCAGATCCCATTGCCGCAGTTGTTGAAGTTTTTGGGGCAAGAAAACTATATCTTCTTTGTTCGTATCAATGGCTTCCGCACAGGCGATGAGGATGGCGATATCGAATACTTCTCGAACACATTGGGTGATCCTAAAGAGAATATCGATTATGCCAACGGTCTAATCAGCATGTTTGCGACGAAAACACGCATCTCTCCGATCGAGTTGGATCGCACGCAAGGAGGTTTCCAATGATGAAATTTGGAATTTCAATCCTTTTAGTTTCTTTGTCGTTTACGGCTTATGCTGCAGATCCATTCGGCGATATGCAGTGGGGCTTGAACAACCAAGGTATTCCGCAAACTATCGACTTGGATCCTCTTCATATTTATAAAATTCAGGCACGTGCTCACGAAGACGTGCATTTGCCAACACCTGTGAAAGCGCCTAAGAAAATTCTTGTGGCGGTTCTTGATACGGGCATTCAGAAAGATCATCCGGATCTTCAAGGAATCATTCATCGCAATGAATCCGAGTGTAAGGCTCTTGAAAAATTCAACGCGTGTCTAAAAGAAAAAGACCGCAAAACTTGCGAAAAAATCTGGATGGATCTGAGTAATCCTGAAGTGGATCAAGACCACAACGGTTATCCTTTGGATTGCCAAGGTTGGAGCTTGTTGGGTGGCGTGAATGGTGCCAACATCATGGGGCGTCCTGACTTTGATGATACTCAAGGTCACGGAACCCACGTAGCGGGTATTATTGGTGCTATTGCTGATAATAATATCGGAGTCAGAGGTTTAAGCCAGAACGTCGAAATTTTGCCGGTGCAAGTGATTGGTGTTCAACCCAGTGAGCCGATGAAGCCTTTGTCTGTGACAGATTCACCAACAGAAGACGGTAAGGAACAATACAATCGCAGTCTTGGTGACATGGTTGCTCGTGGCGTGATCTATGCGATGCGCTCGGGCGCAAAGGTGATCAACTTCTCTATGGGGTGGCCCCAAGTTGTTGATTCTGATTTCATGAGACAGGTTATTCAAGAAGCACAAGCGCGCGGCGTGATCATTGTGGCTGCTGCCGGCAATGACTCGACTCGCGCACTTCTTCGTCCTTGTGCTTACAAGAACGTGATTTGTGTAGGCGCCAGCGGTCCAGACGGCGGCATGGCGCACTTCTCTAACTACGGAAGTGGCGTCGATATCGTTGCGCCTGGTGTGAATATCCTAAGTACATATCCAGAAAGCATCCGTCCGGTTCGTTTCCGTTCAACTTTAGGTTACGAGTTCTTGTCTGGGACATCTCAGGCTACTCCTTTCGTAACAGCCGCTGTGGCTGAAATGTTGGCGCGTGGTGTTCCAGCTGAAGAAATCTATCCACGTTTGGTGCTTGGGGCTCGTCCGCTTCAGTCCAATATGAACCTGCTAGAGGGGCTCCCTAATACGACACCTGAAAGTCTCAAACCGGAAAAGGAAAGTTATCAAAAATATACTTTAGCCGGAAATATGGATGTGGAGAATTCGTTGAAAGTTCAACCACAGCCGTTGATCGTACCTGCTGTGAAAGAAAAATCTGAAATTCCATGGGATCGCCAAAGCAAAACTTTGAGCTACCAAATCACGTTCGTGAACAAGTGGCAGGCCGTGGATATTTCTCAAGTGAAGATGAATGCGCAATTCATCAAGCCTCATCCAGATGCGGTTCGTCCTTGGATCACAGGTATTAAAGAGGCAGCACCATACCCGGCGTCTTGGAACATGGGCGAGGAAAGAAACTACGTTGTTACAATGGTAATCAACGATACGTCGGACCCTTCGCAATCTCGTATTCCAAGCGAGCTAGATTTAACAGTTGATGTGAGCGTGAACGGCCAGGCGGCACGTCGCTATGTTTTTGAAAATGAAGTCACTGTCGCCATCGGTCCTGACACAAAGGCCTCTGATATCAAATCATTGGATGTTGCGAATATGCCTGTAGGCGTGCGCACAACGTTTATGCCAGTGGATCAAAACTTAGATGCTCATCCAGAGCTTCGCGAGTATGTGGCAGTTTCTCAGAATAAAAATCAATGGCAACTGTGGCTCGTAGGTAACAAGGGCAATGACTCTTACGCAGCTGTCGGTGGCACAAAGATTCGTATTGATGGCGACTCTGACAATTTCAACGAGCAGGTGATGGCTCGTATGGATATGAACGGTGACGGCATTAGTGATTACGTTCTGGGGGTTCTTGAAGACAACAGCGAAAGCGACGATGCGAAAAGTTCGCCGACAAGCTTCTATGTCTTTGATAATAAAATGAAGCTGATTGACAGCTTTAAATATGACAGCGTTATGGCGCAAATGCCGTTCGAAGTGTTCTGGCAAAAAGTTGGAAACACAAAACGCCCTGCTTGGGTCGGCAGCGGTAAAGATCCGGCCAAGACGCGCTCGCTTCGTGATCGTTGGGAAAATCCTGATAACAAAGAAGCTTCAAAAGTTCGCTTCTATTATCTGGATGAAAAGAATCAGCTAAAAGCCATCGAAGAATATCAGGGCTACAAAATCATTGATGTCATTCAACCTCGCCAAGAGCAGGCGACAGCGGGCCGTGTTCCAGTATTGCTTGCGAAAAATCAAGGTACTGAAGCGAAGCCATCTTATTTGTATAGCTTTGCCGTGGCAGAAGTGGTGAATGGCCAAGTTCAAAACTTTATGGAGATGAATCTTTTCGCCAATAACGACACGTACAGAAACATTTTGGATACTCTCGTTGGTGAAGTGAAATCGTTAGATTATAGCAATGATGAATATGCAGGTAGCTTCTGGTTCGGAGAAGGGTTAAATCGTCAGCAACGTTTGTCGGTATTCGATAATAAGAATTGGGATTTGATCGATCAGGAACTGGGCGCACAACGGTCCCAATTTGACTCCGCACTGCGCGTAAGAGCTGTCTTCACGGGCGAGAAGCGCAAGGGTGCGTTCGTTTTAACGAACTCGGAAATTGAATACCATGACCTTCAGGGAGGTGCCGTTCTCAGCACCAGTATGGAACGCTATACTTTCTTCCCTGACAGTCTTATGACCGCGCTTTACAACCCGTTGACGATCATCGATTCGCGCGATGCGACAACGAAGCTACCAGCATTGTTTACGACAGAGACCTCTGGCCTCAGCCGTGGTGTCAAAATGTTGGTACCGGTTTTTGCAAAGGATGGAACTGCGGTTGAACTGGTGTCACCTGCTCGCTTGAGATTTAAGTCTTCTGCGGGATGTCGTCCACTAGACACTCCGGTGTTTGAAGGCGTACAAGGGGCCCATTCGTTTGACTACTTCTGCGGAAATAAAATCCTCAGAGTTAAATTAAGTTACTAAAAACAGGAATAATTGGGGGAGGAACCACAAATGAAAAATGTTATTCGTGCTTTATTGGCGACAGCAGTTGTTACTGGATTCGCAGCCTGCGGTGGCGGCGGTGATGGAGGCGGCGGCGGTGGCGGCCAAGTTCTTTATTATCCATACGAGACTGTTTACGGCGATGTTTGTAAAACTCAAGAAGCAACTCCAGGTTGCACATTCTCGACTTCAACTGGTCAAAGAATCAAAGTGACTGCTGATCCTGACTACAACAAGTATGGCTACGGTTCAAACGATCTTTGGTATGTAAAATTCGATTCTAACGGTCAAGGCGCTGTTTACGACGATTTGGGCCACTTCCAATACTACGCAAGCGTAAGTCAATTCGCAGGTTACGTGGGCGGTACGTCTATCGGTGTTGGTACAACTGGTTTCTATTGGGAGAACGTTCAAAACGGAACTTATTGGTTAGGTAAAAACGGAGTTCTTTACTCTGCAAACACTTACCAAGGGAACTACGGTCAAGCGATCAACGAACAAGGTTCAAACTCTGCTTCTGATTCAAACTTCGCGGCTTTGAATTCTGATGCTAATAAAAAACTTGTGAAAATGGCTGCTGACAAGCTTGTTAAAGACTACGGTTTCCAACAAGACAAAGCCACTGCAGTTGCGACTGCATTGAATTCTTGGGCGGTTGCTGCTGCTGAGCGCGGTACAACTTCTGAAAAAGACATGGACAAAACTTTCAAGGCTGTATTCGGTGTTCAGTTCTCTGACGCTTTGGCAGCAGTGAAAGACCTTTCAGCTGGTGACAGCTCCGGTATGCAAGACATGACAAACCGTTCTGCGGCGGCTCTTGGTTTGAAACCATACCAAGCTCAAAAGTTCATGAAAGGTATGTACAAAAAAGCATTGGCTGGTTGGGGTTACGACGAAAGTTCATTCAACTGGTAATTGCCGACGGCTTCGTATAAGCGAAGTTTGCATAAACCTAAAAGAAAAACCCATATCTGAAATGGATGTGGGTTTTTTATTTTAAGTGTTGGCTTTTTCGAAATTAGAAGTAAGCAAAGATTCCAGCAGAGGCCGACATTCCACTGACTACAAAGTTTCCGAGGGATTGAGTGTTTTGTCTTTGATATAAATATCCCACATCAAGTCGGAAGCCATAAGGTCCACCAGTAGGGAACCACTTTACAAAAGGACCTGCGAAAAGTTCGATCAAATCATATTTATAGCTCGCTGTCGTTGAGGTCACACCGGGGTCGTATTGACCAATTTGTCCAACGGCTCCTAGGCCATAGATGAAAGGTTCACCAGGGATATTGGAAATAATATTCCAATCCGCAAAAGCTCCGCCTTTAATGGTTGTTGCTGTAACATCCGCGATATTTCCTGCATAAGATAAAACAGGGCCTAATTCAAAGTTGCCGAAGTTCCAGCCGAAGCGTCCTCTAAAATCAATCATCGTGGTGCTGACTGAGTTTGCCGCATCAGATTTTGTGTTAGTCATGGCAAAATTTAAACCGATAACGTATTTGCGATTATTCGTTTCTTGCTCGTCTCCAAATTCATCCGGCGAAATAAGATCGTAGCTGGCACCTTGACGTAAAGACGTGCTGCCAGTGATTTCAACCAGGGCTTGATTGCCTTTCACTTTGCGCACACGAATTTTCTGAGCTTGAGCCAGAGCGCAAGTGAAGGTGAGTAGAGCAGCTAGAAGCCATCCGTGCTTCATAAGATTCCTTTCCTAATGGGCAAGCAATTTACAGAAAACCAAAGATGTCGTGGAGCCTGCCGCCATCTGGCGACCAATCACGAACAAAGTCTTTTTTATTTTGTCACTGCGATACCAATAACGAATTTCCGAAGAAGGTTCAATGTAAGCCAGCTCAATATGATCGGCGCGTACAACGCCTGCCGTTCCTTTTGATCCATTTTTTTCAAGAGCACTGCGAAGATCGACTGCAGACAATCCCGAGTAAGGATCTTCTTCGTAGAAAAATCCAAACATGCCGTTGATGAAAAGTTGGTTTTTCTCATGAGCGAATGTGAAAGCGCCATAGTGGGCATAATTAGGGTCGTATATGTTATCCAGGTGAAAGCATTTCCCACTAAAACCCGAGATGTCTTTCTGCGCGAAATCAGCAAATCCTTCTCCATAAGCTTTTGCAATTGCGATCATCGGGGTAGAGCAGCCACCCCCGTCACAAAATTGACTAGGGTCTACACTCGAGCCTTGATCTGCAAATGCTGAAGAGGTGAAGGCTAATGCTAAAGTGGCAAAAGAAATCAAAAATCCTTTATGTCTCATTGTGATCCTCGCTAGACTAAAGTTTTTCAATGGGCAGGGACGCTGTCAACTTGAAGTTGTCCCGAGACGAGGCGAATGGATTGCTCACGTTTAAGTTTGTTTAGTGGGAGTCCGACAAGTGTATTAGGGAATGAAAGGGGAACTAATGTCTTCAACCTGGGGAGATATTCCTGTCTGGGCTTATGATTCAGCTCAAGCTCTAATGCAGGCATTGAAAATCGTCGATCCGGTGACGTATGCGCATTGTTGTCGCGTGGGTGAGATGTCTCGTAAGCTTGCCCGTGACTCCGGCCTTAATGAGTATGAGCAAAAACTGGCGGAATTCGCTGGCCTCTTTCATGACATCGGTAAAATGGGTGTGTCCCAGTCCATTATCGCAAAGCCGGGAAAGCTCGATGAGGCAGAATTGGCCGTGATGAAAAGCCATCCGATTTTAAGTGAAGAAATTGTTCAGCCTTTGGCGGCTCACAAGTTTTTCAGCGAGATTTTACCTGGTATTCGAGGCCATCACGAGCGCGTCGATGGAACGGGTTACCCTGATAAAAAACGGGGAGATGACATTCCACTGCTTGCTCGCATTATTCTTGTCGTAGATACATATGATGCAATGTCGCAAACTCGTGCTTATCGTAAAGGTTTACCGAACGAAGTTGTTTACGGAGAGCTCAAACGCTGTTCAGGGACACAGTTCGATTCACAGTTGGTGACGACGTTTCTACAGGCTCATCCAACCTGGGAAGACCAACCTGTGGATCAAGATACTCTTCATCACCTCATCAAAAAAGTCGCGTAAGGAAATTTTAAAAATTGAAAATAAAAAAAGGCTCCGTGACGGAGCCTTTTTTATTATTTCATTTTGTTCGTACTCTCGAAAATTTTATCTGCTGATTTAGCGACGAAACCTTGATAGAGCTTGCCGTTGCTCATTGGATAACGTTTTGCGAACTCATAGTAACAGCCCGGGATGTTGTGAGTGCCATCAGAAAATTGTACTGGAATTTCCGAGGCCATCGTCGAGCTTTGTTCAAGGTAGTCCGCTTGAGTGCCCTTCACTTCGCCACCTGAAGCATTTAGTGTTACACCTTTTGACTTCAAGAAAGCATTCAGTTCACGAATGTCTTGGAACTTTTTAAGGTGGTTGATGCTGACTGTGAAGTGATTGGGACGGAAACCATAGGCAGCCACCCATGAAGCGTACTCGCTTTCCTTTGCAAGATCAGAATACAACGAATAGGTCATCTCCCAAGGACGACCACACATTGAGAATGTTTCGCTGTCGATGACAGACTGAGGAATTTTCTCGATCAGTTTAGTCATTGTTTCTCGAACAAAGGGTGATACTTTTTCAAGCTCAAGTTCGCTAATGAAAATTTTTGGCTTTGTCTCGTCAGAGTGTTCGAAATGTTTCGCGTAAAGTTTTTTTTCTGTGAAGATGTATTCATTCGGGGCTTCAACGTAACCATATTTTTTGAATTGCTTAGCAAGTGAAGCAATACCTAGACGTGGATGGTTGAATGTACGAAGAGCAATGTGATCATTAATAACCGTTTCGCCTTCACCGACGAAAGTATCGTAAATGCGCTTTGCCGATGGATTTAATTGGCAATAATCGACCCACATTTTGTCCAAAAGAGTATCAAGACTCATCATATCATTTCTCCTGTTGAAGCAAGCCTACCTTTTTGAAAGGAGGGGATCAAATGGAAGGTCTGGCTTTAAGCGTTAATGTTTGGAGCTGGAAGAAAATTCGCCAACAATGTTTTTCATGCCATCACTTCTTGAGATTGAACAAGTTGAACAACGTATTGCGAGCCTTGGCTCGGCAGTGCGCTCTGAAGTGTTGGCTTACAGTGAGTCCCGCGATTTGCGCTTTCCCATCTACAAACTAAGTTTTGGTACCACGGATCCGCAAGCACCAGTGCTTGGCTTTGTGGGGGGCGTTCATGGTCTTGAACGTATCGGCGCACAAGTGACCGTGGCGCTACTGAATTCATTTTCAGAGCTTGTCACGTGGGATAAAGGTTTGCAGCGAACGCTTGAACATATGCGTGTGTTTTTTATTCCCACCGTGAATCCCATCGGTATTTATAGAAAAACCCGCTCCAACCCACGAGGGGTGGATTTGATGAGAAATGCTCCAGTGGAAGCAGATCATCCGCCGCGTCTTCTGGGAGGTCATCGCTACACAAATAAAATCGCTTGGTATCGCGGAGAACTGGGTGCCCCTCTTGAATTGGAAGCAGAGGCTATGGTACGTGGCGTGGAATCTGAAATTGCAGAAAGTCGTTTGGCGATCACCGTGGATTCACACTCTGGATTTGGTCTGCAAGATCGGTTGTGGTTTCCCTATGCAAAAACGTTAAAGCCATTCCCGGAAATTGGTTTGGTTTATTCATTTAATCAGCTTTTAGAACGTACATATCCTCATCATTTTTATCGTGTGGAACCACAAGCGGGGACCTACACGACTCACGGTGATTTGTGGGATTATATTTACGAACGTCATCACGGCGTTGAACGCAACAAACCGTTTTTGCCATTGTGTTTAGAAATGGGGTCGTGGATGTGGCTTAAGAAAAATCCATGGCAAATTTTTAAAAGCGACGGAGCATTCAATCCATTAATTGGCCATCGTCATAAAAGAACTTTGCGTCGTCATAATACTTTGATGGAATTTTTAATTCGTGCTGTGAGCTCGCCAGAGGAGTGGGCGCAGCTGACTCCGCAACGTAGCGCTGAATATGAAAATAAAGCTCAGGAGTTGTGGTATGCCAAATACTAGAAGATGGATTTTACTTCGTGGTTTGGCGCGGGGGCGCGGACACTGGGGAAGCTTTGCTCAAAAAATTCGCGAGCATTTTCCCAATGATGAATTTGAATTTTTAGATCTGCCAGGAAATGGCGAGCGCTACGCGGAGACAAGTCCGTTGTCAGTGCCAGAGTATGTGCAAGATCTTCGCTCGCGTTCCGAGTTTGTTCGCAAAGGTTATAGCTTTAATATTCTTGCGATTTCTTTGGGGGCCATGGTCACGGTCGAATGGATGCGAGAGTACCCTCATGAAGTGAAGAAAGCTTTTCTGATTTGCACGAGCTCTTCGAATTTTTCTCCGTTTTATAATCGTTACGGTCTGCATAACTATTTGCCGTCGTTGAAACTTGCTATGGTGAGAGACGCGAAGAAATGGGAGCAAGGCATTTTGTCGATGGTGACCAACAATCATGAACGCCGTGAGGCTGAGCTTGCGGCGATGACAACATATTCTCATGAAAATCCGGTGCAGGTGAAAAACGTACTGCGCCAGTTGGCGGCGGCAGCTCGTTATCATTTCCCCGAACAAGCTCCTGGCGATGTTGTGATTCTTGGGAGTCATGGAGATCGCTTGGTGTCGCCGACTTGTTCCATCAAAATTGCCGAACACTGGGGCCTTCATCCGAACATGCACTCATGGGCAGGGCATGATATCCCCGTGGACGACCCGGAATGGGTCCTTGAGCACCTGCTCTAAAACGCATGCTAAATAGCAGATTTTAGTGCAGAAAGTTTTTCAAATGGGGTGACGTTTTTTTACTCTCAGGTGCGATATATTCGAACTGAGGCTGATTGGACACAGGGCTCCGTTGACTCAAGAGGCCTTTTCTTATTCTCTATCCCCTGGACTTATAGCCAGAGGATTATGTGAGGGGAAAGACATATCTTGCGGCCATGCTAGCCAGCGTGGTGCTTACACAAAAAGCGAAAGCACAAAGTACCAGCTTGAAATTACCTCAGGCTGAAGGCATCAGTGCGAGCGATCTTTCCCTGGAAAAGCCATCCAAGCCCGCGCAAGTCTATGGACAGATTCGCATGGAAAGCATGCAGTATCTGACGCCAGTTCCGGACCAACCGGGGCTGACGTATTCACAACTTCTTTCAGCTCGTCTTTCAGTTCTTAAAGAAACTCAGTATTTGAATTTCGCAGCAGACACTGCGGCGGGGACGTTCTTTAGTAAAGGACAGTCTCACATCATGGTTCACGAAGCCTATGTGGCAACGAACGGTCAGAATTTTACGGTCTCTGCAGGTCGTAAAAAGAAGGACTGGAGTGAGATGGATCACCGCTGGAATTTGGGTTTGTGGCAGCCTGTTTATGCTCTCGATGCTCTTCGTCCCGAAGAGGAAGGTCTGACGGGATTGTTTGCCGATTACAACACACAGGGGTGGGAGATCGTTGGCTTCGCAACGCCAGTGAATATTCCAAACATGGGACCTGATATCCGTGAAGACAATGGGGGGCTTGCTTCTGACAGTCGTTGGTATCGTCCCCCTTCACGCAATTATGATTTTAACAACAACATCAATACCATCTCGTACAAGCTAGATATTCCGGATCAGTTGGATCTTGTGAAAAACGGCGGGGCCGCAATGATGGGTCGAATCGGTAACAAAGAGCGCGGTCCATGGGTTGTTGTTTCTGGCGGCTATTTGCCTGTGAATGAATTGCTTTTAAAACGTGCGGCTTACAAGGCCATCTCTGCAGATAAGGTCGATGTGACTGTGACACCAGAGGTGACTTATCACACGGTGGGGTCTGTGGACGTGGGCTATACCTATGGATCGGTTAAGGCCGTGATGTCGTATCTTCAAGACGATCCCAAAACGATTCTTCCCGATAGTGACCTTTCAATTCAAAAGCTGCAACCGATTCAGGCTTATTCTACAGCTATTGATTTCTCTATGGCGAATATCTTGGTTCGTCCTATTACCGTGCAGTTTGAATATTTAAAAGTTGTGGGCGGAGGGATTCAAGACATCACCTCCAACGGTTCACCAGATTCTTTTACGATGTTTGATTCGCGTTTGAAGTTTACTGACGCTGTTCAAGTGAAATTAGAAGGACAAGTGGCGACGTTCTTCAATCGTCCATTTGTGACTCGCTTTAAATATCTATACGATTATGATCAAAAAGGTTCTCTGCTCAACACCGAGTTCCTCTATTACCCAAGTCAAAAATGGGCCGTTTTGGTTGGTGGAGACGTTCTTGGGGTTGAGGATGAAAACTACGATACATCGGGTTTTTTGAATGAATTCCGTGCCAACGACCGTTTTTACGGAGGCGTGACATATGTTTTCTAAATTCAAAGTCAAAAGTATCACGCTTTTGGGATTGTCAGCGATGCTTCTTGCGGCCTGCGATGCCCGCGTCGGAGAGCAACCTCCTCCAACGGCAGCTTATGAATTTTCGGGAACCCAGTGTTTGTCTGGTGCTTCTCCGACAGTTAAGCAATACGTGTTAGGTGATGCCAAAGAGGCTGACGTAAATGCATTGTGGGATTGCGTAGGAACCGCAGTTGCCCAGTTTAAAAAATATGTTCGTGGTAAAACGGCAGACCGTTATACATCTCAAGAGATTGCGACTTTCCTAGAGGCAAATTTCTTTGATAAGACTAAAAAGACAAAAATCTCTCCGGAACTTCAATTAGAGTTCATGAAGATTAAGCAGCTTCTTGTCGGTGGCGGTCGCGATTATATTACTCGTTCAGAACTAGATACAGCTGCAGAAACATTCGAAGTGTTTCGCAAGGTCACCGTAGGGTTGAATCCTTACATGAAAGTGCTTGCGATGAATTGGTCTGTTAGCAAAGTAAACAATATCCAAACGGATATGAACTATTTTGAAGATGCCAATGGTGCAGTTCAAGTTGCCGGTAAGACATTGGCCGACTTGTTTGAAAAAAACGGGCAGACTTACGAGCTTTCTGATTTTGTCAGCTTGATGAAGGAACTATCGAAGTTTTTTGAAGAAGACTGGGCGTTCACTCACACTCTGGAAAAGTACATGCCTGCGGTTAAGAAGGTCAAAAAGGCCTTAGCCGGTGGCAACGAGGACTCTGTGGCACCCACAGAGTGGCGCCGTTTTGCGTTGTTAGGCTCTCGCGGATATATTCAATATCTTCGCTATTACTATTTTATTAAATCCACAGATGATTCGGGTTCGGGTTATCGCTTGGCTTATGTGTCTCGTACTGTAGAAGATCTTTTATCGGTCTTTCAAGATTTGACGGCACAAAAACCTGAAGGCATTGTTTCCCGCGCCGAGGTGACTGATTTACTTTTGACATTATCTAAGATCTGGCCGGACTTTAAAATCTCAGACGGTTTGGTCTTTGAGGCGATGAAGGTTAAAAAGTTATTGTTTGGAGGAAGCACTGATTCCTTTACAACAGCTGACTTCAATACGGCCCGTTTAAAAGTCAGTCGTCTGAAGACATTAGTTGAACGCTTTATGCCTTATTGGCCGATCTATGGTGGTGATTGGGACAAGAGTCTCTACAGCTCCGATGATGCGCAAAAAATGTTCATGGATTCCCAGTTTATTTTGGAAGCCACAGGGCGTGAATTGGGTGTTTTGGTTGAGGGCTCTTACGACCTTCAAGATGCCGTAGGTCTGGCGAAAGAATTTGAAGCTCTCTATCCGCCGAAGGATCAAGATAGTTCGATCACTAAGATGGTCGAGAAGTATTTGCCGACGGTGATCGATGCGAAAAAGATTATCTTGGGTGGTACGGATTCTGTTTTGAATAAAGGCCACTGGAGTATCGTTTTGAGTTTCGGGGCGCGTTTCTATACAGACTATATGTACTACAGCTACTTCTTGAAAAATGAGAAGTGGAATAAACCTGAGCCCGTCGGTTATTTGTCGGTGATGGCTAACCAAACTTTGAACATCGCCCATGATCTTTTGCAGATCAAAGACGGCAATAAGATCACTCGTACAGAGCTTTCTGCCGTAGCGAAGGATTTGATTGATATCGATCTTTTGCCAAGTGGTATCGATCAAGATGCTGCGGATCAGTTGGTTAAAGTTGTTGTAAACAATGTTTTAATTGCGCCCGAGCATCGTATTGCCGGGGTAGTTCCGAATGCCCTGAACTTTGAATCAATCGAGATTTTGCGCAAGGAATTGCAAGTTTGGCTGGATACGCAGCTCTTTATCGCGAATCTTTCTGTCAATTGGAAGCCGACAGATGGAATTTCGGGCTCTGATTTGCTTGCGGTGATAAACAAAGGTGTGAAGACTTTAGGTATCACAGTTCATCTGGCTGACGGCTTGAAGGAACTGGCGTTATCGGTGGATACACCTTCGCCAGCCGTGGTTGATAGCGCGGGTCGTTTGTACATCTCGAACAAACTGAATCCTTTGTATAACCAAAAAAGTTTGCAGCAACTGAATATTGATCGTGCGATTTCTCGCTTGGCCATTCGTTCATTTGTGACAGACATGGATCGCATTAATACTTATAAAGGGGCGAGTCAGGCAGAAGTTGAAAGTGCCTTTAATGAGCTTCGTGTGATCTTTGTGCAAATGGGACTTTTGGATAAGAATAATTTGACGTTTGGATCTTCTCGCTTCCGTGATGCAAACTTATTTACGGCTCATGCGAACGGCGATCAATGGGCCTCCTACCAGGAAATCACAGATTTGATTGGAATGATCTGGTCTGGATTAAATATCAATAGCGATTTGAAAAAGGACCTATTGAAGGACTGTCTTGGCAATGCCGCCGATGCGACAAATGCCACGCTTGTAAAAGTTGATTGTGCGAGGTCTTCGTACAAAAGATCCATGGCTAAATACATGGTGGCGACGCCAGACTTTTTAAAGTACATGAAAACAGCGAACGCCAGTGGTGATTTGGATGGTTACATCACAAACGCCTTTAAAGCTGCGGGCTATGTCCCGAACTCTAAAAAAATGGCGAAACTGGGTGATATTACCTTGGCTCCGCATGTTGTTCAGTATGTTGAGATGTTGTTTGCCCGTTATGATAAAAATAAAGACGGCTACATTTCAACATACGAAGCTTTGAAAGCATTCCCACTGTTCAAAGGGTTGTTGATGCAGTTTGCGGCAGACCAAATTAAGAGTGGATCTATCAGTGAGGACGATTTGCCGTCGATCTTCTGCTTTATGCTTCACTACGGAAAACCGCCAGAAACGCTCAAAGAAAAAATTGTCTACTTCTTCAGGTGGAAAGGGAAGTCTGCTGATAAGATGGATGTGTGGGCTGATCGTACGGCCTTAGCGCAGATCCTTGGTTACGTTGCGGATAAAACAGCTGCACAGCCAACAGCGGAAGTTCCAAATATCGATCAAGATCTTCCACCTCCAGTGACATCAAATGATTCCAGCCCATAATGGGTTGGGATCTTCAGAATTAAAATTAAACTTTAAGCCATTGTTGGAAGGCGTTCGAACTCGTTCCTGCTATTTGGATTATGAAAGCTTTATTCAGCGACTTGGGCTGCACCCAGTTGAGCCGCTGTCACAGTGGCGCCATTGATGTTCAGGCCGTAGTAAACTCCGGCGCCGGCACTTGCGGGATAAGTTCCAGTGTAATCACTTGAAACATCGGTATCGATATCAGCATTGGCTGCCGTATAGACTGTTGTAGCGTCACGACGCCAAATCAAAACATGGGCACGACTTGAAGAGATATTGTGAACGTCGATGATCACATCGAGCGCTGTAGGGACATAGAAAGATAAATTCGAGGCATTTAAAGTGACTGCCGAGTTGCCATTCACGGCGATAGAACCAACGACGTTTGCTCCAGAGCGAGTGAATGTGATGGCCACCCCTCCCGAAGAAGATGTCATCGCCATATTGCTAGAGTTCATGATGACAGTCACTGAATTACCTGTGCTATCTAACGACGCCTTCAACGCAAAGGAATTGTTCGTGTAAATGCCGCCTAGAACATTGGTAAAACGAACGGCTCCAGTTCCAGCAAGTGTATTTGAATCTGATTGAGAGAAAGATCCCGAGTTGACTAGGTAGGGATCAAGGCCCGTAATGTCATCTGTGGTTCCTGGCGAGCAGGAGACCGCAGAAAATGCGAATGTCGCGAAAATCGTTAATTTAAGAAATCTTAGAATGAATTTTTCCACATCATTGATTCCACTGGGAGCGGCTTTTTATCGTTGTACTTCGCAGAAGGTTTAACATTGTAAGGTGTTAAGATGCTTCCTTTAACTTCAAAGTAAATCAACTGACCGATTGGCATTCCAGTGTAAACGCGGACGGGTTGTTTAACAGAAATTTCAAGAGTCCAATAGTTGCAGAAACCCACATCGCCTTTACCAGCTGTAGCATGGATATCAATGCCAAGGCGACCGACGCTTGATTTGCCTTCTAAGAATGGAACGTGCTTCAGAGTCTCTGTGTACTCTGAAGTTACGCCCAAATAGAGGGTGTCTGGCATTAAGACGAATCCCTCTTCAGGAATTTCGAACGTGCGAATTGTGTTATGCTTCTTTGCGTCCAGCACTTTGTCTTCATAGACTGCAAGTATTTTACCTAAGTGAACGTCGTAAGAGTTCGTTCCTAGGCACTCTCTGCGGAAAGGCTCTACTTTAATGGAGCCTTCTTCCATGAATTCAAGAATCTGCTGATCCGTAAGAATCATAGACTACTTAGTTTCGCGGTGGATTGTGTGGCGCTTAAGATTTGGATTGTACTTCTTTTTCTCAAGACGGCCTGGAGTCTTAGTTTTGTTTTTCGTTGTAGTGTAACGAGAAACCGGTTTGCCTTCGGCGCGAGCTTCAGTGCACTCGAGAGTGATGATGATTCTTCCTGATTTTTTAGCCATTGTATGCCCCTGTCTAACACCCTGATTTCTCAGAGCCTAAATTCCTAAATTCATTGAAATAATATCGCCATGCGTAATACGGAAAAAATGACAATACCTTTTCAAAGGGGCTCAAGGTATCAAAGGAAAAACGAAACTTCAACAGACAATTTCAAGTTTCGGGGATTCTCCCTTTCCTTCTGGAGGAATAATGAGAGCACTTAAGAAGTCTGCCGGACTTTCCATCGCTTTTATCCTACTTTCAGCCTGCGCATACGCTCAAGTTCAGAGAGACGTGGCTCAAAATGCTCAAACGACGGGCATTTTGCGTGGAAGTGATCTTCAACCAATCTCTTTAGAGGAATCTTTGAATTCTGTGTCGCCGGGCTCCATTGTTGTGATTGGCGAGAACCATGGGCTTCAAGTTCATCAAGACCAGCAAGTCTCTATCATGCAGGCATTGCGCAATAAGGGTTTGACGGTTTCTGTGGGACTGGAATTTTTTACATATACGGATCAGCCTCTCGTAAATCAATACCGCGCGGGGCAGTTGGCTGAAGCGGACTTCCTTAAAAAGATCCAATGGGGTCTTCCATCTTACGACTTTTATCGTAAGCAAGCCTTGTTTCCAAATCTTTCTGAAGGGGCCGAGACGATTGCTTTGAATGCGCCAAGAACCTTGACGGGGAAAGTGGCGAAGTCGGGGCTTGAGTCTTTGACGGATGAAGAGAAGGCGTTGTTGCCTCCGCAGTTTTCATTAGGCCGTGATTCTTATAAGAAACGTTTCTTGGAATCGATGGGGCATCACTTACCTTCGCCTGATATGGGCGACCGCTATTTTGTGGCTCAGTCTATTTGGGATGATACGATGGCTTGGAATGCCGGTAATTTTATTACAAGTCATCCCAATCAAGTTCTTGTGATCGTGGTGGGTGAGTTCCATGTTCAGTACGGCGGTGGTTTGCCGGATCGTATTCGTGCCAGGGTGCCGGCGGGGACTCCCGTTTTAACGTTCTCGCAAGTGGATACGTCTGGTTTAACGGATGAGGACATCCATAGCGAGATTGATCCTACAGGCGAATATGGAAGCCGTGCGAATTATCTGTGGCTGGCTCCCGCTCAAAGTCCAGGCCAATAAAGAACCTTTGAGATTCTTGGGCGTTTTTTTAGAATAGGGGAACAACAGGAGTAACTCGGTATGTTCCCTTCAGAAACCAAAATCCTTGTCATCGATGATATGCCTTCTATCCGTGATCTTGTGAAGAACACCTTAAAGGCGATGGGTTTTAAAAACATCGTTGAAGCAGGCGATGGTGAAGAAGGTTTGAAAGTTCTTTTGCAAAACAATGTTGCGGGTTCGCAAATTCAATTGGTGATTTCAGATTGGAATATGCCGAAGATGAAGGGGCTTGATCTTTTGAAACAAGTCCGTGCGACAGCAGAATGGACGAATCTTCCTTTTGTTCTTTTAACTTCTGAGTCAGAGCGCGATCAGGTGACTGAGGCAGTTCTTGCCGGTGTTTCTCAGTATATCGTGAAACCATTCTCTGCAAAAATTTTCGAAGATAAGTTGAAAGCGGCCTGGTTGAAGCACAACAAGGCGTAGTGACTACGCCGCTTTGAGTGTTCTTGATTTGTTTGGATTAAATTCAGTGATGTAAGGGACTTCAACAAACAACGAAGTCCCTTTTTTGTATGTGGAATCAACCCACACCTTGCCGCCAAGTTCTTCGGCCGCATATTTGATTGCATCCATGCCCACGCCACGACCTGAAGTTTCAGTGACTTGATCACGAGTAGAAAATTGGCTATCGAAAATATGCTGAATCACTTCATGATCGGATTCCTTGCTTGTGTCGATGCCTTTTTTGCCAAGTTTTTCACGGATCTTTTCTGGATTCACACCGGCACCGTCATCATCGACTCGTATTAGCAAACGAGAGTCCGCAATGTTGAAGCTAACTTTGATAGAACCCGCAGCAGGTTTTCCCATTGTTTCACGCTCTCCCGGCATTTCGATACCGTGATCGACCGAGTTTCTGAATGAGTGAACGAATGTGGCGAAAAGACTCGAATAAATTTCTGGCAGAACTTTAAGGTCTGCGTTTGTGAACTCGATGGGATTTAACATCTTCTCTTGGTTTTCCGCGACTCGTTGAGCGACGTCGTTGTAACCAGAGAAGAATGAGCCCACGGATTCCATTGCGAATTCATTCAAAAGAATTTGCGATGGAACTGAGCTATTCACAGCAGAGTCGATTTTTTCCAAGGCACTTTGGAATTTGCTTACCGGAATTTCAATTTGGCGCTCTGAAGAAAGGGCAGAGCCGCCCAAAACCTCTTCGCTTTTTGCGATGAATTTCTGGAAGGTTTCAGCGACATGCACACTTTCAGCTTGGATCGCGGCATAGCTTTCGGCCGAAGAGGCCTCTTTGAAATTTGCAAGCAAAGTTTCAGATGTGTGACAGTGCTCAGCCATGTCTTGGATCGAGAACAATGCCGCGCCACCTTTTAATGTGTGCAACTGTCTGAATAAGAATTCCGTGTCGGCTTGGTCCCATGAGGCTTTCAAACCGCTTTGCAAGTCGGAAAGCAGGGTTTGAGATTCACGAATGAAACGACCGATTTCCTTTTTGTTTTGTACAAGGTTGATGATGAGTTTTGCATACTCACGATCGCGTTCCGCTTGTTTCTTGGCTTCAACCAGTGATGTTATATCAGATGCCACAACCACCACGCCATCCATTGTGCCTTCGGCGGAACGAAGCGGGAAGTATTCAAGGGCGATATTGCGACCTTCACTGTGCGGATAGGACTCTGGACCGAGCGGAGCCAAGTCTTCAAATGGAAGCATTTCCATAAAAAGAGTTTGCATCCACTTTTGGAAACCATCGACTTTCTTTTCTGGAAGTTTCAAAACCTCCCAGATGTTTTGTCCCTGAGGACGACACTCGATTGTTGTTTCGCAGGCTTTTGATGAAACCGGCAAAACTTTTCCTTCTGAATTGAAGATAAAGAAACCTTGGTGAAGACTGTCGAGCAGGGCCGTCATCATTTGATTCATGCGTTGAATCTCGGCCGTGCGTTCCGCTACCATTTTTTCGAGGTTTTTACTGTAGTTTTCCAATTGAGCCTTGGCGTCTTCAAGGTCCTTGATGACGTCCTCTTTTTGCTCGAGTTCCGCACGATATTTCTTTTGAAGGCGTTCTTCCAAAGTTACGTCGCGGACGAAAACAATCCAGTTTTTATCTCCCATGGAATCGAAGATCGGTTGCAAAGTGATTTGCACTTTACCTTCGCCGCCCTGGGAAGTTTTAAAAGTGACTTCTTTATATGGAGTTGGATCCGTGACGCTGATCAGGTCGTTTAATCCATCCAACGGTTCGCTGAACTCGAAAAGTTCGAGAAACTTCATTCCCTTTGTGATTTTACGGATCGACAAATCACAGACAACGGCTGCTGTTTCGTTGCAATAGACGACTTTTTGTTCTGCATTCAGAACGAAGACGGGTTCAAGCAGGGTGTCGAAGAGGGAATACTGAATCTTCATTTTAGAATGTCTCGCTCTTCTGATGATAAACTGTGAATTCGCGTCTTTCAGTCCACTCGGACATTTCGCTCTCGTCTTTTGTTTGAGCGCGAACACGCCAATACAATTTACCAAGTGGAACTCTGTCTTTGATAAGGAAGCGGTTGCCAGTCACTGCTGAAGTCATCAATACGCGAGAGAAATCTTCTTTATCAGAGATTTCGATTTTATAAATCTCTGCGCCTTGCACTTTCTTCCACTCGACCCAAATGGATGGTTCTGTGGTCTTTTGCAAAAAGATAGAAACGTTGTTGTACGGCTCAAGAGGCAGAGGTGTTAAAAGAGGAGAATGGAATGTATACTTTAATCCCTCGACGTTCGAAAAATCACTTAGAGGTTTGTTGCGCTCATCCAACGCTTGCACGCGAACTTTGTATTCGCCTGGATTTGGAATTGTCAAACGACCCGAAGCAGATTTGAACTCGTACTGTTGTGGAGTCGCGAACGAATCTGATTTGTCTAGTTGAACCAAATATGATTTTGCGTCTGGAACTTCGGACCAATAGACATTGGCTTCACGCGGAGTTGCAGTCTCGCCAATTCCATAGATTGGTTTTAAGGGCTGGAGTGTCGGAGCATTCAATTCTACATTGATAGAACCGATAGCACTTGGCTCACTCAATTCGCCATTTTCGCCTTTAGCAAAAACGCGGTAGTAAGAGTGGCCACCTCTAAACTGACTCCACAATGCTTTTGTGTTTTGAACATCGTATGTTTCAACTTTCGAGAAGTTGATGTCCTTAGAAACTTGAACTTTATAACCTTGTGATTGAACCACAGGTTTCCACTCCATTTTCGGAGCTTGTTCTGCCGCTGGATTGCGATCTTTGCCCGATGGCACTTTAAACTGAATACGTTTTGCCACAAGAACGGGAGCTTCTAGTGCAGGAGCTTGCTTCGCTACCAATTTGATTGTGAACGGAATTGCCTCTGACCACGCAGAGTTTTCCTTGTTCGCAGTTTGTCCAATCACGCGCACCCAGTAAGTTCCATTTGGCAAGCGGGGAGTCAAAGCACTCAAGTTTGTTGTCTTGTCTTGCTTCAAAACTTGGGTGAACGAAGAGTCTTGAGCGATTTCATAGATGAAATTCTTCAGTTGAGCAGGTGCTTGCCATTTGATTTCTGTTGTTGTGACAAGCTCGGCTTCTGATTTGACCTTCATTTCGAGGCTGATTTCTGAAGCTTTGGCTGGGGATACAACCACAGGAGGGCCTAAATGACTGATCGACATTTTTCTAGGAATAGATGTCGCTGCCAATTCACCGCCGCGGTCATAAGCTTTAACGCGCCAGTAGTAATCACCGGGCTCTAAAGGATCAGTGACTTCGACTTTCTTTTCAGAAGAAAGCTTAGTCACGGCTGTTGTGCCAAAGTCTTGAGTCGGTGCGATCTCGAATTCATAGCGAGCGACGTCACCTTTGCTATCCCATTGGAAATTCATTGGCTGTTCCGGATTGATTCTCATCCAGGACAGGAAGGTGTCTGCCGTATAAACTTCGATCTTTGTTCTTTCGACCTGTTTAACTTCGCCCTTTTGAGTGACAGCGACGACAGTATCTTTTGTAAGCTCTGTTTTAGCTGCTTTTCTGGAATCCGTAACACGAGCCTTACCGGAAAGAAGTTTTAAGTCCACAGTTCCGGTGTGGGCTTTTTTGAAATTGATTTTGGCTTTTTCAGAACCTTCAAGTTTGAACTCTTCGGTTCCTGATTTGACGACAAGGGAAGAGCCCTGAGCGATTTCACCAGTCAAATTACCATAGCGAAGGTCCAGGTTCATCTGGCCATTTTTCATATTCAAAGTGATGAGCGAGTTCGGTGCGATATGAATTTGTGTCCCGTCGGCCAATTTGATAACAGCTTCTGAACCGTCGCCGGTGAAGATCGAGTCGTTTTGATAGATGGCGTCCTTGCGAGTCGCTGGTAACCAACTGAATGTATCCAAATTTTTTCTTCTTACGTCATTTTGTGAAGTAGCCACGTCACCGATAAGTTCCAATTTATCATTGTGTGATTTAGGGAATAGCAAAGAGTCGTCGTACAAGAAGTACGAGAATGCCAGCAGCACCAGCATCGCGACGGAAAAGATGATTCTCTCGGTTTTTCCTAAACGTGACATAACACCTCTACTGAACACTCATCGGCAAGAAAGTTCAGAAGATTTACGGACTTAGGCCCAACAAAATTAGAATTTCTTTTCGCTTTTCTTGTAAAAGGGCATACTGAGCAGGTGAAAAAACGTGGCATATCAATAAGATACAAAATCCTTTTGTTGTTAACCTCGATCCCATTAATTACGTTAACGGTGTACCTGCTACTGGCGTTGCGCATTTTTGAAGAGGACAAAATTGCTTACGTTTTTGATGCTTCAAGCACGATGTCAGGAACAATGGCGGCTCAAATTAAGACACAGCTCAATGGTGTATTGAGTACGACAAAGCCGATCTTTCAGGAATACCTTCTTCATCAAAAATTCACCTCCGTTGCTGAATCGATTTTCCAAAATGAATTCAACCTTGAAAACGTGGGCGTGTTCATTCCGCAAAATGGAGGCTATCAGAAAGCGGCTGAGCTTGAAAAAGTTCAGGGTTCGACAGCGGGGCCGGTGACAGCACTAGGTCCTCAGTTCCAAGGATTCTTGCGTGATGCAGATGCCAATGGGCGTGTGATGAGAGTTCCTTACCACGATGACCGTGTTTTCATTTTCGAAAAAGTAAGTAACGAAAATAAAACACGCAACACCATTTTCTTTATTGTTGTGAAAATGAGCGAGGCCTCTGAGATGTTTCGTGCGGCGACTTCGCAGAAGTTGTACTTGATTTCAGGTGACGGAACGGTTTTGTTTGGTCCAGAGAATATGCCAGGTCAACGCCTGCAAACAATCGTGACGCCGGCATTCTTGGGACAACAAACGGGCAATCAAGTGGCTCAAGGTGCTGAAACTGTAAAAGGGGCTGATGGCACAGATTTGTTAGTGTCGTTTTCTAAAGCAGGATTTGGTGATTTGACTGTTGTAACAACAGTTGAAAAATCAAAAGCTTTAAGTGCAGTTCAAATCTTGATTCGCAAATCTTTGATCTTTTTCGGTATCTTGATTTCCATCACGGTGATTATCAGTCTTTTCGCATCAAGTGGCTTGACTCATGCACTGACAGAACTTTTTGCTGCTACGAAAAAAGTTTCTGAAGGCAACTTCGACATTCGCGTGAAAGTGGATTCAACAGATGAAGTTGGAAGCTTGGCTGACAATTTCAATATCATGGCAGCAGAGGTTTCTCGTTTGATGGAGCAAACCGCTGAAAAAGCCCGTATGGAATCCGAGCTTCAGACAGCGAAGACGGTGCAAGAGACTTTGTTCCCCGAGACTCGTGCGAAGATTGGTCCGTTGGAAATCGCTGGCTACTACGAGCCTGCTTCTGAGTGCGGCGGCGACTGGTGGCATTACTGTCAAGTTGGGAATAAAATCTTCTTGTGGATTGGGGATGCAACAGGGCACGGAGCTCCGGCGGCATTGATCACAAGTGCGGCGAAATCAGCTTCGACGATTATCGAGAAATTGAACATCTCTCCGGCACAAGCTTTGGAACTTTTGAATCGCTCTATTTACGACGTTTCAAAGGGTCGCATTATGATGACCTTCTTCTTGGCATCTTTTGATTTGCAAACAGGTGAGTTGGTTTATTGTAATGCTTCTCACGAAGCGCCCTTCTTGATGAAAAAAAGCGACGGACCACTTAAGAAAAAAGATCTTATTCCTTTGAATGAAGTGAATAATCCCAGGTTGGGACAATCTCGCGAGTCCAAGTATGAGGAAACGAGTATCAAGCTAGATGCAGGCGATGCTGTTTTCTTCTATACTGACGGCATCCCTGACATCCAAAATCCAGGCAAAGAAGCTTGGGGAGAAAGGGAATTCATTAAAGCCCTGATCGCTGCAAATAAGGATTATCCAAGCGTCGCGGACTCTGTCGATACATTCGTAGGTAGCTTTCAGGCTCATCGTCAAGGAGCGCCTTTGATCGATGACGTGACCTTTTTTGTAGTAAAAAATGATGGTGTTATTTAAAGTTTATTAGTTCTGTATTTTTAGGAGATTTGCATGGGTAAACTTGACGTTAAGATGAATAAAGCAGCGGATAAATTGACTGTTCAAATGGCTGGCACCATTGACGAAGACGTGGATTTTTCTCAGTTCAATTTACAAGGAAATCCCGCAGTTGAAGTTGAGTTATCGAATATTAAGAGCATCAACTCTTGCGGTATTCGCGAGTGGATCAAGTGGATAGGTACTGCGGGTGCAGCTCCGGTTACTTTCAGCAATTGCCCCAAGGTGATTGTCGATCAAATCAACATGGTTGATGGTTTCTTGCCGGCGACAGGTAAAGTGGCTTCGTTCTTTGTTCCGTACTACAACGATGATGCGGGTTCTGAAAAGAATGTCTTGTTCCGTTATGGGACAGAGTTTTCAGATTCGGGTGTGACTCCTCCGGCGGCCGTTAAGGACGACGAAGGAAATGATATGGAAATGGATGTTATCGAATCTAAATACTTTAAGTTTATAAATAAGAAGTAACTGTAATTCCATCAAGACATAGGTCTAGTTTTTCAAGGGCGGGTCCAGTGAATGGCCCGCTTTCTTCGTTTTGTCCTTTATATATGCTTCGGGAAATCCGAAAAGAATCACGTGGATAGTAACAAATCGAAGATTTTAATTTTGGAAGACGATGAAACCGTCGGTTCGGCACTGAAGGAAGTTTTCAGCCGTGACGGTCATGAAGTCTTTTTGGCGTCACGACCTGATGATGCCACAACTGTTATTTCCTCCACACAATTGGATTTTTTATTCTGTGACTGTCTTTTACCGCAAATGACCGGCTTGGATTTTATCCAACGCACGCGTCAGGCCTATCCACAAAATCGTTTCAAAGTCATTTTGATGAGCGGTATCTACACGGATAAGCAATTTATCCAAGAGGCGAGTCAGAAAACAAATGCCGTTGCTTTCTTGCGGAAGCCATTTGAGATGACCGATGTTTTGAAGCTGGTCAAAAAAGAGGAAGCTCCCAAAAAAGAAGAAGCCAGCGCGCGTAAACTTTTATACCAGATGTTTGATAATCCGAAAGTGACGAATCGCCAAAAGCGTAAGTCATCGAGTCGGTAGAGGAAGTGAGCGGCTTCGACTTACCGTTCTTGTACTCTTTGCTAGTGGAAACAAAGAGCAGTGGCTATTTAAATATCTATAATGCTGACGGTTCTGTTTCGGGGATTTCTTTCTGCAATGGCAATATCGTCGGAGTGGACGTTGATGATAAAACGACGTTCTTAGGTGAGATGTTGATTCAAAGTGGTTATGCGACTCCGGCGGACGTGCAGGCGGCTTTGCGTGACAAGAACAATCGCCGCATTGGCAACTTCCTGATCCAAAACAATCAACTAAGTCCTCATGCCTTTGACTTAATTTTGATGGAGCAAATGAACATTCGCTTGGTGCGCACCATTGTGGATCAAAAAATCCGCGTGAACTTTGCCTCGGCAGAAGTAGATATGACAAATCCAAGTATTGATGCGGATACCTTGGCGTTCTATCTACATGACTGGATTGCTTCGAAAATTACAGTGAATTGGTTGAAGTCTCTTTACATGATGTGGGCAGGGAATGTGATTGTGAAAAGTCCTACTTTCCGCGATGATCATCCTGCATTGCAAATGTCTTTGATTAAATCTTTGGACGGCCTTGTGGGGCGTTTGAACAATCAAGTGACGTTGAATCAGCTATTAGATGTAAAAGGTTACAACGAGCTTGCTGTATATAAAGCCATTCACTTCCTGCTTACAAAAGGTTTGGTGGTGTTTGCTCAGAAATCGGCGTTCAAGTCTCCACAAGAGCAATTGAATGCGTTGAAGAAAATCTGGGCGGACTTGGATGGTAAAACAGGTTTCCAAGTCGTGGCATATCTAGATAATAGTGGCGTGGGATCTCAAGGCGATATGCTACAAGAGTTTCTGACTGTTATTGGCGATGAGCCTGCCGATCCAACATCGGAAGTGCATGTATTGTGGAGCAAGGTTAAAAAACTTGTTGGTGAAGCCACATCCGTGGCTCAAGATACAAATCAAATCGATCAAATGCGCCAAGCCAATCAACGTACAGAGGCCGAAGCAAGGCTTCGCGCAGGTTCTTTGATGGAAGAGGTGAAGAAGTCACTGCAACTGAATCAATTTGCAAAGGCTCTCGAGACATTGAATGAAATTACAAAATTGAGTCCGCAGATTCATCAGATCCATATCTATAATTCATGGGCTAAACTGGGGGCGCCGGTCGATCCGGCTCGTAAGATGGCCATGTTGAAGGAAGTAGAGCTAGAGCTTCTGCAAGTTCCACCAGACGAACGTTACGATGCTTTGTTCCCATTCGTGATTGGTTTATTTAATAAAGCCAAGGGCGATGTCGTGGGAGCTCGTAAATCTCTCGAGAAGAGTGTGGCTATGGATTCATCGTTCATCCCGGCTCGTCGAGAATTGTCGATGTTGAGTGCGCAAACAAAGAAACAAGACGTCTTCAATATGGATTTGAAGGAAATGGTTTCAGGGTTCTTTAAGAAGAAATAATTAAAAGGATAAACAAAAAAAGAGAGTCTAATGACTCTCTTTTTTTGTTTAGAATTTCCATAACGCGGCAGCATTAATATCCAGCTGCATATCTTCTTTCGCAGCTGACGGGTCATACTTGTATTGGCTAAGACCCAAGCCATATCGCAGATACCATTTGGATTTTGGTGAGAACTGCTTATAGGCATCGGCTTCGAGGCGGTAAGCATTCTTCACTTTGAAATTTCCGGAAGAACCAAGGTAATAGTGAAGTTTCACCTCGGACCAGTTCATGAAGCGAAGCCATGATTTTTTCTTTGTCTGCTTTTGCCAGAAGGCACCTAGGCCGAACATTGTTGTGCTATCGCTATCACCCTTCACGATTTGGAATGGAAGCATCAAACCCCAGGTTTCATCAATCATGTTGAAGCCCGCATGAGCCCTCCATAAAAGCTCTATCGTGGTTAGATCTACTTTCGCAAAATCAGCCTTATCCGTCAGGTGTTGAACATGATCCACACCAAGACCCCAATGCAAATGACTCCATGAAGAGTTCATGAGCAGGAAGTTTTCAATCCACCATTGGCCACCCAGATCCGCATTCAAAAGACCTGAGGGAGCGGAGTAGCTTGCGCCTAAATACAAGTCAAATGGAGAGCCGCGATTTGTATCGTAAGCTGCATAGAATGTGTTCGCGCCTTCTTGAACCGTGAGGTAATGTCTGTCTTCACCAGACGGGATGCCAGTTAAAGACCAGCGATATCCGGAGCCTTGTTGTTCAAAGTGAGCATTGGCATCTGACGGGTCTGCAGATATTTGACCTTCTGCTGGCGCGGAAACTTGCAATGACAAAGAGGACGCATAGGTTTTTGTCGCCGCTTTACTGCTTGTGAAGGGACGGAATTTTTCCTGTGGTAATGGGCCTTTGATGTTGAATTCTTGGCGCATTGGAATGTCGCCATCACCCTTGAGAAACACAATGGGACGTTCTTTGGGAAGAACCACTTGCCAATCTGTTGGCGACAGACGTTTGATGGCGTTTTCATCAACAGGCTCTGCACCTGAGGCAGTTAAGATGATGTTGTTGCCATCTTCCACCGCATCTTTGAAATCCACGTCGTTACGACGAGTTTCAATTTCAAGGGTCGATCCAGATTTTGTTTGAGCGCGGAAGTTGACCGCCTCATTGCGGTCGTTCAGGTAGATAATGCCTTGATTGCCGACAACGGTCCCGTTGATTTCAACTTGCGCTGTCTTAGTCGCGGGATTGCGCGGCCGAACGACAATCTGACCATTTTGATTTGTTAGATACAATTCCTTTGAGCACAAATACAAGCGAGTGCCTTCTGCCTCGCGATAGATACAGAAGACCATGAAGGGAAGAAGCTTCATGGTTGAAATAGTCTGAGCATCAACGGCTGGCACCGTATAAGAGGCAATGTCAGAGCGAAGATTCTCGCGATCGGCCATAGGTCTGCCACGATAATATTTCACAGTGCCTTTTTCGAGATCAGCACTGTAGATGGCCTTACCAGAGTTATTTTTAATTGAAAGCTGACCTTCTTTAAGAAGACCTGCAGGCCAAGTGAAGCGAATGCTGTATTGTCCCGCTTTTGTTTTGGAAGGTTCAAGGCTGAAAGTCACTTGAGTCGAGTCAATCAAGACGTCGCCTACTGATAAACGATTTTCATCCCACAAAGAATATTCAAAGCGTTGAGGCAGGACTTGTAAATTATTTTTGTCGGCCGGAAACAGCAGTGGCTTCGTTTCCGGTGCTTTTCCTTGCGCAAATGAGGCGATCGGCGAAAGCAAGACAAGAAGGGTCAACAAGCTGCATTTCATTAGAGAAGCTCCTTCGTAATTTCGTCGGCGTTTTTGTGTGCAAGAATAGCGCGGATGACAGCCAGAGAGGTTGTGATCTTGGATAAGAAGTCGGCGTTGTGAGGAATGATCAAGCGACGGGGGTGACCGGCCCATGCTTCTTTGATTTTTGAATTCAAAGTCCAAGCCTCTTCAAAACTTTCCGTACGGATTGGATTTGAAGTGTCATAGAAATCCGTATCTGCTGTATCCAGATGAATCACCCAATCATAGCGAGCTAGTTCTTTTTCGCGTGAACTTTGTACTTCCGCGAAGAAATGTTGTGCGCCTTCAGGCCAGTACGCCAAACTATCCAATGTCCCGCGATCGCAAACGATAAGACTTTTTTGACTCATCTTGCAGATCATATCTTCTAGCTCGTGCTGAATGAAATAAATCGCACGCTGTGCGTGGATGACGCCTTGGGATTCTTTGAAGCGCGGAAAACCACCGCGATATAATATACTGGCCGCTTCAGGAACAACGGCACATTTTTGGCCTAATTCTTTTTTGAGAGTTTCAATGAGGGTTGTTTTTCCCCCGGACGGACCACCTGTGATTGCTACTTTAACTTGTGAATTCATAGCATTTAGGATCTTAAGAACAAGCTATAAGGTCAACTTATTCTAGAGCATATATCGCAATCTGAACGCGATTTTATAGATCCAACGGCTAAACCACGACGAGTGAAATTCGAGTTCTTTGATGGAACGACTGTTTTTCAGATCCACCTCCCACTGACTTATCATATTTTGCAGGCTGTCCTGGTCGTCAAATCGAGCAATCACTTCTAAATCATGCAGCAGGCTTCTGTGATTTAAGTTAAAGGATCCAATGAATGCCGCATCGTCTACGACCATGGTCTTCGCGTGTAAAATGGTCTTCTGATATTCATAAATAGGAATTCCACTATGAAGTAGGAATCGTACCAGATTAAATGCCGCCCATTTCACAAAGAAAACGTCAGACTTTCCCGGCAAAATCAGTTTTACGTCCACGCCGCGTTCAGAAGCTTTAATCAATGCTTTTAAGAGGGAGCGTTTTGGTAGAAAGTAAGCGGTTGTGATGTAAATGCGATCCTCTGCGCGGTTTAATAGGCGTAAAAGATCGCGATATAAGGCGCGACGCATTTTTTGAGTCGTATTCAACTGCACTGAAGTTGAGAATGAAGATCTTGGGATTCTCCAGCGACCGACCCAGGTAAGAATCCCACGATAAATCGTCCGCAAATAAGTGATTTGTGTTGCGATGACCAATTGTTTGACGGCCGGGCCTTCAAGGCGCACACCCGTATCGCGCCAGGCGCGAGCCCCGACATATTTTTCGCAGTGAATCTCGATAAAATTGAGACTGCCTATGTAGGCGACCGTATCATCGATCAAAACAATTTTGCGATGATTGCGGCGGTTCATGCGACTTAAGAAGCTTGCCACCTTCCACTCGCTCATACGGGGCCAGCGATGGGTGAGGGAACTCCAATAAGGCATCGGATGGAAGACTCGCAATTCAATGCCGCAGTTGTGGCAAATTTTTGTAAGCTCTGGAATATAATAGTAGGAGCCAAAGCCATCGACTGTCATTTTGACCGAGCAGCCACGACTTCGTGCATAGGCGAGTTCATTCAGCAGCACGGAGGTTAAGCGATCCGTAGCAAAAATATAACCTTCAAGCGTGACACTTTTTTTGGCTTGCCGAATGTCTTCGATGAGATTTTTGAAGTACTCATCGCCCGTATGAAATATTTGAACTCGGCTCCATGGCTCCATATATGCTGCATTGTTCAATAAATTATTAAAAAAGTCGACATCAAAGCAAAGCAATGGGCAAACTTAAAGCCTATGATGATGAACAAACAGAAAATTGCAAAAACATTGGCAGTAACTTTTCTCAGCGTAATGTGCTGGGGGGCGGCAAGAGCGGCGAATGCCTCGGTGCCATCTGGTAAAACCACAGTGGTTTATTTTGGTCTTCAAAACCAAGAAGACTTCGATAAGAAAGTGAAGCCTGTATTTGACAGTCAATCTTGCAAAAATTGCGAACTTGTTAACTACACTCCATATACAAAAGAGGGTGCGGTTGATTTTCCTGCTCTTCAGGAAAGAGTAGAGTCTCTTCCAGAAACAACCAGCTTTGTTTTCTTTGATTTCAACATGAAGGTAAATGATCACAATAAAGATCTTGTCGATGCTTTGAACAAAAAGGCAGATAAAGGTTTAGTGGTTGTTGGTTCTGCGGGGGTTCCAAAGGCGAATGAAACATCGAGCCCGTTGAGTCGCACCGTGCTTGGTCAGGTTCACAATTCTTTGATTATCGGTGAGTTGGGTGAGAAAGATCGTTTAATGCCAACAGGTTTTTATGGTCCCGAAATGCTGACAGCCATCCGTCCTCCGAAAGATAAAATTGGTCAGGGATATGCGCCCTTGATTTTCGCTGCCAATCTCGCAGAACACTGGCAAAAGCACTCGGGTCCTGAATGGACCGAGCACTTTAAGGCTAAAAAATCTAAAAGTCGCAAGCTTTGGTTAGACATGAGTGATATGTTCTAAAAATGAAAGCCACCGATAAGGTGGCTTTTTTTATTTATCTGCCCGGGAAGACTTCGATCCGATCACGGTGCTCTTCGGGGATTCTAGATTTTATAATTCTTTGAATTTCGGTGTCTGAGTAACGACTGGAAAGATGGATGAAAACGATCTTTTCGCTCTCAATATCTTTTAAACGTGGAATGATTTCGTCTAAGTGTGTGTGACCCCATTGACGGGCGGATTCAATAGATTTTCGCTCGTCAATATATGTGGACTCCATCAAAAGAATTTTAGATTTACGCACCCAGGGACGAGAATCTAAGAATTCAATTTGGGTGTCGCCAGTGAAGCTTACCACCGGCGTATGGACAGCCTCGTTCACTTCTTTGCCTTGTCTGCGCAAATCGACGATTTCTTTTTCAGAAAGACCTTGAAATTCTGCTTTAAGTTTTTTATGGATTTCGAAGACTGTATAGCCAAAAGAGTCCACTCGGTGAGTAGTTGGGAAAACCTTCACGTAAGTCTGAGGATTCAGAAAAATTTCGTCGTCCGCCTCAATGCCGACGAAGTTGTGACGATATTCGTGACCTTCGATCTGCCCCCAAATCTTCATAATCTGTTCCATGGGTTCCACCATGGATTTCGGCATATAAAACTTAGCACCTTCTTGAGAGGTCATGGCTTTTTGAGAAATAATGTACGGAATGCCAGCGGCATGGTCGAGGTGACCGTGAGTGATAAAGAAATGCTTTAGATTTAAAAGATAGGGAAACCCTTGAGCCACGTCGAAACTTAAAGAGAGTTCCGGCATTGAAATAGCCGTGCGGATTCCCGAAAGTGACAGGCCGTGAAACTTATATTTTTGGTAAGTCCAAGTTTCGCCAGCCATCACAGTCATAAAAACCTACATGCAACGTGCAACGATATCGTGACCGATCCATGCTACGGGAGCTTTGGGCTTCCAAGCGTCGTGAAGCATCACATATCCACAAGATTTAAAGACCACTTCGCTCAATACAAAAGTAATCAATTGTTTTTCGTCCTTGTGCAAGCTGATCAAGTGATCAGAGCTACTGAGCATATACTCCATTTGCTTTTGATCAGAGTTTTGTGGCCACTGATCATACTTGCTATGGCTCACTGTGATATCATTAGTCAGATAGTCATCAGTGAATTTAATGATCTGCTCGAAAGTCACATCGTCTTTCAAAAGTTTTTTGCAGTCAGCAAGAACTTGCTCTGTGTG
This sequence comes from Bdellovibrio sp., assembly GCF_036384735.1. Taxonomy (GTDB): domain Bacteria; phylum Bdellovibrionota; class Bdellovibrionia; order Bdellovibrionales; family Bdellovibrionaceae; genus Bdellovibrio. Next base: position 50,547 of record NZ_DASVLT010000052.1, on the reverse strand, counting down.
TTTTCTATCAGCGCCGTCTTTTTGGAGGGCTGCAAGTAAAGGATAAAGTGATACTTCAACCCCTTGGAAGACCGAGCTCGAGTTCGTCAAGATCTCTGGGCAGTTGTAAACGCAGCAATTCACGCCTTCTTTTGCGAATTTCTCAGACAACTTTTCTAAATCCATTTTCGCCCAACCTTGGAAATAAGGCGTGTAGGTTTGCCATTTGTATTGGCCGCGAATCAGGACTTCCGTGCCGTGATAACCGTAAGCTGTGTAAGAAACGTGGGATCCTTGAGACTCCAATTTCTTGCGAAGGGGAGCTGAAATTTCAATCAAATGACGGAAGGTCTCTGCTGTGACTTCTACAAAGTTTTTCAAGCACAATTGACCGATTTCAGAGTCGAACAAAGTTTTTGAAGGAATGTGACGATCTCCAGTTCCTTTGAACGCGCGGTTCAGAAGTGGCATGATGATTTTTGTACGGGGAACACCGCCAGCCATCAAGTGGGCGAAAACAACGTTTGCACCTGCAGGAATATGCTTTTCGAGTTCTTTAATGAAAAGCTCGGTGTTCTTTTTAAAACGAACGATGCTGTTTTGGTGAGATTCTTCAACGGACTTCCAGTCCAATTTCGCTTCCAACCAGTCACTTAATTTAACATCTTTTAATTGATCACAAGGAGTCGTGCCGTTAGATGCGGGCTCCATATCGAAACCAGCTTCAAGGGGAACATTGATAAAGGGTTGCGGAATTGTTGCAGCTTCTTCAGCTGTCAATGCACGAAGAACGCCATCTTTTTCGCGACGGCCAACAGTGGCGCGGACAATGGTCATGCCACGACGTTCAGCCTCTTCAACCAAACCATTGGCGTAACCACGAGAAAAAAGCTCGCCAAACAACACAAGGACATCGCCTTTTTTGTAAGGAGCCAAAGCTGGTTTTTCGCGGAGTGGGAAGACTTGCGTCATAAAATACACCTCATTGTTAGGCGACTATAGTCATGTGCAAGCAGATTATGGTCAACATTTTGACTCTGGATGACTCGGTGTATACTCTCCTTAGAGCAGCCTTTTGCGAAGGAAATAGGATAATGCGCATCGTGAGCATGGTTCCGTCTTGGACGGAGACTTTATTAAAAGCCGGAGTGAATGTCGTTGGACGCACGCGCTATTGTATTCATCCTCCGAAATTGATCACAAATATTCCTATTGTCGGCGGCACTAAAGATGTGTCGTGGGATTTGGTAGAAGATTTAAAACCAGATTTGGTTCTTTTAGATCAAGAGGAAAATCCCTTGGAAATGGCAGAGGAGTGTCCTGTTCCTTACTTTGCAACCCATGTGAATTCGATCGAAAGTTTGCAAAAAGAACTGGTGCGATTAGGAGAGGAACTTAAAAATCCCTATTTGATGGAACTATCCGTCGAATGCTTGGATGTATTAGAGGCACCAACACCAACTTGGAATTCAAAAAAAATTCCTGGATTCATGGAGTGGGTGAAAGCTCCGACCGAATCATCGCACAAAGTGGTTTATCTGATTTGGAAAAAACCGTGGATGGCAGCAGGCAAGGACACCTACATAGGTTCTGTTCTGAAGAAACTCGGGGCTGAACTTGTCGAATTTCCAGAAGGGGAGAAGTATCCTGTTTTAGACGTGGAAGAACACACCGATGCCTTGTTTTTATTTTCATCAGAGCCGTATCCTTTTGCAAAAAAGATTTCTGATTTAAAAGCGCTGGGTATTGAGGGAGCCATTGTGAATGGCGAATCCTATTCATGGTTCGGTGTTCGTGGCATTGAATTTCTTAAAGAACAGCTTCTTCAAAAATAGGAATGGATTCGTTCAAATAAAAAAGGCTGTGGGTCTCACAGCCTTTTTTGTTTGATAAAGACGGTTTTTATTTGCTCACTTCGGTGGCATTTAAGATGTTAATGCCTGTGTAGCCGTCAAACTGAACGGCGATTTTTCCGTTCAAATAAACTGAGCGAACGGTGCCTGTGTAAATTTGTCCGTTAGGTCGCCATACGACGCGATCCCCTGTGCAAATATTCGATGCGCCTTCGCAGTTAACCTGCTTACCAATTTCGGACGCTTGCAAATAGTTGTAGCCCGTATAGCCGTCGAATTGAATTTTCACCACATTGTTCGAGAAGAGCTCGCGCACAATGCCAAGATAATCACTGTCACCCACGCGAGCCTCCAAGCGATCGCCGATATTCAAGTTGCCAAGACGGCTTACAGAACGTCCCATGCTCTTCGCATCGGCGTAGTTTAGACCTGTATAGCCATCAGCGATAATCGCTACTTGTCCATTCGAGAATGCGTTTTTGACGACGCCAGGATAATAGGCTCCATTGATTTGGAAAATCGCACGGCTGCCAACACAGATGCCGTTGTCTGAACAGTTTTGCTGCCTGAATAAGTTTTTCGCCTTAATAGCACTTGTCGTCGTATAACCATCAAACAAAACGAAGGCTAAATCGTTTTGATAAATCTGCTTCACAGTTCCGATATAGCTGCCGTCGCCATTTGTGAATCCCACACGGTCGCCAACCGAAATTCCCGAAGAGCTTTGTACCGCACGACTTACCTTCGTGACATCAATTGTAGATGCTTGAGCGTATCCGTCGAACACGATAGTCGCATAACCGTTCGAATAGACGGAGATAGCGGTTCCAGCATAATAATTGTCAGTCCAAAGAAGTACACGTTCACCCGTGCAGAAGCGATCGCCGCTTAATGCACAGTTAATTCGTTTTCCAAGATCGGCCACTTTGATCACATCGATACCTGAATAGCCATCGAATTGAACGCGAGCATCTCCTGATTGGAAGATTTCGAGGACGGTCCCGTAGAAGGCATTGCCATCTGAACGAATCCATAAAACGCGGTCACCGACAGTGACGGCTGGTTTCACGACTGGGGGAGCGACTGGTGTCGGCGGTTTCACCGGCGAATCATCGCGCAAAATCAATTTTGCGACATTGATGTCAGAATAAGCAGATAGGTCAATAGCCGCCTCGGAACCAAAAGATTCAGCACGAATTTCGATGGCAGAGATGTCCTCAACTGAAGCAACGTAAAGTTGTAACTGAGACCCCGAATCCATTGCTGAGCTGCTTGAATCTTTCTTCAGCTCGACGCGCCCGCCATTTCTTGTAAGAGCTGTCACGCTATAGATTTTAGCTTTGCCTATCTTAATAGTTAATTGAACGCCGCTTAAGAACGTGGCTGGTTGCAAGTCAAAATGATAAACAGTGCCGCCACCTTTGCGTGATACGCTGGGGATTGTTGCTGTAGAGTTGAAGATACCACTCATGCTCAAAGGCGGAGTGCTTGATTGCGAGATCGAAGAATCAGAACTGTTGCCGTTGTCTTGAGTGGATGTTCGATTCTGATTAGTATTGTTGATTGAAGTCGTATTTGTCTGCGTATTGGAAGAAGAATCGTCCGAAGACATCATTGAACTCGGATCGGGCAAATCCGTCAGCACCTGTGCGTGGGCAGGTGAGTGCAGCAAGGTGACTGTCGTAAGAAAGCTGACGATAAGAGAGGGCTTCATAAAATACTCCGATCTAGTTCAAGTACATTCCTGGGTAAGAAGGGCCGCTCATTTTGAACAAGCGCTCCATCATATTCGAGGCATCTTTTTGCAAATCTTTTTCTTTTTGAGATGAGTCCGGCATTTTGGTTTGACCTTTGATGGCCAAAACAAAACGGTTGAAATCATTTGTTGAGCGAAGAGCAACAAAGAAGTTGCGGTTTCTTTCATCACCGTTGTCTTGCATTTGTGTGCTATTTGTCTCTTGGGCGATCACATAATAGTTTTCTGTTATATCAACAGGCTGATTGTGAACTTCGCCGTCACAGATCATCAAGCCGCGAGTCACTGCTGTGACTTTCTCTGCATCCGTCAAAGATGAATTCAAAATCGACAAATAGTCTTTACGGCCGAACCAAGAAGTATCTTTAATAAACAAAGATGGATTCAAGCTTACCAGGGCGCATTGTTCGAATTTATTCACGCGAATTTTAATGCGACTTTGTTGCACCATCAAAGATGTCGATGTACTGACATTGATAGCATTGCTAGTTGAGTTTGAATCTGATTGTGACCATGAGATCGACGCTCCCAAATCGACACCCATTGAAACGAGGTCAAAGAATTTCTTTGACAGACCTAGTTTGCCGCTGATGCTGACAGACTCTGTTCTGTAAGTCGAGTGCGCTTGGCTCATCGAGAAGGCCGTTCCCACAGAAAGACCTTGATTAAATCCTTCCAAATATCGAGATCCACCAACCTCTTTCACAGACATACGTCTTTCCACCTGGAAGAAGCGTGAAGAGTCCTTGGAATGATAGCAGTCAGAGCCGAAACCAGTTGCAAGGAGAGGGTTGTTAAAGACGCCGCCCTTTGCCGCAAACTGAGTTGGAAAGAACTCACTCACCCAGAAAGAGCAAAGCTTCTGTGCCGTCGTTCGAGATAGCTGGCCGCCTGATACGATGGCTTGAAGCTCTGCCTTTGAAAGCACAAAGCGAGTGTTGACTGGTTTGATTTTCAAAGCCCCAGTTAAAGCCGTCGTTGGTTGCATGTCATGCAAGTTGACCAAGGCCATGTTGTTTTCTTTTGCAAAGCCCGCATCAGAAGTACGGTCTAATTGTTTTTTATAGCTGGCAGCTTGAGCCCATTTGCCTTGTTGTACTACCTGAGCGACAATTCCTTTTGTTGATGATTCGTTTTTGCCATTGCCGGTCAAAAGGAAAGAGCTAACAGCTGATGCATCCAAAATACGAAGAGGACGGTTGGTGTCGTCGGCGTTCAAGACGACGGGGCCGATGAATGTTGGCGATTCAAGGCCCGAAGTCGTGTCGATAGCTGTGCTCAAATCAGTACCTTGTTTCAAAGTGATAGAGTTGCCGTTCATGACCACTTTGCTTTCATCCACAGGATAAATTTCAACCAGCATGTTGTTACGGTTGCCAAGGGCCTTTAAATCTTGCGCACGGAAAGTCATCTCGGCATTGATTTGCCCACTCATAACATTGATGAATTTTTCGTCAGAGGTAACATAAGTGTTTTGATCGTTGTCGTATTCGCGATTTTTTACAATGGCCATCTTAAGAAGATAAACACCGTCACGAAGTTTTTGAATTTCACCACGACCGTTTGAAATGCTCGAGTAAACGAGCAGGCGCGGTTCGATCTTGACTTGAACTTTCTTAACAACAGAGAGGTTCAAAAGATTGTCGATCTGATAGTTATAAGACGTCGTGCTATAGTTGAAGGAATCCATCACCACCTGAGTGCGTGGACGGTTTTCTGCCTTGCAATCCAAAGTCAATTTTTCAGTAGGGTCGACGTAACGCATGTCGCGACCTACGGCACCAGTATTATCCCAAGGATTTACGATAATAGTCAGCTTTTCATTCATTCCAAGATTTTCATTAGCGATCTGCACGAAACCTTTCAGATAGCGTTGACAGTCGAAGTATTTGAATTTGATGCTTTCATCCCAGGTCACACAAGCATTATTGTCCGTTCTGACATCTACAGTTGTTGCAGTGTCCGCTTCGCTTTGACGGAACTTCGTGACTTTAAAAGTCGCCGCGCGCGCATTTTTTTGATCGATACCGTTTTTTACACAGGCTTTGATATTGTAGATCACCTCACGAGTTGAGGTTGTCTCTTCACCGATGCGGATGTATTTGAATTCTAGCTGAGAGACTTCAATCTTAGGTTTTTGATAAGCGTCTTCTGCCGGAGCCTGAGTTGTCCCGTCAATTGTTGTTTGCATGACTTGCATCAATTGAGCATTTACATAGCTATTCAATTGGAAATTCTGATCTTGAGCCACTTGTGTCGAAAGTTTCAGGAATGAAGACCCTTTGATTTGGTCATAGTCACCCAAGATATAAATGCCATCGAAAGCCTTAAGACCTTGAGGACCATCGACCGGCTCAAGGTGCAGGCCTAACACCAACTGACCACGAGTTGGAATTGCAGAAAGTGAAAGTGGAGAGCGCACCGCCAAGCTGCCATTTTCCATTTTTGCATCAAGATCATCAGTCTGTGAAAGCAAGCGGTGAACCTCTTTGCCGCCGTCCATATAGGAGTGAATCATTTCCATGCGCACTTTGAACGACCCCGCCGTCAAAGAGCGAAGGAACACTTCGCCATTCATTTTAGTCATTTGAATCGAAGGAGTTCCGCGAAGTTCGACAAGCAAGTCGACGCCTGAAGCAGTAAGATTTTGTTCTGTTACGAACAAACGACCTTCTTCCAACCACAAAGGGCGAGTGCGTTGAACGTTATCTGCAGAGAGACCTTTCAGTGCCATTGAAGAGGCCTTTGCTGATTTAACTAGGTTTGGAATCGCATCTTCATTTTTGACATCAAGAACAGGAGCCAAATTTTCACCGTGGGACCATGGATTGATAGCAAAGGACACCGTGCGAACACCTTTATGCAAGCCCACACCACGCACATGACGGTCAATTTTGATGTATTGAGAGTCAGCTAGATAGTTATATTCGATCTTTTCAGACCAAACGATACAACCTGAATTGTCTGACGTTACTTCTTTATTGGCCTCATCGATTTTAAATTTGTGACCAGTGATCGCTTTGTTGTAATAAACGTCTTTCACGCATGCATACAAATTAAATACTTTTGAAGTCGGAAGGGCAAATGCACCCTCTTTTGTAGCTTCTAAAACAGTAGAACGACTTGGTGCCGCTTCAATAGTGAAGGTCGCCGCTTCTGTGTCACCAGCATCCAAAGCTTCCGCCGGCTCTGAAGATTTATTCTTCGGAGTCGGTAAGTTGCAGGCCGTAAGCCCCAACAGATTCACGCTTAAAAGAAGAAGGAGAAGTGCTTTAGATGTCTGCATAGAAAGTCTCCAACTTCAGAATGAACTGCTTTTCGCGGGATTGAACTGGATTTTCGTACATCACTTCTGCATCTTTGTATTGAAGACCTACGTTGAAGCCTTCTTTTTTGAATGAGAATAAAGTTTCGGCACCATAACCAACGCGATTTGTCTCGAAGCCACGGGCATTGAAGTAAGCTACCGCTGCCTCTGGAGCAATCGAGAAGTACATACCCTTCAGAGTCCAGTCCATGTTGTGGGTCATGTGGATCTTTGCTCCCGCTAGCGCCAAATAACCTGTGGCATCTTCGGAAGGGGCTTTGTCATTGTGGATGTATTGTGCTTGGCCAACGAAGTCCACGTATTTGAAAACTGGAACTTGGATCTCTGTACCGAACTCTTCGCCCTGAAACTGGTAGACGAAGTTGTATTGAGCATCCGAGACGTTTTGAACTGTATTTCCTAGAAGCAAAGACTGTTGAGCCACTGCTGACGGCAAGTTGTTGTACATGAAATAGCTGACACCTGTTTTCCAGAAAGTTTCTTTATTGCTTTGAAACTTCCAGATTAGAGCCGCTGTGTTCAATGAAGGGGTTGGTTCAAGATCTTTTGTATTTGTGCTCAACGAAGTTGAAGTAGGGATGGCAGTTTCTAGATAGAAACCCATCTCGAAGATGCCTGACTTAATCAAAGCCGTAGTGCGAGCTGCCGGAAAGGCCAACTCGTCAATCAATAATGACGTATGAATTGCTCGTTCATTCAAGGCACCTGCTGATAAGCGGAACCATTCAACAGGAGTGTAGTGAGCTGCTGCTTGGTTTAAAAGAATCTTGTTTTCCATTTTATCAGCGCCATCGATAGTTTGGTTTTGGCCAGACACCATGCGGATAGAGGGCTGAAGGTCTAAAGTAAGGGATTCAGTTAAAAGATATTTAGAGCGAACATCCAAACGAAAATCGACATATTTAGATTGGCTTTGGTCATCGTGGAAATCAGTGCCGGCAAGGCGTAAGCGCCAGTCTGCTGTGAACTTTGATTTTTCTTTCTTTGCGGAAATAGCAGACGTCGCTGTGGTGTTCACCGCAGTCGTAACAGATTGGTCTTGAGCCCACGCTTTTGTGGTCAATCCCAAAATGATACAAAGTGTTGATAGCGCACGTCTTTTCATTCCTACCCCGTTTCGTAGGACTACATTTCAAAAGCTGTGCGCGGACTTGGCCCCTTCATTTCAAAATTAAAAGAGATTAGGAAAATAGTTTATACACGTGACGTTTTTTGACGTCGGCTGTCCTAAGATGGGACAGCCTGATAAGGTAAATTACTGGATATATTTATCAATGTAGTACAAGAAGTCATAGCGATAGAAGGTCGGATTCTTCGCGTTATCTGCCTCCAACTGTTGCAGATTTTGACCGTAAACAACAGTCGTATCCTTCACAAGAAGATTGCGGATAAAGTTTTCGGCCTTATACCAGCGATCCTTCGTTGCATCGTCCTGACAAGTCGCAAGCTCTTGAGGTGTTGAAGCGCCCATGCGTTTTTCGATGCAGAAGTAAGGATCGAAAGACAAGCGGTTTACGCGCATCAAACCTTCAAGCAAGTTAAAGGTCACAGTTCGGCCCGCAGAGTTTTTGTAAGAGATCTTACAAGTTTCTGCGCTTGATTTAGCAATGGCAATCAGGTCGGCCTTAAAGTTTGTACCAGAGTAATCAATCAAATTGTCGTGTGCTTTGATGCGGTCGTAGTAACCTTTCATCGCTTTCACGATATCGTAGAAGTTCGAGCGAAGACGGAAATCACGACCTGGTGTCGAGTAGTTTTCCCAGTCGCCATCTGCTTGATAGATGTTCTGAGGTAAATTATCCGGGTGTGGTTTTTTATCTAAGCCTTGGTCAATAGCTTTTTGAGCATCAAGCGCGCGATCTTGGAAGCCACCGCAAAGCTCGTCGATTTGCGCTTTGATGTCATCCAAAGGACGAATCTTAGTATTGGCCTCAGTCGCCAAATTCAATTTCAAATATTCATAGTAATCAACCGCACGGCCTTGGTAAGAGAAAATTCCCTTAGCCCAGTTGCCGCCCGGATCTGGAGTTGTTCCATAAAATTGCTCAAGAGAAAAACCTGGCAATTGTTCATTCGGAGTTGTCACCAAAGTTCCTGAGGCGATTGTACCATATTTGTTATAGCGAACATTCGTAAGAGCAATAGGGCGGAATGCTTTGAAACCGGCACCGTGAGCAGGGCGGCTTCTAAGAAATGCTTTATTGTATAGTTTGTGAGTCACTCCGTTATCAGGATGTGAATCTATATAATAGATATCACCTGATGGAGTGACTTCTGACACAATAGCCACATGACCTGACGGATCGTAAATAGTAACGCCCGGCTTGATGTCAGCGCGATCCATTTTCACCGGATAGAAATCCGGATCCACTGGCATTTGAATCGATGAATCATAACGATAGTTCGACGTATTCACGCTGCTGATAATGGCACGAGCCGCAGAGAAGAAGTTGTAAGTCTTCCCGGTCGCAGAAGGCACGGTCATACGCATTTTCATGATGGAACCGTTTGGACTATTCGCTAAAGAAAAATCACGAGTGTTTGGATTGAGAACACCGGCTTGGATTTGCTGATCAGTCCACTGAGCAAGATCCTCAGGAGTTCCCGATCTGACAATCACAGCAGAGAATGGCAAGCCCATCTTCCACGCATAGTACATGCGAAGGACGTAAGGGAAACGTCCACAGTCAGCATAATAGAAGACATCAGCTTCTTGATTCGGATCATAATAAGGATTTGCAGACGGAGTTTTTAAACATGAATCAACGCTATTGCATTTAGACTTTGCGATTCGCACGATAAAGGCTTGATAACCTTGTTCATCGGAATCATCCCAATGATCTTTACGGATTGTCCAAACCCCTTTAGAGGGATCTGTATTTCTAAATGCTATAGAAAAAGACGGGGCTGGCGTCTCTGAAGGATCTGCTGAAGCCATAGGGCCTGCAAGCAGCCCTAAAGCTGCCGAACTCATCACTATCTTAATAATAGAGCGTTTAATTCTTTCCATAATAGCAGACCAGGTTGCAACATTAGGACCACGGCATCTCAACTTGAGAAGCGATAAAAGTCACATCCGGCAATTGCAACTGTCGCAAATTTAGACAGAGGAACAGAAAGGGTCGGCAAGTTTGTTGATCGTGGAATGATCATTGCGTGCCGCCGATAAACGAAACGCTGTATTGAAAGGCTGCGCCAATTTTTTTACAAGCTCGAGTTTTCTTTGCGTCCATTAAGTCATTTAGTTAACCTTAACGAACAACGAGAAAAATCAATAATGAATGGTACGGATGATGGTTCAACAGCAATTGGCCTTGGCTAATTTTCTAAAGGAAAAGAGAATTCGCGCAGGCTTATCACAAAAAGAAGTCGCAGAAAAATTGGGCTACTCTACAGCACAATTTGTGTCGAACTGGGAGCGTGGCTTGTCGGCTCCTCCAGTGGAAACACTCAAAGTCATCGCAGAAATGTACAATGTCGATCTAGATGAGGTTTTTAATGTGACATTGGAATCAGCTGTCAACAGATTGACTGTGGATCTACGCGAAAAATTCTATACAAGAAAGAAGTCTGTCTAGGCGACGCGTTTTAGGTCGCAAACAACGATGACTCCGACCATGTGGCCGTCATCAGGATCTTGAACGGTGGCTATGTACTTGTAGCTAATCTGAGCCGCAGCCGATCCACGTCTTTCGCGAGCCGTATGAGTTGGAATGGGATTTTGAATAAATGATTGTTCGCCAGTCATTATTTTTTGAACTACGCGATTGATAGCGGCTTGATAAAACTCATCGCGCTCAAAAAGCTCATCATAAGGATAGCTGAAAACTTCATCTAGCGAGTAGGATCCTGTACCCCAGAAGTTCGGCGTTTTAAAAGCCGCGATAAAATCCAAAGTGTAAATTTCTATAAAATCATTTGAATCAATCAGGGCCATTTGGTCATCTGGCAAAACCATACGAAGTTTCTTAAGAGCGCCCTTTACAAGCTGAACGGAATTCGTGAAGTCCAGCTTCTGTGCTTCACAAGATAAAAGAATATCATTATAGAGTTCAAGGGCGGTTACAGTCTTCGTTTGTGCTTCCGCTGGCAACTCTTCGAAACAGCCGTCGCCACCAGTATAGCGGGCGGAAAATTTTTGCCGGGAGCCTAAATCTGACAACGTCTGCAACTGTTTGCGAAAATCTTTGGCCAAGTTTGACATTAGAATTGCTCCGCAAGTGACGAAAGAACTCTTTGAGTGCTGTTTTTATTCTTACCAATTTCAGAACGAATTTCTTCTTTGATGTGAGGGATCTGATCGAATTGTTTTCTCATGCGATCAATCAAAACGACGAGGTCTTCAGAGGAGTGCACAACTTGCACGATCATTCCTGAAGAGAAATTTTTTTTCTGATAAAACAAAGCTTCGCGATTGTTCTGATGGAAAGGACCCACCATCACCGGCAGCCCGGCTGCCAAAGCCTCCATCACCGAGTGCACTTGTTTTTTAAATGAGCCGCCAATAAAGGCGATATCAGACCAAGTATAAAGTTCCGCTAAGATACCCACTTGATCGATCAAAAGGATGCTTCCTGTAGGCCATTCTGTTGTTTTCGAGTAGCGGACGAAAGGAAGACCGGCTTCGCTCATTTGCTTTTCAAGTTTTTCCAAGTGGGCAGGTGTGGTTTCGTGAGGCGCTACAATGGCTTTAAAGGCCTGGCGTTTTAATTTCGCCAAAGCGGGAATCACGATGCTTTCGTCTTCTGGCCAAGTACTGCCAGCGATAAAAACAAATTCATCCGGTGTAGGCATTAATTCATTTTTCAGCGGTTTTGGATTTTCTAGGCGGTGAAAAACCTGATCAAAGCGAGTGTCGCCACTGACGAAGATTTTTGTTTTAAGACCCAGTACATCTAAATTTCTGCGGTCCTCTTCCGAAACACAGTGGATTTCTGCCACATGATTCAAAGAATACTTTGTCAGATAGCGAGTCAGTCCCTTCAATCGTGAAGAGTTATCTGCAAATGTCGCCGAAAACAAACAGGTCGGCACACCTTGTTTAGAAGTCACCTTGGCAAGAGTCGGCCATACATCTGTGCGCGAAAAAAGGAGAGCTCGTGGATTCCACTTCGTAATGAATTCCTTCAGGATAAAATCCACATCCCAGGGAAGAGCGGCCCAGACATCGACTTCATGAAGACCCTCTAAAATTTTTTTTGCGGACGGGGACGAGTAGGTCACCATAATAGGAACATGAGGATGTTGCCTGCGATACTCGCGGATCACGGGACGAGCGTATTCAATTTCACCGCTGGCTGCATGAATCCATAATGGACGGGCCTCTGCGATTTCAGATTCCCCACCTTGTTTTTTGATTTTATAAAAACCTTTATTCTTGTCTTCGATCATCTCGCGCATTTTGCCGCTAAAAAAAGGGCGAAGCAGTTGCAAAAGGCCATAGGCCAATGGCGTAACAAGGTACTTATAAATCCAGAATACGATAACACTCATGAAGGCTCCGCAAGCTTCGTGCGCAGTGTCTCTGCCACTTGAGCAGGAGTGATGTCCACGAGGCATTGATGAAATTTCTCTTTATTCACACAAGGTCCTTGGCCATGTTTGCTGCAAGGGCGGCAGGACAATTGAATCTCCATAATTTTTGTCGAAGGACGAGACGGAAATCCAAAGGGAGCCGGGCCCATCAAGGCCACTGTTTTTTTACCTAATTGCTCTGCCACATGCAGAAGACCTGTGTCATTGCTAACAACGGCTTTCGAGTGCGCCACAACAGCCGAGCTTACCTGCAAAGAACATTTTCCAGCAAGATTCAAAACCCGCTCTGGGGCTACGGCGTGAATATCTTCAATAAACGAATCCTCAGGCCCCCCCAAAAGAACAAACTTTTCAGTTGGCATGAGCGCTATCAAATCTTTCCAGTACTCTTTCGGCCAGCGCTTTAAGAAAAAAGCTGCTGACGGAGCCAAAGAAATAGCGCCCTTGTAATCGCCAAGAACTTCCGCTGCTTTAGCCGTGCTATCTTCGCTTGGAAAAATTTGTGGTGCAGGCGGAGCTACTTTAGAAACTCCCCATGGTTGCAAAGGTTCGAGCAAGTCGCGTTGGCCATTGAAAGGCATCTCAAAAGTGTTGATGCGGAATCTGAAAAGTAAAAATCTTTTCCAACGACGAATGGATCTACGAATAAATATCGGTCCGACCCCGATGATGCCAAGGGGACAAAGAATCCAAGTGATCACATGCGAGCGCATGTTGTTGTGAGCATCATAAATGTGCGTGAAGTTTTCGGCGCGCATTTGCATCGATAATTTGATCAAGCCGCCAAGCCCCACTTTGCGATCGAACTCCCAGATACGGTGAATGTGAGGATGGTTTTTCAGAAGCGGAGCCATGTCCTTGCGAGTGATCCAGTGAATCTCAGATTGAGGGAATGTTTGCGCCAATGCAGATGGCACGCTGAGGGTTTGAACCACGTCTCCAAAGCTGGAAAAACGGATGACTAAAATTTTGGCAGTCTTCGAGTTGCTAAACATCCCAAAAAGCCTACCAAAGGCGCCGTAAAAGGTCACTTGTTTAAAATATGGAAACAGAGGCCCCCTTTAAACCCAGGTCAACGGGCACGAACCTTGGATATATAGACTCTTTGATAGGAGGCCCATGGCTTTCAGACGTTCCCCCTTGGGGACCATTTTACAGGCATTTTGGGGAGGTGTATTAGCATTTCTTCTGCCAGTTATGGCCGGCGCGCAAGTGCGTACGGAGATGAAGCTATTCTCTGACTCTTATATAAGCCCTGAATTTGAAGCTTCGCAAAAGAACAATTATCAGTTTGTTGGCGCTCAGCTTAAAACTGAGAGCTTTTCAAACGACAACCTTCGCATGGACATTTCAGGCGCGGTGGCCATGGGCGCGCCCTTGATGAATTATCTGAATATTTCAGAATTTTATTATCAAAGTAAACAGAGCGATCACGAATCATTCTTCATCGGTCGTAAGAAAATGCTATGGAATGAGCTCGATTCTCGTTGGAATTTGGGTGTGTGGCAGCCGGTTTTTAAATGGAACCCTCTTGATCCTCAAGAGCAGGGGCTTTCTGGAATCTTCTGGCAGGTGGATAAACCAGGTTATTCTTTTATGTTGTTTGCTTCGCCTTTATTCATTCCGGATCAAGGCCCAAGCTTCGAGATTCAAAATGGTGACTTTACTAAGGGGAATCCGTGGTTCCAGCAGCCTCCGCAAAGTGTGCGCATTTGGGATCAGGCCACGGCCATGCAGTACCATTTTGACGAGCCAAATACTTCGCAAATTGTTTTGCAAAACTCTTATGGAGCTAGAGTGGCCTTTGGTGATCCAAGGGATTTCCACGTTCAATTGAGTTATCTGTATGCGCCAGACAACATTTTGGCCATCGGCTATCAGGGAAGTTTGGATCTCGCGACCCTGAAGGGGAACGTAGAATTGCAACCTCAAGTTTTCTTCCACTCGTTAACTGGTGCTGACATCACTTATAGATACGAGCAGTTCAAATTCGGTGTCAGTGGTATCTGGGACCGTCCAACCAAAGACAAACTATTTGACGATCAGTGGAGCCAACCAACATTCGAGGATGCAATCCTTGTCAGCCCGTTTGTCGACTGGAATAACGGCGTTTGGGGCCTGAGTGTCATGCGCCTTGATGTTTTTGGCGGCCAAGTGACAGAGGTGGGTGAAAACTTAGCGAATACACCACTGACAAATCTTTATCCTTACCAGGAAGCGAATCAAATCGCGGTTCTTGGCAATTTTAATTTGGGCCACGGAGAGAGACTTTTCGCGAAGATTAGCTACACACAGTCTGATAAGAATGATTTTCAAATGTTCCGCTTTAACACACGTTATCGTCTTTCGGGCTTGTGGTCTTTATTTGGTGAAAGCCAGATCCTGAAAGCCGGGCCGACGGATAAAAACAACGTGAATGACATTGCTCAATTTGCAAATAACGATCGTTTGATGCTCGGGGTGGCTTATGCGCTTTAAAAAAGCTCTGAGTCTTATCTTGATGTCAGCGACCTCCATGTCACTCATGGCTTGCAGTGATTTTATCAATGGCCCCAAGCAGAAACCTGAAGTCCTTGAATTTTCAAACCAACGCCTGACGTGTTTGAAAACCATGCCGCAAAATCTTAAAAATTTCTCGGTAGGACGGGCGGCAGACAAAGACATTCGCGATACATTCAATTGTGCTAGCGATGCCCTTATCTATTTCCGTGACAAAACCTATGGTTCCGTTCCCAACGCTTACACGGTCGATGAAATGCGGAACTTCTTTGGAAAGTACTTCTTAAAAGAAAACAATGTATCCCCTGAGTTCGCTGGCGAGCTTATGAAAATCAAGAAAGCCTTGATTGGTGGGAACGAGAAATATTTAACGAAAGACGAAATCACGCGCCTGGTGGATCTCGTGAGCATCGTTCGTGACGAGGCCGTGCAGCTTTCTCCGCATATGCGCGTTTTGATGAATCAGTCTTCAGATAAATCTACGACCTGGGAGCAAGTTTCGGATGCGACAGAGCAGCTGCGCTTTACGCTGCAAAGATTGCTAGAGAAAACCAATCTATCATCTTCGGACTATACGTTCGAAGATGGCAAAAGAGCTTTATCAGGCCTTGGCGATTTCCTGCGTGGTTCCCAACCATTTGAACCTTATGACAGAGTTGCTGACTATGTTCCATTAGTCGAAGCGGTAAAGAACGTTTTATTGGGGCAGCATGCTCAGTTGACTAAGCTGTATCAATGGCAAGACAGTTTGAATACCTTTATCAACTTGTATGGATTGGCGCTCAAATACCGCTATGTTATTCAAAACGTGAGGTTCAATGGCCCCAATGATTTGCGTCAAGTCAGTCAGTTTATCAACCAAGGTTTAGATTTACTTGAAAACAGCCAAGAGATGCAAACGGCTGGTTATATTTCCACAGAAAATTTGGATGCCTTGATTGATCAGGTGGCGCCGCATTTGAATTTCAGTTTTACATTACGTCCAGAGACAATTAAGAAAATCTATCGCGTCGTTGTTTGGAGAATGTTATCCCCAGCACGCCAAGGGGACTCTCGTGGTTTGTTAGGAATCGATAAGCAGAATTTAGCGGCTCTTCGTCGAGAATTTAATATTTGGCGCTTGGATCAAAGCTTCATTGATTTAGCTAAATATGACGAAAAAACAAAAACGATTGCGCAAAAAGACTTGATCGCTAGTTATGACAAATTCAATGCGGCTTATGTGATTGAAAAAGGCATCTCTAAGGATGCTCTAGAGCAAATGGCCTTGAAACAGTCTTGGCAGGAGTTTGGTCATCTTTTGACGGCACCGATGCTAGTGAACTTTAACGAGCACGGCCGAATTATCGAGGCAACAAACCAACAAAATATTGGCGTGACTTGGAAGTCTTTAACAAAGACCAACTTGATGCGTGCCGTGGCGCGCATGCTAATGTTGGGTTATGCGGAAAATACGACGGGCAGTTTAACCGAAGCTAAAATGTCCAAGGCTGGCCTCGTTGCTTGGTACGATGAGTTCAGTGAGTTGGGTAACGACATTAAGGCCTTCGATCCGCGCACAGGAAACTCTGGTGCAAGAAGCTTCCTTGAGGCAAACTTCTTCACATTCAGTGGTAATGGTGATGACTGGATGGATGACCGCGAAACTTTCGAGTACGTGAGCCTACTGTTCAGCGCCGGTCTTGCGACAAGCAATGATATCGCGAAGGATATGCGGATGTGCAATGTTGCTCAAAAAGACGTCTTTGATTATCCCTACATGGAAGAAAATTGTTTCAAGAAGCAGTTCCGTAAAAACTTTGCCGTGTACTTCGATAATATGCCGAATCTAGCGACGTTCATGGCAAAACTGAACGATGCCCAGTTTGAAGAGGTTTATGGTTACTTGAAGGCCGCATCGTTATCTCCGGATCAACGAGTGGGTTTGATTGAGACGGCGAACCTTCGTACAATGACGACGATTCTGCACTATGTAGAGTCCATTATGGTTATGTACGATACGGATAAGAACCAGGTCCTTTCTTTAGATGAAGTTTACGCCGCTGCGCCACGTTTCATGTCATTCTTTAAGTCCGTGAGTGCCGTGAAGTACGAATTCGTCGTGAAAGAGGGATTTGCCTATTTAGTGTTCAATGGCTCAATCCCAACGGCTTCACAAATTGCCGGATTCCAGGTTTCGAAGATCTTTACAACCCATGAAGCGACTCGTAAAGATATCATTAGACTGTTCAGTACATTGAAGGACCAATTGAACAAGGCACCGAAGTAAGCTATCGTCGGGGCCATGAGATTGTTCCTATCCCTAATTATGGCTTTGCCATTGCTAACATCCTCTTTTGCCTTTGCAAGGGGCTATACCGACGATGAAGTGGTTTTGACGCTGGAAAATGAACCGCGTGCAGAGGCCATTAAGGACTCGAATTCTCGGGCTCGTATCGAAGCCATCCTGGATAGCAAACACATTCGCGCCATTTCTTACAACGGAGACTGGTATCCCGGAGAAGTTGTATTTCTTGAATCACAATCTCTCGGTGTCGGAGTCATTGCCTTCGTCGAGATCAAAACAATCCTTGGCCGCCAAGACGGTTCTTATGAAATCGTCGCAGAGCTTCTACGCCAATCCCGTGCACATCTGATCCAGGTGGGCGACAGACTTTTGCATATTGATTTAAGCTCAGACAATCCTAAATACAAAGGCAGTACGGATTTGATGGTTCGCCATCGTTCGCCGCTGGTTTCCGCGAAGTATAAGCCTTTGATCAACGAAGGGATCTCTGTCGGTGAGACGGCACAGACCTTGTGGGAAGGAGAATACCTTGTCACATGGTATGGCCAGATCGATTACGGTTTCCGAGACTGGTTGACAGTTGAAACAATCGTTCCGGCATATCTGGTTGGAGCCTACAATGCCTCTGCAAAATTTAGAGTTTATTCTTCCGATGCGACGGTTATTTCCATGGGTCCTAACTTTGTGCGCATTCCCAATGAAGACAGATCCACTCTGAACCTGAACTTTTATTGGGACTCGATTTCATCAGAGAGCACTCTCTCTCACACATTCTTTACACTGGCACTTTTCAGTTTTGAAGATGCCCGGGATGCAACGGCCATCAAATCCTTAGGTACGAGTTCATTTCAGACAGGTTATGAATTCATCATGCCGAATTGGGACCGAGTTCTTTTAGGTCCTACCTACAACTTCGAAAAGAAAGCGGTGGGTGGTTACTTAACCTATATGAAGATTTGGGATCGCTTCCATGCTGCAGTTTCGCTGAACTCGACAAACGTGTCGTCGATGAAATTGTCACCTGTTGATGGTTACTACTTCACAGCGGACGCCTACTGGAGATTTTAATGAATAAGTTTTTTGTTTCAACTCCGCTGGGGTACGAGCTGACAACATTGGCCGACATGAAAGAGTGTTGGCCTTATCTGCTGGGTAAAGATGCGAAGGCACACAGCCTTTCATTTCCTGAAGTGGAAGTGTTGCAGGGGGGCTTAGAGTTTGAAACAGAACTGTTCGCAGCGGTTCAGCTGAATTTCTTTTTAAAAACTGCCAATCGCGTGTTGCTGCGGATGACTTCGTTTCGCACGAAAGATCTGCCAAAATTTTATCAGAAATTTAAATCCCTTCCATGGAGAGAATATCTTTCTCATGGCAAAGTCGAATGGGAAGTGGCTGCGCAAAAAAGTCGCCTGAACAATGAAAAGCGTCTGCAAGAAAGTGCAGAGAAAGCACTATCAGAACTTTTTCCGGGAACACCGGCCGATGCGGAATTCTGTGGCAGCATTTATGTGCGCATGGAAGATGATCTTTGCACTGTCAGTCTTGATGCTACGGGTGAACATTTGCACAAACGTGGTTGGTCTATTTTGAAAGGCGAAGCCCCTCTTCGCGAAACCATTGCAGCTTATCTTTTAAAAGAGATGATTGGAGAGGCGACTCCCGCTGAAACTCGCGAAGTGACTTTGATGGACCCGATGATGGGGGCAGGGACTTTTTTGACAGAGGCCCGCAGTCTTTTTCAAGGGCAATTTCAACGGGAATATGCTTTTCAGAAATGGAAAAAGACGCCCAAGTTATTTCAATCGCCATCATTTATTTTTAATTATGATCTGCCACCTTCGATTTTGTTTAAAGCTTTTGTCGGCATGGACATCGAAGAGAAAATGCTCAAGGTCGTGAAAGAAAATTTTGGCGAAGTAGAAAATCAGATAAAAGCGCAAGAGAAAGATCGCTTTCAGCCTGTGTCTTTAACGCTTCAACATCAAAATGCAATGACCGGCGAGAAGCCTGCAACTTCACATTTGTGGATGATTTTGAACCCTCCTTATGGCGAACGGTTGTCCAGTGAGGGGCTTGGAGGATTGAAAGGTCTTTCCCACGAACTTTGCCGCCGCTACCAGCCAGAAAAGATCGGAATCCTATTTCCCGAGAAGGAGAAATTAACAAATGTTCCGAACGGCTATCTCCTTGAAAAAGAAGTGAAAATCAATAATGGCGGACTTCGCTGTCTGTTCACTCTTTTGACACGCCTGTAAATTTTTAGGAATTGGTTAGGATCGATATCTTTTTACCTATCCGCCCTAGATGTTTAGGGTGTTTCCGGTTACATTCCTGAGCCATGAAAACAAGCAAACTCGTTTCTGCGCTATTTATTTCTTCAGTTCTTGGTCTTGCGGCCTGCACACCTCGCGATGTGAAAGTCGTTGATGATCAAACTCGTCTTAGAATTAACTCTAAGAAGGGTGGTAAGACGCAAAAAAATGGTCCTGGCAGTGAATTCAAATTGGGTTCTTACTCAATGTCTGCGTTCCTGATGGAAAAGCAAATTGAAGCGGTGGAGTTGATTCAGCTTGCGACTAAGAAACAAGATGCCATCAAAACTGAATACACGGTGACGGATCTCGCAGATGCGGCTGATGGTTCAAAGCAGCTGACGATTGGTTCATCGAAAGATGAATTGAATTATTCAAGTGCTGGTGGAGATTGGAAAGGCAAAGGCACTAAGTCTTTGAATGCCAAAATCACTTATGCTGCTGATAAGATTCAAGCGATCACGATCAGTGGTTCTAACGTAAGATCCTCTGTTGACTCGGCTGCAAATCAAAAAACTTCCACAAATAAATATTATGTGAATTTGACTGAGACCTCCTACAATCTTGCTTTGACAGCGAAGGAAGACAGCACAGTGGTTATTGAAGTTAATGGCACAGGTAACATTGCCGGTGCCGCAGGCGGCAAGCGCGCGGTTAGCGACTTCAGTGAGTTCAAAATTTCGATGGTCGTTGATAAAGCATCATTGGACACCACAGAGGTGAAGATTTTGAGCGCGACAGCGCAAATTAAATATAAAGGTGGTAACGGCAAGGACTTCTCTACAAATTTAAGTGGTAAGAATTTGGCTTTGAATCTTGATGGCCTATGTAACACGCTTGTTGGAAGCTCGACGATCACGTCTGATAGAAACAAAATCGCTGTCTCTTTCGACGACAAGGCTGTGAAGGTTGGCAATAAATGGTCTCAAGAGCTTGCTGCCTGTGGTAAGCGCCCGGTTGTGGATTTGAGTCGTTTGTTGGTCTATTAAGGTCAAATCAAAATTTGAATGTAGGCAGATAGCTTGCATAAATAAAAAGCCGCTTCATCAGCGGCTTTTTATTTTGTCTACTTAGACGTCTTTGTTTTCTTTTTGCTGTTATCAGATTTTGCATTTGTTGTCGGAGCTGTTGGTGCTTCATCTTTTACAGGGTCTTTAGCAGCGCTTCGTTGTACCAAGCGAGCGTAAAGCGGGAAGTGATCCGAGACGCCATCTTGTGCATCGTAATCCCAGCGCTTAGGATATTTACCCTTTTTAAGATGAACTGGGTTGTAACGGATGATATCGATTGTCTGTGGCTCAAGCTCGTAGCTTGCAGAGCCCTCTTTCAACAAGCTTGGTGAATAGATCTGAGCATCCAAGAAAGACCAAGACTTTTTATAGTTGTGCGATCCTGGGCAGTCTTTGCAACCGACAAAGTGGGAAACAGCGCCGCCTTGAGACAAGATATCGCGGAAGATGTGAGTGTCAGATTCTTCTTCATGAGTGATGTTCAAATCACCACCAGCGACGACGATGGCATTAGGGCCCTTGCTCTTCATCAAATCAACCATGTACTGAGCGATTTGCTGTCGCCAGTAAGTTGGGTTTGCCTGAGACGGAAAGTGAGCAATAAAGAACGTGATAGGATCTCCATTTGGAGCTTTCACAGTCACTTCCAGAATGCGGCGAGAACGCTCCATCCATTTTTTATCGTCATCATTTTTAGGTTTCCAGGGAATTGGATGTAAAACAGGTTTTCCTACCAACGGGAAGCGCGATAAGAATGCCACGTTGATCCCGCGTTTGTCAGGTCCATCGATAATAACTTGTGTGATGTATTTAGCCTCTTTCAAGTGGTCGTTTAATTGCTTCAGAACCACATCACTTTCGATTTCCATAATCATCAAGTTGTCTGGGCCATTGCCGTCGACGCCCAAAACAACTTTTGAAATATTCGTCAGTTTTTTATCAAGTGCTTCCGGAGTCCAGTTCGTGCTTAAACATTCGTTACGACGGCGTTCAGAGTCGTTGCTCTTAATACAGCCTTCACGCATTGCTGGATCCGATTGCTTCAGCGCGAGAGGAAGGTACGTGTAATCCTCATGTCCAGGAGTATGAACCGTATCGAAAAGGTTCTCCATATTGAAGGACATAATGCTGATTTCATTCGGCGCTTTCTGCGGAAGATCCCATGATTTCTTCTGAAAGCTGACGGCACAACCAGTAACAATTGTTAAAAGAAGAGCGATGATAAATGTCTGTACAGTTCGAAAATTTTTCATTCACTCAAGGTAAAAGGTTTGATGTAGCGATACAAGCGCAAAGAGTTTTAGGATTTTCTTGAGACAGCGAGTGTCTAAACTTTGAGTATTGTGCAGCTTTCCGCGTTATGGCATAACCTCTCGGTATTATTATTGTGAACGGAGTTCTGGATGTTAAAGAAGGTTTTAACGATAACGCTGTCTGCTCTGTGTATTGCTTCGCAAGCACAGGCGGAAATCTTTGACCAAGAGGCATCGGTGATGTCGATGGCTGACGGAAAAAAGAATGCTTGGTCGATGACCTTTTTTTCTATCGCTTCAGTTTCAAATATGAAGTCAGGATCTGCTCAAGACAAAGAACCAGCAAATGTCACAGGCCGCATGATCGATACTTACGATTACTTTAGTTTGAACTATCGTATCGATCAGGATTCAAAGGCTTCTTTGCGTGTTCCTGTTTTGTTGAACTCAGCAGGCATTAATGAGTACGGCGATCAGATTCCTTCTAAAGGCTCTTTGTCTGATATTCACTTTGTGTATTCAAACTATGACTTGGGCTACATCGGTGATATCGATGTCGGTGGTGCTGCAAAGTGGTATCTTCCGACATCTCAATATTCTCAGGCCGCGAAGACAATCGCGAAGTTCCGTTTTGAAGGTTACTTTGAATGGCAGTTCGGCAGATTCTCTTCACTTGAGTACGTCGTAAAACCAGATATCTATATTCAATCACAAACGGCTTACTACAATCCCGATGGCATTCCGACTTATGATGATGGCACCTTCATGCGTGATCCGCGCTCAACAACAAAGCAATATGCTTTAGAGCACTACCTGCAGTTGAACTTGGATATCAATAAATACTTCACCTTCCAGACGAAATCTGGTTTTGCTGAAGATTGGTATTACTCCTCTGCGGCGGAAGATCTTGATGGCAGTCATGTAACGAGATGTCGTTTGGGAGTTTCTTTAGAGGTCCGACCTATGCGTGGTTTGAACTTCACATTGGGTATTCAAAACGAGACTCCGTTGAATAGTTATCGTGGTCAGGACGTGACGTTCTTCAAGCCAGACAATAATCAATACACATTGATGACAAATGCTTACGTGTTCTAGATTTTAAAATGATGAAGTTCACCGGTCAGCGGATTGGTGAACTCAAGTTCGCAAGCTTCTAATTCGATTCTCTCCTCATCCCAAATTTTTTCAGCCCCATAGGCGTGATCGCCGATGATCGGGCATTTTTCAAAACTTAATTGCGCGCGAATTTGATGAGTCCTGCCTGTGTGCAGGTGAATTTTAAGTTCGTGGGTTTGTGGCGCGATCTCTTTTGCTTCTATAATTTCAAGAATACAATTCTGCCAACCGGGATGTGCGACACTGTCGACAGTTTTTGGAGCACGCGGCGATGGCTCCATATAATGCGTCAGAATTCCTGTCGGAAGTTTTTGATCTAGTGCGAGTTTGACAGTGGCGCGATAGATTTTTTTTAGCTCTCTGGCGATGAGCATTTTATTGAATGCTGTTTGAAACTCTGCCGTCTTACCATAAACCATCAGACCTTTTGTCGGCACGTCCAAGCGGTGAGTGACATAGACTTGCTTGGAAAGTGTTTCTTCTAAATAAGATTGAACATTTTCGCGGATATTATCCACCGAGGCATGAACAGGAAGGCCCGAGATTTTGTTCACAATAAGGAAGTGCTCATTCTCAAAAATGATTCGTTTCGCCCAAAGACCATCGTTTTTAGGGAACCGACGGGGTTTGCTATGGACGCGAAGATAAGCTCCCTCTGAAACCGAGAAATCTTCTCGTAGGCGCTCTCCATTCAAATAAATGGCGCCTAAATCGAAAAGCTCGGCAATTTGCGCCTTATCAAGTTCGCAATTGCTTAATAAAACATCACTGATCAATCCCGACTGAGGGCTGATAATGTGTTTTACTCCGTATTCAAATCCTCTTGCGCTCTGCATACTTAATCCTGTGTGGAAAACTGTATTTAGCACGGTGTGACGTTAGTGTTCAAGCCGTTCAAGTTACTCCATATTAGTTTGCTAGG
The DNA here is from genome assembly GCF_036384735.1 of Bdellovibrio sp. GTDB lineage: Bacteria > Bdellovibrionota > Bdellovibrionia > Bdellovibrionales > Bdellovibrionaceae > Bdellovibrio. Next base: position 26,697 of record NZ_DASVLT010000052.1, on the reverse strand, counting down.
AGAACTTTCATTTTGGATTTGCTCAACTTTGACTGGTCCCAGTTCGCTTATCAGCCTGGAACAGTCTACATAGTCATCGTTGCCATGATGCTGCTTTCAGCAGTGGGTTTGCCTATTCCAGAAGAGTTGACCTTGATCAGCGTGGGTATGCTGGCATATGTGGGCCAACATCCTGATGTTTACCAACCCCCATATCCTGGGGCCCCTGTTGTGAATGTTCACTATGCTGCAGTTATTTCTCTGGTGGCGGTGATTTTCAGCGATACGTTGATCTACACAATCGGCCGCGTTTTTGGTCGCCGATTGCTTTATCATCCTCGTGTTCACAAGATGTTTCCGCCGCACCTGATGAAGCGTGTGGAAGAGTGGACTCATAAGTACGGCACTTATGCGTGCGGTATTTTCCGTTTTACTCCGGGAATTCGTTTTCCAGGACACTTGGCCTGCGGCATGATGCATTTCCCGCTGTGGAAATTCTTATTGATCGATGGCTTGGCTGCTTTGATCAGTGTGCCGACACAGATTTACTTGATTGCCCACTTTGGTGATGCGGTCTTAAGTGTCTTGCGTGAATTTAAGATCGCCGTTGCGATCATTCTCCTGGTTGTTTTGATTTACTTCGTAATCAAGAAACTGCGCCAGCGTCACTTGGCAAAACAAGAAGGTCTTCAATAAGAAAAACCGCTTCCAGGGAAGCGGTTTTTTATTTTGTAACAATTTAAATACTCTAACCTGACCCTGAGGCGGCTTAAGCTGCCTTCGAGTGATAGACGTGCTCTTCCTTCACTTCGCAGCACAAATGCAAATTTACTGGTTTAGAATGATGTTTTGGTTCCACATCATTCCAGAATACTTTTTCATAACCCGATTGCAGACCGAAGATCTCTTCACGGATTTTGAATAGCAAACCAGCAGGGGAGCCAAGCAACCAATCCATTTGCACCAGGTACAAAGCCTCTTCAAGCTCTACAGGGTTCAAAGAACTGACGAAGCTCTTTGGAAGATTGTCTACCAGATGGCAAGCATTGTGAGAGTACTTATGGAAGGCTTTTTCAAGTGGAGTCGCAAACAATTTATCAACGCGTGAATCCGGAGTTTTAGGACCCGTGAATGGTTGCGCGTATTTTTTGAAGCTCCAGTAAAGCAAGGCATCGTTTACGATGTATTCAGCACGTGGCAAATAGTCAGAAATGGCATCCACTTTCACAGCTTCATGGGAAGGGTCCTCCACATGGGCGTTGTGGTCCACAGCCACCAGACCGCGCAAGTGATACAAGAATGAATACAAGCAGTGAAGCTTTTCCATGAATGGTTTAGAAAAGTTCAAACCGAAGTTGTACAATAACGGTGAACCCACTTGCTTTTCGAACCAAGTGAAGGTTTCAAGCAAAGGCCCCAGAGCTGTCAAATCGACACCCCAAGGTTTCATCGCCATGTCGAAAGATTCATTGAAATGATTTTCGAAATCAGCACAAAGTTTTGGGTCGACAACAGCCAAATGAGATTGCAAAGCGCGCACGCGTGTTTGCGATCTTTCATAAAGCTCAACGTGTGGATCTAAAGCTTTCCAAGCGTCACAGGCAAAAGAATAATCCATGTGAGGAGTGGCTACAGGGGATTTAATATACTGGTTCAATTTGACCAAAGACAAACCAGTCAAAGCATCAGCCATGTATTTGAACGGCTCAGTTGGAGAGAATTTCTTAAAGTCAGTTTCCTGGCTCCAGAATTGGACCTTCAAAGGCTTCAATGTTGTGCCTTTATCCATTGTCACATCAAAACCCAAACGTAAACCTTTGTGCTTCATACACACTCCTTCACCGGGCCTATATCGGCTGATTGATAAACTTGTGAGAGTCGAGTTTATGGATTAGGCTTTAGGTCTAGCAGATTGGTAGTTTTGGGGGATTTATGGTGGCCTTTGGAAGATGGATTGATGCTCATGGACACTTGGCGGATGTGCGCTGGGATGGTCAACAGGACACAATCATCGAAGAGGCGCGCACCAAAGGTATTCATTTTTTTATGCAAGGCGGGGTCGGCCCTGAAGATTGGGATCGCCAAAAAGAGCTTCATAAAAAGTATCCTCAACATATCGGTTTGTGTTTTGGCCTTCATCCTTATTGGATTGTTGATCACGACGAGGATCAGTGCGAGCAGGCACTGGATATGCTGGCGCGCCGCCTGCCTGAAGCCATGGGCTTGGGTGAGATGGGGTTGGATTTCAGGCCTCATATCATGAAGGACTCTCAAGACCGGCAGATTACAATGTTCGAGCAACAGTTAGAGCTGGCTCACATTTCTAGCAAACCCATGGTTTTACACCTGGTGCAGGCTCACGAGCAAAGTCTTACGATCATGGACCTGTTTGGAATTCCGCAACAAAAAGGCATGGTACACTCGTTCAACGCAAGCTGGGGAAAAGCGCAGGATTTTCTGAAGCGTGGCCTGTTTTTGTCTGTCGGGGGACCGGTGTGTCGTCCCGAAAACCAAAAGCTGCATCAAGCCGTGAAAGAGATCCCGCTCGAGTTTTTACTGATAGAAAGTGACAGCCCTGATCAAGCTCCTCCGGCTTACAAAGGACGTCTAAACCCACCAGAAAGCATCTGGGAGGTAGCAAAGACTATAGGGGAGCTAAAATCCCTTGATCCTTTGGAAATATTGGATATCACTACTGGGAATTTCCATCGTCTTTTCGGTTCGACCAACGAAATTTTGGTTCCAGCGAAAGGCGTGTGAAATTCGCCAAAATTTTTTGGAGCCATGATGGATAATACGACGACAACTGCCCCTACAAGCACGACTGAACTTGCTCAACCGCCAGAGACGACTTACGTTTTGCATAGACGCTTTGATCGCATGGGGCGCTTGGTCGGTGATGAAGCGATGAAGAAATTGATGAACACCCACGTTATGATCGTAGGTATCGGTGGTGTGGGTTCGTGGGCTGCCGAATCATTGGCTCGTTCTGGTGTAGGTCGGATTACCATTGTTGATTTCGATGAAGTTTGCATCACAAACACGAATCGTCAGTTGCATGCTGTTCAAGGCATGGTCGGTAAAAAGAAAGCCGAAGTCATGGGCGAGCGTCTTCGCAAAATCAATCCGCAGTCCACAGTGACTGTGATTCCTGAATTTTATAATGCCGAAAATTCTGAAAGAATGTTGGCGGATAAGCCTGATTACGTAATTGATGCCATCGACAATTTGACTGCGAAAGCACATTTGCTTGCTACATGCGTGAAAGAAAATATTCCGGTTGTGACGTCTGCCGGCTCTGCTGCGAAATTGGATCCTCTTCGTATTCAAAAAGCAGATTTGGCTGCGACTCACACCTGTCCGCTAGCTCATCAGCTGCGCAAAATTCTTCGTCAGAAATATGATTTTCCAGAGAAGAATTTCGGAATTACCTGCGTATTCTCAGACGAACCCGTGATGATGCCAGAGGAATTGTATTACGATAATGGTCAGGGTTTTAAATGTGTATGCCCTAAGACAAATGACTTCCATGGCTGCGACAATCGCAATATGATCTACGGCTCTGCAAGCTTTGTGACGGGGGCATTTGGTCTGGTGATGGCATCGCATATTGTGAATGAAGTTCGCGCTGCCGCGCAGGCGGGCAGAGCTGTGACCCCAGCAGGGGCGGAAGCTGAAGCTGAAGCAAAAGGAGCAAACGTATGATCGTTGCTATGTGGTTTACCATGGTTGGACTTGTGATTATTGCGGGATTCACTTTGTTGGGCCTAACATTTAGACATTGGGCACAGCAAAAGAAGGTGACCAATGTCAAAGGGCTTGAAAAGTAAAAATTTAAAAGAGAAATTGAGCCTAGGATACTCCCTGGCTCGGTCGGCACACTTCGCGGCTCAGCAGTTGCCTCTTCCGTTATTTGAAATTTTAGCGACGGGACAGCCTAAAGATCATCCCATCGAGCTTGAAAGCATCAAGCACTATTACAAAGAGCTCTACGCTTTACTAAAAAAAGATTCACAAAACATCACACAGGGTTTTTATCCCATCGATGTTTTAAAACCAGAACCTTGGCACAAGCATATGGGGCGCTGTCCTCAGTTGTTGATGGATAGTTTTTATTTTTCACGTCGCAGACGAGATCATCGTGCTAAAGAATTTAATCAAGAAGCCCGCGAGTACTTGCCGGAAACACCAGAGTATTATCGGCGCAATTTTCATTATCAAAACGATGGCTATCTGACAAAAAAATCCGCTGAACTTTATGAGCATCAGGTTGAAGTTTTATTTACGGGATCTGCCGATGCCATGCGCCGCCTGATCATTCCTATGATTAAATCTGTTTATCCGGGCGACGGTGACGGATTGCACTTTCTTGAGGTGGGGGCGGGCACAGGTCGGCTCACACGGTTTATGAAGCTGGCTTATCCCAAAGCTCGCATCACGGTGTTGGATTTAAGTGACCCCTACTTAAAGAAGGCTCAGGAAAATCTGGCCGAGTTTCATCGTTTGGATTTTATCCAAGGAGCTGCGGAAGAATTGCCATTTAAATCAGCACGTTTTGATTTTGTGTACTCGTGTTTTCTTTTTCATGAGCTCCCTGAAGACATTCGACGCGAAGTTTTGGCAGAGTCCTATAGAGTTTTGAAGCAGGGCGGTTTCTTTGGCTTTGTCGACTCTGTGCAAAAGCAGGATAATAAGGAGCTTGAGTGGGCTTTGCGACAATTTCCGGTGGATTTTCACGAGCCTTTTTACAAGAACTATATCGAGACCAATATGGAGGACCTTGTCCTGGCCCAAGATTTCGTAGGCCTTCGAAAGGACATAGGATTTTTCTCTAAAGCCGTTATTGCACAAAAGCCATTCTCTGCTTGAGTTTTTGCCCAAACATGTTAGGTTCCAGTCCTTCAAAATCCGAAGGAGCAAGATTTCATGGGACCAATTTCTCAGTTTATTGAACATCACTACCGTCATTTCAACGCCGCAGCTTTGAAAGATGCAGCGAAGGGCTATAAAAAACACATCGATAACAAAGGCCAAATGCTTGTGACACTTGCCGGTGCAATGTCTACAGCCGAGTTGGGTCTTTCTTTGGCTGAAATGATTCGCGCAGGTAAAGTTCACGCGATCTCTTGCACAGGTGCGAACCTTGAAGAAGACGTTTTCAACTTGGTGGCTCACGATCACTACGTGCGCATTCCAAATTACCGTGATTTGACTCCGGCTGATGAGCAAAAACTTTTGGAAAAACATTTGAACCGCGTAACTGACACTTGCATCCCTGAAGAGGAAGCAATCCGTCGTATTGAAAACGTAGTTCTTGAATACTGGCAAGAAGCCGACCAAAAAGGTGAGTCTTACTTCCCACACGAATTCATGTACAAAATCCTTCTTTCTGGAAAATTGAATCAGTACTACCAAATCGATCCAAAAAACTCTTGGTTATTGGCTGCTGCTGAAAAAAATCTTCCAATGGTTGTTCCAGGTTGGGAAGACTCTACTTTGGGTAACATCTTCACAGGTCATATCATCAAAGGTGATATCAAGAAATCGACGACCGTTAAAGGCGGTATCGAGTACATGAAAACGTGGGCCGAGTGGTACATGTCAGCTTCTAAAAAAGCTCCAGTGGGCTTCTTCCAAATCGGTGGTGGTATCGCTGGTGACTTCCCAATTTGCGTAGTTCCAATGTTGGAACAAGACTTGGGTCACGAAGACATTCCTTTGTGGAGCTACTTCGCGCAAATTTCTGACTCGACAACTTCTTACGGCTCATACTCTGGCGCTATTCCAAATGAGAAAATCACTTGGGGTAAATTGGCTCCGACGACTCCTTCGTACATCGTTGAATCAGATGCGACTATCGTTGCACCATTGATCTTCGCTTACGTTCTGGGGCAGTAATCCACGGACGGGAGCAGAGCGGAGGCGGCGGTTGTCGCATCCGTTGAGGCAGCACCGTCACAATTTGAGACGAAAAACTAAAAGGGCTTCGCATTTGCGAGGCCCTTTTTTTATTTTGATTCAGGAGAATTGATTTCGTCGCAAAGTGAATAAAGGCTCGCTATCCTAGAAGAGTACTTGGGGGGAATATCTTATGTCAGATCAGAAGGCTCTTCTGACCTTTTTGGAGCAACGTCAGCTTTCTTTGGATCCAGTCGTTCCTAAAATCCTGCAAGACAAGCACCTGATTCGTCTATGGAATGCGAATGGCGATTTGATCTACTATAATGAGGCGATGAGGAAAATCACCTCCTATTCGCCCTTAGATCTTTGCTACTACAACATGAAAAGCCTTTATAAGTTCGAACACGACGGATTTGATGTTTTCAAAAGCTTGGTGGCCCGGGCCCTGGTGGGGCAAGAGTTGGCCAAAGAGCGCACTTATGAAGTCCGCGAATTGATGGGTAAGCAATATGGTGCGAAAAATCGCGTCGATATTGCAGTGCCTATCTTTCAAAATGATGAGATCAGTGGAATTCTTATCGCAGGGCAAACAGAATTGATTAAGAAAATCGCATAAGGAGCTGGACAAGTCTGGTCCCTCGGACTCTAATGTTTTCCATGAAAACATCAGCACTTATTTTATCGCTTATCGTTTTTTCTTCTCAAGTCTTCGCGCGCCTTTCTGATGGCAAAGCCCATCTGAAATTGAAAGGCACGCAAATCATCGCTAGTGTCGATCAAGGATTTCACTTCAACAAAGATGCTCCGGCAGCTTTGGTGATTGGTTCGGATAGCGTCGAGCCACTTAAGAAAGATTCCAAAGAGTTCATCTTCGATGCGACAAAAATGAAAGACCAAGTCGCATCAGTGAACTTTTATATTTGCGACGACAAAAATACTGTGTGTGAATCCCACGAAGAAAAGTATCAAGTAAAAGCGGACAAGCTTGTTGCTGTTTCGGGTGCTCCTGAAAAGACAATGAAAACTGTTGCGACGGCGGCCTCTGAAGGTCCTCTCAAGAAAAATAAGCATGGCTTTTATGAAGACAACTTGAATGCGGCGTTAAAAGTCGCAGCCAAAGGCAAGAAGCTTGTTTTGGTGGATTTTAATGCTCCATGGTGTCCGTCTTGTATTCGCCTCGAGACAGAGACTTTCGGTAAACAGGAATTCATCAAAGCTTCTGATAAATTGATCAAAGTGAGTATCAATATTGATCGGGCGGAAAATCAGGCATTGTCAGACAAATATAATGTTCATGCGATTCCCACATTGATTGTGATGAATAGTGATGGCGACGAGCTAGCACGCCTTTTAGATTTCAGACCTGCAGATGTGTTGGCGAAGGAACTGACGGATCTTCAATCGAAAAAACTGGCTTCTTCAGCAGAGCTTGCAAAAAAAGCCGAAGCTGGTGACAAGGAAGCACGTAAGACGTTGGCAACAAATGCGTTTAATGCGATGAAATTTGATGAGGCGGCGAAATGGCTGGCTCCGTTGCACGAGAACAGTTTGATGCTTGCGACGAGCGAAGTGAATATCGCGGCTGAAGCATTTGAAAAAGATCCTAAGACCAAAGGGTCTTATCAAAAGACTCTCGAAAAATGGATTGAAACTTATTCGTCTTCGCCTGAAGTTCTAGACTGGCGTTTGCAGTTAGCAAAAGTTTTGAAAGGTGATCAAAAAGTTATTCCTGCAGAAGCGAAAGCGGTGGCGGATAAAGATATTGAAGTCATTCAGAAAATGTTGGCTTCTGAATCCGCACGTAAAGAGTTCTTCCATAACACTTTGCTAGGTGATTTCACTGGGTTTGAACGTGCAGAGCTTCTTGCGCAGTTAGTGAATACTTATGAGTTTCTAGACGCCAAAGATAAGTTGGCTCAAGCGCGTAAGGATCTGGGATCTGAAGTGGCAACTATGAAGTTATCTGTCGTTAGACCCGGAGAACTTCTGGCGTCTCTTTCTTATATGAAACAATCAGGGAAATCAGATGAAGCTGTGAATTGGCTGAAGAAGCTGCTTGAAGCGAATCCGAAATCTGATGTTTATTACACAAAACTTGCTGGCTACTATTTGCGCCAAAAGGAATTTGATAAAGCCCTTCCTTATTCTGAAAAAGCTGTGGAGCTTTCAAAGGATTTGAAACTTTATAATATGAAACTTCTGGCAGAGATTCAAAAAGGCTTGAATCAACACAAGCAGGCCTCTGAAACTTTGAACAAGGCCCTTGCTTTGCCAGAGGCGAAACTTGAGGCTAACAAAAAGACGGTTGCTGCAATCGAAGAACTTAAGAAGTCACTTGTCATGCAGTAGTCGACAGCGCCAGCAGATCTGAGATGGCCCAGCGGTGAGGGGTGAATCAACTACTGGGCTGAAGTCTTAGTCGTTGCTGTAACTGCTTTCGACGGAATTTGTTCAGCAATGTATTCAGCGACAGCGGCGATGGTTAACGAGGGATTAGGGCCTGTGGATGTGGGCAGAATGCTGCCATCCACGACGTAAAGTCCCTCATAGCCATAGACTTCCCCATTTGTATTCACAAAACCTTGTGCTGGGTCATCCGACATAGGACATCCACCGAGGGGATGAACGGCGATGATTTTCTTTAAATACGTTAAAGGATTATCGACGAAGACACCTCCGACATTTTCTGCGATTTTTCTCATCTCGGTGCGCACACGCTCAAAGTGCAAATCACTTTTATCCATTTTCCATTCGATGACAGCTTGACCGTCCTCACGCAAACGAATTTGACCATCGGAACGATCACGACCCATTCCCAAAAGTACAAAGGCACGACGAGCAAAATCTGCTTTATCCAAAGCTTTTGCAAACTCGTCTCCGATATTGATCTGCGGATTGATGTGAATGCCAAAAATTTTGCATAGAAATTTTTTGATATTTTGACCAATCAATTTAAAGACACCGCTAATGCCATCAAACTGCGGAACTTTTCCAGATAAATACCAAGCCATGCCGATCGGAAATCCTGCGTCCTCCAGGTACATTCCATGCGGGAAGCCATCAGGATAGTTTTTAAATGAGTATTTAATAGCGGCGGTGATCACAGGGCCGTTTGTGGGATCTAATGGCTTTTTCGCATCAAAGACCATTCCCAAAAGGTCGCCGTTACCACACCATTTTTTGCCCAAGTTGGTGTTAAGTTTTGGAAGATAACCTTTGGCTTTCATCTTTAACAGCAATGACGAAGAGCCCACCGAGCCTGCAGAGACAATAACCTTATGGGCTGTTACGACCATTTCTTGTAACGGAAATTCCGGAACGACTAAGGTGATTTTGTAATGACCATCGACTGGTTCGATTTTTGTGACTTCGGCCTGGGTTTTTACTTCAAGCTTGCCGGCACCTTTCAAAGTTCGGGCGCGCTGAATATAGTTTAAGTCTAAAGTGTTCTTTGCGTGGATATTGCAACCGATGTCGCATTCGCCACACTTTGTGCAACGGGATTGAATGGCACCGTGAGAATTTAAAGTTTGATGACCTGGGAATTCCCCTTCGAAGCGAACCGCAAGGGGAGGCAGTACGAATTCTTGTTTCGAAATGGCATCGGGATTTTGCGGCATTTGTTCTGCAGCAAGTTTTAAAGCTTTGGTTTTTGGGGTGTTCTGATAATAGGGCTCACTATCAAATGGATAGGGACGGGCCTCCATTGTTGAAATCACTTTGTCGTAATAGGGATCTAGAGTCTTGCGATTGAAAATTTTCGGCCAACCATGAAAGAACTCTTCGGGCATTCGATACAGAACGTTGGCGTAAATTAAACTGCCACCGCCTAAACCACTGGCCGTTAAGGTCATGGCGTCACTTTCTGGCGTATCACGAAATTCCATCAAGCCAAACTTTTTATCCTCGGGGTCCCAGAACATGTTGTTTTGAATATCCTGAGGGCGACGCGGGAATTCGTGCATCTTCCAGTGGCGACCACGTTCCAGCAAACAGACGTTGTAGCCTTTTTCAGTAAGACGGCAGCTCATCACCGAGCCTCCGAAGCCAGAACCAATCACAATATAATCAAAGTCGATTTTCATTTTAAACCTTACGCTACGCAAATTTCGTGTTTAGGTAAAACTTCGTGTAGAACGCAGAAGCGATAATAAATTAAAGCGTCGTGCATCATCTTCCAGTTGGATTTTAAAAATGAATCACGGTAGGTGACATTTTCTAGTTCGAACTGACTATTAAATTCGATATCGAAGGCTTCCTTCAACCAGCTTTCGGGCCCCTCGGCTTGGTATTTCCAAACGTCGGTTCCGAATTTGAAGGCGCCACAGCGAATTTCTGACTTCCAAGTTTCAAGGCGTGTCGGGCCGTCCTCGTCGGTGATGTTTTCAATCAGCATTTTAAGTTTTGCGATGTCCTCGTCGAAAATTTTTACTATCGGCAAGTTGTGCTTTTGGCGGATTTCTTTGAAGAACTCCAAAACGTGCTGTGCGGCTTGCATGTAATCTGCGGGGTTGTCGCGACGGATGATACGACCTTCCCAGTCTTTGTAGCGCCAGCGCAAATAGGGCAGATCGGGATAACTTAAAACAGTGCCATGGCCTACGGGGTTGTAGGTATTTACAAAGAATGATTTTACCCAGTCGATCAATCGACGCCAAGGACGGCGGCGGAAATATTTTTTGCGGTAACTCATCATTTCCTCATCAAGTTCGCCCTCGTCGTCATAGATTTCATCGACTTTATTCACTTCTGACGTCAGGCCCGCGAAGCCTTGATGTGCCCATGTATCGACATAGGCGTGAGTTGTTACTCCTAGAAGATGATATCCGAAGTTGCGATCGAAATTGGCGATGCAGCTTTTTAAAATATCCTGAGCGATGGCACTGTTGGGACGGCAGATCAGTTTTTGCACCAAGGAATCAACTTGGCTGCTGCGAACGTCATTTCCGGGAATAAAGTGGAAAGGAATCCAAACGTGATGATTTGCAAGCTCTTCAAAGTTTCGATAGTCCAGCATCTTGTGAGCGCTGGCTTCGAATTGATATGCAGACCTGTTGCTGAAAAGAATTTTTCCAGATTCGACGGCATCGTCGACATACTGCGAGCTGCTGGCAATTGTGTTGGCTTCAAAAGGACTAAAGCCACTCATGCGTGCTAGAACATAGGTAACCCCTAAGTGAAAATCAATTTGCATCTTGCACCTCGTGCTTTTTCAAAAAGGCCAACAGTTGAGGAAATACTTCAATGTGCGAGTATTGTCCCATGAAGGTGTCCTGGTGACCGTAGTTTGCAAACTCTAGATATTGAACGCGGCCGGCATTTTTTCCCTCGTTCAAAGCTTCGAACGTCTGTTTGTTCGAACCTGGGAAAATATTGTTGTCGCTGCCACTAATAAATAAGGTCGGTGGTAGTTGTTTCTTTTTGCATTCCTCGAGATAGTTGATCTTTTTATCGAACGACACAGAGGCCTTTGCAAAAAGCATTTTGCGAATGTGACGATAGTAGTGAAAACTGGTGCCGCCAAACAGATCCACGAGGCGTCGATGTGTTGTAGGATGCATATTGCGATGGTTGTAGGCTGCTGGATAGCCCCAGCCCCACATGAAGCTCACCAAGTGACAAGCGGGCTCTTTGCATTCATGACGAATGCCGCGTTCCATCCAGTAGATCCATTTGCCGAAACCAGGTCCTGGGAAATAAGCCATGCGTGGACTGATGTAAGCATAGCCGAAAACATATTCAAGAAGTTCGGGCCCAAAGATCATTTTTAAGAAAGCTTGCCAACGCACCTTGGGTGTCAACGAGACACTATTTGAAATGATGCTTGTGATGTTATCGACGTAACCTGCGGCAAGGGACGCCATAAAGCTTAACGAGCCGACACAGTGGCAGACGACGTGAATCTTGACGTCAGCTCCGCAACTTTGACGGATGAAATCGAGGGCCTTGGGAATATCGTTTTTCGCGATATCATCCAGATTGTATCGGTGTGGCATCAAATTGTAAGTGAAGCGACCACTGCCGCGCCAGTCCAATGACCACACATCCGTAAATCCATTCGAGTGCAGATAGTTCACGAAGTTTTGCTGCTCGGGCATGATGTACATGTCGGTGGAAGTTGTTAGCCCGTGCAAAAGTAAAACAACATTTCTAGTTTCTTTGGTTTTAAAGCGTTGAAGAGAGATGGTTAAGCCGTCTTGGGTGTCGATCGGATGCAAGGTTTTTTCACCCATGGCAACACCCTGAGTGGTGTTCATAGGAAAAAGATGTTCGTTCCAGCGGGACGTCGTCGTTGTAAATACAAACGGCGCATAGGCCTGCCATAAATTGGTGGCAAAAATATTCAGAAACTTCACGATGGTTTCTTGTTCTTGAACGGCGGAGTCTGCATTGGATTTAAATGTGGTCAGTTGTTTGATGAAGTCACTGACGGAAATTCTTAAGATCCCCACGCCGCGAACACTTTTGATGTCAGGGGTGTCGAAGGTGCTGTGTCCCTCCCAAAGGTAGTAATACAGCGTTGTGGTTTCGGCCCACATTTCAAAGGAATCTTCTTTGACGACCTCTTTGAAACCAAAGAATGTCCATGGCTTTCCTTGGGCATCCCGTAGGAACAGCGTATAGTGCATTTCTTTGGCTGTATCCAAGCCGGGGCTGGCATCAGGTCGGACGAAGAGATTGAACAGGCCTTTTTCGATTTTCAAAGGTTCCGCTGAAGAAAACCCGCTGACGACCCCAAAGGCATCCGCCTGCAGAAGGGGATCCGTGATAAACTTATCGATGTCTTGAGTTTTGATGGTCAAAGTGAATTCGAAGTCCTGCCTGTTTGAACTCGCTTCGATTTGCACAAAGTCATTTTTTTGAAGGGGTGTTTCCGAAGAAAGACTGAATTGCCTAGGCACGAAATGGCCGGCCATTCTCTCTGTGAACTCGAGCGAGATGGGATGTGCTGTCACTAGTTATTCCTTTGTTTGTTTTTATTCTAAAGAGAACCATGTTTACGGTAAATCTTAGTGACGGCTGGGTAGACCTTGATCGGTGGACAGAGGATTAAATTCTTGGACGCAAGGCTTTCTAAAGCAGAAAGCTCTTGCGCGAAAGTTCGTCTCAAACAAGACTGGCGCTATGAAAATCGAAGAACTGAATATCTACCCAATCAAGTCCGCTCGCGGGCAGTCTGTTAAGGAAATGAAAATCAACGTTGATGGTCCTGAAGGGGATCGTCAATGGATGTTGGTGGATGAAAACGGAAAGTTTTTAAGCCAACGTACTTTGCCGAAGCTTGCGACTGTGGAAGTGTTCAGTGATCCCACCTCTTTGACTGTGGGAATTGATAAGATGTTCTTTAAAATTTCAAAGAATAATTCTTTTCAACGTAAAGCCAAGGTGAATATCTGGAATGACACGGTAGAGGCGGCTCTTGAGCCAGATCTTTACTCTCAAGCGTTGTCGCAGTATCTGGGTGTACCTTGTCGCTTGGTGCGCTATGCTCCTTATTCTCAACGTCGTGTTTTATCTCATAATCCAGATTGGAAACCCGAAGTACGTTTTGCAGATGGCAGACCTTTGCTTTTAGTGAACAACAAAAGCCTTGAAGACCTCAATGCGCGCTTACCGAATCCTGTAGGAGTCGATCGTTTTCGCGCGAACATTGTTTTCCAAGGAGCTGCTGCTTATGAAGAAGACTCTTGGAAGAAAATCAAGATCGGTGAAGTTGTTTTTTCGTTACCAAAGCGTTGTTCACGTTGCACGATGATCACCATTGATCAGAAAACAGGTGTGCCGAATGGACCAGAACCTTTGAAGACTTTGGCGGGATATCGCCGTGAAGGAAAAGATGTGTTTTTTGGGACCTTGTGGATTCCTGAAAATGAAGGAACTATCAGAATTGACGACAAGCTTCAGGTTCTAGGGTAGCGACAGTTCTGGGTTCATGTAAAAAATCTGTTCAGTAAAAAAGCTTTTAATTGATAACGAAACAGGCGTGATGTGTGCATCTAAAAAGGGACAAAGAGTTCCTTTTTAAAGGCGTATCATGTTGAGACAGTTTCTCGCAAAAATTCTTATTGTCTTAAGCTTCCTTATTGGAGGTCTATCGTCGGCGTTTGCGAAGACTCAACCATTATACCTTTCTTTTGAGCAACGCCTTGCTATGACCTATGCGATGTTGGCCTATGGCCAAACCCCTGAGGTTCAAAAACAGTATTTAGACCGTGCTCAAAAATATTTTATGGGTGTGGCGTCTCTGCCTATCAAAAAAGTTAAAGTTCGCAATTTTGAGGAATTCATGACTCGTTTCCGTGGGCAATGGCCTGATACGCAGAGCCTTGCTTTGGATTTAAATTACATTGAAAAAGACGGCCCTCATGGCATGACGGTTTTTGAATCCGACAGTCCACGAGTGCAACGTCAAATTGATCAATATACAGAATGGCAAGAGGAGCAACTGAAGGCCATGGCTGATTCAGAACCCCTGGCTGCAAAGTATGCACAGTCTGCGGATATGATTGGCCAAGGTTTGCTGCTTTTGCAAAATCCTAACGGGCACGAACTTGTGAAAGAATGGGCACTTAAAGAAAATGATGCTCTTTTCACTGAGAAACTGAAAGAGTTTGATCATATCGGCGAGAAAATCGCAAGTTCGGGACTTGCGCAATCAGAGGATGTCTCAATGCGCATCATGATGCAGACGATGCTGACCGAGTATTTCTCGCGCCTGTCTTTGGATTCTAAAAAGTTGATTGTGTCTAGTTTTTTAGGCAGCGACCTGCAAGCGACCGATATGCAAAAATTCGAATTGATGGTGCAAAACAGTGGACCTCAATTGCAAAAGCTATTGCAGATTATTGCGCGCCAAGGTGATTTGAATCCGGATATGCTCAAGGTTTTTAAAACTTTAGAAGACGCTGTTCGTCCCGTACCCTGGCGACAAGTGCAAGAGCTTATCGCTGTCGAAAAAACGAACTATCAATTTGTTTATTTTGAGCAAAAGCCGCTGGGTGTTGGCACCATGGCCCAAGTTCATCGTGCCAAAATCCTTGTGAATGGCCAACGTCAAGATGTGGTCGTTCGTTTTATTAAGCCGGATATTGAAAAGCGGGTGCAGGAAGACGCAAGAATTCTTGCAGAAGTCGCGACTCTCTTGGATTCAAACGCTGAATTCCAAAAAACTGGAGCACCGAAGTTATCTCCCATCGTTTCAGACCTGACAGCCACAGTGATGGCAGAGCTTAATCAAAAAGAAACCATCGAGCGGCAGCAGTTGGCGGCCACACGTTACGATAAGACCGTGCTGATGAAGACACCGACGTATAAGAACTTTATCGAGTTCCATGTGCCGGGAATTTTTCCTTCAGCTGGGGGGGAGTCTCGCTTCATGGTGCAGGAGCTTGTGATTGGTAAAAAACTAGATAAAGAAGCGACCGCTTGGTCCGAATTGGTACCAGAGTTGAAGAAATCCGTCACCGAAGAGCTTGCAAAGCTGTGGAGCTGGGAAGTTTTGTTTGGTGGTGGTTTCTATCATTCGGATTTGCATCAAGGAAATTTCATGGTGCGACTCACAGATGAGAAAATTCGTGTGAATATTTTAGATTTCGGTATGGGCGGTGTGATCTCTCCTGAGATGCAACGTCAGGTGATGATGTTGGGAGCTGGAATTGAAATTAGAAATGCGGATGTTATAGCGCGCGCATTCTGGAAAATCAGTAACAAGTCCACGAACCAAGTC
Organism: Bdellovibrio sp.; assembly: GCF_036384735.1. Classification (GTDB taxonomy): domain Bacteria; phylum Bdellovibrionota; class Bdellovibrionia; order Bdellovibrionales; family Bdellovibrionaceae; genus Bdellovibrio. Next base: position 11,090 of record NZ_DASVLT010000052.1, on the reverse strand, counting down.
AATGAAGTGCAATTGAAGTCGCTGGTTGAGGCTCGTTTGAAACTTAATATCAAAGATCCTAACGAAACATCCATTGATGGTTGGACGAAGTGGGCGATGAATCAGGGCTTGCGTTTGCCTTATGAATTTATCAATTTGAATCGCGGTATTGTGATCATCAATAAGCTTTTGGCGGACGCAGGAAGTTCTATGTCACTGATAAGTATGATCAAGGACTTCTCTTTTAAAAATCCGTCTTTGGTGTATAAGCGTCTTGTGATCGAAGAAAAGATGTCTCCATTGGATCTGGTTAAAATAGGCTGGGTGCAAGTCATGAAGCCAAAGGAACAACCGACATCGGTCCCTGTTATTTCACCCGTTGGTCTCAAGTGCGAAGGTGTTTTCCTTTAGTTGTCTCTTGGCAAATCAAAATTAAGAGTCGGAAATTTTGCAGGAATTGATTGAGAGTAGAGTTACCGCTCAACAACAATGTGGTTATTCGGAGGAGGGAATCTTGAATGGCCACGACCGCTATAAGCACCACGGAAAAACCGAGTAATATCTGGAAGATCATCGCAGCATCCAGTGCTGGAACTCTGATTGAGTGGTACGATTTCTATATTTTCGGAAGTTTGGCGACAATTATTTCCGCTCAATTCTTTCCTAAGGGACATGAAACAGCAGCACTGTTAAGTACACTTGCAACTTTTGCGACAGGCTTCATTGTTCGCCCCTTCGGTGCCTTAGTGTTCGGTCGGGTGGGGGACGTTGTTGGTCGCAAGTACGCTTTTATGGTGACACTATTAATCATGGGGCTTGCGACAACAGCAATTGGTCTTTTACCTAATTATGAAAAAATCGGAATCGTGGCTCCGCTGGCACTTTTGGTATTGCGTCTTCTTCAAGGTCTTGCTTTGGGAGGCGAATACGGGGGCGCGGCAACCTATGTTGCAGAGCACAGCCCCGATGGAAGACGGGGATACTACACAAGCTTTATTCAAACGACTGCGACGCTGGGACTTTTTGTTTCTCTGGGTGTGATCCTTGCGACTCGTTTGTCTTTATCTGAAGCGGATTTTAAAGATTGGGGATGGCGCATTCCATTTTTGCTGTCTGTCGTCTTAGTTGTGGCCTCGTATTTAATTCGTCGAAAAATGGCAGAGTCACCTTTGTTCATTAAGATGAAAGAAGAAGGTAAGGCCTCGCCAAGCCCCTTGCGAGACAGTTTCATGCAACCTCAAAATCGTCGTCTTGTTTTATTGGCACTATTTGGTGCGACGGCAGGGCAGGGAGTCGTTTGGTATACAGGACAATTCTATTCTCTCTATTATTTGCAGACTGTTTTGAAAGTGGATTTTGTTGTCGCCAATAAAATTATCGCGATCGCACTTCTTTGTGGAACTCCCTTCTTTGTCGTGTTTGGAAGTTTGTCGGATAAAATAGGACGTAAGAAAATCATGATGGCTGGCTGTTTACTTGCGACGATTGCTTATTATCCTATTTATCGAGCGATGACTGCTTATTCTGGGTGGGACCCCGCAAATCCTATGGCAACGGCGGTGAACCCAAATGTCGGGATGTTAACGCTGTTTGTGTGGTTGCAAGTGATGTTTGTCACCATGGTTTATGGACCTATCGCGGCGTTCTTGGTTGAGCTTTTTCCGACGCAAATTCGCTACACATCTATGTCGTTGCCATATCATATTGGAAACGGCGTCTTTGGTGGCTTAGTTCCATTTATCGGGACGGCACTAGTTGCAAGCACTGGAAATTTGTATGCGGGTCTCGCATACCCGGTCATCGTGGCTTTGATGACATTCGTGGTGGGATCGCTTTTAATTAAGGAATCGCGAGACGTTCGCTGGCATGAAACTCCATCGACAAAAGCGAAAGGACCGCTTCCCGGGGGAGCGGCCTCTCGTCCTGCTGGAAAAATTTAAGAGTAGACCATTAGTTGATCACAAGGGTGATAGCGTCACTTGTGACGGTATGGCCCTTGCCATCGTTCGAGATCGCTTGAACTTTATAAACTGATCCAGAAACAAGTCCTGACACTGTCACTGTATGGCTTGTCACAAGGTTCGAGTCATACGGTGTCGTGATCTGTTCACCGGTAAAGAAGTTGGTAATCGTCAACTGACTTGAAGCAGGCAGATTGGTTGTCCAATTGAGTACGGCACTGCTAGAGTCTGAAGAGGCGACAGCAAAATTGCTGATAGACAAAGTCACACAAGGGTTTGCTGTTTGTGCTGGCATTTTAAAATTCGCTGGCGCAACGACATTCCAGCCTTCGAGCTGCAACCATAGCATGCCCACAGCTATTCCACCGTTTTTGTTAAAGAAGTAGCTGTCACCTTGGTAACCGCATAATGAGTGATTGTCTGGATTTTTCCAAGTGTGTGCCTTGGCGACTCGACGCCAGATCATCACATTCGCCAAAGAAGTTCCTGGCCCTTGATAGTACGCGATTTTCATAGGTATTTGCGAATTTTTATCCATATGAATTGTGCGGTAAGGACAGCCCATGCGAGTCGCGTGATCACCATCGTTGTTGATCACTTCATTCCAAGTATTGTTTTCTAGAATGAACATGCGAGCGCCATCGTCAGATAGCAACGCAATTTCGTATTCACCTTCTTTATCTGAGGAAGATAGCTGTAAAACGGACGTGTATTCAATAGCAAAATCTTTAATCAGCTTGTTACCGTTTTCATCGGTAAGAACATCACCGTTCTGAGTCGTGAAGCCTTTGGTAAAATCTCGAGTGGGAACATTCACGCTCGAGAAGTAAACCTTTTGATCAAGCCAGTTTCCTTGGTTGAGGTAACTGATCACACTGTTCACTGTTGAACCCATATCGGAAGTTCTCAAGATGATACGACCTAGCAGCCCTTGATCTGAAGAAGTCGCTGTGGAGCCCGAAAGGGGATCGCAAACCACGTTCTTGCTATCAATAGAATTGAAGTCGTAAGAACCAACAGCTGCTGAAGAATTGTTTCTTCCGGAATACTTGCAAGAGATTTTGCCCATCAAGCCAGGAGTATGGCTTTGATCAATGCTTTTGATATTCTTGGACATCGCCATTGAAATGGCCGGCGCCAATAGAATTGCGGAAAGCAATAAGCGTGTGTTCATTTTACGTACCTCAGTGTGAATATAGAATTAGATTAACCTTTTCTGACGTTACAGAAAACAAATCTGCAAGATTGTGTTTACAGATGAGTCAGTTTTAGATGATTTCTTAGAATAGAGCAGATAAGGATCTGTCAAGATCTCACTAACGAGCGGAATCCTTAAGGGTCTTTTTAATTTCGTCGATCTCTTTACGTTGATCTTCGAGTTGCTTTCTTACCGCTGCATTCTCCTCTTTTAAAGAGGCGATCTCGCGGCTTTGTGATTGAATGACCTGATCTTGGTGAGACCACTTTGCTGAAAGCTCTTTAACGGCCTCAATCAGTGGCGCAATCAACATCGAGTAAGCGACGGATTTAATTCCTGTTTGTGGCTCTTGATTAACGGCTTGAGGGAAGGTCTTCTCAACCTCTTGAGCAATGACCCCCATTTCTTGCCTGTTGCTCAATTTAAGTTCTGGATGGACTTCATGATTCCAATCGAAAGTGACACCGCGAATTGATTCGATTTTGGTCAAAGCATCTGGAATAGTTGTGATGTTCATTTTCAGACGGGCATCTGACAAGTTGGTATAAGCAGAAGTTCCCGCGACAGTACCATTGACATGCAAAGTGTAAGCTGGAGTCGTCGTGCCAATGCCGACAGAGCCGCCGTTAGTTTCTAAAATAAGATTTCCAGCTGACGTGCCGCCGCCGGTATAGGAATTAATCAGTCCATAAGTTGAGCCAGTGGCGGCTCCCATTCCAAATGCCAAGTGGCTTCCTGCAGTTCCTAGGGCGAAATCTGAATTGGCCATGAATAACGAACCAGAATAAGAAGATGAATTTGATTGAACATGAAGCATCGCCGATGTCGGGGCCGTGGTTGTTCCGATGCCAACTCGTCCTGAAGATCCAATGATCATGCGAACTGCCGGCACAGTTCCACCTGTCAATGTTGTTCTTAAATTGATTTGTCCGCCATTGGCAGAAGTCGTAAAGCTTTCAGCGGCGGTGAAATCGATGCTCGCACTTGGATATGTGGCGTAGGCGGAACCGTTATAGCCGAGGCCGTAAATTCCCAAAAGAGTATCTCCGCTCATAACGGTTGTCGGTGAAGCGTATGTACCGCGTGATTTACGACCGTAGAAACTTGCGCCCAGTGAAGTATCAGAGGCTTGAGTGTTAAGAATGTTCGGAGATGCCGTACCCAGAACTTCCAGAGGTGCCGCCGGTGTTGTTGTTCCAATACCGACGTTACCGCTTGCATCCAATGTCATGCGCGAAGCACCGGCTGTTTTTACAGTCAAAGGATAATTGTCGTTAGTACCAATTGTCGCAGAGGCGCCAAGTGAATTCCCGCCATTTTGATAAACCGTTATCGGCAAATCAGTAGAAGCGATCGCACGGAATGTTGGCGATCCCGCAGAACCGCTCGGAGCCGCAAAGAATGTGTTAGCCGTTTTTGAAGAATAAGAAATTTGTGAGTCAGAAATTGAAATATTTGTACAAGACAGATTGTCTGTGGCGGAAGTCCACACCAGGGTTTGACCAGCAGTGCATCCCGTGGTCAAAGCTTGAGCGCCCGTGACAGTAGATCGTAAATCACTCATGCTGACAAAGTTTGGAGTCCAGGTAGTTCCATTATATCGTAGGACCTGTCCTGTGCTAGTCGGTGTCGCACCGATGGAGGTTCCAAGAATTTTAGTTACGGTGAAGGCGCCCGCATTGGTCATTGCCACGTCACCGGCAGGAGTGACAGGGGTGGGAACATTCGAAGCGTTGCCGACCCAAATATTTCCCGAGTTCAGACTCGCTGTCATTTTGGTGTTAAAAGTAGTCCAATCGCTGGCGGTTAAGTAACCCGGTTGTGATCCAGAGGCTGCTTGAATTCCAATATTAGGAGCCGCCGCTGTTCCTGTATTCAAAATCGGTGAAGTCACAGAAACATTCGTAACACCTAAGTTTGAGAGGTTGCTCCAAGCAAGATTTCCGGCGCCATCGTTGATCATGATTTGGTTGGAGGAACCCTGAGTGCTCGGTAGGCGAAGAATATAGCTTGTGGAGATGACACTCGAAGGACCTTCTAAAGTCACAGTATTGGCACCGCTGCCAGCTGTGTAGATGTTGCCGACATTGCCAGCGAAAGTCAGATTTCCAGACATAGTATCACCGGCTTTAAGGACGTTGAGGGAAGCTGCTCCAGTCAGATTTGCTGTTATAGTTCCCGCTGTGAAGTTACCAGAGGCATCCCGCTTGACGATCGTTGAAGCTGCGTTTGAGTTCGTTGCAGCATTAGCGGCTAATTCAGCTGTATGAACGTTTGCTGCTGTAGATCCACCCACAGAATTTACGGTGGCAGCCACAGATCCAGAGCCAGATGCGGTCACATCGCCTGTCAATGCAGTGATAGTACCAGAACCTGACGAGCCCATCGCAAGCCAGCTTGTCCCGTTGTATTGATAGATAGCTTTCGTATCCGTGGCAAAATAAATTGCGCCCGTCGTCGGTGAAGTAGGCTTGGCAGTGTCATTTCCTGTAGTAATCGACGGAGTGCCACCACCGTTAGAGACTAAAGAATCCGTGATGCCATAACCACTCAAAGTTGTTGGTTTGCCAGAGGTGATTTTTGACCAATCCAAGGCAGGAATATCTGCCGCAGTCAAAGCAGCTGTGCCAGCAACGACACGACCTTTTGCATCGACAGTGACTTTCGGATAAGTGCCGGCAGAAACACCAGTGGATGCCAATGTTAAGACTCCAGAAGAACCAAGAGTCGCATCACCGCTCAGGGAGGTTGCCGTCGCAATATTCGAAGAGTTACCAATTAGAATTTGTCCCGCAGTTAAAGACGTGCCTAACTTCGAGTTGAATGAATTCCAATCAGATGAACTTAAATAACCTGAACTGCTGGATGAGGCTTGTGTGATGGAAAGAGCCGGTGTTGTTGAACTTGTCGCTACACTCAAAGGCGCTGTTGCTGTCACACTTGTGACGGTGCCTCCTGTGGCGCCGCTAACGGCAGAACAGCTCAGGGTTGAGCCATTATAAGTTAAATAAGTTCCCGCAGTACAAGTTGGAAGACCCGCTTTCAATAAGAAATCAGTCGCAGCATAACTTCCAAGTTTAGAAGCCTTTGCTGCATAAATGGCCGTAGGCACATTCGTGATAGTCACATCAGGAGTTAAGTCAGTTCCGTTAACGGCAATATGTAAAGATCGGCCTGTCGCAGATGTCGGATTCACTGTCGAGCCATCGCTGCAAGTTGCTGTATCAGAAGCCGTGAAAATCAAATCCGCCGTATTGTTTGTTGAATCCGTGCGACTTCCAGCACCAACGATCACGCTGAATTCACCACTAGATCCTGGGGTGATCGATTGAGTTTCCGAATACAAAACACAAGAACTGTAAAGAATTTCAAACGTCACGGTTTGCGAAGTTGTGATCGGATTGCCACTGGAATCCGTTAGAACGCCCTCATAAGTGAAAAGTGAGCCCACCGCAGAACCCGCGCTCGCCGCACACGACAAGAAGCTTATGAACATCAAGGTTAGGATTGCATTGAATCTCATTCGGCAATCCTTCCTTTAAGAATGTAGCCTGAACCTGAAGAGCTCACCTGGCGTTGAGCGCGCAAGCGGCCTTTTAATTTCACGCTGCCATTGCTTGATGAACCCATACCAGCAAGAACCTCTTGGCGGATCGTCGCTGAGGGAGTGTATTTCACAATCACTTCGCGATACACGTAATATCCCGCACGAGAAAACGCCCGGAACTTCACTGAAATATTTTGCCCATTGGTGAAGGTTTCGCTGCTCCACGGAGATTTAGAATTTGAAAGTGTCAAAGTGTAATTGCCAGCCGTCGAGCATGGCTGCGAGGCGGAATCATAAGACGTGGAGGCCTGCCAGGTTGTTCCGCCATCAAAGCTTACATCCACGGAAGAGATAAATTTAGAACAAGTGGCTTGAAGAGGAACGACACTTAAATCCGCAGAGACAACATTGGTTGTTTTGAATTCGAATTGGTCTAAGGCACGCAATGCTGACACATGTGGAGTTGCGTCTGAGCAACCCACAAAAAATAGCAGACTCAAAAGAAGACAAAAGTGCCCGATGGTTTTTTGAAACATCGAGTGAAATATCGGTAAAAAGAGGACTTTTCTTAAGTCTCAGGACTGGAACTGGACGAAAGATAACGATGACTTAACCGGTGGAAACGCCAAGACAAAAATACCGACGCGAAGATCAAACCGATCAAGAGTCCGAGCCAAATACCCACAGGTCCTGCTCCTAAATGGAACGCCAAAAGATAGCCTCCGGGCAAACCCATCACCCAGTAGGCAAAGAAGGCGATAATGCCAGGCCATTGAGTGTCACTCATGCCGCGAAGAGCTCCGATTGAGACAGCCTGGACGCCGTCGAAAATCTCAAAAATAGCCACCACGACAAAGAACCGTGCCGCCCACTCGATAACATCGGGATCTGTCACATAAAAAGTCGGGAACCAGTGACGAAGGAAGAAAAATCCCAAGGCACAAAGTCCCATGTAAAAGCCACCGATTTTTATTGCGGTGAAGCCCGCATGACGAGCCAAAGAATAATCTCCGCGACCCATTTCAAATCCAACGCGAATACTGGCGGCAATGCCAATGCCCAATGTGATTAAGAAGCTTGTGCTAGCTAGACTGATCGTGATTTGGTGAGCGGCCAATGGGATAGCTCCGAACCAGCCCATCATCACCGCAGCGGATGAAAACGCACCAACCTCAAAGAAATAAGTAAAGCCCGTTGGGATTCCCAAGCGAAGCATGCTTTTTAAAATTTGATGATCGAAATTGTGAATCCAACGTTCTGCCATATAGACTTTGAATTTTGGATGTAAGTGGACATACAAAACCATTCCGAAAGCCATCAGGGTGCGAGCAATCAAAGTGGCCCACGCAGAACCGTTCAAGCCTAAACGCGGAAAGCCGTAAGAGCCGTGAATCAAGACATAGTTCAAAGCCACGTTGATGATCACGCCGGCAATCATCACGTACATACCAACTTTGGTTTTTCCAATGCCGTCAGTGAACTGCTTGTAACATTGATAAATCATCGAAGGCAGAATGGACCACGTAATGATTTTTAAGAAGGGCATTCCTAAAGATAAAATTTCAGCACGTTGACCGAACCAAGCTAAATGCGGAATCAGCAGGTAAATAGCGGCAATTAAGACGGCGCTGATGCCAAGTGCGACGGCCAAACTATGACGAAGCAAAACGCCACCGTGAGGGAAATTTTCTTGGCCTTGCATCTTTGCAAACAATGCTGTCGTCGGTGCAAGAATACCCAAACCGAAAATCAAAAAGACGATGAATAAACTGCCTGCAAATGCAGAAGCACCCAAAGCCACAGGGCCCAAAGCGCCGACCAACAAAGTGTCAGCCAGCTGGATCAGGTTTTGTCCAACCTGACCAACAATGATGGGGCCTGCAAGTTTTAAAAGAAGTTTTGATTCGTGAAGGGTCTTAGACTGCAACGACTTCATGAATTTCCGGGAAGAGTTCTTTCATGCGAACTTCAACGCCCTCTTTCAAAGTAACACTGGAACTTGGGCAACCCGCACATGCGCCCTTCATGTGAATATAAAGAGTATTGCCTTCAAATTTGTGGAATAAAATATCGCCACCATCAAGGGCAACCACCGGGCGAATTTCGCGGTTCAAAACAGACTTGATATTGCGAACAATCGTCGAATCATTTTCGTTGTATTCTTCGTCAGTCGTGACCATCTCCACGACCACAGGCTCGTTGCGGTCCATGTGTTCTTGAATCAAGCCGCTCAGCGGGTGAGCTAAAAGCTCCCAGTCGACCCAGTCTTGTTTTGTCACAGTGATAAAATCAGTTCCCACATAAACAGCGCTAGTCCAAGGGAAGCCAAAGATCTTAGCCGCCAGGGGAGAGCGTTCTGCGTCCTGAGCTGTTGGACAATCAAACCCTTGATCTGCTACTTTAGTGTGCAACAAGAACTTCATAGTTGATGGATTTGGAGTCGTTTCGAAAGTAATTTTACTCATGGGAACCTCTCTGTGAGCGACTCGCACAGTATATCACAGGCTTCTTTCTGCCAAGCGTGTTAATCTCTGCGTCGCACTTGATTATCATCTAAAAGTTCAATACGTTAGACAGGCTTTTAAAAACCGAAATTCTTATATATTTCACATTCTAAACGGCGGACTCGGGAAAAACCCGAAAGTAGACAGGAGAACGCGATGACACCTAGAGTTAGAGAGATCTTGAACTGGTATGGAGCAGACAACCCAGGCGTTTTGACAAACCTAGCGCGCATGATGAACCACGGTAAATTGGCGGGTACAGGTAAACTTGTGATCCTTCCAGTGGATCAAGGTTTCGAACACGGTCCTGCTCGTTCATTCGCGAAAAATCCAGATGGCTACGATCCGGCTTACCACGTTGAGCTTGCGATTGAATCTGGTTGCAATGCTTATGCAGCTCCATTGGGTGCGATTGAAGCGATTGCTCGTGACTATGCTGGTGAAATTCCTTTGATCTTGAAAATCAACAACTCGGACACTCTTTATGGCGACAAGCGTCCTATCTCTGCGCTGACGTCTTATATCGACGACGCTCTTCGTTTGGGTTGCGTAGGTATTGGTTTCACTATCTATCCAGGATCTGGCGAACGTAAGCAAATGTACGAAGAGATCGCCGAAGCATCTCGTTTGGCAAAAGAAGCGGGTCTTGTTGTGATCATCTGGTCTTATGCCCGTGGTGAACAACTTTCTAAAGAAGGTGAAACAGCTATCGACGTGATCGCATACGCCGCTCACATTGCCTGCCAATTGGGTGCGCACATCGTAAAAGTAAAACCACCAACAGCTCACATCGAACAAGCTGCCGCTGCAAAAGTTTACCAAGAACAAGGTATCAAAATCAGCACTTTGGCGGATCGCACTCGTCACGTTGTTCAGTCTTGCTTCAATGGTAAACGTATCGTGATTTTCTCTGGTGGCGAAGCAAAAGGCACTGAAGAGATTCTTAAAGAAGTGGGCGAGCTTGCTCAAGGTGGCGCATTCGGTTCTATTATGGGCCGTAACGCCTTCCAGCGTTCTAAGAAAGAGGGCATGGCTCTTCTTCACGGTGTTATGGAAGCATTCGCTGGTAAAAAATTGTAAGGTGCCCCTGGGCACAGTGTGAAGGGGGCCTGGCCCCCGCAACTGGAGTAATTGTAAATGTCGATCCAAGAGAATCCGCTACGCGCTGAAAAACGCAGAAAACTTCATGCCCTTCGCGAGAAAGGCATCAACCCTTATCCCTATGCTTTTGAAAACAAGACAGCGATTGCTGAAATCGTAGAAAAGCATGCGGCAGGTCTGCAAGCGGGCGAAAAGAAGCCAGAAAATGTTTACCGTATTGCGGGTCGTTTGATGACTTTGCGTGCGATGGGTAAAGCTTGCTTCTTCAACGTGCAAGATCAAACAGGTTCTGTACAAGTCTATGTAAAAACGGAAGAGCTTCCAGAGCAAGAGCGTGCTGCTTTTGAATTGGTAGACCTAGGTGATATCGTAGGTGTTGAAGGTTATGTGTTCAAATCGCAAAAGGGCGAGTTTTCAATTTACTTGAAGCACTTCCAAATTTTGACGAAGTCGATTGAACCATTGCCAGAGAAATTCCACGGCGTTCAAGATGTTGAGATTAAATATCGCCACAGACACTTGGATTTGATGACGGATGCGGACTCTCGCAAGGTTTTCCAAACTCGTTCTAAAATCATCTCTGAAATTCGTAGATTCTTGGACTCTCGTGGTTTCATGGAGGTTGAAACGCCGACACTTCAGCCCATCTATGGTGGTGCGTCTGCGACTCCATTTACGACTCATCACAAAGCTTTGGATATGAAGCTTTACATGAGAATTTCGCCGGAACTTTATTTGAAACGTCTTTTGGTAGGCGGTTTCGAAAAAGTTTACGAGATCTCTAAAAATTTCCGTAACGA
>NZ_DASVLT010000051.1:0-23320 GCF_036384735.1 Bdellovibrio sp. | reverse complement strand
CGCCTGGATTTTTGTCTGGATGGAATTGCATCGCCAACTTGCGGTAAGCCTTTTTAATTACATCAGCTTCCGCATCTTTCGCGATGCCTAAAATTTCGTAGTAATCTCTTTGAGCCATAGCAAGACAAAATATGGTGTCTGCGAAGCTTCCGTCAAGGAATTGGGCCTAAGTTTGTGAGCAAGTTGCTATGAAAAGATGCAATTGTGTTTCGCGTTACTTTTTGGAGGACTTCATGGAGTCGATTTTGTCCTGAAGTCGTTGGATAAGAGTAGGATCCTGATGGGTGTCCTTCATTTCTTGAAGCAAGCTTTCCGCAAGTTCTGTATCCCCCGCATCGGAATAAAGACGCCCCGCTAGCGTGAATACCCATGGAGGGGCTCCGTTCTTTCCCGCTTGAGTCAACAGGTCGGCAGCGCGTTTTTTATCATGCACTTCATAAAGATAGTGATAGGCCGCGCGGTATAAAATCGGCCAATCATGGGGAAAGGCTTTCACACCTTTATCAAAAATTTTTGTAGCCCCTTCGATATCAGAAATAATCACCGTCAACGCCAAGCCACCTGCTGCGTAAGGAATTCGGAAGTGTGGAGATAGATTCGTCGTTGCATCGAGCATCTTAAATAACCACGAGTTTCCAGCACAGATGTTCTTCTTCCCTGGCTTATCACAATAATCAAAATCCTGAATAGCTCGAATCCATAATGCATCAGCCATTACCTCGCTATATCCAAAGCTCAAATGTTCGATCATAGCAGGTGGTGCAATGAACTGTGGCGCCACATGCATATCTTTTGACGATGATAGTTGAGTAACGATCAACAAGCTTAAAGCAAAAGTCCCAAGCAATATGCTTGGGACTTTTACGTTGAATTTATATTTAGGATTCAAGAACCCGTTCATATTTTACTGAATAGCCGGGCTTTGATTTTGAATATATTTACTGTCGTTAATCGACCAACCGTCAGTCACGCCATTTGTGGTAATGACTGCAGCAGCAGTTGCAGTAAATCCAGTTCCATTCAAGAAAGAAGTCGGTGTTGTTGTATCTGGCGTCGTCGGTGGAGCTTGGTTATTCGCACCAAATAAGACAGCGCAACCTGCGCCACCATTTGCAACAGTCGTTATTTGACCAGCGGAGCCGCCGCCATTTGTATTGCAATAAGTGACTGTCGTACGAGACTGACCAATTGCAGTAGACGGTGGATTATTATATCCATTTGTAGGCCCGGCATCTGTAATAGCTCCGGCGAAGCCCACGTTATATCTCAACAAGCCCTCAGGAGAATATCCAATCGCACCAAACATAGAGTGATATGCGGTGTATTCAGCATAAAAAGCTTTTTCCGAAGTATAAATTGACGAAAGGTTGGTCTTCGCTTCCGTCTGACGAGCTTTCGCTATGTACTTTTGAATGTTCGGGATAGCGATAGACGCCAACACACCGATGATGGCAACAACGACCATCAACTCAACGAGTGAGAAACCGCGCTGAGACGTTCGAGAAGGGTGATTCATTAAGACCTCCATATGTCCTTATAAAATCTGTAAATGACTTACGACATTAGTGTGTCAAAACTAAATACCAATTGCAATAAGCCAGTCCGAATATGAGACCAGAAACTTCAACATGTTTACATAATAATGCTCCACAGAGGAGTTTGATTCTGGTTTCTCCAAGAGCAATTTTGGAGTTGTCAGGCCAGACTTGACTTGACCAACTGCTAGCTTTTCTTCCTCGTCACGACTTGCCAAAGCGTATAACGTGCCCAAATTGAATATTGGAGTAGAATAATCACATGGGAACTAGCAACGATAACAACAATAGTAACTACCCGTTCTCGACACCTGAGGGAGACTCGGCGGTTCAGTCTGTCCCAAAACTAGACACACCGAAGATGTATAAAGTAATTCTTCTTAACGATGATTACACCCCCATGGATTTTGTCGTCCTTGTATTGCGTCGTTTTTTTGCGAAAACAGAAGAGCAAGCAACACAAATCATGCTAGATGTACATAAGAAGGGTGCAGGTGTCGCCGGGGTCTACTCTCTAGAGATTGCGGAAATGAAGGTGATGCAGGTCAACCAATTTGCGCAGCTTAATCAGAATCCCCTAAAAAGCACACTGGAGGAGGAGCCATGATGAGTCGCGAGCTTGAAAGAAAACTAGGAGAGGCCACAGAACTCGCCAAACGCCATCGTCACGAATTCGTCACTCTTGAACATATACTTTTGGTCTTAAGTGAATCTCCGATCATGGTGGAAATCTTGGAAGCCTGTGCAATCAATGTACAAAAGCTTCGCCAAGATTTGCGCGATCATCTGAAAGTGGGAATCCCACAAATCACCGACGATCAGTTATCATCCTATGGCGGTTTCGAGTCGTGGAATCCAGAATTCACTCTGGCATGTCACCGTCTGATTCAGCGTGCAGCCATTCAAATGAAAAGTGCTGGACGAAATCAAATCAGCGAAGGCAGTCTACTGGTGTCCTTATTCTATGAGCAAGATTCCCATGCGACTTTTGCATTGGCGAAACAAGGACTCACACAATTCGACATCATTAATTATATCTCTCACGGCATAACCAAGGACGGAAAAGATCACGAAATTCCTCCTGCAGCCAGAGAGAATTATCAACAAAATCAGCAGCAAGAAGGTTATGAGGAAGGACGCGGCTCCCCTCTTGAAAGCTTCTGCGTGAATTTGAATGAACGTGCAAAACAAGGAAAATTGGATCCTTTGATTGGCCGAGAAGATGTTCTTGCCAGAACGGTTCAGGTTCTTTGCCGTCGTACAAAAAACAATCCATTACTTATCGGCGAACCTGGCGTTGGTAAAACTGCCGTGGCCGAAGGTCTTGCGCAAAAAATTGTTGAAGGCAACGTTCCTGAAAAACTTAAGGATGCCGTGATCTATTCACTGGATTTAGGGGGCTTGTTGGCCGGAACCAAATTCCGTGGTGATTTCGAAGGGCGTTTAAAAGCCGTCGTCAAAGAGATCGGCAAACGTCCGAACACAATTCTTTTCATCGACGAGATTCACACGATTGTAGGCGCTGGTGCAACAAGCGGAGGCTCTATGGATGCTTCCAATTTGTTGAAGCCTGCCCTCGCGAACGGCGATATCAGCTGTATCGGTTCAACAACTCACACAGAATATCGTCAGTACTTTGAAAAGGATCGAGCTCTAAATCGTCGCTTCCAAAAAATCGATATTGATGAGCCATCCGGCGAAGACTGCGTTAAGATCCTTCAAGGTCTTCGCAAGCCTTACGAAGAATTTCACAAAGTGAAATACACAGATGACGCGTTAAAAGCGGCGGTGGAGCTTTCGCAAAAACATATTCACGGCAAATTGCTTCCAGATAAAGCTATCGACGTTTTGGACGAAGCTGGCGCACACTTCCGCTTAAAATATGAAAACGCTGACGAAGTAAAAATCGATGTTCCAGAAATTGAAGAGGTCATTGCTAAAATGACAGGTCTTCCTGTAGCAACGGTTTCTGCGACTGAAAAATCAGCATTGAAAGATCTTGATAAAAAATTAAAAGCTTTGATCTTCGGTCAAGACGAAGCCATTGATCGCTTGGTTGCCAACATCAAGTTTGCACGAAGTGGCTTGGGTCGTCCTGAAAAACCGATCGGCAGCTTCCTCTTCACCGGTCCTACGGGCGTTGGTAAGACAGAAGTGTGTCGTCAACTTGCAAGTATCATGGGAGTTCACTTCGAACGCTTTGACATGAGTGAATACATGGAAAAACATGCGGTGTCTCGATTGGTCGGAGCTCCTCCGGGATATGTAGGTCACGAAGAAGGTGGTTTGCTGACTGAAGCTGTGACGAAACATCCTTACTGTATTCTTTTGCTCGACGAAATCGAGAAAGCTCATCCAGATATCACTAACGTCTTGTTACAAGTGATGGACGCAGGTCGCTTGACTGACAGCAACGGACGCGTGGCTAATTTCAAGAATGCGATCATTGTGATGACTTCCAATGCTGGTGCAATGGAAACATCTCGTGGCACGATCAGCTTCCTTGAAGAAAGTCGCAGCAGTCTTTCAATGGATGCGATTAAAAAATCGTTCTCGCCTGAGTTTATCAACCGTTTGGATGCTGTCGTTTCATTCCGCGATTTGAGTGAAGATATGGTTTTGAAAATCACTCAGAAATTTGTGGATGAATTGAAGATGACGTTGCTCACTAAGAAAGTTGAACTGAATGTCTCTCAAGATGTGATCAAGTGGCTGATGAAAAAAGGCTATGACAAGGTTTATGGTGCCCGTCCTTTGGCTCGTGTGGTGGATGAACATCTGAAAAAAGCTCTGGTCGACGAATTGCTCTTTGGTCGTCTTGTCGATGGAGGCCGTGTCAATGTGGAACTAGAAAAGGACATTTTGAAGTTCCAATATAGCACCACCTCTAGTGGCGGAACTGGTCAAAAGAATCTAAAACAACCTGTTACAACCTAATGCCAAATTAGGTTGTAATTAAATGGACGATATCGAGGCGCGACGAGGAAGACGTACTTACTGTACGTCGACGACGAGCAACGAAACGGTCGTCCATTTTATTACGCACCTTGGGACATATTGACAATTTCTAGAGAGGCATCACAATAAAGGTGTCTCTTAAAGGAGTGATGTCTCATGGCATTTTTTAAAAGAATTGGTTTGTTTGTTCTCACAAACGTTCTTGTCGTAGTAACAATTGGGATCGTATGGTCCATCGTTAGCCGCTTCCTTGGATTAGCGGGTTTAAACTCATACATCCCATTCTTAATGGCGTTCTGTTTGGTTTGGGGTATGGGTGGCGCGTTCATCTCTTTGCTGATGTCCAAATGGATGGCGAAGATGTTCCATGGCGTGCAAGTCATCGAACCTAACAATCCAAATCCAGAATTGCGTGCACTAGTAAATAAAGTTCATGACCTTGCCCGTCGCGCGCAACTTCCTAAAATGCCGGAAGTGGGTGTTTACGATTCTCCAGATGTGAATGCGTTTGCAACAGGTCCTTCCAAAGGAAATGCTCTTGTCGCCGTTTCAACTGGTTTATTGCAACGAATGAACG
Organism: Bdellovibrio sp.; assembly: GCF_036384735.1. Classification (GTDB taxonomy): domain Bacteria; phylum Bdellovibrionota; class Bdellovibrionia; order Bdellovibrionales; family Bdellovibrionaceae; genus Bdellovibrio. Next base: position 18,250 of record NZ_DASVLT010000051.1, on the reverse strand, counting down.
ACGATGAAATTGAAGGCGTGCTTGGTCACGAAATCGCCCACGTGGCGAATGGTGATATGGTCACCATGACTTTGATCCAAGGTATTGTGAATGCGTTTGCGATGTTCTTCTCTCGCATTCTAGCGAATTTGGTTGCTTCAAATGTTGACGAAAAATTCCGTGAAATTGTTCGTTTCGTTGTGGTGATTTTAGGCGATATCGCATTTACAATGTTGGGCTCTATTGTTGTAAACTATTTCTCCCGCAAACGTGAATTCCGTGCCGATGCCGGTGGAGCTAAATTTGCTTCTCGTGAAAAAATGATTGCAGCTTTGCGCAAGCTTCAAGCGGTTTATGATTTACCAATTCCTGCAGATGATACTGCAACTGGAACTTTGAAAATTTCAAATCGCGATAAGGGCGGATTAGCTGGACTTTTCATGACACATCCACGCCTTGAAGACCGCATCGCAGCTTTGCAACGCGGTCGCATTTAGGCCTGACAATGTTGTTTTTCGGATGGAGAGGGCGTAAGCTTTCTCCATGCCAAGAATAATCCTCGCTCTCTCTTTTTTTTCGGTACTCATGGGATGCGCGACCACTTCGCGCATCGATTCTCAGGTTGGAAAATCAACAACTCCACCACATCCAAGTTTTCTTTCTAAATGGAAAAATGCTCCCCCCACAGAGCTAGAAAAACTTTCTGTAGGTTCCAACGAAGCCAGCATCTTATGGTGGAAAACTTATTCTTTAGGTTTAAGCAAAATTGAAACAGCACCTAAAGAAGCCTGTACAAGCTTTAAAACCTTGTCCGAGACTCCCGAATTTCCGTTGCACGACTTGGCACTTCTTCGTGCTTATCAAACTTGCACAAAAGATGTGAAGCTTGCTCCCCTGCCGCCAACGACAACCTCTTGGTATGCGGAATTAAATGCTGATATTAAGATGAAGGAAGCAAAGGTCACGGCAAATACAAAAGATGACATCGAGGCGAATTTAGATAAAGCAAAGCTTGAGACAAACAAGAAGAACAAAGAGGACTTCTTAATGACAGCTCTTTTATTAGCGCAAAAATCCAACATGAAAGAAGAGACGGAGCAGATTCAAAATCAGCTTTATAAGAACTCTCCCCGTTTGAATCCGGCGCCCACATTTAAAGATCTTAGCAACGTGGCTATGGATTATCGCTTCCACCGCGAATTCGATAAAGCGATCGATACATATAAAAAAATCATCGCCAATCGAGAAGCAACTGCGGAAGATAAATTCCAAGCTCTCAAAAATATTCGCATGACCTACAAGGTGGCACAACGTCGTCAAGAGTATATTAATGCCTCTTCAGATCTTGTGAATTGGTCTAAAAAACAATTCAGGGACAACAAAAAAGATCGCAAAGCACTAGCGCACTTCCATGACACGCAGGTTTTATTCGCAAGAACTTTGTGGACCGAAGACCAAGGCACTCAGGCGATGAAAGTATTGAACGAAACTCACCGCCTTCTGCGCGGCACTTATCCGATGGATGAGGTTTACTTCATCATGGGTCGCATGGAAGAAGAGAAAGGCCACTACGACAAAGCCCTCGAGTACTATGAGGCAAGCTACGAACAGCCGATAAGTTCTGCAGGCCTTCGCGACAAAATCGCATGGCTGAAAGCTTGGAACTACTACAAGTTGGAAAAATGGACCGAGGCCCGCAAAAGCCTTGAACAGATGAAAGAGATTTCAAAAGATCCATCAGACAAGGCAAAAGCCATGTTCTGGCTTGCTCGCACTTTGAAGAATCTGAAAGATCAGGCAGCCGCCGACACACAACTCAATGAGCTGATCAAAGAGGATCCACTAGGCTACTACGGCATGCTGGCCTATCGTGAGTTGAACCAAGATTATCCTGCTCTAAAAATCGACTCAGACAACGGATCAGGCTTAAGTATTCTCGGCATTAACGAATTGGATTCAGACCTTCGTTTGAAAATAGAGTGGCTGATTGCGGTCAGTGAAAAGTCATTTGCTGAAAAAGCTTTAAATCAAGCCACAGAAGATTTGAATAAAGCAAAAGTGACTTCCGAAAGCACCTGGCTTGCGATGTCTTCGGGCTATGCCCGTGCGGGATTGTACCTGCCGCTTTTCTCGACTCTCGGAGCCTTGCAACCAGAGGTCAAAGATCACCTTTTGCAAGATCACCCAGATCTTTTATTCCCGCAACCTTACGGTGATATCGTTGCCAGTGCCGCAAAGAAGAGTGGCATCCCCCGTGAATTTATTTATGGAATCATTCGCCAAGAGTCCGCGTTCAATCCTGAGGCTCGCAGTGGAGCAGATGCTTTTGGTTTAATGCAGCTCTTGCCTTCAGTCGCAAAAAATTTAGCAACGGCAAATAAGTTGGAATATGGCGAGGCTTTGGATTTATATAAGCCCGAAGTGAATATTCCTCTTGGAGCCTTTGAGCTGAAGTCATTAATGAAGAAGTACGACAATCAGTACATCTTGGCGGTCGCTGGTTACAACGCAAATGATAGCGCCATTCGCGGCTGGCTGAAAACTCGTTTCCGTAATGATTCGGTCGAATTTATTGAAGAGGTTCCTTATGAGGAAACCCGCACATATATTAAACTCACAATGCGCAATTATGTTTTCTATCAGCGCCTGCTAAGCCCCGGGGTCAGCATTAAATTCCCCGAGGATTTGCTGAAACTGAACCACAAAACTCTTTAAGACTGCCTAAGGGAAGCTGCTAGATCTCGGTTTACACTCGAGGTGTCTCATGATGAGACACCTGCTCGATTCTAAAATAGCTACACCTCGACAAAAATCTGCCGATAAGTCCTATATTAAAGGGGACTCTTCATGTTTTCTCGCAAATGGTGGATTGCAACTGGCGGCGTGGCACTTCTCTTCTTCGGAGGCTTAGGCATCTATTTATTTACCTCCGAATCCTCCCCTTCGCGCACGCAAAGCTCGAAAAAAGATAGCAACCGTGTCTTTGAAAACTCTTTCATCACATCACAAACTGATAAGGTCGAAGATGAGCCAAGTGCTTTGTTCAATGACCCGGCGATCAGCCAGGCTTGGGGATTGAAAAAATCGGATGCCGCTCGCGCTTGGTCGATCACAAAGGGCAGCAAAGACATTGTTGTTGCGATCATCGATACCGGCATTGATGAAAACCACGAAGACTTGCACGACAATCTTTGGATGAATCCTGGCGAAACAGGCAAAGATGCTCAAGGTCGTGACAAATCCAATAACGGCGTCGATGACGACGGCAACGGCTTTATTGACGACGTTCATGGATGGAACTTTGTTTCTAATAACAACAAGCTCGACGACAACCATGGTCACGGAACTCATATCGCAGGTATTATTGGTGCCGAAGCTGGCAACGGTAAAGGGATCATCGGAATCTCTCCGGAAGTAAGTTTGATGGTTTTGAAATATTACGATCCGAAAGTTCCAGGCGCTGATAACTTGAAGAACACAGTAGCATCTATTAAGTACGCCGTGAAAATGGGTGCAAAGATCATCAACTATTCGGGCGGCGGTGTAGAGTTCTCTCAAGAAGAACATGATGCGATTCAAGAGGCCGAGAAAAAAGGCATTTTGTTTGTCGCGGCGGCTGGCAATGAAAGATCAAACTCTGATCAACATCACTACTATCCTGCTGACTATAAATTAAAAAATATTATCTCTGTAACAGCAATTGATCCTTCCACACAGGTTCTTTCTTCATCAAACTATGGCGTTGATACTGTAGATATCGCGGCTCCAGGTCAGAACATTTTGTCATGCTTGCCTGGCAATGCTTACGGGTATATGACGGGCACTTCGCAAGCCACCGCGTTTGTGACAGGTGCAGCCGCTTTGGTGATGGCACACAAACAGTCTTTCCAAGCTGAAGATGTGAAGAAGTACATCCTTTCAACAGGTGATGCTCAAACACAGCTGGCTTCCAAAACTAGAACTTCTCGTCAGTTGAATCTCTACAAAGCATTGACGATTTTGGATCAAGGAATTTCGGCAACAGGTGTTGCCGCAGCAAACTCCCAAAACATCGATAAAAAGATGTGGACTTCCGATGGCGGCAAAAATAATGCCGCCGACCCTAACGACAAGAACTCTCAAGCTGAAGATGGACTAGATCCAGCAGCTTCTGCGATGAGCAACTTTGGTAAATCATTGATCGACGCCATGGGCACCAAAACCAAGCGCACAAGAGTTGGTACTCAACAGAACTCTGAAGGTTTCTAGTTTTAATTGAATATCTCAGAAAGAAAAAGCCCCTGATCTAACCAGGGGCTTTTTTGTTTTAATCAATGAAATCCGACAGGGAAATCCGACCTTTGATCATTACGATCAAACCCGAAACCATGCAGGCCAAGGCCACCCCAACCCCTATCAAATTACGATGCCCCAAGCTTAGGATACCCCACAAAATCAAAAGAGCACTTAAACTATAAGGACCAATGAACACATATTTCTGCCATTTCGGGCGAGTCGCCTCTTTCTCTTCGCGAACTCCAGGGTTCTGCGACAAATTGACCATCATTAAACTGTTCACTCGCGCGATCATCTGATCCGACAAAGCATCTCCGCCCTGTGCATTTTTGATTTCTTCGTACTTCATAATAGCGAAACGAAGAGCATCCAATTCTTGGCAACTGCGAATGAACTCATCATGCAGCTCCTCATTTTCAAAGTTTTCTAAAATATTTTTCCATTTACGCACAAGGCTTGGCTGAGCTCGCAAAGTCGTGTCTTGCGGCAACCCCTCCAAACGCTCAAAGATCACATGACAAGAATAGCACTCGGAAGCACGACGACCATTTAAAGCCCCGCACTTAGGACATGACTTCATATCCGCAGAGACATCGGGCTCCATATGATTATGCTGCTGAGCAACATTCATCTCTAGCGCGATTTCTGAAGCTGTCAAAGAAACTTTAGGAGCCGGAGCTGAAATTAAGAAAGCAACGATTTGCTGAGGGTCCGCAGGAGGATATTCGAAACCAAATCGGCTTTCGCAGCCAATGCACTGAAATAGAGGTGTGTCGTTGAGAATTTCTTCACTCTCAACTTCGTACAACTTAGCGCAGGATGGGCATCGAACTTTTAATTTCACGTGGACTCACTCACTCTTTGTGTTACTAATACCATGATGAAGAGATGGTTTCAATTTTTCAAGCACAAAGCCTACGATTTTCGCTGGGCAATTCTCTCTGGAATTCTCGTCGGCACAAGTTACATTCCGTTCCCGCCTTGGGCTTTGATTTTCTGCTACACTCCTCTGTGGCTCACTGTCACCGATGACAAGACTGATGTCAAAAGAGCTTTTTGGGCTGGTTGGATTACACAGTTCATTCTAACACTGATCGGATTCCACTGGATCGCCTACACTGCTCATGAGTTCGGCGAAATTCCATGGTCGCTTTCGGTGATTGCTCTGCTATTGTTCTGTGCATTCATGCATCTCTACATTCCGCTTTCAACAGCTCTGTCGGTATGGCTTCGTCGCAAATTCTCACTCTCTGCCACACAAACTCTTTTTGTCATTGCGTTGATTCACTCTCTGGCAGAAAGACTTTGGCCTGCGATTTTCGAATGGCACTTGGGCTATCCACTTTTGTGGGCGAAAATTCCTATTTATCACTGGGCCGATGTTGTGGGCTTCCAGGGCCTGAGCACCCTTGTGCTTATTTTTAACGCATGGATTGCTTTTATCTGGAAAAATCAAAACCAAGTTAAAAAAGCCCTGTTTCACTTAGGTTCATTGGTTGTTTTGACAATCGCTCTGATCATCAGCGGCTCTTATCACAATCAAGCCTGGAATCAATTCGACGCTGAGGTTCGCGCCACCGTCATTCAAGCAAATATCGGCAACACTGAAAAAGTCGCGGCAGAACAAGGTCGCGGCTTTCAAGAGTACATCACCCGCCGCTTCACCACATTGTCACAAGAGGCATTCGCTAAATATCCAGATACCGAGATCTTTGTGTGGCCTGAAACAGCCTTCCCCGATTACCTTGATCAACATCTGCTAGGTCGAAAGCACACAAATATTTTGGCCGAGAATATGACCCTCATCGGGCGCCCGATGTTGTTAGGTGCTTACTCAAAGGATCCTAAAACAGATATCAAGTTAGACCAGTCGACTTACAACGCCTTGTTCTTAGTAGATGCCCAAGGCAACAGCTTGGATAAGCCTTATCGCAAAACTGAACTTCTTGCTTTCGGCGAATACTTACCGTTCAGCGAGGAGTTTCCGTTCTTGCTTAAACTTTTGCCATTCATTTCAAATTTTGGACGTGGACATGGTCCTAGGGTTTTAAAATGGCAACATGGCAGCGATATTGTGAAATGGGGCGGACAAATTTGCTACGAAGGTCTTTACCCAACATTCACACGGGGCCTTGAGGAAAACGGTGCCGATATTTTGGTGAATGTCACAAATGATTCTTGGTTTGGTTATCCGTTTGAACCTCGTCAACATCTTTACATGACTTTAGCCCGCGCCATTGAAGTGCGTCGTCCTTTGATTCGCTCAACGAACACAGGAATTAGCACAGCGATCCTTGCCAATGGTGACGTTCAACAAAAATCCCCAGTCCACGAAGAATGGGCCGGAGAGTTTGTGATAAAGTATCTAAAAAATGCACCGAGCACAGCCTATGTACAATGGGGCTATCGCACATGGATTCTTATTACCCTGGCTTTAGTTGCGATTCTTATTACAGGAGCTATCAATGCAAGATCTCGTCGTCCTTGATTGGGTCGAAATCTTAGAGAAAATTAGATCCCACGCTACCAGCGATGCGGGTCGCGAAGCCATTATATCGATGAAACCTTTGCGATCTCCACAAGACGCTTATGCAAGCTTTGAAGAGATCGGTCACGCCACAGAGGTCATCAATCAAGGCGTCCGTCCCTACATGCAAAGTTTGGATTTGTACTCGACGTGGATTTTGCGTTTGAAGAAAAATGCCGTTCTAAAAACTTTGGAAATCAAAGATGTACGCAGCTTCTGCTTAGAAGCCTTGGCTTTGAAAGAGGCTCTTCAACAAGTTGAAAATGATTGGGCACAAAGAATTTCGCAAAGTCTTATGAATGCGGGTGAACCCGTTTCCGCGATTGATCAGATTTTAACTCCTGGTGGAGACATCCGTTCCGATGCCAGTGAAACTTTGTATCGCCTGTTCAAGGAAAAAGACCGCTTGGCTCGTGAAGTTCAACAAGCGATGGATCGCCTGGTGAAAGATCATCAAATGGAAAATGTCATCCAAGACAAATACGTGACAACACGTGATGGTCGCTGGGTGCTTCCCGTAAAATCAGGCATGCAGCATCGCCTGCCCGGCGTGATTCACGGATCATCACAAACAAAACAAACTGTTTTCATCGAACCTGAAAAGGCGATCCCGACGAATAATCGCCTGCGCCAAATCGAAGTTGAGATCGAAGACGAAATCGAAAGACTTTTGACAGAGCTCTCTAGATATCTTTCATCAAAATCTACTGACATCGAAAGCACTCGCCTTTTAATGGAAGAATGCGATGTGCGTTTCGCGCAGGCTCAATTCACAGCACAAGTGAATGGTCATGCCATTGAATTTTCGACGGGCAGTCTTGAACTTATTGAAGCCCGTCACCCACTTTTGCAACTTTCTGGTAAAGGCGTCATTGCGAATACTGTTTTGCTTGAACAACAAAAAAGCATTTTATTACTCAGCGGTCCCAATGCCGGTGGTAAGACAGTCCTTTTGAAATCTATCGGTCTCGCAGCACAAATGGCCCGCTGTGGTCTTCCAATTTGCGCTAGCGAAACTTCCAAGATTCCCTTCTTTAAAGAGATTCTGATTGGTATTGGTGATGCGCAAAGTGTGGATGAAGAACTCAGTACATTTGCTGCTCACTTAAAAATCCTAGGCAAAGCAGCCTCCGTCAAAGGTCGCGAGCATTTAATCCTGATCGACGAAATCTGCGGGTCTACGGACCCCGAAGAAGGAAGTGCCTTGGCAAGAAGCTTTATTGAAGCATTTTCGGCCAACGATGTTTTTGGTGTGATCACTTCGCACTTAGGCCCCTTGAAGTCCGGCTGGGATGAAAAAAGTCACGTCTTAAACGGAAGTATGGAATACGATCCAAAAACCGGCAGACCGACTTATCAATTCCTTGCGGGCATCCCAGGGGACTCTTTGGCAATTCAAACGGCGAAACGTGTGGGCGTTGCCCAAGCCATTGTTCAAAGAGCTTTAGAAGTTCTGGCCCCAGCCACTCGCGCTCGCCTTGAAGGCCTTGAGCAAATTGAGAGACTGAAAAGCGACATCGCCATCTTGCAAGACCATCTCCGCAAAGAAACAGCGAAGGCTGTCGAGACGAAAAAGAAATATGAAGGTCTTCTCGAGCAATTCAACAAAGATAAAGATGAGTGGTTGCAACGCACTTTAAAAAAAGCTGAACGCAAAGTGGAAGAGGCTATTTCTCAAGCGAAAGTGGCTGAAACATTCAAACGTCACACGGCCCTGCAAGAGATCAAGTACAAGCTTCCAGAAATCGTGAAAGCAAAACCGATCACGCAACCAGGAGCTCCTGAAAATGCGGAGCAATTCGCGAAGAAGTTCCCTCCGGGGTCGAAAGTGTACGTGGCTAACCTCAATCAAGATGGCATCGTGCAAAGCACGCCAAATAACAAAGGCGAGGTTTTGATTTTGTCAGGATCAATTCGTCTGCAACTTCACTGGCAGGACCTGCGCCCGCCGGGAAAGCCACAAAACCCAACGTCACAATTAGTTCGTCAAAGTTCGAGCTTTAGCGTGTCTTTGGCTGACGAAGATCGCACATTGGATTTGCGCGGCAAAACTGTGGAAGAGGCTCTTTCAGAATTGGAAGTGGCGCTCGACAAAGCGGCACAAGCTCGTGAAGATCGCATGAAGATCATCCACGGCCATGGTACAGAGGCCTTGAAAAAAGCAGTGCGCACCTACTTGTCTCGTTCTATCTATGTGAAAAAATGGAAAGCAGGATCTCCGGAAAGTGGTGGTGACGGTATCACCTGGGTTGAGATCGGCGAAATCTAAGAACGAACGGACATTTCATTATGCCGCAAGCAGATTACCAAGTGGCGAGCTGGTTTCTCAGCAAGTCCTTGGCGCTCTCCTACTTCCTAGCATTTCTTTCCCTGCTTCCTCAGGCCTTGGGGCTTTTTGGAAGCCAGGGACTTCTTTCTATTGATCACCTTTTAAATATTCTCGACAAGGAATTGGGCGCAGAGAGATTTTATCATCTGCCATCCGTCTTCTGGTTCTTCTCTGGTGACAGTGCTATCCGCGGGTTGTGCTTTCTTGGAATGATCGCTTCCACGTTGGCCTTTATTGGCTTTAGCCAAAGTTGGATGTTTTTATTCTGCTGGCTTTTCTATCTTTCCTTCGTCAGTTGCGGGCAAATCTTTCTAGGCTATCAATGGGATAGTTTACTTTTAGAATTTGGCTTCATTGGACTCTTCATGGCTCCGTGGAATTGGGAATGGATTCCGATGGGGGCCCACGTTCTGAATCCATTGATACTAGGCTGCTGTTGGTTACTACTATTCAAGCTGATGTTTTCATCGGGCATTGTAAAGTTCACTCATAAAGATCCGTCATGGAAAAATTTGACAGCGATGAACTATCACTATTGGACTCAACCTCTTCCAAATCCAGTAGCGTACTTTCTTCACAAATCTCCAGAGTGGGTTCATAAATTCAGTCAGTTGCTACTATTATTTATTGAGCTGATCGTACCATTTTTTATTTTCTTTCCGGGACAGATTCAGGTTATCGCAGCTGCGCTGTTAATTTTGCTGCAGGTTTTGATTTTTCTGACCGGGAACTTTGCATTTTTCAATATCATCACTGTGGGGCTGACTTTTAGTATTGTTCCCGATAATTTTTGGCTTTTGCCGATGAAGTCCTATCTGGCTCCCGAAATGTTTTCTCAAGAATTTTCCTTTGGACTTCTTTTGGTTTTGACGTGCGCCAATCTATTCTGGCTTTTCAAAACAACTTTTGAGAAAAGCAAAGTACTGGATTTTTTACTGCCCTCAATGAGAGTGATTTATCCATTTCGAATCTCTAATCCCTATGGACTTTTTGCTGTCATGACCAAGCACCGCCCCGAAATAATTATGGAAGGAAGCAACGATGGTCAGAATTGGATGGAGTATGGGTTTCGCTATAAACCGAGTTTACTCACCAAATCTCCACCGGTGGTGGCGCCTCATCAGCCACGACTGGATTGGCAGTTGTGGTTTGCTTCGCTAGAACGCTTCGAAGAAAACTTATGGCTACAGAATCTGATCGTCAGAGTTTTTGCTGAATCTCGAGACGTACAAAGCATTCTAGGTGAAGATCCTTTTGGTGGAAAGTCACCAAAGTACTTACGTCTTTTAAGGTATGAATACACTTTCTCGGATTTCAAAACTCTGCGTGAAAAAAAACAATGGTGGGATCGGCGACTGATCGAATATTACAGTCCCATCTTTGAAAGAGATGACTTCATAGAATGACCCACGAGCGCCAAGTGGCCCCTGCTTTTCAGCCTCTCGAACAAACTATCGACGTGTCGTTGTGAGAACGTTTCAATCAGGGATATTTCATTCTTGTAAGCTCCTGTTTTGACGGACCTTTTTACTCTGCCCCAGAGTGAAATATGGCACCCCGATTGCTTCTATATCTAAGTATCAGGGGGCCTTATGAAAAATTCGAAACTTCTAACAACAATGTTCTTACTAGGAATCGCAGCGGTAATGACAGCTTGCGGATCTCGAAATAGCGCAACAGCAACTGGCACAAGTGATCTTTCAAGCACAAGCACTTCTCAATACAACGTTGCAAGCTGCAACCAAAAAACAAGTTCAGGAATTGCCGCTAGCTTGAAAACTTACACGTCAAATGGCTCAACAGATTTTAATTACGTTTGGGTTCGCATGACGACTTTGCCAAATGGCTTTGCCGCAGGCACTTCAAACATCACTTTCTTTAAATGGATGGCGAATTCTTCAGGTAGTACTTACCTTGACTCGACTCGTTTGAGCTTCGTTATGGTTGATTCTCAAACTGGTCAATACTTGATCTCTAACTGGGTGACAAGTTTGTCTTGGTCTGATGTTTCTACGACGGCTCAAGGCTTGGGTATCTATGACGCTCAAACATTCTTTAACCGCATGAATATCTTAGTTTACTTGAATGATCCATCTGCTCAATACGATGTTTTAAAAATTGCGAGCTACTCGACAAGCTCAACTTCAGTGCAATCACAAATGGACATCTTGTTGCCGCCATTCTCTGCAAACCCAAATGCTTATGCGACAGAGTCTGACGGTTCAACCAGAGCATCAGTTCTTCAGGCCTTGCATCCATTCGCTTCTTATAAAAGTTCTGGTTACTCTGACTCACAATTCGTATCTATGGCTCAAAGCTACTGCTTCTAATCTTAATAGAGCTTAAAAACAAAAAAGGTGCCTCCCCTGGGCACCTTTTTTATTTTCTAGGAATGCTTCTTTTCAAAGAGCGTCTCAAAAGTGTTCACAAGAATTAAAGACACAATTAAAAAGAACGGCCCCAGATAAAGAGCATTTTTAATCCCGCTGACATCTGTGATCTTTCCAACCGCCAAATGCATCACCACCAACATCACGGAATCCGTGGTCATCATATAAGACACGGCTGTATCCAGATCGTGGGGAAACTTTGAAGAAATCCATGAGATGCTCATCGGATAGAAAGGCGCCACGGTAAAACCCACCAGTGCCAAAAATATCGGATGAATATGAGTTCCAAGCATAATGAAAATCGCCGAAGCAATTGCCGAAATCGACAATTGATTGCGAATGCTCGTTGGAAATTTGACCAACGCAAACATCGAGCGACCAATCAACATGCACACAAAGAAATACGAAACATAGAGACTTGATTTCTCCATATCATAATTCAACTCACGACGTGTGTATAAAGCCAGACGCGAAGACACCATGATTTCCGCTGCAACACAGAAGCTAACCATTAAGGCCAAAAACAACTGCGGCTTCAAGTTCATTTTGCGATTGTGTTTATGGGTCTCCGCCGTCACCTCGGATTTCTTATGCAAATCACGATGGCTGTCATGTATGGAATATAAAATCAAAGAAATTGGCGCAACAGTAGCAATCACAAATGTCCAACGCCAATTTCCTGTCGCCAATTGAACTGCCGCCGCCAATAATGGTGAACAAAGACTTGCCACCCCATACATCGCATGAAGACCTGCTAGTAACTGCTGTTTTCGTTTATCACTAGCCCCTAGCGGAACCAGGATATTTGGAATCAACCCTACGATTCCCAGGCTTAGTCCAAAGCAAAAACTGAAAGCCAAAAACAATCCGAACATAGGAGCTGCCGCCATGCCAATCATAGAAATGATCAACGCCACAGCTCCCCCCTGCAAAACCGTACGACGATCATAGCGGCGCAAAAGATGTCTCGCCATATAGCTTGAGATAAACCCTGAAATCGAACTTAATGCATACATCATCGAGCCGACAGAATCACTTACCGCAAACGTTTTCATGATTTCGGGAAAAAGAGGCCCGCGCACATTATCACACAGGCCAAAAACAAAAAGGCTTAAATAAGAGATGAGAATATAGGGCCAAATCATAATCGTGTTCGCTCTGGCTTTTGCCAGAGCATATCCTCGGCTCTAGTGAGAAGATTCTTGGCTGACGTCGTCTGTTTGAAGATTCTCGCCTTGACGATAACGATCCACCAAAGCTTCATCCGTAGTGGGGAATGAGAACAACAATGAATGCACATTGCTTGTTTCATCTTCCTGGGTCACAGCGATATATGCTAGATCCTTGGTCTCATGATCTGGGAATTCTTTGATAAAACTCACAAGAACGTTTCCATCAAGATCATTCTTACGCCAAATTTCATCAGCCGATTCGATGGTTTCCTCACGAAGCTCGGCATAGTCTTGAAATTTCTCCTGAGGAATGTCTTTATCACTACGCACTTTAATCATCGCTTGATAAAGTCCGATGGCCAAGCTGTCCCCCTCTAGCAAAGCATCGCCTTCGATACCGCCAACAGAGGCTTCTTCGTAATTTCTGTCATAAACCATCTCGCCGCGTTGGTAATTTTGCCACACGCGGCTGTCCTTAGTGGCGAAATGGATAAATACAAATGTTGGAGTTTCTTCTTCCGAAGAAACGTACGCAACCGCGACATACTTAAACGCAATATCGCCTTCAGAGATCTCACGAATGTAAATATACACGGGGAACTCTTCAGCAACTTTATCGTCAAGCCACACTTCATCGGGGTCATCGAGACAAGTTTCAAGAAAATGTTCTCTTTCTATTTGTTCTTCGTCAGTAAAGTCATCAGGAGAACGAAGGGCTTGATACTCTTCCTCGAGCTTTTTGATACCAGCTTCGAAATAACCATAGAGATCCTTCTCGCTATCGAAGATAAGACCTTGCGCTTCATCGACAAGAAGCATTTCCTTCTCTGTCGTACGTTTCTTTTTAGCGCGGGTTTGTGTGCGAGATTTAGTTTTTGCTGAGCTCTTAGCCATTCGTTTTCATTCCTCACTCACTTCAATTATCAAAAGAATCCTGACTCACAACAACTAGAAAAATCACAGGCACGACAACCCCCGTCAAAGTCGATTTTTTACTCTTGCAACAGAGTGATTTAAACCACACCATTTAGATAGGTAGCAGGTCCTCAATCGCAAGGAGGCGGTCTTGGCTAACGCTAACATAGAAGAAACCAGTTTGGAGCGAATGGAAGCTCTCCTTTCTCATTCAGCTATGGGTGTTCACGTCCTTTTCGACAACAAGTCCATCGCTGAAGTTCTGAAAGATGTTAAAGACGACAAAGACTTTTACAGCTTCGATAAGATGAAGAAAGTCCAAGACGTCATGACAGAACTGATCGCTAAAAAGACGTACTTCGAGAAAATGGCTTATCTTCAAGCTCTCGATGGCGAGTCCTACCAAATTTTGGTTCGCGCTTATTTTCACATTGTTGAGAATACTGTGCGGGCTAATCACGAACATAGCCACTAGATTGCTTGGGCGCCGGTGAACGACATGCCCCCTGAGGGGAAGTAAGTCGCTTCGGCGGGCGCGCCATCCGGGCTCTGTTGCCGCCGCAGCTTTGCTACGGTTCGCGCCATCGTGCCGCCGACAAAGGCCCTTCTACGGACTTACTTCCCCTTAGGGGGCATGTCGTCCACGGGTGCCTCGCGGGACTTGGGCTTCGAGCGATTTCTCTCGCGTTTTTTTCTTAAATTAAAATAAATCACTCATCAATGACGCCTTGAGATCTTTATTTAATAATATTTTTCATCGCAATATCCCTGCGTGTTTTTAACTGGCTCTATCTAAGATCTTTCGCATTCGCCGTTACTGCATCCATCACAACGACATTCTCCTCCTTTGCTATGGGTAGACTTTATGGCCCTTCGCGGAGGAGGGTCCGAAGCGAGGTCTTTGCCGGCGCAGGATGCGCGAACCGCATCGAAGATGCGGCGGCAACTGAGCCACGATGGTGTGCCTCGCGAAGCGACCGTCCACAGCGAAGGGCCATAAAGTCTACCCATAGCAAAGGAGGAAGACCGTCGCCTGGAAACAAGCTCCAGTCAAAGCGAAGAAAGAAAGTGTCAAACCACTAACCAGTTTCCAAAACATTCTCACTCAGACTTATTCATTTTGATTTTCCGAAAAATTTTGTCGAAAAGTTAGAGTCCTAAATTGACCTCCATTGCGATTTTTAAAGCACACTTTTTTCGCAGTGCTATTCTGAGGACGAAACTTCTTATTCGAGGAGGCCGAACATGAAGGTTCAAACCACTCTCGCACTGGTGACGGCCAATATTTTGCTGGCATCAGGCTGCGGATCCAACCAAGGAAGTAGCGGCATCACACAAACAACTTACGGAGAAGCTGTGAAATACTCGAAGGTGGATGTGAACATTCATCCTCTTGATAAGACGGTGTGTGATCCATTCAACAACATTCCTGCAAGCTCCCTCGATCAAGGCATCAAGGCCAGTCTTTATTATTCTATTGCGGGTACTCCGCGCATGTATTCTTCCATCGACTATACGACATTGGCAAAACAGTCCTCGCAGACTTTATTTTTTGCCGATCTCAACGTACCTACTCGTATGTTCACCGAGGGTTTTGCAACTCAAACCAATGATGTTTTGAAAGACGATAGCGGCAATAAACTCATCGAATATTTCGGCGTGAAATTCGAAACTGTGATCAAGCTTGCATCAGCGGATGATGAGGGCGATTACGAGTTCGCACTTCTTTCTGACGATGGAACACAATTGAAACTTGTCTCTGGTGACGTTGAGAATCCAACGCTAACAACGATTATCAATAATGACGGCGATCATCCGACGCGTATGGGATGTGCTACTCAAACCGTGCATATGACCAAAGACACTACGCTACCGATACAACTAACTTATTATCAAGGACCTCGCTATCACATCGCCAACGTGATGATGTGGAGAAAAGCCTCCGTCGCAGGTAAAGATCAAGCCTGTGGCCAAAGCGGAAATGAATATTGGTTCGATCCAAATAAAAATTCAGTTCCATTAAAACCTTACAACGATCTGCTTGCCCGAGGTTGGAAGGTGTTGACGAAGGATAACTTCTTCATCCCTAAGAGCGCTTCATATAACCCTTGTGTGCAAGGAACAGCACCGGTGATCACAAACTTTGTGACCGGCGAGGCGTTCTTCACAGGTGTTTCGCTCTATTGGACAACGGACATTCCAGCCACTTCGCAGGTGAAAGTTGTAAACAAAGCTACGGGCGAGGTGACTTTAACAGCTGCTGATAATGCTCTTCGTACATCACACAATGTGTTGGTATCAGGCTTAGCAGCAGGAACAACGTATACGGCGCAAGCTGTGAGCATTTCCGAAGACCTTGGCAATGCCATGAGCAATGTGATCGAGTTTACAACTCCGTCACCATAATGGTTCAGTTTTCCCACCGCAAAGCCGATAGGAGATTTTGTGAAATATCGATTTCTTCTATCGGCTTTCTTTTTCTTCCTAGGCCCGGTTTCAGCTCAGGCTGAATACCGCGTGTTTCTTTTGAAGATTTCGAAAAAAGTGGATCCAGCTCAACCGGGAACCGAGCCCACCTTTCGTCTAGTCGAAAGCACTTTGGATCATATTCAATATCGCTATTTTTACCCTGTCGCTTCTGACGAAGATGTCACCTACATCGCGACGTGGCGCTGTCGTGGTCGCACGGATAATTTCAAGCCTCTGTGTCCCAACCCTAAAGGCCAGAATGCCCCAGAGGTCACTCAGTAAACTTAATGCGTGTGTGTCTTTTTGATACACTACACGTATGCCTTCTATCGACAATTCTACGCGTAAAGCCCAACAAGCAGAACTTTCTGATCTTCAGTCGGACTACAACCGCAAGAAGAAGGAAATTGCGAAAACTAACGAAGAGCAAATTTCTGATCTTCGTGATTATTACAACGATAAAAAAGAAGGCATCCGCGAAGAAAATGAAGCGGCCATCAATCATATTCGCCAACATCAACAAGAAGTTCTTGATAACTCCGTCAGTGAACGTCAGAAATTAAATGACACCTACAATGCGCGCACGGCCGCTATTCAGAAAAACTACGATCAAAAACTGAATGACACACGTGAAAAGCGCCAGGTCCAAATCGCTGCCGCTCAAGAAAATGCTCGTGAAAAAGTCCAAGAAACCCAAGATCACGCGCAACAAGAAATAAAAGACGTACGCGAAAAAAACGAAAAAGATCTTCATTCAGCAAAAGAGCGCTACAACAAAGACATGGCGCAAATAAACGAATACAGCAAGAATCGTCTAGAGACTCAAAGAGCTCAAAATGATGAGTCCTTGAAAAACGAAGTGGAACGAGGCCGCAGTTCTCAAGAACGCCTGCGCACGCGCAACGACAAAGAACTGGCAGAGCTTCACACTCATGGCGAACAGCGCGTAAAAAAAGAGGAAGAGCATCAAGATCAACAAGTCGCTCGTGTCGATGCCGACGGTCAGCAGCGCTATCAGAAGACCCAAAAACATTGGGACTCTCGCGAAAAAGAGCTCAACACCCAATACACGGATCGTTTGATGCACAATAAAACTGCTTATGAAAAGCAGCTTTCCACACAAAACGAACACTTCCAGTCGACTTACCAAAAGAATGAAGAAGCCAATCGAGAATCGTTAGACGTGCAAAACGAACGCTACGTGAAAGAGGCGGCGGATACTCACCGCAAGTTTTTGACATCGATTAGTAAATATCAGAATAAAGAAAGCGATCCATTCTATAAAGTTCAAGACCGCGGAAGCCAAATGTCTGACAATGGAGACGTTTATGTCCTTCGCGCCTATGTTCCTGAGCACGAAAAAGACGCCGTCAAAGTCTCAATTCAAAAAGATAAAGCTGTCATCACAGGACAGCGCTCTTTCAAAGACAAGGTAGAAGACGGAAATAAATTGATGAGCACAAGCAGCTATCAAACGTTCCGCGAAGAATTCCCTTTCGAGAAAAATATTATTTCAGAGGGTATGACTCGTGAACGTGAAGGTGACTGGGTCGTTTATCGCATCCCTATCGCGAATCACGTTAACTTCAGCCGTAAAGCCTAAAAATAGATAAATTTGTTTTTATGTTCCAGCAAGCTTCTGTTGCGTCTGGAAATATTGGCAAGGAGATAGCAAGTCTTCTAAAAACAAAGCTGCAAACTGATGACGTCCGTCCACTGAGGCCTTTTTATAAAGTACCAAGGCTTGTTGTCTTACCGTTGTTTCTGAAGTGCCGCGCATGTTAGCGATTTCGCGAAGACTGAGACCCTTAAGAAGTAGCAAGCCAATTTCCCCTTCCGTCTTAGTGAGGCTCCATTCCTTAAATTGGTCTTGAATGTAAGGTTGAAGGCCTCTGCTTAAGATGCAGGTGTTAGAGCAGCTGCTACGTTTCATTTATTCCCCATTCCGGATGAATCAAGATGTCTTGTTTATTCATTAGAATGCGAAAAATATTTGCGTGTCATCTAACATCTGTATTGGGGTCTAGAAAATAACTATGCTTTCATCAGGTAGCGAACTTCACGCATTACAAATGAAAGACGACCTTGAAGGTCTTCAAGCGCAGCAAGATTCGCATGTAATTGGGAAAGAACATCAACTTCAACTACAGGAACATCCGCCATTTCATGATAGCTCTTATGAGTGACCGGCTCA
>NZ_DASVLT010000050.1:0-91517 GCF_036384735.1 Bdellovibrio sp. | reverse complement strand
AAATGTGTGAACGCCTTGGTGCCGTATCGATTCAGGAGCCGATTCGCAAAATGAATTATGAATGCGCCGTCATGCTTTTTGATAAGCAGACTCATCGCGCTTTCAATGACATTCACACTCATTATTGGGTCAAGCGCTTGTGGAAGAATTATATAAAGGAGACGCTTCGCCCTCGAAAGAGCGAAGCGCCTATGCAGGATCGTGAAATAGCCTAGACTACTACTCCACGAATGATTGTAATATCCAAAGATTTTTCTCATGAACCGCAAGACGGCGGATCAAAAGATCGTGAGTCACCATGTCATCAGTGACATCTACTTTGCGTAAGCAGTCGCGCAGTCTTGAAATTAAAATCTGCGTCGACACACTCATATCACGAAGCATGTCTTGAGCACTTGAATGCCCTTTGCGCTCTTTGATTTCTGTACGTTCCGAGAACTCCCTGAAGGTTCCTGGGGTGGCTTCTCCCAATGCACGGATTCTTTCAGCAATTTCGTCGATGGCCTCGAACAGTTCTTTATATTGCTCTTCGAAAAGAAGATGCAGTTCGCGAAATAAGGCTCCGCGAACATTCCAGTGACAATCCTGAGTTTTTAAAAACAAGAAGTATGTATCTGCCAAAATATTTGAAAGGATGTCTGCGTTCTGAATTCTTTCAATAGACGACAGACCCAAAAAATTTTCGTGATACGAAGGTGTTGAACTCAACATCATGACTGCCCCCTCCAGTGGTGCATTTGCTGCTCTCACACAGATGCAACCTTGGAACCAACAGTCAGATCGAATTATTTGCTTTTAAACAAATCCCCGGGGTGAAACTCCCCAAACCTCAGGAATTAACGGGGTCAATTTCCTGAAGTTTGCGATAAAGAGTTTTCCTATCAATACCCAATGCACGAGCAGTCACTTCCTTCGCTCGATTATGACGCTCGTAAACAAACTGCACGTATTTTTTTTCCAATTCATGCAAAGGTTCCACTTCGTCACCGAATCGGAAAATGAACGTGTTCTTTTTATCTTCTGCATCCGGAGCACCTTCAAGACTTGTTTCTTCAAATAACATAAATGACGTAAAATCGATTTCATTTCCTGAGGTTAAAACTACTGCGCGCTCGACAGCATTTTCCAGTTCACGCACGTTTCCCCGCCATGCTTGAGTCATTAAATATTCTTTGGCGTTCTTTTTAAAACCAATAATATTTGTTCCATTGATAGCGTTATACTTTTTCAAAAAGAACTCTGCCAAAGGCAAAATATCCTCACGACGATCACGAAGTGGTGGGATCTTAATTGGAATGACATTCAATCTAAAAAATAAGTCTTCACGAAAGCGTTTTTCCTGAACTTCATGACGAAGATCTTTATGGGTCGCCGCGATCACGCGCACATCAATCGGACGTGGTTGATTTTCGCCAACACGTTTAATCTCTTTCTCTTGAAGAACACGCAGCAGTTTCGCCTGTAGAGCTAAGTTCAGATCACCGATTTCATCTAAGAACAGGGTTCCGCCCTCAGCCTCTTCAAATAAACCGATTTTCTTATCTGCCGCTCCGGTGAAGGCCCCCTTCGCGTGACCGAACAACTCTGACTCCAGAAGATTTTCAGGAATGGCTGAACAGTTGATCGCGATGAAGGGTTTTTTCGCGCGAGGACTCCAGTTGTGCAGAGCTCTCGCGAAAACTTCTTTCCCCGTACCACTTTCACCTGTGATCGAAACGGTCGCAGAACTTTTCGCAACCCTGCGAGTAAGATCGATCAGTCGACGAATCGCATCGCTTTTCCCAATAATGCCTTCTGGATTTAGCCCCTTCGTAACGTCCACTACTTCGCGCAGATTTTTATTTTCTGCATTCAAAGACATGAACTTGAAGGCACGCTGCGCAGAAATTAAAAGCTGTGGAAAGTGCAAAGGCTTTACCACAAAGTCATAGGCACCGGCATCGATAGCCTCTACGGCAGTCTCGACGTCATTAGAAACTGTAATCAAAATAATGGGAATCATTACGCCTTCAGCGCGCAGTTGTTTGATAAAATCAAGACCGCTCATCATCGGCAAATTTAAATCTGTGATGATCGCATCAGGGGAAATCTTCTGAGAGGTGATTTCCTTCAAAGCTTGCATAGCATCTTCACGATAAATGACTTGAATATTCTTCTGCCTAAAAAATGCCGTCGCCAACTCAGCCAAATCAAGATCGTCTTCAATCAATAACAGCGTTTTTTGTGCATCCATGGGAATCCCCCTCTTCCAATTGAATCTCTTAAAACTAAGGGTATTCTACAACTTATTTGTGTATTTATGCCTCATTTTTAATAAAACGCCCATTATATCGATTATAAACGATTTGGTTTCATATTGAGATGTTATATCAAGTATTGCGTGGCAGAAATGTCCAGACATTATTCCCCATAGCGGGTTGGGGAAGTTCTCCCCAGGAAGTGGGTTATTTTGCCCTAAATTTAAGGCCGAAATGGCTGGAACTGCCTTTGTTTCGATTACATCTCTGGCCTCCGCATTGCTGTAATAAAAATCAAACAACTTGGAGGTTTTTTATGAATAAAGATGTCATTCAAGGAAAATGGAAAGAAATCAAAGGAGACCTTCATAAAGCCTGGGCCAATGTCTCAGACGATGAGTGGGAAAAAACCAAAGGTGATGCGACAGCAATCGCCGGAGTTCTCCAACAAAAATACGGAATGGCAAAAGAAGATGCTTCTAAAAAGGTTTCTGCGTTGATGGACAAGTATTTGTCTAGAACTCGCGAATCTTTAGATAAGCCTTCAGATCCAAATAGAAAAGCTTAATTCATTATGTTTGTGCGTGACCACGATTCTTCCATCGTGGTCGTTCAAGGCCGTGCCTTATCGCAGATACCCTGCGAGGGGCGCGGCTCCTCCATGAACCTTAAAGCTTGCTAGATATTAAAGGGAGTAAAAAAATGATCTACGCAATCTTTGTCGGACTGATTGTCGGCGCTATTTTCAAATGTCTGCACAGAAATTCTGGCGGATGGATTGTGAACGCAATCCTTGGAATAACCGGAGCCATCATGGCTCACTTCATTAGTTCTAAGAATATATTGATGTTCGATTTAGACTTTCCAAGCCTGATCAGCGCCATCACCGGGGCCGTACTAGTATTATTTATCTATGGTTACCTTCTTCGCAAGACAACTCAGCTAAACTAATGCCTTCAAAAGCTTTTCTACCATAGCTGAGATCTCGTTCACGGAAGACCGGGCTGCCTCTAAATCTTTGTCTAAAGCAGCCGCATCTAATTTTTTTCCTAATGATTCTAATTCCGGAAAATTAAAAGTGGAGGCGTTACCCTTCATTTGGTGCCCCACCTTTTTGGCAAGTTCGAAATCACCCTGCTCAAGCTCTGCTAAAACTTTCGCAATCTCTTCCTGACGACGACTTAAATAACGAATTTGCGACTCTTTGGGAACGCTCAGCCCACTTGCCATCTCATCCTCTGTGATTCAAATAGAAGTAAACTTCTTGCACAAGTAATTCGCCAGAAACGGGCTTGGTGATCTGTCCATTGCAACCGGCAGCCAAGCAGCTACGCACTTCTTCATTCAAAGCATGAGCAGTTAACGCGACAATAGGGCGAGTGAAGCCGCGTTGACGTAAAGTCTTTGTCGCTTCTTTACCGTCTAGTTTTGGAATTTGAATATCCATCAAGATAATATCCGGTTGATTTTGGAATGCCATATTTATGGCCTTCTCGCCATCTTCAGCTATCATCACATCCGCTCCGGCAGAAGAAAGAAAGTGCTCATAGATTTCCTGATTATCCACAGAGTCTTCTACAAGAAGAACGCTGACGTTCCTCAAAAGATTTGTAAGATCCATCGCACTCCAATCAATATTAGAGCGTGATTGCGCTAGGGAAGATTCCAAAGTCGCGGCCGGCTCAAACTTAAGCGGATAAGCATTTCCGACTGCAACACCCTTCAGCGGAACGCGTAAGCAGAACGTCGATCCCTTTCCAACGGAAGACTCCAATAAGAAGAGATCCCCGCCCAAAAGCTCTGCGAGGCGTTTTGACAACGCCAAGCCCAAACCTGTGCCACCATATTTGCGGGTTGTGGTGACATCACCTTGCGAGAACGGACGGAATAAGTTTTCGCGATTTTTTTCGCTGATGCCAATGCCTGTATCTTGAACTTGGAACTCTAGGAATTCGGTACCCTCTTCATTCGCATAGGTGCGATACAAAAGCTTTACACTGCCGTTTTCGGTAAATTTAATCGCATTGCCCGCAATATTCACAAGAATCTGCTTCAATCGCACGTCATCGGTGATGATATAGCCCGGAACATTACTCAGTCTTGCAGTTGTGAACTGAATGCCTTTTTCGTTAGCGCGAGCATCCATCACGGATTTAATTTCAGAAACGAAGCCTTCCAAATTCACCTGGGCCATCTCGAAATGCAACTTCCCTGCTTCAACTTTCGAGATATCTAAAATATCGTCGATCAAACGCGCTAATTCTTTCCCATTTCTTTTTACGCCGTTGACGATATTCATCTTGTCTTCTGGCTCAAGATCATCTTGAGCCAAGATTTCAGTAAAGCCCACGATCACGCCTAGCGGAGTGCGGATTTCGTGACTCATGTTTGCCAAGAACGAACTCTTCATCAGATTGGCGTCCTCGGCACGGCGAAGAAGAATCGCCTTTTCATAGGACATGGCGAACTGACCGAAAATGCTTGTAAGAGCATATTCCTTCACATTGATCTCAAGCAAATCTGCCGGGCCTTTAACAAGAACTAAGATGGAAGTTTTTTTGCCGGATTCATGCAAAATCACCTTCATCAAATAGTAATGGCCTCGCTTTACAATTTCTCGAAGACGAACATCCGCCTGGCTTAAGAAGCGCTCGCCAATGACATTTCCTGATGACAGATTCACGATGCCGTCGACTGGAAGCTCTTCCCAATCACTGGGCATTTCCAAAATTGCCGGAAACACATCAAGTTCTTTTTGGAAGCGACGTTCATACTGCCCTTTTTGTTCACGCACGAATACGACACAGTCATCGATTTGGAACACGTCATAAAGATGCACACAGAACTTTTCAAAAAGTGTGTTACTTTCTATTGCAGAGGAAAGATCCGCCAAGATCGAATTCAATTTTTTAAACAAAACAATTTCTGTCGTTTTATTTCTGGAAATTTGCGCCAGAGATTCCTTATGGCGCTCGTTAAATTTCAAGAATTGCTGTGTTGACCATAAAGCAAGGAAGATCACTGACAGCATAATCAAAGTGACTAAGGCTACTAAGATCGGAACATACCTTTCATACCAATTAAAGAAATGTGGCAATGGCTCAAAGTGCAGCTTCCAAGTCTTATCAAAAATCTTAAGCTCTTTCTCCATTGAGATTTCGGCTGTCGGGCGCTCGACACTTTTTGATGGGAAGCGCTCGTAGATAGAGATCAAACGATTTGTTTTCGGATCAAAGGTTTCGATGCGATAATTCACGCGTTCGTTATAAAATTCGGGAACTCCGAAACCACCGTTAAAAAAGCGATAAATGCGAACGATGGCGTAAGTGAATCCAATCAACGAATCGCGAGCTTCACCTTTTTCCCCTCTGATTTCCAAATTTTTGGTCACAGGAAGATAAATAAGGAACCCTTGTTGACGATCTTTTTCGTTACTGTCTTGAACAAGGTAAACAGGATCTGTGATCGCCGGCGCATTCTTTTCGATAGCGTGATCCATCGCCTCTTTACGAATCACGTCCGAGTACATATCAAAGCCAAGAACTTTGCGATTGCGCCAATCTTCGGGTTGAATCAACGTCACGGCTGTGTGAAGACTACGCTCCCCTTCAGGCCAATATTTGAAATCAGGATATCCATAGGCCTGCATCTTTTTTTCTAGCGCAGGGACATCATCAAGCTGAACAATCTGCGAGTAAGCAATGCCTTGCATACCCGGGAAACGCTTTAGAATCTGCGACGACTCGATATAATTTTGAAAATCCCGTGGAGTCGGTACACCACTTAATTGAAAATAGGCTTTTGTATCTGAAAGCGCGTCGCCATAGCCATAAATTTCACGTGTGATTGTCGAAGTCACTTTTTCGACTTCGAAGGTAAGGCGCGCATTCCATTCTTTTTCGAGATGGATTTTTACAACCCACCAACTGAACAGACTGACAGCGATGATAATAATCAAAACAGCAAAGACGTTCCATTCATGCGATAAAATGAAAACTCTTTTTAAACGCTTCATCAAAATTCCTATCTGCGTTCGATAAGTATACAAATTAGTTTTAGGAGACTTACTACATACCAGCAAGTCTAAACAAGCATCTTGTCATCCAACAAAGTGCGGGAGATCTGACTCAAGATAGGGAAAAATTCCCCAATTTAATCCATTTTTTTATCCGACACTCAATATATTGCAATAGGCACCTGGCAGCGCCATTGCATCCTTAAGTTTACAACAAGCTGGCGAGGGAATAATGGCTCTCGTTCCAGCTGGGAAAGTTCCAAAATCCCTTTCCCATTCCCTACCCTTCCCCAAGTGGTTCGGCTTCTCGCAGAGTCGAATTCACCCCTCCAAAGCAGAAAAGGCTCTGGCGTCACCAGGGCCTTTTCCTTTTTCACCCAGTTGCTGTTTTTTTCAGCTTAGATCAGTAAATCAGTGATTCCGAATAATGACTTCACGATCCGCTTGATCCCTGCGACTGAGATATTTTCAGAGTCAAATTTCAGTTTGCTCCAAACTCTTTACTCACTCTTTCCACAGTGCTTACTAAATCTAGTTTCTCTCTAAAGATGGTCCCATTTTCTTCATTTTTGCCATATGGTAATGGAGAAAAAAGTTGTAAGTTTCGAACGCTTGCACAATACATCTGTCAGACCGGAGACCTGCATGAAGTCCTTGTTGATTGTCGCTGTTAGTATCTTAGTTTTCGCTCGTGGTGAGGCTCAACCATCGACCCCATCAACTTCTTTGACTTTAAGAGCCGCAGTTAACAATGCCCTCTCAAACAACCCTGCCTTAAAAGAAAATCGCGAGAAGGTTAATCAAGCAGACACAGAAATCCCAGTGGCTCGTTCTTTCATTTTACCGAATCTTTCGGCTGTCACAACTGGCAACCGCCAAAAGGATGCCGTCAATGGCAGCCCTCGTTTTGACGGGAATCCATTCAATGCCTACGACGCCTCTTTGAAGTTGAATCAAGTTCTTTTTCAAGTAGGCGCATTGGATGCTATTCATGCGGCACAAAAAGACGTTACGATCAGCAAATTGAATGCACAGATCTCTGAACGTGATCTTACGAACAATGTGATCCAAGCTTATTACCAAATCGTTTTGGCTTCCCGAAACATCGAAACTCTTTTAACCCAAGAGAAAATCGAGAAAGAAGCTGTAGACGTAGCAAAACATCGCGAGAAGATCGGTCGTGGTCAGTTGCTTGACTACCTTCAAGCGAAAACTCAGTTGGCCCTTCTTCAAGGTCAGCTGGCAACGGCTCGCAATCAGTTGCAAGTGGCTGCGGCGAATTTGGCTTATCTTTTGGGCGACACGGGACAAAAGCAGTTCCAAATTCCTGATAAGATGGATGCTCCAAAAATCGAGACTGTGGATTCTTTGGTGAACTTGCAAGATGCCGTTATTCCGGAAATTCAACGTGATGAAGTATCAATCATGAAAATCGATGACCAGAAAAGCACGTTGTGGGGTCAAAATCTTCCTTACCTAAGCTTAGTGGGGAATTACTCTTTTGCCTCATACAAACAATCTGACTTATTGAATGATGATGCGAACTCTTGGGGCATCGGCTTGCAATTGACGATCCCTCTTTTTTCGGGTCTTTCAACGATTTATCAAGAGCGCAGCCTTGACTCGCAAAAAGCTCAATTGATTTTCGACAAGCAAAGTGTTCAAGACCAAGTTAGTTATCAACAAGTCACAAATAGAAAAAATCTTGAAACAGCCTTGGAGAATATCGTGACTGGAACAGAAGCCTTCAAACTGGCTTTGGATTCCTATAAAGAGGCACGTCGAAACTACACTCTTGCAACGATTGATTTCGTGCAGTTCTTGA
The DNA here is from genome assembly GCF_036384735.1 of Bdellovibrio sp. Taxonomy (GTDB): domain Bacteria; phylum Bdellovibrionota; class Bdellovibrionia; order Bdellovibrionales; family Bdellovibrionaceae; genus Bdellovibrio. Next base: position 83,440 of record NZ_DASVLT010000050.1, on the reverse strand, counting down.
GCGTGCAGCAAGCTTATGCTCAGGCAGAGCAAGCTTTGAACACTTACAGATATAATTACATCGCTGCCTTGGGCAATTACTATGCGGCTTCTGGGCAGAACATGCAACAATTGGTCGATCTTTTAGAAAAGGCTAATCCATGAAAAATTTAAGAAGGCTGTTCGTTCCACTTTCATTTTTTGTTTGTGCCGCAGCTTCTGCTGGCGACATTTCAGTGAGCGTGCCACAAACGCAACTGACTCTTGAGAGATCGAAAGCGCAACCGCCTTCTAATGAGTACTTTATCGAGGCTCAAGTTTCTTCATGGAGGCCCGATAACTTCACCGCAACATCGCAGCTAAACAATACCTCTTCCTTTACGGCAAAGACCCCATCGATGAGCCTCGCAATTGGCGAGTCCCTCTATCAAAATGCTTACATTCGCTTGGCTGGGAAATTAGGAGCGGGGTTCACTCAACTGCAAAGAAGTGGCGTCATGGGATTTGACGCCACTCGCATGACGATGTCGGAAAATCTTAATATGCTTCAAGCCTCTGCGGGACTTGAAGTCGCCGGTGCACAAGAGTGGGTAAATACTCTTCGACCAATAGCCGCAGTGTCTTTGGTTCCTACATGGAGCCAAGCCGCTTCATCAGAATTTTCCGATGGCATTAACCAATGGGACTGGCTCGCGAAAGTTTCTACAGGTCTTGAGTTCAATATTCGCCCGGTCGCGCGCTGGATGGGACTTCAAGAAACTGCTTTTGAAATTGGAATTGAAAATACACAAAGCCTTACTGCTTCCTCCCTGTCAGGGACCGGTGTGTGGGCTGGAACTCGCATCGGTTGGCAATAAACTTATTTAGGAGAATGATATGAAGAACCTTTTTCCCATTCTACTTCTAGTTACGACAGCTCTGACACTGCAAGCATGCAGTAAAGATCAGGATCTTGAAGATTATAAGAAAACTCGCTTGCAAAAGAATCTTGCAGAGATTCAAACAGCAAATGGCAAATACTCTGGCTATCTTCTTTCGAAACAATCCGGCGCAAATCTTGGGGCGCTTCAGTTAACTTTAACTGCAACAACTCAAGTTCAACCAAGTACTGACGAGTCGAAGTCGTCAGCACAGCCTGTTTTGTTAGTGAGTGTGACTTTCCAAGGCGTGTCTCGCATGACTACATCTGCGGAAAATACTTATTATGATCCAGACACAGGTGCCTTCCAAGCAGATGTGCCTATCATTCAGCAAGCAGCCAACGGTCAAAGCCAAACAATCAAGATCAGTCTGACTGGTGTTTTAAGCAACGGCGTTCTTAAAGGAACGATGGAGGCGAAAGACTATCCTGACTACGGTGGCACTTTCTCTTTAAGCAATAAAGGGGCAAGTCTTGATTCTTTGGTGCAAGCTTCGAAACCGACGGGCGCCGCGTTTTCTCAAGGTACTTATGCAGGAACGACAACATTCGGCAAAGTCAGCAAGAATGTCAGCATGATTATCTTGAAACCGGTGACAACTTCAGATCAAGATTTCGTTAGTCTGTTCTTCCCTAAGATTCCAGTGAAGGTCACTTTGAATTACGGCGACGGTGCTCTTGTTAATTTTGATGACAGCACCTTAGATCAAACGAATTCAACAGTTCAAGGAAATGGCACTATCACTAAGAACAACCAAACAGAGACATTGTCCTTGATTTGCAATGGTCAAAATACGAACCAGCATTTTGAATGTTCAGTAAGGACAAGTCGCGCTGTAGGCGAGATGGCTCATTTAAGTCTTCAAGCAAGCACTGATGATGCGAACAAAGGTCCTGCGGATTCGGATACTAGTTCTTATGAAAATCACTCTTATGATGGTACTGTGACCCTTCGTGGTGGCATTAGTAAACCTGCTGAACTTACCGTGAGCTATGCGGCTCGTAATCGTCAGGATGAGATCAACGATCTTTACTTCCCCCAAGCCGAAACACTTCTAAATGTGAACTACACATTAGATAATGGCGCTTTCGGTGTGACCTTTACAGATGTAAAATGGGATAGCGAAAAAGGGACACTGGACGTAACACAACAAGGAACTTCTGACGGTTTATCAGCGACGTTCTCTTTGAATTGTCGTGGTTTTACTTTCGGTCCTAAGCCTTATTTTTTCACCTGTGATTTTCACAGCAGCTTAGGAAACACATACGAACAGATCGTTTTTAAATCGAACCCTTAAGGGTCGTCGGCAAAGGCGTTGCTTATTTTTTCTTAGCAACGCGCTTTGCAAGGGCCAAGTAGATATGAAGAGGAAACAGGATAATTATCGAAGAGAGGAAGAAGGGCAAAACCTCACTTTGATGTGTCTGATGAATATCTGCCGCTAGCAATAAAATTGTGAATGAAAAATTAATGACACCAATCGAGTGCAAAACATAGCAAAGAAGCTTTACTCGATGGCTGAGAGGCGAAAATTTAAATTCAACGTTACGATAAAGGCCGACAACTAAAAAAACGACGGCAAAAATCAGAAGAGCAATCGAGGTCACTTTTACCACAGTATTGCTGAACTGAAGTTGTCTAAGGAAACGGCCTTGAAAGATCTGTTGAATAAAATGAAAGTTGATCGGTGTCATAGTGAGTGGAAATTAACATCGGGGATGCACGGTTGCAACCCCCTTGATCGGAGTGGTCTGTGAGTTTGTCAGAGATATCGATTCGTCGTCCCGTTTTCGCGTGGATGCTGATGTTTGGCTTGATCGTTTTCGGTTGGATCTCGTTCCAACGCATGGGTATCAGTCAAATGCCCGACGTCAACTTCCCGGTGGTCAATATCGCTCTTCAACTTGACGGAGCAGCACCGGAAGTTATGGAAGCCGACGTCGTCGATATCATCGAAGATGCTGTAATGGGTATCGAAGGCTTGAAGAGCGTCTCTTCAAGCTCTTCCCAAGGTATTGCGAATATCACTTGCGAATTCAACATGGACCACAATATCGATGTGGCTCTTCAAGAGGTGCAAGACCGTATTTTACAAGTGAACAATCAGCTTCCGACAGCTCTTTATCCTCCTGTGATTACAAAAACAAACCCTGAAGATCAACCGATCATGTGGGTTATGGTTACAGCGGATGAAAAAGTTCCTCTGTATCAGCAGATGATGTATGCAAGGAATACTCTGAAAGATCAATTGTCCACTATAGATGGTGTGGGCGCCGTTGTTCTTGGCGGTTACGTTGATCCGAATTTGCGTGTCTGGCTTGATCGCGAAAAATTAAAAGGCAGCGAGCTGACTTCTTCAGATATTTTCAGCGCAATTCAATCTGAACAAAACGAACAGCCTGCGGGACGCATTGAAGCCCCAACGAAAGAAATGAATATCCGTATCTTAGGCGAAGCGAAAACGCCTGAGGACTTTGGAAAGATTCGCATCAATGCCCGCGGTGGTGCGATCAACTACAAATCGACTCCGTTAAATCAGGTGGCCACAATTGAAGAAGGTCTTTCTGATATTCGTGCTATTTCTCGTTATAACGGTAAAACGGCTGTGGGTCTTGGCATTATCAAGCAGCACGGATCAAATGCTGTTAAAGTTTCCGCGGCGATTTACGCCAAAGTAAAGCAAATGAAAGTATCTTTGCTTTCGGGATATAGTCTTGATGTTCGTTTGGATTCAACAAAGTTCATTAAGGACTCTGTGGAAGAGTTAAATATGACCCTTCTAGTAGCCGCAATCTTAACTTCGATTGTGTGCTACTTGTTCTTGGGCTCTTGGTCTTCCACTTTCAATGTCTTGCTAGCAATTCCTACCTCTATCGTTGGTGCCTTCACTGCCCTTTATTTCTTAGGTTTTACACTGAATACATTTACGTTGCTGGGACTCAGCTTAGCCATCGGTATCGTGGTCGATGACGCGATCATGATGTTGGAAAATATCGTCCGCCACTACGAGATGGGTAAAACCCGTCGACAAGCGGCCCTTGACGGCTCAAATGAAATCACATTTGCCGCGATCGCAACGACTCTGGCTATCGCCGCGATCTTTATGCCGGTTATCTTCATGAAGGGTGTTGTTGGTGCCTTCTTCTATCAATACGGAATCACAGTTACTGTCGCCGTGTTCTTGTCACTGCTTGAAGCGGTGACATTGACTCCGATGCGTTGTGCCCGTTTTATGCACTCAGCAAAACACGATCCGACTCGTATGTCGAAATTTATCGACGATATTATGGATCGTTTGGCTCATTCGTATAAAAGAAGCCTCGAGTTCATTTTGCAATGGAGAAAAACTGTTGTTCTTGGCTCAGTGATCTTGTTCATTGTGTCTTTGGGTTTCGTTTCAACTTTGCCGAAAGAGTTGATCCCTGCTCAAGATCAAGGATATTTCCTTTTGAATATTAAAACTCCCGTGGGCACTTCTATCGTTTCTACCGATAAGACTTTCGCCAAAGTAGAGGCTTATCTAAAAACGGTTCCTGAAGTGACTGACTTCTACACGACTATCGGTAACTACGAACACGACAACATTGTGAATGCGGGGACTATTTACGTTATCTTGAAAGATCCAAAAAAACGTAAAGCAACTCAGCAAGAGTTGATGCAAACCATTCGTGATGGGGCTGCGAAAGTGGAACCAAACCTGGAGGTCTTTGCTCAAGACATGTCTTTGACAGGCTTTAGTGCCTCTCGCGGTTTCCCAGTGGAATTTACACTGGAAGGACCTGATTGGGAGAAGCTAAAGGGATACTCTGAACAGATCCTAGCAAAACTTCGTGAAACGGGTTTAGTTAAAGATATCAATATGGATTATCAAGACGGCATGAATGAAATTCAAATCATTCCGAACCGTACAAAAGCAGCAGAGCGCGGAATTCCTGTTGCGAATATCAGCCAAGAAGTTGAAACAATGATCGGTGGTCAGATTTTCTCTGCCAACACCGAATATCCTAAAGAAGGACATCGTTACTACATCCGCGTCAGGGCAAAACCTGAACAAACGGCGGCAGTGGAAGATATCAATAAGCTTTATGTTCGTAACAACCGCGGTGAGGTTTCACCAATTATCGGTGCCGCTACGATTGTTCCAACGAAAGCGCCTCAAGTAATCACACGCTTCAATCGTCGTCGCGCAATTCCGGTATTTGCGAATGTGACTCCCGGAAAGTCTCAGCAAGATGCTTTGGATGCTGTTGATAAAATAAGTAAAGACATCTTGCCCCCAGGTTATGATGTTAAAATCACAGGCAGCGGCTCTGCATTCCAAGAAGCTTTCGACGGATTGATTTTCGCATTGCTAATGGGTATCGCAGTTGCTTATTTGATTCTTGCTTCCCAATTCAACAGCTTTATCCATCCGGTCACGATCTTGATGGCGCTTCCATTCAGTTTGACAGGTGCTTTGTTAGCTCTGGCAATGGCGCACCAGTCGTTAAGCTTATTCAGTATGATCGGTTTGATCCTATTGATGGGTATTGTGAAAAAGAACTCGATCCTTCTCGTGGATTTCACGAATCAACGGCGCGCCGAAGGCGTTGGTGTTACGGAAGCCTTACTTGATGCCTGCCCTGTTCGTCTTCGTCCGATCTTGATGACCTCCATTGCAACAGTTGCCGGTGCGATCCCCGAAGCATTGAACTTCGGTCCTGGTGCAGAGACTCGCATCCCCATGGCAATTTCACTTATTGGTGGTGTGTCGGTATCGACTTTCCTAACCTTGTATGTTGTTCCGTGCGTTTATAGTTTGTTCTCGAAATTTGAACGCCCAGAGGTCGATGAAGAACCTCTCGTGAAACACGCGTAACGGAGGACTCGATGAGTTTAGCAGAGATCTCCATACGAAGACCCGTTTTCGCCTGGATGCTGATGGTTGCCATCATCCTGTTCGGGATTATTTCCTTTAGACGTCTGGGCGTCAGTCAGCTTCCTGATGTAGACTTCCCAGTCGTTTCTGTTTCGGTGAATTTGCCTGGTGCTGCTCCTGAAGTTGTAGAAAGCCAAGTTCTAGATCCTCTTGAAGATGCGATCATGGAGCTTGACGGTATCCGCAGTGTCACTTCAAGCGCGCAACAAAGTAGCGGTTCTATCGCCGTCGAATTCGAATTGAATCGCAATATCGACCAGGCTATGGAAGAGATTCAAAACAAGATCAATCAAGCTCGCAACTTGATGCCAACTTCTTTGTATCCGCCGACTTTGCGTAAAAGAAATCCAGAAGATTCGCCAATTATGTGGGTGGCATTAACCTCGGATAATCCGAATGAAAAGCCGATGGATCTAATGATCTATGCCCGCAACGTTCTTTTCGATCAGTTCGCGACTGTTGATGGCGTCGGTGATATCGCTATGGGCGGCTACGTAGACCCTGCACTGCGCATATGGGTTGACGTTAACAAGCTTGATAAATTAAACCTCACTTCGGATGATCTTTTAAGTTCTATCACTCAAGGCCATCACGAAATTCCGGCGGGATATCTTTCGAATGATACGACGGAATACAACGTGCGCACTATGGGCGAGGCCTCAACCCCGCAAGAGTTCGCAAAAATTCCGATCAACAATCGCCTGAAGTTAGGTCCCAACTATCAGGGCACAACCCTAGGTGATGTCGGAACTGTTGAAGAAGACACTTTAGATGTCAGAAGAAAAGCAAGCTTCAACGGTAAAAGAACTGTCGGTATCGGTATCGTAAAACAGCATGGCTCAAATGCTGTGGAAGTGGCTGAACTTGTCAGAAAAAAACTAAAACAAATTCAACCGACCCTGCCCAAGGGTTACCACATTGATGTTCGCAACGATAACACTGTGTTTATCAAGCAAGCGGTGAATCAGCTTGTTTTCACGTTGGTTCTTTCCGCGATTTTAACAAGCTTAGTGTGTTTTCTCTTCTTGGGATCATGGACTTCGACGCTGAATGTGTTGTTGGCGATTCCAACCTCGGTTATTGGCGCTTTCACAGCGTTGTACTTCTTCCACTTTACGCTGAACACGTTCACAATGTTAGGATTAAGCCTTGCGATTGGTATCGTCGTCGACGATGCGATCATGATGCTTGAAAACATCGTACGCCACCGTCAAATGGGCAAAGGCAAAAAGCAAGCTGCCATCGACGGAGCGAACGAGATTTATTTTGCCGCCATGGCAGCCACAATCGCCGTTGTCGCGATCTTTATGCCAGTGGCTTTCATGCAAGGCGTGATCGGACGTTATCTTTCACAATTCGGTTTAACGGTCACCATCGCCGTTTTGTTGTCATTGCTCGAGGCATTGACGCTGACTCCGATGCGCTGTTCTCGATATTTGCGTGTTGAGGCTGAAGAAAAAGGTCTTGCCGGATTTATCGAGCGTGTCTTCCATAAGCTGAGTAACGGTTATCGCAAAATTCTAAGTGTCTTGCTTGCTCATCGTTGGAAAACTCTTTTGGTATCGGCAATCTTCTTTATCTCTGGCTTCTGGATGGCCAAACAGGTCCCTGGGGAAATGATGCCAGCGCAAGATCAGTCGATGATGATGTTGCGTTTTAAGTTGCCGGTAGGAACTCCGATTGGAATCACTGAAGAAAAGATGAATGCAGCTGTCGACTATCTTTCGAAGCAGAAAGAAGTTGAAGGTATTTTCAGCACAGTGGGTGGTTTTGGCGGGGATGCCGTGAACCAAGGGATGACTTACGTAACGTTAGTTCCTCGTGATAAACGTCAAATGCGTCAGCAAGAACTTATTAAGAAATTCCGCAAAGGCCTTAAAAGCATGCCGGAACTTAAAAAGGTGGAGGTCGTTGTTCAAGACTTATCACTTCGTGGTTTTGCCGCCAGCCGTGGTTTTCCGGTGGAATTTATCATACAAGGACCTGACTGGGATAAGTTGAACGAAGTCACAAAGGAAATCATGGATGACATGAAAGCTTCCACTTTCGTGACAGATGTGAATACTGATATTCAAGCCAATATGCCCGAAGTGCAGTTGATCCCAAACCGCGATAAACTTGCCCGGCACAGTGTAGACTTGAATACAGTCACGGGAGTTATTAACGCCCTGGTGGGTGGTTCAATTCTAAATGGAAAGACATTGTATCCAAAAGCGGGACATCGCTATTCTATCGAGTTGCGCTTGTTTGCCACTCAACGTGATAAGGTTCCTGATTTAGGCCGCATTAAAGTGCGCAATAACTTCGGTGAGGTTGTACGTCTGTCTGAACTTGTTGATGTCACATCAAAACCAAGCTTGATGTTGATCTCGCGCCTGAACCGTCAACGCGCGATCACAGTCTATGCGAACCCAGCTGGCAAGGCGTCACAGCAAGAGGCAATGGCACAGACTGAAAAGCTAGCGCGCAAACATTTGCCGCCGGGATATAGCATCCAGATGATGGGCTCTTCGAAAAGTTTCAAAGAATCCTTCCAAAGTTTATGGTTCGCACTGGGTTTAGGTTTGTTGATCTCGTACATGGTTCTTGCGTCGCAGTTCAATAGCTTCATTCATCCAGTGACGGTTTTAATGGCTTTGCCGTTTAGCTTCTCTGGAGCATTCATGGGGCTTCTGATCTTCCATCAATCTATTAATATGTACAGCTTCATCGGCTTTATTTTGTTAATGGGTATCGTAAAAAAGAACTCGATCTTGCTTGTCGATTATACGAATCAAGTTCGAAAGGAAAAAAACTTGGGCATCCGCGATGCTTTGTTAGACGCATGCCCTGTCCGCTTGCGCCCGATCATTATGACATCGGTTGCGGTGGTAGCAGGTGCGCTTCCAGAGGCTCTAGATCTGGGACCTGGAGCCGAAACTACAATCCCAATGTCTATCGCCATTATCGGTGGCGTGATCGCCTCAACGATTCTGACGTTATTCGTAGTTCCTTGTGTTTATAGTTTATTGTCTCGTTTCGAAGGCAAGGACAGCCTAGAGACAGAGGCCGAAGAGTTAGCTCACAATCCAGCTTAGATAAGTGAAATCTCACTCGGCATTGAGATGTCGGGGCTGACCTGCAAGAATTTCTATAAGTCGATCGAAGTCCACAGGCTTTGTAATATAGCCTGTGCAGCCCGCCTTGCGACTGTTAATGACTTCTTCCTTCAAAGCATGCGCAGTCAAAGCAATGATTGGCTTGTATCTTCGCCTTATGGGTTAAAAAATTTGGACAGGAAATAAAATTTGCCTTCGCTATCTATCAAGTTGGAATTTCTCGAAGCGATGAAGCTCCTGCTCAATCATCTTCTTGTTGTCTTGGGATTTGTGTTTTCCAAGCCAATTCCACTGCTGAACGAGAAGCTTCTGTTTCTGTCGATCTGTTTTCAAATCAAGAACTGCAACAGCCTTATCGCCAATCAGAACCGGCAAAGCGAAATATCCGTACTTGCGTTTTTCCTTCGGCAAATAGGCTTCGAAACGATGATCATAGTCGAAAAACATATAAAAACGTTTGCGCTGAATAACCAACGAATCAAATGGCGAAAGAATATGCACCAGATCTTCTGGGTGTTCGACCTTATGATCTAACAATTCAGGCTTCATCCAGAACTGAATTTTCGAAACATCTTCTATGTGTACGGGAATCAATGACCCTTTGCGCACCCGACCCTCGACACGCTTTAGAATTTCCTTCTTATGAGGCGTCTTTTCCAAATGGCAAAGGGAATCAATGCTCACGACTCCTTGCGAACGAAGGCCTCGATCTATTTCATAATCTAAGACCTCGTTTGCAGTGGCCGCTTTCGGCTTTTTATCCCAGCCAAAATGACGTTCTGTCAGTTCATATTTCTTCAACATGCCCTGACGTTCACTGATTACAAGATCGCCGCCATTAAAAGCCAATTGCAAAGCACGCTTTGAAGGTTTACGGCTGGCCCATTCGTGATCTTTCTCGACGAGGATATCGTCATCGATGTCTCGAATGGAAATCGGTCCTTCTTTTTTTATCAATCTCATGACTTTTTGTAGATCAGCTTTAGAGACAGAGCTATACCACGAAGAAGGATTTGCCTTACGACGTCTCATCGCTGGAATAAAATAGCGATAATCTTCAGAGGAAATGTAAGCCAGCGCATGAGTCCAGTACTCAAACACAGATTTATCATGGGTTTGCGCTTGATGAAGATGCGCTCGTTTGTAATCGGGAATGCGTGAATACAAAATATGGTGGTGACTGCGCTCGATCACATTGATGGTATCGATTTGCACATAGCCAAGATGTTGAACGGCCCGTGGTGTCGCCAGTGGTCCACGCCCAAATGGCCGAGCTTCTGATAAGCCCTGCGCTTTCAGCCAAATATCTCGGACCCTTTCACGATTTATCTTTTCCAAAAAGAATTTTCTCCAAAAAAATAATACGATAAAAAGGATCTATTGAGATATATCCTCAACAGATCCTACAAATAAGCATGTTACTCTAGATCATGTTATTTAATGAAGAAAAGAACTCAGACAAATTTATTAAATTCTTTGTCTGTGCAGTATCAGACCGTGTGTTGGATCATAAGGTGAAACACCTACCGTGACACGGTCACCAACAACAACTCGGATTTTAAATCTTTTCATTTTGCCACAAAGTTTCGCGGCAACTTCGACCCCGTTATCCAAGGTGACGGAATAGATTCCGCCCCCCGATAAATTAGAAATCTTCCCTTCAACATTGACCAAATCATCTTTAGCCATATGCGCTCCTTTCCGGAGAAAAGGTCTTAATAGCGTGATCTCCCGCCGAAACCGCCACGAGAATTTCCACGACCGCCACCTTCGCGTGGAGCCATAGGTTTAGCTTCGCTCACGTTGATAGAACGTCCGCCTTGATCTGTGCCATTCAATTTAGAAATTGCAGTCGCTGCATCTGCGTCTGAAGCCATCTCAACAAAAGCGAAACCTTTGCTGCGACCCGACTCGCGATCAGTCACGATGCGAGCTGATTCAACCTGACCAAATTGAGCAAACAAATCACCAAGTGATTGATCATCCATGTTGTATGAAAGATTGCCGATGTAAATTTTTTTTCCCATTATGCGCCTCCTAATAAAAGCCTGGGGCCATTCACGGAAAACAAAAGACCATCTGATGATCGACGAGAACGACTATGTATACTCCATTCAACACACATCTCTGGGAATAGATACTTTAATCGAAAAAATAACCACTCAAATCCAACAGATCGAACACCGTCGAGATGAAATGGAAACACCCGACTAATTTCACTATAAAATTCAAAGTCGGGTGTCTTTTATGACTTCATGAAAAATTAGCGTCGTCCCAAATGTGGTGGTGGGTCCGATGTGATGTTCAGATTTTCATAATAATTATATCTGATGTAATCCCTTACAGTGTGTTCTAAATCGATTCTTTGATAAGAGTAACGACCGTCCATCCACAATCCATTTATAAGCTTTCCATCGACATAGTAGTCCTCTGTGGCCGCGAAGCCAGGGGCCATTTTGAAAAGACGAAGCAGTTCATCTCTGGTGCCAACAAAAACGCGAGGTATTCCAAGCGCGTCTGTCCTTCTCTCGGCTTCTGCATTGGTGATTTTGACTTCATCGCGAGTTCTCATATCCAAAAATTGTCGATAGGTCCCATCAATGATGATTTCATTGCCCTCGCCAAAAGAGTCATCGATGACGTGCGCGTGAGATATATTTCCGGCGATTTTTGTTTTAAAGTTACTTCCTTGCAGGATTTCTAGCCAACGACCACTACTGACTCCGCAAGCAGGTTCATTGGTAGATAAGATCGCTAGATCTTCCGGGGACGCTTGGTCGCGAAGATAATTTTGGATGAACGTTTTGTATTCCTCGATCTTTGCACGCAGGCCCTCAGGCGGCTGATCAGGCTTCGTTGAGGATTGATCAGAAGATTTTGCGGTCGGTGTCCCCGAGTCTGTTCGCATCACACACAGAACAGAGTCTGGAAAACCGCGACTGAGTTTGCTGATATTCCCGTTGATGCCATTCAGAGCGAAGGCATCATAATTCCCCGGAGACGCAACAGCAGATGATGACCAAAACCAACGGTTTTTAATATCGGGAAATCTTTTAGAATCTGTAAGATCTTTCAATCCTTTTTCTGATAAAAATCTAGCGTCTCCGTGCATATCTTTATCGGCCTCGAAGCAATGAAGTAAGGCATCGAATTCATCTTTCGTCGGAAGGTCCAATCCCTTGCTCTTGCAAGCAGACAAGGCTTGCGATATTGCGTGATTGTTTATGATGATTCCTTTGTCATCGATATCTCCTAAGTTGGAGTAGAGGCTACGGCCGTTCTCTTCCGCATTTTTTGACCAATAAACAGTATGCTCAACTCCGAATTCGTCTTGTGAAGAGACCTTATGATAGACGGCGCTGTGATAGTTTTCATCAAACTGACATCCATTTTCTAAAACTTCCGCGAAGGAGTTATTTGAAGCGAAAAGAATAGAAATGAGCAGGAAATGAAAGATTGAGTTTTTCATAATACGAGTTCAATTTCGTATGCATAAAATGTCAAATTTATATTTAACAACACTCGCCGAGTTCAAGTGACTGAGTGACGTTCTCAAAGTTTTCATGAGAACGGTTATTTTCTTTTGAAAATGAAGCACCTGATCTCAGTTCCTTCACCAATGAAGAGTAAGGAGTGCGAATCAATTTTGCCAGAGACTTCCTCTCTAAATATTTTGTTTGTTTTTCCACGGATACCAAGAAAATGAAGAAGTTAACGTCAAGGTCTAGGGGCAAGTTCAGGAAGCTGTTTGATCGATGCACAAATGATTTTATATTTAGGTATAACGATCGAATTTCTTCTCATTTCTCAATTAAAATCGCTTTAGAGAAATGGCTTCTGCTGATGAACTTGAACTCAATTGAAATATCTCTTTTCCGAAAAGATCCGCAACAAGAGCGTTTGTGGAGGCCTTAGTGAATGCAGCTCAGCTTAGTTTAAAAGTAAAAATGCTAGCCCTATGTGTACTGCTTATAGCAATTAGTGGCGTCGTCGGACTTATCTCATATACCTCTTTGGCGAGTGTATCTGCAAGCTACGATAAAGTGATTGATCACAGCGATCCTAAAATGAAATTGGGTTATGAAATGATGTCGACCTATCGTCGCATACGCATTTCGCTACGTACATTGGGCTTGCAGGGACTTTCGGATTCCGAGGCGGATATCGCCATGAAAGACGCCTTAGAAAATGTGGCTCATTACGACAAACTAGAAGAGCAATATTTAAGTTATGGTTTTGCGGAAGGGCAAAAAGAACTTTACGAACACTTGCACGAAACGTGGGTTTCTTTTAAAAAAACTGGCGATGATGTTGCCGCTCTTCATAAGATAAATACCTCGGAAGCAAAGGACAAACTGGTGAAGATTTTCCTTACCGATTGTCCCGCGAAGGCAAAGATTTTTACCGAAGCCATGAATGCTCTTTTGCAATATCATCAAAAAATGGCCGAGCGTGATGTTGCCGAAGCCAAAGTTGCCGCTTCCAGTGCAAATCATTATATTTTTATGACGATTTTGGCAGGAATTGTTTTAGGTTTAGGAATTGGATTCTATATCGCCTCAAAAGTGTCTAAGACTGTCGGCAGAATTTCTCAAGAGCTTTCTCAAGGTGCAGAACAAGTAGCACACGCCTCACAACAGATTTCCGAGAGTTCGCAAAATCTTGCAAGATCTAGTACCGAGCAGGCCTCGGCCCTGGAAGAAACCTCGGCTACAATGGAAGAGTTAACTTCCATGATAAGACTTAATACCGAAAACGGAAAGCAAGCAGCAGCTCTCGCCGTGTCCACTCGTGAGATCGCTGTCAAAGGTGAGAAAGAAATTAAGGTACTCACGGACTCGATATATAGTATCTCCGCAGACTCTAAAAAAATTGAAGAGATCACGACTGTCATTGACGATATTGCATTTCAAACGAATTTATTGGCACTTAATGCCGCCGTCGAAGCAGCCCGTGCCGGCGAACAGGGAAAAGGATTTGCTGTCGTAGCTGAGGCAGTTCGAAGTTTAGCTCAGCGAAGCTCTGTGGCAGCGAAAGACATTGCCGAACTAATAAAAAATAGTGTCGAGAAGATCGAGACAGGAAGTCTTCAAGCAAAACAAGGAAGTGCTGTTTTGAGTGAAATCGTGACTTCCGTAAAAAAAGTCGCTGACCTGAATAGTGAAATCGCCAACGCCAGCGAAGAACAAAGTAACGGCATTGCTCAGATTGGCAAGGCCATGATTCAGATGGATCAGGGAACCCAACAAAATGCGGCAGCATCCGAGGAAGCCGCCTCCTCTGCTGAAGAGTTATCCGCCCAGGCAGTAAATCTTAAAAATAACGTGATTCAATTGAAAGTTGAAATCTTCGGCGCGAATTTGAAAGATCCAGATAAGAACTCAATCCAAATCTCGAGCTGAAAATTTGCGCGCGTTCGCTAAGAAGATTTGATTCCCAATAGTCGCTTGCCTTATGGAATAGCCACAATTTGTTGCGTTGCCAGCTAGGTAACAGATGTTAACATCAGGTCTTAATTCTTTTCAGGAATGGACCTTATGAAACTCACAAAGCTTCTTTTACTGACTTCATTAGTTATGACCGGCAAGTCAGCCCTTGCTTGCGATTTTTGCATGCTGGGTCAAGGTGTCAGTCCTTACTTGATGGGTGATAGCACTGGAATCACGCTTGATTCCACATTCATCCAATCAAACCAAGTTTTTGATCACAGCACTTCCATCAGTGGAAATGGCAAGAAAGAAGCTTGGACGATCTATAGTCTGACAGCCTTTTACTCTGCAACCCCCGACCTGAGTTTGATATTAACTATTCCTTACGTCTCTAAAACTAATGTTGATTATGACTCCGATACAAATACAAATCCTGGCACTCTCACTTCAGGACTTGGAGACATCAGTGTTACAGGACGTTATACGTTACTCAATGCACACTCTGCCCAAGGTACTACTATCGGTGGACTTCTTCTGGGGTTGAAACTTCCAACTGGCTCTACCGGGGAAAAAGATGCGCAAGGCAATCCCGTTGATCGCCATGCTGAACCCGGTACAGGTTCCTATGACCTAAACTTGGGCTTCACGTCAGCTTACACGGGCAACGGTTACCAGGCGACATTCGATGCTGTTTACTCTTACTCAGGCAAAGGGCAATGGAATGGCCGCAACCATCGCTATGGCAATGCTCTGAATGCTTCATTAAAAGGTTATCTAAGAATGTCTTCAGAAGATGTGACTCGCCATGCGCTTTATGTTTTCACAGGACCGGCCATCGAAGTTACTGGCAAAGAAACCGGCACACAAACTGATAGCGGTTATGACACAAATATGGTGAATCCATCTTCAGGTGGAACTGTCGGCTATTGGAGTTTGGGATTTTACGGAGTCCTTCAATCAACGACGATCGTGAACGCAGGAGTTTCTAAATCAATTTATCGCGACATGAATTACAATTCAAACTTCGATGCAGATCCAGCCGAGGACTACAAAATCAATTTGTCAGTAAGTTTCTTGCTATAAAATTCTGCTAATAAAGCTCAAGCACTCTTCGCCGAAAACCAAGTACGCGCTTGCATGCACGGATGGGCAAAGCCACTCTAATCTTCGCAAGCGTCTCTTACGCAGAACCATTAAAAAGATCACTGTAATACATAACGAATTGAAGATAGTTCTATGGATAAGCCGAGCAGAGCAAGAGAGCACCTTAGGAATACCTTTTGGTGAAGATACTGGAATCATCGCCGCCTCTCCCCGCTTAAATCGTTCTAGGCAGCCTGAAGACATAAAAAAAACCCTCCGTAACGATCAGATCGAGAGTTCTGGAGAGGTGTAAATGGTAGGGAGTGCGGAGGTTGAAATTGTTTAATAATTTCAATGCTCTTTTTCCCAAATAGCTACAAAATACTACACCACAGTTAACTGGGCCTCTACACTACTTTTTAAGAATTCTGTAAAAGGCATATCTTTCTGATAGTCGTAGAATGAAACTATTTTTCCACCTAATTCCACAGCTTCGCGCAAAGGACCGGGTTTGCTTCTCTTCTCGGCAGTTAAAACAATGTTACCAGTACATGCGCGCACAGCTAAAGAGGCATCAGCTTCTTCATCGTAAAGACCAGTCTTTTTCAACTTTGTTTTACTTACTTTGAATAGCTCTAAATATTTTCCTTCCTCATAAGTAGGCCATCTACCTTCTCCGAAGCCACCTGTTCTTGGGCGATATTCAGACGGTTGGTTGTAATCACCGAAGCCAAAGAAACAGTCCGTCTCAATTCCACAAGTTTCAATCTGCTTTTTAATGTAGCCAAGCAGTTCCTCGTTAGCAGCAGGAATACTTTCAATCTCAAATGCTCTAACTTCTTTCGTCATTAGCAGTTTGAATTTATCACGTGGAAACAGATCTAACAGTTCGACTTTGTTTTCAAATAAAGTATCCCATGCACAACTATCGACAAAAATTCGCACTTTATCATTTGTCATACGCACCTCGAGGTTCTACTTGGTAGGTAAAGCTATCAGTTTACCCGACTGCACTCCATGAATACTCATATCATCAAGACAAGCAGTTGAATCCTTAATGTTAATACCAGCTTTACGCATGTAGATCATCATCGTATCCATATCCTTCCAGCCTCCCATAGACATTACCTTGCTTGGAGCTACGCCCTTGCCTAATAGAAGCGTCGCCCAGCTCGCACGGAGGTCATGAAATCGAATTTCCGGAAGCCCGATAGCCTTCAGCAAGAAGCGTAGTTCTCTGGCCTGTTCACCCTTATCCCATTTGCTTAAACGCGGAAGAACAAAACTGTTCCCTCCCGATTGCAGTTTAAGTTCGGTCAACAAGGGCAATAAAGGCTTTGGGATTTCAACGATGCGATCATCACCGGACTTGGTAGATTTGTAACCGTCTTTACTCGACCAAGAACAATTCACGAGAATTTGTCGCTGCTCCAGATTTATTTTATCCCAAGTCAGCGCATACATTTCGCCGTTTCTCATGCCTGTATAGAGAGCTACGGCATAATGAGGATACCAAACCCAATCGAGTTCTTGTGCTCGTCTAAGCAAAGTTAGAATTTGCTCTTCATTCAGCCCAGATTTGATTTTGTCGCTTACTTTGAACTTTATCAAAGGAGTTGGATTACGCATGATCTTGCCCTGCTCAAGAGCGTATAAAAAGACGCTTCTAAGACACTTCACAAAAAACTTTTTATGAGACTCTGACTTTTCAGAAAATCGGTCGTTCAAAAGTTTGTGGATATCCTGAGTCGTAATTTCGTCTATACACTTGGTGCCCCAAGCCTCCAGGGTGTGATACTTAATAACCTTATCACGGTTATAAATTGTTCCCTTATTCAAAGCATTTCGGTCACTGATGTCTTTAAAGTATTGATCTAGAAACACAGTCCAAGTTGGAACAACCTCTCTTTTCAAAAGGTCATTTACCGCAACGACCAGCTCCGCATAAACTCGCTTAGCCTCGGCTAAAGTTGAAATTCCCTTTCTAAACCGCGCCGCAGGGAGTCGAGTGATCGGATGCCGCTTATGATAGGACACCTTATACGTTCCATCTGCTTGTTTTTTAATTCCCATTACTTGCTCCTCTCTTTTGCGAAAGGAGAAGCTGTCTTAACTCTTCTATTCGGTATCGGTTGCGATTTCCCATTTTATAAAATGGAACCTGACCATTCGAGGTCATATTTCTCAAAGCTCCCAAAGAAACCTTGAGATAGGCCGCTGCCTCTACCGAATCTAGCCACTCTTCAGTTGTCAAAGAACGAGTATGAGTCTCGTTGGTCTTTACCAAACGACGACCTTTAATTAAATGGTCCGGACCATGAGTTTTGGGGTCGGAAAAGTCAAGGATATGAGCGGGTGGGGTGCGATTTTTGCGATTCCCGCGATAAAATATATCTAAAACCGCAAAATTCGCAGAAATCGCAACTACTGGTCCTATATTATTCATACCAGAATCTCCCATACGTCTTTACGTTTCTTGCCCTCAATAACCATTCCATCTTGTATTTTACGAACATGATTATGCTCTTCGAGAATGTTCAGAAGTTTTTGGGCGACAGCTTTATGGCGAATAGAGTTCGGCCCTTGATGATATACCGTAGTGGCAGAAATATAAGACTCGCCTCTTAGCTTTAGCCAATCAGATAGCTTTTGCGCCAAGAGCATCTCGGGATTTATTAGTGCAGCATCAAAAAGTCGCAAGGCCTCTGAAAGATAGAACTGCATTAAGCAAATCGCAGACTCAATCTGATCTTTACCAACATTTTGAGCATTGATGTCTTGGATCAGGGATAGAACGGCTGCAATTCTTAAAACCTGTTCCGGCGCCTTTGAAGCAAAGCCTCTTATTGTAGAGAATTTCTTTCCTTCAGCTAGATTTTCCTCGACGAAATTATGAAAGAGAATCCAGAGATTCATTCCGGCCTGTGATACTGGTAGTTTGCGCGGTTTCAATTCATTGGACTTTCCTTCCATCATTGGCAATGGCATCTCTAATGCTTCTTTAATCGTGGAGTAATATCTCGTTAACGCTAAGTTATTGGCAAAATCTAGGTCCTTATAAAATCGAGAGCCTGCCGTTGATTCAGGGAAAGCAATCAAATTACGAGACAGAAAGCCTTGATCTTTCATCTGATCATTTCCGGTTACAAGGCCTGCAATTCGAGGTTGCATCATAAGATGTAAACACATGCGTTTTCCGTAAATTTTCGTCGCGCCATCTCCGGCTCGTACTCGTGGCATAGCATCGCCATCCCATAGCTTGCTAAAGCCTGAAATTGTTTTCAGTTGATTATCTGCATTCATGCTATGGCCACCCATCGTTAAACCTCCCTCATCTGAAAAAAGGCCAACACTGGGGCGACCACATATCAGAGCTTTCTGTAGGCCTTCCAAAGTAGGATCATCCATTAAAATTAACTGAGATGGGGGTGGTTCAGGCTTCACTCCTAGTGCTTGTAAATCAGTCTCGAATTCATGCTTTTCAGTATTTTTTCGGCGATTAAGTATGGCCTTCTTTTTAGCTTCCCAAGCTTCATTCTTTATATCGTAGAAATGACGAGCACCTTCATATTGAATAATTAAATTTCTCTCAATCTCGCGATGAGCCTTTAATACAATCTTATCGACCGCAGATTTGCGTTCACCAGATTGAGCTACAGTAAGTAAAAACAATGAAATTGGATGTCGAGCATCGCCACGAACAACATCAGCCAAACCTTGAACCGCCAACGCAGAAGCACCAAGTAGGCTTTGACCATAAAGTGCGTCTGGGGCCTGAATAGCCTCCTTCATCACTAAAGACGCCGAGTGAAGAATGTCACCTAAAGCATCTAATGGATAGGGATTAGCAGGAGGAAGTTCTCGAAACAAGGGTTGTGGCGGTTCTAAGTTGACATCGCTCTTCGGGTTAAATTTGTCTTCATCTTTCACGTTAAATTCCATACAACTCTCCATTATTTTTTAAATGATTATAAATATCTAACCAGTCTGATTTCTTGTTTTCAGATAAGGGGATCGGCTGTGGAACTTTCACAAATACCGTTTTACCTTCTAGGCATAGACGACGCGCCAAGGTAGCAGCAGCAATTTCTCCAACCTGATTTGCATCTAAGTCGGCCCATATTACGACCGTTGAAACATGTTTGGGAATTCTGACATTGGGAAGATTTGAAGCACTTATAGCGGACCAGGTCGGTTCCTTTGTTACTTCTCTTACAGCTAATGATGTTTCGACTCCCTCTGCAATATTAAGAAGCGTCTTGGGTTCATCAAAACGGATTGCACCACCAGCAACTGAACCCAGAATCTTTTTAGGTTCTCCCAGGGTAAGCTTCTGCCCCTCTTCGTTCAGGTAAATTCGATGTATGCCTGTAATGTTGTTATTGAGATCGGAAATCTTTGAAATCAAAGCGGGGAAACATCCAACATATTTTTTGCTATGGTAGAAAGATACTCGGGGATGCCAGCGGAAAGATTCGATCTTATCTGGTATAGCTAAGCCTCTCGAAGTGAGGTAAAGTGCTGCGACAGTAGAATCTAATATCGTCTTAGATTCGATCCAAATTCTCTTTACTGCCTCTAAATTTTTATTTTTTGATGATGCGTATATCTCATTTTTGTTTAAATTAGAACGATCTACACAGCCTAATGTTTCCGAGATGGCTTGTAACAACTTAGGAAAGTCTTGGTGACTAGTTAAGTTCAAAAGCTTGCCGAGAATCTTAAATCCATCACCACGTGCATCACATTGATGACAGTAGCCGGACCCATTTCCGTCTTTATCGTCCCATCGCCATCGGTCTTTGCCTCCGCAAAAAGGGCAAGGGCCATTTCTTTTGGTAAGGTATTCTCTGTTAAGGCCATGAGCAGTTAGAATAAAATACCACTGTCCATTTGCCTGTTTTTTTACTTCTTTTAAGTCTATTTTCATAAATTCTCCTTCTGCGAGCCAAGTCGCGTTTTAGGAGAACTTAGATGATAAATTTAAATTCGTAAGAGGGGTCTATTTCTAGTTCCCAGTTTCTAATTTCTACTTCCCAGGTTTTTCTTTTTGGCAGGCCCTTTAATGGCTTCTTTCAAAACATCGTAGATGGTATCGCTGGAGATTGATTTCCCATTCTTAAACTCCAATTCATGTCCATAATCTGCCACTGCCCGAGAAAGCTTTGTTATATTAATTTCCCCACTCTTCTTAAGAAGAGGATTAAACTCTAAAGGCGGTTTATTAATTAAATATAAAGCCCGGATCAAAATCTTGTTACGCATATCAATCCAATGATCGCCTCGCGAATCCGAAGATTTTAATATAACTTTTTCTCGAGGCCGCAATAGGTCTAACTTTTTAGCCTCATTTTTTAACTGAGAATCAAGAACAATTCCTATTTGTTCGGCCCAACTCAAACAGTCTGCGGGATTAATTTTGGTTGATTCAAAATTTCTTTTTAATATTTTTAAAAGTGATTCAATTTGCGAATCATTAATCACTTTGCTACGAGAAAATTTAGCTTCCGCTGCATCTTTCTTTTGATTTTCTAATTCAATAAAAAATTTTTTACTTGGAATATCTCCATCAAGAATGATGGCCGCCTCCAAGTGGTTCCAGTGAGACATCTTCAACCAAAAGAACCAGGAATCTTCATTAAGCTTCGTCATCAAAATCTCCTAGCCACATTTCTCCTCTGAAGCCACGCGTAAAAATAACATCGCTACTTGGATTTTATTTTTGAGAAATATAGCTCTATCGCCTTCAGCACCGCCTCTTCGGATTGCCCTTTTGGTAGACCTTTGGCAAATGGTCTACCTGGATGGATCATATCCCAATGAGATCTCGCCTGTTTCAGTCTTCCTTTTCCCGGACTATGAATGCCGAAACCTGGCACAATAACATTCCATATCGGGTTATAATGATTAATTAACAATGCCTCGGCCGCACTGGTGAACTCGGGGACCACCAATAACCACCTACATTCAAACTCTTCAAGTTTCAGATTTTCAGTTTTTGAAATAGATGAGGCATGCTCTTTAAGTCGTCGAATCACAAAGTTTGTCACAGCTTTATTTTTATCGCCGCTACCTTTTCTTCCACCCGGAATAACAGCTTTGCCGACATAAATTGGAGGGGCTTCTTTTTTTATAAGATGGCCATAATGGGAAAGTCCACCGCGATAATATATCGCATAAACTCCACAGCCTTGTTCAATATTATCTGGAGGAAACTTCATTAGAGGCCTCTCTTCAAAGGCCTCTATGAGAAGTTCGGTGACGTTCTGTTTGAAGGGATTAAATACAGTGTTCTTTGCCATCAATCAATTGTGGCAAACTGAAATCAATCGCTAAAGTGCAAACTCCATTTGGATTATATCTCTCGACCTGTTCTGGACTTTAGATTTGCTTGCAGCTATCAAATCGTTTTTCAATTTCTCCAATAAAACCGTGGCAAGCTTAACAGGAACTGCATTTCCAATCTGTCTCATCGCCTCACTACGTGAACCAACAAATTCATATTCATCAGGAAATGTTTGCATGCGGGCGGCTTCTCTAACAGAGAAATATCTAACAGATCCATCTTCATGCAAAATCATATTTTCCCCCCCAGGACATCCGTGAACACCAGCCTTAAGGGTCTTAGAAGGAAGATCAATATAACTTCCTGTATGTCCTGGATAAGATCTCGCTCCTGGAATACCAATATGATTTAAGAACGTCGGATGCCCTTTTCCGTCTTTAGGTACTGGCAGACCAATTAATGCGTCACGGACAGTTACATGAGGTTTGGCATTTGGTTTTTGTTGATTTAATCGAACTACTAATTTCTCTAAATCTTTAGGAACCGACTTCTTTTTTAGTCCATGCTTTTTGAAATATTCACCAGTCACATATTGGTCATAGATCAACGCCTCATAACTGTGAGTAGCCAATGGAAAAGTCCACTTGAATTTTTGATCAACTCTTATTCCTACAATAAAAAATCGCTCTCGTGACTGAGGAACTCCATAATCAACAGCATTTAGCAATGCACTTGAAATAACATAACTACTACTCGATCCATTTGATTTAGCATTTCTCAAAATTTTTAATTGAGATATCCAATCTCTACCTTCAAGCGGACAGCTATCAATAAACTCCAGCTGAAGATGTAGATATTCAACATAGTCTTTAAATCTTTTTGCAGTAAGTCCTTTGACGTTCTCAATGATAAACGCCTTAGGTTTAGCCGACGATAAAACTCTAATATATTCTGGGAATAAATCTCGACTATCCTCATGACCGTCCTTCTTGCCCCCAATGGAGAATGGTTGGCAAGGTGGCCCACCGGCCAAAACATCAAAACGTTCTGGAATTAGGTTTGGATCGAATAGTCTTACATCCATTTCCAAAATACGATTTTCACTAAGACCGTAAAAAGAATCAGAATTCTTTCTCAAAGTTGCACAAGAATTCTTTTCCCATTCCAAAAACATAGTTGGGGAAATTCCTGCTAAATGCGCTCCTAAAGCCATGCCGCCGCCCCCGGCAAAAAGCTCCACAGACTTCAATGATGGATTATTTTTTCTTTGCATATTAAAGATAACCCAACTTACCTAAACGGATGCTCATTGATATCTCCGACACTCCAAAAACTGCTGCTAAAGAAGTAACATTGGATTCTGTCAAATATGCTCCTGACCTAAACTTTACTATCTCCTGATCAACTAGAAATCGAGGCATAAGTAGAGATGCAGCAAAATGATTTGCCTCGACCTCTTTCCAATCCGAACCAAGGGAAGAGTTGTCATTGCGATAAAGAACTACAGAACCAGGCAGAGAAGAGCCTTCGCTAATATTAAGAGACGTGTTGTGTTCGAGCAAGATATGCCCCAATTCATGAGCCGCCGTAAATCTCTGACGGTTCGGGTAGTGGGATTGATTAATTGTTACTACCTTCAACCCACCTTCGATCATAGAAGCACCAGAGACATTTTCTGGAAGAGTCTCAAAAGCGTATTTAACATTATGACGAGTAAGAAGCTCAAAGACATCAAAGTTAGGTAAAAGCATTCCCTTTTCGGTCAATGCGTCTAAGGCTCGCTGCTCTATTGTCTTGTATCTTCTAGCATCCATATTTTACCCTTGATCCTCTCGGGCTTTTGCGAAGCTCTGTTTTAATTTTTCTTTTAACTCTGAGTCACTGACTTTCTCTAAAGAGTTTCCCAAATTCAGTTGAGCACCTTCTTCTGAAACTTGATCAATTGAAATGCCTAGTTTTCGAGCTATTTGAATAGCCGCATCCAAGCCAGGAACCTGTTTTCCTTGCTCATAGTTTGCAATTGAAATACGGCTAATTTGAAGTTCTTGCGCAAGCTCATCTTGAGAAAGATCAAGAGTTTCACGCATTTGCTTCATTTTTTCCCCAAAAAGCTTCGCTTCTTTCGACATAGAAATGCACCCTACTTTACGGTAGTCTTATTTGTGTTCGTTGAAAAGTCTTGTTTTCTGTATATTTTACCTTGCAGCGATATGCAATATGCAGTAGCGTTATAAATATCGAATAGCTCATATTGAGACTCGATGTTACTGGAGGGGTCCTTGTAACTTAAATCATTATATTTTGCTTATTAACAGATAAGGAACGGGGAGCTCCCAAAAAGAAAGGGAGGCGTCAGCCCCCCAACCTTACGGCAGCTCTTGACGAGACACCGGATGTGCAACTCCTAATTTAGGAGATTCCCAAGTCCCCGTCAAGACCTGTCTTAACTCGACCGGGGTTTACAATGTCTCAACAAATTGATGACGTACCTCCAGGCTATAAGGTGATCTACTGCCGTTACATCGTACGTAATGGCAAGACGATCTATCCAAAAGGCTCAAAGTTTTTTCGCTTTGTAGTTAAAGCATAGCCATGAAGGGCGATGGCACTTTCGCCGTCGCCCTTAATTTTATAACAATTTAACTTTTAATTTTAATGAGGATATTTTATGGCAACAAATCCGCCAAAAGGTGATGGACATAGAAACGGAGCTGTTAAGGATCGCTCTCAAACATATAACCCAAAAAATGATCGCTGGGTAAAGCGCGGTACCGATGGAAAGTTTATGGATCAAAAAGCAGATCCAAAACCTTTCAAAGGAATTCGCAAAGAAAAATAAATTTAAAAGTGGGTAGGAAGCTACCCACTTTTAGCTTTCAATCGTGTCAGATGCGAAATCCACCACCAAGATACCAAGGATCAGCCGCAAGCGATTCATACATAGCCGTCTGCCATGAATTGAGATGCGCACTTCTAAATGCAGCCGCCTCCCCCAGCAAATAGTTTTCAACTTCACCCACCCCGCCAACCTGCAGGAGCGGCTCAAGTCGATCTTTCAATACTATAAGTTGATCAGCTGCATTCGATCCAAAAGTTTCTGCAAGACCAAGCTCATCAAAGTGGTGCTTCACTCTGTCTCTTAAAACCTGAGGCCATATCGCCGGACATTGAACGCTAAATACAATAGCCAACGGATTCAGAACTGACGCAACCAACCATTTTTCACCCTCAACATTGTCATAGTACGGGTGTAAAAAAATATCATTCGGCAGACTTGGCACTTGAGTCTTTTTTGCGTTATTGCAATCACGACACGCAGGCACGAGGTTTATAGGGACGACCGCTAAAGCCGGATAGTGCGACTTCGGAAGGACATGATCAAGAGTAGTAACATTACCAACTGAACAGAGAGGACACCTGCCATTGGGCGCGGACGACATTATCTTATTATAAATACTTCTGCCCGGAGAGTTTTTTGGAACCATTCTCCCTGTATATACGGCAATCAATTCATCACTGGTCACGATACCGTTAAATTGAGAATCTCCAGACGGCATCTGATGTAAAGTTCCGTTCGCGACTCTAAGTTGATAATCCACATCAGATGCTGTTATTACAGGTTCTGCAGCAGTCAATCTGCCTCTCAATGTCAAAGGCCGAGCTCTACCAATACACTCCAAAAAAGTGTCAGTCGCTGCGTGTGTAGGACGCGATAGCCTTCTCATTAAGACACCTGACTTCTACGCGTAGCTATCAATGTTCTTATTATAGCTTTAGCCTCAGCACCAACCTCATTTCCGAAGTCAGCAATTACCTGATCGTAGGTTTTGTCTCCATCAAGTGCTTCAGTAATTAGCTTGTGATAACCAGACTTGATAACTTCTAGTCCAAAAACTTCCCTTGTTAAAACGCCAGTATTTTCTCCAAAAGTTTCTAAATCTGGACGCTCGGCAACCGCAATACTTCCATGCCTTCTTAATTTCCAAGCACATTTTCTGGGCACTTCCTGAAGAACAACTGGGGAGTGGGTCGCGATAATTGCAACTCCATTTCTATTTACGAGAAGGTCTGACAAAGCCCTAACAAACGCGCCAAGAAGTGGCGGATGTAGATGAGCCTCTGGCTCATCTAATAAAATAAGAGAACGTTCTGCTACCAGCTCGACAAGCTTTGTGATGGTTAAAAGAACAATTTTATGTCCAGAGCTAAGACGTTTAAAAGTTGATCTAGCAATTTTACCAAATTCAGTTGCATTTTTGAGATGCAGAGACAGCTTAATACCTAAATCTGCAATGCCTGCCTCTCTAAAGATAGGGTCTGACTCGAGTTGGGCGATGGCGCGATTCCATCTTTCTTTTCGAGGCCCCCTAAGGCACATCTTCATGCTCTCAACAAAGTCACCCGTTAACATATCTGGTGATTTTGGAGCTTGCGCAATGCTCCCGTCAGTCTCAATTTGTTTCAAACCAATATAGTGATACTTTGTTTTAGAATCAGATCCTGCAATAGGAATAAACTGGTCAAACGCACTAAATGTAACGGAGATCAAATTAGCAAATAGGCTACCTGCATCCTCATCATCTAGCGATGAGAAAACTCCAAATTTACGACGAGTTATTTTCTCTCCAACCAGTGCGTTAGCCATTCGATCTAAAAGATATGTCTTACCTACGCCATTACGTCCAATGAGAACATGAATATTACTTGGGGGATTTGACTCCGCCTCAACATCGAAAGAGATACTTAAAGGCTCCTCGCTCGTTGCTACCTGTCTGGGCGCCGTATAAGAAAAATGGTAGTTTGATAATCTGGCGCCACCTTCAGCCAGGCGTTTAAATTGACCACGAACCGTTGCTGGAGTTATCGAACGCAGTAGGGATGTTTGAGTAATATCTTGGTGTTGCGCACGTTCAAAAAGATTTTGATCTACAGCTAAATCATTTAGTCCATTCAGAATATAACGCTTAAAACTTGGTTTTAATTTATTTAAGCTATCATAGTAGCTATCGTCCTGCCCTAGAGAGAAAAACTTTTCATCTAATTTCGTGAAAGACTTGGGAATGCCGGGCCGGCGATTCTTTTCTCCGTCTGCTTGAAACTCCCCGATCTTCACAGAGCCAATGTCGTGTCTCTCACCGTCTTTATCGAAAACAACGAGCGAGTACATTGTGGAGTAAGTAAACCAATCATCCCAATTATCTTCTACAAGAAACGCACACCCTGCTTCACCAGCAGGAATCTTTTTAGTTGTTGACGGTAAAACTCGAAAAGTAAATTCAGACATTAACTTACGTTTCGGATAAATATAATTTTGATTAATAAAATTTTTGTCTAGATTAAGAAGCTGCTACTCATTTCTTTAGTTTACTGTTGGATAAACCGGACTTTTCCCTTGGACTCATTTCTAAAAAGAAGACACATCTATTATCTAAGTCTGGACGTTCCCCATACTTCTTTTTGTAGAGGTCTAGCAGTTTATCAGCCTCATTCATAGCATCAACACCGTCGCGCCCCGCCTGATTCAATTTAGTCATATTTACAGAACCAGATACCTTACCTATTTTCTTCTCATGGTCCATGGCTTTCTTCGAGTCATATGCCCTCTTAAGCGCATCACAAATATCACTCAACTCATCAATTTCAATCTGCTCATCTTTACTCAATTCCCTATCGGTCTTTACTTCCTCAGCAAGTAAAGACGACGAGGTAAGTACCAATACTAATCCCAGAGCTACAGCAATTCTCATAAAACCTCCTAACGACCTTTCTGACGACGTTCAATTCGATGAAGAGTAATCCGCACATCACCAGAGAAAATCTCTTTCAAAATTTCCTCCCCAATAGAGTCATGCGGATCAGGTTCATCAAATAGCAATTCATGCACCGATATCTTTAGAACCGATGCGACCCTTTTAATTTGATCTGGATTGATTGATTTTCGGCCTGTGGTCCACGCGTGGACCGTCTGCATAGGAACGCCAGCCTCTTTCGCTAAACGCGATAAAGACAAACCGTGCACCTTACAGAGTTGATTTAATTTTGAGCCTAGCTTCATATCGACCTTTCTTTCGGCAAATGAAACTCGCTCAATGACAACTTTCCTCAATACAAGATGCTTAATCCCTTATCGAAGATGAATTCATGGTAAAGACCGACGTCACCTTCTCTGATCCGAGATAGTAAATCGGTTTTAATGAATTGAATGGCTAGAAACTACAAATCGCGTAGTTTGTGAAACCACGAACTACAGCCAAGAACTACAAAGCATAGCAATTGACGTGATCTCGCATGATTTACTGTGATTTACAGTGCAGAAGAGAAAAGAGGCTTCCCTCTCGTAAGATTATAAAATTGTTTTGTTTTTTCGCTTTTCTTAGAACTTTGATTTCTTTGGTTCGACTGCTGTCGAAAATGGTAGGGGGCGAGGGACTTGAACCCCCGATCCCAGTGTTATGAGCACCGTGCTTTAACCAACTAAGCTAGCCCCCCACTCGTAATCAATTTAGCAAAAATGATCTCAGAGGGCAAAAGCAGAGGTTGAGTCACCGCATCAGTGCAAAAATCTACTTCACAGCGGGATTTGTTGTTGTACGCGAGCTAGGACGTCCCGAAGTTGGTGCACCACCCATAATTCCCCCGCCCATAGGCATGCCGTAAGCACTACCCATCATCAAACCCATGCCCGGCATACCAATTCCACCGTACATGCCCATGCCCCAGCCATCGGCCATCGAGCACATCGCGATCTTAGAACCAAGATCGAAGTTAGCATCCGCGTTCACCTTGCCTGGATTTGTCCCTGAATAAATGCCAAAATAGCCATTTTGGAAGGACTTCTTTTCAGCCTTTAATTCCTTTTCGCGACTTTCAAAACTTGCCTGTGCCATCGCAAATAAGTTCGCACATTGAGCCGCATTCTGCGCGCCCATCTGTTTTAGAATCGGACCCAAAGAATCACAGAATTTTTTATCATAAGTCACTTTCGCTTCAGCCTGAGAATTTGCATCCTTCATCTGATAAGTAACGTCCTGATTCACAGAGCAGTTATCACCGTCATAAGTGAAAGTACTTTCCATCGATTTTACCAAAGGCATTTGATTCGCCATGCAATTTGGACACGACTTCGCAAAAGAATCTCGGGCTGCGGCTTGTTTATTCACATCCCACAACTTGTTTACCGAAGTGATCTTACCATTCTGACGAGTGATCTGGATCGTGTGCTTCACGACTTCCATAACCATTTTGCCATCAGCGGAATAGCGTGGCTCTTTCGTTTTATAAACGATCGTTTCTACATCACCTTGAGTTTCACGAGACACTACACGATTCGGATCAGTCACTTGTGTCTTACCATCCGGAGAAATGTAAAACGCAGATCCATCCGGGTCCATTCCCGCAAACATATCCATAGCGGCGCCGTTGATTTTCGCCTGACATCCGAAGTTTTTATTCGGATCAGTAGCCGCAGAAGCAGCGATAGAAGCAAACAATAGAATACCGATAATCCCAGATTTCACATTATCTCCCTGTTTAATTGTAAGTACTTTTATATGTTAAACAGGAAGCGAGTTATTTTCAGAGAGGATTTATAGACAACCCGATAAAGGTCCTGAGTAAAGCGTTCCCATCAAAAAAATGGGGACAATCTGTCCCCATTTTCGTTCTTAAAAATTTGAATTTAAGATCTAGTTATCAACAAAGTTTTTCAACTTGTTGCTGCGTGAAGGATGACGAAGCTTACGAAGAGCTTTCGCCTCGATCTGACGAATACGTTCACGAGTTACGTTGAAGTCCTGACCGACCTCTTCAAGAGTGTGATCCGATTCTTCACCGATACCGAAACGCATGCGAAGAACTTTTTCTTCTCTTGGAGTCAAAGTCGCAAGGACACGACGAGTTTGTTCCGCCAAGTTCAAGTTCACAATCGCTTCTGCAGGATTGATAACCTTTTTGTCTTCGATAAAGTCGCCCAAGTGCGAATCTTCTTCTTCACCCACTGGAGTTTCCAAAGAGATTGGCTCTTTCGCGATTTTCAACACTTTACGAACTTTATCAACCGGCATGTCCATTTTATCTGCGATCTCTTCAGGGGTTGGCTCACGGCCAAGCTCTTGAATCAAGTAGCGAGATGTACGAACAAGCTTATTGATCGTTTCGATCATGTGCACAGGGATACGGATCGTACGAGCCTGATCGGCAATAGCACGAGTGATCGCCTGACGAATCCACCAAGTCGCATAAGTCGAGAATTTGTAACCACGACGGTATTCGAACTTATCAACGGCTTTCATCAAACCGATGTTACCTTCTTGGATAAGATCCAGGAATTGAAGACCGCGATTCGTGTACTTCTTCGCGATAGAAACAACGAGACGCAAGTTCGCTTCAACCAATTCAGATTTCGCGGCGTCAGCCTCACGCTCACCTTTCCAGATGGCAGTGTATGTTTCTTTAACCCATGTGTGATTCATTTCAGTTTCTGAATCCAAACGTTTGATACGGATTTCCGCTTCTTCCGCTTGCACCACATAAGAACGGTACTTGTTGTAGTTCAAGCCCGTATCACGAGTCATTCTTGTTAATTCTTTTTCATTGCTTTCGATGAGCTTCATACGCTCAACCATCGAAGCAACGTCTTTAGAGAACGTGCGCTCTACACCGTCTTTGATACGACGACGAAGAGTCCCGATACGGTTCACCAAGTTTTTGAACTTGATCACGATACGGTTGATAGTTTTACGGTTGAAGTTGATCGATTCAAAGTTCGCCATCAACTTATCGTTCATCACAACAAGTTCTTTCATGGCAGCTTGACGAGCCGGCGTGTTCGTTTCTTCTTTACGAAGAACTTCGAAGTGCTTTGCAGCAGCCTTTTGATACTCGGTCACTTTACCGATCAATTCGTGAATCTTATCGATGTATTCCTTTTCATCGTATTGAGTATCTTCATCCTCAAGACCACGGAAGATCGCTTTAACTTTGATACGTCCTTCATCAAGACGTTTACCAAGTTGAATGATCTCGTATGTACCTAGAGGTGACAAAAGGATCGCGCGAACGATCTCACGCTCCCCTTTTTCAATACGACGAGCAATCTCAACCTCACCCTCACGAGTAAGAAGAGATACGGAACCCATTTTACGCAAATACAAGCGAACAGGGTCGTTGCCCTTAACATCTTCGCTTTCAGCTTTTTCTTCATCATCTACTTCTTCGTCGTCCGAATCAGGGCTTTCAAGGAATGATCCTTCGCCTTCTTCTTCCTTCGAAGTTTCAGACAAGTCTGAAATAACTACACCACCAGCCTCGAGACCGTGCATAAACGCATCGAGTGCAGCAGGTGCAATGATTTCAGGAGGAAGAAGGTCGTTGATCTCTTCGATCGTGAGCGAGCCTTTTTCCTTTGCAAGCTTCAGAAACTTCTGAATTTCTTCTTTAATTAAAGTTTCTTGCTCTTGCAAAGAAAGAACTTTTACGGGTTCTTTCTCTTGTTTGTTTGGTAGGTTTTGTTTCATCAATACCCCGCCTTTACCCTTTATTCAGAGAGAGTCGATCTCTATGAGCTTTCATAATCTGTTCCAACTTTTCTGAGCTGAACTCAGACTTTAATTCCTGAGTCAGCTGCTTTGCTTTTTCGCGCTGGAAGTTGTCGCGCACGCGTTTAAAGCAATCACGCAGAAGCTTCGCCTCTGCCTCTTCATCGAACCCCGGGTCGCCTTCTGGTGTTGGCTCCGCTACAAATAATAATTCCGGAAGATCCACGTAAGAGACAAGCAGACTGGTCAATTTATCAAATTTATTAAGATCTTGTCTATACACATCCGTCGCTTTCTCGAGGATCTTTTTCACTCCTGTGTGAGCGACGTTCTCTAGTAACTTTTCACTCTCAAATTGCTCAAAGTTGGCACGACTTTTGAGCACCAGGCCCAACAGCAATACCTCCGCTTTGGAGGCACCTTTCAAGCTAATTTTGCCTCCCTCTGCTGTGTCTGACACGGCTTGAGGAGCAACTTGGTTAGCCACTGGAGCGCTCTGATTTGGCTGCACCGTCCTAGAAAGGCCTTGTTTGTTTTGCGAATAAACAGGGCCACTACTTTGTAGGCCCACAGCCTGACGAAGCCATGGAAGGGTCACACCCATCTTCTGAGCAGCCTCGGCCAGGTACAAATCACGAAGACGCAAATCTGGAATAACCTCATAGAGAGGCTTCAATTTATCCGCAAGCTTCACCTTTTCAGAGGCGTCACCACGATAGCCTTCCATCCAACGAGCCAAGATCATCACAAACAAGTCTGGCGCACGATCCAGCTCGACTTTCAAAGCTTCAGCACCGTACTTCTTCACATAATCATCAGGGTCCATGTTGTTCGGAAGAGTCAGCCCTTTCGGGTACAAATCCGCCGCAAGCAAGATCGGCAAACTGCGCTCTGCCGCTTCCATTCCCGCAGAGTCGCCGTCAAACAACGCCACTACATTCTTGGTCATACGCTTGAGCATCTTCCCATGATCCGGCGTTAAAGCCGTTCCCATAGTCGCGACAGAGTTGCGAATGCCCGCCTGATACAAAGACACAAGGTCCATGTATCCCTCGACAATCAACGCCATGTCTTCGCTCCGAATATAGCGAGCGGTTTGTGAAAGTCCGTAAAGAACTTTGCCCTTCACAAACACCGGCGTTTCTGGAGAGTTCAAATATTTTGGTTCCGTCTCTTTCTTCTCTAAATAACGTCCACCGAAAGCGATAGGCTCACCCATCGCAGAAGAAATCGGGAACATCAAACGATCACGGAACAAATCGAAATAACCTGATTTGCTTTGGCGCGCTTTCACCAAGCGAGCTTCTTCAGCCAAAGACATCGGAACATTTTTGCTAACAAGATAACGTTCCAGCCCATCCCATTCCGGATGAGCGTAACCAATACCGAAAGTGTCGATCACTTCTTGAGAAAGACCGCGACTGGCGATGTATTTCTTTACCGGATGATCGTGTGGAACGCGCTTCAGTTGCTCTGAAAAATAATCAGCAGCGAGCTTATTTACTTTTAACAACAACTTCTTTTTATCTGCCGCTTGATCGCGAGCTGGGTCTTCTTTTTCAGGCGCAGGAATTGGAATGCTGGCGCGGTTTGCAAGGTATTCAACCGCCTCTGGGAAGCTCATGCCTTGATAATCGCGTAAGAACGAGAATAAGTTTCCGCTCTTGTGACAACCAAAGCAGTGATAGACTTGCTTTGTCTCAGAAACCGAGAACGACGCCGTTTTTTCGACGTGATCTGGAAATGGACAGCGGCCCATAAGGCCGCTACCACTAGGTTTTAACTGAGTGTATTGAGAGATCAGATCGACGAGGTTATTCGCCTCGGACACTTTCTCAATAAAGTCTTGGGAAAATCTCATGCACCTTCCAACAAATGTTTTCGTTTTCGGGTCTTACTTCAGCATCACCGATGTAAGACAAAATCCCACGTGACAGCTTATTATCAACGTGGGACTGATTCGCCTTTTGGCAAGGTCTGGTTTGACCTACGAAAAACTAAGCAAGCTTCGCTTTGATAACTTCGCTAACGACTTTGTTGTCTGCGGCGCCACCTGAGCGTGCGATGGTTTCTTTCATCACAGGACCCATGTCTTTCACTGTTTTCGCGCCCAATGCTGCAATAACTTCTGTCACTAGAGCCTCGATTTGTTCACGGCTCATTTGCGCTGGCAAATAAACCTCAAGAACTTTCAATTCCGCAGTCTCTTGATCCACAAGATCTTGGCGACCTGCTTGTTGAAATTGATCGATGGATTCTTTTCTTTGTTTAACTAATTTTTTTACGACGTTCATGACTTCATCAGGAGTGATTGGGTCAGGACGCATATCGATTTCACGATTTTTGATCGCCGCTTGGAGCATACGAAGAGCTCCCAATTTTGCAGATTCTTTAGCGATCATTGCTGCTTTGACGTCAGCTGCGATTTTATCTCTTAATTCCATGAGGGACTCCTTTATAGAACGAAGGCGACCTTTTAAGGGGCCGCCTCCTTTGAAAATACCAATGTCCACTATGGGATATTAGTCGTTCCAACCTTTTCTAGATTTCTTAACAGCGCGCTTACGAGCCGCTAGAGATTTCTTTTTAAGTCTTACAGAAGGTTTTTCAAAGTGTTCACGCTTTTTAACTTCAGAAAGGATTCCTGCTTTTTCGCAAGACTTTTTGAATTTACGGAACGCAGATTCGAAAGACTCACCGTCTTTGATCTTAACTAGTGCCACGACAATCACCTTCCCTTCTCATGTGGTCGAAAAAAGAGTTTTAGAGAGACAGAGTGTATAACAAAGAGGCAGCAAAGGGGCAACCCTCCGAGGTCCTGACGCGACGAATTACAGTGCTTATTCGTACCGCCACCGAAAAACTTCGCGTATGGTTCCTTTAGGAAAGCTTATCTAGCTAATATTACTGGGTTTATTTTCAACTTCAGAATCCTTCGGCAAAAGCCTGAAAGACCCGAATTGCGAGTAAGACAATGAATTCCCAAGCGGTGATCGATGAAAAATGGATGCGCGAGGCTTTGAAACTCGCAAAACAGGCGGGCCTTCAAGGCGAAGTACCTGTCGGGGCCCTTTTGGTTTCCCCTTCTGGCCAGGTACTCGCAAAAGCGCGAAATGTGCGTGAGACACTGACGACTCCATTGGGTCATGCGGAACTTTTGTCTATTCATCGTGCCGCTAAGAAAATGCAATCATGGCGGCTTGAAGACTGCACTTTGTATGTGACCCTTGAGCCTTGCTTGATGTGCGCAGGTGCAATTCAACAAGCACGCATTGGTCGTGTAGTTTATGGAGCAACTGACGTCAAAGCCGGTGCCGTTGAAAGTTTGTATCAAGTCTTGAATGATGGGCGACTCAATCACCAAGCACAGATCACCAAGGGTGTTTTAGCAGACGAGTGTTCAAAAATTCTGACTGATTTTTTTCAATCACGTCGCGATGAGATGAAAAAAGAGAAGAGCGGGAAAAATTATCGCCATCGCTCTTCCGTCGTTGTTGTTCATAAAAATAAAATTCTAGGCTTCCATGCTATTGATCCTGTCGGTGGCGCGAAATATTTTTTCATTCCCGGTGGAAAAATTGAAAACAATGAATCTGCGGTGCTTGCCTCTGAACGCGAATGCCTTGAAGAAACCGGATATAAAATCCGCGTCCTGCCTGAAACTGAATTTCGCAGAAAGTACGATTTCCCGTGGAATGGGAAAATCAACGCCTGCGATACAGTTTTCTATTTAGGTGTTCTTGATGAAAAATGGCATGAGCCTACAATCGTTGAGGATGCCGACTACCATCGTGGCGTTGAATGGCTTGATATTAAGAACGTTGATAAAATCTTCGGCTATAACAAAGATATTTTGTGGGCTGTGCAAAAGCTGATTAAGACCGCTCGCAAGCGACAACTTTAAGATTCTCTATCGAGACCTCGCGACCAGGCCCTCAGGGCGAACAAAATAAAAAAGCGGAAGGTTTCCCTTCCGCTTTTCTTTTTTCAAACTAAAAACATTTATCTCTTACAAATCCTGAGCCTCAAGACGGTAGCCCAATGAAGGAACAGCCACGATACGACCGTTGAACTTTTGGATCTTGCGCTTCAAGTAGTTAATTTGTGAATCGACGTTACGAGAAGTCACTTCTGTGTCTCCCCAGATTTCCATCAAACACTTTTCGCGCGTTACTAGGTGGTTCTTCGCAGCGACAAGCATCTTCAAGATGTCGAACTGTTTCGGAGTCAAGTTTACTTCCTCACCATCCACGTACACTTGGCGAGATAGCAAATTCATTTTCAAGTTTGCAGCCGTCAATTCCGCCGCAACTTCCGGTTCTTTTTCCGACAAGCGGGCTTTGATTCTAAGGATCAATTCTTTCACGTGGAAAGGCTTAGAAATAAAATCATCAGCGCCCGTTTCGAAAGCCTTGATACGTTCATCGATAGTCGCAGCCCCAGAAACGAAAATGATCGGCGTATTTCTTGTCGATTCATTTTCTTTTACTTCACGGCATACATCGACACCAAGAACGCCCGGCATTTTATAATCCAGTAAAATGAGGTCTGGTTTCTTTTCGTTGATAAGACGAACTGCAGAGGTGCTATCAGAAGTGTATGAGCATTCATAAGTTGAGCTCAAAATCTCTGCCAAGAGTTTGCAACTCTCTTCATAGTCATCAACGATCACTATTCTTTTCGCAGCCAAATTAACTCTCCTTGGGGACTCTAAATCAGACATAAACATGTTCATATTTGAAAGAATGTCTTTTATCTAACAAAAATACAAGTTACCAAAAGTCCAGATTTACATGCCTTTATATTTAAGGCCCTTCGCATCAAGAACCTTTTTAAGCTGATCTCTCTTATCCCCTTGAATCTCAATCATAGCGTGCTTTTCACCGAGTGTGAAGGACCCACCGACACCACATTTCGCTTTGAGCTCTTTCGAAAGCTCCTTCACATAGGCTTCATTGCGCGGGAATCCGTCTAATACCGTGACAGTTTTGCCGCCACGGCCGTTCTTTTCGAGACGAAAAACAATTGTGAACTTCGTGCCCTCGACGGCTTCTTCAGGCTGGCAGCGGCATTCCGCTTTCAGCTCTTTGCACTCAGGGCACTGGATGTTGTCTTTTGGATCGGTACTATAAACTAAACGAGTATTCTTCACGAACCTGAGTTCTCCTGATTTGACGGATTGGCGCTAGGGCCTTCACCCAATTTATGTTGGGTATATTCTTTTCCGTCGAATCTGAAAAGCTGCGGGCTATCATCCATCACTGTCGCAATGTTCACAGGACGCTTCCAGAGCTTGTAAACATTTTTTAACGTCTCGCTCATGAAGTCCGGTTGCATGTCGATGCCTTCGTGCAGGTGAGTCAACAAAAGCTCTCCACGATTCTCGAAGTTTGCATCTTCAATGCGAATGATAGGCTGTCCAAAGTTCGTCATATGGAACAACAACTGTGCCTTGATAGCTTTAAAGTTAGTCGTATCTACTTCGAACTTTTGAGTTTTTTTATTAAATTTGTAAACAAACAATTTATTCTTTACGCAGAAATCTTCCGTCAGGAATTGATCGATGAAGGTCACGTCATTGCAGACCTTGCGAACTTCAAAGATCTTTTCCCGGCCCAAATTGGTTTTTCGATCCCAATTTTTTCGCTCACGAACATCGTCACATTCTTCCCACTCGCGGCCAAACTGGCCTTTGTTCCAACGCTCTTCGATATTGCGGAACAGCTCAATTCCCACCTTGTAGGGGTTATAACCATTCGGAGCCATCGCCATTGTTCCTGCGTGGTGATCGGCGAAATCAATAATCTCTGAATCATTCAGAATTTTCGTCGTCATCAAGCGCGAGTGCCAATACGATGCCCAACCCTCA
The DNA here is from genome assembly GCF_036384735.1 of Bdellovibrio sp. Taxonomy (GTDB): domain Bacteria; phylum Bdellovibrionota; class Bdellovibrionia; order Bdellovibrionales; family Bdellovibrionaceae; genus Bdellovibrio. The sequence continues at coordinate 46,323 of NZ_DASVLT010000050.1, read as the reverse complement.
TTCATGGTCTTCGTCATCCCTTGAGGCGAAAAATAATAGGCCTCGTCACGAATGATAGTGAGAACATCCACTTGCCAATCCGCCAAAGGGGCATGATGGATCAAGAACTTCAAAATATCTTTTTCTGGTTCTTGCGGGAAGCGCTGTGCTTTCACAAACGCCTCTTCTTCCGCGCGTTTCTTTTGTTCTGCGACGAAAGAGGGCGGATTGATATAATCACGCATATAATCGCGATCTACACGAAGCAGATAATTATTCTCGCGTTGTGGTTCCGGATCTTTAGTCACAGATTTTTCCACATACGGCGAATAACGATCGATGAGGTTTTCAATACTCAAGCAAACATCGATGAAGTTTTCCACCACATCAATACCATAGCGATCCATATAGCGGCGGATGCGTGTCGCATGATTCGCCATTTGATCCATCATTTTGCGATTTGTTTTTGAAAACCAAATATTGTTCTTGAAGAAGTCGCAGTGACCGTACACATGGGCCATTACAAGTTTTTGATCCATCATCGCGTTACCTTCCATCAGGTACGCATAACAAGGGTCTGTGTTGATCACCATCTCGTAAATTTTTGAAAGGCCGTATTCGTAACTTTTTGAAAGGTGCTCGTACTCCATACCGAATTTCCAGTGTGGATAACGAACGGGAAAACCGCCGTACGCCGCGAATTGATTGATTTGATCGTAAGTGATCAATTCAAAAATAGTCTCGAAGCAGTCAAGGCCCGCGTCTTTCGCGATCTGACAGATTCTTTTTCTTTCTGCTTCTAATTCGGGAGTTAAATTTGCCATGGTTCACCTTCTAAGTTTCGACTAATGGCATCGCAAAAAGGTACGGCGTACCTATTTGCCTTTGCCGAGGAAATCTTTGATCGAGTCTAGGATTTTATCGCGGTTTTCGATTTGGCTGAGAGTGATGCGCTCGTCTTCGCCGAATTCCTTCTGCAAATCTTTTAGGAATTGACCACTGCCGTATTTACTTTCGACTTGGCCGTATCCAAACACATTGCAGCTCGGAAGGAAGAACTCTTGAAGCATCTTCACACATAGACGAGTGTCTTCACCGCTCCAATTGTCGCCGTCAGAGAAATGGAAGGGATAGATGTTCCACTCATTTACTGGGTAATCAGCTTGAATGATCTCTTGGCATAACTTATAGGCCGAGCTGATCAATGTTCCGCCAGATTCACTGGTGCGGAAGAATGTATCTTCATCGACCTCTTTTGCCGCCGCGTCGTGAATGATGAAGCGAGTTTCAAGACCCTTATAATGTTTTTTCAACCATGTATTGATCCAGAAAGATTCCAGACGAACGATTTCTTTTTGCTCGTCACCCATACTTCCAGAAACGTCCATCATGTAAATCACAACAGCCTGTGTTTGGGGCTTCGTGACTTTCTTAAAGGACTTGTATTGCATATCGCGACGAATTGGTAACACCAATGGATCTTCGGGATTATAACTTCCCGAAGCCACGTGACGTTTCAATGCGCGCTTATAAGATGATTTAAAATGACGAAGACCTTCAGGTCCCACGGGTGCGAGACCTGTGAATTTGGTCTTAACGGCTTCGATATTTTTAGAACCCTTTGGTTCGATACGAGGAAGTTCTAACTTCTCGCCAAGAATATCAGCAAGTTCATCCAATGAAAGTTCAACTTCAAGCAAGTGCTCGCCAGGAGCCTCCCCCGCTTGACCTTGACCGCCTTCACCTGGGTCACCCACATCCTGACCGGGTTGACCTTCACCTTGGCCAACCCCGCCTGATTGTTTCGGACCATAACGGAAATTCGGAATATCGATTCGAGGAAGTGGAATCTTGACGAACTCATCCTCGCGCTTCCCAATCATTTCACCTTGGGAAACGTACTTGCGAAGGTCTTCCTTCACCTTGCCTTTAACGATCTCTTTAAACCTATTATGGTCTTCCCTAATAGACATTATTTACTCTTCACATCCCCACGAGCGAAGATACTAGCAACGTAATGAAGTACGTCCGTCGCAGATATCTCATCATAGCCAAAGTCTTTGATGAGACGAGTTTTAACCACATCAATTTTTTCTTGCGTATCTTTGTCAGCCACATTGCTTACCAAAGTCGTCAATTTGATGCTGTCTTTTTGATCTTCAAAGAGTTTCAACTCAATCGCTTTGTGCAAGCGTTCGTTCATTTTATAATTGAACTTCTTGCCCTCCAAAGCCAATGCGCCGATGTAATTCATGATCTCGCGACGGAAATCGTCTTTACGAGATTCAGGGATTTCAATTTTTTCTTCGATGGATCTCATCAAACGCTCATCTGGTTCCTCGTCGTTACCAGTAAACTGATTGCGCACGCGTTCTTTCTGCGTGTAAGCCTTCACGTTATCGATATAGTTACCGCACAAGCGCGCCATCGCACTTTCATCGGCACTGATCGCACGTTGAACTTCCGCTTTGATGATCTCTTCGTACTCTTGCATGACAACGCCAAGAAGCTCTTTGTACTCGACTTTAAGCTCTTCGTTGGAAATCAACGAGTGACTCTTAAGCCCTGACTCCAATTCTTTAAAGACCATGAACGGATTCACAGAGCCTTTATTGGACTGTTGAGCTGCAACCAGAGCGTTGGATAATTTATCCTGAATATAACGAGCCGAGATACCTTCAAGACCTTCGCGTTGAGTTTCTTTACGAAGCTCGCGCACGTTATCTTCGGTATAGTTCGGAAGCGTTTTACCATTGTACAATTTAAGTTTTTGCAAACGAGTGAGATTTGCTTTCTTCGGTTTTTCCAAACGAGTCAGGATCGCCCACATCGCAGCCATTTCAACCGTGTGCGGAGCAATGGAAATGCCGCGCACTTTTTGCGAGTTGAAATCGCGCTTATAGATATTCACTTCATCTCTCCAACGAGTGATGTAAGGAATGTCGATCTTCACAGTACGGTCGCGAAGGGCTTCCATGAATTCGTTGTCTTGAAGACGACGATACTCTGGCTCATTCGTATGGCCGATAATCACTTCGTCGATATGCGTTTGCGCGAATTTTTTAGGTTTCACACGATGCTCTTGGGATGCACCCAAAAGATCGTACAAGAACGCCACGTCCAACTTCAACACCTCGACGAATTCGATCATACCGCGGTTGGCGATATTGAACTCACCGTCAAAATTGAAAGCGCGTGGATCAGAATCAGAACCGTATTCAGCGATCTTACGATAGTTGATATCTCCAGTCAGTTCTGTCGAGTCTTGGTTCTTTTCGTCTTTTGGTTGGAATGTACCGATGCCGATACGATCTGCTTCCGACAAGAACAAGCGTCTCACACGCACGTGCTTGAAGACTTCCATCAAATTGCCATCGTATTTTTCCATCAACGCTTTGAAGATGTAACGCGATGGAGGACTCAATTCACCATCCACATTCACGCGGAAAGTTCCTTCTTGTCCTTTATTGATTTGATCATAAACAGATTGGCGAAGATCATCTGGAATTAGAAGAAGAGGTTCTTCATTCATTGGCGTTGGGAATACTTTCACCCCTTTGCCAAGAATACCATCTAGTTCTAATTTTTCATCGATCCACTCGAAAGTATAAAGAGCGCCTTGCTCAGAGTACGAATAGCGCTCAAGACCTTTCTTTAACATGCGACAGATTGTTGATTTCGCAGATCCCACCGGACCGTGAAGAAGAATCACACGTTTCTCGGTACCGTAACCAAGAGCGGCGGCTTTCAACACATTCACAAGTTTCATCAACTGAACATCCAATCCAAACACAGCGTCTTTGCCGTTATTGAATTGATCGTCGAAGAACTTGTAGCGCACGACTTCTTTTTTAAAGTCGATGTAGGTTTCCGTGCCCTCTTCAACGATCATGTCAAACATACGTTGATAGGCGTTGCGCGTGACCTTCGGATTTTTCTTGACGATATCAAGATACTCATCAAAGGTGCCGCTCCAATGTGCTTTTGCTGTTGCGCTTGAGTTTTGCCAGTTTGCTACTAGCGATTGAAGGTCGAACTTAGAGGCCATATTATCTCCCCCGGTGGTGATGGGTGACACACCTACTCTCTTAGAGTATGCCTCAATCCTAGACGGTTAACGAGTTAATTAATTTATTTGTATTGCTTTGAACCCACTGGGTTGTTTTAAGGTGAATGTCTCAGGTTTAAACTGGACCTCAGTCTGGGGAGCATTAAATAGCCACTGCATTTCGAATTGCGGGGCCGTAATTACAACTTTCTTTTTACCTTCACTACGATCTTTCCATTCGACATGAATTGCTCTCTGTTGATTCTCACATTTTGAAATCAAACCAGACGGATCTGCGTAGCATTTCCACCCCGGACCACGCACAGGCTGGTCAAATGCGATATACGAAAGATTCATAGGATGCAAAGGCAGCCCTATCATTCTCGCGACGGCACTCTCTGAGCTTCTGCCGTAGAAGAATTTTTTCTCAGGATAGATCGCATAAGAAATTTCTTGGGGAGACATAACCAAACTTGCTACCTGAAAACCCAAAATAGCCGTGATTTCAAAGCGAGCGCGATCGTTCTTAATCGCCATAATATCAATGTCGACAGTCTGAGTTTTTTGCTCTTTCAAATTACGAATCATCGCCTTGGTTTCCCACTGCGCTTGTCGATACGCCCCCTCATGAACGGGTTTGGTTGCACAGCCAAAAGAGAAAACACCAAGGACCATCGCAAAAAAGAGATTGATACTGTTTTTCATTCCAATAGCATAGATGAAATGAATCCAGTTAAACAAGCATTGTTCGCGTTTAAACAGAATTGGAAAGAAAGTCTTTATCTCGGCGTTGCCGCGACAATCTTCACTTTCTTTGCACAGGTCGTTCCATTTATCGGAGCTTTCCTGATTTCGTTAGGTCTTTTGATTTTTCAGGAACTCGCGAACTTGCGCTTATCCTCAGGGGTTTGGAAAAAGGATCTTTCCCATCTGCAAAATGATTGGATCTCTTTTATCATCACAGCTGTGATCTTAATGCCGACTGGAATTTTACTTGGCTCTGCTTTCGGAGTTCTCGAAAGTCCACAAAGCCGTTTTGAAAGTTGGCCCATGGCTTTGGGGCTTTTCATTCTTGGCGTTTATTTCTTCCTGATTCTTTCTCACGGATTGATTTTGCAACAAGAACGCCATCAGGGAATTGCAAGAACGTTGGACGTAGCGGCTTTAGCATCAATTAAAAATTTCAAAACTTATTTGGCCGCAAGTTTTTATATCGGTATTGCACTGGTTATCGGCAGTCTTTTAAAAGGCGTAGGGTTTGTTATTGCATTGCCTTTTTTATTTTATTGCGACTACTTCGTCTTTAAGGTCATGAAAGATAAAAACGCTTTCGACAAGAAGAAGGAATAAAAAAACTGCAACGTTTCCATCGCAGCTTTTTCATCACTTCAATTTTTATTTTAGTGACCATAAAAATCGTTTTGCAAACGATTCGTAGGTGCCGGACTTGCCTTTATACCGGCAAAGAGACGAGAGAAAAATCCACCACGTTCACTTTCCTGTGGCAAGTCAGTGGCAGGGGCGTCAGCAATTGGCCCCGGACTCTGTAAAACTTCTGCTGCCTTCTTTTGACCCGCAGCTATGTCGCCAGGTGACGACGTATTGATAACAGAATCTGTACCGCATTTTTGCGCCACTTCATTGAATTGAGACTGCATTGTGTTGCGGATTTTTGTGAAACTTCCTTCTTTGCCATCGCAAAGACCTTTTGTAGATCCTGCCACGCAAGTCGCTTTCACCAACTTCACTTTGCTTTCTTCAAGCATTTTTGCAGAGTTCGCAATAGCGTCGCTCAGCTCGGCATTTTCTGTATTCACGTCAATCGCTGCATCCGCCTGCAATGAAGCCTGACAGCTTTTCACTGCCGCTTGGTAATTCACAACCTGACGGCATACGGAAGCACACACAGGCGTCCAAGGGGTCGATGAGTTCAAACTGCAATCGCAATCGTTACTGCGTGCTTGTGAAGTCGCCTGATCCAACAAATCATTTTCAGCACAACGGTTTCGTTTCTTACGGCTCGCCTGAAAACCGATTTCCTCTTCCTTAGAAGCGGCGGCTGTATCTGAATTATCTGCGATGATCGCATACATATTGCGCATCAACACGTTACGTGCATTGCGCATTTGGAGTTCTGCATTTGTCCATTGTTGATAAAGATCATCAAAGCCCGAGCAAATATCTGCCTTCGATCTTTGTTGTGGTTGTTGCACAATCTTACGAACGGCTTTCCAAACCTGAAGCTGATCTTCCATTTGCTTTTGTGCGACCATACAGGCTTTATTTGTCGCAGGATCATCTGTATTCTTCAAAGCCTCTGTGATCCTTTGAAGATCACGTTTCATCATACCGCTTTTATAATCAAGGTCTGTCAGCACAGTCGACGGGTCTTTGCCAGTCACTTCTGCCAAAGCTGCCAAACGAACCTGTACATTCATGTCGACTTCGGCAACTTGCTCGGACAATTTCGCCAACTGGTCCCAAGCTTTTTTGCCTTTGCTAAGGACTTGATCTTTCATCGCTGGATTCATTTGGCCGGTTACTTCATAGAAGATGTTCTTTGCAAGATCCACAGCACCAGTCACAGCAAACTGCGCAAGCATTGAACCTAGTGTATAGCCAAAGCCTGTCGCCAATGCGACTTTTCCCATTGTCACAGGGTTTTGGAAGCCTTTAAGGGTGTTATTGATATCACCACCTACTTGCTTCATATCCGCAGAAGCACTTGAAATTGTGCCTTGGATAGATTTCACTTCGCCCGTAAGTTGATTCGCAATTGTCGATGCATTATTTGAAGCACCGGTAATAGAGTTTGCTATGTTATTACCAGCTCCGGCGATATTGTTGCCCGTATTTGCCAAGTTATTGCCGGTATTTGCAATGTTGTTCACTGCCCCTGAAGCATTATTCAACGCGTTCGAGGCTGTCGTTGCAGCACTACTGAGGCTTGAGCTCGAATTATTTAATGTATCAGTTAAGCTGGAAGCGCCCGAAGAACTTCCTGCAGAGCTCAACCAACTGGAAAGTGATGAGAAGAAATCTGCGTATGCTGGACTTACAAAATATTGGAATAAGGAAGCCCACATTCCACCAGACTTCTCTAATTCAGCAACGGCCTTGCTGCCTTCCATTTGCTTACGTTGCAAAAGTTCTGCCTCGTAATACATTGGAATCATATAAGCGCCACGGATTGTCGCCACCGAATATTTGAAAACGCCTTTTTTGTCTGTATTGGAAACGAAAAGTTTTAGATATTCACCCGATTTAGGTAAATAAGCTTCATAAGCCGTGTAAGAGCCATGATTTGCTTTCTTCCAATTCGTGATGTTAGCAAGTTTCGCCAAATGACCGGCTAGATCTTTCGGCACCCCCTGACCGTCTTTGGAAACGATCTCTCCGGAGGTCATTGTTGCCACAGGGATGGCATTTCCACGCATCACAACTAAACGTTGAGCAATGCGGGAAGTGACAGTCGCATTCTTATCTGAAACTTTCTGATCGTCAGAAGTGACCCAGTTGCTCTGAACTTTCTTAAAAACGGCATTGGCATCGACACTTTTCGCCGATGCCATAGAGCCTACAAAAATGATAGAAACTAAAATACTCCAGGACATGCAGTGCTCCTATCGTGACTGACCCTCAAGCGCTGTATTGTTCACAGAAGCTGGCAGACGTGGTGTGCTCAGCTCTTGCTTTTCAATTGCTGTGATCTTGTTACGAATCTCTTCGACTTTATGCTTGTCAGTTTCTAGATCTGCAGCTTTGCGATACATTTTCTTAGCTTTATCAACCATGGATTGCTTGTAGTAAGCGTCACCCAAGTGTTCTGCAATGATGCTCACCGTACCTTGGTATTTGATCGCTGCTTCAAGGAATTTTACAGACTCGGCGAACTTGCTTTGCTTGTAAAGGATCCAACCTAGAGTATCCAGGATATAACCATCTTTCGGCTCAAGCTCGAGAGCATGACGAGCCAACTTCTCTGCATCCGGAAGATTGATATTCATTTCAGCCCATGTGAAAGCTAGATAGTTCAAACCTTGAACATGGTTTGGATCAAGTTCCAAAACTTTTTTCATTTCAGTCACAACAACGTCACGCTTACCAAGGCGATCGTTAATTGTGCCGTAATAGAATCTCAATTGAGCATTGTCTGGGAATTTTTCAAGACCTTGCTCTAACACTTTCGCAGCCCCTTTATAATCAGATTTTTCATCTAACAACGAAGCATACATTGCATAAACTTGTGGAGAGTCCTGCTTCTCGGTCAAACCCTTCGCAGCAACTTCGATCGCTTCATCCAAATGATTCATACCTTTTAATAGATAAGCTGCGTGAACAGTCGCTTCGCCGAAGAATGTGCTTGTCGCCGGAATCTTTTTGAATTCACGCACAGCCTTTTCGCTTTGGTGAGTCTCTTCATAAACCGCCGCCAAGTAGAAACGTACTTTGTCAGATTCTGGAGCATCTTTTAGGATTTGCTCTAGCTTCTCGACCGCGACGTCATACTTTTTCATTTCAATCATGATCAAAGCCATTTTCATTTTTACATTCAATGGCTCGTCCGAGCTTTGCTCTAGAATTTCAAGTTGCTCGTAAGCCAAGTCGTATTTGCCTTGCTCAATGAATGTTTGAGAAAGAACCTCAGCAATCTTAGGGCTTGGAGTATTCTCTTTTTGGAAGTTGCGATACAAAGTGATCGCTTTGTCTTCATGCTTTTGTTTACTGTACAAAGAACCCAAAGATAGAGTTGCGTCTGCGAAGTCAGGTTTCAACTTCAACGCCTTTTTCAAAGATTCTTCAGCAGCTTTTTGGTATTTCGCCTCTGGTTGCTCCATACGAACGCGGCCGATGTAGTAGTAAGCCAGGTACGGAGAAGCGTAGTCTGCATTCTTCGTCAAAGACTCGAAATATTTCACAGCTTTTTCAGGTTGTTTTTGTTCTGAATACAAAGCGCCAATGTAAAGTGGAGCTTCTGTATTATTCGGATCATACTTCAATACAGTGTTGTACTGATCCATCGCCTTGCTGTACGCCTTCATCGAAGAGTACAAGCCACCAAGCAACAAGTGACCATCTACGTTTTTATCGTCTTTCTTAACCGCTTCTTCAGCTTGGATCAAAGACTCAGAGATCATTCCCTGCTTCAGGTACTCTGCTGCCAAACGCATATTCACTGTCGGAGAGTTCTGATCGTAAACCAAAACCAACTTGAATGACTCAATCGCTTTGCTTGAGTTGCCCTCAAGACTGTATGCTTCACCCATCGAGAAATAATAATCCGCTTGAGTGCGCATATAGAGCGGATCCAAGGTTGCATTGCCATCTTGCTGAGTAACGACCGAAGGAGCAAAGGAAGCCGGGGCACGATTCTTATCATCGAAGGAAGATTCGTAATAAGTCGCTTTACCGTTATCATTCGTCGTGAATGTCGCGCAGGCTGTCATAGAGAGAAGAATGGGTGCCAAAATCGCGGTCCTAGTGAGTGGAAGCATTGGATCTCCTTGGTCACTAGGCTGATCGGTGTATTTTGAGATTTTCTTGACGACGCTGAGACACAATCAGGCCCCACGTCCAGTGAATCTGACGATTTCTAGTTTTGAGTCATGCTAAGCACAACGCCGACATCGTCCCCATTGAAGACCGGCTGTCTGGAAATCTTCTTTGCCTCGTTATCTAAATCCGGAGTTTCAGGTTTCTTGTTTGGCCCATCAGACCAAACAAGAATGCGCATAGGCTTGGACTTCTCTGCGGAAAGAATGCGGTAGTGATAAGGTTGACCCCACGGGTCGGTTCCCATGGTGCCCGTGGTTCTTAAATTTTCGAGATTACCCTCGGGGTTGATAGACGCAGGAGTACGCCCACGCCCCCCATTTCTGTCAGCAGACACGGCCGCTGATTTTGATGCTTCGCGATAAATCTGCACCACCTGGTAGCCTACCACCTCGGCTTTCTGCAATGCCGCATCCACATCTGAATCTTGATATTGGCGATTCCAAGGAGCCGCGATGATCATAACGGAAAAGCCAACAAGTCCTAAGAGGGTTAGGACTCCAGAAGACTTAAACTCTTGTTTTTTCTCGATAATCATCAATTCTAATCCCGTCGAATAAAAGGCCTTTATTACCTTTCGGCAGGCTGCTTAAGGAACTTTAGACAAAGGTCCAACAAAGTTTTGAAAACAAACGGGGGTTTGGACATGGAAAGCTTCTCAAACCTGGAAAATCTGACGCCTAGAGTCTTTTCTTTTGATTTGAGGACCGCTTGACAAGGGGTGGCGCCGGGGATAGGTTGCGCCCATCGACAGGGGGCGTGCTGAATACTTTAGCACATAATCTGTTGGAACTTTTGGGAAAATTTCAAATTGGGAGGCACTTTTGATCAACCAAAACGAAACAATGACATCTAAGCCAAACTCTAAAGTAAAAATCATCAAGCGCTATCAAAACCGCAAATTGTACGACACTCAGCAAAGCTGCTACGTGACTCTTGATGATATCGCTAAGATGATCCGCACAAACGAAGAAGTAATGGTTATCGATAATAAATCTAAAAACGATATCACTGCTGCGACTTTGACTCAGATCATTTTCGAAGCTGAGAAGAAAGCATCTCAATACGCTCCTCTTTTCACACTTCGCGAAATCATCCAAAACGGTAACGGAAGCATCTCTGGTTACTTGGCTAAATTGGGTGCGTTCCCTCAGGACTACATGACTAAACAACAAGTAAACACAGTTGTTGAAAATGTATCTACTGACAGCGTGAAGCAAAACTTGGAAAACCGCGTTGCTACTGCTGCAACTCGCTACAACACAGACACTACTGCTAAAGTAGCTGCTGAAAAAGCGACTGTTCTTCCAGGTTTGCAACAAGACGAAGAAACACCAAATCTTCCTGGTTCTTCTCTTGGCTTGAACAACTAATTCTACGAATTAGCTTTAAGCATCAAAAGGCTCTGCACACGCAGGGCCTTTTTTATTTTAAGGATCTCCACACGACAAATTTCTTTTGTCCCGCTTTGATATCAACTTCTTGTCCTTCAAGATGTTCACCCGTCGGCGAGCCGCCCGAACTTAAACCTTGAAGGCTGAATTTGTAATGACCCGGCGCAAGCGGCACGCGAATCATCTGAATAGTTTGAGGAAGAGTCGACCACTGACGCAAATCTGCGCGGTCTGTTAGATTCAATGCAATGTAGGTAAGATCTCCGAGCAATGGATTTTTCTGACGTACTTGATCTGCAGCCACCGCCTTGGCAGCAATACCTGCTGCACGCTTCGCGGCTAACGCAAGCATGTCATCTTTCAAAGTTTGAATTGCGGCGGTCTGCACGTCATAAATCAGACGGCTAGAGGCTGTCGGTCCATTCTCGATTTTGATTTGTGCTATTTTTGTTTGGCTGCTTGTTGGAACCAAAGTCGGCAAACGATATGAACCCGGTGCAGGCTCTTTACGTGGTCCCCAACCTTGTTGATAGATCACGATCAATTCCCCTTTGGATTTGTCATACCAAGAGGGATCTTCCTTGATGCCCGGAAATTTCGACTTCCAATCTTTATAAGTATCTTGGCGACGAGCCAACTTTGCTGAACGAATTAAATCTTCACCGATCAAAGAGATCGATGGATCGATTTTATAAGCTTCGTTGTATGCAATATAAGCATCATCATAACTATGACTCGCCTCCCAAATCACAGCCGACAGATATTTACTGAAGGAGTTCATCTCGAAAGATTTTTTTTCGTCCTGACGATTCTTCAGATATTTTTCGTTGATACGACGAGCCTCCACCAAGGCATCATCTAGATTTCCCATCTCAAGATAGTTCATTGCTAGATACGCGTTAATGAAGATTTTTTCAAATGTGTCCCCTTTGTATTGAACCATCTCTTGATTCAACAGCAGAGAGCCAGTCTGACGAGACACTGACTGATAATCCACAAGCTCAGACAAACGATCCGCTTTTAAAAATGCGCTGTTACTGTCTTTGTAGTCACCAGAAATTTGCAAAGCCGTGGCGTAATCCAACAAATAGACAAGTTGGTCGCCATCCTCTTTCGCTGCCAAAGGCTGAAGGATCTTCAATGCCTTTTCATCGTCGCCACGAACCAAAGCGCTGCGAGCATCCTGCACCTTACCTTGATAAGTCGCGCATGCAGATAGAGCTAAACTAAAAAAAAGACCCACGACAAGCGTGAGTCTTTTGGAAAAATCAGTATTCATTAAAGACCGATAGTTTTCTTCTTATAAGTCTTACGAATTTGTTTTTGGTCAGACCAGCTAATCATGCTTGTTTTCAAGTTCGTCAAATTTAAAGTCAGCTTGTAATATACCGACTTATCTTTTCCAACTTCTTGAACGATAGAATCAAGACGACCGTTGATAATATAGTCTGCACCGATTTGACCGCCTGGACCCTTCGCAGTTTCCTTAGAAACTTTGCCCGAGTTTTGGTAGTCGTATTCACTAGAGATATCCTCACGAGCTTCTTTATCGATAAAACCTACGCGACCTGATTTCATCAACTCGACACGAACCATGTCCATGATAGATTGAGTATCGATGTGCTCACTTGTTTTATTTTGAAGATTCGTCACCATCACAACCGGCATTTTCTTAGCCTGAGAAAGTGATGGGGAATTCAAAGCACTTGCTACTAGATCGTGAACTGCTTTTTGCATATCAGTTTCGGACCATTGATCGTTTAAGTTGTTTTCTCTATCAACGTCATCGTATTGGCCTTTAACGAATGCTTGAGGACCACAAGCAGACAAAGCCATCATAGATACAACAACAGCACTGAGCATTAGCTTAGTTTTCATAAATTACCTTTCATATTCCTTCTGGTATTCGACACTAAGAAGTCTATGCCTAGCTTTTTCAACGCGCAAGTAATGGGTCTGCGTTTCACGACGGGTGTCCTAAACCCGAACTTAAAACATCCCACAGCATGGTTAGCCGAGCTGCACTCTTTGCAAGTTTGCTCTGATTATGACCGCAGAAATTACTTCAAGCCTCAACGCATTCGATGCACTAAAGCCACACTTCAATCCATTTGCTGAAGAAGTCTGGATTATAGCTCTCAATTCTCATATGCAGGTCTTAGGTCTAGAGATGATCTTCCGCGGCACTGCCGATCAATGTCTAATTCACCCTCGCGACATTTTTCGCTATCTCATCATGTCTAACGCAAGCTGTTTCGTCATGGCTCACAATCATCCTAGTCAACAAGTTATGCCTTCAACACAAGATCTTACATTGACGCGAAAAATTCATTCCGCAGCGCTGCTGTTTCAAATTCCGCTTCAAGATCATATTGTCTTTGGCTCAGAGAAATATTTTAGCATGGCCGATCATGGCTACTTCAAAAATTGGAAGAAATCGTTTCACGTGCAGAAATATTATTGAAGGCCGTTGGGTTCGCCAGTATCGAGGTTCGCTGAGGGATTGCGAATAGGCTGAACAGAGATGACTTTGTAATCGCTATCAAGAATTACCTTGTAGCCACCACGACGAGCGTTCTCGACAAATTGACGAGCATACTCTTCTTTGTAAGCTTGACTGTATTCTTCACTTTGTTGCTGATTGAATAAATCTTTCTGAACAGCATCTGCTGGATTTAAAAAAGAATCTTCTTTGCGCTCACCACGGCCCAACTCGTTGGCGATATCAGAAGCTCGATTGTCCTGTGAAAGATCCACACCACCTGAAGGTGCAGTATAAGTTGGCTGCGGCTTCGTGCTGGAAAAATCTGATGCCAAACGTGCGTTTTCCACTTCCATGCGTTGACGTTCTAACGCCATAGTCTCGTTTGTCACCATGAGATGCTTATTTACTGACTTCTCGAATTTTTCAGAACGAACAGCAGCAGAGATTTGAGCGATCTTCTTTTTGGTATTATCCGAACTAAGATAAAGAAAGGCCAATACGCCAGCTCCAATTAGAAGCAAGAGCGCCAGCAATTTCGAATTATCCTTATCTTCCTTTTGATCGTCCTCGGGTGTCATAGATGCCTTATCGGATTTAGACAGCAAAGTCTTAAGTCTGAGGCTCACCGTCATTCCAGAGTCTAGCGTCAGCCTTTTAAAGTCGAGTGTATAGCTATTTGACACTTCTTTAGACTTCATCTTGTTCTAAATACATTGGATTGATTAAAAACCTGTTAAGAAGATGGCACACAATATGAAGTACGGAGGCTTGTCTGGTTATAAGACAAATATTAAATAGAAAGGATCCTCCTATATGAAATCATTGAAAATCGCAGCGGCACTTTTCTCGACTTTGGCGGTAACATCAGCGATGGCTGCTTCCACAGGTACATTGACTATTTCTGGAACTGTCGCCCTTGTAAATGACATCGTTGTTACTCCAAACGCAAATGCGACAGCCTTGAACATCACAGGTGGAGAGACAGCGAAATTGGTGGCCTCAGTCTCCGAAAGTTCAAATAACTTGAATGGTTATAAAATCACAATGGCTTCTCAAAACGGTGGTCAATTGGTGAATGGCGCGAATAGCAACATCAAAACTGCTTATAAGGTTGGTTACAACGGTCAATCCTCTGTTTCTTTGAGCACTGGAGCTTCTACTGTGAAAACAGTGAACTCTTTAACGGGTCTTACTTCTGCTTCTTCCGATGTAAAAGTAGACGTAACTGCGTTGCCATCAGCAGCAGCAGGTACATACTCTGACACAATTACAGTATCTATCGTTGCTAACTAATCTTAGTTAACAAGATCAAACTAAAAAGCCACCTCTATGAGGTGGCTTTTTCTATTCTGTTGATTGAACTGTTAGAAGAACTTGATCTGTATAGTTTCCCGACTTTACAGTTCCGAAGGAACCTATCGTCACACCGATTGGAATCACCTTTCCCGTCGCGGGTGAAACACCGAATTCCCTATACAGCTGTGTAGGGTTCGAGCTTAAAGTCACTTGCGATCCATTGAAAGTGATCGTGTATGGAATGTATGAATTCTCGGTCACATGTTTTAACTTCCCCGCATTGACCGAAGAGGCAAATAACGTATAACCGGCATTGTACTTCAAAATTAAATCCACCGACCGAGAACTCCCTGGCGTTAGATTGCCAAAGTTCATAACCTCATCTGTATCTGTCAGACTGAAGGCGCTACCAGTCGGCACTAGCGAAAGATCCACACGCTTGGGAGCATTGTAGTTGACTCCCATCAAGATCGATCCGACAAACTGACGGTTTGCAATTGTGCCCACATAAAGCTGTGCCGTCGTATAATCCATGTAGTTGCCAAAACGCAGCCACGGATTTGAAGTGTCTAGTGTCGAGTAGAAGTTAACGTTCGTCGTTGCGTTCGAATTTCCAGAGGTCAAGGTGCCCGTGATCACATCGTTCTCGCTAGAGACATCCAAAATATTCTTGATGTTATAAATTCCAGCGGGGTCTTTGGTAATCGAATACGGCCATTTATATGGCAGCATGTACATGCCACGAGTCGCATAGCTTGTATTTAAGCCATAATCGAAAACGATAAAAAAGCTGCAACCGCCGGGTTGGGTGTTCGCCTTTACTGTGAACGTGCCCTGAAACTGACTATTTGAAGAAAAATTAATAACTGTCGGACTGGTTTGAAACTGCATGTTTGTGCAACTTGCAGCCTTCGCTAAAGAAGTCATCGCAATAATTATAGAGAAGATGACGAGTTTCATTCCTTACTTCCCATCTTGACGACAATGTTGCCGAGGTTGATCACGTTATCCTTCGTCTCAGACACGTGAATTGTAACAGACGAAAGATCCGGTCTATCTGTCACAAGTTTATAGTCTCCAGGCTCGAGTCCTTCGATCAAGAAACCGCCCTCTTTGTTTGTGAAAAAGCTGTTATCAACCAAGCGACCTTGAGCATCCAAGATATCTCCAGCGGCATAAGATAAGACCTCGCCGTTTTCTTTAATCAAACGACCCTTAACCATGATCTTATGTTGGAAGTTCAAGTCAATCAGAACACCACTGCGATACGTTGGCTGAACACCGTAGTATTCTTTATCCAACAAATATCCCGGAGGCAGCGAAGTCGAATCCAAATTCACTAAATATTTGTAATATGCAGTTTCGTCCTTCAACACTGTCGAACTGCGAGGCCCTAATTGTGCTTCACCCTTTTCTCCATTTGGATTCACTATCAACTGTTGTCCATCTGGAAAATTATTTGCTGCAACTAACACGAAGCTATCGGCAATAGGCTGAGTAAAGGCACCATGACTGCCTACCCATGCAAAACCTGTATTAACACCAAAAGTAGTGATGTTAGAATTCGCGCCACTTTGTTGAGTCGAATAATGATCTAAGCGGAAGCTGGCAGGTTGCGTGTAGTATTCCGCGTTCAAGCTTTCTTGGGTATTGTTTTCATTATTCTGAACAGAGGCCGTCGCGCGGAAATCGTCATATTTATTAAGATTATTTTTTGTAACCGTTAAGTTCGTGCTCTTCTGTTGAGAGTCATAGAAGGAACTGGCACTGTAATGCCCCTGGGGTTCATTCCAAAAGAATGAAACATACAGACGGTCTTCGTTTGTCGCATCCACCGTTTTGCTATAGTTCACTTCAAAGCGACAATAAGCTGTGACTGGAAAAATCACGTTTGCGCGATACAAGCGCTGATCTGGCTGATTCACCTGATTTAAGTAGCCGCCCCCGATACCCAAAGTCCAATATGTCCAAGGACGAAAATTCAACTGAGCATCGTAACGACGAGTGTAAGTATTCGGATCAGCCACATTGGCAGAGACTGGCATAAAATCCGGATCGTGATTTTCAGTTTCTAGTGTCAATGTGAGTGGCATATCCACCCCGCCCATGCGGTCTAAAGTGCGATAGCGGAATCTTTCCGCATAGCCACGTTGATCCTGTGCTTGGGCCGAATAACCGACATCCGCTGACAAGTAGCCCGCATTTGTAATTCCCGAAGCCTCAAAACCAGTCAATGCTTGAGACTGAAAATTTTGATAATTCACGCCGATGGTCAACTCATCTGACAAACCGATGCGATGAAAGAAACTTGTGAGAACTGCGTGCTGTTCATAAGCACGATCACCGCCAGATTCCGTCCATGGTGAACCGGCGCTGTATGAAAACTCTTGCTCCCCTTTTGTAAGGATGGTGTTTTCGAAAAGAACCGAGAAGTCGTAAGTTTCTTCTTGGCCAAAGTCATCGCGAATTTTTACTTTCACATTATTCTGGCCAATCGCTAAAGGGAAATCACGGATATTGAAGACGCCGGGATTTAAGCGCATCTGGCTGTACATAAAACCATTTACATACACTTCTACAATGGAAGGACGACGAATATATATCTCTGTATTACTCAAGGGGCGAAGTGTTCTGTATGGTTGAATACTGAATTCACGAACCAAAGACAGACCCGCCATTGCTGGAGCAACCTGAAAGCCACGTGTGCTAAGGGTCAGGTCCCCAAAGGTGTAGCGAATCATGTTCTCTTCATCATCATGACGAATTCTTGTATCACCACGCTTCCAAGGGCTTGTGTCGCCATCAAGATAATCGGCCATACTTTCAAATACAAAACCGCGAATATTCTCTACGAAATCCACGTGACCTGAAAGAGGTAGCGTTTTATCCGTTTGCCCGTCGGTCCCATATTGATAGGATTGATTCGCACGAAGATTGATATAGCCGCTTTGTTGGTTTGGTCTTAGGTATTTTTGAGATCCATCGTTTTCGTAACTTAAATCGACGTCACTGCTGCGACGATATTTTAACGGCAAAATCAGCTTAAGTTCCAAGGATGCTTCATCGAACTCAACACTGACTCCCGAAGCTTCTAAGTCACGAAGACTCAATGTGCCTTCGGTGGTAACTTTCTTTTTTAGATTGGCCAGCAGATCTTCCTTCATCTGAAGCTGCAACACGCGCAATACAGGAGCCGCCTCGACAGCAAAAGCGCGAGCAGTGTCACGAGGAAATACCCACGCATCTTCTTGAGCCTTTCCATCCAGTACGATAGGTACGACAACATACGGCTTAGCCAAGGGCGGACGAATGCCCGCAGCATACACGTGCCATGACGGCAGAAGTGAGACTAAGAGCCAAAATAGGAATCTCAATCACCGATCTCCGATAATTCGATTTCGGCCTTGATATCTTTGGGAAGATCTTTAGAAACAGATAAGACAAATTTCATCTCGGTTTTAGCTAAAAGGTTTGCGCCTTCAATTTCTTTTGGCTTTTCAATCTCTAGTACCGTTGATTTGCCAGAGATAAATTTAATTTTCTTGGGATGTAGAACTTTATGAGCAGATCCGTCATTGACCAGGACAACTTGAACTTTTTTCCCCGGCAATGCCCTCGCTTCTTTCACTTTCACATTTGCTGACGCTTTATCCGGAGTAACATAGGCGGAGGCCACGTACTGCAAAAGAAAGTTCAGATTTACTCCCGGCTTTTTTGACTTTGCGTTTGTCTCTTTAAATTCGACGGGAATTTGTGAGGCAATGATGCGATAAGATTTTTCGTTGCCATCTTTCATCTCCCCCGCCCAAGTGACGCGAACATTTCTTTTTTCATTGGGTAGCAAAACGAGTTGTTCGGGATAAATATTGAAATCAGAGGTTTTTGCGCGAGTCTCCTCGCCTTTTGCATCAACACCGCGAACAAACGCCTCGATTTGCACAGGCACCTTGTCGCCGCCTGAATTCTCGAGTGTAAGAACTTGAGTTGCCTTGCTTCCTGAAGGCATGAAAGTGATCACCATTGGCGACATTTTAAATGCCATCGAAACTGTAGGAAGGAGTAATAATGCGAGAACTGGAATAAGTGCGCTTTTCAGAAATTGCATATGGATTCAGATTAAATCAACCGAGCAATTTTCTGAAATCTGTAAAGAAAATGTTAAGGGAAACTAGCCCAGCACTAGACGAATGGCTAAGCTAGCAAAAGATTACGGGGCAGATGCCGTAATTACCGAGGCGGGCCCCCGACGAGTTGTTTGAATTTTCAATTTATCTCGCGTGTTAGAATGAATGACCACTTGACCCGAATGAGAAATTTTAACTTCAATGTCGCCCCGAACAGGCACCTCGCCTGCCAGATAAAGAGGCTTCGACTCACCATGAGACATGCAAGTAATCAGTAGAATTGCTGTCAGAGATAAAAACGCTTTCATAGTCTTCTCTTCGGAAGACTAGACTAAAGCTTTAGGACGTTAGTTGAGTAGGCCTTTCCTGCACGGGAGGATAAACCGGGATAATAACAATAAACTCAGTGCCCACGCCTATTTGAGACCGCACTTGAATTTCACCGCCGTGATTCTGAATGATGCCATAAGAGATGCTAAGACCTAGACCTGTGCCCTGGCCCACGCCTTTAGTCGTGAAGAACGGATCGAAAATTTTATCCAAAGTTTCAGAGGACATTCCCTTACCACTGTCTTGAACAGAGACCTGCACCCAACCTGTTTTATCCTTTGAGCCCTTATAATCCTTCAACGCCATCGTGGAGATCCAAATGTGTCCACTGCCATCAATGGCTTGAACAGCATTCGACAAGATATTCATGAACACTTGATTGATCTGACTTGCATAGCAATGAACCAGAGGGGTCGGCTCATACTGCCGATGAATCTCAATACGATTTTTGATTTCACCCTGAAGCAAGTTCAATGTTGTGTCTAAGCTTTGATGAACGTCGATTTCTTGCAACTTCGCTTCTTCTAAGCGGGAGAAATTGCGCAATCCTAAAACGATGTCCCGTGTGCGACGAGCACCGTCTTGACAGGATGATACAAGTTTTGGCAAATCTTTCACGATGTAATCAAATTCAAATTCCTCCTTCAATGCTGGAAGTCTTTGAGGTTCCTTTTCAGCAATATCCGCAATTTGAATAAGCTTTTCTGAATATTCTTTGAGATGAGTCATATTGCTGTAGATGAAACCGATCGGGTTGTTCAACTCGTGGGCAACACCTGCCACAAGCTGACCCAAGCTGACCATTTTTGCAGAGTGAACAAGCTTGGTCTGTGTGTCTTTCAATTCTTTATTGGCCGCTTCAAGTTCCGTAATTTTCTTCCGCAGATCAGATCTGGCAGTCCAAATCTTTTTGCTCATTTCATTGAAACTTTCCGTCAGCAGGCCGATTTCAGTATCGTTTTTCACCGGAATCGTCACCGCTTGTTCTTGTGACTCAAATGATTGCAAAGCTTCAACCAGATCATAAAGTGGTTTTAAAACCCAGCTTGAAGTCACAAGAATTGTCAGGATCAAAAGAATGATAACGGCACCGACAACCGTGATAAATGCATAGTTCACGTTCTTCAAAACTGCCGTCGCCTCGCTTTTTGAGGCGCCCAGGGCCACATAGAATTTCGTAATTCCCCAATCTAGTGGATAGATAAGGAATCCGTACGGGTTTCCACGTACATTTAAGTCAAAAAATGGCTCGGCTCCGGGACGGAAATAATTTTTAAAGAAGTCTTTTTTATAGAGGTAAAAATCAGGATGACTTGCAACTTCGACCTGACCGTTGTCTTTAAAAAGAATCAACTCAAGCTTCAGACGACTTTTAATTTTTGCCAGGAAGTTTTTATTCAAATCAACGATCTGCTCGATATAACCAACGGTGCGCCCACCGGGACCTAGAACTTTTGAAATCAGTACCAGATTTACCTTTTGTGTCTCAGTGAACTCTGCGAGGCTGATTTCTTTTTGATCCTTCAAATCCGACATGTATTTTGCCGACAAGAAAACTGCATCTTGCACCGGCATGAAGCTGCGAACAGTGTCTTTGTCGTCTTTAAATACAGAAGTCAGCATTCGACCTTCACGATCGAAGAAAGTCAGACTGGAAATGCCGTCCGTTTTCAACCAATTCGTTGAAATTCCTTTTAAGGTCGCGCCGTCACCCATTGTTAAATGATACGTCAGATTGGGATCGCGGACGTAACGATCACGCTTTTGTTGCAGACTGTTTTTGTAGTCGTTAAGGATGAGTCCGATTTCTTGGGCGTTGCCGCTGAGACGCTGAGATAGCTCATGATCGATGGCTTTTTCGTACTTGATCATTGAATAAACAGTGACAAATGCCAACGGCACAACGGAAAAGAGCACGAACCAGACAATCAAGATCGTGCGAAGTGATCTTTTCGGTTTGCGCCTTAATGTTTTCACTGTTTCGCTTCATCCACCGTCAAGATAAGACGAATGATTCCGTCAGGCATTACACGCGGATGTTTTTCTTTACCGATATGAGCTTTGCCGTAAGTTGCAAGATATGCGGAAAGCTCTGGGTACTTTGCTTCTGGAATAGTGAAGTGGTAATACATTGAGTTCGCAGTTTTTTGCCAACCAAGTTCCACAGCACCGGCTTTGCGACCACCGAGCTCTTTAATCTTCTCTGTGATCTTAGGACCAACAACAGCCAGGTTTGTAACTATGATATCACCGCGATACAAGAATCCGCCGGATGTTGCTGATGCACTATCAGATTTGTTTTCGTCACTTTTTGCAACAGACTCAGCCTTGGTCGCTGATTTCGGTGAGGGACTTGCCTTTACCACAGCCGCCGCCGCAACAGTTTTCGCTGGGGACGGAGTCGGTGTCACACTTGCCGCAACCGACGCCGAAGGAGTTGGCGCTGCAAGAGGTTTTGCGGTTTTAAGATCCTCATCCACGAACTGAGGCTTTTCTTCAATTGGCGGTGTAGGCGCTGTCTCTTGTTTTGAAACTTCAGCTAAAACTACTTCTTTTGAACCTGTCGAAATTCCCATGTTCAAAAGTTTCTGCCACGGAGCCACTGTCAGAAGAACAACGATAACTGCAACAACAACTAATGCTTCCAATCCCCATTTTAAACCTTGGGGCCATTTATCGAAATTCGATTTCTGCATCAAAGTCGTTAAATAAGTCGACGTGGAGTTGATTTGTTCGATGATTGGTTGAGAAACCACGGTTCCAGATAACTGGTTTGCGTAAGCCTCACCGTTTTGAATTTTATTAAGATCTAATTGAGCGTCGCGCGAATATTTCACGTGATCGGCAACTGCACTTTTTCTTTCCTCATCAAGCATGCCTGAAAGATAGTCGTACAAGAGTTCATGACCGATGAAAGGAGAGATCTCCCTTTTATTTTTTTTTGAGAGGGAAAGTTTATTTTCCTGCTGTGCCATGCTTCTGTTTACTCACACCTTGGGTCATTGTTCCGAGCTTGCGTAAAGATCTGCCAAGACGATAGCGAATCGTCCCTGCCGTGATACCCAAGCCTTCAGAAATATCTTGATCACTGATTTTTAAAATTTTAGACCAGATAACTGTTAAAAGCTCGTCTTCAGAAGCAGTCTTCTGAAATTCACGCCAAGGGCCTAGATCGACTCCCTCAGGAAGTAGCCAACCAGATTCTACAGAGGTGTTTGGACGTCCACGTGCAACGCGGACTTTGAAGCGGTCCCAGACAGCTTTCGTCGAAGAGACGAGAGCCACAGAGTTTTTGATTTCAGGATTTCGTTTTTTCTTATCTAGACAAACGGCTAGTGCCTGTGTCGAAGCCTCGACCGCCTTTTTATCATCAAGTAAAGCAAAGTAGAAAAAGAGGGCGATCGATTGAATGTCGGCTTCTGTCATATGTTAAGATACTAATCGACAGTAAGCTGTCTGAGAAGGTCGAGCTGGTCTAGAACTTTGCCCGAACCCATAACAACACAGCTCAAAGGGTCTTCCGCGATCGAAACTGGCAGTCCAGTTCTTTCACGAAGAAGCACGTCAAGGTTGGCAAGCAACGCTCCACCACCTGTTAGAACGATACCGTTATCAACGATATCAGATGCAAGTTCCGGTGGAGTTTTCTCAAGAGCTGTACGAACAGCATCAACAACCTCTGAAAGAGGGTCCATCAATGCATCGTTCACTTGAGAGCTTGTGATTTCGATTGTTTTAGGGGCACCGGCAACAAGGTCACGACCTTTGATCTCCATCGTTTTTTCTTCTTCGAATGGATAAGCGTTACCGATTTGAATTTTGATGTTTTCAGCAGTTCTTTCACCGATCAACAAGTTGAATTGGCGGCGAACGTAGTTCACGATCGCTTCGTCGAATTTATCGCCCGCAACTTTGATTGATTTACAGTAAACAATACCACCCAAAGAAATAACAGCGACGCCAGTTGTACCACCGCCCATATCGACAACCATGTTGCCTGATGGCTCAGTGATTGGAAGACCTGCACCGATCGCAGCTGCCATTGGTTCCTCGATCAAGTAAACCTCACGAGCACCTGCAGACTGAGCTGCCTCTTTCACCGCACGTTTTTCCACCTGAGTGATTCCGTAAGGAACGCAGATGATAATACGAGGACGGATGAAAGATTTTTTCTCGCCCAATGATTTACCGATAAAATATTTAAGCATTGATTGTGTAACTTCGAAGTCAGCGATAACACCGTCTTTAATCGGACGAATTGCAACGATACTTCCAGGAGTACGTCCCAACATGTCTTTCGCTTCTTTACCAACGGCAAGAACACGGTTTTGCATTCCGCGATAGTTCTTTTGAACTGCTACAACGGATGGTTCATCAAGAATGATTCCGCGGCCTTTCACGTACACAAGTGTGTTCGCTGTACCCAAGTCAATTGCGATATCATTCGAAAAATAGTCTTGTACTTTATCAAAAAAAGTCATGCTGAAACTGCCTTCAGGGTGAACCCTAAACGGGTGCTAAATATCGATTTACAGATCAAGTCTAGGTATAATGAAAACCAGAGTCAATGCAGATATTTAGGACCCGTGAGCCAGTTATTTTGACGCAGCACCACAACTAAGGACTATGTTCGAGCCGGTTTCGCGGGAGTCAAAGCGCAATTCCAGACCTTCATTGAGTGAACTTTCCGTTCGCAAAGTCTTATCTCCGTCGATATCTTTCAATTCTAACTCGATGCGCTCGTCAAGCCCAGCAGCAGCGGGTTTCAGACGAAGAGTGATTTCCTCAGAGGCTCCATGAGCGAAGATGTGTCGCTCAGTCACAGAATGCAAATCCCAACCGATCGATTCATCGCGAGAACTTCGGCTGTCTTCACCCTTATAAACACAACGCACTTGGCGAAGATCTTTCTTCGGGCGTTTGAAACTAGAATCACTTAAGCACACTACTTGGGACAGCTTTTGCGAGCTTTGATCCTGAACCGTCAAAGTCATCTGTGAGCCTAAGTTACTGCGCACCAAATAAGAGTCTTCTCCATTATTTTGAACCAAGCCAATTACGCCCTCAGCAGGCGTCGCCCCTTGGGCTGCGCGCATCGTGAACTTCGCTCTTCCATAAGACTGAACCATTGAGCCCATAATGTCGAAGGTACGATCTCGATGACCGTCCCAGAAAATTTCGCGGATCATTTGACGATTGCGCGGATTGAATGGATTTAAATTCTGCAGAAGTGTGCGATCTGCCGTATCAGAGACATTCATCACACAACGGGCTGAATTCATGATGTTCAACGTCGGTCCAGCATTTGTTCCAAGGTTCACGCATTGGTTATTGAACATCATCACGCGACCTTCACGAGCGCAGTTGTTATTCAGAGCATCGTTTGTCAAAGCTTGGCAGTAGTCAGCCTTCGTCGTGAAGTCTTTGCGACCCGTATCGCAACCATTTTGAGTGAATTGATAAGTGAAATGTCCATTCACGAAAGGAGTATTTGTCGTCGGCACCGTGGTCGCTGTAGGTACGACAGGCGCAGGTGCGGAAGAACCACCACCGCCATTCGAACAAGCGATCATTGTGGTCATAGAAAGTAATGAAGTAACAAAAAATCCTGCAGAGATTTTCATGGGACATTCCTTTTTAAGTGCTTTGTCGCACTAACAGTTCCGTAGGCCTGCCACTTTCATTCCACTCTCTAATATGCTTAATCACTGTCTGAGGATTGATCGACTGTCTAAAACTTAGACGAGAGACAGACTGCGCCCCTAAAAACACAAAAAGCCCGATAGAAGGCCATCGAGCTTTTTGATTCGAATTGACGGGAATCTGAAAACTATTTCGTTTCAGACTCTTTGGCTTTGGCTTTTTCTTTCACGCATTTTTTAATATCTGATTTTTTTGCGCTTGGATTTTCTTGTTTGCATTCAGCTACCAAAGCCTTCCTTTCTTCTTTAGAAAGTTTTGCATTCGCTGCAACTGTGAATGAAAGGACCATTGCCGCTAGCATAATTTTTTTCATGAGATTCTCCTTTTTTTAAAGTGTAGCTCAATAAGTTGGTTCAACATCTTAGAATTTACATATGAACATTTTAGTCGTCGAAGATGAAGTCTCTATTTTAAAAAACATCGTTGTCACTTTAGAAAAATAAGATCTACATCTGTCATCGATAAAATTCGAGCAACTTTTGAATCAGCGGAGATCTAGAAGTGTTTTTTCCAATCCACTTCGTGAGCCATGTACTCTGTCAGCATATGGATTTCGTCGTGAAGACGCTTGTCGTTCCAGCCCATTTTCTCTTGGAAAACTTTGCCGATTTCATCAATGTGTTTTACACCATGGTTGCGATCTGCAAGGAACAAATGCACGCGACGCGCATAAAAGTCCCTCATGTGTAAGCACATCGTTGTATCGATGGCCTGGGCCGCTTCCAGTTGCCAATACGTGTAGTTTTCCGGATTATTATCACAAATCACTTCGGCTTCTTTGCCGTAGCGTTCAGCCAATTCACGCATATCTTCAACCGGACGACCAAACTGCTCAGCCCAACTGTCCACTAAGGCTCGTGCTTGATGGAATGAATCTACTGTTGTGTATTCATTCAAAGCTTTTGTCGTGTCAGCAGGACCGAATTTCACACGATCTTCCATCGTGAAAGATTTCAACGCGTGATCTACGGTTTGCTTACACATCAAACGATAGGTCGTATATTTACCGCCAGCCACGAAAGTAACTCCGCGAGGGTCATCGATAATTGTATGTTCGCGACTTGTTTTTCCCTCAGAAGACGAACCATCATTCACTAAAGGTCGAACCCCCGCATAACTGGCAATAATGTCGTGGGCCGTTACTTTTGCGCCAGGGAAATAATGATCTGTGATCTCTAGAAGATATTTGACGTCTTCAGGTGTGCACGTCACAGATTCCGGATGCTCTTTATAATCGGTATCTGTGGTTCCAATGATGATCATTTCGTGACGAGGAATACCAAATACAATGCGATCTTCTTTTTCTGCTCCCATTACAACCGCACTTGATAACGGCAAGCGATGTTTTGGTAGCGTCAGATGAACACCTTTTGTTGGGCGAAGGATATTTTTCCAATCTTTAAATAACTGGTGTCCGACCTCGTCAGTCCAAGGACCCACCGAGCTGACGACGTGACGAGCTTTGATTGCAAATTTCTCGCCGCCGATTTGATCTTCACAAAGAACGGCTGTGATCCTGCCGTCCTCAAATTGCGCACCGGTTGCCTTCACATAATTCGCACAAATAGCGCCGTTTTCGTTTGCAGAGCGCAAAGTCTCTAGAACCAAACGGTCATCATCCATATACGCATCAGAATAAATATAAGAACCCAGCAAATGTGTTGAACGAAGTGCTGGCATACGATCCAGGGATTCTTGAGCATTGCAACGTTCATGCATTTCTGGCGCTTGGAACAAAGATAAAGCATCGTACAGCCACATTCCAAGGCCCATTTTACCCATGCCAACACGGCTTTCTTGATATAGTGGAATCATAAAGCGTAGTGGATGCACAAGATGCGGAGCCATTTCGAAAAGTTTCGTGCGTTCATTTAACGCTTCAAAAACTAATTTAAATTCAAAATTTTCTAGGTAGCGAATGCCACCATGAATTAGCTTGCTGGATTTAGAGGAAGTACCAGAGGCGAAGTCACGGGTTTCGATCAAAGCGACTTTCATTCCACGGGCAGAGGCATCGCGCGCGACACCTGCTCCGTTAATTCCTCCCCCGATGATCACAAGATCAAATTCTTGCGCTTTCATTTTGCCAATATTTTGAATGCGGTTGGCGAAGGAGAAGTTTTTCATGAGATCACCCTTTTGTCGTTTTTACTGATAAAGTTCCTGGCTGCCATGACTCTGGTTTAAAACTTTTCACAGAGTTCGACACCCCATTTTCATGCGGAAAATAAACTCTTTGAAGATGTTTTTCGCGGCCCAATTTGTAAGCCAATTCGCAAAGCTCATCGCGAGCTTGCAAAGAACAATACTGTACATGCTCAACCCATAAAGACTGCGTTTGACCGTCAAGGAACAACAAGGGTTGTGCGATAAAGTAGCCCATAAGTTTGTTGTTTTCAGTATCGCGAGCCAGAAAACTCCACCCCATGGGAATGTAGTGATTTAAAGCCTCGACGCGAAATTTCGAACTCCATCCCGCCATCATGCGTTCCATTTCGTCAGGATAAGTTTCCTGCAATTTCTTATTTTCGAGATCTAAGATTTCTTGCAGGTCTTCAAGCAAAACAACTTTGCAGTAGAGGCTCATGAGCTTCAGCTCTCCTTGTCAATTCACTGATAGTATTTCATACTAAGAGCGCATGAAATACAAAGACTATTCCCCGGATATCTGGAAGCGCATACATACGACACTTGAAGAAGTTTTAAAAGTGGATTCGCACCCTGTCGCAGCTTTCGATGCCGACGGAACTTTGTGGGATACCGATCTCGGGGAAAACTTCTTCCAACATCAAATCAAACATAAACTCGTGAAACTGCCCTCAGAGCCGTGGGAACACTATCAAAAAATGAAGGCTGAAAATCCACAAAAAGCCTACCTTTGGCTAGCTCAGATTTGCGAGGGGCAGACCCTGGGGCAAGTTCATAGCTGGGCGAAGGAAGCCCTGCGAACTCTCCACCCTGTTCCTGTTTTTTCCGAGCAGAGGAAATTGATCGATCTTTTTCTTTCTAAAGGCGTACAAATTTATATCATCACCGCCTCGGTCAAATGGTCCGTAGAACCTGGCGCTGAGATGCTGGGATTGCCTTACGAAAGTGTGATTGGTGTTGAAACTTCGGTGGAAAACAATGTGATCACCGACGAACAAAAAGGCATCATCACCTACAAACAAGGCAAAGTAGATGCATTACTCGAGAAGACGGGTGGCAAAAAACCATTCTTTGCCAGCGGCAATACTATGGGTGACTTTCAACTTCTGCAAGTCGCCACAAATCTGCGCTTAGCGGTGAGCGCAGCTTCAGAGAATGATAAAAAACTTTATAATACGGAAGTTGAGCTTCACCAACATGCCGTAAGCAACGCGTGGCTCAGTCATCGTTTTATCTAGATCGTCTTTAAGTAGTTATAAATTTCACTAGCAGCCCGCAATCCCGTCGAGTGGGCTCCGTGAACCGACGCCGGTTGCTGTACAAGAGAAGTGGCTTCTCCTGCCCAAAATAATTGCCCTATCGTTTGTCCTAGAGCAGCCCTCGCATTTTGCACCGCCACGGAACCTTTTGGGTCACTGATCTGCAAATAAGAAATACCGCCCTTTGCAAATGGATCCTCGATCCATTTTTTGCAGCTGATAATCGGGGCTCCATCTTTTTTATGAGCAATCTTCTTGCTGATCGGCGTGGGAGTTTTAAACATACGATCCAAATCTGAAACTACGACTTGCATGATCTCCATGGAAGACAGGTGCATAAGTTTTTTTGCGTCATCACCGCTGAGGAGCGCCGTCAGTATCGGCGGCTTGTCCTCTTCTTTATAATGCGGAACAAAGTAAGTCTTCCCCGCTTTACGTTCCGATTTTTCTAGCTGATTTAGCATGCACATATCTTGGGGCCAGAATCGTGTCTTAAAACGAATGGAAAGTTTAATTTGATGAGCCGGCATGACGTAATTCAGTGCCTGCTCTTTTTGAGGTGTCCAATATTCTCCGAAGTCAATATTGCGAGAATGAAGCATTCCAATCGAAGCCGTGCATAACATGCTTCTTGCCGCAAAGAAACCTCCTCCGGCGACCTGGGCCCGAATCAGGTTTTTTTGTTCGCGAATCTTTGTGACAGAATGATTTAATAGAATCTTCGGCGAGGAAATTTCTTTCACCATTCCTCTTAAAATCGAGTCATATCCACCTAGGACATAGTATTCGTGCGAGCCTTTAAGTTGGGCGATCAGATGATCTTGCTGAAAGCCCTTCATACTGACCCGCTCTAAGGGGGCGCCTAGATGACCCGTCAAAAGAGTTTCCGCAGACTCGGCCGTGAAGCCATTGTATCCCATGCGCTTCATGAACATCGCACCGGAAATATCGGATCCATCAAAATTAAGAATGTCTTTAAAGATTCGATAAGATCTTAAAATTTTAAAATTCAAATGACCGACAGAATAAAGAGGCGAGTGCGGAACTGGTGCCAGGAATTCCGAGTTATAGAGATAACCTTTTAAAAGTTTTGGATAGGATTTGATTTCCAACTGATAGCGGTGAACATCATCCCATATCGGCGCAATTCCTGGAGCTACATGAATATATTCGGCCCCCTGTTCGACAGGAGAGCCAAAGTCATCGACAAGGCTTCGATCTGTGAACATACGACCACCAATACGATTGCTTCCTTCCAAGACAAGGATCTTCAATGGTTTTCCTTTAACTGACATTTGCGAAAGTTGGCGAGCCGCTGTTAAACCCGCAGGCCCAGCACCGATGATGATGCAGTCATAAATCGTTTGAGCGTCAGTTTCCATCGCTAGAGAAAAGCGCGGCAAGAAAGCAGAACCCATCACAGCCAATGAATCTTTTAGGAAGCTTCTTCTTGAAGTCATCCCTCAACGATTCTCTAGATTGTAGTCTGTGGGCAAGACGCTTGAATTGTTCTTGTTAGCAGGCAAGAAAAAACCCGCTCTTGTCAGAGCGGGTTTTTTGAAGATCTTAATTTTTGCC
The DNA here is from genome assembly GCF_036384735.1 of Bdellovibrio sp. Lineage (GTDB taxonomy): Bacteria > Bdellovibrionota > Bdellovibrionia > Bdellovibrionales > Bdellovibrionaceae > Bdellovibrio. Next base: position 16,426 of record NZ_DASVLT010000050.1, on the reverse strand, counting down.
GACAACCTTTTCGATGTCAGAAATTTCTTTTGGCACAGAAGTCGTCATGTTTTCTGATCCGTGTGAAGTCACACGGATGTTGTCTTCAATACGAATACCGATGCCACGATATTTTGCAGGGGCAGAGCTGTCATCCGCAGGGATGTAAAGACCTGGCTCAACCGTGAAGCACATATTCGCTTCGATAGGACGTGGTTCACCTTTTTTGAAGTACAAGCCCGCGTCGTGAACATCAAGACCCAACCAGTGACCAATACCGTGCGGGTAATATTTCTTTTGAGCCAAGGCTTGGATCAAATCCTCTTTACGACCAGAAAGAAGACCCAGCTCGAGCATGGCATCTGTTAACATAGAAGTTCCCATGTCATGCAATTCCTTGAACACGATGCCCGGTTTAATGAATGCGATAATATCTTTTTGAACTTTCAAAACAGCCTCGTAAACACGAGCTTGCTCGTCCGTGAATTTGCCATTCACCGGATAAGTTCTTGTGATGTCACCTGTGTAGTAGTTGTACTCTGCACCGGCATCGATCAATAAAAGATCGCCATCGTTACAAACTTGGTCATTGAAGTTATAATGCAACGTCGTTGCTGCATTTCCCGAAGCTACGATAAATCCGTAACCCTCGCGGGCAGAGCCACGCATATAGAAATGATGAGTTAGCACGCCTTGGATCTGACGCTCAGTAACGCCAGGACGAGTGAAGCGCATCGCTGCCAAGTGCGCTTGAGCGGAAATTTCGCAAGCTTCGCGCAATTGAGTCAATTCGTATTCTGACTTCACCAAACGGTGCTCACCGATCAAGGTATCAGCATCATGGATCGTCAACAATCCATAACCAGTACGACCTTGAAGAGCTCTTACAGTCTCAAGAACTGATTCCATTTTTTCGTCAGCTTCTTTGTTTTTGAACTGACGATAGTAAACGCGATCCACTTCTTTCAACAGCTGCGGCGCCATTTTTTGGAATTCATCAATAGGATAAGCTTTATCAACTTTAAATTCGCGTTCGCAACCTTCTGGTCCATAGCGGAAGCCATCCCACGTTTCACGTTCTGGATCGCGACGACGAACGAACATCACAGTTTCAGGTTTCAAACCTGGACGATAAATCAAGATAGAATCTGGCTCTTCCCAACCAGTTAGATAGAACATATTCGAATCTTGGCGATACGGGAAATGCACATCGTGATTGCGAATCAATTCCGGATGAGAAGCGACAACCAAAGCTCCGCCTTGAATTTCTTGGCCGATCTTTCTTCTTCTTTCAGCAAAAATGTTCATATCATAAATTGGCTTTCTCATGCTCGCTCCTATAGGCCCCATTTGCGCGTAAGATTTTTCAACTGACGAGAGGCTTGATCGCCACCCTTATTCATAATCTCGCGACGTTTATCAAAATCCATAATGCTATAATCAGAAGTATCCAAGTTGATCACGCTATCTACCCCTTGAATTGGACGATTGTAGACGCCGGCGATTTCACTCCACAAGGTATTATCCGTTGTCGAAGCGTCGTTTGTGTAAGGCTTACTTCCGCCTGGTGCCTGCAAAACGTTTACAAGGACAATGTAGTTCGCACCTTTTTGGCGAAGATAGTTTGCCACTGCAGTAATGTCGCGAATACCAGCAACATTACCTTGGTAAGGTTGGAAGAATGGAGGATACGCCATGCAGAAATAAAGAATCTGCTCAAGACTGCCTTTATTCATCAAGTACGTTTGATTTTTCTTAAAATTGAAGGAAGGACATGTGAATGGAATTTTGAAATCTTCCACTTTCACTTTGTTGAAAGCCGTATTCGCGAAATCTTTTAACAAAGACACTTCGTTATTTTTGTGAACAGAACCCAAAATGTTTCTTTTCACAACTTCATCGTCTTTAAGTTTGAACATCTGCCATTCGACATCGTTGGCAAGTTCACGATTCGCGTATAAAGCCGCCATTGGAGTCGCAAGCTCTACACCGCCAATTGCATAGATAGGCACTTTATACTTCGCCATCTCGTGCAAGAAACCGATGTGCGCATAAGTCTTTGCACCTCCGGCACCTAAAATAATTCCAATCTTAGGCATTGCAGGAATCACCGGAGCCGGTGGTGGCGGCGGAGCCGCAGATTCACTCAACGGTGGCGGTGCAAGTTCTGGCGCTTGATTTACTCCACCTTGTTGAGGATATGTTTGCTGTTGCTCGCGACCCGACGTCGTCGTTGTTTGAGACGGCTGAGTGCCTTTGCGCACTTCATCTCTCGTTCTGAGCGATTGGCAACCAGCCAAGAAGATCAAAGCCAACAGCCAACTAGTGTTTCTTCGCGAAAACAAAAAACTCATTATTGCCATCCTTTCCTTCAATGGAGGACGAAAAATAGTCCAAGACATCAAAGCCATTGTTGCGGCAGCAGGATTTAATCTTCTCTTCGACTTTTGCGTAGAGAGAAGCATCCTTGACGATACCACCCTTAGACAGTCCGTCAACGCCCACCTCAAACTGAGGCTTCACAAGACTCAACAAATGGCCAGCGGGTTTCAAAAATCCCTTCAGTTCTGGAATGATCAATTCAATAGAGATGAAGGACACATCCATCACAATCAGATCAAACTTTTCTGAAGGAGTTAATGCCAAGACTCTGTCTTCCTGAGACAGAGCCCTCGCATTGACGCCCTCTAGAACTTGCAACTTCGGGTGATCTTTCAACATCAGGCTCACCTGTCCGTGTCCCACATCGACACCCAAAACAAATTCGGCACCTTTTTGCAAAAGACAGTCTGTGAATCCACCTGTGGAAATTCCCACGTCCAAAGCTTTATAGCCCTGAACATTCATTTTCACATGATCAAGAGCACCCTCTAACTTCAAACCGCCACGGGATACGTAACGATTTGCAGGTCCGAGCTCCACAATAATTTTTGAGGAAGGCTCAATCGACAAACTGGCTTTTTTCAAAACTCGTTTGCTCGTCCCTTCTTCAAGAAAGACCTGACCCGCTTCAATCAATTCTTGGGCGTGAGTTCGCGATAAAGCAAATCCCTTTTCCACAAGATAAAGATCCAAACGAGTCTTCGTCATATTAAGCCTTACGACTCTGGTTGAAATTAATTAAATACTCAAGCATGGCGGCGTCGTTGGAAACCTTGCGAAGCTCTGTCATAGTTTCATCAGAGATTTCTTGCAGATAATCTTTTGTACCTTCAAGGCCCAAGATGCCTGTGAAGCTGCGAATGTCCTGATCTTTTTCACCGTGATCCAAAACATCATCGGCCACTTGGAAAGCAAGGCCCAAGCCTTCGCCAAATTTTTTAAGGCTTTCGATATCAGACGGCTTTGCGCCTGCGATGATCGCAGCACCTTCCACAGAAAGACGAATCAATGCGCCCGTTTTCAAACGATGCAAATGAGTCAGCTCTTCTAATGACATTTGTTTTTCTTCGGCACGCAAATCGATAGCTTGACCACCAACCATGCCACGAATTCCTGCCGCTTCAGAAACAAGTTCTGTCAAACGACCCACAAGGAATCCGCTATCAGCATAATTTTTTGCAAGAAGCATAAAGGCTTCTGTCAAAAGTGCATCACCCGCAAGCAATGCAAAGTCTTCGCCGAAAACCTTATGGTTTGTCGGCTTACCGCGACGAACATCGTCGTTATCCATGCACGGGAGGTCGTCGTGAATTAAAGAATATGTATGAATAAATTCGACCGCTGCCGCAAAAGGAAGAACCTTTTCAATCGGACAAGCAAAAAGCTCTGCCACTAGCAACGATAAGACAGGACGGAAGCGTTTGCCTCCGTTTGTTGCGGAATACAGCATGGACTTGCGAAGTTCTGCGATAGCATTGCCTTGTGGCAAGGCCATATCGGAAAGATACTTTTCGACAAACTGATTCACAGTTTGCACTCGCAAAGACATCTCTTTTTCTAGATCAATAGCCAAATCCAAAACTATTCCTCTGGAGTAAAGTCTTTTGTCGTCGCATTTCCGTTTGCATCAACGCTCATCAAAAGTTTTACTTTTGTTTCAGCTTCATTCAAACGTGCATGACATTCGCGGGAAAGCTTCACGCCTTCTTCGAAAAGCTTCAAAGAATCTTCCAAAGCAAGATCGCCTTTTTCCATTTTCTGAACGATCTCTTCAAGACGTCCTAGTTTTTTCTCGAAATCCATTTTTAATCCTCCTTCACGCTGTCAACTACAGCTGTGAGTGAACCTTGAGCCAATCGGATATCAAGAAGGTCACCCTTCTTTACTTGGTCCGCTGATTTAATAACCTGTTTATTTTTTGTGACAATAGAGTAACCGCGATCCACGACCTTCAGTGGGCTTAACCCGTCCAGCATCGCCATCACACGACCCATGCGTGCCTTTTTCTTTTCGATGGCAAAAAGAAGCGCCTTCTCTGACCTTGCAGAAAGATATTCTAGTTCCTTCTGACGACGATCAATCACATCTTGAGGAGTCCCCAAACGTTGCGAAGCCAATTCAACTTTATGACGACGAGTCGCCACCAGGCGATCCATTGCGAGCTCTAAGCGAGTCAGCAAATCATCATTGCGAAGTTCAAGATCTTGCAAACGACGTTGCGGATCCACCAAACGTTTTGAAAGACCTGTCATCTTTTCACGAAGATATTTTAAACGCTTTTCCAAAGACATGTACAGCATGCGCTCGGATGCTTTTACCTTTGTTGCAAGCTCTGTCGAACTTTTCGCAACAAGCTCTGCTGCTGCCGATGGCGTCGGCGCCCGTAAGTCCGCAACAAAGTCAGCAATCGTGAAATCAATTTCGTGCCCTACAGCCGAGATGATTGGAATTGGACTTGCGGCAATAGCCCGAGCAAGCTTTTCGTCATTGAAGCACCACATGTCTTCAATAGAACCACCACCACGACCTACAATAATGGCATCCACATCGCGCAACTTAATAGCTTTCGCTAAAGCCTCACAAATTTGCGGAGCCGCCGCCTCCCCTTGCACGACAGTTGGAACAACTGTGACTTGAATAGATTTAGCACGACGAGAAAGTACATTCATGATGTCACGAATCGCAGCCCCTGTCGGCGAAGTCACAATAGCAATGTGGCGAGGGAATGTTGGAATAGGACGCTTTCTCGCGGCATCGAAAAGGCCTTCAGCCTTCAGCTTCATCTTCAGTTGCTCGAAAGCCTTTTGCAAGGCTCCGGCACCAACCGGTTCCATCATCTCGCACATGAGTTGATAATTACCGCGCGGTTCATACACAGTGATTCGACCGCGAACAATCACTTCCATGCCATCCGTCGGCTTGAATTTCAAACGTGCATTGTGACCACGGAACATCACCGCAGTGATTTGCGATTTAGAATCTTTCAAACTGAAATAGAAATGTCCCGATGTATGAGCTTTGAAATTTGAAAGCTCACCACGCACCCAAACCTGACCAACTTGTCCTTCAAGAAGTTGTTTGATGTAGACGTTCAGTTGTTCAACGGAAAGAACCGAAGGTTCGCTAGACTTCTCTACAAGAGCCGCCTCACCCAGAGACATTTGGGCGCTGAAATCGGATTTTCTGAGAGGTTGATTTGGTGTGTCTGACATAGGGACTGACGCTAGTGGCAGCCCCTGGAGGAGTCAATACTCAGAGCGACGAATACCAGATATTCTGCGCGGCCCAAAGACCACCGACAAAGAAACACATCCAGCCAAGATTTTTGTGTCGTGAAAGATTAGCAAAAGCCTCGCCCATGCGCTCCTGTCCAACGCGCGCCAGATAAGGGTTTTCCAGCACAAACACCATGAACAGTCCATAGAAAAAAACGATGAAGGGGAAAATAAAATCTAACTTTTGAGGTGTCATAAGCAATTTATCGGCGCTTTACGGAAAAGTAAGAGTCCGGTTTGATTGACGAGATTTAAGTTCATGCTAGAATCATGTCTAGAGGTTCGGCGGCGTAAAGCTCATCGAAATTAAACCTTACAAGCATATTTTTGGGGACTGTCCCTGGCAATGGTGTGCAAGCTCAGCTCGTACTGAGAAGCCTAAAGTCGCTATCATGGTCACCCACCTTAGCTAAAACAGGTTTATGTTTCAGAGTGGCCTTCGAGCCTTTTTTTATTTCTAAAATGCCTCTCTGAGTTTTCCAGTTTTTCGAGATAAATTCTCAATCTGAGACACTCCTGAAAACAACTTGGACAATTTCGCGAAAACATTCCCGACCGATTTCCTTCGTCCCACATACAGAGCATGTTTCTTGGACCCGATAAGTTTCCATGCGGTTTCATTGGCTATGGAAAGTCATTTTCATCTCTTGGGCTTTGGCATTTTCAGGTTGTAGCAACAACTTCGCTGCCAATGATTTCGCATCTTCAGGACCAGCGGCGAGCGAATCAGAATATAATGTCGATCCGATCTCGATCAGCAATCCCCTTCATGTAAAAATCAAAGCGAAGTTCTATTATCGCGAGCTGACCTTTGACGCAAACGATGCCTCTATCAGCGGATTGGGCTCCGTAACGACATCCCCAGTAGCGATTCCTTTTGCCGAATTTCATGTTTTCGATTCTTTGGGAACTCAAATTCAAAGAGGCGAAACTGATACAAGCGGAATAGCTTCATTCGATATTCCCAAGACTCCGGGAACCTACACGCTGACTGTCTATTCACGTGCCTATAATGATTATGTGAAGGTCAGTGTGCTGCAAGATACTTATGCAAATCAACCGTATTCTATTTCAAAAGATTTTACGATCGCGTCTTCTGATATCGCTGCCGGTACAAAAGATTTATCTGTCTCAACGTCACCTTCAGACATGGTTCTCGCTCAGGCCGATGAAAAAGTCGCACCAAAACTAGAGGGCGGAGCATTCAATATTTTCTTCGATATCTTGCTTGCAAATGAGTACATCAGAAATCAAATCGGAAAAAATATTATGGTGTCGGGTGCTCCCTCTACGGTGGCAAACGAGTGGTGGGTCGCCGACAAGGTCACGGTCTATTGGAAGATGGGATTTAATCCGCGCTCTTACTTCTCTAACGACGGCGCAGGTCTTTCATTCTATAGCACTGGCACGAACAAATTGTATATTTTGGGCGGTCTTAACGGAGACGTGAAAACATCAGATACCGACCACTTTGATGACTCGATCATTCTTCACGAATACGGTCATTTTCTTGAAGACAACTATGGCAGCACAGGTTCACCAGGAGGTTCACATAACGGAAACTTTGTTATTGATCCTCGCCTTGCATGGAGCGAAGGATGGGCCAACTATTTCCAGGCCGCCGTCTTGTCTGGAGCGTCGAACGCTTCAAATTCTTTAGCGGATGGTCACATTCCAACAGACTCTCATTTTCATTACTACGTCGATACTATTGGATACAAATCCAGTTCCAGCGACAGCGCGGCCGGTATCGGGATCGCGTTCGATTTGACTTCGCCGGGAAGCTCTTCAACTTATGACAACACGGCCGCTGACATAGCAGGTACAGGAACTTTCCGAGAACTTTCTATTTCACGAACTTTATATAAATCATCTCGTTCTTCGAGTGAGACTTACGCTACGGGAAAAAATGGTGGCGGCATTTCTTTCTCGAAAATTTGGATGACTTTTTCGGGGGAAGATAAAGCGACTTCAAAAGATCGCAGCAATCCAACTGCGACAAGCTTACGCGACAAAAATACCTATCCAATTCCCAATGCGGGTCTTTTCAATTATTTGCTTTCACAAAATGCGACAATCACAACGGACTGGACAAATATTCTGACCGAGGAAAAACAAAAAGCCTCTACCGCTGACTATGCTTTTTATGTCGATACAACGGCCAGTGGCACTTGCAACTTTAGCTTCACAGGACCGAAAACTTGAAATCGTAAATCCATCAACATCGGTTCAGTCATCAAATCAACAGACTAATAATGACTTCTTCCTGTACTATCATGATGGCAGTCAAAGTGAAAATATCACCCTGACTTACACTCGTGGCGGCTCAGCGAGTTTAGATTTGGATCTGATCATCTATAAGAAAGACTATATCTATTTGGAGGATGTCTATGTAGCCGCTGGCTACAATTCCTCTTCCATTGCGACTCAAAGCCGCAGAATCGCAAGCCTTGACGGAGGCGCAGAATCTGTTTCTATGGCTGGCCTTGCTACCGGTTGGTATTTGATCAACGTGAAGGTCAATGTTTACAATAATAATACCACCACAGGAATTAATGGCACAGCCTCTTATACACTTACTAAAAACGGAGTCGCCCTATGCGCAAAAGAACGTTAGCCCTTCTTGCCATGATCATTGCGCTGTGTGCGAGCCGACTTTTCATGGCGCGTGCAGGAAGCCATCGTGAACCCGCGATGGATCGGATCAGTACAAAAGCCATCCCTCAGGAATCGTCTAAGCACCTTCAAGCCATTAAGGTTCAAATTGAAAAGCCTAAATCTATTCCTGAATCTGGCGACGAAGAAGTCACGTTAGTTGGAAAAATTTCTGTTCATCAAAAGATTGAAGGCGATATCACCTACAACTGGGTTTTACCAGAAGGCGTGGAAAACGTTGAAGGCGAAATCAGTGACGGTATCACGGGCATAGAACCGGGTAAAGACGTCGAAGTAAAAATCGTTGTCACCGGTTTCAATAAAGAAAAGCAAAGTTTGATCGCCCTTCAAGCCTCTGTCCCTTATGGAAATTCGCGTTTAGGAAATGCGACAATCATCTCGAGTCGTCCCGAAGACACATGGGAATCCGTCGCACCACAAATGCAAAAAGCTGCGGAAGAACACGCTGGCTCGAAGGCTTATCGTCCTCATAGCGAATAGAAAACCCACCGAGTTCGTCAGTGGGTTTTACCATCTACATTTTAAAATTTAAATTAGAAAGTATCGCAGTTAACTGCCGTATTGCAGAACATGCCGCTGTATTGATTGTTACAAGCTTTACGAGCGTTATACTCAGCTTCAATCAGCGAAGAACCTTTTCCAGTGAAAGTTGTGCCGTAAGAAGAAGCGTTCAACATACAAACCGCACCGTTGATGCGAGCACTTGCTTGAGGATCATCACAGTTAACTTTCTTACAGAACATGCCGCTCAAAGAAGCTTGGCAGGATTGAAGAGCCGCTGCTTGCGCTTCAATACGAGTGTTACCTTTACCAATGAACACAGTACCATAGCTATCGGCAGTCACCATACAAGCTATGTCTTTAACAACTGGAGGAGCCGGCGGAAAATTGTTTCTTTCAAGATTCGACATACGTTGATTCAATTCATAAACTTGTCTTTCAAGATCAGCCACACGTTGATCGATATCGCGATGGCCTGCTTGATATCCGCCGCCTCTAACGATGTCGGCAGAAGCCATAGTAGAAATTAAAAGCAAAGCCGCAACAAAAAGACTTTTCATAAACACTCCTTATTTTTTGTTCGAAGGGGTGCTTGCCAAATCTCTGCCAAGATAAAAGGACCTTAAAATAGAATAGGCAGGATTTCTCCTGCCTATTACTTAGTCACGCATTCCAAAGTGTCACTCCAGCATCCAATTTAACAGAGGCGGAATGCCTTAAAATTACAAAGGAATAACCTCAATGGTCGGATTGAATTGATCACGAAGGATGCCCTCGATCGCCATCAGAGTTCCTGAAGTAGCGCTCGGGCAGGTACCACAAGCACCCTGATAGAATACATAAAGTTTATTGTCTTCGTACTTTACAACATCCAAGTCGCCACCGTCACCTTGAAGGCCTGGGCGAACTGTATGATCCAAAATCTCCTCAATTTGCTGCATCTCTGGTGATAAACCAGCACGACGCATTTTCTTTTCATCAGCCTGTGTTTGGTTCGGATTATGCGCCGGCATTCTTGTCTGAATCACAGCACAAACATTTTTCTGCACCTCTTCAGGATCTGCATCGAAACTGTGAGTGATCGTAATTACGTTTTGGAAAAAGTGAACTTGACGGACGCTTTCCACTTGGAAAAGTGCAGAAGCAAGCATGCTTTGCTCAGCTTCTTTCATGTCCGCATAAGTCGCTTTTCCGTCATTCAAAACAGGACGATCTAAAACAAATTTCCACGCATTTGGATTTGGAGTCGCTTGAATGCGAATCAAAACATCTTGAGTACTCATAACAACATCTCCCGAGCTTTCGCTACGGCTTTCACTAAAGCATCAATATCATCGTGATTATTATAAACAGACAAGGAAGCACGAACAGTTCCGGGCACTCCGAGGCGAGCCATCAAAGGCTGCGTGCAATGGTGGCCAGCGCGAACCGCAACACCCTCTTGATCAAGGATTTGTCCCACATCAGAGTGATGAGCTCCTTTAATATTAAAAGAGACAATCGGCCCCTTGTTCGCCGCCATTCCATAGATTTTCACGTCTGGAATCGCGAGCAATTTTTCCGTCGCATATTTTAATAGATCCATTTCATATGCATGAATCTTATCAAAACCAATGCGATGAACGAAATCAATGGCGGCATGCAATCCCACGGCACCTTCAACGTGCGGAGTTCCTGCCTCAAAACGGAAAGGCACATCGTTGTATGTCGTCTTTTCGATCGTTACTTTTGCAATCATACTGCCGCCGCCTTGATACGGAGGCATTTGCTCAAGCAAAGCCTTCTTACCAAACACAGCACCAAATCCAAAAGGACCGAAAAGTTTGTGAGCAGAGAAAACAAAGAAATCACAATCGATGTCCTGAACATCCACTGAAATCTGAGAAACAATTTGCGCACCGTCGATCAAAACTTTCGCGCCAGCATCATGAGCCAAGCGAGTCAAAAGTTTCATATCTGTGTTCGTACCAAGTACGTTGGAACTTGCTGTGAAAGCGACGATCTTCGTTTTAGAAGACAATTTTTTCTTAAAATCTTCTAAATCCAATTCGCCGTTTTCCAAAATACCAGCCGCTACAACTTTAGCGCCGACTTGTTCTGCTAACATTTGCCAAGGAACGATATTCCCGTGGTGCTCCATCTCAGTAATCAGAATTTCGTCACCGGCTTTTAAACCCACATGGCCCCAGGTTTGCGCAACCAAGTTCACACCTTCCGTCGTTCCGCGAACGAAAATAATTTCGTCAGAACTAGAGGCATTCAAGAACTTCGCAACACTGTGACGAGCGCCTTCAAACCCCTGAGTCGCAACATCACCCAAATAGTGAGCGCCACGATGAACGTTTGAAGTTTCGTAGGAATAAAAATGAGTGATACGATCGATGACAGACCGAGGCTTCAAGGTCGTCGCACCACTATCAAGATAAGACAATTTTTTACCGTGGACCTTTTGGGTCAACGCGGGGAATTCCTCGCGCACTCTGGCAAAAATCGCGTTTAGGTTCTCCATTAATGAGACTCCACATGAAGACGTTTAAACGCTTCATCTAAATGACGAGTTAACCAATGCTGAATTGTCTCGTCAGAAATTTTGTAAATCACTTCCGACAAGAAGCCATAAGACAACATCGGAATCGCCTGTTTTTTTGGAATCGCACGAGATAGCAAATAGAAAAGCTCTTCGCGATTCAATTGACCTACCGTCGATCCATGAGCCGCTTTGACATCATCCGCATAGATTTCAAGGCAAGGCTTACTATCTGCTTCTGCTTTTGAACTTAGCAGCAAATTGTTATTCAACTGAGCAGAGTTTGCTTTCTGCGCATCTTTTTGAATCAAAACTTTTCCAACAAACGCTGCCTTTGATTCGCCATCAAGGATACCTTTGTACAGTTGATTTGTATTGCAAGTACCGACCTGGTGATCGATCACAGTCGTATTGTCGACGTGTTGTTTGCCATGAGTCGCATACACACCCAACACTTCTGCATTCGAGCCAAAGCCTTTAAGTAAAACATCAAGGCTATGACGAGAAAGACTAGCGCCGGTTGCGAAAGCCATGCTTTCTACTGTCGCGTCTTTTTGCAAAGTGATACGCGTGCGACCAATGTTGATTGCTGATTCACTTTCAGCTTGAACGCGCACGTAAGTCACTTTCGCATTATCAGCGACATGCAAATCAAACACAGAGTTCACAAAATAAGTTGTATTCGCTTTACCGTAATGACTTTCAAGGACACGCACTGAAGAACGATTCCCCACATCCAAACGAATGCGTGGATGAACCATCAATGCCGGGCCACCTTCAGAAGACGTGAAGAACACGAAATTCACAGGTTTTTCCACAGACGTCTCTTTCGCCAATGTTAAAGCGAAAGGTTTTGTCATGTAAGCACCATTCAAAGCATCGAATGAATCATGAAACATCGTTGGGTATTCAGAAAGCTCGCGCAAAGTGAATCCCGCTGGCAATTCTGAAGACAATGTCTTGTTTAAAACGCCGTTGAAGAAAACAATATTCGTGAATTCAGGATTCAAGATCTTTTGAATCTCGGTCATTGTTTCGTGGCTTGGCTGTACAGGATTCAAAGCACTTGGCGCAAAGTTGGCTTCACCCAAGGCTTTAACACTGGTATAGTGCCAGTCTTCATCCTTACGAGTCGGAAGACCTTTTTTCGAAGCATAATCAAACGCCGCCTGACGGAAAGAAGCCAACGCCCCTGCCGCAGGATTTGTCTGATTAAATTTTTCGTATGTCGAAAGTAAATTCATAAATTCTTTCCTACTTCGGCCCACTCCGACGAAGTCGGAGTGTAGACCAGCAAGCTAGTTGATCAACCAGTCGTAACCTTTGTCTTCAAGCTTCAAAGCCAAAGAACTATCGCCTGTCTCAACAATTTTTCCACCCAACAAAACGTGAACGTAATCGGGCTTGATGTAATCCAAAAGTCTTTGATAGTGAGTCACCATTACGATCGCATTGTCTTTACGACGAAGTTTGTTCACACCCTCAGAAACGACACGCAAAGCATCGATATCAAGACCTGAATCCGTTTCATCAAGTAAAGCCAAACGCGGAGACAGCACTGCCATCTGCAAGATTTCGTTTTTCTTTTTCTCACCACCAGAAAAACCGGTGTTCACTGGACGGTCCAAGTACTCGGGCTTCATGTTCACAAGTTTCAATTTCTGAACTAGAAATTCACGGAACTCCCCTTCAGGCATTGGCTCAGAACCTTGATGCTGCAATACAGAGTTAAAAGCGGTGTGTAAGAATGTGAAATTCGAAACACCCGGGACTTCAATTGGATATTGGAATGCCAGGAAGATACCCTCTTTGGCGCGCTCGTCTGGCTCAAGATCCAAAAGGTTTTTCATTTGAAAATTGATTTCGTATTTCACTTCGCCCGCAGTCACTTCATAAGCAGGGTGACCCGCCAAAACTTTTGAAAGAGTCGATTTGCCAGAACCGTTTGGTCCCATAATCGCATGAACTTCACCCGGCTTGATCGTTAAATTCAAACCCTTAAGGATTTCTTTTTCTTCAACTCGCGCATGGAGGTTTTTAATTTCTAACATCTTACTCGCCTTCATATTCAAACATCATTTACACTCTGCATCGCAAAAAGGTACGGCGTACCTTTTTATCCGACGGAGTTTTCTAGTTTCATTTCGATTAATTTCACTGCTTCAACGGCGAACTCTAGTGGGAGTTCTTTGAAGACTTCTTTGCAGAAGCCGTTGACTAGCATTGAGATTGTTTTTTCCATATCGAGACCACGAGATTGCAAGTAGAAGATTTGATCTTCTGAAATGCGCGAAGTTGTTGCTTCATGCTCGAGAGTCGCCGTTTTATTTTTTACTTCAATGTACGGATACGTACTCGCACTGCACTTATCACCCACAAGCATCGAATCACACTGTGAATAGTTACGTGCATTTTCCGCAGAAGGCATGATCTTCACCTGACCGCGATAGCAGTTCGATGATTTATCAGTCGAAATACCTTTCGAGATGATCGTGCTCTTTGTGTTTTTACCGATATGAATCATCTTCGTACCAGTATCTGCTTGCATCAGATCGTGAGTAAGTGCCACAGAATAGAACGCGCCTTCAGAGCCATCGCCTTGTAAGATACAAGATGGATATTTCCAAGTGATCGCAGAGCCTGACTCCACTTGAGTCCACGAGATTTTTGAATTCTTACCAGCTGCTTTTCCACGTTTCGTCACGAAGTTGTAGATACCACCGCGACCTTCTTTGTCGCCCGTGTACCAGTTTTGAACTGTGGAATATTTAATTTCTGCATTATCCAAAGCCACTAGTTCAACTACGGCCGCGTGAAGTTGGTTTTCATCACGTTGTGGCGCTGTACAGCCTTCAAGATAATTTACGTATCCGCCGTCATCGCAGACAAGCAAAGTTCTTTCGAACTGACCTGTGTCTTTCGCGTTGATACGGAAGTAAGTTGAAAGATCGATCGGACAACGAACGCCTTTCGGGATGTAACAGAAAGATCCATCTGTGAAGACGGCCGCATTCAAGGCCGCATAGTAATTATCTGTATAAGGAACCACAGATCCCAAATACTTTTTCACCAGTTCCGGATGTTTGTGGATCGCTTCAGAGATAGAGCAGAAGATCACTCCCGCTTCATCAAGAACCGCTGTATGCGTTGTACCCACAGAGACAGAGTCAAACACCACATCAACTGCGATACCAGAGATGCGTTTTTGTTCGCTCAATGGAATACCAAGTTTTTCGAATGTCTTTACCAATTCTGGATCCAGATCTTCGATAGACTTTGGCTTGTCAGCATCAGTTTTTTTCTTTGGAGCCGAATAGTAACGAATCGCCTGAAAATCGATCTTTGGATAAGATACTAAAGCCCAAGTTGGCTCAACCATCGTCAACCAATGGCGGAATGCTTTCAAGCGATATTCAAGCATCCACTCTGGTTCATTTTTCTTTGAAGAGATCAAACGAATGATATCTTCATTCAATCCCAATGGAACTTCATCAGTTTCAATATTTGTTGTGAAGCCGTATTTGTATTCATAACTGTCTTGAACAGCTGTTGATGATGAGGAGTTGTTCTTACTATCCATTAACAACCACCTCAGATTTTTTCGCTGGCATTGCTGCTCTTTCTACAAGGAGATCTTTTAAGCTCACGCTTTTGTAGAACTCCGTCAGTTTGAGGTTCAGATTCGTGATTGGAGAAACGATGTTGCAGGTCTTTTGAATTTCACAAGGTTCTTCCTTGTGCAGGCATTTCACCAAGGCCGTTGGGCCTTCGATAATTTCCACAAGATCATGAATGGAAACTTTCGCAAGATCCTTGGTGATTTGATAACCGCCGTTGGCTCCATATTCGGCGCGAAGAATGCCGCCTTTTTGAGCCATCTGTTGCATCACCCTAGCTGTCGCATCAAAAGGCGTATGGAAAGAGTCTGAAACTTCTTTTGCAGAAGTTAGCTCTCCTGGAATTTTCTGGCTCATGTACTTCAGAGCCATTAACGCGTATTCGAGTTTGCGATTGATTTTATTCATGATTTTCCTAAAGCGCCTGGCGCTATTACTGTCTTGTTATCTAATAGAAAGCTAAATGAAAAACAAGGCGAAATACGCCTAATTTTAGCGTATTTAAGATCATGACAGGAATCTTTCCGCGAGTTTTGAAAAAATGTGCTGATTCCAATATATTAGGGTGCTATACGAAGGCCTATGAGAATTATTTTAGCAACACTCCTAAGTGCAATTGTGATTGGTGTTCTTATTACGGCAGCCCGTATTTGGGGTTTGGGACAGAAATTTCCTGAATTCGACAGCCCGTTCTTCGCCGGTCAAACTCCTATTATTATAGTGAAAGCCGATACTTTGGCGAAAGTGGATGAGGTTTTGAAGCTAAAACCTGACGCTGTGATCTGGGCCGATGTGCGCATGAGCAAAGGCAAAGTGCCTTTCGTTCTTCCGCCTTCTCGCGACATGGAATTCCTTAAATCGAAAGAGGAACAACAAAAAGCCAATCCAACAACGCCAATTATGCAAGGCGGGAAATTGTCGGATTACTCTTGGGAGCAGATTAATGAGTTCTACAAAGAAACTCCGGCTCTTAAGGAATTTTACGATAAATTTCCAACGACTCGCTTCGTTTTGAATATCGTTGATAACGTCGCTGACGTTCAGTCCTCAGTTGTAAATGCAATTCAAGATTATAAGCCGGATGGTCGCACACTTGTGACCAGCGACGCTTTGGTCATCATGGAGGCCGTGAAAGAGTTAAAACCAACATGGGTCTACGGCACAAGTCTTCCAGATATTATGAGACTGTTGAGCTTTGATTCTTTATACGTTTTGCCTTCGACTCAATATAAAGGTGACGTGTTCATCGCTCCGTTCACTGTTTTGGATGGTCGTCGTCCGGCATTTAATGACGATATCATCCAGGAAATGCGTCGCCGTCACAAACGCATTTACTTGGGACCTGTGACAACGGAAAAGCAATTCATCACAGCTCGCGACTATAAAGTCGATGGCTATGTGACTGAAAATCTACCACAACTTTTGCAGTGGTTGAACGCTGCCCCTGCGGCGACAGCGAATGAATCTAC
>NZ_DASVLT010000049.1:0-134775 GCF_036384735.1 Bdellovibrio sp. | reverse complement strand
CAAACAAAAATTTCTTTTTGTAGAGGCGCGATCATACCGACACCATCGATAAGCTCTAAGAACCCCGCATCATCCGTTGATGTGCCCTTCCATGTCTTACTTTTCTCATCAAAGAACAAAGTGTTTAAAGCATTGAGCTCTGAATGTTTCGACCATTTTGCAGCAGCTTCTTTATGAGGGGCTGTCACTGCTGCATAATGCAAGCCGAGCTTTTCAAGAACAGGCATCGCCTGATCCCATTCGCCGCGCTCGATATGAATTGCAAAAACAGGAACATTTCTTTTATGGAAAAATTCCGAGTGTTCAATGGGCGTAAAACTGTGCTGAACCGGGGCGCCAAGAACTGCAGCAAATTTCGCAGGTTTTCTTGGTGTCAACATCCACTGGAATAACGAAGGTTGATCTCCAGCACTGCCCTCACCATCACGCCAGAAGTTAACCAACTGCTGGCCTTTTTGTAACATGCGATACCACGCCCAGCGGCCATTTGTAGATCTTGGAAGAAAGCTTCGATGGGAAGCTTCAGCTCTTTGCCATTCATGATATTGCCAAAGTTCGCTGAAGTGCTGAATGACCGGCGCGAACTTAAGATGAGCTGCCAAATTTTCAAAAGACTGCAGTTCCTGAAATTGCTTGTAGTCGTGGCAAGAGATAATCAATTTCTCTCGCGGTACTCGAGCTAGAATTTCTTCCGGGCTGCCGAGCTCAAGAGGCCAATCAATCCACGCGGCCTTTGTCGATATATTTTTCCACTCTTCACTGTCCCAAAAAGCTGTGCGATCTTGAACTGAACGGAAAGAGTAAAGCAAACTTTCATTTGGCATTTCCAAGATTACTCTTTGAATGAAGTCCGCAGACAAAAAATCGTCACGCAATTCAAAAAGCTCAATACTTCTGTGACCGTAACGAGCTTTGAAAAGTTCCCACCGATGGAGGGGTTGCACGGACGGAAGCAACGTTATGCCTCCGCCAATGTCATGTAAAGCGTGAGTCAAAATAGCTTTTTCAATTCCCAAAACATAATGGTGATTTTCAAAAAGCCCTTCTGGCATCAGATAAACTTCGTCTGCTTTTGCAGCATAGTTTTTTTCACGGATTTCTGCACGCCTCAAAAACTCTTCCAATGGCGAAAGCTCGGGATTCAAACGTGGTCGATTTAAAAAGATGCGTCCATCCATATCAGTTTCACGGCGCACCCATAATGTACGAACAGTATCTGGAATCATCGATACGTCAAAACCCGCCCCTACAACCAAATACATTTCTTTGTGCGGTTTCTGAAGAATCTCGAGAAACATCTGGCGTTCAAGCTCACGGAAATAGGACTCTCCATGCTCTAAGAAAAGTTCCATAATGCTTTTGCCGATTTTCGTTTCAACTTCATGATCCAGATCTATGAACTCCGTCGATTCAGCAGATAGGCTGACTTGCAGGCGTTTCATTAATTCACTTTTGCCGGTACCACGATGGCCGATCACAACTGTAATCACGGTTGAAGTCCTATCATTTTCCAAAACTCTGGAAAGCTTTTGTTAATGGCTTCAGGTTCTTCGATTGTGATGTCGTGTCCTTTGAGTTTCATCAAAGCCGCCGCCATCACCATGCGATGATCCTTATCCGGATTGAACTTTATCCCGCGAGCAAGCTTTTGTTGAGGATCTCCATGCACAATCATGCCATCAGACAAGACTTCGTGCCGAACTTCTAACAAGGTAAATAACTCCGCTACTTTTCGGATGCGATTGGATTCTTTCTTCACCAGATGAGGAGCATTGTGAAGTTTTGAGGGTCCTTTTGCCCAACTGCATAGAACCGCAAGTACAGGAAATAAATCTGGCGACTGATAAAGGTCGCAGTCTACAGAGCGAAGTGGAAAATTTTCCTGCACCGACAATCGCGTGCCCTCAAGCTCCACCATCACGCCCATGCGTCTGAAAATATCCACAAAGACCTTATCAGGCTGACGGCTGTGCGGCGGAAAATTTTCAATAATACTTTCCCCAGCCAAAGCACCGGCCGCTGCCATGGTGAACGTTGAACTTAAATCTGCCTCGACTTCATATTCCAATTTTTCAATTCGCTGACCCAATGGAATATGGAAAATGCCACTGGCAGTGCGTTTATAACGCATGCCCAAATACCTCACCATTTCCAAGGTCAGATCGAAATAAGATTCGGAAACTTTGTCGCCAACAAGTTCAAACTCCAAATCAAAATCTAAAAGCCAGGAATTTAAAACCAACGATGAAGCATATTGACTTGATTCCGACGTATTCACGCGCAAAGGTCCGCGAGGCCTCTTCCAACCTTCACTCACAATATGCATTTCATTTCGCTTGATTCGAGCCTGCACACCTAACTGTGCGAGCAAATCAATCAATCCTTGCTGAGGACGCTCCATCAAACGTTGTGCGCCCTCCAGGACGTGGACACCCATTTGGCGTGAGGCTCTTAAAGCCATAAAGCGAAATGTTGTGCCGCCCTCACCGCAATCAATACGACTGCGTTGGCGAATTTCTTTAAGTCCTGCACGCATGTAACGAACGTCGTCGCATTCAGAGAAACCCTTTAGGTCCAAAACAGGAAAATAGCTCTGTACAATCAGTGCTCGATTGAAAACAGACTTGGAACCTGGGATTTCACCTTGAAAGCGGAAGTTAGCCATTGAGTTCTTCTTCCTTTTGACGACAGATCTCGATCAAGATGTCGTCAACGTGAACTTCCTGAACAACTGTTTGTCCAGGCTTCTTCACAAAGATAAAGCGCAAAACTTCTGAATCCGTTTTCTTTTTATCGCTTAACAACAAACGACGGAACTCTTTCAATGCTTGTGACTTCGTCACCAATAATTCATCACGAGACGGTGAAAGCAAATAAGCCATCACTGGTTTACGAATGATTTCTTCGTAATCAGATTCTTTCATGATTTTCTTTTCAAGACTCCAGCGCAACGCAAAGTCGACGCCGTAGTTGATCGAAATACCATGAGGCAATTGATAATAACTTTCCAGAACGTGACCCATCGTGTGTCCCAAGTTAAGGATGTGACGATGTCCTTTTTTTTCGTGAGGATCTTTCTGTACGACTTTGTATTTAGCTTTCACTGCTGCAGCCAAATACTTCCAAAGAACCTCTTCGTTCACTTCGAATTCTTTAGACAGCTGTGACCACAAAGTACCGCCTTCAATAAGCGCGATCTTTAAAAGCTCACCAAATCCTTCAAAAGCCCGAGGTGCCGGTTGCGATAAAAGCAACGACTTCACCATGCAAACTTCGGCGGCCGGATAGAAAGTACCGATTTGGTTTTTTGCACCACCCACATTTAATGCCGTTTTACCACCATGAGCAGAGTCAATAGCCGCAAGCCATGTGCTCGGAATATGCACCAGGCGAACGCCACGCTTTAAAATGCTGGCAACAAATCCACCGAAATCACCGACACTGCCGCCACCAACAACCACGACTGTTAGTTTTTTTGTCGAAGCGTTTTCACAAAGTGCCGTGATTTTAGAAATGTGCTTTGGAAAATAAGAAACATCTTTAAGCTGCTCTCCCGCTTTGACCGGATAACGCAAAGGAATTTGCTTCATCCATTTTTTGAATGTCGTTGATTTACGCGGAAGAACGTCGTCGTGAATCAGAAGCAGTTCCGATCCTAGTTCTTTTACGTCAGGCAAGTTTTGTGTGTAACGAATCAAACTTGCTTTCATTATTTATCTTCTTGGAATTTAGCTTTTGCTTTTGTGTACGAATCAGACAGCGTGTCCCAGGCTTTGTTCATACCGACTTTCATTTCAGTCCAAGCCTTGCCCGAGCTTTTTTCAAGCTTCGCCAAGTCTTTCTTCATTTCCGACTGTTTCTTTTCGAGGTTTGCAATTTGCGCTTTCATTTCTTTTTGAGCAGCACCGGATTTTTCAGAAGCTTGTTTTTTCAAATCAGCGATTTCGTTTTTCAAATCAGCCAATTTGCCTTCCATATCCTTTTGGAATTGCTCTTTTTGTTCCTTCGAATAATCAGCGGCGGCGACAGCAGCGTCTGCTGTTTTTTGTTTCACTTCTTCTTTAGTCGTAGCGAAAGAGTGGGAAGAAAAAGAAAGAGCAATAATTACGGACAAAACTGACTTCATAAACCGGCCTCCTTAAGACAGAGACCAGTTTACAATGGAGCGTTATTTCACTTCAAGAATATTGAGCTGCTTGGAATCTAGTGTGACGCTCACGGGCTTTTTAGAGCTTAAGCTGTCTTGCAGTTTCTTTTTAGCAGAGTCGAATTCCGCCACATCACGGCGCAAATAGTAGGAACCCGCATTTTTTTGAAAAAGAATAGCGATACCTTCATCGTCCTCACGAATTTTCTTAACTGTGTCAGTGATGTTGCTTTGCGCAGCCGCAACCTGACGATGGAACCTTGCGGTTTCCGCAGTAGCCATGGAAGCTGTTGCCATCACTAATAACGAAGCCAAAACCCATTTCATGAATCACCTCTTGGTGAAATCTTATCGGAAACGAACTCGCTTTACTAAAGAAAACTAAAGAGACCAATCTACGGGATCAATGCCTTTTGATTTTAAATAAGCATTGGCTTTAGAGAAGGGTTTCGAACCAAAGAAGCCCCTATGTGATGACAATGGAGACGGATGTACGGATTCAATCACATAATGCTTTTTGCGATCAATGAACGCACCTTTTTTCTGAGCGTAAGAGCCCCACAAAATAAACACGACATTTTCGCGCTCTTCATTGATGATGTGAATGACACGATCCGTGAACTCTTCCCAGCCACGCTTCTGGTGAGAAGCCGCTTTGCCATCTTCCACCGTCAAAACCGCATTCAACAACAAAACCCCATGCTCGGCCCATTTTTTCAACGAACCGCTTTTAGGAATTGGTAGACCCAAATCAGAATGAAGTTCTTTAAAAATATTCTGAAGCGATGGAGGAAAGCGAACGCCGTCCTGAACAGAAAAACTCAGACCGTGGGCTTGACCAGGACCGTGATAGGGATCTTGCCCCATAATCACAACCTTTACTTTCTCCAGCGGAGTCAGATTCATGGCCGCAAAATACTCATCACCACGCGGGTAGATTTTCTTCCCTGCTTTGTATTCACTTTGCAGAAAGGCCTTCAGCTTCTTCATTGAATCCTTTTCGAATTCAGACTGAAGCTTTGATTTCCATGATGAATGTAATTTGATCTCGCTTTTTTCTTCCATCTCACTCTGACACATGACAAAGGTCTAGGTTCGGGATTCTAAATCAATCCTATTAGTTTTCAATTTATTTTTCATGCCGAGTCGAACTTGACCAGACAAATTTTGAACCCATTGTTAAACTAGGAGTAAGAGGAAAAGGAGGCCGCCTATGACGACCCTTCTGAACCCCACCATACAACTTATCGAGCAAAACCCAGATGTTAAGTCATTCATCTACCAGCAGATCGCGGAGTTTGAAGGCTTTGTAACCCCACAAACGGTAGTCACCGTCGTGGCCAGAGATCCGAAAAAACTCGCGCTTCAGTATGAAACAGAGGGACGCGACTTCTCTGCGGACGATCTAAAAAAGCTATTCCGTATAGCGATCGTTCTAAAAGAGGGCGACACCAAAGTTGAAGCTGAAGGTGTGCACGAAGACATCTATCAAGCGATTAAAATGGCGAAGGATAACCTGATGAAAGAATTGGTAGCAATTCAAGATTCTGTTATCAGTCAGCAAGATCGTATCATCGAAATAAATCACTACATGCAACACCCCTTGTTGCATTAGTACGAACCTAGACATGGGTGACTTATGGTAGCAAACTTTTGCTATCAAGGAGTTGTCCATGTCTAACCCTAATATGCCCTACCGAAACATGGGGCGCTGCGGACTTAAAATCAGTCAATTTTCTCTCGGAGGATGGACCACGTTCGGTGGTTCGGTCAAAGACTTCACTTCCGTGCGAAGTATCTTGCGCCAAGCTTTTGATTCCGGCGTAAATTTTTTTGATATCGCCGATGTCTATGCAAAAGGTGAATCCGAACGCATGATGGGGGCCGCGCTCAAAGAGCTTCCTCGTAACGAACTTGTGATCTCTTCAAAAGTTTTTTGGCCGATGAGTGAAGACATCAATGATCGCGGACTTTCCAGAAAACACATCCTAGAATCTGTGAACAAAAGTCTTTTGCGTATTGGAACGGATTACTTGGATATTTACTTCTGTCACCGCTATGATCCAGAAACTCCGGTCGAGGAAACAATTCGCATTATGGATGATCTAATTCATCACGGTAAAATTCTTTACTGGGGTACGAGTGAATGGACCGCAGAGCAGATTCAAGAGGCCATGGATATCTGTGACGAACGCGGTTATTACAAGCCTCAAGTCGAACAACCACAATACAGTCTTCTTGCTCGTGAAAAATTTGAAACCAATGTCCAACAGAAAGCTATCGAACACGGCATGGGCCTTGTGACGTGGTCACCACTGGCCTCAGGCATGCTGACTGGAAAATACGACCATGGAGTCTCCGAAGGACGCTTATCGAAAATGGATTGGCTAAAAGACAATCTTTATACTGAAAAAAACATCGAGCGCGTTCGTCAGATGAAAAAAATTGCTGATTCTCTTGAATGCAGTCGCAGTCAACTGGCTTTAGCATGGCTTGCGGCTCAACCGGGAATGACTAGTGTGATTCTGGGGGCGACCAACATCGAACAGCTTCAAGAAAACTTGGGCGCATTAAAAGTCATGATCACACCCGAAGTCGATAAAGAGCTGAAAAAACTTTTCGGCTTTTAAGCAACTTCGCGAATTATAGAGTTATCGGAAATAAAGAAGGCGACATAACCGTCGCCTTCTTTTTAATTTTCATTTTTGCTATCAAGAGCCAGCGGCAGGAAGGAACTCTTTTTGACTGCGGCCGTATTTTTGTGAGCCTCAAGTTTCACCAAAGTTCCGATGATATCTTGAAGTTTTTCAAATGGCCCGTAGTTCGGTGGAAGATTT
The DNA here is from genome assembly GCF_036384735.1 of Bdellovibrio sp. Lineage (GTDB taxonomy): Bacteria > Bdellovibrionota > Bdellovibrionia > Bdellovibrionales > Bdellovibrionaceae > Bdellovibrio. Next base: position 127,791 of record NZ_DASVLT010000049.1, on the reverse strand, counting down.
TCCTTTAGTTCCATCGTTAACACCGGAGTACTTCTTTCCATCCACATGTAGCGGCCTAAGCTGCCCGGGTAATTTCCCAAACTCTTCCAAGGAAGATAGTCAAACTTTGGTGGCGTCATCATTTTAGGTCCATCGAAATCTAGAACCTTCAACGGTGTATGTACAGATACGATGAAATCCGGCTTGAATTCTTCGATGTGGTGAAGAGCACATTTCGTTTCTGGCTCGCTACCACCTTCTTTACCCGGGAACCTACGCAGATTTCCACCCGTCGTGCGTTTCCAATTTGTGATCGCAGCAGTATCCCAATCTCTCGTTGGGAAATTGCGATTCACGTCGATCTTATTCGCGTTCGTACGAGTTTTATATTTCACACCATCAGGATTTAACACTGGAATCACCCGCCAAGAATTTCTTGGGGCAATGGCTTCCAAACGCTCCATCCAGTAGCGTCCTACGGCTCCTGCTGGGGTTTCATCTCCATGGATCAAACTGAATACAAGAACTCTTTTAGCTCCAGGCTCAGTCGTCAATTTTTCATAATGATAAATAGGTCGGCCTTCAACACTTACGCATTGAGCATCCACGAGGGCCTTTTCGCAGGCTTGCTTCAAAAGTTTCTCATCGAAAACGCCTGGAAATTTTTTGAGATCATTTACGCAAGCTTCTTGAAGGTTGGCAAATTCCGCATGAGCTGTCGTGGCAGCACAGGCAAAAAACAAACTTGTTAAAAGGAGGCGGATCTTCGTCTTCACCCCTCTATTATCTCTGGGTCTTTGCAATCTCTCAAGATGAGAAAGCGCCTTTTTTTGATTCCTTCTGAGAATCTGCGAGATTCTCCGAGAATCCTTACAAAATGACTAAAGTCTTGCTGACTTTTGTCCGTTAGACATTGGGTGTGGATTTAAAGACTCAGACGGAGGAACGTATGATCAATAGAGGTGGTTTCAGTTTTGTCGCGATGTTGGTAATTAATCCCATCGTGATACTGTTTTACCAAAACTGCTCCATGGCGCCAGTTAGCCAGGCGAAAAATATAACGCCACCAGTTCAAATTAGACAGGTTGCCTCAGAGGCAAAGCCTGAAGTGGCTTCAATTAAGCCCGCTTGCGTAGAAAATAAAAAAGAGTGCGCTCGCGCTGAATAATTTCAGCCTCTTACTATTCATAGAGTCCCTTGTTTGATCTCTGCTCAATAAAGTAGGTCAGCAAGGAGGCTTCTATGAAAAGTATTTTCCTGCCCGCCCCTTCATCAATTTCTCCAAGACATGAAGTGTAAATTCGCCGAATCGCCAGAGCTTCGACTTTTAGTGTCGATGTGGAAGTGTTGGATTCTTCTTCACTAATCTGGGACAGCGTTTCGTATCGAAAAAATCTTCCTGGACCTTGAAAAAAGACATTTGACTTACACATTATTTACACTGTAATTTCATATGTAAGTTATGACAAAGAAATTGCCCCTCCCACCACTGACACCTAAAGAAAAATCCGTTCTCGAGTTTATCGAGGCGCAACTCTTAAGTTCAGGAGTTTCTCCGTCATATCAAGAAATTAAGGACCACTTTGGTTTGGCATCGTTCAATTCTGTTCAGAACTATCTGAAGCAATTGACGACGAAGGGTTACATCGCGAATCCGCAAAACCAGAAGAGGGCGATTCAGGTGCTCCATTCTGCGTCAGCAGTGCAAGAGCATCTACAAGCAAAAGTCTCGACGACGACGGGATCTCCTCGCACTAAGCTCCTCCAGGCTCGTGATGAGATCCTGTCCCTTCCCCTTCTTGGGAAGGTCGCTGCGGGACAACCTATTGAAGCAATTAAACACGACGAATTTGTCGACGTTCCACCATCTATGGTTCGCAATCCATCAAAGTCTTTCGCATTGAAAGTCCAAGGGGATTCAATGATCGAAGATGGAATCTTTGATGAAGACATTATCCTGATTCAGGAACAAAAATCTGCGACGAACGGAGACATTATCGTCGCGACTGTCGACAATGAAGCAACCGTCAAACGCTTCTATCTTCGCTCGCGCCCCGACAGCGGCTCTAGCGCTAAACTTGTAGAACTTCGTCCGTCAAACTCCACAATGAAATCGATGTGGTTTGATCCAGAGGAAGTTGAAATTCGCGGCATTGTTGTTGGACTTATTCGTAAATTCTAATTGTAGTGGCAATAGTCTGGCACCGTGGTACCGCTAGGGTCGCTCACTCTTGCTGTACGAAAATTTACCGACTGATTTTTTAGCAATGAATTATTGATTGAACGATTGAATGTCATTTGCAGAACTTGGCGACCATTTTCTGTTGTGATAAACGCATTCCCTAGGTTTTCAAAGGCAATCACGCCGGTTTTATCATCCACCTCTACGCCTCCGGAAACTTGCGTATCATAGGCTTGTGCATCGAAAGTGAATTCACGATATCTCAATGTATAGGTGGAATCTTTTGATAAATACAATTCCACTTGGCCGACTAAAACATTTGCTGGATCAGTCCATAACATGATGCCGCCACCTTGAAGGCCCTTGAATGAGAATGACCCGTCAGTGCAACTGCCCGAAGTGTGATAATAAAATTCTTCAGGGATTGAAGTAGAAGTCTCTGCGGCGGACAAAGAGTACTCCAGCCCGCCGCAGCCAGATAGTGCCACGCTTAAACCGAAAAGTGCCAAAACAAGCTGTGGTTTTCTCATATTCATAAGACTACGCATCGAGATTTTGTGAGTCACACATTTAAAAATCAATCTGGTCCTTAGATTTGTGATATACATACATTTGTTATGGAAGCATCTACTCACACGATCTCTTATCAAAATAAATCGGCATTTTATAAAGAGCTTCTATCCGAAGCCACGGGCTTGCTTGAGCAAGAATGGTTCGTAAATCTTGCGAACATCTCTGCACTTTTGAGACAACATGTTCCAACTATTAACTGGATCGGCTTCTATGTCGCTCACAACAACGAGCTTCTTCTAAGTTCCTTCCAAGGTTTACCTGCATGTACAAAAATTAAATTCGGCAAAGGAGTTTGCGGAACGGCTGCGCAGACGAAAACTGTTCAACTTGTCGCTGATGTAGATCAATTTCCGGGACATATCGTTTGCGATAGCGCTTCCAAATCCGAAATCGTGATTCCACTTATTCAGAATGACAAAGTCATTGCGGTTCTTGATATCGATTCACCGATATTAAATCGGTTCGACGAAACGGATGCCAAAGGTCTTCAACAGATTGTGGATATTCTTGTGCAAAAAACAAATTGGCCTAACAGTTTCTTGTAACCGTCAGGCCAATAGCAAAACTTGCGGATTTAATTTCCAAAAATCCTTTTTTAAAAGCGAACCAACATCGCAAGATTGATGCGATCTTCATGCTTCACTAAATCAGGCTCCCAACCCGCTGGATGAGCCGTCGTATTCAAACCATCAGGAGACGTCACACCACCAGGACCTGCAAAATAATTAACATTCGCTTCGCGATGTATGAACTCAGCACGGAATGTAACCATATCGTCTGGCATGTAATCAAATGTGGCAGAAGCATCCCACGCACGGAAATCATCACCAGGATTTTGCGAGAAGTACGGATTCCCATTTCCATCCACAGCTGTATTTGTCGCACTGGAACCGCCACTTGCTCCTGGAGTTGAGCTTTGAATTGGCGGAATCAAAACAAGATAACGGCCCGGATTGTTAATCATACCCGCCCCCAAAGTGAGCGCGAATTGATTATGATCGAACCACAAACGATTGTAAGCCATGAAACCAAGGAAGTACTGACTTGGTGTTGCACTGTCACCGCCAGAACATTTCACGCCACCGCCTTCTTCACAGCCCAGATCTGCCGTCAAAGAAAACGCAGCTTTGCTAATAAATTTTGTCGGTGCATCCACGTACTTATACTGAACACTGTTATCACTATGGTAGCGAGTTCTGCCCGGGGTATTCAAAGTGTCTGAACCCACATAACCGTTGAACACCCAAGACAAATCACCCGTCGGACGATAAGCCACTTGATAACCTACACCCGGAGCCTCATTGAACATACCGTATGATTGCCAACCATTGATCAACCACAACTCTGTTTTCAAACGATCCGTTGGGAAAATCTGCAAGCGCAAACCATTAAAGAACCACGGTGTATTCGCCGAAGTATAAGATGCTTGATACGCCCAGTTTTCCGCATTGTAGTAGCTAAACAGCCCTACATAAGACATAAAGACACCCGCATCCAAATTGATGCCATTCATTTTATCCCAGTGGTAACCGCCATACGCTTCAGAGATATAGCGATACGCTGTGTTCATATCCCACTGACCGCGCGCCGTTGAGGCGTCATTTCGCGGAGTCATACTCGAGTACATTCCAAACTGAGTCATGATACGACCACGAGCATGCTGATAATGGAAATCTCCACCGACTCCTAATTGTGTTAATTGAACTTCATTCGTCCGACCTGAAGAGGTCGAGCCCACCAACGTGTGATCCTTCGGGCGATTGAAGTCATACACATAATTTGTGTCAGCCAAGAACGATCCCGTAAAATATTTGGAATCGAGCAACGCCGACTTCTGGCGGTTGTTACCATTTAGCCAAGTGAAGTCGGCAAAACTAAAGGGCTCTGCCGCAGGCTCAGTTGCTTCAACAGAATCCTTTTGCGCGGCTGCCGCCTGTGCAACATTTGCCGACGTCGTGTTTGTACTGCTTTGATTCTGTTCTTCCGCGGCCAATGTATAGGGCGCGATAAGGCAGGCGCAAGCAAACGCCAGCCACGATCTTGTGCTGATCATAAAGTCTCCCCCGACTGTTAACAGTCAATTTGGAGACAGTTATATTTTTTCAGACATAAAGAGCGCGCTAAATAGTAAGACAAACTCATTAAGAAAACCTAAAAGGATTTTCTTTTGTAAACCCCAAGGGAATCGCAAATGTAAATCGGTGTCAGTTTGTATTGGCACTCCTGTTGCTTACTACCATAGCAGGAGGTCCCATGAAGATTCTGGTGTACTTTATGTCGATACTCTTTTTGATCAGCTTGGCAGAGATTTTTTTGGTAGAGCACGGCACTCATTGGCCGTTGCTATCTATTATCGCCGAAAGATGGCCCTAAAAATAACAAAGGGGACAATGCTTGCGCGCTCGTCCCCTTTTACCCCTCTAGGATAAATATTTTATTTAAATTTGTGTCTCGCCCGAAACTAGCCGCGAGCGTAACGCTTGTTCACTGATTCGCGGATTTCCGCGCCTTCAATGCTCAAACGTGTCCAAGGAATCGCGCGCAATCTTTCTGGTTCGATTTCTTCTTCTGTCTCTTCACAGTAGCCGAAAGATCCATTTTCGATTCTAGCTAGAGCGCTTTCGATTTCCATAAGCTGACCACGAAGTCTTTCGTGCATACTTAGGAATTCTTGTTCAGCCAAGACGCGAACTGTTTGATCGCCTTCGTCTCCGCCTTTTTCCTCGTTCTGGTCTAGATTCAAACGAGCTTCCTTCACTCTATTGAGGATGTCCTGCTTCGTTTGCAAAAGTCTTTGTCTACATTCGCCGACAAGCTTTTCAGAGATAGCCATATTGCCCCCCTCGTTCCTTCCGAGCTTAAGTGCCAATTTGGAACTGACCTATTAGGTTCCAAGCATGTAAATATTGCAAGTAAATATTCTTACATTAACTTAAAATTAACTAAGCGATGGAAAATCCTGACGAATTCATGACTGTGGACAATGCTGCGACTAGGCTAAAGACTCTAAAGACGCACTACCAGTTAGCTTCTTACAAGTATAAACCGCTTCAGATGGGTTTTTCGCGGCTAAACTCACGTTGCGTTAAGATTCTAGCCCTTGGCTTGGCAAAAGGAAACTGTTAGCCCCATCCAATGCTGAACATTCTCTTTTTGAGTCAATTTCTATGGGCGCAACCTTCTTTACCTTCATTAGAGGGCCATTGGATTCAACCCTGCCAGACACAAGCAACTCGCGAAGAAGCCTTCCACGGCCAAGACGTGACGTTGTCAGAGAACTATTTCTATAAGCCGGATTGTTCGCAACCATTGATGACTATTGGCAACCTGGGCACGTTCACAATCGACGGCCAAAACATGGATTTCACGTATCAAAAAGTCACAATCACTTTGAAAGATGATTTGATGATCCAGGATTTTAATAGCCGCACGGTTTGTGGGTTCTACGACTGGAAATTGAATGAAGAAAGAAACGTGACAGGCCTTCGTTGCGCTATCATCACCGGAGGCAAAGCTCTTCAAATGGCGACTCCGGGAAACAAAAGATTTGGTATTTATAAAATAGAAGGCGACCTACTTTACTTCGGTCGCCTCGAACCGGATCACGATGCACTCTCCCCCGAGAAGCGCCCGATCACCTTTGATCCCCGCTACTACATCAAACAGTAACTATTCCGGCGAAGCCGGAAGGTAGACTACCTATTTTAGACAAGCCGCCACTCGCCCCATTAAATCTGCAGTGGCCTTTTCTAAATTGCTCGCCATGCGCTTACCTTGAACCCCGCGCGCACGGAAAGCTTTCGCTGATTGATTCATATTTTTGGAGATAATTTTAGAAGACGACGCTGTTGAAGAGTCGCCGACCAAGTCAGAGTACTCTTCTAAAGACGATGCAAAGGTTTCGTGGTTGGATACCAGGCTGTTCATGATCTGAACTTGGGCTTCTTGCATAGCTGCTAGCTCTTTTTTAAGGTCGCCACACTCGGAAGCGTGAGCCATTTGCGAAGTTGTCATTAGAGCTAAAGCGAAGAAAAGAGCTTTCATATCCAGGGACCTTTCGATGTTGTCCCTGGATACTAAGCAAGCGCTTTGCCACCTCAGATCGAATTAATCGACACTAGAGGTGACATTTTAGGCTAAGCCTTAAGAAATTTTTCAAACTCGTTCTTTGTTTCGCCAGCAGTATAGGGCAACAAAAGACGTGCAACGTGGTGTTTACCGCGTTCGATGGTGCGTTTGCCCGGCTGTTTTTCTGCGGATTCGAAGAATTGAAGGAATGTCGTCGCCATGGCTAGCAAAGATTCGGCGATGTATTGCATTTCGCTGACTTGCTCGATTTTAGCCATTTTTCCATCTTTCACCCATTGGCGGTAAAGAATGACCATCAATTTCATCATTTTTTGGATGTGGTCACGCCACATTTTCGCCAATTGAGTGTCTTTACGGCGAAGCGCATACATCTCGCGATGGAAGAAGCGATAGCGCCAATAAAGTTCAAAGTTTTCATTGATGAACTCTAAAGGAGTCACTTTTTTAGTGCGGCGAGGGCGCCATACGTCGTAAGTGTCTTTGGCCATTCTTTTGAATAGCTCAACTAAGATTTCTTCCTTGTTGTCATAGTGGAAATACAGATTTCCGGGGCTAATTTCCATCGCCTTTGCGATGTGATTAGTCGTGATCGCGACAACGCCGCTGCGGTTGAAGAGTTCGATGGAGGTAAGGAGAATTCTTTCTTTAGTCTTCATGGCCCATAGTCTTTAGTCTAAGTCTCGAAGAGAGTCACGCAGTAACAGTCACAAAAGGCACATCTGTCTTGAGTTTCCCGTGACTTCTTCTGAGAATGGCCTTGAAAGTGGCAAAAACTTGATGCTAGCATATAAGAATGCGATCCAAAATGAAATCTAAGCTCCTAAAACTATTCGTATTTTCTGGCGCCTCGGCTGTCGCTCTTTATTCCCTCATGGGCTACACCGCCTCTGAGAGCCCTGCCGCGCAAGCCGAGAAAAAAACTAACTCTCAACTTGAAGACCGTGCTCACGTGGCAAAGCTTTTCGCAAATGCCGCTCGTACTAACGAGCTTCCAACGAAAATGAAGCTCAATTGGGACGGCAAAGACCAAAACGTTACAGTGAAGTACACGATCGATGAAGACCTTCAGAAAGAAGCGGATCATCTTTTGAAGTCTTATAAACCTGACTATGGCGCTATTTTCGTGATCGACGCCACAACGGGTGAAGTTTTGACGATGTCGAGCTTCCAACGTGATGACGCCCACGCAACGAATATGAATTTGCAGGCTACTTTCCCTGCCGCTTCTGTTTTTAAGGTCGTAACTGCGACTGCCGCGGTGGACAAAGCTGGGGTTAATCCTGAACACAAAATTCACTACAACGGTGGCGCTCACACTCTTTACAAAAAGAATGTGTTGTCAGAGCGTGTGACTCGTTGGACGAATGTGATCACTTTGAAAGATGCTTTCGCTCGCTCTATCAATACTGCGTTCGGTCGCTTAAGCATCGAAAATCTTCACCCTGAAGATTTGAACGAGTACTCAAGTCGTTTCTACTTCAATCAAGAAATCCCAGCGGACTTCCCGGTTGAAATGGGTGTTGCCTACATCCCGCCAGGCAAAGGCTTTGAAATGGCTGAAGCCGCTTCTGGTTACAACAAATCAAATCGCATGAGCCCTGTTCAAGGTGCCATGATCGCGGCTTCCGTAGCGAATGATGGTAAAGTCGTTGCTCCTTACCTCGTGAGCAACATCACTGATGAATCCGGTAAAACAATTTACGAGGGTAAGTCGTTCAACCCTGGCACAACGATGTCTAAGGAGTCTGCGGCGAAGCTTCGTGAATTGATGGGCCAAACAGTTTTGGCTGGTACATCTCGCCGTTCATTCCGCCCTATCTTGAAAGATCGCAAATTCAGAGAGATTGAAATGGGTGGCAAGACAGGTCACTTAACTGGTGACAACCCTCGTGGCCGTGTAGACTGGTTCGTTGGTTACGCTCTGGATGAAGACAGAAAAATCGCAGTTGCTGCGATTACTGTGAACAGAAAATTCTGGACAGTGAAATCGGCTCACTTGGGACAAAGCATGTTCCGCAAATACTTTTCTCCGATTGTGGCACAACAACAAAAAGCAACTAGAAAAGTTTCCTCAACGAATTAATCAGTTTCAAAATTTAAAAATAAAAAAGGCGGTTCGAAAGACCGCCTTTTTATTTACTCATCTTTGGTTTTTTTCTCTTCGTGGGTGATTTCGATGGGGGTTACGTCGAAGACTTCAGCGTCGTGGATTTCGCGCTCTTCACGTTCTTCGCCGACGTCGTGGAAGCCTGTCCCGTCATTGCGGAACTCGTAGTAGCGGAAGCCTTGGTTGCCCATGCCTCCCATACCGCCGGGGCCTCCTCCCATTCCAGTACCGAAGCCAAACGGACCGCTGCCGAAATTGAAAACTCTGGCAGATCCTGAAGCCATCTTCTTTGCCATGAAGATTTTAAATCTCCAGATCGCCAAATGACGAAGACCTGGCAATAGTAAAATGATCGCAACAACACGTGCAAAGAACGAAGGCACCATGAACAAGATGCCCGATAAGAAAATAGCGCCCGAGTGCAAGATCTTGTTTCCAGGAAGTTGTCCGCGCATCACGGTCGATTGCATTGTCATCATTGCGACACGACCGATGCTGCTGACGATGATGAATCCTAGCAAACACGGTAATAGATAAATTCCTAACGTATTTAGAAAGCCCCATTTATCCACCGCGAACCAGAAGATCACGATCTCGGCGATGAAAAATGGAAATGGAATGGCGATCATAAAAATCCTTTATAAAGTCAGACTGAGCTCTGCCACCACGGGGCAGTGATCTGATCCTTCAACTTGGTCCAAAATATCTGCAGAAGTAAGGTATTTCTCAAGACCTTTTGAAACACAAATGTAGTCGATTCTCCAACCACGATTGTTCATACGCGAGAAATCCTGATACAGCCACCAAGAGTAACGATTGATGGCGTTAGGGTTGAAATAACGGAAAGTGTCGATGAAGCCTAGTTCTAAAAACGAATTAAACCACATGCGTTCTTCAGGAAGAAAACCGCTTTCCTTTGACAGACGAATGGGATCAAAGACGTCCATCGTTTGATGAGCCACGTTATAGTCACCTACAACAATCACTTCGCGACCGCTTTTTAGTTTTTCACGCAGATGAATGTTTAGATCTTTCAAAAATTGCTGTTTGAAATTGTGCCGTTCTTCTCCAGAACCACCGTTCGGAAAATAGATGTTGTAAAGGTCAAAAGCCCCATGATCGGTCATGACAATACGCCCCTCCTGATCATAAGCTTGAATGCCTATACCGTGTTCCACTTTTTTCGGTTCCTGGTTCAAAAACGTTGCGACTCCTGAATAACCCTTACGAATTCCCGAGGACCAGTAGGCATAGTTGCGATGCAACTGACGGGCTTCTGTTTCCACCTGATCAATGTGAGCTTTTGTTTCTTGAACACAGAAAATATCAGGATTTTCTTTGTTTACGAAATCAACCAAGCCTTTTTTGTGGCAGGCTCTAATTCCATTCACATTCCATGAGATGATTTTCACTTGCGTACCCTTCTATTTTTCTGCTTGTCTTTCGAAGCCAAAAAGCTATCAATAAGTAGCAGATATAAGGAGACTATGTCTATGCCTATGATTCATCAGCCTGCCCCTCAATTCTCAACTCAAGCTGTATTTGACGGTGGCGAGGTGAAGGATGTTTCCCTCGGCGACTACAAGGGCAAATGGGTCGTCCTTTTCTTTTATCCTTTAGATTTCACCTTTGTATGTCCAACAGAGTTGACTCAATTCCGTGAACATTTGGCCGACTTTAACGCCGCTGGCGCACAAGTTATTGGCTGCAGTGTTGACTCGGTTCATTCGCATAAACGTTGGTTGCGTGATGATCTTGGCAACCTGGGTTACCCTTTGCTTGCGGATCTTACCAAACGTATTGCTCGCGATTACGGTGTATTGTTTGAAGATCGCGGCATTGCAACTCGTGGTACTTTCATTATTGATCCAGAACAAAAAATTCAGTACATGGGCATTCACAATACCTCTGTAGGCCGTGACGCCAAAGAAATTTTACGAGTTCTTCATGGTTGCCAATCTGGCGAGCTTTGCGCTGCTGGATGGAAAAAAGGCGACGTTCACATCCTTCCGTTGAAATAATATGAAAGAAAAGACCGAGTTCATTCATCAGCTTAGGTCTTCATTCAAGGGGTTACAAAACGAGCCCCTTGAGTCTATTGTTGCGGAAAATCTGATTTCTCCATTCACTGTTGAGTTGCCCGCTTCTATTCTGCAACAAGCACAAGACATCGTTGCTGGATTATTTGCCATGCGCGAAAAGAAGTCTTATCAGACACACTATAATGATTTGATTGCGATGAAGGGTCTTAAAGATCCAGGCAATAAATCCATCATGATGAGTTACGATTTTCATGTTGATGAAAATCAAGATCTGAAATTGATCGAAGTGAACACCAATGCTTCATTTCTGGCTTTGGGTCACGAGATGTACAAATCTAAAAACCTCCCTTTGCCAGTTTCTGACTTTACGTTCGACGAAATTCGCCGTGACATCATTTTGGAAATGAATCTTCAAGGCAAAGAGGCCTCTTCAAATTTGAAAGTCGCCATCACCGACGACAAACCTTCTGAACAAAGACTGTTTGTTGAATTCCTGGTGTATAACGAGCTTTTCAAATCGTGGGGCTGGGATTCTCGCATCGTTGACTATCGTGATTTATTTAAAAGCTTTGATCCTGAGTTCGTATACAACCGCTATACAGATTTCTTCCTAACTGACACAAGCAGTGTTCTTCTGCGCGATAAGTTTCTTACGAAAGACGTTTGCCTGTCTCCAAATCCTTACGAATATTTGCTGCTTGCAGATAAGCAGCGCTTGATTGACTGGAGCCAAGAAGGCTTCTTCGAAGCGCAGGGTCTTTCAGCGTCTGATATTGTCTTACTACGTAAAGCTGTACCCCGCTCTTATGATGTCAGTGCTACCTCTGCCGAGGAAGTTTGGTCACAACGTAAGAAGCTTTTCTTCAAACCTAAGAACGCCTTCGGTTCGAAGCAATCTTATAAAGGCTCATCGATCAGTCATAAGACTTTCCAAGAGCTTATTAAAGAAGACACGATTGCCCAGGAATATGTTCCTGCCTCAGAGCAAATATTTGAAACCCCGGCAGGCGCACAGGCATTTAAATTTGATTTACGGTGTTATGCTTACCAAGGACGCTTGCAGTTAGTGGTCGCACGACTGTACCAAGGTCAAGTTACGAACCTAAAAACGCCTTACGGTGGCTTTGCTTGCGTCTTATTTAAATAATCTGGTCCAAGGGCTTATTTCAGGCTCGGAATCGCATCATAAATGATCAATAAATACTCTGTCGTAGAGTCCGATTTTTTCACAATCATCAGCTCATACTCGTCATGACTTTTCTGATAAATCTTATAGGTCGCACCTGAGGCTTTGAGATAATCTTCCAAATTTTGACTCGGTTTAAACGACGGAGTTTTCATATTCCAGAAAGCATATTTTCCAGAATCGACCATCATTTGAAATTGCCACAAACTGTGGCCAACACGTGCCTCTTTACGCGTATCAATAAGCGTTGGCGCAAACAGAGCGAACCGCTCTTTCAAGTCTGGCGCGGCATTCGCGCATAGCACTTCTGCAGAAGAGGTCTCGTGGGACAAGAAAGATTGAAAGCCATGAAGCTTCACATCGTCACCTTTTTCGGTTCCTTCAACATAGAACTCCGCTTCTCGCGCCACCAAAACCGTTTCTGGCAAGCGAGACAAGGTTCCTAAAAAATCGTTACGCATTTCACTTAAAAATTCAGGTCGCTCTTGGCATTCAGATGCCGCGTGGAAATCCGGTCTGAGCAAGCGACCCGCAGGATCACGCTTCACTGCAAAGGACGTCGTCGAAAGCAGCACTAGAAGTAAAAAGCCCGATGTTTTCATCTGAAAATGTCCTCTCATTATGTCCAGTCTAGTATTCGGACGATTTTTTTTCGGGCTTAATATTAAAGTGCAGTCTTTGTTTACCGATATAGAACGTGTCTCATTTTTCTACAAGGAGCGTAGGAAGCAACATGACGATGAAGCACAATGGGTTGAAAAAGTATTCGCAAGTGACGAACTTTTATTCGTCCTTTGATCAAATTGATGGTCGACATCCTTGGATGGATGCAGTGAAGGACGGCTTCGTTGCCTACCGCGTACGCCAACTCAACACTGGCAAAGTCGCTTACTTCAATTTCGCTCTCGCTAAAGAAATGGGACTGATAGCGCCGGATCATCCTAACCAGATGACCGAAGAGCTTGAAGAAAAACTAATTCACACATTCTCTCTACAAATCATCAACGAATACGACGAACTAACCAACCGTCGCATTGATCCTTCTACAATCAGGCCAAATAAATACATGGCAACTCGCTACCTGCAATTGCAGCACGCAAACAAGCAAGGAAAGACTTCTGGCGATGGCCGTGGAATTTGGAACGGGACAGTTTCCCATCGTGGCACGACCTGGGACGTTTCAAGTCGCGGGACTGGGGTGACTCGCCTTGCACCAGGTTCCGTCGAAGCTGCGAAGCCCCTAAAAACTGGTGGAACTGATTTCGGTTACGGTTGTGGTCTTGCGGAAATTGACGAGCTTCTTGGTGCCTCTATCCTAGCTGAGGTGATGCATCTTCAGGGCATCCGCACAGAGCGTGTATTGTGCGTGATCGATTTAGGTAAAGGCTATGGGATTGGCGTTCGCGCGGCACCGAACCTAATCCGTCCTGCTCACTTATTCTTATATTTAAAACAGGAGCGCTGGGACGCCTTAAAAGCGGCGACTGATTATTTGATCGATCGCATGGTTTCAAATAAATCATGGAACATCAAAGCAAAGGGCCTTGCCAAATATGACGAGCTTTTGAACTGCGTTTGCTCTTCATTTGCGGAATTCACAGCTCAGCTTGATATCGATTATATCTTTGCATGGCTTGATTGGGATGGCGATAACGTCCTAGCTGACGCTGGCATTATTGATTACGGCAGCGTTCGTCAGTTTGGCATTCGCCATGATAAATATCGCTATGATGACGTGGAAAGATTTTCTACAAATTTAAACGAGCAAAAACAAAAGGCACGTTTGATCGTACAAGTATTCGCACAGATGGTGGATTACCTTAAGACGAAGAATAAAAAACCTCTTCGCGCCTTTGCCCGTCATCCAATCGTTGAAAAATTCAATAGCCAGTTTACTGAGCAAAGATCTGAACGTCTTTTGTACCGCATGGGCTTTAATGAAAATCAAAGAAAGAACATTCTTGCTGACAAAGAACTTTTCCAAAAGTTCGATAAGGAGTTCTCATTCTTTGAAAGAGCCAAAGTTGCAGGCAACGAAGAAAAAGTGGCCGACGGGGTCAATCACCCAGCTTTGTACAATATGCGCCATCTTTTGAAAGCCTATCCACAGTTTTTGGTGGATAGCCCGCTTCCATTTGAAAAACGCTGGATGCTTGAAAAAGACTTCTTTAAAACAGTTCTTTCAAGCTTTGCAAAAAGCCGTGACGCTCGCATGGGCGAAAAGCAACGTCTGCATATTGAGTCCTTCCAAAAGCTTTACCGCGAAATGGTCACCACTGCCGCTGGCAAGCAAAAGCCTGAGACTATTTTAAAAGGCATCAGCGAACGCGCGCAGAAATTAAATTCTGACAAACGTATTACTGGTAACGCTTTGATTGAAATGGTCGACGAGATTTTGACTGAAAAGAAGCGCGGCCTTCCGCTGACTCAAATCCAAAAGATTGTCGATCGTTTGGTTTATGATCACAATGGCATGCCAGAAATCCCAGTCAGCCGTTTCTATCGCGATCAACAAGAGCCGCAAGGTGGCTCTGTAAAAATGGATCTTTTCGCGAAGCTACTCAGCCTTGTAGAAGAGCACAAAGAGTCGATTTAATTCATTTATAAATTTAAAGAAAAAAGCCCAAGGTGTTGAGCCTTGGGCTTTTTATTAGCCAGCTTTTTGGGCGGCAATCACACCGTATTTTGTATCGATGCCCATGATATGGGCCGTTAGCCAAGTCTTTAAGAACTGAAAGAACGCCGGAGTTAAAACACCCGTCTTGTCAAACTCAGCGCCATGCTGCTTAAGACGTTCGATCAAATCTCTATGGATCTTCTTATGTACATTTGCTTGGGAATAATCCAATGTATCAAAGAATTTTTCTTCGTGATCGAAGTGAGTCACAGTCCAAGAAACCAATTCGCGCACGATAGTTTGAAGTTCCGTCTTTGCAGCTTTCGCTTCATGACGTTCGTACAGACGATTCATGATATCAATGAGCTTTTTATGCTCGTTATCCATCGCATCTACGTGTGTTGTGAGTTTCTGTTGGTCCCATTTAAAAAAACTTTCGCCCATAGTTTCCTCGCTAGTTGTTGTTTCTTACACAAAACCTTTCGGAAGAACTGAAGGGCGACTGCATGACGTGGATCATGTACCCATTAAATTTTTTTAAATTATCTCAGATCGGATAACTTCTCGCGAACCCAGCGTCTGATAATGGGATACTCTTCGTCTTTCAAAGAGTGATCTTTATCCATTTCAACCCAGTCCACCTTAAGACCTGCCCCTTTTAATTTCTCGACACCATATTTAGTTTCTTCTAAAGGCAAAATATCGTCCTGATGTCCGTGAGTGAAAAGCCACGGAGTTTTTTTCGCGTCTTGAGACAGATTATTTTTCCACCGAGGGTAGAAGTTAAAATAGCCACTGATACCGACGACACCACCCAATTTTTTTGGATAGTTCATACCAATATCCGCACTGATCAAACAACCCTGCGAAAATCCAAAGAGGAAAATTTTCTGACTGTCCCATCCCTGATTTTCAAGATCGTTCAAAAGATCAAAAAGCTTCTCGCGTATTTTTATCACACCGTTGCTCTGATACGGAGGCTCACCGTACCATGTATAGCCATCCAAAAACCTTCTTGGCGCATTCAGCAGAAGATAATTCATTTCTGGAATATTCAGCTCATCATCGAAATCATAGAACGGACGAATACTATCGCCACGTCCATGAAGAACGATCATTAAAAAATCAGATTTTTTCTTTGCGGGAATGAATTTATGCTTAAAAAGATCCGTCGTAATCATGATTAATTGGCCCCCGCTACAACTTTTGAACAAAATAGAACTTGGCGCGCTTTCGTTAACTGCATGTCCTCGGAAGAACTGCCATCTTCAGGATCCAAACAGTCTTGAGTCGAAATTAAAGACTTCGCCAGCTTTGTTGCCTTTTCTGGCGCGTGAAGTGGATTCATAAACTGATCCTCTTCGCGGCCTACAGAGATATTGTCGAAGTTTACGGCCACATCCGGGGTCAAACCCTTCATTTGCGGAGAACGACCTGACGGCAGGTAGTAGAAACCTTTTGTCTCAAACAAAGCGACTTTCTTATTTTGCGCCCAGTACTCACCCTCTTGGAATGAACCTTTACCAAAGGTACGTTCACCCACAAGAACCGCACGATTCAAATCACGAAGGGCACCCGCTACGATTTCAGAAGCGCTTGCCGATCCCGCGTTAACCAGAACTGCCATAGGACGATCGAAGATTTTATCTTCGCCGCCATAATAAACCTCTGGCTTTTTGCTTGGGTCAAGATAACGAAGTTCGAAAACTTTTTTGTCGCCACCAACGAAAAGGCTCGTGATACATGCCGCCTCTTCCATTTGACCACCTGGGTTGTCACGAAGATCTAGCAACAAGCCGCGAACTTTGGCTTTTGAAACCATGCCCACAGCTTCTTTTACTTTTTCACAGGCACCCTTGGCGAATTTGTTAATGCCGATCACACCGATAGGTCTAATACCATCAATCACGCGAGTCGAAACAGTTGCCACTGTGATTTCAGTGCGAGTCATCTTGAACTTCAGTTTTTCTCCATTGCGAAGAACACGAATCATCGCTTCAGTTCCAACATCGCCCTTCAAAAGCTCACTGATACGGGCTTGCATTAGACCACGGACTCTTTGGCCGTTAATCTCTACAAGAATATCGCCTTTTTCAACGCCTGCTTTCTTTGCAGCGCTGCCTTCGGTCACTTTACGAACAACGTACTGACCATTGGCTTTACCCAAAGTAATTCCCAGAGAACTGGATTGGTTGTCGGCTTTTGAAACAACCTCTTTGAACATTGCCACAGGCATGAAGTAAGTATGCGGATCACGGAAAACAGAGATGAATCCGTTCAAACCAAGGCCCACCATCATCGAAGATTGTTTTTCGCTGATGTATTTCTCTTCAAGCTTGTTCCATGCCTTGAGGAAAGAAAGTTTCATCGCAGCCTGAGTATTTTGATTGAAGAAGTCTTTCCACACCTCGAGCTGCTTTTTTTCAGAGCTCATGTCGGCAGACACGTTCTGATCTACAGGAACAAGTTCACCCTTCGTGGTTAAAGACAAATTGAAACGGTTGGCAACAGTTAGAATTGAGTTTGCACAGGCCAGGAAGTAACGCTCAGAACTGCCACAAGTATTGTCTTGGATCAGGTCTTCCAAGGCCGCTGGGCCGAGCCCCGTCTCGGCCCAGTAGTCGTCAACAGATTTGACCTTGGAAACGCCGCTATGTGAACGCGACAAAGTCAGGCTGACCCCCATGGACAACACTAACAATGAGATTATGAAAAAACGTGGTGAACGCAACACTCATCGCCTCCCGATAGTGACACTTTAGAGCAAGGGCCGTACCTGCTCATCTCGAATTGGTACGGTCCTAATGGCGTTTTTATGAAGAAAATGCAGGTTTGGACAGAGCTTCCACAGCCCTTATTCCTTGAGTAAATTCGCTCTGTGTAATAGGGTTTTATCACTATGATTATTGTAACTGGTGCCAACGGATTTATTGGAAGTGTGATGGTTTGGGAACTCAACAGAAAAGGAGTGACCGACATCGTTGCTGTGGACTCTGTTTCTTTGAAAGAACGTGATCTTTTGAAGAAGCGTCAATATTCAAAGTTCCTTCTTAAAGACGAATTGTGGCCGTTCTTAGAAACTGACGAGGCAAAATCCAAAGTCACTTGGATCATCCATATGGGTGCTTGCTCTTCAACGACTGAAACCAACAAAGAATTCTTATGGGAAAATAACACGTACTACACACAAAGAATTTTTGAATGGTGTACGAAACATCAAAAATCCATGATCTATGCCTCGAGTGCCGCAACATACGGTGCTGGTGAACTTGGTTTTGATGATACAACGGATCCTGAGTTGTTGAAACCTTTAAACTTGTACGGCGAATCGAAAGTTCTTTTTGATCGTTGGGCTTTGAAACAAGATCCGAAGCAAACTCCCCCACACTGGTATGGCTTGAAATTCTTCAATGTGTTTGGACCAAACGAGCACAAGAAAGAGGCCATGGCGAGCGTTGTGTTCAAGGCATTTAATCAAATCAAAGACTCTGGCACCTTGGCTTTGTTCAAATCGGCAAATCCAGAATACAAAGATGGCGAATTCATGCGTGACTTCGTTTACATCAAAGACGTGACAGGTTGGATGCTCGAACTGATGGAAAAAATGCCTAAGAATGGCGTCTATAACATGGGCTTCGGCAAGCCACGCACTTGGTTGGATCTTGCAAATTCAACATTCCATGCGATGGGTAAAGAAACTAAAATCAACTGGATTGAGATGCCTGAAAACATTCGCGGCCAATATCAGTACTATACGGAAGCAAAAACAGACAAATGGGCCGCTGCAGGGATGAGTCCTGCAAAATGGCCATTGGAAAAAGCTGTAGATGACTATGTGAAAAATTATCTCTCAAAAGAAGATCCAACTCTTTAAGGGTGATGATTTATGGAGATTGAGTTTCTACCCCCACACTTAAGAAAATACGTCGTAGAACAACACTACGAAAAGTACACACCGATTGATCAAGCCGTGTGGCGCTATATTTTGCGTCAACTGCGCGCGTTTCTTTCCGTGAATGCTCATGAGTGCTACCTTGATGGACTTGAAAAGACAGGCATTGATGTTGAGCGCATTCCACATATTGATGACATCAGCAAAAAAATCCAAGAATTCGGATGGCGCGCTTATCCTGTCAGCGGATTTATTCCGCCTGCTGCCTTCATGGAGTTACAATCGTTAGGTGTTTTGCCTATTGCCTCTGACATGAGAACTTTGGACCACTTGCTTTACACTCCAGCCCCTGACATTGTTCATGAGGCCGCAGGGCATGCACCAATCTTGGTTCATCCTGAATTTGCTGAGTATCTTCGTCAGTATGCTCAAGTCGCAAAGAAAGCGATCATTAGCAAGGAAGATCTAGATCTTTACGAAGCGATTCGCGAACTTTCTGATATCAAAGAAAATCCTTCTTCAACGAAAGAGGAAATCAAAGCCTCTGAAGAAAAATTGGATCGCGTTAGCAAAAGTATTTCCCATGTTTCTGAAGCCTCCGAATTGGGCCGCATGAATTGGTGGACAGCTGAGTATGGTTTGATTGGCGATCTGAAATCGCCAAAACTTTTCGGTGCAGGCCTGCTTTCAAGTGTCGGCGAAGCGAAATGGTGTTTGGATGCAAAAGTTAAGAAAATTCCTTTAAGCGTTGATTGCATCAAGATGGGTTACGATATCACTGAGCCACAACCTCAGCTGTATGTGACTCCTGATTTTAAAACCCTGGGTAAAGTTCTTGAGGACATGGCTTCACAAATGGCTTTTCGCAAAGGTGGCCTTGAAGGTTTGAATAAGGCTATCCAAGCGCAGTCTGTGAATACCGCAGAACTAAATTCTGGCATTCAAATTTCCGGCAAAATTGTCGAAGCAATCACAATCAATAATCAGATCGCTTATCTTCGCTTGGATGGCCCTTCGCAGTTGTCTTATCAAGATCATCAACTTGAAGGTCATGACAATAAATATCATGCTCATGGTTTTGGAACTCCAGTCGGATACTTGAAAGATTATCCAGGTCGTTGCCCCTCTTCCTTGAGCGCCTCGGAATGGTCTTTCGTAAACGTTGAACCAGGCAGAAAAACCAAATTGGAATTTGAATCCGGTGTTGTTGTGACTGGAACTGTTCAAGGTCGCGTGGTGAAAGATGGAAAAACTTTGCTACTGACTTTAAAAGATGCGAAGGCCGAGCTGAATGGTCGCGTATTGTTTGCTCCTGAATGGGGAACATACGACATGGCTTTGGGCTGCACAGTTTCTTCTGTATTTGGCGGAGCAGCTGATCGTGAGGCCTATGGATACACAGATGACTTTGTAGCGAAGCGCGTTCCTGCTCCGAAATATTCAGCTAGCGAATTGAAACTGCAAAGTCAGTACGGTGCGCTTCGCAAACTTCGTGAAGACAAAACGACGGGTGCGGCTTTGGAAATGAAACTTGCTGAACTCTTTAAGACTCACGATTCAGAGTTTGCAGAGGACTGGCTTCTTCGTCTTGAAGGCGTCGAGCTCTTGAATACTCGCGCTCCACAATCTGCTTTAAAAGCAAAGCTTGAGAAGGATCTTCACGCTTTGGCTTCTAAAGATGAAAAAACAAAACAGCTTATCCAGGACGGACTTACCCTAGCAGGAAATCTGTAGATGAAACGTCCCTTTGACGTGCGCATCGTTCTGGTGCGCACAATCTATGAAAGAAATATTGGCTCTACTTCTCGCGCGATGAGCAACATGGGTTTTTCCAAGTTGATCTTAGTTGATCCACAGTGCGAGATCACTTACGACGCCCAACAAGCAGCAGCAACTGGACAAACGGGTTTGCAGAACCGCACAACTTATAAAAGTTGGAATGAGTTTTTCGAAAAAGAGCCTGAAAGTATTAAAATCGCTTTCACGGCTCGAGATGGAAAAGGTCGTCAGGTTCGCGATATTGATGATGTGCTTGCTGACATCAAAGATCACTCCCCGCAATTCCAACATTCCAGTGACGAGCCGTACACTGTTCACTTGATTTTCGGCCCCGAGGACTGGGGATTGTCGGCAGAAGACCTTGAACATGCGAATTTTTGTGCATGCTTGCCAACCTTCGGGGAAAACTGGAGTCTGAACTTGGCCCAAGCGTCTTTGCTTGGCATGTTCTCGCTTCGTCGTGCTTGGGGTGGCGATCGCACGAAGTTGGATGGCGGGAAGTCCCGCAGAGCCCCTCAAGGCATTGAGGGAATTAATCCCGAGGCCACATTGAAGACCTGGCTTGAAGAAATGGGTTTTGATCTAACTCGCCAAAGAAAAATCAATGTGTTCACGGTTCTTCGTCGTATGCTTTTGCAAAATACCCCGACGAAGAAAGAGCTCGTGATTCTTGAAACAGTCCTGCAACAAGCAACGCGTAAATTGAGAGAGTGGAAAGAGTATCAAAACCGTGATAACAAAGGTTAGTTAGTAACAACGTTATCAGGAATTTTTATGGAAGAGATTGAAGTCCCTCTGGAGCAGACACAAGAACACCTACAACACGAATCCCTTCATGGTGGTCATGGTGGCGGCCACGGCCACGGCGTCGGAGCTGAAATTGCTGGCTTTAGTTTGATTAATATCGGCGCCGTGATGTCTGCGGTTTTAGCCGTCTTTGCTGCGATCTGCGCACTACTGGCAGGCCATTACTCGAATGAAGCAATGATTGAACAAATCAAAGCTTCAGACCAATGGTCTTACTATCAAGCAAAAGGTATTAAAGGCGCACTTCAAGAATTCCGCCTCGAGATGAACGCTACCGATGGCGAAAAAGTCGACAAAATCAAAGAGCGCATCGAGAAATACAAAAAAGATCAAGAAGGTATCCAAGAAGCTGCCAAGGAAAAAGAGGAAGCGAGCGAAAAGCTTCTGACCTGGCACGAACGCTTAGCCATGTCTGTGACATTCTTCCAAGTAGCTATCGCAGTTATTGCGATCGGTGTTTTGACCCGTAAGAAGTTCTTCTTCTTTATGGGCGCCGGCTCTGGTCTGATTGGTTTGGTGAGCTTTATTAGCTTCTTCTTTATTCGCTAATAATAAAAAAGGCACCCACAAGGTGCCTCTTTTACTTTTTCAAAGATAATTTTCCGAACTTACAACACTCAGCATCGCAAAAAGGTACGGCGTACCTTTAGGTTTCTTGGATTTCGATTTCTTTTGAACGGACTGCTTTCAACTTCGTATCCAATTTCGCCAAGGCTTCGGCCATTGTTTGACCTAGATCATTGAGTTCGTGAATACGATTTAGAGTTTCGCTGTCATCACCGCCTACCAAGCGCAAGCTTTCGAGCTTGGCAGAGTTCAAGTCCAACTCTTTAGAGAGAGTTTCAAGCTTCTGATTGAGTTTCTTGCGATCCTCGGTCAAGGCTTTGGTTAGCTCGCGAACTTTGTCGAGGCTCATGACTTCGACGTTTGAATTTCCAAAGGCTTCGTCTGAGTCGGACTCTTCATCTCCGTGGAATGCTTCCATCAAAAGAGCCCATTCTTTTTTGAGGGATTTTACGATCGACCTACTACTGTCATCACCCATAAATACTGAGTTACTCCTGCGCTGTTAAAGCGACTTGCGGGGTTCATCAGCCGTTGGAACTAAGAAATAACAAAGGCCGTAAACCAAGATCGCAGATCCGAAAGTCACAAATAAGAACAACACTGCGACTGTTCTTACGATACCGACTTCCAGCTGATATCTCTTAGCAATTCTAGCACACACGCCCAGAAGCTTTCTATCTAGAGCTTGGTCCAGTCTATCGACGCGGGGCAGACAAATTGCCAGGATCAAATATAGAAGAACCCCAGTGCCGAACCATAGGATCGCAACAATCCAAATGACGCGAAGTATCCATGTTTCAATACCTAAAGATTGGGCTAGGCCCTTGCAAACTCCCGCCAATGCGCCATCGCTTGCACGAGTCCAACGATAATTGATGCCTGATTTATCTGCCGTCATTGTTTCTGACATGGGACTTGCTCCTACTATTTCAAAGTACCAGTAATCATAAAGTCGCCACCAAAAGTTTGATAGCGAGGATTATTTACGTGAATTTTATCCTTCATCTGCTTGATACGTAAAGATTCCGTCCAAGATCTTGAACCGCCAGCCCCCATGATAATCGGAGCTTGGAACATATAAATCCTATTCACTAAATTATGCTGAACAAAAGAGCTCGCCGTCAAAGCCCCGCCTTCTACCATCACCGAACGAAGCCCCTGCTGATAAAGATGCTCAAGCAAGTTTTCCAAATTCAAATCGCCGCCAACATTTGTCTTTACATACACCATTTGCGGAGGATTTTTAAATTTCGAGATCTTCTTTTCGATCTGCTCTTTCAAATCCTCAGCGACACACCAAAAGATATTTTTTCCTTCGTGGAGCGCCGAAAGTTTCAAGTCGCTATATTTGGAAAGTAAATCCCCTTCGCCGTCGATCACGATGACTTTATTTTTCTTTTCAATCGTTGGATGCCGAATGTTCAAAGAGGGATTATCGAATTCAATCGTCCCCTTGCCGACAAGAATGCCGTCATAGCAAGAGCGCAAGTAATGAACGTATTCGCGAGATTCAGGACCTGTGATCCATTGGCTTTCGCCAGACTTCAAAGCCACTTGTCCATCAAGACTGCTAGCCATTTTAAGCGAGACAAAAACTCTCTTCTGACGGAAGTTCCAAAGAAAAGCTTCACACACTTCTTCCAACTGAGTTTTGATTTCGGCTTCTAGTTTTTTATCAGCAGAAGAAAACACCTCTGCTTCAATACCGACATCTTTCAAAATCTGTGCGCCTTGCCCCGCCACCAAAGGATTTGGATCAATCAAACCGAAGGTAACTTTTTTTACCGGCAACTTCGCAATCATCTTCGCACATGACGGAGTTTTCCCTTCATGAGCACAAGGCTCTAGAGTCACGATGACATGAGCCTCTTTAAGGACATCGGCAGATAAATTCTTAAGAGCGTTCACTTCGGCATGAGGACCACCGTAAAACTCATGGTGACCGGCTTGTAAAAATCCTCCTTTGCTATCAAGAACTACGGAACCAACAAGAGGATTCGGGCTGACGCGAGGACCGCCTTTATATGCTTCGCTGATTGCAAGCTGCATCGCTTGCTCGGTTGTCATGGGTGTGCCACGCGCAGGAATGGGCAAAGTTTTTATTTGCTCCATCGTTTGGCTCCTTTTTTGATGATATCAATTTGAACGGGTCCGCAAGTTACAGGATCTGCAGCGTCTTGCGCTGCCAAAGCGATATGTTGAATACCTGAACCTTTGAACTCCTTTAAATATTCTAGAACTTCCATATTCGCAGCGGAAGGTTCGTGAATTTCAATGACGAAGTTTTCACTAGGCGCTTGCATAGCCACAGAAGTTTTCGAATTTGAGATGTCCTGAAAACCTAAAATCTTCGCGTAAAAGTCATACCATTTTTGCAATTCACCTTGAGGAACATTGTTTGTCAGATGATCGACAGACAAAATATTTCCACCAGGATGTGCATCTTCATCACGAACCAGAAGAGATTCCTTGTACAAAGTGTTTTGATTTTTTTCATCGAGGAAAAAGATCAACGAATCGCCCACTCCGTAGATGGCTGGAAAAAGCGTCGAAGCTTTTTGATGTTCATTGCCTTCGTAAGCACGAGCACCTCGATTGAGTGCTCTTTGATAAGCTTCTTCTGCATTTTCAACAAAAAAACCCAGTGCACAAACAGAAGGACCGTGAGCTTTTGCAAACTCCATGGCCAATGTCTGCGGTTCACAGTTCACAAGGAAGGTCACATCGCCTTGGCGATAAGCTCTGATATTTTTGCCGTGAACCTGGCCGATCTCGCGAAGACTTAATTGTTTGAGAGCCTGATCGAAAAAGTGCGCGTCAGGACCCGAGAACTCGATGAAGTCCAAGCCTTTCAACCCCAGGGGGTTTTTCTCTGATTGCGCGGTCACTTTTCCTCCGTTCCCAAAGTTTGTTTCTATCGGGTAAGTGAAAGTAATTATTGGGAAAGTACCCAACAAGTGACCGTAACCTCATTTGCATCCAGATTCAAGAAGAACAGCTTAGACTCCCTGACGCTTCATTCTGAGATCGTATTAATCCCTAACATTAAAATGTTCCAGACCTAACATAAATTCGATGATGTTTTATGACATTTATTCCGATTCAAAAATATCGGGGGAATTGTGGCAGTACAAAACAAACAAAAAAATCCAAGTTGGTTTTACTTTGCACTCGCCCTTCAGTGCATTGGCATCATTATCCTCATTGGCATGATGCGCGACCTGATGTGGATCCTTTAATAATTCAAGCTCGACGAAAACATCACGCCCACGCTGTCATATGAAGAATCTGTAGAAGAGCGTGAATCGCTTTTCGTATAATACAAGCCGAGTATCAACTCATTCGCTCTATTTAAAATCGAACAACCTGCTGTCGCAATGTAGTCCGTGCTAATCACACGATCAGCATAACCCAACCCTGCCATTGGTTGAAATTGTCCGGCTCTGTCGTACTTCCATCCGACACTATAAGACCAAAATGCAGAGGAAGTCGTATTCACTCCATTTTCATTTTGAGCAGACTCGACACCATTGTATGCGACGTCAGTGAACAGACGATGCAGTCCTAATCGCACCTGAGTTCCCAAGAGCACATCAGGGTCTTCTTTCGAGTTAGTTTTATACTTTACCGTGGTTTGACTGATCTGCGTTGGCGTTGCGGAGTTTGTTACCGAGTCCACGCGCGATGCCTCATCATTCAGCGTAACAGGAGTAAAATTCATAGAAGCTCCGACAGTCCAGTCAGGAGTTATCTTCCACATAATTCCTGGCATAAGAAAAATGACTGAATTTTTAGTGTGTGACTCTTGATATTCAGTCGCCGCGATAGAGCTTGTTTGATAAGAAGAATATGCGTAAGTTTCCGTCGACGAAAACGTGACCCCTGTCGAAACTCCCCATGAAAAACTCGAATTTAGATTGCGCGCATAAGAGACACCAGCCGCGATGTTATCAGTATCCACCGTAACGTTGGCTTTAGCTTGAGCTGCACCACTTTCAGATTGCGTGCCCTGAAATATCTTAAACGAAATAGGATTCGCTACGAAAACCGCACCCATGCCATCAGCAATCGGATAAATCCCAGCTGTCAGCAACGGACGAAGTTTCAAATCATTGGATTGTTGTTCAAGACCCTCTAATTGAAAATGCTGCTGACCTAAGGCATTCCCGCTGACAGAGATATTCAATTCTTTAGCTTCACGAAATCCCAAGCCTGCCGGATTGTAAATCACGTTGCCTGGCGAGTCTTCCAGAGCTGCGCCAGTGTTTGCCATGAAAGATTCTAAATGACCCACCGGAAAAGGAGAAATCACCGCAAACGCACCTTCAGCAAATAGCAAAAATAAAATCACAAAAAAAGATTTCATTCTTATTTCTCTAGTTTTTTATAAAATTCTAAAACCTTTGGATCTACGATGATCGAACGTGGATTCCATCCGATAAGATGCAACCCTTCAGCAGAGCGAAGCCGACTTAAAGCTACGTAAGCATGACCCGGTTCCCACAAACGACTGATATCACACCAAAGATCATCTAAGGTCGCACCTTGGCTTTTATGAATCGTTGTTGCGTAAGCAAGGGCCAATGGGAATTGAATGACCGAAGCCATGATATTGCCCTCAGCATCTTGCAAAGAAAACTGTGACTTGTCGGCCTGCACTTCACGGCCATTGTCTTTTTTCACAGTGATCTTGTCGTCCGTGATATCAGTGACAACACCGCGTGTGCCATTCACCCAACGCTTTTGGGGATCGTTTTGGAGGAACATCACTCGACATCCCAGTTTTAAGACAAGCTTCACCGGTACCGGGGCTGTTTTCATTAATAGCTCGATATGCTTTTCCGAACCGAAATAAATCGAATCAATCACGATTTCATCATCAGGAATTTCGCCAAGCTTCATTTGATTGAATTTTTCTGCATCCAATTTTCGTGGAAAAAGTCTTGTACCCGGGTGATCAGGATCGTGCTGTTGCAAATGTTCGTTCAGGAAATCGCGAACACGTGGAGTACTCAGTCCATGGCGAATATCGTGAAGCACATCTAAAAACAAATCGTCAGACACCCTCTGGTTGTGAGACAGCATAACCGTTTGAAAACCACTGGCAGTCCAAACTTGATTCAGAAAACACCAATCTCGCTGACCTGTTTGCGTCACAGGAGGAAGTTGAGCAAAGTCACCGACCGCAATAATGCGCATGCCTCCCCAAGGAAGCTTTGATTCGCGAGCCTTCTGAGTCAAAGCTTCCGCAATCATCAATGCCTGCCCCGGAATCATCGAAATTTCATCAATGATGACGCCTTCGACTTTGCGTAAACGCGCCATCAATTTGTTGTCTTTCGAGGCTCTTTCATAAGTGGCGTCAGGTCCACCTTCCATGATCCCTAAACCGAAAAAACTATGAAAAGTTCGTCCACCCAATAAAACAGCGGCGGCGCCAGTACTAGCCAGAATAGGAAGTTCCTTCGTATCCACTTCTTTCATGTAGTGACGAATTAAAAAACTTTTACCACTTCCAGCGCCACCCGTTAAAAAAACGTTCTCGCCAGATCTTAAAAGATCCAACGCGGTAGCTTGTTCTGGAGATAAGTCGACGGGGGCTTTTGTCATGGAGTGACGATCATGCCATTCACCTAGACCATTAGCAAGACCGCTATTGCAATTCACTCTATTCAGTCATGAAATAAGATGTTTCTTCGAAAGGATTCGACACAATGACTCATCAGGTTCTGTCAGCGTTGCTGATTTCAGCATCTCTTATTTCATCCCCTGTCTTTGCCAAGGCGCCGTCTTCAGAAATTCCAGAAAAGCGTGAATTTCCTTTGAATCCGGCAGTCAACCCTTGTGAAGACTTTCACAAATACGTTTGTTCAGAAGTAGAAGCTTCTTTCAAACTTCGTGACGATCGCAGCCATCACTTGTTTGCATTCAGCGATTCACGCGAAAGACTTTTGGAAGTTAAAAAGAAATTCATGGCCGAGCTTCCAACAAAGAAGGGATTGAACGAACGCACAGAGCAACTTCGTGATATGTACATGGCATGCATGGACCCAAAAGCTCGTGCTGGTTCTGAAAAAGCTGAAGTCAAAAAACTTCAGAAAGACTTGAAAGAGATCGACACTGTCGAAGACCTGGTAACTTACGTAAATACGCAAACTCCGAAGGGCTTCTTCAGTCCACTCCAATGGATGGGTAACACTCCGGATTTGGATAACCCAAAGCGTTTGAACATCATCATCGGCGGCAACATGATGAACTTGCCGGACCATAAGTATTATGAAAATGCCGCTTTGATGGCTGACTACAAAAGACTTTTAGTTTCATTCTTCAAAGCGATCAATCCTGGCATTAAAGCTTCCGAGGCGGAAAAGCGGGCGCAAGGCGTGATCGACATGGAAAAGGACTTCATCAAGACATATCCGGTGGCTGCGGAACGCCGTCAACGTTGGAGCGAAAGACACTTGATGACCCAAGAAGAAACAGAAAAAAAGTATCCAAACTTGAAATTCGATATGCTTTTCAAAAAAGCTCCGAAGGAAGCTTTGGTTAGTAATCCGATTGCAGAATCCGCAACTTTCATGAACGAAGAACTTCCAAAACGTCCTTTGCAAGTTTGGAAGGACTATCTGCTGGTAAAAAACCTTTCTGATCAAATGGACGATGCATACCCTGCGTTCTTCCAACAAAACTTCGACTTCGAGAAAAAATATTTCGGCGGTCCTGACAAGCGCCCCGTTCGCCAAGAGCGTTGTACAGACCTAGTGACTGATTACTTTATGAAGGAACTTGATGCCGCTTTAGTTGATCAAGTATTCCCGAACTTTGACGAGAAAAAAGTCACAGAGGTTGCTGAAGCGATTCGCGCTTCGATCTTAAAGGGTCTTGAGGATAACAAGTGGCTTTCTTCAGAAGGCAGAAAAGGTGCCATCGCAAAAATCAAAACAGCGCGTCTGCAACTTGTGAAACCCCATACAGATAAAGAATGGGACTTCATGCCTGTTCGTAAATACACAAAGACAGACTTGATGGTGGATAAACATCTTTACCGTGAAGCTGCCTTCAGCAAAATGATTAAAGAACTTCATGAGCCAGCAAACCAAGATGCTTGGGGCATGGGTCCTTTGACTGTGAACGCTTACTATAGTGAAAATGAAAATAAATTCGTTTTGCCGATCGGTATCTTGCAGTATCCATTCTACAACAAAGACGGCTCTTTGATTGAAAACCTGGGTGCCGTAGGTGCGGTTGTTGGTCACGAGATCGGTCACAGTATTGATGATAACGGCGCGAAGTACGACTCTGAGGGTCGCCTGAAACAATGGATGAGCGAAAAAGACGTTCTTGAATTCGGCAAACGCCAATCTAGACTGGTCGATCAATTCAATAAGGCAGATCACGATGGCCGCCTGACTTTAGGTGAAAATACAGCTGACCTTGTGGGCGTGACTTTCGCTTTCAATGCGGCTTTCCCGAATGGTAAGGGTTCCGTTGAAGATAAAAAGAAATTCTTTATTGCCTACGGTCGCTTGTGGTGCTCGGTCACTCGTCCTGATTTTGATAAATTGATGAGAAAAACAGACCCTCATGCTGCGGGCTGGGCTCGCATTAATGAGCAAATTAAGCAACAACCAGCCTTTGCAGAGACATTCCAATGTAAAGCTGGAGACAAGATGACGCTTCCAGAAGCAGAACGCGTACAAATTTGGTAAAAATCTACGCCCCTCGTCGAGATAACACGAATGCGAGGGGCTCTTTATTGAAGGAAATTTCGTTTCCTGATATTCTTAGAGTCTTGGCTCTGGTCTGTCCCGAGCCACAAGCTCCACGCAAGGAGGACTCATGACTGCAAAAAATGTTGAATTCGACACGAAGACTGAAAACCCTTACTTCGAGGGTGTCTTTGATATTGCTCCTACTGAACTTCAACAAAAAATGAATCAGGTAAAGTTGATCGATGTTCGCCAACCCGAAGAATACGTCAACGAACTTGGCCATATTGCCGGCACGGATTTGATTCCACTAGGTACGTTGCCTGAGCACATTCAAAGTCTTCCCAAAGATCAAACCATCGTTTTCATATGCCATAGCGGAGGCCGTTCTGCGAAGGCCACTGCTTACGCATCCATGAATGGTTTTTCGAACGTTTATAACATGCTTGGCGGAATGGTTGCGTGGAACCAACTGCATCTGCCAACTGAAAGATAAGAAAATATGTCTGGAAAAGTTTTTGTTAACAGAACTCTAAATATGAAAAAGGTCCGCTACATAGGTGTAGACATGGACCACACTTTGGTTCGCTACAACAGTGAGAACTTCGAGCGTTTGTCCCACACGACAATGATCGACAAACTGGTTAAGCGTGGCTACCCAGAGACTTTGCGCAAGCTGACTTTCGATTATAACTTCGCGATTCGCGGACTTGTGATCGACCGTAAGATGGGAAATCTTTTGAAACTGAATCGCTACACAGCGATTCGCGCAAGCTATCACGGCTTGAAGCCATTGGATTTTAAAACCCACCAAAAGTTGTACAAATCCACTTACATCGACTTGTCTAATAACGATTACTTGGCGGTAGACACTTCATTCTCGATCTCTTTGGCGAATTTGATCGCGCAAATTGTTGAGTTGAAAGACACAGACACTGCAAACAAATATCCTGAATACGTTCAGATTGCCGATGATGTTTTGGATGCTTTGGATGAGGCCCATCGTGACGGATCATTGAAAGAAGTCGTAAAGAACAACTTGGATCATTACATCGTAAAAGATGCGGGCCTTGTTGCAAATCTTGAGAAATTCCGTCGTCACGGTAAAAAGATCTTCGTCTTGACGAACTCTGATTACCACTACACGAAATTGCTTTTGGATTATGCGATTCAACCGTTCTTGAAAGAGCACAAATCTTGGCAGGATCTATTCGAGATCGTAATCACTTTCGCATCAAAACCAAAATTCTTCTATGAAAGCCAAAGGTACCTTCGCGTGAATCCGGCGGATGGAACAATGACGAACATGGAAGGCAAACTGACTCCGGGAATTTACCAAGGCGGTAACGCTAAGAAATTCACCGCAGATCTTGATTTGGCTGGCGATGACATCTTGTACATCGGTGACCATATCTATGGTGATATCCTTCGTTTGAAAAAGGATTGTAACTGGAGAACGGCCATGGTGATCGAAGAGCTTGATGTTGAAGTTGAAAACAACAGAAAAGCAGAGCCTATCAATCAAGAGATCGAAGTTCTTATGAAGAAAAAAGAACCTCTTGAAGACGAATTGACAGAGATCATGACAAGAAAAATTGAAAAGGCCGCTGACGTGAATGAAGCACAAATCGAAACTCTTCAGAAAACTATTTCTGAGATCGATGCGCAAATCAGTCAGTTAATCAAAAAGCAACAGGCCATGTACAACGGCAACTGGGGTCAATTGATGAGAGCAGGTAACGAAGAAAGTTATTTCGCTTATCAACTAGATCGTTACGCTTGCGTTTACATGGAAAAGCTCGCTGACCTCTTAGAGCTATCTCCGAGAACGTACTTCAGAGCACCTCGCCGTCCGTTGGCTCACGAAATTTACTAACAGTAGATTTCTTTTAAATCTACAGCGCGTCAAACCCCTTCTTCGGAAGGGGTTTTTCTTTTTTGTCGCCAACGAAACTGCTACTTTCGATCTATATGAAAAACTTTGTGGCTTTTGGTGGTTTGGTTCTTTTGATTTCAATTGGCGTTGTTTCATGCAAGGCGAATCAAAAAAATGCAACAACAGCTGTTTCAACTCAGGCATTAACAACTTCGACTCAAGCATGCGATACTCCTTCAGACTCCGTTCTTGATGAAGGCGCCTGTTCAGTTCCATTAAAGACAGCTCCGACTGTTCCATCTGCTACTGTTCCACCGAATATGTCGACCCCCGCGACAACGGCAACAACTTCCAGCCCTGAACCAAAAGCAAGTACTCATCACTAAAATGCCTCGATTCTGAGAAAGTGAAGCCCTATTGATACTCTTCGGGCCTCAATTGCGTCTGAATCATCTGGAAGTTTCGTTTTTCGTTAAACTTGCATCAAGCTTCAATAGTTCGCACGTAGAATGACTTCATAAAGTGATCATAGCATCACTGGGAGTCTTAGTTTGAAACGCAAAACAGCCCTAATCCTTTTTACTCTTTCGATGTCAGTTATGGATTGCACCGGCTCTCGTTCAAGCAGCGAGACTTCTTCTTCTGCGAAGACCTCTGCCTCTACAAAATCTGCTGGCATAATGGCGAAAGCTTCCGACACCACTACTTCTCTTGACACGAAATTCGCACGAACACTGGCCGAAATGATGACGACTGATCGCCAAGCTCTGATGTCATTTCAAACTGGTGGTTGTGTGAAGACGGACTACAGTCTTAAATCCGATAAACAGGATGATCAGATTTTTCACGTGGATTGTAAGACCGTGGATGGAACCATCGAAGTTATCGCAAGCAAAGGCGGCGAGAATAAATCCTACGACATAACAACAGATTTGACTTATTCGGTCGACGCCATCTCTTCTCGTGTTGACACTTCGTTTTATTCAATCAAGATCGATAAAGATAAGACGGAACGTATTACCAAGGATTTTTCCGAGACATTCGTCGCTAAAAATGCGTCATTTGAATTTAGCGGTACTTCGAATTACTTATTCACCCCAGATAAAGATAGCGAAAGCGATACGACCGGAAAAATCTCTATCGACAGCACGATCTACTTTTCAAAGAATCAAAAAGATATGAAATATTTCGATGTAGCATCTTTTGGTTTGCACAAATCGGCATGCGGCATTGATAGCGGCACTTTATCTTTTTCGAATGCAGATGTGACCTATCACATCACTTATTCTGGATGCGGGACCTTTAACATCAAAGAAACAAAGGCCACGGACACCGCAGCCTTTTATTAGTCACAATTTTTTTACCACTCAATTCTTTCGCCATCGCGGAAGAATCCACCGGTCGGTCCACCCTTTGGCAAAGTAGCAGCCCATAGAATTCCCTTGATCCCTTGATCGATAGATCTATCAGCGCCTTGACCACCCATATCGGTTTTCACCCAACCAGGACAAATCGAATTCACCAAAACATCTTCGCCCTTCGCCTCTTCAGCAAAAACACGAGTCACAACATTCAATGCCGTCTTAGACATGCGATAAGCCGCATAACCGCGATTCATATCGCTCAGCTGTCCCATGCCTGAAGAGACATTCACAATGCGACCATGACCTTCAGCTTGCATCATAGGGAAAATCTTTTGCGTTAAAAGAAATGGCCCCAATGTATTGGTTGTGAAAGTCTTTTGTATAGTTGAGGATTTGGTTTTGAAGACAGAACTATTTCCACCGTCCTCATCATCAATAAAAATTCCCGCATTATTTACAAGAACATCGACATAACCATATTCACGACGGAAAGCTTCTGCAAATTCGTTAATGCTTTTTTCCTGAGAAACATCCAGCTTCATCGCCACCACATCAAGATCTTTCATCTTGAGGGTATTAATTTGCTTTTGTGCCTTCTCGGGATTGCGCATACCCATGATCACTTTGTAGCCTTTTTGCGCCAAAGCCTCGCTGGTAGCGTAACCAAGACCACGACTTGCCCCTGTAACAATCGCAAGCTTCTTCATAAAGAACCTATTTCTTCACTGCAGGAAGAGGTTGAGGACCCTCATTCACTGGAACCAAAATATTTGTCGTCCAGTTACGTTGGTCGATCACACATTCTGAGGAAATCACACGCCAGTGCTCGATCGGAAAGTGATAGCCTGTTTCAACCCAACCCCAGCCTGTCCAATCCACGGTGCGCTGATAATAGCCACCTTGGTAACCGTCACGC
This sequence comes from Bdellovibrio sp., assembly GCF_036384735.1. Taxonomy (GTDB): domain Bacteria; phylum Bdellovibrionota; class Bdellovibrionia; order Bdellovibrionales; family Bdellovibrionaceae; genus Bdellovibrio. The sequence continues at coordinate 94,106 of NZ_DASVLT010000049.1, read as the reverse complement.
ACGGAACGTGTCTCGCGGTGGTAAGTCAAAAGAGGATAATGGATTTTCACATGACCTTGAGCGTCTTTTTGAATGAAGGCTTTCTCGTCGAATACACAGTTATAGTAAGCATCCACACTGCGAACGCGGCCGTTGATTGTTTCACCGGCTTTAACTTCGTGATTTGCTGGCATAATAAATTCAAAGAACCAATTCACTTGTTGGCCAGTTGAATAATAGCTTGTCGTATTCAAAGTGAGTGAGCGATTGAACTCTGTCAAACGTACCTGCTTCGTACCGTCTTCATTTTGATAGAGCCCCTCGAAACTGCTTTGAGCCTGGGCCAATACCGGCAAAGCCAATGCTACGATCACGGACAATAAATTCATTTTCATAATCCCTCCTGAAGATCTGCTAGTTTCTATTAAATAAAATCAGATAATCTTTTGCTCCGGTCTTATCCATCAAACCAGAGTATTTTCTCGCCTCAAACTTTTTCGTGTAAGTCTTGCGAGCCACCGTGCGAATCATGCAGCCAAGACCGCTTGTTCCCGCCGGATCCACAGCCCCCCCCGCCGCACATGCTGGTTCAAAAGTTTTTTCCTGATCACGCGTTAAAGGAAATTCACTCACCGTTAAACTCGTCACCGGAATTTGATATTCCGTTTGTAACTTATCCGCCACGTTTTCCTTAATTAGCTGAGAAGAGTAAATGTTAGGACCAATGATGGCTACACGAAGATTCTGTTCCCGTGCTTTTTTTATTCCATCCGCAACACGGGAAATCTCTTCTTTAAGAGGAATGTGCACGACGTCGTTAAAAATCTCGACATAGGGAAGCATTGATTCAACCACAATCACATCGTACTTCGAACCCTGTCCCTGATTGGCCTCTAGAAAACCGCGCCACAATTCGATTTGTTCAATTTTATTCGGAGTAACACCCAGGAATATTACGGGTGCCAACTTAACTTCGGGGCGAAGCTTTTCGAACACAGCTTTGCCGAACTCTTCGGGAAGAGAAACCTGAGTGAATTCAATCTTCGGCAGCGCTTGAGGCCCTATATCCGGCATATGCATAGAGATATAAAGACCTACAGCGACTACTAAAACGGCACCTATCCAATACAAGTACTTCATAGGACTATCGGCCTATCACCACTCGACCCGTCATGGCAAGACTCATTGTATTCTGTTAGAATTGTGTTAAGTTGCGAATCATTACAGAGGACTTGATCACTAAACCGACAGGTACCGCAAAAATTATGGCGACGAATACTTTATCTTCTTATAGCTATCTTCTTATTGGCTCTGGCCGCGTCGCCCGACATCTCGCTCACTATTTTCATTTATTAAATATCAGACATCAATCTTGGGATCGATCCCAGGATCCACACTTGCTGAAGCCAAAGGTTCTTGCTAGTTCACATGTCTTGCTCGCTATCAGCGATAGCGCGCTTCAAGGCTTTTACCGCCAACATTTAGCAGGGCTTGAAAAAACCGTCATACACTTTTCTGGCGCACACAACTTTGAAGACATGATTGCAGCTCACCCGCTTATGACCTTTGGGCCAGAGCTTTATGATCTCGAATTCTACCAAAAAATTCATTTCACGATGACCGGAGCCTCTTTAAGCGAAGCGCTTCCTGGTCTGCCAAACCCTTCCAGCATTTTGCCGGCAGAGCTAAAAGCCCTCTATCACGCACATTGTGTGCTGGGCGGAAACTTCACTACTTTACTGGTTGGAAAAATGCTTTCAGGCTTTGCTGAAATGAACATTCCCGCAGAGGCCGCAAGGATTTACATTGAAAAGGTGATCGGCAATGTTTTCGCCGATCCTAGTAAAGCCCTCACCGGCCCCTTAGTTCGCAAAGACGTCGAAACTGTGAAAGCGAATTTGCAATCACTGAAAAATGATCCCTATACAGAAATTTATCAGGCCTTTTTAAAGACATATTGGCCCGAGTATCCCAGAAAGTGAGGCCTTATGAAAACCATCCTCGATTTCCAAGACAAGAAAAATAAAAACGAAAAAATCACTATGGTCACATGCTATGACTACACTTTCGCGCGCATTCTTGCAGAAAGTGATGTGGACTGTTTGCTGGTTGGTGACTCACTTTCAAATACAATGTTGGGTCATCCAACAACTCTAAGTGCAACGACGAACATCATGGCGATGTATGCCGGGGCTGTGGCTCGCGGCGCTGGCGATAAAAAACTTGTTATCGCCGACCTTCCTTTCATGAGCTATCGCAAAGGCATTACAGCAACAATGACGGCCGCTGAAAAAGTCATGCGTTCTGGTGTTCACGCTGTGAAACTTGAGGGTGGTGAAGGTAATTACGCCATGGTAAAACACATGGTCGGCTCTGGTGTTCCAGTGATGGGTCATTTGGGTTTGACTCCGCAGTCAGTGAATCAACTGGGCGGTTTTAAAGTTCAAGGTCGTGACGAAAAAGCTCAAAAGAAAATTATGGAAGAGGCTTTGCGTCTGCAAGATGCAGGTGCTTTCAGCGTTGTACTTGAATGCGTTCCGTCTCACCTAGCAAAAGAAATTACCGCAGCCTTGGATATTCCAACGATCGGTATCGGAGCAGGATCTGATACAAGTGGACAGGTCTTGGTCCTTCAAGATCTTTTGGGTATGAATCCAGGTTTCAAACCTAAATTTGTTAAAACTTTTTACAACGGTTTTGAAAACTTAAAAGACGCGTTCAACACTTATCACGAAGAAGTGACAGGTGGACAATTCCCCAGCGCGAAAGAGAGCTATTCATGACAGTTGTTTTGCGATCTCCGCAAGAATTCAAACAATGGCGCCGACAACAGAAGGGCACGGTCGGCTTCGTTCCCACAATGGGCGCCTTACATACGGGTCACGAGGAATTGATCAAACGCGCGCGTAAAGAAAACGACGTCGCGGTTCTTTCCATCTTTGTGAACCCAACGCAGTTCAATGATCCGAAGGATTTTGAAAAATACCCCATCACTTGGGATCAGGATTTAAAAATGGCTGAGGACAACAAAGTCGATGCCATTTTCTATCCTCGTTATCCGGATATGTATCCAGACAACTACCGTTATAAAGTCACAGAATCTGAATATTCGAAACTTCTAGACGGCGCTCATCGCCCAGGACACTTTGATGGTGTTTTATCCGTGGTGATGAAGCTCTTTAACATCGTCTCTCCGACTCGCGCTTATTTTGGAGAGAAAGACTTCCAGCAAATGACGTTGCTTCAAGGAATGGTCGAAAGTTTCTTTATGAATCTTGAGATTGTTCCTGTTCCAACAGTGCGCGAAAGCGATGGATTGGCAAAAAGCTCGCGCAATGTTCGCCTCAGCGAAGCTGATCGTGCGAAAGCGCCGGCAATTTACAAAGCCATCACTCAAAGTAACACTGCTGATGAAGCAGCTCGCATTTTAACTGAACAAGGCTTTAAGGTGGATTACGTCACTGATGTGGGAAATCGCCGTTTTGTTGCAGCCGTTCTGGGTGAAGTGAGGTTGATTGACAATGTCCAAATCTAAAGTGCTTTTTATGATGACAGGATCGATTGCCTGTTACAAAGCCTGCCATGTCGTATCTCGCTTAGTGCAGGCAGGATGCGAAGTGCAGGTTGTTGCAACTTCAGCGGCGTTGAAGTTTGTTGGCAATGCGACCCTTGAAGGTTTAACTGGAAGGCCAGTTATTAGCGATATGTATACCTCTGGCAATGTGATGGATCATATTCACCTTGTGCGTTGGGCAGATTTAATTTTAGTAGCTCCAGCTACGGCGAATTTTATCAATAAGTCCGCTCAAGGTATCGGTGATGATTTGGTTTCGACACTATTCCTGGCTCACGACTTTAAAAAGCCATTCATGATTGCGCCAGCTATGAACGTCAGCATGTACCTGCATCCTGTGACACAAAAGTCTTTAGAGACTTTGAAAAGCATGGGTCTGGATATCCTTGATTCAGCTTCAGGCATCCTTGCCTGCGGCGAAGAGGGCTATGGTCGTTTGCTTGAGCCAGATATTATTTTAAAAATGGTTTTGGAAAAGCTTAAAGTCACCGGACTTGTCGATTCAGGAAAATCCCCTGGCAGCAGTGTAGCTCCAAAGTCTTCGGCTTTATCTAAAATCAAAGTTCTTGTAACTGCCGGTGGCACTCAAGAACCGATTGATACTGTTCGCACAATCACCAATTTAAGTTCAGGTCGTACAGGCATTTCTTTAGCTGAATACTTAAGCCAAATGGGCTTTGACGTGACTTTATTGCAAGCTCATGGAACCGCAAAGGCCGAGCACGTTAATCACCGTGATTTATTCACAAGCTTTGCAAGCCTTGATGAGAAGTTGAAGCACTATCTTTCAACGGAAGATTTTAGTCATGTGATTCACGCAGCGGCGGTTTCGGACTATTCTGTAGCCGATATTGAGGTGAACGGAACAAAATACCGTCCGTTAGAAGTAAAAAAAGTTTCTTCTGATGCAAACGAGATGACTTTGCATCTTAAGCGCAATCACAAGATCGTGGATCGCCTTAAAGATTATTCACGCAATAAGAATTTAAAAGTGATTGCATTCAAATTAACAAGTCATGCTTCTGAAGAGGCTCGCAAGGAAGCCGTGAATAAGCTTTTCACTGCCTCCCATGCGGATTATGTAGTTCATAATGACTTGACAGACATCGATATTGTTAACAAAACACACAAATTCACTCTCTATAATCATGAAGGCTTTGTAGCTTGTGATGGTTTGGATCAATTAACGAGTGAACTGATTCAAGTCCTCGTACCTAAGGATATTTTATGATTCTGTGCTTAGACGTTGGTAACACGCAAATTTACGGAGGCCTTTTTGATAAAGACAAAATGGTTCTTTCGTTCAGGAAAAACTCTAAAAGCGGCGCTTCTTCTGATGAAACGGGCATTTTCTTAAGAACAGCGATCCGTGAAAACGGTTATGACCCTTCGAAAATCCGTCAGATCGCTATTTGCAGCGTTGTTCCTGAAGTGATTTATTCCCTTCGTGGCGCTTGCATGAAGTACTTCAATATTAATCCGTTCATTTTGCAAGCGGGCGTCAAAACGGGTTTGAAAGTGAAGTACCGCAATCCTTTAGAAGTCGGTGCGGATCGTATTGCGAACTCTATTGCTGCAACTCATCTTTATCCGAATCAAAATACGATTATCGTGGATTTGGGAACGGCCACAACATTCTGTGCAGTCACAAAGGAAAAAGACTATCTCGGTGGTTCTATCGTTGCAGGTCTTCGCCTGTGCATGGAAGCCCTTGAAAGTAAGACGGCGAAACTTCCTTCGGTCGAAATCATTTCTATGCACGAAGCATTGGGTCGTTCCACAGTGGAAAGTATCCAATCTGGCTTATACTATGGTCACTTGGGCGGAATGAAGGAAATCATCGAACGCATCACAAAGGAATGTTTCCACAACGAAAAACCTTTTGTGATTGGAACTGGTGGTTTTTCGTCCCTATTTGAAAAAGAAAAAGTTTTTGATGTTATTGTGCCGGATTTAGTTCTTAAAGGCATGCTCATCGCTCTTCAATACAACGCTTAAAGGTAATGACTATGAATATCTCGATGCTTAGAAATAAAATTCACCGTGCAACAGTAACAGCTGCAGATCTTAATTATGAAGGATCTGTAAGCATTTGCCCTGATCTTATCAAGGCCTCTGGTTTGTTTATCAATGAACGCGTTGATATCTATAACTGCAATAACGGCGCTCGTTTTTCGACTTATGTGATCGTCGGAAAAAAAGGTGAAATCTGTTTAAACGGAGCAGCAGCTCGTCATGTGCAGAAAGGTGACTTGGTTATCATCTGCGCTTACTGTGGCGTAAGTTACGAAGAGGCTGCGAAGCACAAACCCACTGTGGTTTTTGTGGATGAAAAGAACCGCGTAAAGGAAAAGCGCGCGGAAAGCAGAAAAAATAATAAATAAAAAAGGGGCTTTGAGCCCCTTTTCTTTTTAGATCGCTATTTCATCCGTCGGCATGATTTTTAACTTATGACCGATAGCTTTCTCTAGATCATTATCGAATTCATCCGAGAATAAGTATTTAAATAAATCTTCGCTTGTCACAGTTCCCGTCCACCCCATGGATGTAACATCTTTCAGTTTGCGAAGACCATAATACTTAGCGCTGGCATCGCCATAGCAATTTGCGAACAGGATATACTTCAATCTTTTTGATCTGAACTTTGTGAAAATTGTTTTTGGCAAAGGTGCTTTACCGGTGTCTAAGACATAGCCTGACTCGGCACCGTGAGAATTCCAAATAATCGCAGAGGTGTGTGGATTTGAAGCGGCTTCTTGTAAATCAGGAATGTATGCTGCGACGTTGATGATAGTTCTAAAGCCACGGAACGCCAACCACTTCGCGACAGAATAGTATCGGGAGTAGTCGCTCTTGGTCCAGTCATCATTCAAATCGCCAATCAGATAATAAAAATCTCCGTTGGGAAAATTCTTTTGATAAATCTCTTCAGCCGCGGAAGGACCATCGGCCGTGTGCTCTGTACTTTTAGAAATGCTTCTTGAATCTTTAAATTCAAAAATCAGATTGCGAATCGCCATCTTTCCATGAAGCTTGCTAGCAAACGCTATCAGGTTTTCACGGTCCGTCTTTGCCATATCCAAAGAAACTGTTAGGTCTTGCACCTGTTGTGCCTTCGCACAGGCAGCGCAGGCCATGATCACAGAGAAAACTGTCAGTGTCTTTTTGAGACAAAATCTAATCATCTTTTCTTCCTTTTGGATCGTTGTCCGTACTACGCAATAAAAAGCAAAGGGAGGGCCATGGGATTTGGTTCCCAAAGGAATTTTATGACGAATACAGAAGGTCCTTAGTTCACTAAGTACGAAAAATGTTAGACACAGTCCTATCTGAGGCTTTGACAAGCATACAGTCTCAAACCGAGAGTCCTTAAGCGCCTAAACAGTTGACCTCCAGCTGCAAACTAGAGAAAGTGCAAATGCTATGGGAATCACTCTGTTACAAGTCCAAGAAGGTCACAAAGCCTTCGGTGCAAAAGTTTTATTTGATAAAGCCACCTTCGCCGTTAACGAAGGTGAACACGTCGGCGTGATCGGACCTAACGGCGCAGGTAAATCGACTTTATTCAAAATTCTTGTGGATCAAGAACATCTTGATGACGGCCTAGTTACAAAATCTCAGCAGCTGCGTCTAGGTTATCTTGAGCAGGAAGCTGATTGGGATGTTTCAGAAAAAGTTGAAGACTATTTGGCTAAGAATTGCATTAAGCCCTTGTGGGAGCTGAAACAGTTCGGCTTGAAACTGGGACTTACAGAGCAGCACTTTCAATCTTTCTTAAAGCAGCTCAGCGGTGGTTACCGTATGCGCGTAAAGCTTTTATTCCTCATCGGCCAAGAGCCTAATCTGCTATTACTGGATGAGCCGACGAACTTTCTGGATCTTGAAACTCTCCTGGTGCTTGAAAACTTCCTGCAAGAATTCAAAGGCGCATTCCTTTTGATTTCCCATGACCGCGAATTCCTTCGTCGTGTGACAGATCACATTTTGGAGGTTGAAGGCGGTGACATCGTCAAGTTTGCTGGAAACTTAGATGACTACTTTGAACAAAAAGCGATGTTGAACGAGCTTTTGCAAAAGCAGGCTCTAAGCCAACAAGCAAAGCGCAAGTCTATTATGGATTTCGTTGAACGCTTCGGCGCCAAGGCAACAAAAGCTCGTCAGGCACAGAGCCGCTTAAAGGCTTTGGAAAAAATGGAGACCATTGAACTTAAGGCAGCTCCGACCCACTCGAATATTCAAATTCCACCGGCAAGTCCTACAGGCAAGCTCATCTTGGAAGTGAATAACGTCCAATGTGGCTACGGCGAAAAAGTCATTTTGAGTGACGTGACTGTTCGCCTCGAACGAGGCAATCATCTTGGCATTGTCGGTTTGAACGGCGCGGGCAAGTCGACTCTTTTGAAATCATTGGGTGAGCAAATTCCTTTGGTATCCGGTGAAATCAAATGGGGACATCAAGTGACGTTCTCATATTTTGCTCAGCACACGCCCGAAGCTTTAAATCCAGAACATTCTGTTTTAGAGGCTATGGCTTCGGCCGCTCACAAAGAAGTGACTCAGCAAGAGGTCTTGAATATCGCCGGAAGTTTACTTTTCGGCGGCGATGCTGTTCATAAAAAAGTAAAGGTTCTATCGGGTGGCGAAAAGTCCCGCGTGGCATTAGGACAAATTCTTTTACAGAAATCACCGCTGCTTTTGCTGGATGAGCCGACGAATCACTTGGATTTCGACACAGTTGAAGCATTGACCACAGCTTTGGAAAAATACGAAGGCACCATCATCACTGTCAGCCATGACCGTGGTTTCATTGGGCGGGTTGCAAATAAAATTCTCGAGGTGAATAACGGCAAACTGACTCTTTACCCTGGCACTTATGATGAATACGTATGGAGTTTGCAAAAGGGTTTCCTTTCTGAGCGTGGCGAGGACACTGTTGCAAAGGCGCACCCCATAACCTCCACATCCGCTGAGCCGCCGAAGTTCAACTATAAAGAGGAACGTAAACGCCTCGAGGGATTCATCAAGAAAACGCAGAAGTTGATTGAAGATTGCGATAAGAAGATTGCGGATCTCAGCAAAAAAAGAGACGCTTTAAATGAAAATCTCATTAGTGGTGCCGGAAATGCCGCTGTCTTGGCAAAAGATCTTCATGATGTCAGTGGACAGATTGAAGAAGTCGAATTGAATATGCTTCAGGCGATGGAAGACCAACACAACTTTGAGAACGAACTCAAACAGCTTATTGGTTAGGAAATTTTATGTTTCGCCTTCTAATCTTGGCACTGGTCGCTTTCAACCTTGCGGCTTGTTCAAGCTATTTCAAACGAAAAGACTGCGAAAATATCAATTGGTTCGAACACGGCAAACAAGTTGCTTTGCGCGGCCAATGGTTGAATTCTGATGACACTTTACTTACCTGCCGTAAAGTCGAAGCCAAAATTGATGAAGTTCAGTTGGATCAGGGTTTCAAAGCCGGTATGTCTGAGTATTGTTCTGCCGACAAAGCTTACCAAGTTGGAAAATCTGGCGATAATTTCTCTCGCGATCTTTGCGAAGGACCTTCGATCAACAGCATTCTGGCAAGACATGCTCAAGGTATCCGAGATTATTGCTCCAAGGCGAACTCGTTCAATGCGGGTTCTTCTGGCAAAAAATATCAAAACGTCTGCCCCGCCAATTTAGAAAAAGATTTCCTCCCTGGCTATAAACGTGGAAGAAAGAAATACGTCGAAGCGCAGATCAAGGACAAGGAAGATCAACGTCAGCAATTGAATTACTCGATTATCACGACGCAATCTGAACTGACAGTTGCCCAGGGCGCCCTGACAAATTTGCAGAATCAACGAAACTTCCTGGAGACACAAAGAAACGGCGCGATGATGATGCAAAATTCTGCGATGGTTGGAGCTTACGATGCGCAGATCAATGCTTTGACTAGTGATATATCCATTAAGCAAATGGATGTGAATTCAAAGCAAAGCGAATTAGATCGCATCCGCGACAATCAATCGCAGCTTGATAAAGACATCTCAGATTTTCGATCAGAACTTCCTAGCTTAGATGAATAAAAAAGGCCGCTTCAGGCGGCCTGCTTCTTTTTAAAGCTTGTCTGAGGGAACCCGAAACCATTCGATTGCATCGACGAAAGCTTTAGGTTGATAAGCATTTGCTTGCTGACTCCACCGAACTTCACGCCAGCCCAAGCTTTGGAATGAAGGACTTGCCACATCACGCTTTTGAATGAATTCGAAGACGTTAGACACCTGCTCAAGCTCTGCCTTCTTCATCAACAAAGATGGCAAATGGAATTGAACAAACGCGACACCTTTGTTCTGAGCCCCAAAACCCTCAGCACCATCAGATAAATACATCTCATACTGTACAGGCTTCGCCAAATCACAATGATCAACAACCAAAAGCTTCTCGGTTATATTGGCATAATCCATCACGTAACTAAAATTGTAACCACCACACTTTTCCACAATGGTGCGATTGGCTTTAATTTGGCCAAACGAGGCCACAGGAATTGGGAATTTCGAAGGCAGCATCCATAAGTTATTTCCATCACGAACAGCAATCTGCAAACGCGGCTGAGCTTTAGAAATCTTTTGAAATTCTTGGAAGACCTTTGATGATTCTTTCAGAGGTTCTTGACTGACATAAAGGATATCAAATGACGCCTCTGCAAAAGCGTCTTGAAATCCGCTGACACGAAGATCGTTGGTGAAGTTTGCAAGGAAGCTTCTATGGGCACCAAGATCCTTCACAGCGCGCGATGAAGAAACAAATAGATTCACATTCTTAATTGCTTCTGCCGCTTTGACTAAAGTAGTTTCCATAGCACTCGCAGCCACATCGTCCACCAAAGGCAGATGAGGATTGTGCTCTGAGCGAATAAATTGCGGAATGTTATTCACGAAATCAAATCGATCTTTCATGCTCAAAGATTTGTAAGAGTGAATCCAGCTGGCTACAAGCAATGGACGAAGACTTAGCTCTGTTACACGGGAGGTAAGCTCAGCTTCCGCTTCTTTTTCACCTTGGCAAAGAGCAAAGTGTTCTGACTCTTTCCAGGAGGAAGAACAATAAGACTCGACTGACTTTAAAATGTAAGGCCATTTGACCTTACGAATCGCCGTTGTTATGTGAGTATTTGGATCACCAATATCAAGATCACCGTTTTGCAAATACACAAGGAAGTCTGTCACAACCTCTTCCGTCAGCTCTTGCTGAGCGAAGAGGGTTTCGTTGCGTTCGCGATACCATATCTTTGCCAGCGCCTTTTCTAGATGCCCTGGAGCCTCGAGAAGCTTGGGACCAATATAGAGATGATGACCCTGAATACGATATAGATATGGGTGATCTTCCATGATTGTGATTTGTACCTTCTTATAAAAAGGCTCAAGGCTTTCTAAAACTCGTTCCGTCGATTGAATGCGCGAACCCAGCTCGCGCACCTGTTGACCAAAGTACTCGCTATAAGGAGTTTCCTTATTCAAGGCGCAGCGATAAATGGTATCGCTATCCTGATTTGAAAGCCTGTCAATTCTTTCGACAACTCTGGAATCAATACAGAGCGGTCTCTTCGTCATCTGAAGAACCATCAGGCTAAGTAGGCCAAAACAGACAAAACTAAGGTAAGTGAGCCAACGTGCAATCATGCTAAGTTAGCAAGATTGCAAAACGTAGACCTCCTCGATCCCGATATTTTTTAAGAAAACCTCATCATGGGATACGATCCACAAAGCCCCCTCAAAGGCCATCAAGGCCTGTTCTAGAATTTCAAGGCTGGGCAGATCCAAGTTGTTCGTCGGCTCATCCAAAATCAAAAACTGCGGCGATGGAGTCGCAAGCAAAATTTTCGCTAAGGCTGCCTTCAACTTTTCACCGCCACTAAGGCTTTCAATTTTTTGATGAACCTGATCACCCATAAATTGAAAACGCGCCAGCTCATTGCGAAGTTCCACTTGCGATCTAGTGCTTGTCTGCATCACATTTTCCAAAATGGATTTGCCTGCCTCCAGCAGAGAATATTTCTGATCCAAGAATGCTCTAGGGATAGATGCTAACGAAAGATTTCCTTGAGTTGTTCCTTCAGGCTTTCGACCCTCACTTAACAACAGTTGAATCAACGTGGATTTGCCACTTCCGTTATCACCGGCGAGAGCCCATCTTCGTGGGCCCTTCATGATCAAATTTAAATTCTCTTTCCATAACGGCCCCACCGCATTCGCAAAGCAAAAATTGAAATCGTTGATTTCAAAAACTAACTTTCCTTCAGGAATCCTTGCCTCGGGTAAATTCAATCCCAGAGACGATTGCAACTTCATACCTTCGCGGAATTGCGCAAATTCCTGTTGGGCGCTTTCCACACGTTTTTCCTCAACGGAATTAATTTTCCCGCGTGTTTCTTCTGCCCGACTTTTGCGACCTCCTAGCAAGATCTTAGGTATGCCACCCCTTGCGGCTTTCCTGGCGCCTTCGCGCATACGCTTTTCTTGGCTTTCTAGTTTTTCAAACTGTTCCCGTTCAAGCTTTTTCTTTTCGCGACGAAGGCGATCCAATTTTTCGAATTGAATTTTCTCTTCTGCTTCCTTTTGCTCTCGATAAAATGAGTAATTCCCGCCATACACAGTCAGTCCCTGATTAGAAAGTTCTAAAATGGAATCCACGTGATCTAATAGATCACGGTCATGGCTGATGATTAGCAATCCACGGGAATAGCTCTGAACGAAGTCATGAATTTTGCCTCGAGCTGTGGCATCAAGATTATTCGTAGGCTCGTCTAGAATTAGCAAACCACAAGGTTCACTTAAGGCTGCCGCTAAACGCACACGCATCCACTCCCCGCCACTCAGCCAGGGCAATTGCTTTTCCATATCTATTCCATCCAACAAAGGACTGTAGATTTCCGGCTCTGCAAAAGAGCTTTCCCACAATGGCGATAAATATTCCGCCACAGTGATTGCTGAAGGCACTACGTCTTGCTTTAAATACACGATGGGATGAGTTCGCTGAATTTCTCCAGCGTAGTTGGATAACTCACCCGCAAGTAAAGATGCGAGTGTGGATTTACCCGCGCCGTTAGCACCTACTAGACCATAACGTGATTGATTTAATGTAAACGACAAGTTGCTAAAGAGCTTTCTTCCATTAGGGAATTCAAAGCCCAAAGACCTCGCGGTGACCTGAGATATATTATTTTGCATAGATAAATAATCCATCGACTGCTCAGAGGCAGCTAAAAGTTTTTTAGAATAAGGAGTAATGATGGATTTAATTTCTCATAGGACGTCTGGTTTAACGCCAGACATGATCAGTATACTTGAAATGAACCCCTGTTTACAAGACACTTAAATTATCTATGAAATATTCAGTACTTGCCCTCTTATTTCTAAGTTCCCAAGCCTTTGCAAACGTAGAAACCCTAATCATTGGCGATAGCCACGTGGTGGGTCCTTTCGGCGAAGATATGCACAAAATTTTCCGGGAAGCTACAAAAGAAGACACTCGCACGATCGGTCTTGCCGGATCTTCTCCAAGTAATTTTGTAGCGACGACTGAAAAAGGTCGCACGCTTAGTTATGGCTTTGCTGATCGTAACAACGAAAATGAAAGAATCATCAAAGGCGGAAATCCTGGCACTTTACCAGAGCTGACTCCCCTTTTAGAGAAAACAAACCCAAATCGCATCATCATCGAGCTAGGTGATAACTTTGCTGACTATCGCTCACCTCAACAATCAGAAGCAGCGATGAAAAAACAAGTACAACTCATGCTGGATGCCATGAAGAAGGCCGACTCTAAAGCAACTTGCTATTGGGTGACACCTACTTGGACTGATAAATCCGGCGGCGGAATGTACAAGAAAACAAATGAACGACTTTTGAATTTGATTTCTGTGATTAAAAAAGCTGCGGCACCTCGTTGCACTGTCATCGACAGCGCTCAAGGCATTGGCATCAAGCAAGGCGATATTAAAACAGGTCCGGATGGCTTGCACTTTGATGCGGCTAACGGAAAAAAATGGGCCGATGCCGCCGCAAAAAAAATTTTCGAAATTGAAAAAGCAAAGGCAGCTGCAAGCGGCTCCAGTTCGCGTTCAAATTCAAGCACTAACTCAGGTGCTGTGAACTAACGAACTTTGCCAAGGGGCTTGAGTTTCCCCACCTTGCCCACTTTAGAAGGAAGTGGATGTTGGATTTTTTCCGCCATCCATGGATTGATCTCAAGAAGTTTATCTAAGTTCAGACCTGTCTTCACACCCATACCCTGGAACATGTAAACAACGTCTTCAGTCGCAACGTTACCCGTTGCACCCGGAGCATAAGGACAACCGCCCAAACCACCCAAGCTAGTATCAAACACTGTGATACCCAAATCATAAGCAGCAAGGATATTTGCCAAAGCCTGCCCACGAGTATCATGGAAGTGTCCCGCTAACTTTTTCGCAGGCACAACTTTCTTCAACTTCGCAAACAAAGAACGAACTTGGCCCACATCAGCGACACCGATCGTGTCGCCAATAGATAGCTCATACACACCAAGTTTAAGCATACGTTGCGCTAACTTCACAACACGAGCCTCTGGAACCTTTCCTTCGAAAGGACAGCCAAAACATGTCGATAGATAACCGCGCACCTTGATTTTATGTTTCTTAGCCAAAGCCATCACGGGCTCGAAACGCTTGAAACTTTCATCGATCGTGCAATTGATGTTTTTCTTAGAGAAAGATTCTGAACATGCCGCAAAAATCGCGATTTCTTTTACACCACTTGCGATGGCATCAAGCATTCCGCGTTCGTTAGGAACAAGCACAGATAATTCAGCTTTCTTTGAAACAACTTTATTTTTTTGAAGAGTGAAAACCTTCGAAACAACTTCTGCTGTCCCCGCCATTTGTGGAACCCACGTCGGGGATACAAAAGATCCGATCTCAACACGTTTGGTTCCCGCATCAATCAACCGTCTCGCAAATTCGACACGCGTGTCAGTATCCAAAACGTGTTTCTCGTTTTGAAGTCCATCACGAAGTCCCATTTCTACGATAACGACTGACTTACTTTTCATACGCTACTTTTCGGCAGAAGGCTTGCTTTTCACAAGGGCTTTACCCAAGACCACTTGATCACCCACCGCGCAAGAGATGGAATCAATTGTACCTTCGATTTCACTCTTTAAAGTGTACTCCATTTTCATGGCTTCCATCACCAGGACTGGTTGTCCTACTTTCACCGCAGAACCTGGAGTCAAAAGGATCTTCGTCACCTTACCAGGCATTGGAGCTGAGATTGTATCTGAGGATCCACCACCGCCGGCTTTTTTACGAGACTTACGTCCAGAAGCCGTATCGATCGTGAATGTGCGACCGTTCGCATGAACCCACAGAGTTCCCTTCATAAGTTGCGCTTCTGCTTTTTGATCAACGCCGTCGATTTTAACTTTTAATTCCACTAGATACCTCTCCAGTAAGATGTCCACGGAGACACCGTCATGAATTCCGCAGAACCCGTCGACGACATCTGGCCACCACGAAGTTGCAATAAAGCTCCATCAGCGATCTTCTTCTCAAGATCTGTCAGTTCGGGCTCTTTCAAAGCATCGGCAAAGTAAGTTTCAATAAATCTTGTCGTCATTGTGCCCATCACGAATTCTTTGTGAGAAAGAATTTCGATCAAGTACGGGATATTTGTATGAACACCAAACACCACCGAGTCTTTCAACACGCGGATCATTTTTTGAATGGCGCGCGGACGGTTTTCATCCCACACGATCACTTTCGCAATCATCGGGTCATAGAACGGAGTGATTGTGTCACCTTCATCAAAACCATATTCATAACGACGACCCGGGCCTTCGGGCCAATGAACATGTCCCAATAAACCTGTTGAGGGAACGCCACCCATGTACGGATTTTCAGCGTAAATGCGGCACTCGATAGAATGACCGCGCGGCACACGCACTTGTTTCGGGTCGTGCAAGAAATCGCCTTGCGCAGTCAGGATTTGCATTTTCACCAAATCCACTCCCAAAACTTCTTCCGTCACCGGATGTTCAACCTGCAAACGCGTGTTTACTTCAAGCAAATAGAACTCGCCGTCTTGAAGAAGGAACTCGACAGTTCCTGCGCCCTTGTATTTGCCGATTGTGGCAATGGCACAAGCTGCCTCACCCATGCGACGACGAAGATCATCCGTCAAAGATGGAGAAGTTGCTTCTTCAATAATCTTTTGATGACGACGTTGCACAGAACATTCACGGTCAAAGAAATGAATCACTTGCCCTGAGCTATCGCCAAATATTTGAAATTCAATGTGCTTTGCGCGATCCAAATATTTTTCCAAGAATACTTTCGGTGAACCGAAAGCAGACTGAGCCTCACGTTGCGCGGACTCGATCAATTCACGAGCATCCGCAGAGTTCGTGATCAACTTCATACCACGACCACCGCCACCGGCCGCCGCTTTGACGATCACTGGATAACCAATTTTTTCCGCCTGTTCAATCAAGTGAGGCACATCTTGATGTTCACCTTGATAGCCCGGCACCAATGGAAGACCTGCTTTTTTCGCCAGCTCTTTACAGTGAACTTTATCGCCGAGTGAACGAATTGAATCTGCAGAAGGGCCAATAAAAATTAGCCCTGCCTTAGTCACAGCTTCGGCAAAGTCAGCATTTTCAGAAAGGAAACCGAAACCAGGATGAACCGCTTGCGCGCCGCCGGCTAAAGCTCCGTTGATGTTTGCTTGAATGTTGAGATAGCTTTCTACAGTCGCAGCTGGCCCGATACAAATGGTTTTAGTCGCCATTCTGTAAGCACGAGAATTAATATCTGCTTCCGAGTGAAGAAGAACTGTTTCGATTCCTAATTCTTCGCAGGCCTTGATGATACGAACTGCTACTTCGCCACGGTTTGCAATCGCGATACGAGTGAATTTAGCTGTGACATTTTTCATGGTGCAAAAGCTCCAATTTATTGAGCTTTTACCTATAATTGCGAATCCGTTGAAAGGCAATTGCCAAGGGTCTTTAATTGAGCTGTCGCATGGCGCAAACCTGACTTACGAAGAAGACCGTAACTCTTTCACTGCCAAAGAACTTCCCGCTGAAGCAAGCATCACTAGAAAAATTGCTAAACCTTGCAATGAGGTTAGTTTTTCACTCAATAGAAAAAGCCCCATGAGAGCCGCCACCGCAGGTTCTAGACTCATCAAAACACCAAAAGTTTTTGAGGGAATCGAACGCAAAGCAATCATTTCCAGAGAATAGGGAACCGCACTTGATAAAATGGCGACTGCAAATGCAGAGACCCAAATCTGCAACTTATAATCTGCGAAATGTAGTTGCGGAATCGCCGTCGGAGTCACCGTCAAAGCTGCGAAAAGCATTCCAAGAGCCGTAGCACTGCCACCGGCCATCGAGCGCCCAACCTTTTGCGCCAAAATAATGTAGAGCCCCCACAAAGCTCCCGCCCCCAAAGCCAAGAACACTCCTAGAGTATCAATGCCGTTAGAGACATTCGCGTGCGGCAGAATCAAAATAATTCCAAGTCCAGCGAGCACCACCCACAACAAATCTAAAGCTCGCTTTGAAGAAAACGTTGCGACTGCGAGTGGCCCTGTGAATTCTAAAGCCACAGTGATTCCCAGAGGAATTCTCTGCAATGCAAGATAGAAAAGCAAATTCATCGCACCCAGAGCAATTCCGTACAGCGCGATGATGCCTAAAGTTTTTTTTGTAAGCTTTTGCTTCCACGGTTGAAAGATCACAAGCAAAATCAGCGCCGCCATCCACACACGTAAAAACGTCATGACTCCCGGGCCTAAAACTGAAAACAATTGCTTGGCATAGCCGGCTCCGCCCTGAATGGAACAAATCGAAATCAGGACCAGAATAATGGACTTTACTTTCTCCACGAAGGTTCACGTTTTTCCAGGAACGCCTTCAGACCTTCTTGGCCTTCAGCACTGGCGCGACGTTCAGCAATCAACATGGAGGTGCGCGTGCGCTGTTGGTCCCAAGTCAAAGATTCTAAGTCGTTCAAAAGTTTTTTTGTTTCACGAACAGCTTCTGAGCCAGACTGCAAGTAATTATGCAAAATCTTTTGAACTGCTGTGTGACCTTCACCAGCAGGAACTACTTCCGTCACAAGACCCGCTTGCTGAGCGATGTGAGCATTGAATACAGTTGCCGACAACATCAAGGGACGAACTTTTCCAGCCACCGCTTTACGAACAACAAAAGCGCTGATAACCGCAGGAGCAATTCCCAGTTTCACTTCACTAAAACAGAATTGAGTTCCCTCTTCAGCAATGACTTCATCACAAACTGCAACCAAACCCAAAGCGCCGCCAAAAGCAGCACCATGAATCATGCCAATCACAGGCAATGAACATTGGGCAATAGACTCGAACATCTCAAAAAGCTTTAAAGAGTCCTCTTGATTTTGTGCGAACGAGAAATTCACCATCTCTTTCATCCAATTCAGATCGGCACCCGCACAGAATGACTTTCCTTCGCCTTGTAAAACGATGGCGCGAAGATCTTTGCGACCTTCTAAAGATTCAAATGTGGCCGTGATTTCGCTGATCATTTGCGGATTGAAAGCGTTACGCACATCAGGTCTATTCAACTTAACGTAAGCGACATGGTCCATTTCTGTTAAAGTCACAAAATTCATGTTCAACTCCTCAAAGGACTACATTCTGAAGACGCCCTGGGATTTTTCACCCCAAGATTTATTCAAGCTGGCTGCAATACCCAGCGCCAAGACTCTGCGAGTATCCGCTGGATCAATGATACCATCGTCCCAAATGCGTGCTGAAGAATAATAAGCAGAACTTTCGTAATCGTATTTTTCAAGTGTTGGACGTTTGAATTCTGCTTGAGCCGCAGCATCCATCGTTTGTCCCTTGGCAGCCATCTGGTCCAGCTTCACTGTCAAAAGAACGTTGGCAGCTTGCTCACCACCCATCACGCTGATTTTTGCGTTTGGCCACATCCACATTTGACGAGGCTGATAAGCGCGGCCGCACATGCCATAGTTACCTGCTCCATAAGAGCCGCCAATAACCACTGTGAATTTCGGTACGTGAGCATTGGAAACAGCCATCACCATTTTTGCTCCGTGTTTCGCAATACCTTCATTTTCGTATTTCTTGCCGACCATGAAGCCTGTGATATTTTGCAAGAAGATCAAGGGAACTTCACGCTGCTCGCAAAGTTCGATGAAGTGAGCTGCTTTCAAAGCGCTTTCACTAAATAGAACACCGTTATTCGCGATAATCCCCACAGGCATACCCCAGATATGAGCAAAACCTGTTACCAAAGTATTTCCATACAACGGTTTGAATTCATGGAATCTAGATCCATCCACCAAACGAGCAATCACTTCGCGCACGTCAAATGGCACGCGGCTGTCTTTGGGAATCACGCCGTATATTTCTTGCGAATCAAATAGCGGTTCTTCTACAGGCATTGTCTTCAACTGCACGACTTTTTTGTGATTCAAGTGAGCCACAATCGAACGAGTGATCTCGATCGCATGTTGATCGTCATCAGCGAAATGATCTGTCACACCAGAGACCGCACAGTGAACTTGCGCGCCCCCTAGCTCTTGAGCATCGACAACTTCACCCGTGGCCGCTTTTACCAATGGAGGCCCACCCAAAAAGATCGTCCCGTTTTCTTTTACAATTACGTTTTCATCACTCATCGCTGGAACGTAAGCACCACCCGCTGTGCAGGACCCCATGACCACAGCAATTTGTGGAATGTTCGCAGCCGACATGCGAGCTTGGTTGTAGAAGATTCTTCCGAAATGATCACGATCAGGGAAAACGTCTGCTTGCATTGGCAGGAATGCTCCGCCTGAATCGACAAGGTAAATACAAGGAAGTCCGTTTTCAAAAGCGATCTCTTGCGCGCGAAGATGTTTCTTCACTGTCATGGGGAAGTAAGTTCCACCTTTGACAGTGGCATCATTCGCAACAATCACGCATTCTGTGCCGTGAATCACCCCGATACCAGTCACAACACCTGCACCAGGCGCTTGACCTTCATACATGTCCCACGCAGCTAGAGTTGAAAACTCTAAGAACGCTGTTCCACCATCAACAAGACCCTCGATGCGTTCGCGCGCTGTCAGCTTACCGCGGGCTTTGTGTTTCTTAGTGGCATCTGTGCCACCGCCTTGTTTTACAAGCTCTACACGTTCACGCCATTCTTTAACGATGGAAAGCATCGCCTCTTTGTTGGCTTTAAAATCTGCGGATGATGTGTCGATGTGACTTTCTAAAATTTCCATAAAACCTTTTTAAAAAACTAAACTAGTAAACAAAAATCATGTGCCGTCATGTTAGTGCCGGAGTATGTTTGAACTTCAATTGCATAATCACAGAACCCACAGCTTGATCGTGAACATCAAAGATCTTCACTTCCGCTTCGCCCTCTGCTTCGCGCTTATCACGAATTTCAGCAAGAACCACTTCCCGAGTGGTTTCCGGCAACTCCATGCGCATGCGACAGTCGTCCGTTTGGGTTTTAAAAAACTCTGACTCTAAACGAGTCACAACAATTTCGAAATTTCCCAAAGGAGCGTGGCGCATCCACAACAGTTTCGCGGACTCGATCGCTGCGGTCACCAAAGCGCCTTCATGCATTTGTTTGACGTCATTCAAGTTGCGAGTGCGAGCCGGAATTACCATCTCGACCTGCGAATCCGACAGACGAGAAATCCTCAAACCCATCCCTGCTGAAAAAGGACGAACAATATCAAGCGCATAACTCAAGGCAGCATGCGAGGCTTTCGGAGAAACCTCCTCGAGAAGGGCTGCCAGGTCCGCCGCACTCAAGCGAATGCCGCGCTCTTCAAGTTGCGTTTTCAAACCGTCTTTGGCGTGTTGCAGTTGCTGACGCAGATTTTGCTCAAGCTCAATCCCTTTTGACATTAAGATTGTCAGCCATTGTTGGTTCATGAGATATCCTCTCTGTGGGTTATTTCAATCGCATCACACGAAATAGCATGCCCAGAATAAGATGTCAGTTTTATCACACTGAGTAAATAGAGAGAGGACTCTAGGAATGAAGAAAATTGTTAGCCTTGTCGTTTTCATCGCTGCCTTGGTTTGGACTTGGAATGTAGTTCATACATCTGAAGCTGTGGGCTTCGAGACGCACTCCGGCATTCAGGCGAAGTTGGCAGACCTTATCAAAGACACTTTGGCTGCAAAAAAACCTCACGCAAAAGATCTTTCGATCCAAAGACTTTGGACTGAAACTTTGTCAGACAATAAAGTTCGCGCGGTCTTCGCATATAAATTCATCGACATTTCTGAGGGCGGCGAAGCTCTTGAACAAGTGATCGAAGGCGAAGCTGTTCTTCACCGTGAACCGTCTGAAGATGCAAGCGTAGACAAATGGACTCTTCAATCTGTGAAAACAACAAATGACATCGTTACTTTCACTGAAGGCTCAACTGTAACTCCAGGAGCAGACGGAACTATTCCAAGCACAGTTCCGACAACGACTCCTGAACCCACTGAAAATCACGGCGAATAATTCGCATGCCAATTCCCACAAATTTCGTGCAAATCGATGAAGAGGGTTACGGAGTCAGTCGCGAACTGAGAATCCAAGACCCTTTTGTGGGAAAAGAACTTCTAGAGAATATTCAGCTTCACCAATCCGGCACTTTGTTAAGCACCTTCGGTGGAACTCCAGTGATCGTCGAAGCCTTTGACGAGCCACTCATCGCCCAACAAATCTTTCTTGAAGGAAAAACTTGGAAAATTCACTGCCTTTACGGTGTTGAATTTCCATTCCAATTGGAATCCTTGTCGCTGGACGAGTGGGATCGCTTTCACGGTTATACAACCAAAAATGTTCCATTTGTGATGTCCAGAAAAGCTCAGGCGACATTTTTTAATATGCTTGAAGAATTCGACGATGAGTCGATTTCCTTCGACGGAAAAACCTACGAAATTCCACCCTATTGGTCCGACAAAGAAGAAGTCGAAAACGAATCCTTCTGGAGCAAAGCCTATAAAGGTGACAACAATCCCGGTTGGAATTTAGGTGAACCTGCGGAAGCCTTGAAAGACATGCTTCCACGTCTGAAAATTGCTCGTTCACGTATTTTGATTTTAGGTTGTGGCGAAGCCCACGATGCGGCTTTATTCGCAGCGGCCGGCCACGTCGTCACGGCTGTAGATATTTCTCCTTTAGCTTTGGAACGTGCAAAAAAATTGTACGGCCACATGAGCAACATCAATTTTGTTCAAGCAGACCTCTTCAATTTACCACGCGAATTCGATCAAGCTTTTGATGTGATTTTTGAACACACTTGTTACTGCGCTGTGAATCCAACTCTTCGTCAAAATCTTGTGAAAGTATGGAATCGCTGCCTGGCAGAGGGTGGTCACCTGATGGGCGTCTTCTTTGCGTTCGAAAAACGCCAAGGCCCCCCGTTCGGCGGCTCTGAATGGGAATTGCGTCAACGTCTTAAAAACAATTACCAACCCATTTTCTGGGGTCGCTGGCAAAAATCAGTTCCCAATCGCCAAGGCAAAGAGTTATTCATCTACTGCAAAAAGAAATAAAAGGTGCCTGCCGTTTTTTTGGGTCTACAGCGCATTATTTGCTGCGCTGTAGACCCAAAAAAACGACAGGCACCTTCGGTTCGGAGGAAATATGCATATTGAGTTTACTCAAGCGGATGAGAGTCATGTTGAAGCCATTGTAGATTTGGTGAACTCTGCGTATCGTGGTGATAGCTCGAAAAAAGGTTGGACGACGGAAGCTGATTTGCTTGGCGGACAACGTGTTGATCCTGAGGGTGTTCTTTCTGATCTCACCAAAGAAAATTCTGTGATCTTGATCGGTCAAGACGAGGACAGCGATGACAAAATCGTGGCATGCGTTCATCTGGAACGGCACGAGAGCAAATGCTACCTCGGCATGTTAACCGTGGATCCGACTCTTCAGAAAAAAGGAATCGGCAGCATGCTGATCGAAGAGTCTGAGGCCTTCGCACAATTCTGGGACTGTACACACATGTACATGACTGTGATTGTGCAGCGTCCAGAACTAATCAAATGGTACGAAAGTCAAGGCTTCCGAAACACCGGCGAGAAAAGACCGTTCCCATATGGCGATGAACGTTTTGGAATTCCGAAACTCGACAATCTCGAATTCACCATCCTTGAGAAGAAAATCTGATCCGAACTCTGGCTCTGCCAGAGTTGCAGCTCTAATCGTCGTCTTTGCTATTCACATCGAAAGACTGCATGCGCGAATTGCATAATAACTTCTCGTGTATGTATTAAAAGATATTATAATTTGGGCGTATGTTTCGTAAACAAGGAGCATACGACAATGAAAGCAAAATTCTTTATCACAGCTTTAATCACATTGGTTTCCTCATTTGCTTTTGCAGATAAGATGGGACCGAATGGCGATAAGTTCTATGAAGAGGCCGCTCATTTCGTAAATGCATGCTCTGAGGAACCATGCAAAGCTCCTTACTCTGCCTTGGTTCTGTACAGCCAAAAAGCAAAGCTTAACAACCTTGAAGCGCAAGTTAGAACAGATCTAAAGGATATCGCTGTTGAACAAGCCCAAGTTTGGGGCGACACAATTCTTGAAGGCGACTATGTAGCTGCCGGTCACACTCGTTTGGATCTGGTCACTGGTTATTACAAAAACAATGTTCTTGTTGGCTATAAAATCCAATATTCTGAAAAAGCTTGGTTCACTGGCAACTGCCACTACACAGGAACTCGCGAAAGCCTTAAGGACTGCAAAGAGGGTCGCATCCAGGAAACAAGCTATGTTTCTGAAGATCGCGGAACTTATTTCACTGACGAAGGCCGCCAAGCTGATTTTGCCCCAGGTGAAGGCTTAGTTGAATAAATCCAGGAAAGTTCGCTATACTCTCCTGCATGTCGTTCGTAATTGAAACCAAAGATCTCACTCGCGTCTATCAGACTTATCAAAAGCCTGAAGGCTTCGTGAACTCCCTCAAAGGGTTCTTTAATCGTAAATACAACAATAAGGTCGCACTAGATAAAACAACTTTATCTATCGAACCCGGTCAGATCGTAGGTCTTGTCGGCGCCAATGGTGCAGGCAAGACAACGCTTTTGAAAATGCTTTCAGGCCTTGTGACTCCAACAAGTGGTGAAGCTCTTGTCTTGGGCTTTAAACCTTGGGAGCGTAAGAACGAATTCCTACGTCAGATTAGCATTCTCTTGGGACAGAAAAATCAGTTGTGGTGGGATATCTCACCAGCAGATTCCTTTGCATTGCTTGCCCGCATTTATGATTTAGAGCCCGCAGCGGCAAGAAAGCGCGTTGCTCATTTGGCAGAAATGCTTCAATGCACACACGTTCTGCACACACAGTTACGTAGACTCAGTCTTGGTGAACGCATGAAGATGGAAATCATCGGCTCACTTTTGCACGAACCAAAAGTTTTATTCCTAGATGAACCTACGATCGGTCTTGATATCGTAGCCCAGGAAACAATTCGTGAATTTCTTGACGAATACGTGAAAGAAAAAGGCCCTACTGTGATTTTAACAAGTCACTACATGGACGATATTGCCAAATTGGCCGACAAGTTATTGCTGATTTCAAAAGGTCACATCGTTTACCAGGGCACCGTTGAAGAATTCGTAGTTAAAGCCAACACCGAGATGGCACAAAATGAAGAGGTCGATTTTGAAGAAGTCATTCGCCGTTTTTTGGAAACGGAATCTGGCATTCGCTAATCTTGCCATCGTTTCCAATCTTGAATATCGCCTGAACTATTTTGTCGATGCGGTTTTGCAGCCGACATTGACCACAGGGATCGAAATCCTTTTGTGGTTCGCCGTCTTCCGTGGTGCTCAGACCCATACGATCGCAGGCTTTACTGAGGACTATTATCTTTCCTACGCTTTGTGGTCGGCATTTTTCGCCCGCATCTGTACAAGTTGGATGTATGAATTCCGCATGATTCAAGAAATTGATTCAGGCACGATTAACAGTCTGCTGACTCGTCCGATGAGCTTCTATGAATATTATTTCTCGCAATTGATGGGATATAAATTCATTACGACGATCATTTCGATGATTATTCCATTCGTGGCTGTGGCAATTTTTGATTTACCAACGAAATTCGAACGTATGCCTTTGGCCTTCGCTTTGGAATTTTATTATTTGATCTTAGTACACTCGATCAGTTTCGTGATCGCAGCCTGTGCGTTTTACTTAAACAAAGTGTATTCCTTCACCGGAGCTAAAAACCTAGCTCTATGGCTTTTCACTGGTGAGCTTTTCCCACTGGATTTGATGCCTGAACCAATGAAATCCTTTGTCATCGCATTGCCATTCAGCTCTGGTGTGTATGTTCCAGTTGGCTACATCACAGGACGCTTAGAGATTGCTTCCATGTGGCAGGCCTTCGGATCAGTGACCATGGGTATTGTGATTGTGAATCTGTTTGGCGCATGGCTTTGGAAAAAAGGATTAAGCGTTTACACGGGGACGGGAGCTTAGGTGATTCAGAAAATTTCTAAATATCTAAGTCTTTATTTTGCGATGTTTCGCGCAAGCTTTATCGCAGACCTTGAATACAGAGCGAATTTCTTGACTCGATTCATGACCGACATCTTCTGGTATGTGGCGCAAGTTCTGACGTTTGAAGTTCTGTATAATCATACTCCCCTGATTGGCGGCTGGAATCTGGCACAGATGCGTGTCTTCTTGGGGGTTGTCTTTGTCGTTGATGCTTTATACATGATTATCTTATCTGAAAACTTAGATCAATTTTCAGAAAAAGTTCGCAAAGGAGACTTAGATTTGCTTCTTGCAAAGCCAGTGAACTCGCAGTTCATGATCAGTTTGCAAAAGGCCTCTACCGCGGCGATTGGAAATCTTTGTATTGCAATTTCATGGTTTATCTACAGCATTGTACAACTACCAAGCTTTGAATGGTTGCGGTTGTTATGGTTGATCATTCTTATCCCTTGCGGCTTGATCGCCTTGTATTCAATGAGATTTATCATGGCAGCTACGGCAGTGATCTTTGCGCGTTCTGAAAACTTGCAATTTATCTGGTATCAAATCTATCGCCTAGGGATGAGACCTGATTCGATTTACACGCCCTGGTTGAAGTGGACATTGCTAACGGCCCTTCCTGTCGGAGTGATCGCCAGTGTTCCTGCTCGCGCATTGCTGGAGCCACCTCATTGGGGTCTGATCGCGTGGGTTCTAATTCTTGCGGTGATCTTGCTTAAGTGCACGGGAAAATTTTGGCGCTTTGCCTTGAAATCTTATTCGAGCGCGAGCTCTTAAAACTTCGTTCGATTTTAACAAATTTTATTCCTAGAGCATTGGAACCAACATTTATTGAGCCCTGTCTAAAACAATGACAGGGTTTTTTCATTTAAAAGGCCCTGGAATGCGTCTTAAAGGGCACAGCTCTTGAATTAAAACGCTGCGACCTATGTTAGAACTTAGAGGGCTGCGAAAATGAATGTTCAAAAACTTCTTTTAGCCATGATGATCGGACTCAGCTCTGCGGCGGCCCATGCTGTTACATTAGGAACTCCTTCCGAGGGCGCTATTCCCGCGGACCAAAATCACACGGAGCAAGACATCAAGCCCGGCACCGGTGTCGGCGTCCTCTATTTCAACGATGGCTCACAAACCAAAAATGACAATGACGGTATGGCCTTGATGGGATGGTACGGTGCTGAGCTAACGCGAAATTTAACTGTCAAAGCCGGCGCGGGCGCTTACATGTCGACAAATACCGAGTCTGATGGCACTCCCATCCCGCTGACGGAAAAGAAATTCGGCGCTGTTGCAGCCTTCGCAGTTCTTTATCAAATCTTCGGATCAAATTTTTACATTCGCGCGCAGTACGCCCGCGCTGCGGCTCCAACAAATATTGATACAGATACAGTTTTTGTGGGTATCGGCTATCGCTATGAGAGCGATAGCAACAGAATCATCCAAAAAAATCTTGATTATAGCGTCTATGGAGGAAACTCTCGCTCGACGCAAGATGATTCGCGAACAACTCATGCATTTCAAATTGAAGTTCGCAAAATCAAAGGCGATGTGGGTTACTCTGTCAGCTTGATTCACGAAGGCAACAACGGAGTCACTGATCGCAATGGCATCGCAGGACAAATCTGGTATGTGACGCCAACAGCTGATGGCTGGGGTTTAACAATTGGCGCCGGTCCTTATCTGACATTAGATGATGTAAATAACAAAACTCAACTTATGGCTTTGGCTAGTATTGAAGCAAGAAAGCAAATCACCAAAACAGTTTCCGTTGCAGTTCGGTTGAACCGAGTGATCTCGGCAGATGGAAAAGATCAAAACATGATCCTTATCGGGGTTCAAAAGAAATTCTAAAAAAACAAAAGGCCGCATCATTGCGACCTTCATCGGTTCGTTTAGATTGGTCTATCTCAGCTAGGTCTACGGCACCTTTGAAGTGTAGACCCACTTCAACGCCTGTTTTTGCTGCACGAGCTTTAAAAGATCAGTCGGAACAGCAGTCCCATTGAATGCGTGATCAAATAATTCCTTTTGCCCTTCTTCTTCGCTGCTAAGATTAGAAAGATTTGGATTGTGTCCTCCACGAACCAGAATTAGCAATTGCTTAAATCCCTGCGGCACCGATTTATAATGATGAATTCCCTCTGGCGAAGGTGTCGCACTATCATCAGAACCTTGGAAGTAAGTCACAGGAACCTTCACGGGATATTTCGTCGCAAAATAGCTGCGATCTCTCAAGGCACCCAATTGCTTACAGGTATCTATCGAGGCTTGGTCCGCAACAGGAACAAGCTTCCCATTAATCAAAGCATCCGCTGTCACGGCACCGGTGTGCGCTAAGCCTAACTCTTCACAAGAAACCATGAAGTACGGGATATCATTCGGAATAAATAATGGATTCGGTTCAAAAGTCGAAGGTTCAAACATTGCTTTATAATTTTCAACAGCATCTTGATATTTTTTTTCGTCGGCAAAATTCAAGAGCTTCTTTTGCAACGAACGAAGACCATCATTGTACATCAATTCATTACGAGCTGTTTTAGAAAGCCAAGTATTAGGAACTCCATACTGAGTAGAAATGCGCTCCATCTTAGCCTTGATATCTGCAGGCAAACCATCGATCATTTTCTGCATAAGTTTACGTCGATGAGGTGCTGACCACAAATCATCTGAGCCAGAAAAAACAGTTCCTTCAAGAATCAAAGCGCGCGTTGTTGTTGGAAACAAAGAGGCAAAGATCGTAGCCGGCACGGTTCCATAAGAAATGCCATAAGCAGTCACCTTATCAAGCCCGGCTTTCTTAACAACAAGAGCCGCATCACGAGCAACAAATTCAGATGAATAGAAGGACGGCGAAAGCTCTTGCTCAACATCCAAGGGACGAGAACACCCAATCCCTCGATGCTCCATGATCAAAGTGTTATAAGGCATTTCATTTCGAAAGAGTCCCCAGTGCGCCGTCTGCCCAGGCCCCCCGGTAAAATACAAAACGGTAGGTTTCGAAGCATCATAACCACCCGAGAAAAAAGCATAGACGTCAGTGGTTCCCTTCGAAAGATCCGAGTAATCCAAAGGCACAGAAGTATAGAAGCCCTTCTCAAAAGCAACAATCGAAGCATACTTGGAGTCACAAAGAAAATGCCCCGACTCATAATTCGCTCGAGTCGGCAAAACCAAAGAAGCCGAAGCCACAGACCCCAAACCCAAAATACTAAGCAAAACAGAAGAAATGATTTTCATAAGCCACGGTTCTAACTCAACAACCCCAAAACTCCCAGCCCCTGGCCCATCAAACCAAATAAATACAAAAACCGCCCAAATCCTACACACTCCCCTTGAGCTCAAAGCCCGCAGGGCAAGCTCAACCGCGGCCCGCGAAAGCGGCAGCCAACAAAAAAGCGGTCCCGAAGGGCAGCCTACAAAACCGCGACTGCGAAGCAGAGCCCACAAGTTTACGAGGGGTCTAAAAACGAATCAGAAGCGTCAGATGCAAGGCGCAAGGAGGAGAGCGTACTGCATAGTACGCCGACGAACGAAGCAACGCAGTCAGCTGGCGCTTCTGGTTCGTTTTTAGGAAGGTGGGATGTCGGTTTTGCTGTAAGCCGGATTCTGTCCCAGTAACCAGGTCCCATAATTGTCCCGTTCACTGTGGATGATCATTCCTCTGGGAGTGCCATTACTGACACCCTCAAGCGATCTTACCCGGTAACTACGGGCTGGCCGCCCTACTAGTGTTACCCTATTTGATCTTGCTCCGCGCAGAGTTTGGCTGTTTTCACTCCGGCGGCTCCCCTGACCCTCCCGTTCCCGGTGTCAGGCTCAATGCCCCGGACATTCTCTCTGTTCCACTGTTCCTTACATTACTGTAGAAGGGCGTTACCCTTTGCGCTGCCATATGGAGTCCGGACTTTCCTCTCTAATTTCAATAATTTAGAATATTATTAGAGCGATCATCCACAAAACCGACGCGTTTTTTAACACCCTCCAGCAAAAAGCGCAAGAGGGTTTTCTTAATTCGCGTTTTATTTTACTTTGGAAGCACTGATTTAAAAAGGACTATCTATGAAGATCTTCGTATCTGTGCTCGCATTTGCACTTACATTCGCTATGACTGCAAAATCTTTGGCTGAAGAAGCTCACCATGAGGCAAATAGCCAGGAAGAAAAAGAAGAACATTTGTCTGAGAAAATGAACTCTTTGTTCCCACCAAAGCAACCAGACTTGGCTGCTCAAAAAGTTCCAGGAAAACCTGAATTGACAAGCCCAGCGTATTTCGCGGCGATCAACGGCGAGACTGTGAAATTGGAATGGAAAGCTGGCGAAGGCGCTCAAGAATATCACGTTCAAGTTGCGACTGATCCTAACTTCAAATGGTTGGTTGCTGAAGACCACTCACACAAAGAGACTTCTTTCGAAGTATCTAAGCTTGAGCCAGGCAAACACTACTTCTGGCGTGTGGCTTCTGTAAGACCTGACAACTGGAAAACTTTCCGTAAGTCTTACTTTGCGACTTCTATGTTCGAAACTCCGGCTGCAAAATAACAAGAGCTGTAGTTTAAAATTATAAGATTCCAAGAACCCTCATATACTTTGTGTATGAGGGTTTTTTTATGACCGACGACTTGGAATTCGAAAGCTTTGAAAACGAGCAAATCGAAAAATATTTCAAGTGCCCTTACTGCCATTCGAAAATCTCGATGTTGCTGGATATTTCAGAACCGGGCAGACAATATTACGTCGAAGACTGTGAAGTCTGTTGCCGCCCCATTCAGGTTAGTTATTCATCCGATCAAGGAAAGCTTGTCGACTTCAATGCGCAGTCTATCTAAGTCTTAGCGGTCACAAACAAGAATCGAGAAAGCGATGTCTTTTGAGATCTTTCTTGGAATCGATCAGACAGGTGCCATTGCAAAGCACGGGATGCCTCAGCCACTTCCTACAGCTTGCGTATATCGCGAACATGATCAATGGGTCTTAGAGGGCGAGCTTTCACTTCCAAGTCTTACCAAGGACAGTGTGGAAGCCCTGGTGAAAGAAATTCGTCCTCGTCTGAGTTTGCAGAGCACCGCAATTTTGCTCGACAGCGTCTTGGGTTTGCCTAAATCTGTTTTTCCGAAAAATAAAAGTCTGTTCGATCTCATGCAAAGAGCTCATCGTTTCAGTCACGATGGAAAACGTTTTGGTACAAAGACGGCTCACGCATTCTTTGCACAGTTCTTAGAAAAAAATCCTGAAGCTATCCTATTACGTGAGTGCGAAAAAATCGCTGAAGCCAGCTCTGTGTTTGCGCTTCATCCTTTTCAGAAAAATATAAGCTGTGGAACATTTCGTTCATGGAGTGAATTAGGTTCCTCACCAGAGAAATGGTTTTCCTTATGGCCCATCGACAACCCTGCAAGCCGCGGCCCGTGGATCTTTGAAGCGTATCCAAGTTTTCTTTGGAAAAAAGTTGTTAAGAGTTCTACGCGGGACGCCGAGGTTTTGCGCGCATTTCTCCTCAGCCAAAAGTTGGTGAAGCTGCATTCTTCGGTGAGCAAATCTCTGGGTAATGCAGACTATTGTGATGCCATGGTGCTCGCCTACTCCGGTTTATTGCTTCATAAGCGTCGCGTGCTATTCAAAACTCCAAAAGCGTCCTCACTGAAAAAAGAAGGCTGGATTCTTGGAATTTGACGATTACAAAACTTTAACGCCCAAGAGATTTTGTAATTTTATTTATTAAGATTTTTTTAGATACACTTAATCTCATGAACGATTCCGTCTACCACGCTTTGCTAAATTCCCACGCTCTGATCGAGCTTTCTGTCGACGGGCAGATTCTGTGGGCAAATCAGAATTATCTCAATCTGATGGGTTATGAGCTTCAGGAACTCGTTGGCCACAAACACACATTATTGCTTCCTCAATTTCAAGAAAATGAACGCGAGTACACAGAGATGTGGAAAAGTCTTGCGGATGGAAAACCACAAACGGGCGAATTCAAGCGCCTGACGAAGTCGGGCAAAACTGTTTGGGTGCAAGGCGCTTACAATCCCATCAAGGATGAAAGCGGCAACATCATCAAAATTCTGAAGATGGCGATTGATATCACCGAGAAAAAGATTCTTGCAGAAAACCTTGAAAGAAAGAATCGCGAACTACAAATGACAGCGGCGAAAGCCAGAGCGGCAACTCACGCGAAATCTGCTTTTCTTGCCAATATGTCTCACGAGATCCGTACACCTCTAAATTCAATCATTGGCATCACGGATACTTTGGCCGAAACCAATTTAGATCCGCAACAATCATCTTTTGTAGAGATCCTTCAACGTGCCAATCACCAATTAATGACGATCATCAATGACATCCTTGATTTGACGAAGGTTGAATCAGGCGAGATTCAGCTGCACATCATGCCATTCAATCTTCAAAAGGTTATTGATGACGTTGTTTCTGTCCTTGGCTTTCGCGCAAAGGAAAAAGGTCTACAACTTAATGTGCACGTCGCTCGAGACGTTGAAAACACTTTCTTAGGTGATTCAGATCGTCTTCGCCAAGTCGTGATAAATCTTTTAAGCAACTCGATCAAATTCACACATCAAGGTTCTGTAACTTTGTTAGTTAGTAAAAATACGACAACAAAGCCTGGAAATCTGTTATTCCGCATTTCTGACTCAGGTATCGGCATTCCGAAGAGCATGTTCAAGGATATCTTCCGTGCCTTCACTCAGGCAGACTCTGCAACGACACGTCGTTATGGAGGCACAGGTTTAGGGCTTTCCATTTCCCAAAAAATCGTCGAAATGATGGGTGGTCAGATTTGGCTCGAAAGTGAATTAGGTTCCGGCAGCGTTTTCTATTTCACAGCAAATATGCCATTCAGTGAAGAACGTGTCACAGGGATGAACGCCCTTGAAGGCCGTTTCCATATGAATGACATAAAACACGCTATCTTAAATACCCGTCTTAAAATCCTAGTAGTGGATGACGTAGATGACAATCGCCACCTCTTTGGCATTTACCTACAAAAAACTGCTCACGAAATTCAATATGCTGAGAGTGGCATTGATGCTCTTCGTTTGATCGAAAAAACTCATTTCGACATCATCTTCATGGACGTGCAAATGCCGGGTATGGATGGTTACGAGACAACTCGCTTGATTCGCCAGATGGAAAACGTTCAAGGGCGTGCCCCATCAAAAATTCTGGCGTGTACAGCAAATGCATTTACTGAAGACGTGCAAAAGAGTCTGAATGCAGGTTGCGATCTACATCTATCAAAGCCGGTGCGTAAGGACACACTTCTTAAGGCCATTAACAGCTTTGCTATTCCTGCGACAGATGTCGCTTATTAATTCCCAAGCGGTCTAGGACTGTCTGACGGGAAAGGGATCCTGTTTCTTCCACTTCGTAAAAAACCTGAATGGATCGTGGGTTTGCACACCAATCATGAATCATTCCTGCGCACATCTTACAGGGCTTATGAGTGCTGTACAAAATAGCGCCTTCAGGGATTTGTATTCCACGGTCACGATGCAACCTCTGGATTAAATTCACTTCTGCGTGCAGGGTTTTATTTTTCGAATTGGAATTAGCGCCGTAACTTAAAAGTTCACCAGACTTACTTACAAGAATGGCTGCAATGTTGCGATCATAATCATGCAAAATGCCTCCGCGGGGAACCCTTTCAGAAATGCTTTTCGCGAAGGCTAAAAAGCCACTTGCGTCCTGAGGACTTTGCTCTTGCATCCATTGTTGAACACGCGCGAGAGCAATTTTGTTTTCGTCGTTTAAATGGGAGAATTCAGTCAGCGTCAATTGCGGCACCCCAATTCGCTTAAAAGTTAAGCCGGGAATATCAGAATCCGCTGAAAGATTTTGTTCGTTGACTAATACATTTTCTGTCGCTCTTTTGGCGACGACTTTGATCATCCCCCTGCACATCTCGGACAAGGCAGCTGTCGTGAATATACGATTTCTTAGGATGAAAAAACTATGATCGATATGCTGATCAAAAAGTATCTGCAGCAGCTTCACCACCGCCGACGAAGGCGCTTTCACGTTTTTCGGAAAATAGGTGTAATAGACGATGCCCTTATGTTCGACAAAAGCCGTCTCAAAACCTTCTTGGTTGAGTAAAAATGCTAGATGTTCGGCTCTTTTTTCATCCGTCATGAAGAATTAGTACCATATCCCTAGGTTTTTGTCTAAAACGCCCCTATGGATATGATCAAGAATCGCCTCGAAAAGAATTATAAAAAACTCAAGCAGTGGGCCGAACGCCAAAATATCGAAGCCTAC
Organism: Bdellovibrio sp.; assembly: GCF_036384735.1. Taxonomy (GTDB): domain Bacteria; phylum Bdellovibrionota; class Bdellovibrionia; order Bdellovibrionales; family Bdellovibrionaceae; genus Bdellovibrio. The sequence continues at coordinate 60,715 of NZ_DASVLT010000049.1, read as the reverse complement.
CGTCTTTACGACCGCGATATCCCCGAATATCCATTCATCGTCGATGTATATAAAGATCACTTCGTCATTTATGACAAGAGCGACTTCATTAAAGACAAAGATAAAAACCATCTTCCTCATGTAACCGACGCCTTGAAAGCTTTGTTCAAATGCGAAGACGATAAGATGGTGATTAAGAAACGCGAACGCCAGGAAGGTTTGAATCAATACGAAAAACTTGCTGCTAAAAACGAAACCTTTACTGTTCGCGAAAGCCAAGCCCTGCTTAAAGTGAATTTGTACGATTATCTGGATACAGGTCTTTTCTTAGACCACCGTCCGATGCGCCAAAAGGTTTATAAAACGGCGAAAGACACAAAATTCTTAAATCTGTTTTGCTACACCGGATCAGTCAGTGTTTTTGCGGCCCTTGGTGGCGCACGCACAACAAGCATCGATATGTCTCAAACATATCTTCGGTGGGCGCAGGACAACTTTGACTTAAATAACATCGATTTAGGCAGCCACAGCTTTGTGAACGAAAATGTCATCGAATGGCTGCACCAGAATCGCCATTCGAAAAAGTTTGATATGATCTTTTTGGACCCACCCACATTCTCGAATTCAAAAAAGATGAATGAATCCTTTGAGGTTGAGCGCGACCAGGATTTCCTCGTGGACAGTTGCATGCAGATGTTGAATCCAAATGGCGTCCTTTATTTTTCCAACAACAAAAGAAAATTTAAAATTAGCGAAAACATCGCCTCAAGATATAAAGTCCGCGACATCACCGAAGAAAGCATTCCACAAGATTTTCACGACAAAAAGATCCACAACTGCTTCGAGATCAAATTAATTAATAAGACTTAAGGGACCTATCGTCGTCGTAAGGTGTAGATCCCTGTTCACTTTGCTTCACTAGTTGAAACTCTTTTAATGAGGTGAACAGTGAACCGTGCGTTTTCGAAGATTTCTTTGAGTGTACTCTTTGCATTATCAACTTCGGTGAGTTCTGCGGCTCCGTCGGCAAAACCACCAGCAAACCCGGCTCCGCCCTCTAAGGTCAAGCGCCCTCCACAATATGTGATGATCGGTTTTGATGGTGGGCTGAATCTTCCACACTGGCAAGAGATGCGCGACTTTTCGAAGGCCATGAAGAGAGCAAAGAAACCGGTGGCTTTCACCTATTTCGTTAGTGGCGTCTATTTCCTCTCCCACAACAATAAACATATCTATGCAGCTCCAAAACATACACCCGGCTATTCTTTAATTGGCTTCGCTGAAGACAAACCTGAAATCATTTCCGATCGCGTGGATATGATGAATGGCGCTTTCGTCGAAGGAGCTGAAATCGCCTCGAATGCCAATGGTCACTTTGATGCTTCAGAAGACAAATGGAACGCTGATGATTGGAGTTCTGAACTTAAACAGTACGACGATTTGCTTTTCGGTGCGTTCTTTAATAACAAGGCTCAACCCAATCCTATGAACAAATATCCTCACGGATATGCCTTTGACTCTAAAGAGATCGTTGGCTTCCGCGCGCCCAACCTAGGTATCACACCGGATCTTTACCCTGAACTGAAAGCCTATGGGTATAAATACGACATTTCTTCGACGGGTGAACCTATGTTCTGGCCAAGAAAAGATGCCAATGGCATCTGGCGCTTCCAAGTGCCATCCATCGAACTTGCGGGAACCGCTAAAAAGGTTCTTAGTATGGACTACAATTTCTATGAGGCCCAATCTAAAGGCGTTGATGATCTTGCTAATCGCGAGGTGTATCGCAAGCAAATGCTCGATTCCTATATGAACTATTTTAACAACAATTATTATGGCAATAGAACACCAGTTTTTATTGGCCATCACTTTGCTTTGTACAACGGCGGCGCTTATTGGGATGCCGTCAAAGATTTCGCGACACAAGTGTGCGGCAAGCCTGAAGTAAAGTGTGTCACCTACAAACAATATGCGATGTGGATCGACAGTCTTAAAGACGACAAATTCATGGCCTACCGGAACGGTCAGTTCGATTTACTACCTCGCCCAAGAACTCTGGATTACCAGCCAGCACGCTCGTTAGATGTTCGACTGCAATTGCGAAAGATTGGAGAGGAACTCAAAATTATCGCCTCCGGAGCGGATTACTCTAGCGAGCGTATGAAAATCGTCATCTCAATCGACGGCAAAATAATGCCACTCAAAAAAGATCTGAACCTTCAGACTTTGCGCCATCAGTTCCCTGTTGGATCTGAGCTAAGAATTTCAGCATCAGTCAGAAATCGCCGAGGTTTGGAACTTCAAAGTGATACTCACGTGATCCGAGACCTGGGGACAGCGCAAGAAGAATTCGTGGAAATTCCACTCGAAGGAAACCTAAAAACAGACAAATTTTTGTAAGTGCGAAGTCTGACTAAGTCCTTGATAAAACGATTTTTTTCATAGACTCGCGCTGAGGCCAAAATATTCCTTGTCAGGGGGGTAAAAAGATCCTAGAACCCCCCTTCAAATTCATAAAAGTTTTTTAGTTTTTTAGCTTTGGAGGACACGGAATTGAAAGCTTTAGGTCGTCATATTTTGGTAGAGTTCAGTGGTTGTAACGCAGAAGTCTTGAACGACGTTTCGATCATTGAAAGAAGTATGATTGAGGCGGCTCAGATCGCTGGCGCTACAGTTATCAATTCAACGTTCCACCATTTTTCTCCATGGGGCGTGAGCGGGGTTGTTGTGATCCAAGAAAGCCATCTTGCGATTCACACTTGGCCTGAATACAGATACGCAGCAGTGGATCTTTTCACATGCGGCGAATCCGTTGATCCTTGGGTTTCTTTCGAACATTTGAAAAAAGCTTTCCAAGCAAATTACTCTGCACTTGAAATGAATCGCGGCTCTTTGCACGTTATTCAAAAATCTGACTTCCAACCAAAAGTTATGCGCGACAAACCGTCCTTCGACTTGTCTAAAGGCGCACAAATCGAGCGCAACGTTTGGTTCACAGACAAAGATGAAAATCAGGCTTTGTCTTTGCGCTATACGGGTGAAGTTCTTTTCGACGAAACAAATCCATTCCAGCGTGTTCGAGTTTTGGATTCTTACTCTCATGGAAAATTTTTGGCCATCAACAACATGGTGATGTGCACAGAGCGTGACGAATTTCACTATCACGAAATGATCACTCATCCTGTGATGCAAACTCACGGTAGCGCAAAAAATGTTTTGGTTATCGGTGGGGGCGATGGCGGAACTATTCGCGAGTTGTTCAAATACGACCAAATCGAAAAAGTAACAATGGTTGAAATTGATGAAGCCGTTGTGCGAGCTTCTAAGGAGCATTTGCCAACAATCGCATCTGAATTTGGCAATGCGAAGTTGAATCTTATTATCGGCGATGGCATTCAATTCGTAAAAGATGCGAAGCCAGGTTCTTACGATGTGATCATCGTGGATGGTTCGGACCCAGTAGGTCCTGCGCAAGGTCTTTTCACTGCAGAGTTCTATACAAACTGCAAAAATGCATTGAAAGATGGCGGCTTGATCGTGACTCAAGGCGAATCTCCAATGTTTCATGAAGGCACTTTCGTAGAGCTTAATCAGTGCTTAAAGGGCATCTTCGGTCAAAGCAGTGTTCACACAATGCTGTTCCATGCGACCACTTATCCATCAGGCATGTGGAGCTTACAAGTTGGCGTGAAGGGTTCCAAACACCCTGCGAAAGACTTCAATAAAGACCAAGCGCGCCAATTCTCACTAGCCAAAGGTCTTAAGTACTACAATGAAGACCTACACACTGCGGCTTTCAGTTTGCCTACGTTCGTCAGAACAATGCTTGGCGATAAAGCTTAAGATAGACCATCTCTTGTTTTCATTATAGTTTCATTTACGAGCCATTTCACATTCGGAATGGCTCGTTTTCTTTGGAATTATTTTTAACTGAAACAGGAGGCGTTCAATGTTCAAACTTCCGCAACTTCCTTACGCAAAAACTGATTTAGCTCCTTTGTTCAATGAAGAACAAATGACTTATCACTACGATAAACATCACAAAGCGTATATCGACAATCTTAACAAAGCGATGGAAACAGATTCTTCTCTAAAAGGTAAATCTTTGGAAGAAATCGTAACTTCATCTTCAGGTGCTAACTTCAATAACTCTGCACAAGCATGGAACCACACATTCTTCTGGTTCAACATGGCTCCAAACGGCAAAGGTGGCAAACCATCTGCTGATCTTGAAGCTGCGATCAAACGCGACTTCGGTTCAATGGATGACTTGAAAGCTAAATTCGTTGATGGCGGTGTTAAAACTTTCGGATCTGGCTGGATCTGGTTGTGCACAGATGCTTCAGGCAAATTGAGCTTGGTATCTACATCAAATGCAGCAGTTCCATTCACAAACAACGGCCCAACTCCTTTGATGGTTGCTGACGTTTGGGAGCATGCTTACTACGTTGATTACCGAAATCTTCGTGCAAAATACCTTGAGACTTTCTGGGCTCAAATCAACTGGGCATTCGTTTCTGAAAACTTCGCATCTAAAAAAGTTCGCGATTTGACGAAATCAATGACGTAGTTCGAAAAGAACCATAGTTAAAAAAGGGAGCCAATGGCTCCCTTTTTTATTTCTAGATCTGCACGCGGGCGAAGATCTCGACAGTGCATTGAATCTGTTGAGGGGTATCAGGCAACGCTTGCGCCGCTGAATCACAGATATGCCAATCTTCTTTTGGACCAAACAATCCATAGCGACGACGTTGTTCGACTCTGTGAGATGCTTCCGTCGGTCCCGCGACAATTCTGCACGCCATTCCGAAAACACGCTGACACACTTGCAACGCATTTTGCGCAGCCCCGTTTTGCGCAGCCGATTTGCACGAAGCTTCATTTACGTTTTTATCATCAATATGGCCACTGGCAGTCTGCGGTTGAATTCGAGCCGGTGCCCCGATGATTCTTTGCCCTTGAATTGCACATGTTCGAAAGTAAGTTGTTTGTCTTTGACAGTCGTAAACGGCATTATTCGCGACCGAATTCGCACGTTGATAAGCATTGTTAAGACAATCTTGATCATTTACACCCAGAGCCGAAACATCTACACGTCCCTCCACATGCATGTCGGCGCGAACGCGATCCAGAACAGCACGTTCCGTTTCCGCAGCGATTCTTTGAGTGTCTTGAGGACTGCAAGCTGGTGCAGGTGGTGTTTGAGCTAAAGCGTTGAAACTGACAAATGAACCAATGATGGCTAGCATGATGATGGAACTTTTCACTTTGAAGACCTCCGTTGTCTTTCCAGGATCTTTCCTTTTCAAAAGTTAGGCCAAAGTGTTCAGTGTCAATGTGACGCTAGGTCCAGCGCCATTCTTATTCCATTTTCAGTTTGGGAATTTTCAATATCATAATTTTGCTTTCTGAATTGTGATTGTTAGTCTAGATCCAAGCACAAGGAGCATTCGCGATGACATTGACTCGAATTGTTTCTCAAGATGAATGGTCACAATTAACAGTAACCACGCAAATGCTCAAAAAAATCCAAGTCGTCCTTTGGCAAGATCCTGGTACGAATGAAATTTTAAAGGCATTTTCACACGAAGGAAAAGTTTGTCCCGTTATCGATATTTGGCGAAAAATGTTTCTTCGTTAGAACTTAAGCCACTTTCTTTTTGGATCTGATTTATCAACGGGCCATGTCGTCCAATTGACTTGAAGATCACAGGCCTTCACTAAGTTATCAATGATGAGTTCCGCATCATCGATGTGCCAAAAATCTTTTGCATGGGAACTTTTTCCTTTTAAAGCGATATCGCTGACCAAAGAGTAAACCATTCCGCTCATCGGTGGAATCAAGAAGCCCATGGTTGAAAGCACGCCCTGCAACCGCGACAACACAGACTTTCCGCCAACCGAATGCATTAGTACAAAGACAGCACATGGTTTACCCAGAATCGCAGGTGTCGCTTCAAGTTCTGTCATTTGTTCTAAAAGCTTTTGCATGGGGCTACCCCAGGAGTCCCAATAAGTCCCTGTCACAAAAACTATGGCAGAAGCCGCCGCTATCTTCTTGCGCAAGGCTGGCCCATAAGAGGTCCTATTCAGATGAACTACTTCCAATTCGACATTCTTTTCGAAAAATTTAAAAAGGTTTCCAATAAAGACTGCACAGTTGCCTTTATCACCCGAGGGACTGCCATTTAAAATCAAGATCTTGTGACTCATAGAAAGATGATAAAAGAAATTTCTCAAAAGTACTTCCATCTTTTCCTGACGCAGCATAGTCGCACAGGGAAGCTGGCACCAAAAAAAGCGGGCGTCCATTGCAGACGCCCTTTTTGGAGGGATAATTAGGGAAAGGACCGCACTAATTTTTAGAACCATCCGTCATCAAAAGACCTCCTTGGTCGAAATCTTCGAGGTCATCAGAATCATTTCTGATTGCAGGAATGAATTCCTCGAAGTTTGAATTTACAAATAAGGGAACTCGGTGAGGAGGGTCCTTAATCTCGATAAGATTAAGGACGTCCTTCACTCCCGAGAGTTCCCAGGCCGAGGCGACTGCCATTGCTTTCAATCGGGGTCGGAAGACTTCTCCGCGCAGTATAACCACCGAGTCGAGGACTCCGACTTCGATATGTTCACCGCCGATTTTTAACATCTCTGACACCTGATCGTGCAGAATATTGAAAATTTCTTCATCGCTTCGGAAATAATCCGCGGGGACCACTATTCGATCCTCGATGGACCATACGCCTTCCGTATCAGAGACCACCTCAAGCGCGGCATTCTTTCTGAAAGCTGTATCGACATATCCTACGACAATGACGTTACAACCTTTGACGATGATTTCAATATCAGCCTGACTTACCCTTTTGTCCCATTTCAGGCGATCACGAATCTTGTTGGCAAGTTCGTTGTCGATTTGGTTTTTGTGTAAAAGAGTATGAGTCATTGGACTGCTCCTCTCGGCACAAGTTAATTAAAATTTCTAATTACGCTGGTAGAATACTTAGTAGCATTTGTTCTTCACCCCACGGAGGAATCATGTTCAACACGGGATCTGTGCGGTGATGTTGGGATTTACGTGAAGATTTTTTTGCCAAGACGATTTTTAAAGTAGCCACCGTCATTGCAACCGCACGTTTAAAACTCTCATCAGACTTTCTAATTTTGATCACCTTACGAGATTTCGTAGGTTTCAAAATAACCTCACAGGTATAATACGGTTTGCGACTTTGATTGCGATGTCTGTCAGTCTCAACCCGCACCGTAAGGTGAGCATTACCATCGTATTTGAAAAAGTCCCCACAGGCGGCTTCTAGTCTTTCCAATAGGAAATCTTCGAGGTTTTCAGTACGTGTAACGTCTCTATAGTAGATGTCTGTTTGCATATCTACCTCCTTGTAACCTCATTATCGCTAATAAGGACACCTTTCTAAAATATATAATTTAAATGCTACACATAGTTTTAAGTTATGTATTAAATTGATCCTATAAAGGATACGCTTGGTTTTCCCGACACTTACAGAAACTAGTCACGATTGCGGTGCCAAAAAGGCGCTTAAAAACACGTGTCAACAGGGGGTCCAGTTTTATGATCAACTACAATCATTTCTATTACTTTTATGTAACGGCGAAGCTCGGCGGCGTCAGTAATGCCGCTAATTATCTTCACATCAGTCAACCATCTTTAAGTGCGCAACTTAAAGTTTTTGAAAATTCTTTGGGGAAAAAACTATTTCGTAAAGAGGGAAGAAAACTGCAACTTAGTGTCGATGGAGAAAAGGCATTTGCCTACGCAAGAAAAATGTTCGACATCGCAGCCGATTTTTCTGAGTCGTTAAAGACTCCCTCTGAAAAACAAAGCTTGCGCATCCGTATCGGCGTCAGTGACCAAGTGGAAAGACCTTTCGTTGCCGACTTGCTAAGCCCACTGGTCGTTCAAAAGCGCAAAGGCCTGGAAAGAATTTTCTCTGTGAGCTCGGGACCTGACGAGGTTTTGGGAAAATCTTTGCGCAGTCAGGAAATCGATCTGATCCTAACAAATCGCACGGTCTATTCAGAAGACCTGGAAGAGATCGCGGCCGTGGCGATGCCCGTGAAGCTTTTCGTTTCGTCACAAAATCTTAAAAGTTTTAAAATGCGCGTTTCAAAAGGAACTGCGGCAGAGTCTTTCATTGCTGCCTCTCCATGGGGTATGGTCATTCCGTCGACGAAATTGAAACTTCGTCACGAGACTGATTTGTACATGCAAGAAGTAAAAACCCGTAAGCGTATTGTTTTTGAGTCCGACATTATGTCTGTGGTAGGACGAGCTATCTCAGATGGTGCAGGTTTTGGATTTTTACCAACACCCTATTTAAACGAGGAGATGAAAATGGGGCTCGTCTCTGCGATCGGCCCCAAGAATGGATACTGGCAACATATGCTGTATTTGATCGCTCGAAAGGATGCTCATCGTGATCAAGCGATTGAAGAGGTAAAGAACGCTGTCAAAGCTATGGAGCGTTGGTCTTAGTACGGCTGACGTGCCGTACTGTTTGCCAAATCCATTGCGAAGATCAACGCGATCTTTGTATAAGCCACCGAGTGATTGAAGTTTGAATCCGTCGTTACAAGGTCACGTGCTGTGTGAATGTTTGGATTCATATCGTCCATCTTAGCTTCGAACGGCATCAATGTTGGATAGCCTTGGCGATACCACGATGCGTGGTCGCTGCAACCGTAACCACATTCACTATCGACAACTTGCGCATGGATATAAACATCATTCATTGATTTCAAATAGTCACGAAGCCAAGAGCTGGTAAAATCTGTCATACTTCCGATCACAAGCTCGCCCGAGCCTGGGAACAAGGTCATATCCAATTGCAATACCCCTACAACATCGGCTTTTTGAGCTTTGTATTGTTTTGCAATTTCAGCGGAGCCAAGAAGACCTGACTCTTCACCAGCATACCAGAAGAAATCCACTGTACGCTTTGGTTGAGCTTTCGTGCTTGCGATACGCAAAGCTTCGATCAAGTTTGAAGAACCTGATGCATTATCGTCCGCACCCGGCGCTTTGTCTCCCCCACTCCATGACATGTTGATCGAATCCAAGTGAGCACCCAGAACCACGATCTCGTTTGGCTTCTCACTGCCCGTCAAACGCACGCGCACTGATTTTTGGTTTGTGCTTTGATGATCAATCAAAGTCACTTCATGAGGAATAGAAGAACTTGCAAGCATGTCTTCCAATTTCTTTTTCAAATCGTTGACGTGTACGTTTGGATTTGAAGCCCTGTTAAAGCGAGTGCCGTATGAAGACAACCACGCTACAGTCGCTTGCATGTTTTCAACTTTGATTTCATCAATCGCCGAAGCCAATGCCTTGTTTTGACCTACATCCATAGCACGGAATGGAGCACGCTCATACAGAGCATCTTTTTTCAGATGCTGAGACAAGCTTGCGATCATACCCGCGAAACCTTGAACAGAAATCGCCTTTTCTTGGCTGAGGTCTTCGAAACCACCGCACTTACCGTTGGCGTGAGTATACTCTTGAAGCCTTTGCTGGGATTCCGGAGTCACAACTGCGTACCCAACCTGAGCATATTCGTCCTTAGACATCACGGGGATGTTCAAAGCACGAAGGTCCTTCAAATCCGCTAGGATTGGCTTTGTTTGGAAGTTTTCAAGGGGAACATGCGCTTGGGCGATAGATGCGACGAATAAAACGGCCATCATGGCGATTTTCATATTTCATTCCTTTGAAAAGAGGATTGCTACGAAATAATGCTAACGAAAATGTCCGCATGTTGGCAAAGAGAATTCGCTTATTTTTTCAACATGCATTAGGATGGCGAACTTATGAAAACCGATATCTTGCTAGTGACCTTGAATTCCTCTTATGCCCACTCTTCATTTGGTTTGCGCTATCTGTATGCGAACCTCAAAGAACTGCAGGAGCACGCACAAATCGTGGAATACACGATCGCAAGATCTCCACGCGATATCGTTGAGTCGTTGCTTAGCAAAAAACCGAAAGTGATTGGCTTAGGGGTTTACATCTGGAACGCCGACGAGTCTTTGGAAGTGGTTTCATTACTAAAGAAAGTCAGCCCTGAAACAATCATTGTTTTAGGTGGACCGGAAGTCAGTCACGAAGCTGAAAATAACCGCATTTGCCAAATTGCGGATTTCACCATCAAGGGCGAAGGAGACTTCTTATTCCATGACTTCTGCCATAATTTTTTGAATCTAGGGATTTTGCCTGATCAGAAAATAATCTCAGGGGCACTTCCTGATATTAAAGCCATTGCCTCCCCTTATGCCTATTACACTGAAGAGGATATCAAGAATCGTGTGATCTATGTGGAAGTGTCTCGCGGCTGTCCTTATCGCTGTGAATATTGCCTCTCATCACTGGACAAAGCAGTACGCAGCTTCGATGTTCCGGCATTCTTAGCAGACATGCAGATGCTTTTGGACCGCGGGGCAAGACAATTTAAATTCATTGATCGTACTTTTAATTTAAGCCCCACCACTTGCACGCAGATTCTGCAATTCTTCTTGGATCGCATTGATTTGGGATTGTTCCTGCATTTTGAGATGGTTCCGGATCGTTTGCCGACAGAAATTCGCGATTTGATTAAAAAGTTTCCTGCCGGGGCTTTGCAGTTTGAGATCGGTATTCAAACTTGGAACGCGGATGTTGCGAAACTTGTCAGCCGCCGCAATGACTATGAAAAAGTAAAAGATAATTTCAAATTCCTGGCAGCAGAAACGGGAGTTCACACTCACGCCGATCTGATTGTGGGTCTGCCTGGGGAAAACTTGGAAAGCTTCGGAAAAGGTTTCGACATTTTGTCAGAGCTTAAGCCTGACGAAATCCAAGTCGGCATCTTGAAGCGTTTAAAGGGCGCCCCTATTGCCCGTCACGACAAAGAATGGGAAATGATCTATGCAGACCAACCTCCATTCCAAATCCTGCGCACGAAAACGATGGACTTTGCGACTCTGCAAAAGATGAATCGCTTTGCGAAGTTCTGGGATCTTTATGCGAACAGCGGAAATTTCAAAAATATGACTGCCGTGTTGCGAGAGCGTTCAACAAAACGTGACGATCAATCCTTCTTCTGGGAGTTCTTTGCGTTTACTGAATTTTTATCTGCGCGCCATTCACAGTATTTCGGTATCTCACTCATGAGCCTTTTTGAATCCGCAATGGCTTACCTCACCGAAGCTTTGCAATGGCCGGTAGAGGAAGCTCGTGATTTGATTTTGCAAGATTATCGCGCTTCAGGAAAAATCGATTGGCCAAAGTTCCTGCGTGTCGGCGCTGACGTTCAAGAAAAAGTTCAGGCAGATACTCAAACCCAAAAGTCGAACTTGCCTAAAAGGCAGCAGCGACATCTCGGGAAGCTTGAGACTCAGAATTCATAATAACAGAAGAAGCAAGCAATAAACTGAAGCTTGCTACTAACAGAGCACAACGCCAGTACATAAAGTACAACCACTGTGCTCTGATCTGACCCCAGTCCATAGGAACACCTTGCAGTACCCATGAATGAATCAAGGTATTGAGTGGGAAATTTCCAACCCACGTCATCATCAACTCATCAAGCACACATAGAAGAGCGAACAGTACGAAAAAGAAATCCAGGTTCCGCCATCGACGACGCATTCCGAAAAGTTCCAATGCTAAGAACATCACCAGCAAAATGCATAAAGATGGAGTCCAGGACAAAAATGACCTTTGCAAAGACTCGTGAAAAGCCATGTACGAAGACGCAGACAATTTTTCCATCGCTGGCCCCATTCCTAAAACAAAGGCAAAGGCATTTCCAGCAAGAAGGCCGACTAGCAACAAACTAGAGTACCTAATGAGATTATTTAAGTTCATCGGGCTCTTATGCCAAAAACTTCTTGAAAAAACAAATTTTACTTTATCAATGTACATTAATTTACACTAGTGCTCGCGAAGCTTCTTAGCGTAGCCCAAGTAAGAGCTGCTGGTGCTTTTAGTCCATTTAAACTTGAAGTTCTTGGGTACTTCGCGCGTGCGAAGCAACTTCCAGAAGGCCTTTTGAAAGATAATCGGAGCAGTTCCCCGCATAATTTGAATATCCATCCCTGCGTTATTCACCCACTCATCTACCTCTTGAGGCTTTCTAAACAGTGAATAAACATGAGTTTCACGGGTCGTGTTCTTAACAAACCACTGCATTCCTTTTATAACGAATAAAAAACTCCATCTATTTCGGTTGAATGTATGAAAGAAGAAAAGTCCACCGGGCCTTAGAACCCGAGAGGCCTCAAAGATTATCTTTTGCGGATCTGACACATGCTCTAAGAGATCCATGGCCACAACGACATCAAAACTTTCCCGCGCAAAGGGCAGCGCATAGGCATCGGCCGCCATATAGCGCACTGACTTTGTTTCGTCATGGGCCGCAGCGACCTGCAAAGCATTCTCGGCAATATCAACGCCGGTCACTTTATGTTCCGCTTTTGCTGCTTCGTTGGCAAAAAAACCCGCGCCACATCCGATATCTAAAATTTCCGCGTGATATCCGATGTACTTGCGAATTTCCGCCAAAATCCACGGGGTCGTCAGTTGGTTCTGACTTCGTAGCAGCGCAATAGGATCATCCGAGGCATCGTACCAACGCTGTCCCAACTGCTGATATTTTTCTTTATCTGTGATGTCTCGATTTACATTCGTGCGCTCGACCTGCATGGATACCCCTTCTTTCCAAGTTATCAAGTCTGCGAAGGCGCTTAAAGCCAGGCGAAGTCCAGTGACAAGAATCAGTTATCAATTCAACTAAAACAGGCTAAACTGCCGCCATGTTTTACTACATCGAACTTGTGTGCCGTTGGATTTTTTCTTTGCAAATGATCTTTTGGGGACTGAATGGTTTCTTTAACTGGATCAATATTCCACCTTCAGGCGAAGGGGTTGGAAAATTTGTGCAAGCTTGTATCGACACTCGATTTATCATGCCCACGGTAAAAATTCTTGAAATAGTCAGTGGCATTCTTTTGCTATGCAGTTTTTTAGTGATCTTAAATATTTTTATCTTCGCACCCATTGTATTTGGGATAACAATGCTGCATGTTCTGCACAACCCAAAACCATGGGGTGTCGTTCTGCCAATCGCAGTTCCTTTTGCCATTATCCTGGGACTGAATTTCCATTCTTTATTTCGATAAAGAATTCACTTCTGAAATTTGACTATTCAATGTCCAAAAGTCGTAAAGATATCCCAGAGTGAATAAGCCACCGGTAATAAGCCAGATAATTCCCGAGATCCATTTCCCCATGTAAAAACGGTGAACGCCGAAAACTCCCAAGAACGTTAGCAGAATCCAAGCAAGATTGTAGTCAATTTTCCCCGGGCTGAATCTGCGATCTGCCTCTTTGGCCATTCCAGGAATTAGAAAAAGATCAATGATCCAGCCAATTCCCAAAAGTCCTAAAGTGCAAAACCAAATCGTTCCCGTCACAGGTTTTCCATAATAAAAACGGTGCGAACCCATGAAACCAAAGATCCACAACACGTAGCCGATGACAGATGAATGCGTTTCGTTTTCTTCTGCCATGGATTACTCCTTAAAGAATAAACGTCCAGTGATGACATAGATCGTTTGGCCATCGCTCCCAATCCAGGTTTCCGTGTAGGTCATATGATGACCTTCCACCTGCAAAAGATTCTGCACCTTCACGGTGTCGCTGTATCTTTCGGTCCATTTGTAAGTATCGGCCTCAACGCTTCCTACCACCTGTCCATCAACCAAAAGATCCTTGCCGTTTTTTTGGAAAGTTTGCTCAGGCAATTGCAAAGCCGTGATGCCGCAATCGAAGTAACCGCTCACACGTTGTAGTTGGCTTTGTGTTTCATTGAATTGCAATTTCATTGTATCGCAGTGAGCACCGCTACCTTGGAAAGTCCAATCTCCCCAACCATTCCATTCGCCGCCTAAAGCTGCGTGAGAAACAGAAGTCGCTAACAACAAAGCTGTACCGATCAAAATACTTTTCAACATGACGAGTCCTCCGCAAACAGTAGACTATGTTCTGTTTGCCAGAGTAAAGATTATTTTAAAGGCCCGTCATAGAAATTTGCGTTGCAATCTCGTCTAGGCTTTGGATATCGAAGACCGTCAGTGGCGAGTGTTTACTTTCAATCTTCTTGAGCTGTTTCGCGAGGAAGTATAACAAATCTTCTGCCGTGATAATTCCAGCCACTTCGCGTCGATCGCTTCCAATCAGAAGACAACTGATCTTTTTTTCGATCATCCGCATGATTGCATCGTGCAAAGGAAGTTCTTGATCCACCCACTCGACTGGAACGGACATGAAGGCTCCGACAGTGTATTTCGAAAGGTCAGGAATATGAGACCAATTTTTTCCGCTTAAGACGCCAACGATGGCTCCGTTATTGTCCACAACTGGAAGATGTCGAACTCGCAACTCGCGCATGACTTCGACAGCGTCAGCAAGGCTTCGGTCGACAGGAATCGTCACAACTTTTTTAGTCATAACGTCCTTTGCTTGCGTTTGATGGACCGTCATAGATACCTCCCAGCAAAATGGGGATCTCTATTAGTAGTTAATCCCCATTGCAGATTTTACCTCAGAAAGAGTCTGGGCCGCCACCTGTCGTGCGTTGGCTGTGCCAACACGCAAGATTTCGCGCACATATTCAGGATCGTTTTGATATTGCTCACGACGTTGGCGCATAGGAGCAATCATATTTTCCAAAACATCTGTCAGACGTTTTTTCAAAACACCATCACCCAAGCCACCACGACGATAGTGAGCTTTAAGCTCTTCTACTTCGGCTTTATTTGGATCAAAGATTGTCAAGAAATCGAAAACCACGTTGCCTTCGACAGTGCCTGGATCGCTGACTTTCAAATGATTTGGATCTGTGTACATCAAACGAACTTTGCGAGTGATTTCGTCTGCAGAATCGCCAATGAAAATGGCGTTGCCCAATGATTTACTCATTTTAGCTTTGCCATCAATGCCAGGCAAGCGTCCCACACTGCCAACCATGGATTTTACTTCTTTGAAGACATCTTGTTTGTAGAGGAAGTTGAAACGTTTTGCGATTTCGTTTGTTTGTTCAATCATTGGGTTTTGGTCTTCACCCGCAGGAACAAGATCCGCTTTAAATGCTAAAATGTCAGCAGCTTGACTGACAGGATAACAGAAGAAACCGGCAGGGATAGCGTCCTTCATATTCTTCTGACGAACTTCATCTTTGATTGTCGGATTGCGCTCTAAGCGGGCCACTGAAACCAGGTTCAAAAAGTAACATGTTAGTTCATACAACTCTGGAATTTGTGACTGAATAAAGAACGTGCTTTCCTTTGGATCGAGGCCCACGGCCAGATAATCCAATGCCACTTGCATCACGTTGTCACGAACCAATCCTGGATTGTCATAATTGTCCGTCAAAGCCTGGGAGTCTGCGATGATGAGATATTGCTGATAATTCGGCTGCAACTTCACACGATTTTGTAAAGAGCCCACGTAATGACCCAAATGAAGAGGACCCGTCGGACGATCGCCTGTAAGAATGATAGGTTTCATGATTGTCTCCCGGGGCTACATTACTTGAGAGAGGTCTTTTTATCAAGAATTGGCGCGCTTCTTCAGGTATCTTCCGAACTCAGTCATAACCCAAAGATGATAGAGCGCCTGCGAGTATTTATAGAAATACCAAGGAAGTCTCGGTTTAAAATCGTGAATCGCCGATAAGCAGGCCTGCCCATCAAGGACTTCGCGAAACTCCAGACGGCCACGACCAATTCGTTGAGATAAAAGTCCGCCTCGTACATAAAAAAGCTGCCGATTACGCCAACTCCTTTCCGGAGAATATTCTAAAACCAGCAGATGAAAATGCGGAAAGCGATTCGAGAAATAGATCCAATGTCCGTCGACATCGACACGAACAACGCGAGGGCGCATCTTTGGCAGAAAATCCATATAAGCTTTTGCGATATCTTCAGCAGTCCACCCCTTGGGCATCGGCAGTCGCTGCACGGAACGTGCTTCATAGTGTTTTACCGCTGGCTTCTTAAAAGCATGAGGCTTTTCTTTACCATTATAATTTCGAATCGCAAGTTTCAGCGCTTCGTCAATTCCCATTGGAGTATGGCCAGGAATTTCCAGGGTCTGATTTTTGCGATCCACCAGTGAAAATCGCAGACTGTCAATCAGTGGTCTGACGAGCCCTTCCGGCGCTCTCGTAATACCACAAACCCATAATGTGGATATTGTGGGGGTCAGGAAAGGAACCGGGAGGCATTTGCGCTTAAGTCCCTTTAGACTTGCGACTTTTAACATCATGTCGCGATAACTAAGAATATCGGGGCCGCCCAGATCAAAACTTTTATTATAAAAATCGGACTTCCCAATAACGTAACGAATACTTTGAACAACATCACTCAAAGCCACGGGCTGATTAACCGTCGAAGTCCATGAAGGACAAAGCATTACAGGTAAGCGCTCTACCAGCCGAGTCATGATATGAAATGAAGAACCCTCCGCACCAATAATCACGGCGGCGCGAAGTATTGTGGCAGGAACTTTACTGCGCAGAAAGACCTCTTCCACTTCTTGACGGCTTTGTAAATGTTGAGAAGGCTCACCTTGATTCTCGGGGATCAAACCACCCAGAAAAATAATCTGCTTCACGCCATTTCGTTCGGCGGCTTTGACAAAGTTATCCGCAACGATCAAATCGAAGTCTTCAAAAGTGCCTTGGGACAAATGCGCCGATGGCCTCATAGAGTGCACGAGGTAAATCGCAACATCAGCTCCCTTCAGACCTTTTTCGGCGTCCAGAAGACTAAATAAGTCACAATCGCGCCATTCGACGTTTTCCTGGGACTTCCTTGAAGAGCGGCTTAGAGCAAAGATTTTATGTTCGCTTGAAAGCTCCTGAATGAGAGCTTTTCCAACAAACCCGCTTGCGCCAGCAATGGCAATATTCATAGATGCGGACTCCTTCACCTAAGAGTACCCGCAGATGTTTTTATTTAAAAGAACTGATTAGTTACGATGACCTAACTCGGCCAAAAGATCCCAGCCATATTTTTCAAGCTTGGATTCGCCGATGCCATGAATGTGTTTTAAAGCGTCGAGGCTTTGTGGATTGTGAATCGCCAAATGTCTTAACGTTTGATCGCTAAAGACCACGAAGGCCGGAGCGTCAATTTCTTTCGCTTTTTCTTTGCGCCATTTTTTCAAAAGCTGGAATCGTGCTTCCTGGCTATCGTCCAGAACAATCGCATTGACGTCCACTTTGGACTTAGAACTTCTTTTTACTTTCACAGCTTTGACATCAGCCGCAGGAAGCTTCGCCATCTCTGGTTGAGGTACGCGGCGAATAGATAGCGGATCGCATGTATCACAGTGACCACAGCGTTCAATACGTTGGGCATCTTTATAATATGTCAGAATCTCTGCATGACGACACTCGCCGCCTTCAGAGTAATTCACCAGCGCTTCCAGATTGCGCCAACGATTGTTCTTAATCTCCTGAGGAGCTTCCGAGCTTGTGATGAAATAACCTTGCAGGCCTTTATCTTTGCGTGAATACAACATTAAACAAGTCGAGGGATCTCCGTCGCGCCCCGCGCGGCCCATCTCTTGATAAAGAGCATCGATGTTTGCTGGCATCTGATAATGTATAACTAAGCGCACATTCGGTTGGTCAATTCCCATACCAAAAGCATTTGTCGCCACGAGAATACGCAATTGACCTTTTTCATAAGAATCTTGTACAGAGTTACGTTCCTCATTAGTCATACCCGCGTGATAGTAACCCACTTGTGCAAAACGCGTTTGCAAGAAAGCCGCAACGGATTCAGTCACTTTGCGAGTTCCACAATAAACGATGATACGCCCCTGTGGAGTGCGTTTGATCGCCTCTAACACCATCAAAGCTTTGGCCTCTTCATCGGCGCAGAACTCAACTTGATAATACAAGTTCGAACGATAGAATCCGTGAACATGACGTTCCGGGGATTTCAACTTCAAATGTTTTTCAATATCCGTGAGAACTGTCGGCGTCGCAGATGCCGTCAACGCCAAGATAGGAACGTCAGGGCGCACAGATTTAAGAATAGACAACTGACTATACTCTTCGCGGAAATCATGACCCCACTGAGAAACGCAGTGAGCCTCATCGATCGCAAATAAAGCGATCGGTCTTTTCTGAATCCAACGTTGAAAACCTTCTTTTTGCGCGCGCTCCGGAGAAAGGTACAAAATAAACGTTCCGCCTTTTTCTATTTCACGAAAGACTTGAAGTTTGTCAGCATCCGATTGACCTGAGTGCAAACATCCCGCTGCAATACCTTTTTTCTGCAAGGACGCGACTTGATCTTTCATCAAGGCGATCAAAGGAGAAATCACAATAACCAATTTATTTTCAGCAACTGCCGGCAATTGATAACAAAGGGATTTTCCTCCCCCTGTTGGCAGAACCGCCAGAACATCTTTCCCAGATAATGAGTCAGAAATAATTTCTTTCTGACCGATTCGGAATGCCTCGAGCTTGAAAGACTCTTGCAGGGTTTTCAGAAGATGTTGAGGATCGACGTTCATAGGCATCACTTTCGTTGCAATTCCCCTGACATGCAACGAAGATTCTTAAGTTTTTGCGAATTTGAGCCGTGCTAGCGCCTTGAAAGCTTCAGTTTTCGGACCGCGCAAATTAATAAGCACTTGCCTTATTCAAAAGTTCAATATCTTGGGCAGAAAGTTGGATCTGAGCGGATTTCGTCAAGTCTTTCAATTGCTCGATAGATGTGGCGCTTGCGATAGGTGCTGTGATGCTTTTTCTATTGATCAACCATGCTAAAGCAATAGTCGCCGGATTCACCTTATGTTGAGCTGCGACTTCATCCAAGGCTTTCAAGATGCGCAAACCTCTATCGTTGAGGTATCCAGCGGCTTTTCCTCCGCGAGCGCTTTTATTTGCATCCGTGGCTGAACGATATTTTCCAGTTAAAAAACCGCTGGCTAAAGAATAATAACTGATCACACCCAGGCCTTTTTCCAGACAGAACGGCTCCAGCTCTTTTTCAAAATCTTGGCGATCGTATAAATTATAATTAGGTTGCAAAGTGATGTACGAAGGATAATTCCAACGCGCACTAATCGCCAAAGCCTCAGCCAAACGATCCTTGGTAAAATTCGACGCGCCGATGGCCCGAATTTTTCCCTGATTGCGAAGTTTGTCATAGGCTTCTAGCGTTTCTTCCTGAGGAATAGTGGGATCGTCACGATGAGACTGATAAAGATCAATGTAGTCTGTCTGCAAACGCTTCAAAGAATCTTCCACTGCCTTTTCAATATAGTACGGGGCTAATCCCTTTTTACCAGGTCCCATTTCCATTCCCACTTTTGTAGCAATGACAACTTTCTCGCGATGACCCCGTTGCTTGAGCCACTTACCGATAATAGTCTCTGATTCGCCACCTTTATTTCCGGGAACCCAAGCCGAATAAACATCAGCGGTGTCGATCAAATTAAAACCCGCATCAACAAAAGCATCGAGCAATTTGAAGGAGGTCGCTTCATCCACAGTCCAACCAAAAACATTACCCCCGAAAGCTAACGGGGCAACTTCAATACCGGAATGACCTAAATGACGTTTATTCATCTGAAACCTCCTGCGATTGAGTTAGTTTACTCTTTCACGATGACTCGTCAAATAACACGTGGACACTTTGTCCTGCTTAGTAATGGAATAGGAATGTCGTGCTATCGCACAGAAGAGGTTCTATGTTTCAGTTATCAGTCCCATGGTGGGAGTTTGTTATTCGCGCTCTTGTAGTTTTCGGCTTTCTTCTTTTTGCTTTGCGAATCACAGGAAAACGTCAGATAGGTCAATTGGCTCCCTTTGATTTGGTGCTGCTGTTGATTTTGAGTAATGCTGTTCAAAATTCGATGAATGCGGGAGATAACTCTTTAATTGGCGGTCTGATTTCTGCGGCGACGTTATTAGCCCTAGATTATGCGTTTGGATATTTCACTTTTCGCAGCAAAAGAGCTTCAACCATTTTGATTGGTCGCCCTGAGGTTCTAATTCACAACGGCAAGATTTTTATGGATGTTCTTAAAAAAGAGCAGATCACCATGGATGAGCTGCAAGATTCGCTTCGTAGGCAAGGATGTATTTCCGTTCATGAAGTGGAGTACGCCATCTTGGAAAATAATGGTTCCATTTCCGTGATCAAAACGAAAAAGAGCCCTGATTTCTCAGAGCCCTCTTAGGATTTTTAATTTTTGTTGATGTTTAGATCGCCTGTTCCGGCTTTATAGGTAATTTTGAATTTGGCAGATTTTGTTTCGCCAATTTCATTATGAACAGAGCCGGCTCCAATCTTCGCATCCAAAGCAAACTTTGAATCCGCTGGCAAAAGAACATCCGTCGCTCCAGCACCCGTTTTTATTTCCAACTCACCTTTGCTTGGAACCTTAGCATAAGTGATTTTATGAGTCCCTGATCCTGCAAAGAAGCTTGCTTTGCCTTTTAGACCGCTCACTGTTGTTTTTCCTGAACCAATTTTACCGTCGATGTCGGCAATATCACCATCAACGTTCACATCGCCATTTCCTACTTTGTATTGAATTTTTCCCTGGCCATTCAAGATCGTTAAATTGCCTGAGCCCAATTTGATTTCTAAATTAGTGTTCGGTGGAACACTAATTGTGAAGTTCACTTTGCAGTCGCCTTTGCGCATGAAGCTTTTCTGATCAACCTTTGCAGTGATCTCTGTACCTTCTTGTTTAACGTCTAAGATGCAATCTTCCGGAAATTTGACTTCGTCAGCAACGACTAAGGCTCTAGGTGTTGTAACTCCCGTGATGCTGATATCGCCCTGCATGTTCTCAATAACGAAAGATTTTACGTATTTTGCGTCGAAATCTTTAGATTCAGTCTTAGCAAATGCAGCTGATGTTGCTAACAATAGAAGTGCGCAGGGGATCAATCTCATGAAGTCTCCTTGGAAGATCAAATGGCGACTTCATAAAGATATGACAGACTGATTGAGTGGATCAACTGAATATGCGTTGACGTTGGCTGTTAGCCAGCAAGAGCCTTATTAGCCTTAGCCAGGCGTTGGGCAAGAGTTTTCACCAGGGCCTTAGCCCACGAGGGCTTCGAAAAGATCACATTATCTAAAGAACTCATTGGAATTTCGATCAGCTCAACATCTGTGACAGCTTCTACAGTAGCAGAACGAGGCTCGTGATTGAAGTGCCCCATTTCGCCGACAAATTCACCAGAGCTGATTTCACCCAAAGTCACTCGACCACTTTGATTGGCGTCCGTGTAAGCGCGAAGCATACCGTTTTTCACAATGTAAACGACTTTGGTGTCTTCGCCTTCTTTGAAGAGTACATCGCCGGGATTTAAGTGAATCAGACGATAATCCGGCTTCACGGCCTCTTTTTTTGGAGAGATCACTTTCGACACACATTGAACAATAGCGTCCTCGTTATCCGGCTCCGTCAAAAACTGAATGCGTCCTGTTTTGGTTTCATGTGGAAACATACTTGGATCTGCCGCATAGGACATAATCACAATGTAGCTTCCATTATTGGCTTTTTCCTTCAGAATTTTGGCAAGAATTTCCATGCCAGAGCCACGAGGAAGATATTCGTCGATAAAGATCATACGAGGTCTGACGTTTTCCACTTTGTACTTCACATCGAACCAATCACAGGCATGAAAAACTGTGGTATTTGGAAAATTTTTGCCAAGTGCTTCGGTGATCAGGGCAATGCGTCCCGGTTCACCGCTCACAATAAAAAATGTATTTTTATCTGAGTTAGCCATATAAACCTTCCGTAGAGAGCTCCTCTGGCTCTGTCTTAATTATCGTCTTTCCCTTGGGAACTCACAAGATAGATGCAAAAAACGAGCAGGGTCGTCTAAAAATGATGCGAAAAAAACAACTTACTTTGAATGTTTGTCTCGGAATGAAATGGATCTATTAGGGATTGCTCACTTCTATTTGATCTTTCAAGCGATCTAAACTTTGCTGCAACGTTTTTCCCATCATCGGGTCCATCAGATAACCCATGATTTTATAGACAGGATTAGCCCCCATGTCTCCACCATCTCGCCATGTCACCTTGGTGCCAGCAGGGTCTTTTTCCATAGTAATGCTTCCGAACATAACGAAGCCACCATTATCCATAGAGATCTCGAAATCAATTCCACTCTTAGGATCTGCTTTGGTAATTTTCTGAATGCCGTTACCCATCTTGCTAGAGACCCAAGATCTTGATGAGCCATCGCCTACGGCCGGCCCACTGTACGAGTACTTAATGTTGGGATCTTCCTTATCAAACGCACTCCATTGAGGCCAACCCTCTTTCATGTTGGCGATCAGGGGATAAATTCTTTCAGGGCCCGCTTTAATAACCACGGATCTTTCCACATGCCAACGCGATGGCAGAAAAAAACCAATGGCGACGAGTATAAGGACAACCCCAAGAGCTGCGCCCAATAGAAATTTTATGATCTTCACGAAATCTCCTTTTGTCCCTCTCATTTTTTTAAACGGAAGTTCCTTGTTTGGGGATATGAATTTACAGAGTCCTGCAAGTCGGCAACAAAGACGACGCGACTCTGCCAACTATCAACATTTTTCAGATTATCGAATGGAATTTTCGACCTTAGAATTCAGACAGCTAAGAAAGGAAGCACACTTATGAGAAACCTTTTAGTAATTATGGCTATTCTTGGAGTTATGACGATAGCACAAGCGGAAGATACGGTTTCAAGTAAAGCGACCGAAACCGCTCATGACGTAAAACGCAGCGCCAAAAAAGGTCTGCACAGGGTGCAAGAAGCAACTTGCACAGAGGGCGATTTGAAATGTGCCGGCAAAAAAGCAGGCAATCGCGTTAAAGAAGGAGCGGACTACACCAAAGACAAAGTCAACGAAGCCACTGATAAAAAATAACTCTATGTGGACTGCGGCTTCGCCTGGTGTTTTCGACGTAAAATATCGAAAAGTGCGATCGATGTCGCAGTCGCCACATTCAAGGAATTCGCCATCCCTGCCATCGGAATGTGAACTCTTTGATCTGAAATCCGCAAAATTTCTTCTGAGACGCCCTTCATCTCGCTGCCCACAATCAGCACGACTTTGTCAGGCAACGCGGCCTCATAGTATAAAACCGAATCATCGCAAAGCTCTAAGGCCCACAGCTTGTATCCCTCATTCTGTAGATCTTTGAGAATATGCAAACCCTCTGACACTTTTTCATGGGGAACCCAATCGGCAACTCCCATAGCTGAAGAGATTGCTTTCTTACCATCTGTTCTTGCAACAGGATCGCAAATCAACACTTTTTCAACTAAGCCCGCATCAGCCACCCGAAGAATCGCGCCAAGATTGTGATTATTCAAAAGGCGATCGAGGAACAAAATAATTTTGTTCCTCTCGATCTTCTTGAAATCTTCGCGATTCATCTTTTGTTGTCTGAGTTCAGAAGTGCTTAGAGCTTTGGCCATGACCACAACTAACAGGTCCGTCTTGATCTCGTCAACTGCCAGAACTCAATAACCTTCAACAATGTCTTTCCTATCTGCCATGAGAAGTCTTGTGGTCCCTCGCACATCCTACTTGTTTTTTCATGTCATCGATCTTTTCTGGGCCAGGAACACAACCCCCTCTGTCCCCGAGGAGTAAACTAATGACAAGAAAACTTTTAACCCAATGAGGTGTCACATGAATACGAAGCAACAGCTTACATCTCTCGTTCTAGGATTTTTGTTCTTCACCGTTCAATACGCTGGAGCACAAGCTCCCTCCGCACAAGAACAAGATCCAAACATCCCAAACATGATCGACGATTTGAACCCGCAAGATCCGAACATCGAGGAAAAGTTAAGATATTACGATAAAATTTATGAACAAGAGACCGGTAAATCTGCTCATATCAACAGCATCATGGATGACATCATTGGCTCTTTCGGAGGTTGTTCACGCTCTGCATGTCCTGTGTGGATCCAAGTTGTGAAATCATCTCAACACGCGTATCTCTATTTGAACGGCAGCCTTGCAAGTTCCTGGTTAGTTTCAACTGGCAAACCTGGTTATGACACTCCTAATTTTGACAGACATCCCGACGGTCGAATCTATGATGCGTACACTTCCACAAAATATCCTGATGGAGACTACAACGGTCTAGGTAATATGCCTTATGCCGTTTTCATCTCTGGAGGTTATGCACTACATGGTACTCCCCGAGGAAACTGGCCTAAACTGGGTCACACAGCCAGCCATGGTTGCATTCGCATGCACCCAGACAACGCTTACTACTTCAATCGATTGGTTCGCCAAAACGGAATCAGTAAGGTATGGATTACCGTTCAATAAACAGATGTGAGGCCGATCCCCAGATCGGCCCGCTTTCTTACCATCACCTAGACAATGACCGAGTTCCAATTCAGGCCACAATGAACTAGCCGCATTGATTTCCGACAAAGAGATGCATAGACTTGTGGAATGAAGCGCATCTGGATTTCTACTGCTTGTGGACTGACCATTATTGGTTTGATCTTGGGACGAAATGTTCTTAAGGAATCCGGCTATTCTGTTCATGAAAGCTCTCACAGTACCTCACAGAAAATTCCCGGTGTTGCGTTCGAAAATGTGACTGAACAATTCGGAATTAAATTCAATCACGCCAATGAAGAACGTCCTGCCAGTCGATCCATGTACGACAACGGCATGCCTAGCCCCGCAGTGTCGGTGATGGATCTTAATGAAGACGGATATCCTGACATTATTTTCTCTGGTGGCATGGAGCCTAAAGTTTATCTCAACGATCACGGAACTCGTTTCATTGAACAAAAGCCTGGTACTTTTGTATTTAACAGAAAATATCCTGAACTTGTCGGCATGATTATTTGGGGTGACCTCAACAACGATGGCATTCCTGATATCATTTTGACTGGATGGCCCCACCACCATATTTTCTATGGCTATCATGATAAAAACGGAAAACTTTCTTTCCGCGAGGATTCTTCGAAACTCAATGGATATCAATCTCGCCCTGAAGCCGTAAACCTTCTCGATTTCGATCAAGATGGTCGATTGGACATCGCCTTCGGAAACTTCATTGCCAAAGACGGCGAAGGACAATCCGAAGCCTTGTGGTTTGGGCCCGCTTCTTACGATAATCAAACAGGTGGCAAGAACGACATCATTCAGCAAAAACCTGATGGTTCCTTCTTGTGGCGCAAAGATATTGATTTCAAAACCCGCTCTTACACACATTCAGTCGGCGTGGGTGATTTAAATCGTGATGGTTATCCAGACCTATTTTTTGCGAACGATTACGCCCATGATGAATTATTCATGAACGATCATGGCAAAAACTTTGTCGATAAAACCGACGAGTTGATTCCCATTCAATGGCACGGTAATTCGGGTATGAATGGAGAAGTCTTTGATTACAACAATGACGGACTTTTGGATATTTACGTCACGAATATCTACAAGCCGCCAATAAAAACTCCCGGAAATCTTCTTTGGGAGCAACAACGTGATGGCACTTTCAAAGTGGTCTCGAAGGAAAAAGAGATCTCTCAGTGTGGTTTTTCGTGGGCCGCAAAATTTGTCGACGTCGATAACGATGGGCAACTGGATTTGCTAGTGACCAATGGACGCGACCGCGCGTTTCATCAAAAGACTCCGGAAGAGGGTGAATCCCTTTGGTATCGACGAGCGACGGCGGGCCGCATTCCTAACGTCTTTAGACAATACTATTTTGAAAACCAAATGCCGATGAAGCCCTTCTATATTTCCGCTTTTGAACAACATTGCTTGTTTCACAAAGAAGGCGATCACTACACTGACATTGCAGTTCCATCCGGGATTACCGACAATTTTGAAGGCCGTGGCATGGCCATCGCCGACTTCAACAATGATGGGCGTATCGATTTTGTAACCGTCGCTAACTACGGCCCGGCCCTTCTTTATATGAATCGATCCACAACGCCAGGTCATTGGCTTGGACTCGAACTCATCAATAAAAACGGAAGTCGAATTCCTATCGGCGCTAAAGTCACTGTTCACACAAAGGCCGGTGTAAACATGTATCGCGAATACTATCCAGCGAATGGATATCGCGCGCAAAGCGACTGGCGCCTTCATTTTGGTCTGGGCGACGACATAGTAACTTCGGTGGATGTGCAGTGGCCTCAAGGACAGAAAAAGAATTATCCTATTTCTGATTTAAATAAATATATTCAATTGCGAGAATAGATTTGAAACTGACGGGTATAAAAACAAAACTCAAGGCGCTCGATGGAAGATGGTTTCTGGGTGGAAGTCATTTCTTTCTACTTATTATCGCCATTGCTTTTTATAAATTACAGAGATCGCCGTTTCAAATTTTCTCGGCCTACGCTTGTGCCATCATTGTAGAAATCTTCTTTTTTAAGTACACCGCAAAAAATAAAACCCGCACTCTCTTTGATTGCATCTTTTCTGCCTGTACTGAAGCGGCAGGTTTATTAATCCTAGTCCGATCGCCTTACGCATGGTTCTACATCCCGATGTCTTTTCTGGCCGTTTCGTCCAAATATATATTTCGCAGAAACGAAACTCAGCACTTATTCAATCCAACGGATTTTGCCATCGTAACCATGGTAGCGCTTTTGCCAAAAAGATATTTCGAATTGCGTGGCGATGAATTCAATATCAGTCTTTACCCGATGTTGCATGTGACCATCTTCGGATTATTCGCCATCTATCTTGGGAAAACTTGGCGTGTAGCTTTAAGTTACCTCATCACCATTACTGCGGTGGCTCTTTGTTTGAGCCGAATTACTCATGAAAGCCCGATCTATCTTCTAGGGTCGGAATTAGGCGCCACAGGATTGATCTTCATGTTCTTAATGATTACAGACCCTAAAACGTGCCCCACTTTGCCACGCAGTCAGATTCTTTTCGGAGCTGCTATCGGTTGTCTATTATATCTATTGAAATTTAACGAATACTTCTACCCTCACTACTTTGCACTCTTCGTAGTCATTGTTGGGAGAGGATTTTATCTTGCAGCAACGGAGGAACGTCGTGTCTTATCTTAAAAATTATTCTCCTCCGAATACATTGCCACTTTTGAAAATTGCTACGGGCACAAGTCCTGAATTCAATGCTCACTTGCGGGATTATATTTTGCTGCAAGAAAAGAAACTTTGCGGTGATGCTCACATCTATCGCGATACGCCAAATGGAGTGAAGGAAGGTCTTAGTGCTTTGTGGGAAACTTACAATGTTTTGCAATGGCCTTTGCGTGAATGCGAACTATTACATGGCATTTTCTTGACCGGATACTTTGAATATCTGCAAATCGCACAGAAGTTTTATACTGATGAATTTCCTCGTGTGATTCAGTGCTGGGCCAACGTGATTCGCGGCCCTCTTGAAGATGAGGTGCCCCATCAGCACAATGAAAATCCATTAAATATCGTCGGTGTTTACTATGTCAGCGGAGACTACAAGTCTTCAGGCTCTTTGTGTTTCTACGACAAAGACGGCGATACGACGAGGAAAATTTTCGATCTCAAGCCACAAATCGGTGATTTGGTCTTTTTCCCCGCACCTGTCATTCACGGCAAGGGAAAATACAACGAACGTGAACCACGTATTTCTGTAGCATTTGATATTAGATTTGAAGGAAACCCGAATAAAAGCTTTATCGATTTCTACTAGGAAAAAAGATAACTGGGACAATCATGGAATCTTCAGTGAACGTAAATCGCCGAAACTTTCTTATCTCATCCCTAGTAGGTGCGGGCTTGCTATATCTTGCGGCAAAGTACCGTTTATCTAGTAATCATGAACATCACGATAAAATTCTTGCGACGGCAGCTGGTACGCCGACAAAAACGACTATCTATCAAGTGGCCCCCTCTGGCGCTAATGATAAAATTATCGCCTGCCACGTCTCTACCGGAAAAATTCAAGCGATTCCCGTACCCGTCAACGGTCATCAAATCTCTCAGCACCCTTTTGATAAACGCCTGATCTTTACAAGCGAAAAATGGGGTGAAGCTGCTGCTCTTGTCGATCTGAAAAACGAAAAAGTTTTGCAATTGATAAAATCAGAGCCGGGAACGCGATTCTTTGGTCATTCCATTTTTTCCGCAGATGGAAAATATATTATTTGCTCTGAAATCGACGATAAAGTTGGCACCAGTTTTTTAGGAGTTCGTGATTATCAAACACTCAAACTGATTAATAAGATTCCGTCCCACGGAATTTTTGCTCATCAACTCAGATCTCCTGACAACGGAAAGACAGTGCTCGTGGTAAATTCGGGCGTTTTCCATCAAAGTTATGCTGAAAACGCGCCTCACTGGAAAAACTCGCCCGACCTTCATGAAGACGGACGCTTTAATCATATTGATTTAGAATCTGGGAAACTTCTGAAGTCCACCTCGTTGGGGGAGGCCGGCTTCGCTCATTTTGCTTTTGATCATAATGATGGATCGTCGGTCGTCATAGGAAATGCAAGACCGATCGGAAATCCTTCATTAATTAGTATCGTAAAAAATGACGGCACCGTGATCGACTTGCGCGAAACAAAAGCTATTGACTATATCGGTGAGGCCCTGAGTGTCGAGATGGACACAAAAAATAAGGTTGCCTATGTTACAATTCCGGATAGAAACTTATTACTACAAATCGATTACAAAAATAATCAATTGTTGGGACATTTGAATCTTGAATACGTCAGAGGTCTTGCTGTCGATCAAGATCGTCTTTTCACATCAAGTATTCAAATGGCGTTAGCGCAAACAACCTCATCGAAAACTTCCATGCAAACCTGGAATTGGCAAAAGTGGAATCCACCTGGCCCTATTTACGGAGCTCATCTTGCTCTACTGGATTCATACTTAAAATGAAAATATTAGGCCTTTCTGCATTTTATCATGACAGCGCCGCCGCTTTAATCATCGACGGAGAGATCATCGCGGCCGCTCAAGAGGAGCGTTTCACTCGGAAGAAGTTCGATTCCGGATTTCCCTCTCAAAGCATTCAATTCTGTCTTGAGAAGGCCGGCTTGCAATTGTCAGATCTCGACGAAATCGTTTATTACGAAAAACCCTTTTTGAGCTTTGAGCGACTTCTTCAAAGTATTATCGCCACGGCACCTCGTAGCCTTCTGACGTTTTTAAGTGCAATGCCAATTTGGATGCGCGAAAAATTAGACACTCGTGGCACTTTAAAAAAGAAATTTCAGAAGCAATTTCCTGGCGTAGTGCTACCGGCCATCACTTTCAGTCAACATCACCTGTCCCATGCTGCTTCCGCTTTTTATCCAAGTCCCTTTGAGTCCGCGGCCATTCTTTGTCTGGACGGCGTTGGCGAATGGGCCTGCACGACCGCGTGGGTTGGCCACGGGAATAAAATTGAAAGCCTTTGGGAAATGCATTTCCCTCACTCTTTGGGAATGCTTTATTCTGCCTTCACTTATTTCTGTGGCTTCAAGGTAAATTCCGGCGAATATAAATTGATGGGCCTGGCACCTTATGGAAAGCCTATTTTCGCACAGAAAATTAAGGATAATTTACTTGATATCAAAGAAGACGGAAGCTTTCGCTTAAATATGGATTATTTTTCATTCGCATCTTCTTTAAAGATGACCAACCAAAAGTTTGCAGATCTTTTCGGTGTTGAAGTTCGCCAACCCGAGTCTGCGATGACTCAAATTTATAAAGACCTTGCAGCTTCGATCCAACAAGTTACTGAAGAGATCATGGTTCGCCTTGCTCGGACGATTCGTCGTGACAGTGGTCAAGAAAATTTATGTTTATCTGGTGGTGTTGCCTTAAACTGTGTCGCCAATGGCATTATTGCCCGAGAAAATATCTTTAAGAATATCTGGATTCAACCAGCGGCAGGAGATGCAGGAAGTGCCTTGGGAGCCGCTTTAGCAAGTTACTATCTTCAGCATGAAAAAACTCGCGAGGTTCAAAAACCTGATTCCATGAAGGCCGCCTTTTTGGGGCCAATTTTTTCCAACGATGAAATTCGGAATTTCTTAATCGAAGTCGGCGCCCATTTCGAAGAGCTTTCTCATGATAATCTTTTGCAGCTGGCGACAAAGGACTTGATGGATCAAAAAGTTGTGGGCTGGTTTCAAGGCTCAATGGAATATGGTCCTCGATCTTTGGGAGCTCGATCTATTCTTGGAGACCCCCGAGATCCGCAAATGCAGTCACGTATGAATTTGAAAATTAAATATCGCGAATCCTTCCGTCCCTTCGCGCCAATCGTTCTTGCGGAAAAGGTTTCGAATGTTTACCAAGATAACTTTGATAATCCCTACATGCTTCTGGTAACTCACGTCAAAGAGACCCACGCTAAAAGCCTCCCTGCTGTGACCCATGTCGATGGCTCCGCAAGGATTCAAGCTGTCAGTCAAAATGAAAATCCACTGCTTCATGATCTTTTAAAAAGTTTTGAAGCAGCCACTGGATGTCCTGTTCTTGTAAACACTTCTTTCAACGTTCGTGGCGAGCCGATCGTGTGCTCCCCGAAAGATGCACTTCGCTGCTTTATTCAGACTGAAATGGATTCTTTATTTTTAGGTTCATTCTATCTTAAAAAGGAAAACCAGAAATTCAGCCGTGATGATCGCAGGTGGAGGGTTCGTTATGAATTGGATTAAGCTTTTATACCCTCATCCTCATTTCGAAATGCAGGGGTGGCCTTTGTGGATTCAAAAAATTCACGGCAAAGCCATGATAGTTGCCTACTACATCGCCCAGACATTGGCACTGCTTGGTCTTGCCATTATCTATTTGGCTCTCATTGTTCCTCTAAAAATACTATCATCGTTGCGAGGCCAGGATCTTTTAAATTTGAAGATCGAGACTCAGCGACAAAGCTATTTGCTGAAATCAGATCCTATTCAAAAGATCGACTTTAAAAGGATGTATTGATGCTACTTCAAGAACTTTGGCAATTCATGCGTACACGAAAAAAGTATTGGATGCTGCCGATTGTCGTTATGATGATTCTTTTAAGTCTGCTGATCATTTTCTCACAGACTGCTGTTTTACCGTTCGTTTACACTCTGTTTTAGATGAAGAAAAATCTTTTAGCGCTTTTATTAGGTTTCGGATTTGCCCTGGTCTTGTTGGCCTCGTTAGAGATTTTTTTTCGCATTAATGAAACCACACATTGGATCAAGAGGCCGGTGCCACCGGATATCTATGCAGTGCACCGCGATCGCGACGAAGCTTTATCTCAAAGTATCTACGACCAGCTTAAAAACAACGAAATCTATAAATGGAAGCCGTTGATTTCAAGAGAAGAAGCCAAATCAATTCCTAAAAATTTAGATCCCAGGGAAAAAGGCCCTTTGCCTTGTTGCATGGGCAGACACAATCCCGTCAAAGGGATCCAATTTGAAAGCAGAATGATGACATTCGATGACCATCGTCTTGTTTATTCGGCTCACTTTACATTTGATTCTCATGGCCGTCGTATCACTCCACGAAGTTCGAAGTCCGATTACAATGTTTTGATGTTTGGCGATTCATACACTTTGGGCGAAGGGGTCCATGATGATCAATCAGCCCCATATCTTCTTGGAAAAATGCGGCCCGAAGCACAAGTCTATAACTTTGGAATTTCGGGGGGCGGCGTGAATGACGTCCTTTACGAGTTGCAGGACGCGCGTAAGGACCGCCTGTCAGATATTCCTAAAAAGAAGACCATTGTCTTATACACTTTTATGGATCATCACC
Source organism: Bdellovibrio sp. (assembly GCF_036384735.1). Classification (GTDB taxonomy): domain Bacteria; phylum Bdellovibrionota; class Bdellovibrionia; order Bdellovibrionales; family Bdellovibrionaceae; genus Bdellovibrio. Next base: position 28,937 of record NZ_DASVLT010000049.1, on the reverse strand, counting down.
TTGAACGTCTTTTCGCTCGCAGCACAGCTTTGATGGAAAAATTCCAATGGATTTTAACGAAGCCCTATTATGCTAAAGAAAATGACCAAATTGTTTTGAAAGGCTTCTTTGATACGGACCGCAAAAGAACGAATGCCTTATACAAGATCTGGAACAGCAGTGCCTTTCTAAATTTCTATGAAATTCCTTGGCCTCCTCGTTTCTCGAAAGAGCATTTTGAATTCTTTGCTGATGTTTTGAAATCTATCGAAAGCACTGCGAAAAATGACTTCGGCTCCGACACGGAATTCTATTTCGTTCTTTACCCTGGGGCCGCCGATGCCTTCGGTCCTGAACTCAGAAAAACCGCAGAAGAACGAGGTCTGAAAGTTCTGGATTATACAAATCTTGATATGGATAAGATTACGGCAGGAAATAAGAGCATCCCCGCCGACCGACATCCCTCTCCTGTCACACAATTCGTATTTGCATGGCTTTTAAATCGAGATCTTGCTCGGCCGAATCATTAGTCTGGCTTATCCCGACCTTATGCGTGGCTCGACTTAATACTGTATGGAAAACTATTTTGTTATTTCTCATCAACGACTTATGATGGGTGAATGTTAATTATTCAAGACTACAAAGCCTTCGATGCGGAGAAAGTAGCTTCGTTCCTGATGCCTAACGAGTTGGCTATTTTGGATCTGACTGCGCAATCCCCATTTGTTGTCGATGATGAAATTTTAGACGTCATTGATACTCTTAGTGATATCACTCGAAAATCCAGTCTCTATATTTCTCTGTCATCACTAGGTAAATCTTTGTATGAAGATTTCGGTGTTGTTGAAGAATTGGTAGACCGTGGTCTTAATCGACTGCACTTAAGAGTCTCGGTAGATATTCCAGCATATACCTATTCAGGTGTTGATCAAAGATGCCCAGAACTTGTAGAGATTTTCGACGTCGTCGAAATGATTCGTCGCTATTTTCCACAACTCGTAATCATTCCTTGTCTTGAATGTCCCATCGATCAGATCCATCACTTGGGACCTTTGATTACTTTCTTCCGAGAAGCTGCTTACAACGAGATTCTTTTAGTTCCTCCACCAAAGAGAACTAAAGAAGCTGTTCTTGCCTATCAAGATCTTTTCCAATACCTGCGCATGCGTGGGGTTACGCAAACTTGGATTCCTTTTGATTACTGTCATCCAAATCACGAGATCTGGAATGTACAAACTTTCAATAACTTTTCGGGCCCACACACAGTGCACTTTGATATCTCAAACAAATGCACTCACAGTTGCATTTTCTGTGGTCTTTATTGTGATGCCGCCATAGAAAATCAAAAAAAGGCGGACGAGAAAACAGCTAAAGAAATTCGCGACATGATGAGAGCCATGCTTGACCCTGCCAAAGGTCGCGAGATTCTGGAAACTTTGCCTGAGTCTGTAAAGTCTATTCAATTCGGTGGCGCAGGTGATCCGATGACACATCCTAATTTCGTAGAATTTATCCAGATCGCTCGCGAGCGCGGTATTGCCTGTGAGGTCCTTTCCAATATGGATTACTTCACAGAAGAATCCATCCAAAAACTTTCAGATCTAGGCTCTAACCGCATGCACGATCTTCATTTTATCGCCAATGTCTCGGGCGCAAGCCAAGGCATGTACTTGAAGACTCGGCCCCGTCAGACCGTAAAAAATTACGATAATGTCGTAAAAACTCTCAATCGTCTGAAGGAAGAACGCGAATCTCGCGGGGGTCGCGGTGTTTTTGTGACCATGATGTGCGTTCTAAACAAGATCAATTATATTGAGGCCGTTGACTATGTGGAATTCTCCAAGCTTGTAGGTGCCTCTAGAATTTATATGAAACCTTTGGAAGTTCACGCGGATCAGCATCGCACGCTTTTGCCCGACGAAAATCATTGGGCTGACTACGCAAATAAGATGAAGCAAGCTCTGGAAAAGGCTGATGCGCTGAAGATTGGGGTGATGGATCGCGAGACAATGGAAGCCATTGTCGAACTTCAAGATCAAGCTGGAGGCAAGCAATGAGTAAGAAAGAACAAGACGATTTAAAAATCGGAGTCATGAATGGCGAAGTCGCAGCCGATTTCTATCAGAAAACTCCTTGTACGATTGGCTATTCTTACATGCGTCTTGAAGTGACTGGCTCTATCAAAGGATGTTGTGTTGCGAAATACGCTTTAGGTGATACGAGTAAAGAGAAATGGCAAGATATCTGGAACAGCCGCGAGTTTGAATCGTTTCGCGAAAAAATGAAGACGATCAATAAAACTCATTTTCATTTGAAAGATCCTGAATGGGGCTTTTGCCAGCAATGCAGCCATCGCTTTATCAATGCTGATAATTCCAAAATTCTGGAAATGCCCTTCGAAGAAGACGACGAAAAATAAGGCCTGCAATGAAAAGAGCTATTTTACCGAGCCTGCTGTGGATTGCGTTTTTGACTTCTTGTGCTCACTCCCCTCAAATAGAGAGGACTCAAGACTCTTTTCATATTCTGTCGCTGAATAAAGAAAAAACTTCTAATGATGAAGCCGTTCTCTTACTTCATCATTCACCTGAAGCCCTACTAATTAAAAAAGACGGCACAGTTCTTCACAGCTGGAAATTTCCTAACGCTGTTTTGACTGGTAAACTCACATCTGCTGGCAATTTTGTAGGTCTCTTTCGTGATCCGCAGACAAACCGTCGCCGAGTTGCGGGATTGATTCAAATCTATAATCCGCAATCGCAGCTTCTATGGGAATTTAAAGATCCAGGTCTTCACCATGATTTCGACGTGACTGAATCTGAAGACGTCTATGCCATCAGATACAAAGCTTTCTCTGCCTCAGCACAAAAGATTTTCAAATCCTTGCCCTCGAAAGGTAACGGACAGCCCGTCTGCGACGAAGTGATTCAAATTTCAAAAGAAAGCTCCGCCATTGTTTGGAAATTGGATCTTGAGGATTATTTCGACTTTAAAAAAGTACGACCTACAGGACTTGAGCACAACTACGTTGCTGCATTCAATGTACACCCTCTGTGTCATGCAAACTCAGTGCGTTTCTTAAAAACAAACCCTATCAATCATCAACCAGCTGTTCTCGTGTCATTAAGAAATCTGAACACTGTCTTGCTGGTTGATAGAAACTCGAAAAGACTCTTGTGGAAAAGCCCCGAGGGCAGTCTAAATCATCAACACGATGCAAGAATGTATGGGGATGTCATCACAGTTTTTAACAACAACTCCAGCGATGCCTGGAATCATACCGCACCTTCTGAAGTAAAATCTTTCAATCTTAAAAGCGGCGAGGAGCGCATTTTATTTAAACAAGATGCGCCCGATACTTATCAGCCATTCACATCCGCCACTCAGTCGGGGGTAGAGATCGAGAAAAACGGAAATTTGCTTATCACGAACACCGATTACTCGCAGATTTGGGAAGTGACTCCGCAAGGTGAACCGGTTCTTAAGATTTACACGTTCTCTCCATATTTATCGAATGAACTTTCCTCTTATGTATTCCGCACTGAAAGCTATGACTTCGCTTCTCTAAAAAAAATGGGGCTTGCAGGATCTGCGAACTAATGCGCTAATTATCTCTCGGATATAATACGGGAGAAAACATGCTTAAGAAATTTTCGGGCCTCGTCGCCCTGTCTGTTATTTGCTCAAGTCTTTATGCCCAAGCAGTCTTAAACGATGACGTAAAGAAATCACTTAGAAACGTGACATTCTCAGAGTCCTTCAATCTTAAAGAAGATACTTTCTTCACCGATAGAAAAGACAAGATTCGCATGTTCTTGCCTGATGATTGGCAAAAGAAAGTTAAGCTTCCGCCATTTCCAAAATTTGGGACTGCTGAGTTCTATAAAGACATCGAAACGATCATGGACCTTAAGAAATTGCGCACGCCCGAAATGGTTCGTACCATTCGCGATGAAAGAATTGCGACAGCCTTCTTCATCGGTCCTGTTCATATCGCGGATCTTCGTCTTTATCATGGCAAAAAAGATCCTCTTGCAGATTTCTTCAATGATGTTTTCACGGACATCGACGTAGCCCTTTATACGTTGAAAAAAGAATACAACCGTGGGCGCCCCGTCGATATCATTCCAAACTGGGAAACAGCGATTGAAACTCCGGGACATGCTTCTTATCCATGCGGCCACTGTGCGGAGTCACACATCTTCGCTCATCTCATGACTGAATTTGAACCTGAATTAAAAGATGAATTCTTTAAATCAGCTGGCGAAATTAGCATGCATCGCGAAATTGCCGGTGTCCACTTTCACTCAGATAACGAAGCTGGACAACTACTTGCGAAACAAGTTTTTGATCTTTTGAAGAAATCGCCAAAATGGAAAGAAAGATTTCCTATCGTGAAGAAAATCTGGGAGGAAAGAAGAGATATGCTTCTTGGAAAACCGTTTAGAGGCCACTAGGGACCGATAACGGAGAAAAGTGAACTGGCCGTCGCTGCCTCTAGCAGCGCACGGTCTTCTACAGGCAACTCATTTTGCTGCAGGACCGCTTGTCCAACTTTGCGAAGATCAACAAGATGCTTTTGTGTCGTCGATAAATTCATTTGTAACTTCTGCGCAAGAATTCCAAAAATTTCCCAATCCAACGACCGAATCAAAATTTTCTTTTGTTCAACCGTTAAACCTTCCGGCGCGGGTAGAAAGCAAAATCTATTTGGAAAACAAGACCACCACCATGGGTTTTGCGAAAGATAATCTTCCGCTACTAAATGCAAAGCACGGCCCGATTCAAGCTCAGAAAAATACTTTAAAAGCGACGTCTTGAATTCCTCATCCACGAACTTCAAATGTTTTCCCGCTACGTTTAGAATCACGTTCAACGAAGGTTCTTGATTTTTCAAGCCTTCACCGAAAAGCATTTCAAAATGGTGGTTCCACTTCTGCTTGCGAGTGTTTGGTCTGAATTTTAGAGCTCTATAGTCGGCCTCTAACATTTTGATAATGAAAACAATTTTATCTGCGTCTGTCGGGCTGTGCGAAGGACCAGACTTTTGCGACATCTTTTGTAAAAGAGGATCTCGGAAAAGCTCATAGGGATTCGCAAAGAAGGCAGCCTCTTGAGCATCTTTAATTTCAAAGGCATTCAGCTCCCCAATGATGGGAAACTTCGACCGCAATTTGTTAATTCGCGAAATAAATGAAATCAGATCCGCTCTGTCACCAATCACCGTGACGTCGATATCGCTATATAACGGTTCGTAGTATCCCAAGGCGTAACTATTTCTGACGTCAATTTGTAGACGTGAGCTCGTAAGAAACGAACACACCCGAACCAAGCTCCATCCGATGAAAAACGGCAGCTTTCTGATCACGGGAAGCGCTTTCAAAACATTATTGGCAGAATCGCGGAAAGTGGAGTTCATTCTTCTTTATCTTCTCTGAGTGGGCTAGTAACAGCAAATACATTCCCAAGTGCAACTAGATTGTCTTTTAAGAATTTCGATTTTTCCCTTTTTGCACTCGACAGTGGCCTTGCCCGTCCATGCGTAGCAAGCTTTATCGTCTTTCGCTGGCTGCGCCTCTAGAATGATACGCTTCCCCTCAGCCAGTTTTCCTGTTGCGGCCTCGCATTTATCCCATTTCACTGTCTGCGCGGAACAATTTCTCGCTATAGGCTGGGCTAAAGCAAGACTGATAAAAAAGGAAATCATCATTGAAACCACCTTGCGACTGGTTCAGAATAGCAGAAAGGTCATTGCCTTGTACTGGAATTTTCAAGGGTCTATCAATATGAGCAATTCGGAAGACGGCAAGAACACGGAAACAAAAATAGGCATCGTTCTATCTTCGACTTTGATGGAATGGGTCAGCTGTCGCACTATCGGCTCAAATCTTCTGAAATCTTATGAGTCCTACTTAGGAAAAGATTTTATTTCTTTTGATTACAACAAACATCTTGATGGAAAAGGTGTGGCCGAATTAGCTGCAAGTATTCTTCGAAAAAAAATCACTCATCTTCATTTTTTGGACCATTTACCTCATCCTATCGCATTGATTACAGAGCTTTTCAAACAGGCGCCTATAGAAAAATTGCCGGCCTTTTGCTTTCATATTTATGGCGACTTTACTTTTTACGCGCCCGAGTGGTGGGTGCTTTCACATCTTTTAAAGAAATGCAAAGCGCAGTACCTATGCGCTTCTGAACGTCAGATCAAACTAGTACAACAGTTAATCAAAGTGCCCTCTGACACTATTTCGCTTTGTCCATTCCCTGTTGACACAAGTTACTATCACTTCGCGCCGACTTATCGTTCTGAAGGGCGATCCAAATTTAAAATCAATGACGATGAATTCGTCGTTCTTTATACCGGTCGCCTTTCTATGCAAAAGAACGTTGAACTCGCAGTTCAGGAAACTTTTGCCTTCTTCGCAAAAAAGAAAAAGAAGATAAAATTCCTTCTTGCTGGAAACTTTGACGATATGGGCGCACCATTCTTTGGAATTTATCCGCAAAAAGGGCATCAATTTCAGAAAATTGAAAACTTGCGTATGAACATTCCCGAAGAGCAAGGCGAAGTTCATTGGATCGGTTCACTGAACTCTGAGGATCTGCGCCTGGCTTACAATGCGGCTGATCTCTTTATCAGTCTAAGCCTTTATCATGATGAAGATTTTGGTATGTCCCCGGCAGAAGCCATTTCTTGCGGATTGCCATGTGTTCTTTCTGATTGGGGTGGCTATTCTGGATTTGCAAAGCACAGTGATAAGGTTCATTTGGTGCAAGCGAAGATCGAAAGCAAAGGCTTTTATTTTAAGAAGACTGATCTGCAAAAAGCACTGGCACACGCTTTCTATGATTACTCAAAGAAGGAGCGTGAATCTTCATTACCACATGTCCAAAGAGGGATGAGTATCAATGCCGTAGCCGAAAATGCGATCTCGAAACTTTGGAATAACGATTTCGCCGCATCAAAGGGGCCGACTGCTTTGCTAAAAAAATTGGCGGCTCGAGTTCACGATTTCCGCCAGCACAAGAAAGATTATCTCTATAAAGGGTATCAAGACCCTTTGTATCTTGACGTTTATCTTCCTTACTTTGAGAAATCTCGAGAAAAGCATGGATAAGCAATTAAATGCTCTCAAGTCAGAGATTCAAGAACGCGCTTTAATCTGGGGTTCGCAGGAGCCCTTGATCGACCATCGCGGAAAATCCGTTCGCTTTCTTTTTGATTTTCGTCCTCTGCTACAAGACCCCGCTTTTTTAAGCTCCATTGCCGACATCTTTTGGAAACGCTACGGACATTATAAGAAAATTCAAATTGCGACACTTGAGTTGGGTTGTGTCACTTTGCTAGGGGCCTTATTGCTAAAGGCCAAAGAATTAAAAATCGACGCTAACGGATTGGTCATCCGCAAATCTCGGAAAAAAACAGGTCGTCAAAGAGTCATCGAGGGCGGAATCACACAGTCCCCTACTATTGTGATCGACGACATCATGAATAGTGGCGGCAGCTTTTTGAAAGTTCAAAAGGTATTGCAGGACGCTGATGTAGATATAAAAGAGGCCTTTGCGATTTTAAATTTTGGAAATCGTGATGCGAATGCAGTTCTTTCCAAAAATGGTCTCAAAGTACACTCTCTCTTCCTATTAAAAGAATTCGATATCACCATAGATCGAAAGGCTGATCCTGCCAAATTAGGACAGTTCCAAGACGTCTTCTCTTTTACGCCAAGCTCCTCACCCGTTAAGCGGTATGAGATCTTTCCACAGTCGAATCCCGCTTTGGATTCCACAGGAAGTTCCATTTTTTACGGAACATCTACTGGAGATCTAATTTGCCTGAATGCAAAAACAGGAAAGCAGATCTGGCGTTACTCGACAGAGACTATCGATCCTAAAGGAATAGCGTCCACTCCGGTCTATCATCAGGGCATCGTCTATGGAGCCGCTTATAATGGCAAAGTTTTCGCACTAAACGCAAAAAATGGACGCGCTATTTGGGAACGCCGCTATGCTGACTGGATTGGCTCTTCACCAGCGATTTCAGTGAAAGACAAGTCGCTCTTCATCGGCATAGAGCATGCGACATTGCACCGCAAAGGTGGCTTGATGTCTTTAGATCTAAAGACCGGCGACCTGAAGTGGCAAATCTCTAGCGATGAATTTATTCATGGTTCCCCGGTTTATTCAGCGAAGAATAACTCTGTAGCCGTCGGAACTAACGACGGTCACTTGTTGATGGTTGATGCTAAAACAGGCCATATTCTTTGGAAATTTAAAACTCTAGGGCCTATGAAATCTTCGCCAGTCTTTTTTGAGGAAGACAAATACATCGCCGTGGCTTCTCATGATGCCGGTGTGTACTGCATGCGCGCCAAAGATGGGAAGCTTCAGCAATTTTTCAGAACCGAAGGCATTAACTATTCAAAGCCACTCTATTATAAGGGGCAACTTTACACTGTTTCTGACGACGGCAGTCTCTATCGCTTGGACCTAAAGACTCGCAAGGTTTCTCAAGATCTTACGACGTCGGGACGCATTTTCTCTTCACCAGTTCTGATTCAAAACAAAATATTTTTCGGCAATAATAATGGGCAAATTTTCGAATATGATCCTCGAACACGCCATCTTTCCGCAGAGCACATAGTCGCCGATCGAGTTTTGAGTTCGATTGTTTTCAATGCAAAAAAGAATCTCTTTTACTTTCACAGCTCTGACGATCGACTCTTTGCTTTTGCCAGAAAGAAAAAGGCGAAACCTGAGTCCATTCTAATCCCAGCCAAAAAAGGTTCAGTTCGAGGTTTCGAAAACATGCTTGGCAATGGATTTCGCCGCTCTGCTGAAAGCGTCACCCGCATCAATAAGGACGGAAGTCTGACCATCTTCAATGCCCAAGATCGCAATCACGAACTTCTGTTAGAGGGTTTGGCCGTGGATGTCTGGATGCTCCTAGAGGAAAGCCGCAGCCTTAAAGAAATTGTGGCCATTTTGGCTCTTTGGCGCAAAATCAGCCATTCCCAGGCACAGCGCCATCTCAAACCGATACTACGACAGCTTTTTTCCGAGGGTCTTTTGCAATCCATTAGGCCCTAATGACGGCCCTTGCCCTATTCTTGACAAATTTGTCCTTGATAGTCGATAATGGAACGACTGGCACATTCATGTAGCAAGAGGTTTTAGTGGCGAATAAAGGCCGAGGTCAAAAATCTTCCCGAAATAAAGCGCCTAATTCAAAGCCTTCTAAAAAGGCTTCTGAAGCCAATGCCTCGTCTAAAAATAATAAGAAAAAATCTAATAAGAAAAAGTCTTCTGGATCTAAAAAATCTCAGACAGAAATCGCATCTCTGTTTGCGAAGATTTCCAAGGTCGCTCCATTCGGAGCCACAATCTTAAACTCTACTGGCGCGTTCGCTGGCAGTGACGGCGGATACTAAGCTCTCGTTTTAATTTCTAAGCCATGATGAAGAGACAGCGGCACAATGTGCTTATCTTTTTCTTTTTCCACTTTCGGTCCCCAGTAAGTTCCCCCCCGTGATAGACCTAAATGCAGGAAATAGGATTCAGATATAAAGAAGTGGGAGTTCACTTCCGCAACCAGTGTCTTTTCTAACCTTCTTAAGCTTTCCATTTCAGGAATCGTTAAAAGCGACAATTTATCTAACTGGAAATGTTTTCTTATAAAAGCAGGGCTCTTTTCAGAGTAATTCAAAAGCAATAATCGACTGCGAGACTTTTTGTAATGACTTGATTTTTGCAGCTCTTGCAATTGCACTTCCAGAACCTCTCGCTCTATAGAAAAATCTCTGACAATAAAAATAAGAATGATTTCTTCTATACTTTCTTCGGTCTTAAATCCAACAAAACGCCAACTAGAAATATCCGGGTAAAGGGCCTTCCATATTTCCGGATAGATCAAATTCCTTCTGGGCTTTGTCATTAGCGCCTCACACAAGCCATCCCTGATAAATGCTTGCTTTGAGGTCTTTTCACTCGCAGCAAAAATCATCTGCCCTTCGGGAAGATAAATCCTGCGAGTTGCAGGATAAAAAATGCCTTCAACAGACGTTTCAAGATAGGAGATTAAATTTTCCGCCATAATCTGCTTTTTCGTATTTTCGTTAAAAAATCTATTCATGGCGTCCTTCCATCGCGTGTTTGAATTGTTCGAGATTCAGATGATTGATCTTTGTTGTATCAAATGACATTGAGGATGATAGAAAATCCAAAAATCTTTTTTGATCTATGCTTCGCATTTTATGAATTGCATCGCGACTAAATTTTTCCCTATCTTCCAAAGATACATGCAAAAGATTTTCCAGACCGCGAGCGCCCAGAATAACATTATCATAGCTCGCAAGATCCACAAACGGTCCCCAATCTTCCAAGACACACGGAAGACCATTGGCAATAGCCTCTCGAGCCGCGAGGGAAAAATCCTCTTCAAAACTGCGGCTTAGATGTAAAAATAGATCTGCCGCGTGACTAAGATCTTTGACTTCGGCAGACTCTATATGACCCAAGAATTCAATTTGAAAATTAGATTTCTGAGAACTTAGAAACCGAATGATGGATGAAAATGTATATCCAGCCGGAAATACTTCTCCTGCGTAAGGAAGATTCCAGTCATCGAATTCACCGGCGAGCACCCAACGCACTTTATGATTCTTGCTTAGATTTTTCACGACCTCATAGTTGCGAAAGAATCCTTTGCATTCGTTTATGCGACTGACTGTCAAAATAAGCAGTTCGTCATCTTGCAAATTCATCTTTGATCTGACTTTTCCTCGTAGGCTTCTGTCAAAAGTCCAAGAGGTCAGATTTAACGATGGAATTAGAACCTGAATATTCCTTGGTGAGGATAAAGTATCAGCGATAACCTGCGCAAATCTTTCAGACAAGGCGGCCAGGTTGAAATTTTCGTCAGGTACTTTTCCAAGCAAATCTTTCCAGTCAGGCCACTGCTGAAAGAAGTCCCCATAAAGGTGCACTCGGCACTTAAGACTTTTATTTTTGATCAATGTTAATAGTGGCTTTATCAAACGCACCTGCTTAGGAATCGCATAGGGAAAAATCAAATGGCTATGATCAGGAAGTCTTCCGACAGTTTGAATGAGCTCTTGCGAATCCTGGGAAACTCCCGAAAAGGGAGCTTTAATTTTAACTTTATCCTTAAGAAAAGAGTCGTAAGTCTCTTCCAAACTTTGACCAATCATCTGAAGACTTGGCCAATTATTCTGAATGCGATCTTTCGCTGAGGGAATGATAATTGCGTTTTTCATTACAATCGCAATCCAAGCCATTCGCGACCGCGATAAGAAGCCATAATACAGAATGTAATAAAGGCCAAGATCGCGTACGTCAGGCGGATCGCCTGCAAGTGATCTTGATTAAATTGCGCCAGCGAACTTAATTGAATCTGCGGAGTATCGTAAATCTTAAACGGTGTTAGCTGTTGGAGCTCACCAGGTCCCACATAATAATTCGTTGTCGGGTAACCCACGATAGGACCATCCAAATGAATCCACTCGTTATGACGGAAAGGATGAAATTCTGTTTTGCAAACATCATCTTCCTGGATAATTCTTCTGAAAGGGCCGCCATTCACAGACACAGTGAATGTCCATGCCACGCTGACAACTTCTGGATCGTTACAGCTTCTTTTTAGGAACCACCAGTTATTGTAAGGCTTTGCCCGATCGTAGGCATTCGTGTGTGGAACTTCATTCACAAAGATATGGCCGTCTTTAAATTTTGTCTCGCTTCTAGAAAGAGCCTGTCGATTTCCATCAAACATATCCAATGTGAACTGCTTTGCTTCCGCAGTCCATTTGTGATTAGGCCCCGCCATGAATGGCAATAAATTTACAAAAAGCAACAGAGCTGTCATTACGACGCCCACTCTACTAACGCGTGAACCGATTGCGGGGGCTGGTGCTCCGAATAGAGTCACCAGCAATGGCAACGTCAAAAGCGGATAGCGGAAGCTGACATAGATCGTTGAATACAAATGGAAAATTATAAAGAAGACTAAGACAACCCAGCGAATTTTGGAATTCTTGTGGAATAAAAACCATACGGCAAAAAGCTCGAAGCAAATCACCAAGTTCGTTGCCAGCGGTATTGCGAAGTGAGGAAAAAGCCTCAGGCCTTCTTTTGTGGTCGAGAAATAAGATCCGACAATCCAGGCCTCATCTAATTTCACGAACCCCGCCATGAAATATAAAAGTAAGAAGCACCAACGTAGATCCGTCCATCTTTTGCGCGAAAACAGAAGCACAAATGCCGGAACCAAATTGAACATCATGAAAGGAACAGAGACATTAGCATCGGCAATAAATCCTAAATAAACTTTTGCAATTACCAAGTATATCAATACAAGATGCATCCAAACCCATTGCTTCTTATAAGCAAATACCGCCGTCAAAACCAATGGACCTAATAGGCCGAATGCAAAGAAAACACGATGGGAAAAATAACCAGCGCCGGTTCTAAGAAAAATAAATTTCTCGCAGTGCTGAAGAAAATTGGGACAGATAAAAGAGCCCGGATTATCCATATTGATGGCGCCCCATCCTGTAGGGAAACCACCATAAAAAGCTAAAGCCATTCCCAAAAGAACGGCCAAGATTGCGACAACTAACACAGGTGTACTATTAAATTCCTCGAGTGCGAAAAATTCAGAGTATTTTTTTTGAAAATTCGCAGCAAATGTCTTCGTCACATTAAACCTTTATCAGTGCTCCGCAGCGGCAGCTGGAGTCGCAGAAGATGTCTTATCCAAATCCTCGATGGCTTTAATCAGATCACTGCCAAGAAGAGGCTCCAGTTTATCGTAAACCGCATGACTGGCTTTGATCATGATTTTCTTCTCTTTAGCAGAGATCGGTGTCACGACCGTACCCGATTTAATCAACTCTTCTTTCGAATTCTGATTTACTTTCACGACACCTTCTCGATCTTCAATAGCCATACGTTGCGCTTCTTCTTGGACAATGGTTTGCAAATCCTTCGGCAAAGTTTGGAAGAACCTCTCATTCACAACGTAGGCGGTAACAAAAAGACTGTGATCCACTTCCCAGATGTATTTCATCTTTCCCTCGATGGGACCAAAGTTTTTATAAAGGCGACTTACGTTTCCGTAGTGGTCATCAGTGATATCCACCAGATTATTCTTAAAGAAATCCAAGCCTGATGTGTATTCAGGGTGGCTTTCGTTCATTACCGGAGTCATCTTATAGGCAAGAATCTCAAGCAAACGAGCCAGTGCCGGGTTTGTTTTAATATCGTCTTTAGGATCTGCCGTCGGCCCATAATAGTGCATTCTTAGACCGGCCAACTGCGATACCTTTGTGATTTGTTTATTCGAGATGAACTGGCGAAATCCTCCGCCATAAGAATAAGAAAGAATTCTGAGATTATTTTGAGTTGCTTGCAATAAATGATCTTTAAGCTTCGTGCCGATCTCGCCGTCCATGACATGAAATGCATGCTCATTAGAGCGGAATAAAAATGGCATTTCAAAAACTTGGAACTGAGGATCCAAAGCCGCCAAATGCGGTGTACTCGTTGTCGTCAATTGAGCGGCATTGCTCATCACCATCGTTAAAGCTTCACGATAGTAGTTGCCATCTTTCTTGTCGTCGGGGAATTTCAACTCAATTTTCAAACGACCTTGAGAGCGGTCTTCAATTCGCTTTGCCAACTCTTTGCCGATATTGACTTGTCTGACATGGTCGGCTTTGTGTGCTACGAACAAAACAGCTTTGAATGTCTTGGGTTGTTCAACAACTGGTTTGACATTTTTTTTGTCGGACGAAAACATCGTCAGCCAGTATACAAGCGCAGCGAAACATACGAGACCCAAAACTCCCAGAAACTTTCTCATAAATCCCCCTCCGGGAATATTACTACAAGCCTTCGGGATTGCCAAATTCTGGAAGAGTCTTATAAATCGAAATTGCCTTCTCAACATCTCCGAAAAAGCTGACTACGCCTTGGTCTAGGACAATCGCCTTGTTACAAACCTGACGAATTTGATCAGGACTGTGACTGACAAAAAGAACCGCGCCGGATTTTTCAATCAACTCGGTCATTCTGCCCACAATTCGGGTGCGGAAAGAAATGTCGGCCCCATCGAACACTTCGTCTAGAATAAGGATATCCGCAGGAAGTGCTGTCACTAAAGACAGACACAGACGTGCTTTCATACCGTTACTGTAGGTTTTAAAAGGCATATGCAGGTACTCACCTAGACCAGAGAACTCAGCTGAGTCCTTAATAATGTCATGGTGGCGTCCGCGCTCGAGCGGATAGATGAACTTACTCAATAGCTTTAGATTTTCGAAGCCCGTCAACTCGGGTTGGATTCCCATCGACGTATCGAAAATCGCGCGCAGTGTTCCTGTGACTTCCACATCTCCAGAGGATTGAGAATAGATCCCTGAAATGCAACGACACAACGATGTTTTTCCGGCGCCATTTTTTCCAAGAATAGCGATGCGATCGCCTTTGCGAATCTTCAAATTGATTCCACGAAGAACATGTAACTCCTGAGAGTCCTCAAGGGCCGATAATGGCTTCTTCACCCAATCGACAAAAAGATCGCGCAATGTCCAAGATTTATAAAGTGGAGCATCAAAACTCAAATGGAGGTCCTTGACCTTGATTAATAAATCAGAGGTAGCGGAAGAGTTCATTTCGTCTCCATTTCCAAACAAGGAATGAGGTCGCAGCCAGGCCCACCGAAACCACTAAGCTAATTGCAGTACTTTCCAGTAACACCTGATCTTGACTGGCCAAGATATTCTGGAAAGGACTGATGATCAGATGGAAAATATTAAACTTTACGATCCAACGATAGTCGTCATTGATCATATTCACCGGATAGAAAATTGGCGTCAGAAAGAATGAAACATTCAAAATAAACGTCATTACAAAAGCTGTATCGCGGAAGAAAACGTTTAAAACCGAAATCAACCAACATAGCGAGATCACCGAGATCACAAGGCTGAACGAAGGGACAATTAACCAAAAAAATCGAATCAAAGGAATGTCCGAGAAAAATGCACTTGGAATTAGAATAAGCAAAAAAGCCAAAGCAAAGTTGAACATATTGTCCAATACCTGCGATGCCACCACGACAAAAGGGTGAATGCTATAAGACTTTAACAAAGCGCCCGAATTGACCAGCATCGTTGCTGACATCAGGATCGACTGAGAAATAAATAGCCAAGGAAGCAAACCCAATAACAGAAATAAATTAAAATTGGGAATATTCAACTTCAGAATGTGACTGAAGGCATAGCTCTGCGCCCCGTACATGATAATCGGGTTTAAAATCACCCAAATGATTCCTGAAATCGTATTGCGATATCGGGATTTCATGTTGGCGATCGTCAGCGCAAAAATTTGATCTTTAAGAATTTGCCAATTCATCCACTAAGCCGTTGTTTCCTGAACCTCAAGATCTGCCTTCCACTGCAAGAACTCTTTCTTAAGCTCAGGGAAGGTTTTTAAGAAATCCACTTTGCGACGACGATCGATTTCAGTGAAGTATTTAACGAAGTCCGCACGGAACATTTTTTGATTATATCCCGTCTCGGAATTGAAATATTCCAGCACACGTTTCAGCTTATTGATTTCATAGTCGGTAAAGTTGTTCTCTTCCATGAAAGCCAGGCTTTCTTCGATATAACGACCGAATTCTTTTGGAAGAACTTTGATCGACATAAATTCAGGATGACGCAAGTAAGAGATATCGATCAGAATGTTCTGCTTTTTCTTCCACTTCGCAAGTTGCGCAAGAAATTGCTTAAACTTCACAACACCCAGAGCGTTGTAGGTACACATGAAGGTGATGTCAGCTTCTGGCAAAAGCTTCAT
This sequence comes from Bdellovibrio sp., assembly GCF_036384735.1. Lineage (GTDB taxonomy): Bacteria > Bdellovibrionota > Bdellovibrionia > Bdellovibrionales > Bdellovibrionaceae > Bdellovibrio. The sequence goes on along the minus strand of NZ_DASVLT010000049.1, from coordinate 13,079 downwards.
CACCGTCTTCAAGTTTGTCTGGAATAATTCCAAATCCAAACCCGAACGGATGTATTCGGCTTGAGCTCCCCAGGTATCAAGACTGATATACAGTCTGAAATTCTTAATCTTTTTTTCTTTCAAAAGGGGCGAAACCCCTTTGCAAAGTTTTTCTACTAATTTCGTTGGAATACCGAAATTCGAATTGATTGCCAATTCCATATCTGGATTTGGAGTAGGATGAGCTGCGATCTCATCAATAACTTTAAAAGTGTCTTTGCTAAGCAAAGGCTCACCACCCGTCACACGAAAAACCTTCAGCGACGGATAAAGTGTTGGCCACCATCTCCAAAAGGCTTCGATGTAAGGATTATTGTCTTTATGCTTCAGAACTTCCAATTCATCTTCTGTGATAATCGAGTGATGACGACTGCGCGTAGGGAACTCCCCATGCTGAAGCATTTCTGAAACCCATGAAGATGAAAAGTTCGGTGAACAGTAACAGCATTTGAAATTGCAGATCTTACTGAAAGAAACTTCCACGTATGTCGGTTGAATATTAGCATCCCAAGGGGCATTCGCAACCTGAGACATATACTCTTTCGCCCAATAGTCATTGGACTTCACCATGCGGTCACTGATGTTTTTTCCTGGAAGATCTTCGATATTCCAGCAATAGCCGCATTCCGGTGGGCGCTTGCCCTCAAGCATCATCTTGCGCTGCTCTTTCTTTAAAGGCGTATTGTGAAGCGCAGAAGGGTTGTCCTTCAATTCATCGAGCGGAATCTTATGCATGATAGGATGGTGGCAAGAATGCGTGTAACCACTATGCAAATGAATAGTTACCTGCAACCACTTCGCCAGACAGAAAGAAGGTGACACCTTATCTAACTGACGTTTCGTCTCTTTAATATCATCAAGAAATGTCGACATAACCAAGACGATATCAGATGACAGAGACAATAATAAAGAAATTTAACACAAGGTCTTTAAACTGAGAGAGGGACAGAAATCCCTACTGTTTGCCCCTCTAAAGTCCGTCGACGTCAGTCCATGCCATTCAAATTAAATTTTGATTCTAAATGACGCTATTTAAGGCGCATTTTCTGATAAGTCGTCGTTGTTGTGCCCGGCTGACAACCTAGAGTCGTCGTATAGTTGACGAAGACCCTTCCCACAGATCCCGCAGAACCTGTTCCGGTCGGAGCTCCTGCCGTCGCGGAGATTGCGCCCGAACTACAACTTAAAGTGTTCGTGAAGATAGCAACGGTACCACCGGCACCACCACCTGCGTTAGTCCCTGAACCTGCGCGACCGTTCGCAGTAATCGTTCCACCCAAAGATACAGCCGCGGCTTTCACGATAACGATACCACCGCCAACACCACCGACACCACCTGATGGCGCTCCACCACCGGCGCCCATGATCAAGTTCGTACCAACGCCGGGGCTCATGTTCGTACCACCGTTTGAGGTTGCAGCACTGGCACCGCCACCAGGTCCTGAACCTGCGGCAGCAGACCCGCCAGCAAAACCGATATCGTAAGTTGTGTCGGTAATATAGCTGCTGCCCATAGAAACAGATCCTGAAACCGGGGATGCATTCGTCAAAGTCAATGTGCCGCTCACTTTGAAGGCAACCACACCACCTGTACCTGTCGATGCATTGTAAGCGTTCGCAGAAATCACGGCCCCCGAGTTGATCGTCACATTGGTATAACGTGGAACTCTTAAAATCTGAACATAGTTTCCTGCGGTTGTCGTCGAAGAGTATGCGTTATAAAGACCTGGCGAAGGAATCACGATGTTCGTGCCGCTACCGATAGAGCTAATCGTAGTGAATTGCATCTTACCTGCGTTCACGCCGTCCATACCGATAATTAAAATATTATCTCCAGCGGCAAAGCTTGTGCTGCTCACGACAGTCAATGATGTCGCTCCCTTTGCTGCGTCGGCATTCAAACGAGTCGCCAGCGTATTCACCACTAATGGAGACGCTTTGCCATTGTATGGATAACCACTCAGGCCCGTGCCAACTGTTGGCGCATTTGAGTTCACGGTCAACGCACCCGAGGCGCCGTCACCGAAAGATCCCGAGGCATCAAAGAAGCCCGTCATCATTTCACCAAGATTGAAGTTCACCGCAAAAGCAGAGGAAGTTGGGAGTAAAATTCCCAAGAGAAGCAAAGAGCATATGAATGGCTTTTGCGACTTCCAAAGTCTCATGATCTTAAATCCTTCCCTAGTAGCCTGTGAGCCAGTTCACGTAAACCGTATTACCCGCACGAATGAAGTGAAAGATCGTTGCTACACCCGCGGCGACATACAAGCCCGAAGTAGTAGATTCCGCCGGATAAAACTTAAAGTTCGAAGCATATGTTAACGCATCTGGGGTCGTTTGTGCAAATTGACAATAACCAGCCGTAGTACCAGTTACAATAAGCGTGTACATGCCTCCATCGCGCATATTTTGGAAAGTGAAATTCTGACAGCTTAAAGTCGTGATCTGATTATTTCCCGTGCTCCAATCAATTGTAGCAGAAGATGTGCTTGGTGTAGAGGTGAAGCGCATTTGTCCCGCAACCTCTAAAGCAGAGTCCGTTGGAGTTGTTCCTATACCGACACGACCTGAGCCATCCACATAAACACGAGGGGAGCTGTTTGTCTCAATTTGCAACGCGTTCGCATCGTTAACGCCGATACTTGCAACGGCCCCTAATGAGTTACCGCCTTGAAGAATCGCCACTGTCGCAAGGTCCGTACTTGCGATAGCACGGAAAGATGGCGTTCCTGCACTAGAAGTTGGTGCGGCAAAGAATGTTCCTGCAGATTGAGTGGTTGAAAGATTTAAATTCGCATCACTCAACGTAAATGTCTGACATGAAAACAAATCCGTCGTTGAATTCCAAACCAGCGCAGTTCCGGAAGTACAAGCTGCCGGCCAAGGTGAGGCCGAACTATTATTAACAATATCTGTATATTTTAAGAAGCCATTATTCGACCAACCACTATTCCATCTAAAAGCATTTCCCGTGGAAGAACCATTCACAAAGGCTACTGACGGAGTCAGAGATGGCGTCGAAGTCACATTATAGATACTCGAAGCCGAGAATGTAGATACAGTTCCCGCGCTTGCATTTGGAGAAATTTGGATTCCGCCAGCTGTGCTAGTGACGGTCATACCCGTGCCGGCAACAATTCCTTTAAACTCGCTGCCAGTTGCTCCGGCGTTTATACCAAGAACAGTGTTAGCTGCCCCCAAGCTTGTTTGGCCAATGCCACCCTCAGCTACAGTAATAGCACTGCTCAAGTTATTCGGATTCAAATTCGTTAAATTCTGACCGTCTGCCGTCGGCAATCTGCTCGACGAATCCAACTGTACATACTGATTAGCGGCGACAGAAGTTCCCTGCGCTGTATTCAGCGAAAGAGTTCCTGTCGAAGTAATAGGTCCACCTAAAACTCCTGTACCGCCTGCGATGTTCGTGACAGTACCATTCGTGACATTACCCGCGATGTTGATTTCACCCGCATTGTTAGTGATTGTCATACCAGAACCGGCAACAATCGTTTTCAATTCACGTGAGTCCCCCGCAGCATTAATCCCTAAAACTTTATTTGCATCACCGGCAACGATGTTTGAAACACCAATACCACCTAATGAAACAGGCAAAGTTCCGGATGTAATTTTCGAAGCATCTAAGTCAGGAACATTTGAAGGATCCACAACTCCAGATAACTGGGAAGCTGTGATCATCAAAGGTTCACAAGTGAAAGTATCGCGCTGTGCTGCCGCCACACTTGTATCTGTCGAACTATGCCATACAGCCACTTCACCCGTGGCACAAGAAGCCGCAGGCCATGGAGACAACCCGGCATTATTCACAACTTTTCCATAAGGAGCTTTTGTAACATTCCAGTTTGCACCATCCCAAACAATCGTTTGACCAACGCTTGCTCCGTTAGTGATTGATACAACCGGAGTCGAACTTCCCGTTGCAATAGAGAGCGGGCTTGATGCAGTCATGTTTGTGACCGAGTAAAGTGCTGTCGGATTGCTGATCGTGATCGTGTTACCAGAGACAGCCACTCCAATACCATTTGCTCCGGACAAAGTTTTATATTCAGCTCCACTGCCCGCAGAGTTCATTCCAAGAATCTGGTTCGCTGTACCAATAGCTGAAAGACCCGTACCGCCTTTATCCAAGGGAATAGTGCCAGGAATATTTGTAAGATTAATGTTGGTCAATTGACTCGCATCAACTGCTGGAAGTTTATTACCAGCGCCTACTTGCAAAATTTGGTTTGCGCCAGTACCCACATCTAAGCTTAAAGAATATTGACGACCCGAAGTGCTTTCAAGCACCCCAGTGCCAGCAGCGATGTCATTGACATAGCTCATTATTTTAGTCGTTGTACCATTGTAGTAATAGATATTGTGATCTGTCGAGTTATACCAGATCTGACCCGCCGTTAACTCACCAGAGCCTTGCATCGTACTTACTTGGGTAGAACTCAAAGTCCCGATACCCACCGGAGTTTGCGCCGGACTATTCCCTGCCAAGTAACTAGTGAGTGTTTTGAAATTTGCAATCGAAAGATTTCTAGAAGTTGCTAAATTCGAAGCTGTCGCTCCAGCCGCCGTCATCAAATCCGTCACTGGCAACGAATTCAAAGCTGCTGAATCCAAAGCCTGTGTTGCATTGAAGGAGTTATACACAAAGGGAACGGCTTTCAATGGCTGTGGGTCTAAATCCACTTGTTCTGATCCCGTATCAAACGAGATCTGTACTTGCATGTCCTTATCGGATTGCACAATATAGCCTGCACATGTTGATGACAAGTCTGTGCCCGTAATGAAAATCTGATTGAATAAATAAGTTCCCACATCCGTGCGAACGCCATCACCTAGATTGACATCAAAGAAACCATTTTGAACGTTCACCATCTGAGTTTCAGAATACAGGATGCAACTTGCATCCGAGTTTTTAACTCGCAAATTAAAAACAACAGCAGCCATCGTCAATGGCACACCGCTTGGCTGAATAAGACGACCCTTAAAGTGAAGATTAAAGCGAGTGGAAGTCGTCGCAAAAGCAGTCTGCGCAAGCATCATCAGAGCTAAGATAAGTACTGGGGCATTATGCTTTTTCATAAACCTCCCCAACTCTATTGATAACCTGACTGCCAGCTGACGAAAACAGAAGAACCGGCTCTAACAAAGGTAAAAATTGTTGCCGTATTTGCTACTGTTGGTCCATTTGCTGGAACGAATTTAAATGAAGCATTTGATAATGTATCAGGAGATGATTGCACGAATGTACAAGTACCTGATGTAGCTCCTGTCACAATCAATGTGTAAGAACCACCATCGCGCATGTTCGAGAATGTCCAGTTCGAACCGCAGCTTGCCGTCGTATATTGGATATTTCCGTTATTCCAATCGAATGACGTCGCTGCAGAAGCGTTATAGCTTTGGGTCAAACGCATCTGACCAGATACTGTCAATTTGGATGATGGAGAAGAATCACCCACACCCACGTTACCGCTTGAATCGATTGTCATGCGAGCCACATTATTAGTTTTAATGCTTACACCATAACTATCGTTCGTGCCCAATGTTGCTGTTGCACCAAACGAGTTACCACCCGGAACGTAAGCCACTGTGTTGACGTCTGTACTAGCAATTGTTCTAAACGCTGGCGTTGCCGCACCACCTGAAGTAGGACCGGCAAAGAATGTTGCGGCACTTTTTGACGACCAATTGATATTGGAGTCATTCACTGTGATCGTCGCACAAGTAAAATTGTCATTAGCAGAAACCCAGGTCACAGCTTGACCTGTTGTACAGTCAGAAGCAGGCCATGGAGATGCCCCTGAGTTATTCACCAAATCATGAAGATTTAATGAAGCGACACTCCAAGCGCCTGAACTCCAACGCAAAGTCTGACCTGTGGATGTGCCTGAAGCTAAACCTAAAGCCGGAGTCGTCGACCCGTTTGTCACTGTAATAGGTGCAGTTGCAGAAACTGAAGTCACTGTTCCCGTCGCAGAAACGGTGATTGTGTTTGCGGTATTAGCAACTGTCACGCCAGAACCCGCAGTCACAGTCTTATATTCCATCGCAGTTCCGGCAGCGTTGACACCCAAAACTTGATTGCTTGAACCAAGTGCTGTCAAACCTGTACCACCTTTTGTGACAGGAACTGTTGCTGAAAAATTCGCAGGATTTAAATTTGTCACCTGAGAGGCATCTACCGCTGGCAAGCGCGCTGATGCATCTAATTGAACGATTTGATTAGCGCCTGTACCCGCATCGACAGCAATTGTACCCGTGGAAGTGATCGGACCACCGGTCAAACCATTGCCAGTATTTACTTGAGTGACAGTACCACCACTTGATGTATTTGTGATCGTCACTGTGTTTGCACTGTTCGTGATGACGATACCTGCGCCCGCAGTCAAAGTCTTATTCTCAAATGCTGTCGCTGCCGCATTCAGACCCAAGATTTGATTTGCAGTTCCCAAAGTTCCTAGTCCTGTACCGCCACGTGCAATAGGCAAAATACCTGTTGTGATTTTTGAAGCGTCCAAACTAGGGATATTTGCCGTAGATAATACGCCAGAGATATTCGAAGTTGGAACTGTAATATCTGCGCAGGTGAATGAATCTGAAGTTGAAGACCAAACGACACCTTGTCCCGTTGTACAAGAAGTTGATGGCCAAGGACTTGCAGACACACTGTTAATTAGATCTGTATAAACTAAATTGGCAGCGACCCAAGCGCTGCCGTTCCAACGTAAATTTTGTCCCGCTACAGTTCCCGGCGACAAAGACAATGCAGGCGTCGTGGATGCATTTGAAACCACGATTGGCGCCGTTGCACTCACCGTAGAAACAGTACTTCCCGAACCTGTTGACGTGATGGTGATACCACCTGCAGAGTTCGTGATGGTGATACCAGTACCCGCATTCATGAACTTGTACTCGAGACCCGTCGCCGCGTTGTTCACACCAATCACTTGATTGGCAACGCCCATCGCAGTCAAGCCTGTACCACCTTTACTTACAGGAACAGTTCCATTAAACGCTGACGTATTCAAATTCGTAAGTTGAGAACCATCAATGGCAGGAAGCTTTCCTGAACCGTCTAGTTGAACGATCTTTCCTGCAGTCGTACCAACGTCAACAGAGATCGTACCCGTCGTCGTGATTGGACCACCAAGAAGGCCTGTTCCTGTGTTGACTTGCGAAACCGCAGACGTAGAGTCACACAAGTTCACATCACTAGTTCCGTTATAGTAACGAACCTCGTTTGTGTCAGTGTTATACCAAATTTGACCTTGGGTGAATGTCGAAGAAGATTCTTGGGCAGTTGTATATGTACCAAGACCCAATGGGATCTGACTTGAACTTGTACCATTTAACAAATCGACAAGGCGTTGAAATTCAGAAGTCGAAAGATTTCTCGAACGCAAACTGCTGTCAGAGCTTGCACCACTCACAGTCAAAACATCAGCCGCCACAACGCCACCGACTTTGGCTGCGTTCTGAGCATATTGCGACTGATAAGCCTCAAATGCAAATGGAGAAGCTTTGATCGCCTGGCTGACCAAGTTCACCGTTTCACCGGCAAGATCGATCGTCACAACAATCTTTCTGTCATCAGAAGAAGTCGCTGTATAAGAAGGACAAGTACTGCTGTAATCAGTGCCCGTAATGAACACCTGACTGAATGTATATGCCGTTGTACCAACTTGAGTTCCGGAACCAACTAATAGATGAAAGTAACCTTGCAGTACCGTGGCAGTTTGATTTTCTTCCCACAAAGTACAGCTTTCGTCCGGAGTTTTAATTTTAATATTAAAGTTTGCAGTCTCGCTGATAGGCGATCCGTCGTTCTTTACCACACGACCCTGGTAAGGAACTAAAAAACGATTCTGAGCTTGTGCAACAGACACATCCCAGAGCGCGAATTTTACTATTATCAAAAGAGCCAATATGACCCGTTCCATGTACGTCCCTTATCTGATAAAGCATAAAACTTATCGTCTTGTTTCAAGCGATTCTTAAGTTTCTTGTGAAAAAGAAATTAAAAATCGTACAAATGCGATACGTACTTTTCTCCTTCTGATAGAAGTTGAACAAAGCGTTCTTAGGAAACCTTGAAAGCGATTAAGATTTAGTTGGTGTTACCGATGAGAGCGCCTTCCGTCCCAACAAGAGACATGCGCACAGTCCAGCCATTTTTAGTCTGAAAGTTATTGTCAGTAGGTTCACCAACAGAAGTCATAACGATAAATTTATTGTATTTGCTGCTAAGAACTTGCTGCTTCTTGATATCTGGGCCCAATCCATAAAGAGCCTGATCGTTTTTCATAACTTCGGCAGCAATTACCGTGTAGGCTCCGGCTTCTCCAAACGTATCACTGATCGTCGCGTCCATAGAACACGCCGATAGAAACACCGCCGGAACGATCAAGAGAAGTAGCTTCTTCATGCTTTACTGATCGGCAGATCTTTTACAATACATAAATTTCCGGGAAAATATTCTTAACAGTAATCTCAAGTTGAGACTCTAGCGGCTCTTCCGAATTTTCAGGACTTTTGCCTCGCTAAAAATTTTCTTCCAATTAAAAGTTCTCGCTTCGAGACTTTGAATAAGCTCGCTCATATTCTCTTGGCGATCCTGTATTTTGACCTTCGGCCAGTCGACGTCCCATTGAATGACGCAATTATGATGTGCTGACAGATGTACAATTTCGGAATTCATTGGCTGTTTGATGTCCGCAATATGCCCACCACGACTGACAACCGCGTGGGAAAGCCAGCTATCCGCAAGAATTGTCTTCTTATTTAATTCGAAGAGCTCCCAGCCTTCCCAACTTTGCACGCCCAAAATTTCCTGAAGATCCACGACGTTCATTTGAGCACCTGTGCGCTGGAAAATTTCTAAAAACATCTGCGTATGATGGCGAGGATTTTCCAATGGCGTAAACTGACGTGTCGAAAGATAAATCCAAATTTCTTTCCAGGGCTTTTTTCTTTGTGTAAATCGATCTAGAGCCTTAGAGATGCTCTCCTTGGACATGAATACTTCCGAGTTCACACCGTAAATGAAGGCCCTATCTACCTCGACAGAACTCTCCTTTGCCTGCAGGTAATAGCTACCTACATAGGGACGCCAGACTTCGGGAACGCAGTCCAAAAGTTCTTGCTCGATCAAAATCTTGCTGCGAAGTCCTTTTGGACTTTTGAATTTGGTAAAGAAAAATAAAAGTGGTACCAAACCATCGCGAATGGCCCACAATTTTTTTGAATTCAAGACTTCCAAATTCGGAATCTCTGAAACGAAGATTGGATTCACAGGACTGATATAGGATTGATAATGAGGGTGAAGCCAACTTGCAAGCTTACTTAACTCTGGTCCCCGGGTGAATTCCGGCATATCGGATTCCAAAAGATCGGACCATTTTACTCGTACTTTTTCTTCTTTTACTTGCTGCTTAACCATGATGAGCTCTCCCGCTGCTATCGACCCGAGTGACAAAAACTTTTTTGCACAACTCTATAAGAGATTTCTTGAGATCCACGGTAAGCCGGAACCTGCATGGTCTGATAGAGATTTACATAGTATGGTTTCATAGAATCAGCACATTTTTGATCTGATTTTATAGCACTCACCAAAGAAAACTCCTTTTCATTCTTAGCAAGAAAAAGAGCTGGTTTGTTTGCTCGAATAGACTCGATGACAAGCATCGGAACGATTTCATCCACTGTTCCTGAAAAGGTGGCCTCACGAATTGGCCCTTCATAGAAGCGTAAGTCATTCGATTTCTTCACGTATTTTCTAACAAGCTTTGGAAGATTCTTCTTTTCTCGAAGCTGGAAAGAATCCTTCATTCCCTGCTGAAGCTTTTCTCGACGCTCTTTTATTTCTTTGAACATATTCTTTTGCGAGTTGAAATCCGCCTGTTCAGAGAAAACATAATCGCGACTTTCCGCTACCTTATGGCAGGCATGACAAGCTTGGATATTTGCGTGCACATCACCAGGAAAGGTCAGACCCTGAGAGTCGAATAGCACATAACCCCATCCATCCGTATCAGCATATTTTTTCTTGTCGCGAATCATAAATTGAAAGCGCTTGGCTCCTGAAGGAACAATCGAGCTTGCGAACAAGGGATCACGTTCCGTCTTGATGCCAATCTTCGCGAAAATTGATCCGTCAGGATAATCGTACTTATCTCTTTTTTCCGCCATGGCTTTAGCAGCGATAGGATTTGCGTAGGTCATGCGCATTTCTCCGCTGTCTTCTCGATAGCGGACGGTGACCATTTTCCAAGTTTCAGCGAAAGGACCGAAATCTTCAAGATGATAGCCGATCATCTCAGGTTTACCGCCAGGCTCTGTGATTTCAACTTTGCTCACATCCTGTGTAGGTTTTGTATCTACAGCATAGGAAATCGAACAAGTTAACACTAAAGAAAGACCAGCGATTTTTAAACTCATGACGGTAGTATAATAAGGCGAGCTGATTGTTCTCAAGGAAAAAGCCCTTCGTATTCTATCAAGACCCTGGCCTAGTGAGGAAGAATCCTTAAAACAAGAACGATATCAGATCCATTGCGCTCGAACTGAAGCATCTCAGATTGAACACCACTTTGGTGAAGCTGCTCTTGAATCACCGGAAAGCTAGTGATTCCCTGGAAGTAAGTTTCAACAATATAAACTGGCTCTTTCTTCAAAGGTAAAGAGGCCACATTCACATAACGAAGCACTGGTATTTTTCGAGAGCTAAAATACGGAGTTTCAAGAGCCAAGGTACGTGTTGTATAGACGGGTCCGGGATTTTCCCCAATATATGCAGCCACATCTTTCCATGGTGCTTTCTTAATTGCATAGACCTCGGGAAGATAGATCGCACAGCAGATTACGACGATAGCAATTCCAACTCCGACGAGCCATTTGGAAAGCGATCGCAGTGCAAGTACAATCGACACGATAAATGGCACTATTAAAAATTCGAAATAACGTACAAAGAAGATATTGCGGCCCATGACCAAACCAATACTCAATAGAATTGATATCGAAAACCAAGGCAGAAGCAAAATACAGAGCTCTAAATTATCCTTATTCTTTCTGACTGAATACACCGACAGAACAAGAGCTACCAAACCAAAAGCTGCTCGTCCCCAGAAAAGGTCACTCACAAGATGAAGAAACTCTTGTAGCGCGGACACTTCAAGCCAGCTTTGCTTTTGCCAACGCAAATATTTCCAATCAACCAGAACGAAAACTACCAGACAAGACCATGCAATCAAAGTTCCAAGAATCCACCATTTGCGGCGGATCAAATGTCCTTTCCATGCAAATAGAGTTTCAGCCACTAAAACAACGACTGCCAAGTAGTGAGTACAAAGAAAAAATACGGTAGAGCCAATAAGCCATTTTAAGTTCCTGCGATCTCTGTTGGAAAACCAATCAAGAAAGCAGAAATACTGAATGGCCAATCCCAACTCGAACAAAGTGTACATTCGAGTTTCCTGAGACATCAAAATCTGAGCCGGTGAAAGAATAAATAGGCAACCAGCAAGAAACGCCCACATCCCTCCCCATCTTTTTGTCAGCTGATACAGAAGAACTGTCAAGGTTCCGGTCGAGATGATGGCAGACAAACCACGCGTCGCAATTTCCGAGTATCCAAAAAAATGAAGCCACGCTTTTAAGATCAGAAAATAAAGTGGCGGATGATTGTCCCAAAGGACGGCTTTAAGAAATTGATTCCCGGCAAAATGCAAGGAGACCATTTCATCCAGCCAATAGCTTTGTGCGCCAATTTGATAAAATCGCAGCCCCAAGCAAAGAGCCACACAAAGAAGAGATCCCAACCAAAATAAAAGATGCTGCTTGCGAAAGTTAACCACAGAATTAAATTCTACCCTGATACATCGAAGTGTTGGTAGCAGTAAAAATGTTCTCTTTTTGCTGGCGTCTATGTACCATCTGATAATGCCTATTAAAGTTCTGATCGTTATTATCACGCACGGCCGCTTCAAGTGTTTAGACTTGTGCCTTGAGAGCCTTGCGCGAAGCCTTCAGAAAGTGGCGAGTCAAAAGAAATATACTTTTACAGTGTTGTTGGGTCTGAATGGGATTGAAGCTCCGATTTGGCTGTCAAACCATGAGATCAGCAAGAGCGACTCCTTTCAGATTTTAAAAATAAAAAACCACCTAAGTCCACCTGCGGCCAGAAACGTCCTGATGAAATCGATGACTTCGGACTACACTGTTTTCTTTGATGACGATGTCATTATACCCGAAAGCTATCTAGTCGATCTTTGCGACTTAATCAGCCAACATCCCGATCTTCAGGTCCTGGGTGGACCAAATTTATCGCCGCCTCAAGCGACTCTTTTTGAAAGAGCCTCTGGCCTGGCCCTGGCCAGCACCTGGGGCACGAGCGCAATTAGCAGTCGCTATTCATTAAGGAAAGATTCGTTCTTTACCCGATCCGAGCTGCCTTTTGCTTTGTGCAATCTGTGTATTAAGAATGAAAATCAGGACCTTTTTCATAAGGATCTCAAATACGGCGAAGAAACCGATTTGCTACAGCGACTTTTCAAGGACTCAAAGTGTTTAGGGCTTTATTCACCTCAGTTATTTGTGTGGCATTTTAGAAGGCCTACTTGGTCCTCTTTTATGATTCAAATGTTCAAGTACGGCCTCGGGCGAGGACTGACGTTAAAAGAAGCTTCAAGCAATCGCAAGCTTCAGTTTTTAGGACTGGTGGGTCTTTATCTTTTTCTTGCAATCATCTTGTTGCTTCATCCAGTTCTCTTGCTTTCCGTTCTTATTTTGATTTCTATATTAAGCCTCATGACTGCTCCCAAACCGTTTGATATCAAACTGTGGTTTTATCTTTCTCTGAGCTTGATCTTTATTTATGCCCTTTACCCTTTAGGCGTTATTGTGGGAGCCATTCGCAGATTCTTTCCATCTATCGAGGAGCACCCATGAAGCATTATTTAAATATTCATGGAATTGGCATCGAAGTGGATATGCTGCACGCTTTTCCACGAGTTTCAGAGCTTCTATCT
>NZ_DASVLT010000048.1:0-175742 GCF_036384735.1 Bdellovibrio sp. | reverse complement strand
AATTTTTTTCATGGAAAACTCCTGAAGATGAATTCACTCTACAGGAGCAAAAAGGCTCTGGCAACGCGCTTTAGAATCTACTTGAAAAGGTCGGCTGACGGCGTCGCTCGTCGCTTCAGTTCGCTGATGCAGGTTTATAGTTTTTCACTCTGTTGCAGACACCAACGAGGACTTTGTTGCCAGAGGAAGGGACTTCAACCAGACCTCGGGAACAATATTCCATCACCTTTGATAGGAACGGCATGTCGGGACTGACGGCGATAGTGTAATTGATCTTCTGTGTGTGAGTGACTGAACCCGTTTTAGAGATAAATGACCAGTCAAATGAGACTCGCTTTAAGTTAATCTTGCAATCTTTGAAGCCACCGCAATTTGTCTGCGCTTTTATCAAAGCAGGCGCATCGACAAGTTCATCTTTCGTTACCAAATTTGAACATTGAATGTCGCAGCTATCTACGCCCAGTTGCTCTTTGCAGTAGGTATCTAGGCCGCTTGATTTCTGACAGGCATAGGCAAGCCCCATGAAACGCTCGAAACCCAAAGTTAACTGCAAATCTTCAGAATAAGGTTTTATAGTGGCCTGTTGCATGCGCACTAAATTTTTTATCGCAAAGTTTCCACTGGAAGCGGTCGCATCCCCGGAAGGCAAGGACATTGTCGTTGTTGTCGAAGACGTAGTTGTTTCACAGCCATCAGAAGTCTTAGCCACACAGCGATGATCTTCACGAGTGGATTGTTGATTCTGATTTCCGTTCACAACATTGGTCTGATAGAGGAATGTATAATTAAATTCCTTCGCGGCTTCCTCTTTTTTAGAAATCGTAATGCCTTCTTGCAAAACCAATCGAGGGTCTTGTTCTTCAACGGTCTGCTCTGTTTCTTGATACAAGAAATCATTTGGCGTCATGGTCAGAGGGTCGGATGTTCCCCAGCTTTGCACCATGGCATTTTGAACTTCTGCCAAAGACGCCGGAGTTGTCTTTTCATTCAAATCCGGAGTTTTCATGCACGACAGTGTACCCATCGCAAGAGCAACGATCAGAAGGCGGTGGTTCCAGGAACTCATATTGAATCCCATCCCCAAATCCACAACGCAAGAGGGAAGATTTTTTCGAACTTCTGAATTGTTTCCTCTTTAAAGATACCAATCGCGCGATAGTCGATCGGACCGAAAAGAAGACGAACCATGTCTGTTTCATTATTGATCGTGTAAAGGTCTTGACCGATACCGAAAACAAAATGGTTTTGATGTTTTTCAAGAACGATGTCAGCAACACCCTCGGCACGGAAGGCGCGTTTGATTTTGCCCGCGAGTTGTTCAAAGTTCACGAGCTTGATCATGCCAAGGAAACCTTGGTTCATCGTCACATGCTTTGTTTTTAAGTTTTCTATCAAGTTCATCGCATGACGAGGACAGATCACCGTGAACGGTTGATTTTTCTGCGCACGGATGAAACTGAAAAGAGCCATCAACTTTGAGACTGAGCCGCCCCATTCATGAATATACCCCCCCAGGTCAATGCCTTTGCCTTCGATGGCATAGGCAGCTAGTTGTCCGTTTGGCTCCCAGGCTGTATAAACTTTTGTTTCAGGGATAGAAAGAAACTTGCGAGTTTCTTCAATCGTACGAACCGAATTCACGGAATGTTGTGAATACAAACGGTAGATCGCATCCGGAGACACCTTGGAATCTGTCGAGAAGCGCAGAGTATGAGCCGGAACTTCGAAATTCTCTTCAATGATGAAGCTGATTTCGCTGCCAGCTAATTCGAAGCCTAAGCGGCGATAGAAATCGAAAAGATCCGTCCAAAGAATCGCGATGTCACAAGATTGTTCCGAGGCAGATTTCAAGCAATCCTGAATGACCTGAGTGCTTAAACCCTGACCACGATGCTGATCGTCGGTGACGACCGAACCGATGGCTCCCACTTTATAGATAACGTGAGGGGATTTAATGATCAGAGGTTTCATCACCGCATGGGATAAAACCTTATCGTCATCCGCAATGATACGCATATTATGCAAGTTGTTAGGAGTCAGAGCTGTTGGATATTCAGCTGCAATCGACCAATTGGCTTCCGAGCGCAATTTTTTATTGAGAAAATCGAGTACTTGGGGAAGCTCAGCTTCCCGCGGCGAACGAGGTCCTTCCATGAACCCTCCTTACATATCCTTTTAAGTCTAGCTGGAAAAAACCCAGACCCCCAGCAAACAACAAAAGGACCCGTGAAAATTGCGACCCAGGTCGGGACTGGGATTTGACTTCGGGGCCAAAAAGACTATATTGGGCGCATATTTAGGAGACCTTCATGGCCGAGAAAAGTCAGAGCTGGAAAGAAAATCAAGCCGGCAAAATGTTCGTAGATCAATCTTGCATTGCATGTGATGCGTGCGTTCTGACGGCTCCTAAGAATTTCTCTATGCATGAAGAAGATGGTCACGCTTACGTATCGAAACAGCCTTCGACTCCAGAAGAAGAAGCTCTTTGCAAAGAAGCGATGGAAGGTTGTCCAGTAGAAGCAATCGGCAACGATGGCGACTCTTAGAATTCATTTTCTGATCCATCTGGCTTCGTTGTTCGTCGACCTGCTAATGACAGTACGCCCTTGTTCTCGCTTCTCGTATCTGGTGCCAGCAAATGATTTCTAAGACGAGTAAAAAGAAAGCTCCAAAGAAGAAGACGGCTGCGAAGGTGGTTAAGTCTGCAAAAACTTCTGTAAAAAAAGCACTGAAGAAGCCGCCTTATAAGGCTGCGGCACCAATTCTTCCGACAATCGCACTTTTAAAACGTTATTATCCCGATGCTCATTGTGCTTTGAATTTTTCAAATCCGTGGGAGCTTTTGGTAGCTACAGCCTTGTCTGCTCAATGCACAGACGAACGCGTGAATTTGACGACGCCAGCTCTTTTTAAAAGATGTCCGACCCCGCAAGCCATGGTGAAAACACCGATCAGGGACATCGAAGAGATGATCCGTTCCTGCGGCTTCTATAAAAACAAAGCTAAAAACTTGAAATCTTGTGCGGCGACCCTTGTTGAAAAATACAAAGGGGAGGTGCCTCAAAATCTCGAGGCTTTGGTCGAGTTAGGTGGTGTCGGTCGTAAAACGGCGAACGTGGTTCTTGGCAACGCGTTTGGCATTCCAAGTGGAATCGTCGTGGATACTCATGTGACTCGCTTGTCGAATCGTTTGGGGTGGGTTGATACAGAAAATGCGGTCCTCATCGAGAAGGAATTAATCGAAGAAGTTCCTCAGGAAGATTGGATTATGCTATCGCATTGGCTGATCTCTCATGGTCGAGCTATCTGTAAGGCGAGAAAACCTGATTGCAGTCATTGCTTCTTAGAGGAGACTTGCCCGAAGAGGGGCGTCTAGTTCACAATGACCTCATGTTTATTTCATTCTTTGAGAGCGTTAAATACGTAGGTCATCTTCTTCCGATTTCTTTCTTAAGAATTTTTCTGGGTTATTACTATCTTGAACAAGCTCTTCAGAAATTCCGCGGTGATTTTTTAACTCGTCCGCGTATCGCTGATCAAATAGCGGAATGGCTTCCGGCAAGTCATGCTCCGAATTGGTTCAAAGTTTTTGCAAGCTCACAAATGATTCCGAATTGGCAGACAGTTGCTTTCATCATCTTAGGCGTTGAGTTCGCCATCGCCATTTCCTATATCATCGGTTATGTGGTTCGGCCCGTGGCTTTGTTAGGTGTGCTTTTGTGTGTGACGATGTTGTTTATCGCGGGCCCCGGCCATGAAGATCTTTATAAAACATTCTTGGCCATTCATTTGATCCTAGCTTGGGTAGGCGCAGGTCGTTGCTTGGGACTTGATTACTATTTCTTCAAACGTCGCCGCGGCATCTGGTGGTAAGCTTCTATGAGACATTTTATTTTATTCATCGCGGTTATCTTCTTAGGGCTTTTCCTTGCAGTTTTAAATCGCACTGATCAGACAAGCATCAGTGGTGGGGTGCCAACATTGCGCGTGTTTGGCTATTCTTCATTCACGGGTCGCTGGGGACCGGGGCCGCTTCTTAAAGAGGCTTTCGAGAAGAACTGTAAATGCAAAGTGGAATTCATCGAGGGCAGTGATTCAGGAATTCTTTTGCAACGTTTGCGCATTGAAGGTGAAAGCCTAGGGGCCGATCTTGTTGTGGGCCTGGATCAATTCGATTTATCAAAGGCGATGGACGAACAGAAGTGGCGAAGCCTGAGCGTCGGCAAACTTGATGTCTATGACACTGTGAAACCTGCTTTGTCGAATAGTTATTTCGTGCCTTATGATTGGGGTGCTTTGACCTTCGTGACTCACAAAGGAGAGCTAAACCAAATGCCATCCACGATGGATGATCTATTAGCGCCGGAGCTTGCGAAAAAAATTGCTTTAGAGGATCCGCGCACAAGTTCCCCAGGCATGCAGTTTTTGTACTGGGTGATTCGTTCTAAAGGGGAAGAGGAAGGGTTTAAATTCATTGGTAAGATGATGAATCAGGCCCATAGCTTTTCACCGACTTGGTCAACGGCCTATGGTCTTTTCACAAATCGTCAGGCTAAAATGGCGTACTCTTACGTGACGTCACCTCTGTATCACGAGATTGAAGAAAAAAGAAAAGACTTTATTGCCATTCCGTTTACAGAGCCACTTCCGGTTCAATTCGAATTTGTGGGCATTCCTGATTTCTGTCGTCACTGTGAGTTGGCAGAACAATTCGTGAATTTGATGCTTTCAAACGAAGGGCAGAAGATCATCATGGAAAAAAACTATATGCTTCCGGTGATGAAGGGCGTTCGTGATAACACTCCGTTTGCAACAATTCCAGTAGTGAAAACCATGGATAAGTTTGAAATCCTTCCGACCGCTGAAGTGGATCGTTTGTTGAAGCGTTGGACTGATATACGTCGAGGCGAGCTCAATTGAAACTGCGCGAGATCCTGCGAACTAGCTTAGTTCTCTTTTTGCTTTTTCCATTTTTGTTTCTGATCACGCAATTTCGTTTTCATGGAAACATCAATTGGGGAGAGCTTGTCTGGGCATTTAAAAACAGCTTTCTTCAAGCCTTCTTTTCATCCCTGATATCGTTGCTTTTGGGGTTCTGGGCTGCTTTGGGTATTTTGAGTTTTTCAAACAATAATCGCAAGCACTGGCGCTTTATTTTAGAAATCCTGTGTCTGCTTCCTAACTTCTTGCCGCCAATATTTATTCTATTAGCGACTTTAAACATCGTAGACCCATTTCCCATGGGAGTGATCGGCATTGTATTCATTCATACCTTGATGAATTTCGGTTTGGTGGCGGTTCTTTTGGCAGGAATCATCGAAACCAAAGTGGGCGGTGTCATCGAGCTGGCTTACGTTGAAGGGGCCTCGCGCTTTGCCTTCTTAGGTAAGGGCCTTGTGCCTATGATTAAGAAGGATCTTTGGCTCATCGCTTTATTTATTTTTGTTGTCTGCTTTGGAAGTTTCGCAGTTCCTTTGGTCGTCGGTGGAGGAAAAGGAACAACTGTTGAAGTCTTGATTTATGAAAAGATCCGCCTTTCAAGTGATTGGAGCAATGCCGTTTTGTTAGCCTTCTTGCAATCGGTATTTATTTTCAGTCTTTCTTTGATCGCAAGTCGCGGCAAAGGAACTCACCGCACTCGATTGGCGAATTTGAATCTGATCCGCATGCCGACTGGAATCTTTGTTGTCATAGGGATCTCGCTTTTGTATTTAGCGGGGTATGCACAGGGATTTGTTGCGGGCATTGGAATGATTTCGACTTTCTACGATGTGCAGTCAGCCATCCTTTGGAACTTCCTGGGAAGTCTTTCTGTGGGCTTGTCTGTAGGAATTCTTTGTTATCTAGGGCTCATGGCCATTGCTTTTTGTTGGCCCAAGCGTTGGTTTGAAAAATTCTTAAATGGTTATGTGGCCCCATCGACATCGCTGGCCTGCTTTTCTTTATTACTACTTGGTTCCAATGAAGGCGTTTGGCCTTTTATCAAAATTCCATTGGCTTTGACGTTATTGAGCCTAAACAGTCTCTTCCGCATGGGATGGGACGGTGAGCTTCAATCACTTCATTCGCAAATGACGGTAGCCTATGCGATGGGCGCTTCTCCAAAGCAGATTTTCAAAGAAATTCTTTTTCCGCAAATTTCTTCTCGGGCGGGGATTCTAGCTGGGATCGCTTCGATTTGGGCTTGCGGGGATTTCGCGGTTTCTAGAATTTTGGCCCATCAGGACATCAGCGTGGCGATGATGACTGAAACATTGATGTCAAGTTATCGACTCAATCAAGCCACTGTGTTGAGTCTTTTGATTGTTATTGCCGGTCTTATTTGTTTCGCAGCCTGTGTAGGGGGGAGTCGTGTCCTTCGTCGAAAATTTACGTCGTGATTATGGTGACTTTAAAATTGAGATTCCACAGTGGGAAATCCTGGATGAGGGAGTCACTGTTCTTTGGGGTCCGTCAGGCTCTGGCAAAACCTCTGTTTTCAGAGTTCTTTTAGGACTTGAATCATGTCCTGGCATGAAATGGACTTTTAATGGAGTGGATCTAGCGAAACTAAAAACTCCACAGAAAAAACTGGGCGTTGTTTTTCAAACGCTAGATCTATTTCCGCATATGACTGCGAAGGAAAATATTCTATTTGCGGCAAGAGCACGCGATGTCAGCGATGAAAAAGCTCGCAATCGTTTGAAAGAGCTTGCGACAGTTTTAAAAATGGAATCTTTCTTAGAGCGTCCTGCCGCCGTTTTATCCGGCGGTGAAAGACAACGGGTGGCTATTGCTCGGGCCATTATGGGAGAGCCGCGCTTGTTACTGTTAGACGAGCCATTCTCGGCCCTTGATCAAGAGTTGCGAGAGGAAAGTCGTCGTCTTGTAAAACATGTGATTGAAGTAGAAAAAATTCCGACGCTGCTAGTAACTCACGATCAGCGGGATGTCGAGATTTTGGCAAATAAAGTTAGCACGATTCGCAACGGAAGAATTGTCGAAGAATCTCGTGTGAACTAAGTCACATAAGTCAGAACTGTTTTAAATAGAATATTCGAATCGATTGGTTTCGTTAGATAATCGTTGCAGCCCGCAGCCAAGCAGCGATTTCTATCTTCCATCATGGCATGCGCCGTCAGTGCGATGATGGGCTTTTTGAAGCCTTTTTCGCGCAAAGTTTGAGTCGCGGTATAACCGTCCATGATTGGCATCTGCATGTCCATCAAAACTAAGTCATAGTTATTGGTAAGTGCCTTGTGGACAGCGGCCGCTCCGTTATCGGCGAACTCGGAATGAATGCCACGCTTTTTCAAATAAAGCTGTATTAAAAGTTGGTTGTCATTCGAATCGTCGACGATCAGAACTTTCTTACCAATCAAATGGTCAGCATGAGTGACTGCGCTCGGCACCGGTTGGATGGGTTCCATCTTCGGTGCCGGTTCTGCCTGGCTGTCTTTGGAAATCGTAATTCTAAATGTCGACCCACGGCCTAATTCGCTTCGCAGAAGAACAACGTCGCCACCAAGTGATTGCGCAATCCTTTTAGAAAGAACCAGTCCCAAACCTGTCCCTTCATAGCGACGTGTGCTTGAAGAATCAATTTGTGAAAAAGTTTTGAAGAGATCTTTCTTAGATTCCTCTGGAATGCCAATGCCTGTGTCGAAGACATCGAAGTAAACCAAATCTCCATTCATGCCGTAACGAATTTGAATCAGTCCATCTTGTGTGAACTTGATGGCATTGTTTACAAGATTCAAAAGAATCTGATTCAGTCGGCTGCGATCGGTTTGAATGAAATTTGGTACTGCTGTTTCTTCAACAACCTCGAAGGTGTTGTCATGCTCTTTCGCTTTGATTGACATCATCGAAGAGATCTCTTTCAAAACTTCTGGCACATTAACTTCGCTTCGTTGAATTTGCAGATGGCCGGATTCCACCTTCGTGATATCTAGGATATCGTTGATGATGCGAGTAAGATTGCGGCCTGTATTTTCGATAATCTGAATATATTTAAGACGCTCGTCTGAATTTAAATCTGGATCTTTAATGATCTCAGTTAAGCCGATGATCACACCCAATGGAGTGCGAATCTCATGACTCATGTTCGCAAGGAAAAGGGTTTTAATTTGGCTGGCATTTTCGGCACGTACTCGCTGTACGATACTTTTGTCCAAATCCTGTGTCATTTTGTTCAGGGTCTGTGCAAGTTGTCCTAGCTCGTCGTTTGAGCGAACGGGAACTGATTGTGATAGATTGCCCTCGCCGAGATCTTTTGCCGCTTGACTGATTTCAGTCAGACTACGACTTAGATTTCTATTGAAAGAAATAGTAAGAAGGATGCCGGTTCCCTCTACAGTCATCACTGCGATGATCAAAATCACCATCAGGATGTGCTCAAGCCAGCGTGACCCGCTTCCTAAGGTCGCGGAGAAATCGTCTTCCAAAATGGAAAGCTGAATATTTAATTCGTGAGTGCGCGCCACAACAGATTTTGTTTCAGGCGAGTCAAACTGACCGGCTTTAATCAATTCATGAAGTGTGCGAGCATTATCAATCAAGTCATCAAGAAGGGCGTCGGCTTGAGCCCACACTTGCAATGCGTGACCGATGTAAGGAGCACTGTGAAATCGACGAAGCATATTCACAACTCCGGGCACATCACTTTCTGCAATCGTTCCCTTTACGAAATAGTCAGTGACCAATTTTTCATCAAAGTTCGGCTTTTGCAATTCAAGGCGCGCTTGGCGAAGACTCATGTTTACAGAAAGATTTTTATTAAAACCGTCGTAGAAGCTTTCATCTTTCGTGTACATGTAAAGGTAAAGATCATGAATGGCATTTTTTTGTGCTTTTGACCAAGAGCTTTCTCCACCGACAAAGGCACGCAAAGTGGACAGTGTATTCATCGCGAAGAGCAGCGTCAGAAGTTCCATAGCCACAAGGAAGGCCATGACACCTACGACAACATAAAGCTTCTTTACGACTGAAAGGTCTCGCCAAAATCTAAACATCTAGGGCTATATTAATGGACAATCAGAGAGTATCAATAACTTCCGATTTATCTGAACATTTTCCTAGATGGTGTATCTTTGCACCATTTCAAGAAGTGCAGTTTTCTTAACCGGTTTTGTGAGATGTTCCGTGCAACCTGCGTCCAAAGATTTTTGGACATCTTCGGCCATCGCATTGGCACTGACGGCAATAATAGGAATCGGCTTCTTTTGATGAACCTTTTCCCACTCCCGAATCTTTTGAGTGGCAACATAGCCATCCATGACTGGCATTTGGATGTCCATAAGGATCAAATCGAAGCTTTCTTTGGTAGCTTTATCAACAGCTTCTTTACCATTTTCAGCTTGAACGACGTCGAACGGATATTTTTTTAGATAGGTCAAAAGCAAGAAGCGATTGTCCTCGGTGTCGTCTACAACCAAAATGCGGGCGTTACGCGTAACGTCTTTTTCCGTCACGGCTGCAGGAGCGGGCTCTTCATAGACTCGTGATATTTCAAAGTTCGCTTCTGCTTGAACGTAAGGAATTGTGAAATAGAAAGTACTTCCCTTGCTTTCTTCGCTGGTGAACCAGATACGTCCACCCATCAACTCGACGAGGTTCTTAGAGATAGTTAAACCGAGGCCGCTACCACCAAACTTACGCGTGATAGAACTGTCGGCTTGTACGAAGTTTTGGAAAAGCAGATGCTGTTTGTCTTTCGGTATGCCAGTTCCTGTATCGCGAATGGCGAAACGAACAAACCGACCATCACGATTTTCGAAATCCACAGATACGGTGATTTCACCAGTCTGTGTAAACTTGATAGCATTGCCGATCAAATTGAAAAGAATCTGACGCAGGCGAGTTGGATCGCCCACAACCATGTGGGACTCGCCCTCACCCAGACTGACCTTCAGGTTGAAGTGCAGATTTTTCTCGTTGGCTTTTTGCTTCAAGATGTCGCAGATATTTTTCGTTGTTGCTTCTAAGTCGAAGGCAATTTTTTCTAAACGCACTTCACGAGCTTCGATTTTCGAAATATCCAGGATGTCATTGATCAAAGCCAAAAGATTTTCACCCGCATTCGCGCAAACTTTTACCAGTTGTGCTTGATCGGGCTTTAGATCCGATTCAGCCAAGATATCTGTGATACCGATGATCGCATTGAGTGGAGTTCTGATTTCGTGACTCATGCGAGCCAAGAATTCTGATTTTGCCTGAGAGGCCTTCACAGCTTGCTCGCGAGCTTCGATCAAGGCATTTTCTGCTTGGATGCGATCCGTGATGTCTGTGCACACAAACACGAATGTCAGATCTTTACTTGTATGACTTGGAAGAGCGGCCCAATTCATCAAGATGGGAATGCGACGTCCTTCGTGATTGATGATCTCAGCTTCGATACTGTGGCGAGTTTGCAAAAGCCATGTGTAATTTTTGAATTCGTCTTGGGCATGGATCAAAGTTTTCAAGTCAGTTCGAGAAACTTGTTGCGAAGAAAGCCCTAACAGTTTCAAGGCGGCTTCGTTCGCCGTGGAAATCATGTATGAACACTGGCGCCAATCATCGTGATGCGATACGCGCACGATGAAAAGAAAAGCTTTGATGGACTGAATAACGCTGTCAAGGAACTCTTTGGAAACCGTTGTGGTTTCCAAGCGGTCTGCCAGCTGGTTGTATTTTGCCACCAGCAAACCAATTTCGTCCTTCGAATGATAATTAATTTTTTGTGTTAGATTGCTTGTACCTAGTTTTTCCAAGCGATCCGTCAAAAGTTGAATCGGC
This sequence comes from Bdellovibrio sp., assembly GCF_036384735.1. Classification (GTDB taxonomy): domain Bacteria; phylum Bdellovibrionota; class Bdellovibrionia; order Bdellovibrionales; family Bdellovibrionaceae; genus Bdellovibrio. The sequence goes on along the minus strand of NZ_DASVLT010000048.1, from coordinate 164,984 downwards.
TCGACGACTTTTCCTGTTGCCGCGAAGGTAGCAAAGAAGAACAAGATAAAGATCAATACGGCAGCTGCGCTGGATGCAATGGCGATGCGATCTAAGACAGCAAAGGCTTCACTTTCATCGATCTTCGTTTGGATGTACCAAAGTTCTCCGTTGGGAAGATAGATCTTACCGATGGAGCGAATGACTTTTTGATTGCGGTAATCGATACCCAGTTCGCGAACCTCACTAAGATTTTCGATTTTCTTAATGTCCTCGTCGCCGCGATTGCTAGTTAAGATTTCCGCTTCGTTGCCGTTGTTGCTTGCTCCGTTTTCGACACGGAAGCGGCCGGTATTGCGCAGAGACCAATCTTCTCCGTAAATCAAAGTTTCGCCGGTTTGACCCATCCCGTGCGTCGCCCAAGCAAAGTTATCGCTGGTGATGCGATCGATTTCAGAAATGGAAATTTTTAAAATCACTGCGCCGAGAAATTTACCACGACGGTAGATAGGGGATGCCACAAAGCCCGTTGTAATTTTTGGATTCACTGAGTCTTTGTCGAAATCTAGGAAAAGCGTTGAACCATCTTGAGCCTTAAGGGCCCAAGTGAAAAGATCTTTCAATTTGCTGCCGTTGGGAATCCCTTTATAAACGGAGGTGCCATCTTCGATGTCCTTGCGGGTGGTGTAAATGATCTTTCCTTTAGGATTGATCAAAGCCATATCGTAGATATTGAAATCCAAGACATAGTTATCCAGAAGACGACGGAATTCAGGTTGAGCGTCAGGAGCTTCGCTTGCCAACAAGTCATCTGTTAATTCATGACTTGAGATCAGATTGATGGCCATCTGCAAATCACGAAAATAGTTTTCGATGGCAGTTGTTTTGGCGATGCGAATTTGCGTGAGGCGTTCGTAGGTACTATCTACGACAGTGGACTCTACGATCTTGAGTCCAATGATGGCAACAACAAAGGTCGCAAGAAAGACCGAGATCAAGTTGAATAAGAAAATTCTTAGTCGTAAAGTCATGCTTAAAGTTGCCCCGCAAAAACATTGATAACTTACAGGCATGCTCACTTGCAACGAGTACTTGCAAAAGTAGGCGAAAACAGGTCGTTATTTTTTGGCGTTAAATGAATGTAATGAAATAGGCTCTCAAGAATGCGAGTAGGGTGGAAAAGTAAAGACTGCTCTGAAGCCTGTCAATTTTAAACGCCGGTTACTGATAGTCTCCTAGAGCTGGTTTCCTAAAGCTCTGCCAATTAGGGGCACCTTTCTTGACAATCTTGCAAGGTTGGCAAAAGCCCTTTGTGTTTTTCACGAAGCTCCTGAAATAATCCCACAGTTTTGTTATCTATGTGGTTAACGAAGGAGGAATCATGACCGCAATGAAGTCTGGCTTAATGCTCATCGCATTCGCTTTGTTGTTAGTGTCTTGTGCCGCTTCGAAAGCTTCCGACAGCGGAGTTTTAAGTCCGACGATTTACTACAAGCCTACAATTCATATCGATCGTACAAAGTGCGACTCCAATGATTTGATCGACATGAAAGATCCTCATGACAAAATTTTAGCTACGATGTGTACCAAGGATTTCAATAACTGCGTGATGCAGGGATCATGCTTTGTTGTGACTGAAGACAATCGTATGCGGTCGTTCAATTATTATGCACGCGGAACAGATACGATTCCTCGTTTTATGGAAGTGGATTTGCGCAAATGTCCTTACGGATTCGGCGTGCGCAATACTTGCCTTGATCCTTACTTCACAGTGGCTGCCGACTTAAAGATCTACAAGGTGGGGCAAGTTATCTTCGTACCTCGCTTGGTCGGAGCTGTAATGCCTGATGGGGAAACTCATGATGGTTACCTGATCATTCGCGATGCGGGTGGTGGAATTAACGGGTCGAATCGCTTCGACTTTTTTACGGGTTTCTACAATCATTTATCGTCCGTTAACACGATGGCACGCCTAGGTTTTGGAGATAAATCTAATGCTTTTGAATTTCGTCTTGCTACGGAAGAAGAAGCTCGGCAAGTGCGCGAGAAGCGTGGTTACCCGGGCCTTAAGCAGGAAGTCGTTGTAAAGCCCGGCGGAGGCCCTTCTTAGTGCTTCGAAAGTTTTAAAAAACGATGAAGTTTTAGTCATCGTCATTCGTACCTCTGTAACATAAATCCTTCATAAAAATTCGCATTCAGTGCCTTGGTCGAGGTCTTCCTGGACCTTTGTCTTAACTTTTTTAAAATTAAAATTTCAATGAATTCGCGGATTAAGCACAAACTTCCAAAAAAACCTAGACCTTGGGCTAAAGTTTTCTGGACCTTCGTCGATAAGTAACCTCGTACACGTTGGCAGCATCCGAATGAGACTCCCTTCTCTGTAAAACGAGAATCCTCCTCGGACAAGTTCCTCGACGATGACGTCAGTCACCGTTGTCTTCGAGGAACCTGCTCCAACCTTTTATTTAAATTTAAAAATTTAGTTTTGGTTTTAGGAAAAGAAAAAACAAACGCAGATCATAGGACGTTGTTGGATACCGGAGTTTTCTGAAGGTAAGTGGTGCGACCACAGATCCATTCCGATTCCCTCGAAAAACAGCGAACTAGGTCTCAAAAATCCCAAGGAGGATTACTATGGGCTTAAGAATCGCGACTAATACTGCTTCGATCGCAGCACAGCGTGTGTTGGGTACTCAGCAGAAACGTTCAGAACACTCGGCACAGGCTTTAGCTTCTGGTAGCCGTATCGTTCATGCCGCCGACGACGCTGCCGGCTTGGCAATCTCGGAAAACTTCAGAGGACAGTTAAGAGGTATCTCTTCTGCCCGTAACAACGCCAACAATGCGATTTCATTTGCGCAGGTGGGTGAGGGTGGTCTCTCTGAAATCTCAAATATCTTGATTCGTCTTCGTGAGCTCGGTGTTCAAGCCTCATCTGACACTATTGGTGAAAAAGAGCGTGGCTTCCTGAATAAAGAGACACAACAACTTCTTCAAGAGGCGGATCGTATCGCTAAGACGACGACTTTTGGTAATAGAAAACTTCTTGATGGTTCTGGCGGCGAGTTGCAGTTCCAGGTGGGACCAAATGCCGGCAAGGACAATATGATCAGTGTGACTTTTGATGCCGATGCCTCGGCAAGCAACTTGGGTATCGATGGAATCGCGATGGCCGACAAGGGTGATGCGCGAGACTCTCTAGATAAAATCGATAAGGCTTTGGTGAAAGTTAGTGAAATGCGTGCGGGTTTTGGTGCGACTCAGTCGCGCTTGGAATCGACGGTCAGTAACTTAGATGTATCTTACGAAAACTTATCTGCTGCGAACTCACGTATCCGTGATACTGATATCGCAAAAGAAACTTCAGACATGGCCTCTGCTAATATTCTTCAAAATACGGCAGTGTCTGTTTTGGCTCAGGCCAACCAGATGCCGAACGTAGCAATGAAACTTGTTGGTTAGTTATTAATACGAACTAACTTTACAGGGTCCCCGTATCCAAACTAAGTTCCCACGCTCAGATTGATCCTCACAGGATCGATCTGTGGTGGGAACGCTTAACGAAAAAAACTAAACCACTTTAGCAATTCGAGAGGGTGTTCTTGGGATAGAGCCCTCTCAATGAGTAGTCGCCCACAAAAACTGCTCATGTTAAGCCCAGCCCCAGAAGGCCCCAGCCTTCTGGGGATTTTTAGGGTGCCTGCCGTTTTTTTGGGTCTACAGTGCGTCAGTCTCTAATATCGAGGAACGCTTGTTGATTTTGCTAAGTGTGAACTCGGGCCTTTTAAGAGCCTTTCGTACCAAATCCCAATTCTCACCTGTTGGAGCTGCATTTAGCCATTCTAATGTCGCATCTCTAGTTTCTAATAGTCCCCAATTTTCATCCTCTTGAACCGGCACATCCAACCAAGTATTTCCCAATAGCCCTTGCAGTGAGCTGAATTTATAGTCCTCAACTCTTTCTACTAATTCTGCCATGACAGGATTTCGATAAACATATTTATAGGCATGCAGGTAATAAAGCGGTGATGAGATGAGTGATCGATGATAGCGACTTCCGTAGCAGTGATTAATTCTTTTGCTTAGTTTTGAAATCTCTTTACTTGTCGAGGTCATAAAGAAAGTCATCGCTTCACTCAGATTCGTGTCTGGAGCGCGAACAAGCATGTGAAAGTGATTGTTCATTAAAACAAAGGCGTGCACTCGCAAGTTGAATGCATGATTGATGAAAAAAAGATTGCGAGTCATGACCTCCCAAATAACTTCTGGTTCATGGCCGAACCATTCTTTGTTAATGCATCTTGCGGTGATGTGATAAGGAAATTCGCCTTGATTGATAAATGTTTTTCTTCCCATTCATCTTTGTGAAGCAAACGGCATTCTCCTCTGTAAATGACGGCAATAAAAGCTGGTCTGAATTTAAATCCGGAAATCAGTAACGCGCTGTAGACCCGAAAAAACGGCAGGCACCCTTTTGGCGGGGGAGGCGTTGGTCGGGGCTGGGCTTTGGTCTGGGATTTTGCCGGGTTTTGGGCTGGTTTTCAGGATCTTGGTCTAGGTTTTTCTGGATGATGGTCTAGTTTTGCTGGACGCGACTAAAGCCTTCACAGACCTCGCCGAAAGGTATGTCAGAAGCAACGACGGAACTAAAGTCGAAACGCTCGAGAGACTCAAAGGGAGTGACTGCCTGATGAGAATCGTTTGCAGAGTGCTAGATGGAAGTGAAGTCCCAACGTGTACAACAGGCAAGCCTAAGTAGGTATAAGGCTGCCGCATATAAATGGGGGTCCCAAATGGGAATGAGAATTTCTACAAATATTTCTGCCGTGAATGCGCAAAGAACGATGAGCCAGTCTCAACGTGCAATTGGCAAATCTATGGAGCAATTGGCTTCTGGATCGCGCATCAATAAAGCAGCCGATGACGCTGCCGGCTTGGCGATCAGTGAGGGTATGAAATCCCAAATCAGATCTTTAGGTCAAGCACAACGAAACGCGAACGATGGTATCTCGATGGTACAAACTGCTGAGGGTGGTTTGAATGAGGTTTCAAATATCTTAACTCGTATGCGTGAGTTGGGTATCCAAGCATCTTCTGACACTATCGGTGATACAGAGCGCGGTTTCCTAAATAAAGAGGTTCAACAACTTAAAGCAGAATCACAACGTATCACTCAAACAACTAAGTTTGGTAATGCGAAATTGATCGACGGTTCTGGCGATAAGTTTGATTTCCAAGTAGGTATCGGTAACGACGCTGAAGCGGACCGTATCACTTATAATGCATCTGAGACAAACGCATCTATCGACAACTTGGGTATCGCTGGTTTCGACTTCTCCTCTAAAGAGGGAGCACAAGAAGCTCTAGCGAAAATCGACAAAGCGCAAACTCAAGTGAACGGTTTCCGCGCAGGTCTTGGTGCCCTTCAAAATCGCTTGACGTCTACAGTTGATAACTTGGGCGTGCAAAACGAGAACATCTCTGCAGCGAACTCTCGTATCCGTGATACAGATATCGCAGCAGCATCTGCTGAGTCAGCTCGTAACACAGTGTTGATGCAAGCTAACACTAGCGTTCTCGCTCAAGCGAACCAAATGCCACAAGCGGCATTGAAATTGATCGGTTAATTGTTGTTAGATTTGAAAGATTGATCTGAAGGGACGCCTCCGTGTCCCTTCGGTACCAACCTACCCAGGATGTCTAGCGACTTCCTGGGGTACTTAGGATGGCAGTTCGGGTTCGGGCAGAGCGTAATAAATCTGTCCTTTTGTTTTTTAATGAGTTGTTCGTGGCTGATCATTTTCTTTAGAAGATGAACCAAGCAAGGAAATATCCACAGAGCCAGCGGCAAAGACCTCAATCATCTTTGCATTGAAGGCCGGAATGTCATCAGGTTTACGACTTGTGACCAAACCGTTATCAACAACAACTTCAGTATCCATCCAATCCGCTCCCGCATTGAACATGTCAGTGCGCAATGAATGGTAGCTTGTCATCTTTCTTCCACGAAGCATTCCCGTCTCAATCAAAGTCTGAGGACCGTGGCAGATCGCCGCAATTGGTTTTCCTGCATCTACGAATTTTTGCACAAATTGAACTACGTTTTCGTCATCGCGAAGTTTGTCGGGATTCATAACTCCACCGGGTAACAACAAGGCATCGTAGTTTTCTGCGTCGGCCTGATCGACTGTCACATCCACCTTGATAGGTTTGCCCCAATTGCCTTTTTGCCATCCTTTAATTTCACCGGCCCTCAAAGAAATAATATCCACATCAGCACCGGCATCTTGAAGTGCTCTCAGCGGTTCGAAAAGTTCTGATTGTTCAAAGCCGTCTGTGGCAACAAGAGCGACGTGTTTTCCTTCGAGTGTTTTATCCATAGAGCCTCCTGGTTATAGAATAAAGTCTGGGGCCACGCGGTCCCAGCTTCAATGACGACGGCGAGAATTTGGAGAATGACAGGAGCCTTCTGTGTAAGAAGCCACGCTAGGCCTTTCCAAATGGATATTTACAAAGACCTTCAGGAAAATAAGGGGAGGAGGATCCATGACTCGCTTCCATCAAAACACACAATCGATTTGGCAAGAAGACATCGTACTTTCCGACATGCCGACACTTTCTAAATCTGTCAGTGCGGATGTGTGCATCGTGGGCGCTGGATTTGCTGGACTTCTTACCGCTTATCAACTTTTAAAAAAAGAATTCAAAGTGGTCGTGATCGATCGCGATGATTTGGGCCATGGAGAGACTGCCTTAACCTCGGCGCATATTTCTGATGTGTATGACGATCTTTTTACTCAATTAATTAAGAAGTTTGGAAAAGACAAAGCGCGGGTGGCCTATGCAAGTCATAGGGCAGCCATTGACCTTATTGAAAAAATAATTTTGGAAGAGGATATAGATTGTGACTTCAAGCGTGTGAATGGATTTTTATTCCTTGATCCAAAGCATGATCCTAAGTTTTTAGAAGAGGAATTCTATGCAGCGCTTGATTGTGGTGCTGAAGATTCTCATTTGCAGGGACATCCTAACGATGTGTTCTTCGATACAGGTGCTTGCATTCGCTTCGGGCATCAAGCTCAGTTTCACGCATTGAAATTCTTGAACGGGTTGTGTGAGCGTATTCATGCGATGGGGGGACAGATTTATACCCGCACAAAGGCTGAATTTATTCAGGACGGGAAAAATCCCCGTGTTGACACATCGAATGGCTATCATATCTCTTGCGATCATGTATTGGTTGCAACCAATGTTCCGATCAACAATATGTTGTCGTTGCATGTGAAAGAAGCGGCCTATCGTTCTTATGTGATCGGTTTAAAAATTCCTCGAGGCCAGGTGCCTTTGGCGTTGTATTGGGATACAGAGTCACCTTATCACTATATCCGCGTCGACTCTGCCCCTGAGAGGGATTTTGATGTGCTTATTGTGGGAGGTGAAGATCACCGCGTGGGGCAAGAAGCTCATCCAGAATTTATTTTTCAAAAACTGCGAGATTGGGTCGACATTCGCCTCGGAATCAAAGATGCAGAAGTTGTTTATACTTGGTCTGGACAGATCATTGAGCCAGCAGGGGGCCTTGCTTATATCGGTCGCAATCCCGGTGATAAAAATGTCTATGTCTGTACGGGTGATTCAGGACAGGGAATTACACATGCGGGAATTTGTGCGATTTTGATTCCAGCCTTGATCGAGGGTGCCGAAGATCATCCTTATGAATCTGTCTATGATCCCAATCGCATTGTCTTGCGCAATCTTTCCCAAGTTATCAGAGAAGGAACACAAACCAGTTTGCAATATGCTGACTGGGTTTATCGAAATGAAAAAGACGTTCACGATTTGGTGCCAGGCGAAGGCTGTGTGTCGACACAAGGGCTTTCGAAAGTAGCTGTGTATCGTGATCATGATGGAGACCTACATCGTTTTTCTGCTGTGTGTCCGCATATGAATGGCATAGTAAAGTGGAATTCGGTGGAAGAAACATGGGACTGCCCATGCCATGGTTCGCGTTTTAGTAAAATGGGCGAAGTTTTGAATGGCCCGGCCATTCACGATTTATCTCCACACAAAGGTGAAGAACGTTCGATAGAAAATATTTCTATTAAGAAGAAATCTGACAACGATATCGATCTCACTATGCGTGGATCGCGTTAGAAGTTGGTCCTGAAATTCCCGACCTGAGACGAGTGTGCTTAAGTGCTGTGCACAAAGAGCCGAAGAGTCTTTCAGAATGAATATCAAGGGACTGATTCCAAATATTTTGCCGCAAGAAGTGAAAGCGATTGATCGCGCGGGCAGAGCTATTCAGTCTGATTCAACTCATGATCGAGATGCCAACGGGCAAGAGTCTTATTCGCAGCAACAGCAAGAACACAAAGAGCCAATGAATGAAGAGCAGCTGGAAAAAGCGATGGAGCATTTACGCTCTCTGTCTTCTTTCAAGGAGCATCGTTGGACGGTAGAACTTGAAGATGGCGAGAAGGGTTCACGCTTTGTCTTAGTGAAAGATAACTTGGGAACTTTGATTCGTAGAATTCCAGAGTTGGAGTTATGGACTTTGCCATCGGATGATTCTCCTCGAGGGCAGCTTCTAAAGCGTTCTGCTTAGGACCTTTTTGAAAGAATGCTTAAATTTATTTTCTATTCTGCATTTACTTCCTATATGTACGTCCTGAAAAACAGGCCCCTGTCAAAACCGCTGCTGCATAAAACGCATTAGAGGCGTTTTCATTCTTACGCTGGCCCTAGCGACGGACATTTAATTGACTCACGGTCACTGTATGAATTTGAGACGATGAATTCATGGCAGGGATACGTATCACAGGCATGGCCTCTGGATTACCACCAAATATCGTGGAGCAGCTTATGGAAGCTGAGCGTATTCCTGTGAAGCAAATGGAGACTCAGAAAGCTGGTAAAGACGAAAAGTTGAAACTGGTGACTGAGTTGGAAACGAAGGTCAACGACATCACGAAAAATTTGAGTGAGTTGACCAACACTCGCGGCTTTGCGGATAAGAAATTCACAAGCAGTGATGACACAGTTGTTGGCGGTCAGTTGGATCCACAAGCAGCGGTGCCAGGTGATTACTCTTTGGAAGTTGTACAATTGGCAGAACAGCCGGGTGCTCTTTCAAATGGCTTCCCTGATAAAAATGAAACGCAAATTGGAACTGGATACATCAAGTTCGAGACTTCCAAGGGCACAAAGGAAGTTTATATCAACGGGAAGACGTCTACGTTGGAAGGTGTTGCTCATCAGATTAACAACGCCGGGGTGGGGTTGAAAGCCCAAGTGCTCGAGGACCGCAAGGACAAAGAAAATCCATTCAAGCTTTTGGTAACAGGCTTGGCAACGGGTGACGATAAACAAATTTCGTTCCCGAAAATTTATCTCTTGGACGGTGATCAAGACATGTACTTCGATCAAACTCGTCCGGCGAAGAATGCCAAAGTGAAAGTGGATGGATTTGAAATTGAGCTTCCGGAAAACAAATCGACGGATTTGGTTCCTGGTGTGACGTTGGATTTAAAGTCCGCAGCTCCGGGAAAAGTCATTCACATGACGGTGAAAGAAAACTTGGAAGTCATCAGCGGTAAGGTGAAGAGCTTCGTTGATGCTTATAACGCGGCATTAGGTTTCATTCAAAAGCAACATCAGTTGCAGCCTGGTGAAAAGGGTGGAAACCCGAAACTGGGTCCTTTGGGTGGTGATGGTTTACTTCGCACGGTGGAACAAAGCCTGCGCAGTACGATTCTAAATCCGGTGAACGGTGTGGAATCGCCTATCGTTCGCATTAGCGAATTGGGTATTACGTTTAACAGAAACGGTACATTGGATTTCAGTCAGGACAAGTTCAATAAGGTCTTGAATGCCAATCCAAATGGAGTCGCTCAGTTTTTCCGAGGCGACGGTTTCAAAACGGGCTTTGTTGCAGTCGTGAAAACAGCGATTGGCAATCTCACCAACGGACAGTGGGGTGGGATCGCGAATCGAAAGAAAGGTTTGGATGATCAAATCAAACAAATCAATTCACGTATCGACACCAAAGAAAGACAGCTCGAGAAGAAAGAAGACAGCTTGCGGATGAAGTTCGCAAATCTCGAGCAAAAGATGTCAGAGATGCAGGCGCAACAAGCGAAGTTTGCAGCGATGGCACATCAAGGATGATTTTGAAAGGTTAGAACTAAGAGGGGACAATGAACAAAAACGCATATCAAAAGTATAAGCAAACGTCGGTACAAAGTGCGAGTCGTGAGAAAATCTTGTTGATGCTCTACGAAGGCGCAATCAAATTCACAAAGCTTGCTATCAAAGCGATTGAGGAAAAAAAGATCGCAGACCGCGGTATGAACATCGGTCGTGCTTTTGATATCGTGATGGAGCTCAATAACACTCTAGATCACAAAGTAGGTGGGGATATCGCGTCTCAGCTTGAACAGCTTTATATGTTCATGATGGAGCAATATACGAAAGCCAACATCAGTGGTGATGCAGCACCTTTACAAGCAAATTTAAAGCTGTTGAATACATTGTACGATGGCTGGGTTCAGGCAGTAGAAAAGTTGAAAAAAGAAACAGACGATTCAGGACAGAAAGCGGGCTAATTCTCATGGAGGAGAACATGACAAGAATCATCACGTTGTTGAACGAAAAGAATCATTATTTGGAAAAGTTCTACTCTTTGAATGAGGTAGAATTGGCAAATTTCGCTCAGGGGCAATTCGATAATCTCGAATACTTCTATCAAACTCGCGAAAGAATCCTGGAAGTGCTTAAATACGTCGATGCACAACTGGATAAAGCGCAATCAGAAATGGAAGCAACTCAAACAAATCTTGATGAAGCGGCACGCGCTGAAGTCAGAGAAGCTCTGACGATTAAAGATGAATATGTTACTCGTATCATTGAGCAGGATATTCAAGTGTTGGCTTGCATTGAAATGGCGAAGAACTCAATTATTAAAGAGTTGCAAGAAGTGCGTCGCAATCGTAAAGGTCTAGGCGGCTATAAGACGAAGACATTCACAAATCGTCTTGATGAAGAAGTCTAGGAAAATTTTTCCCGAACATGACTCCGACGAAATCGGAGGGTAGACAAAATACTGACGGCAAGTAAGACCAAAGAGTCAAACCCTTGGGCGTAACTTGCCTCAGTTCTAATTAAAACCAAAAAGAAGTATTGGCATCTGTGTTGCTCCATCACATTGGCGAAGGAGATCCATGCAGATGTTGGAAAATCAGTTCGTTCAAAAGTCCAGTGAAACATACAGAGATCAAAACTCTGTTGAAAGCCAAGGCGAAGGCGCTGGCAAAATCTATTTTGATCCACAACAAGCCATTCAAGAATTTGAGGCAGAGACTTCACAGGATCAAGTTGCAGCAACAACGCGTGACGCTCGTATTCCGACATACCTACTTAATGCACGCATTCTAGCGAAGCATCGCGAATACAAATTAGCTTTGAATCTTTTGCGTGAAGCAAGCAATCGTGACTCTCATAACGCAGAGACTTTGAAGTTATTGGCGTTCTGCTTGGAAAAAACAAATCATCTTCCTGAAGCTTTGATTGCACGTAAAACACTGGTTTCTGAGGATTATGGATTTGAAAGTCTTTTTGGCCTGGCGACCGTCTACTATAAATTGGGCCGTGACCAGGAAGCATTGGAAAGATACTTCGAGGCTTTGTCTGTATTGACCGAAGAAAACGACAACCTGTTCGAGCTTTACAAAAACATGGGCAACATCTTCGTTCGTCAAGGCGACTTCGATGGCGCGGAAGAATATTATAACAAGGCTTATACTGTGAATACTCAGTCTGATGTTCTTCTTGTAAACTTCGGAACCTTGGAAGTACAAAGAAATGACTTTGATAAATCATTGTATTGCTTCCGCAAGGCTGTGGAAATCAATCCTGAAAATGATAAAGCGTGGGTTGGTCTTGCAATGGTTCACAATCAATTCGGTGATGCTGAGCTTGCCTGGGCTAATCTAGAGACCGCTCTTGATATCAATCCACAAAATCGCACGGCAACTCACTTGGCCGCAAACTGGGGCCTTCGTGATGGAAAAACTTCGAAAGCCATCGAGGCCTTGGAAAATTATCTGGGCTCTGTGGAAGAAGATGAGGATATGTCCCTTGTTTTGATCAATTTATTCTGCACAACAGGGCAAATGGATAAAGCTCTTCTAGAGATGGAGAGAGTTCTTCTATGGAATCCAGATCATAAAGAAGTTCGCGCATTGAAAAAGAAAATCACATCATCGCAAAGGGCAGCATAATTATGTCAATGATCAGCTTTTCAGAAAACCATGAATCGTCTCTAATTTCCTTCGAAGAAGGTCAAGCGTTGGCTTCTTTGCGTGACCCGCGTGGTGAGGCGTTGAAATGGGTTTACTCTTTAGGCGCATTTCCTTCAAATCATATCGTCGTGATTGGTTTGGGTTCGGGCTTCCATATTTCAGCGTTGGCGGATTTAGATCCAGGTGTGACGATCACCGTTGTTGATTCTCGTGAAGCTTTGATTCCTGTTTTCAGGTCTCAGTTTCCAGAACTTGATGGTCGCGTGAATATCTTGATTGCAGAAAACGTTCAAGATCTTGTGAGGTCTGATCTTTATTCAGACGTTGTTCGTGACAGAGCTTATGTTTTGTCATTCCGCGAGTGCTGGGGCAACCAGGTGAGTCTGTATTCCGAATTCTTTGCTCACTTGACGGGCAGATCTGCCGAGTCTGTGAAATATCATTTTGAAGAGTTCGGAATTAATATGAAGGCTTTGTACTTCCAAAATAATAATCTTCTATCTATCAAAGATGTTCTTCCTGTTGTGGAAGCCTCTGTGATGCCCGAGAACAAGAAGCAGATCTTCCGCGCCCTCGGTGAATTGGTGAAATAATGAAAATATTGGTCGTCTCGTTATTGCGGTTAGGTGACATCATCCAGCAGGAACCGTTGCTTCGTGGTTTGCGCGAGCAACATCCTGAGGCTGAGATTCATCTGCTTTTGAATAAGCAATTCACAAGTATTGAAAGATTGCTTTCGGGAGTAGTGGATCGTTATGTCTGCTTTGATCGCGAAAGCCTGCAAGCAGGTTTAGGAGAGGCGGCTTACAACATTCTATGGTCATACACTCAGCTCGAAAACTTAGTGAGTGATTTGAATAAAGAGAATTACGATCAGGTGATTAACTTCACCCATAATAAACTTAGCGCCTATCTGATTGGAGCTATCGAAGCAAAAAAGAAAACCGGTCTTTATCAAGAAGACGGAAAATTCCAGGGTTTGGACAATCGCTGGCTTCGTTATTTCAATGATCGGTTTTCTGGTACACAGAAATCTTTGTTCCACTATGTGGAGCTTTTGGGAAATTCTTTCGACATTCCACTGCCACAAAAGATTGCAGCAATTCGAAATAAGTCAAAACTTGTTTTGTTTCAATGTCTGACAAGTGATGTGAAGAAAAATTGGGGACTTTCCAATTTTGCGCAGCTAAAAAGAACTATCGAAAGATCTTTGGTCGACTACAAAGTCGCCGTTCTTGGGGCTTCTTTTGAGCGCGAACAACTGGAAAAGGTTTTTCCGGCGGACTCACTTTTAATCTGTGATCTTGTTGAAGCCAAAGAACATCTTAAGAATGCAGCTTTGCTTGTCACAGGAGACACTAGCATTAAGCATTTAGCAGCTCAGGCGGCTGTGCCTGTGGTCGAGATAGCTATCGGCAGTAGTGACCCACAAAAGACGGCAGCCTTCGCCGCAAACAACACTGTAATCAAGACAACTGTACCGTGCTCTCCGTGTTCGCACTCTCAAAACTGCAGTCAAATGTCGCATCTCTGTGCTGATGAAATTTCTGTAGATCAAGTGTTTGCGGCAGTTTGGGATAAGTTAAGCGGCGAAGTGACAACGAAGAAGGCAGAGCTTCGTGATTTTGAGCGCGCTGTGTGGTCTTTGTATCTTGGAAAAGAGCATAGAGATTTAGGTCCTTTCTATTTCGAAGCTGCTCGTACCTTCATTCAGGAAAATTCCAACGCAGCAGAGGTCATGAATCAATCGGCACAAAAAGCACAGTTGATGAAATCGTGGTTAGAGAAAGCTCGCAGAGCTTTGCCATCCCGCGAATCATTGCTTTCAAAAAAGACAATCCAGTCGAACGAGTTGGCAGAGCTTATTATGGTGGGCCAAGACATTCTGCGTTCGAAACAAGATGAAGCGGGTTACTTCCAAGTATTCTTAGAATCTTTATTGGGCCGCTTCTCTCACCCCGTGCAAATTTATGACCGCGTTCACGTGGCTCTGAATGAAGTCAGTGAGCTTCTTGAGATCCGCGCAACTTTAACTCGTTATATTGAATCTCTATCCAAGGAAGGAGGCTACTATGCAGCAGGATTTGGACAGCTACCTATCAGTGGCTTTGAAGAGACTGGAACAAGCCTACAACGAACTGACGAACAGTCAGCCCTACGACGAAGAGGCAGAGAAACTGAAACTCTTAGCTGAGTTGGCAAAGGAACAGGTTAAAAATGAAAATTCTCATTCTGCAACTCGCTAGATTAGGCGATATTTACATGAGCTGGCCTGTAATGCGGGCCATTCGTCGTCAATATCCTGATGCGCAAATCGATCTTTTAACACGCCCTCGTTTCGAAGGTGCTGTAGAGGGTTTAACTGCGATCAACCGTCATTTGTCTTTACCGTCCGCAAATATCCTTGAGCCTTTGGTTCAAGAGAATGCTGACATTGAAGCCTCTATGGAAAGACTGACGAATTTCCTTAATCCTTTAAAGGCCGAAAATTATGATTGGATTATCAATCTAACTTTCTCGCCGTTTTCGAGCTATTTGACTCATGCTTTAACTGGTGAAAATACAAAAGTAAATGGCTACACTCGCTTTTCCGATGGTTACTTCAATCCCTCTGATGAAATGAGTGCTTACTTTTATGCACAGGTGGGCGTTGATAAGGCAAATCGTGTGCATCTTGCCGATATTTTTACTTCGATGCTGAATCTCGAATACATCGAAGAGGATTGGGCGGCACCAGTGATTGCTGCAAATAACTTCAACTTGCCGGCGAATTATATGGTTGTGCATGTGGGCGCCAGTGAAAAGCACAAAGCTCTTTCACCTGCGAAATGGGCTGAAGCCTTAAATACAATCGCAGCTGCCCGTGGAAACCTGGCGGTGGCTTTGGTTGGTGCGGCTTCCGAGCATTTAGATGCGCAAGAGATCATTCGTCAGACTTCAGGTCTGCGCATGTACGATCTTGTTGGTAAAACTAAAATTTCTGACCTGTTCTCGATCATCAATTCTTCAGATTTGTTGATTGGCTGCGACAGTGCTCCGATTCATATGGCATCTTTGACTGATACTCCGACACTTAATATCAGCATCGGCCACGTAAATTTCTGGGAGACGGGTCCGAAAGCAAGCATAGGCTTTATTTTACGCGCTGAAACCGAGGAAGCGCTTTCTGGCACAAAAATCGGTCAAGTGGTGAGTCAGTTGATGGAGGGCGTTGTCGACGATTCATTGATTGTTCGTACAGCCGGCCTTGCAAGTTTCGCAAAAGAAGATGAGTCTGCTGCGGATGCGTTCCAATGGAATTTGGTTCAAGCCATTTATCTGGGAACTCCATATCCGATGGCCGAGCGCCTGGAAACTATTCAAGGTGCTATGAAGCTTGATGAAGTAAATCGCTTTATGATCGAGCAATTTGCTTTGATTCCACAATTAGGTTTGGAAAAAGTTGCAGGTTTAATCGAGCGTGGCGAAGAAATTATTAAAGCCGTTAGCCGAATTGTGCCCGAACTGAGTCCTCTTATTAACTGGTATCACGCGGAGAAGGTTCGCGTGGCTCCAGGAACTCAAGAGGAGATTCGTACCGCAACTGTGAATGTTCATGAGCGCTTTGGACAGCTTCTTCGTATTTACATCCCTCAAGAAGAGATTTTGAACGAGGAGGCTATCGATGGAACGCTTTAAAGTATCTGGCGCGGAACTTCGCAATTTCTATAATGGCAATGTGGATCTATCCCGCGTTTTCAACGATATCGAAAATGATCTTCGTTCAACAAACCAAGTGGTGTGTCGGTACGTAGTGAACGGACTTGAAATCAGCGAAGCGGATGAGGCAAAGTTCGGAACCGTATCGTTGGATCAGGTCGAAACCTTGGAATATCTGACAGAAAACAGCCGTGACTTGATGGGTGCGGTTCTTCGTGGTTGGCTTGAGGCATTGCCCGAACTGATTCAAAGAACGGAAAACCTTTCTCAACGCATGCGTGCCCAAGGACTGAGTGGTCTTTTAAAATCCATTCACGATCTGGTGCAAAACTGTGAATTTCTGATTGATAGCGTGATGTCTTTAAAGGAGCTGATGGGTGATCAGTATCTGGTGGCTAGTCCAGTTGATTGGATGAAGGCTGAAGGCGAAAGCAAGAAAACCGTTTTGGAAGCTTTGCGCGCTTTGGAAAATAAGGATTTTGTTCTTTTAGCTGATGTTCTCGAGTATGATTTAAACAATGTTTTGCAGATGTGGTTTGAGCATTTGCAGGCTTTGGAGAAGTCACTAAATGGGGAATACACAGGACCTACAATCGAATCCAGCAAAAATGGACCCGATCTTGTGGGTAGGAAACGTCTCGCCAATTAGACTTCCGCAGTTCTTTCCCTTCCAAAAACGGGAAGTGGAGATTTGGATCAGGGATTCCATTGCGGAAGCCCTGCCTCTTTTACAAAATCAGAAATTTTCCTCGATCTTAGTCCAGGACGCCGGCAATGGCGAGGGCCTTGAGCTGCTCGTGGCGGCTCGTCTTTATCAGCCGATGGCGCCACGGTTTTATATTTCATCAGATCTTTCAGAAAGCGAAGTGCGTGAGGGCATTAACAAGGCCCAAGTGTATCGCTTTATTCGTTGGCCATTAACTGAGCGTGAAGTATGGCAACAGCTTGAAGAGGCTTTGCAAACCCACGCCAAGTTTCAATCCCGCTCGGTACTTTTGCGCGAGTCATCGAATCAAAATAAAGAATTGGAAGCTTTGACCCATTCCTTAGAGGGATTGGTAGAAGAGCGCACCCAATACATTGAAATGTCCCATCAAGAGGAAGGCGACAAACTCAACCGTGAAAGACAGCTTGTTCGCTTTATCAAAGATTTAGCGACGCAAACTTCTTTTGAAGACATTTTGGTTATTTTAAGAAGGGAACTTCGTAAGTTCCATAAGATCGGTGATCCGATTTTGGCGTATCGCTTGGATGACACCAAAACTGTCTATATGAGTTTTCAACTGGGAAATCTTCATCAGTCAGAATCCGCTGTCATATTTGAATTCCCCAAAATTCCGCAGGTTCCTTCGGCGGAGTTGATTCGCCACTTCGCGAATCACTTTGGCCGCCCCTTTATTAAAACCTATGTTGTTCCGTTAGAACTGCGCATGACACTGTCGGGGCAGGGTGAAGCGATCTTAGTCATTGAAAACTCTTTATCTGATAAAGAAATGGGACCCTTCGTTGATTTCATGGCAGATCGCATGCGCCCACTTAGCATGGCATTGGACCGAGTTCTTTTGGAAAAGCAATTGCAGAGTTTTTCATACCGCTGGGAAAAAACTTTCGATGGCATGCGTGATCCTATCGCGATCGTTGATATCGACTACAACGTGGTTCGTGCTAATAGAAAATTCAGCGATAAGTTTTTGCAACATCGTTGTTTTGAGAGCTTTGCGCAAAGAAATTCTGTGTGTGAAGGATGTCCTGTGGCTCAAGCATTGAAATATGGAAAACCTCATAGCGGGCAAATTCAAGTGGATGGCCGTATTTTCCAGGTGCACAGTTATCCTGTGCAATTGGATCAAGGAGGTAATCCCACGAATGTTGTGAATCAGTATGTGGATATCACCCAGTCCCGTGAGTTATACTTGCGCATGCTTCAGAATGAAAAAATGGGAGCCATCGGTATGCTTGCGGGCAACATTGCTCACGAGCTGAATAACCCGCTGACGGGTCTTCGCTCGCTCAGCCAAGTTTTATTGCAGGAAGCAGATCCGAAGACTCATCTGTATTCCGATTTGTTAGAGATTGAAAAGGCAGCGGCTCGGTCGCAGAGAATTATTAAAAATCTTCTGGATTTTTCGAAGGGCGAAGATCAACCAGCGGAATTTGTTTCTGTGGATGAGGTCGTCGAAAGAACGCTGCCGATGTTAAAGTCGGCTCTGCGCACTCATCGTCTGGAAGTAGATTTACAAACTTTAGATAAAAATGTTTTTGTCGAGCCTCATCTTTTACAGCAAGTGGTCTTTAACTTGATTAACAACGCCTGCCAGGCGATGAAAGATCCGGGACGTCTGAGAGTCACTTCCCGTTACGCAAATTCGAAAGTTATTTTAGAAATTGAAGACACGGGGCCGGGCATTCCTCCCGAAATCCAAAGACGTATTTTCGAGCCGTTCTTTACCACAAAAAAAGAGGGACATGGTACAGGTCTTGGGTTAAGTATGTCTAAGTCCATCATTGAAAAATTCGGCGGGACTATTGAATCTCGAAATGTCGATCCTCGTGGAGCTTGTTTCGTCATTACTCTTCCGCATAAAAGTTCTTGAGGTTGATCTGTGAAGGTGTTGATCGTTGATGATGAAGCTTTAGTACGTAGGTCTTTAAGTCGTGCGTTGCGCGCGAAAGGTCATGAGGTCATCGAAGCTGTTGATGGGAATGAAGGCTTGAATCAGTGGAAGCAGATCAAGCCAGATTTGGTTTTTCTTGATGTCCTCATGCCTGGACTGAATGGGCCCGAGGTTTTGAAGGAGATGGGATCGGAGCGTCCTGGCAAAGTGATCTTGATGTCCGCTTTCGCCGGTGAGCATAACATGGAAACGGCCCAACAGATGGGAGCCGATCTTTTCGTTCCGAAACCATTTGAAGATATTTTCGCCGTTGTCAGAATGGCCGAGGATTTGTTGTCATGAGAATTATTGCTGGAAAATACCGTGGGCATCAATTGGTCGCTTTTCAGGCGGACCATATTCGTCCAACCACGGATCGAGTCAAAGAGACTCTTTTCAATAAGCTGCAATTCAATATTGCGGACTCTAGAGTTGCCGACCTGTTTTGCGGGACAGGTAATTTGGGGATTGAATCTTTATCTCGTGACGCGACCTTCTGCACATTTGTGGAAAAGAATCCGAAATCTTTGACGATCACACGCCAAAATCTGGAAAAGCTTAAAGTTCCTGCTGCTTCTTATAAAATCATCAACATGGATGTCATTTCATTTTTGAAAGCATACAATGGAGAAGCTTTTGATATTATTTTTGCTGATCCTCCGTTTACTGAAAAGATGGCCCATGCCGTGATGGAAGCGGCGGCAAAGAGTGCTGCTTTTGGCTCGCACACACTATTGGCCATTGAATCTCAGGCGAAAGAGCGAATGGAGGATCGATACGGATCCCTGGTTCGCTATAGCAAAAAAGAATTCGGTGATAAGCACTTAAGTTTGTTCTGTCACGAAGATGCTTTGAAGGAAGAAAACCAGGAAGAGGAAAACCATGAGTAACATTGCAGTCTATCCCGGCAGTTTTGATCCGATCACGATGGGACATGTGGATCTTATTAACCGGATTTCTCCTCTGTACGATCAAGTTATTGTCTTGATCGCAAAGTCTTCTCAGAAGCAGGCGATGTTTAATTTGGACGAGCGTAAAATTTTGATTGAGAAATCTTTATCGCACTTAAAGAATGTCAAAGTCGATTTCTTCGAGGGATTGACCACTGAGTACATGAAAAAGAACAAGGCCCAGGTTATTGTCAGGGGTCTTCGTGCGGTTGTTGATTTTGAATACGAAATGACGATGGCGAACATGAATAAGAAAATTGCTCCGCATATCGAGACTCTTTTGATGTTCGCGAGTCCCGAGTACTACTACATCTCTTCACGCGGAGTGAAAGAGTTGGCTGTGAATGGCGGCGCATTGGACGGACTGGTTCCTGAAGTTGTTGTCGAAGCTATGGCGAAAAAATTAAAAGGTTAATTTAGCAAGAGGAGACGATCTTGGTTCAACTGTCAAAAAGAGCACAAAATCTAAAAACATCTCCCACTCTTTTCCTGGTCGCAAAGGCTAAGGAACTGGCGGCTCAGGGACATGACGTGATTTCTTTGACTGTAGGTGAACCGGATTGGCCGACATTTGAAGTGCCCTCGAAAGCGGGTATCGAAGCTATTGAAAAAGGCATTACGAAATACACACCAGCGAATGGTACAGTGGAGCTTCGCCAGGCTATTGCGGAAAAAATTAAAAACGAGCTGAACCAGAGCTATTCTACCAAAGAAATCACCGTGGCATCAGGCGCGAAGTATATCGTGTTTGCAGCATTGCAGATGATTTGTTCGCCGGGTGATGAAGTGATCATTGGTACACCTTATTGGGTCAGTTACCCCATGATGGTTGAGCTTGCCGACGGCGTTCCTCATATTGTGGAATGTGGTGAGTCTGAAAATTTCAAGATCACTCCGGAAAAGCTCGAAGAGGCGATCAATGCAAAAACAAGAGGCTTCTTATTCTGTTCACCAAGCAATCCAACAGGTTTGTTGTACTCGGAGGAAGAGCTTAAAGCCTTGGCACAGGTTCTTAGAAAGCATCCGCAAGTGGTGATCATTTCTGATGATATGTACAATCGCTTGGTTTTTGATGGTCGGAAAGTTGCGCCGCATATTTTGCAGGTGGCTCCTGATTTGCGAGAGCGCACGGTTGTTGTGAATGGCGGATCAAAAGCCTACTCAATGACGGGCTGGCGCATTGGTTGGGCTGCGGGACCTGAGAAACTGATCACGGCGATGGCGGACTATCAAAGTCAGTCGACGGGATCGCCCTCAAGTATTTCTCAACATGCGGCCTTGGCTGCATTAAAAAACTGCGAACCGGATATTGCTGAAGTCGTAAGAAAGCTGATTGCTAGAAAGAATTCCGGCATCGAGGCGTTTGCAAGTATTCCGCAATTTAAAGTTTCAAATCCAGAAGGTGCATTTTATTATTGGGTGGATATTCGTGCGTGCCTGGGTAAAAACTTTGGCGATACTCACATCCGTACGTCAAAAGACTTCTGTGATATCTTGCTAGAGAAATTCTTTGTAGCAACAGTGCCAGGGGCCGAGTGCGGATCAGAGGGATTCATGCGCTTAAGCTTCGCAGTGTCCGAAGACACTATGAAGCGTGCTATTGGCCGTATGAAAGAATTTGTAAGTCAGCTTTCGTAAAGTTTCGCTGGTTCGATCGCTTGAAGAGCTTTCGACAAATCTTTATGCTGCTGCTCTGTCATCTTGGCAAAAACTTTTGTGATAGAGGCATAGTATTCCGGCATTACTTTGTTCAATAACTTCTGACCTTTTGTTGTCAGGCTGATTTCATGAGCGCGACGATCTGTCTTGCAGGTGTTGCGCTTCACATAGCCTTCTTCTTCCAAAGTCTCAAGCAAACGACTGAGAGTTGCCCCGGTGATTCCAAGAACCTTTGTCAAAGCCGTGGGGGAGAGTGTGTGCGTTTCTTCGCGCATCAAAATGACAAGAATCAACCAACGGTTTTGTAGAAGACCGTATTTCATCAATGACTTGTCAAGAGCCGTGGATAGTTCGGTCGCTGTGCGAAGAAGCATAAGAAAGCTCATCACGGACTTGCTATCAAGTTCGGGATATTGCTTTTTTAATCGTTCTAAGTGAGCCTCTGTAGGCAAAATCAATAAATTAAACATAAATCTTCCAGTTAAAATTTTATATCTGCTGCGACAGGCCTTTGCAAATAATTTGAGCTACGGTAATGTTAGCATGCTAACGAATGGAGTAAAAATGGAATTTATTAAGCTGGGTAAAACGGATCTTAAAGTGTCAGCCCTCGGTTTAGGCTGCATGGGTATGAGCGAATTCTATGGTGATGCAGATGAAAAGGAATCTATTGCAACGATTCATAAGGCCATAGACCTTGGAATAAACCTGTTCGATACAGCTGATATTTACGGGCCATTTACGAATGAAATTCTTGTTGGAAAGGCCTTGAAAGAGCAGCGTTCCAAAGTGATTCTCGCGACTAAATTCGGAATCGTGAGAGATCCGCAAAATCCCGCAGCGCGTGGTGTGAACAACAGTCCTGTGTACATTAATAAGTGCGTTGAGGACAGTTTGAAGCGTCTGAATACAGATTATATCGACCTGTACTATATGCATCGCATGGATCCGAACACTCCGATTGAGGAAACAGTAGGAGCTATGGCGAAATTGGTAGAGCAGGGAAAAGTTCGCTATCTGGGATTGTCAGAGGTTTCGGCAGCAGTTTTGACTCGTGCAAATAAGGTGCATCCCATCACGGCATTACAAAGCGAATACTCTCTGTGGAGTCGTGATCCCGAAAATGAAATTCTTCCGACCTGCGACAAGTTGGGTGTAACATTTGTCGCTTATTCCCCGTTGGGGCGTGGGTTTTTAACGGCAAAAGTAGATCCATCAAAGCTGAGCGCAAACGATTACCGCAAGAGCAATCCACGTTTTATGGGCGAGAACTACGAGCATAATCACCAATTGGTGGAGAAGCTTGAGGAGTTCGCAAAGCAAAAGAATGCGACCCCTGCACAGATTGCCCTGGCTTGGGAGCTTCATCGCAATCAGTCGTTGATGCCTCTGGTGGGAACAAAACGTCAGAAGTACATCATCGAAAATGTTCAGGCATTGGAAATTAAATTAAGCGAAGCAGATCGTCAGTTCTTGAATGATCTTTTTGCGCCTTCAAAGATCGCGGGGGATCGTTACGCCGCCGAGGCGATGAAGCTATTGCGTGCGGAAAATAAAAGCGCCCTTTAAAAGGGCGCTTCGTTCAGTTCAGAATTTAAATTTAAATTAGAAGAACAATTTTTTGAAGAAGTTTACGATGCGGGCAAAGAAGCCTTCTTCGTAAACTTTCGGTACAACGCCCTTGATCGAGCTAGGGCTGCGATCATCAGAGTTGCATTGGTAAGCGACATTCAATGTTCGACCTGCAGGAATCGCCTGGCTGAACACTAATGTCATACCTTGGACAGATGCTGTTATGGAACCGATTGTTGGCGTTACTGTCACGCTAACATTACCCACCGGAGTACACTCTAACGCGATCGAATTCAAAGAGTCCGTGATCTTATCAATAAACAGGTTCATGTTCGTCGAGAAGTCAGAATCACAGATAGATCCCACACCACCGCCAGTTAAATAAGAAAGCTGATTGTAGATGTTGCCATAGTGACTGATTGAACCTGAGGCATCCTGTGAAGCCTTACAGGCCGTATCACCTGGTTTTACGATGATTGAATTCACAGTAAACTTCTTGTCGCTACCGAACGTACTTTTCACGTAAGAGATAAAGTTAGCCGGCAAATCTTGAGTCTCAAGAGGCTGATACTCACTTGTGTAAACTGCTGCACTTTGATCGCCACCTACGCTACGTTCATCTTCGTCAGAGATAATAATGTAAGCAATCGCCGCGCCATCACGGTAACAACCGCTGGCGCCTGAATAGTGGTAGTCGCCATTGTAAACGTGATTGTAGGCCGCTTTAATCGCGCGCTCGTCATCCGTTCCTGCCCAGCCAGCACCAATGTAGTTAATTGTGTTAGCAAAGATTGTCGGAAGATTTGTTTGGCCTTTTTTAAGAATATAACCAAGACTTGTTGAAACCGAAGTCGTTGCTTGCCAGTACATTGAAGCGCCCCAGGCAGGTTGAGTGTTACCACCCATCGGCACTGCATTTGTGATAGTCACACAAGCTTGCCAATCCAAATTCGCATTGTTTTCCAAAGTCGATACGAAGTTAGAAAGTTTTGCCGCCAACTTTTGGTTGTCCGGAAGCATCGAACCCGAATCATCGATAATAAGAATGATATCAAGTTTGTTATTAGAAGCTGTGACGGTTGTTGAATATGTCACATCACGAAGACTGCTCGTTGTCGTTGTATCAGTCGAAGTAGTTGTAGTACCTGGAGTGGGAGTTGCAGGTGTCACGGGGATCGCTGAACCCGCATCTGTTGAAGAATCCGTGGAAAATTTTACGGGCCCGCACGCCGCTAAGAAAAAAAGAAAAGTCGCCGGCAAGAACATCCACGACAGATTTGAAAGCGATCTCGACATATTTCCAACTCCCCTTTCATGCAGAATAACATGGAAGGCGATTCCGTCTCAAAACTCTCCAGGTCCAGTCTGGCTTTGAAACAAAACAGACCTTGGTCTCATTGTGAGACGGACCTTAGCCAGTTTAGAATTAAATCTATGTTTGTCCGAGGAGGCCGAGCGTGAGTTTCTGGTTCTTGCTACAACTATTAGTGAACATCATCCTTTTAGCGGGGATTGTGGGTTTATGGGTCCGTTTAAATCGTCCTCCAAAAGATGATCCACGTTTAAGCAAAGGCCTGCAGCTTTTGCAAAGCAAGATCGCCGTATTAGAAGATCTTTCAGATCGCACTGAGACTCAGGTGAATCAGTTAACGGCTTTATTGGAGCAAAAAGTAAAAGACATTCAGGCGAAAATTCAAACTTCTGAAAAGCAAATCGCGAAAATCGATCAAAGCATGCAAAAAAGTTTGGAAGTGGCGAAGATCTTCCAAGATCGAATTCCTCACACCGAAATTGTCGAGCGTCAAAACACTATTAAATATGTCAAAGCCGCTCGTTTGGCTCATCAGGGCCTAAGCGTTGATGAGATCGCTCAACAAGTGAATGATTTATCTCGTGGTGAAATCGAGTTCATTGCGAAAGTGAACCGTGATCAATTGATGTTCTGCGAAGAAAGCCTGCCTGAGTGGGCGAACAGTGCGGAACAAACTGAAGCTCTCGAAGAGGCTTCTGATTTGAGTGACGTTGATAACATCTCTTTCATGACTCCGCTTCAACGTGATAAACAACAAGACATCAGCGCGGTCTTTGAGGTCCCTAAAGCCAACAACGATGCGATGAAAAAACTAGGGGAGGCATTCAAAGCTGCATGCCTCGAGGCGGAAGAGCAAGAGCAGAAACCAGTGGCTCCAAGCATTTTAAATGTGACTCAAGATATCGCGCAAAATTTCCTGGGCGAAAAACCTCAAGGTACGAATCCCGGTAAAGCAAGTCCCACAAATAGAAAAATGGATGGAGTGATTCGTCCTGTGGAATTCCGTCGTATTGATATGACGAACGATTTGGGCTAAGCATGGCGACCCAGGCCTTTTTTAGATCACTAAAAAAAGGCCAAGTCCTCCGCGCGAAAGTGGAGGACATATCTTCTATTACCGGAATACTTTTAAATTTCGACGGCGATCTTCTTCGCATATCCAATCTTACTGGTTCAATGATTGCCAAGGGGCAAATGATTCAACTGCAAGTTCGCAGTGTGGATCCTCTGGAGTTTCAGGTTTTTTCTGTCAGCTCGCCACGCTTCGAACGACTCGCATAAATTTCCCGCATAATTCACAAAATTTAATTTCTGCTAAAAAGCAACTGTCTTTAGGACCAGAAATTGAGGACTAGGTCCTGCTTTTGTTTGAACCTAAGTCTAAAACCCTCAATCCTGAATGGGTTGTTTTGAATGAATCAAAACTTAAAGAGGGGAAAACATGAAAGTATTAAACCATCTATTGGTCGCGGGTCTTATCTTCGCTGCGGGCGCTGTTCAAGCAGCTCCGATTACAGGAAAAATCGTTGGCGGTTCTGAAGCTGCTATCGGCGAATTCCCATATATCGTATCTCTACAAGCTGCTTCTTACGGTCACTTCTGCGGTGGTTCTTTGATCAAAAAGAACTGGGTGTTGACGGCTGCTCACTGTGTAAAGGGCGGAACTATTAAAAACGTCGTGATTGGTCTTCACGATCAAAAACAAACTGCGAATGCAGAATTCATCGCTCCGAAACGCATCATCGCTCATCCTTCGTACAATTCTTCTACAACTGATTGGGATTACGCTTTGATCGAGCTTTCTAAAGACTCTTCTTACACTCCAGTTCCGTTGAACACGTCAGAGATCGCTATCTCTGACGATGGCACTCCTGTGATGGCGACTGTTGCGGGTTGGGGTACAACAAGCGAAGGCGGATACTCTTTGCCAAATCTTTTGCAAAAAGTTGACGTTCCATTGGTATCTCACGATTCATGCAACAAATCTTATTCTAACAAAATCACGGACCGCATGATCTGTGCTGGTTACGCGGATGGTGGTAAAGATTCTTGCCAAGGTGACTCTGGTGGTCCACTTGTAGCAAAAGGTGACGACGGTCAAACATACTTGATCGGTGTTGTGAGCTGGGGTCGTGGTTGCGCTCGCGCAGGTTATCCAGGCATCTACTCTAAAGTAAATGCAGCAGTTGATTGGATCAACGCTAACGCAAAATAGTTTCAAGCCAATTGAAACATTCAGCCCATCTTCTGAGGGGGAGGTTGGCTGAAAAAGAAAACCCACAATCTTGCGATTGTGGGTTTTTATTTTCTAAAATTTAAAATCAGAATTACTTCGAAGACTCTTTAATGAAAAGGGTCAGATAGTGGCGAACCATGTATTCCAATTTCAATGGTTGGTTTTGGTAAGTCCAAATGATCTCGCCGAAAGCACCCCATTTAGCTTCTACAATATGTTCATCCATCACGTTTGTTGCAGCCGCTTGAGCTTCTGAACCTGGTGTTGGAATGTAGTTTGTACCGATGAAGTTGAAACGGATGCTGATTTGTCCCGGAGCTTTCAAAGAGAAAATCATTTTGAAACCGTTACGGAACAACATGAAATCCGCGTGCGTCTTAGCGATGCCGTAGATTTTGATTCGACCCAAAGCTGAGGGCTTCAGTTCGTTAAAGGAAGTGGAGGCGTCTACAAATTCCGTCTTAAGCTCAAGCAAGAACTGAATGGTTTCGTTGATAAGAATCTTATCAGCGTCGAAACCGAAACTCATATCAACGAGTCCCGACTCTTCCATTTGTTGTTCAGCTTTCACAAGTTCTTTAATCCAGCTGATCTTTTCCATGACCCCTCCATCAACAGGCAACATCCTCGCCGCTAGTTGTCGTTATCTTCAATAATTTCGAGGGCCTCGCGCTTTGTCAAGACTGGGTAGTTTGGCTCGGCGCGATGAAGATTAAAGTCCGCTGATTTGAAGGGCTGTTCCCACGACATTTTCGGGGCCTGCACCACCATTGAAGGCTTGATAGAAGCCAAGAACCAGAGTGACCGGGAATGAATAGCCTACGGTAGTTTCAAATCTCGCTTCAAGACCCGCACTCCAGAAGGAGCGTTTCATACTGATGGATTCGGCAACTCCAGTTTGGTCATTTAAGAAAATGCCGTCAGCGGCCACTCCGTCGCCCACCAAGGCGCCAGAAATCCTGCGAATAAATAAAGGATCTGTTCCTGAACCGCCATAAATATTCCAGAATGGAAAACGATATTCCAAGTTCACGTTCACTAGGTTTCGCCCATAGAACTGACCTCGTTGGTAGCCGCGCATGATGTATTCAGGCAGCGGGTTATCAGGAATATAAACCAAAGAGTCGGTTGAAACCCCATATACCGATGGAATGCGGTCCACGGTATAGACGCCCTTTGCTCGAACCATGAGGGCGTGATGTTTTGGCAGAAAATAACTAAAGTATTTTTCACCGCCGACGAGAAACTGCCAAGTATGCAGATAATCTTCGTAAGGAACATAGTCATAAGCTCCAAGATAAACACCCAATCCTGATTCGGGAGAGATCTGCGCACCAGCCTGTGTATAGTTTGTGTAGGCCAACATCGCAAACGGCCCCATGCGTTTTGTGGAAGCATTTCCTGTCGGAGTTTCCGTCGTTCTTTCAAAGTGCTGAACGCCCACTTGCAAGCTTGCGTAACGAGACATCCAGAACATGTCAGGCAAAACGGCCGCGCTAATAGACGAGTCCTCGATCTGATTATTCACATCGCCCAAGTAAGAACTCGTATGATAAGCACCGATTACGAAAGGCAATGAAGTCGTTTGATTCAAATAAGAACCCACGATGCTGCCTTTGTTAATCAAAGTATCCCAAGATCCCAAAAGCGTGTACGAGTGCTTTTTCAAAGGATCAAATCCCGAAGTCTGCGCTTGAATCACAAGGCCTGTGTCGCTGGAAGAACTCACAATGAACGGAATCCAATATTGAGGCCACAAATAATGATAAGGGGAGTAATCAGAAATGTCGGCCTTCGCAACCAATCCCTTTGCCGTGTTCGTTGCCTCAGAGTCATTCGTCACAGCAGGGTAACGATCGTTCATTAAGGGTTTAATATAAGGCAAGTCTTTTGGGGTTTTCTCCCAATCTTCTTTTTGCATGGTTGCGATTTTAAATCCGCCAGAAGTCATTGTTGTTGCAAACAAGTCTTTGCGAGAAGGATCTAAATCCGACATGAAGTAAGCAGTCAGGGTGTGTGTTATGGGGTGAGCGGTTGAAAGGTCTTTCGACGCCAAATAAACGTTATGAGTGCCGTTGCGACTTGAGGTAAAGATCAAGCCTTCGCTTGTCATTTTTGCGAAACGCGCATCGGGGAATTGGCTCAGTATTTCTGAAACTTTATTTGTCTCGGCATTGTAGCGATACAAATGCTCTTCACCGATGGCATTTCTGTATGAAAAGACAATATCGTGATTGTCGATGAACGTCGGATAAGAGACACGTTCTTCAAGAGCGGGACTGAAGACAATGTGATAAGTTTTCTTCACAGCATCCAGTTTTAAAGTCGCAAGCTGTGTTTTCCCGCCTGAAAGTTTAATAAATGCCACAAGTTTTCCGTCAGGGGAGACTGCGGGTTCGCGAGCTCTTAGACCACGGGTTAGATTTTCTGTTTTCTTTGTTTCAAAGTTATAGACATGCAGATCCGAAAAACTTTCCACACGATTTACTAAATTGATCTTGTCATAAATCAAACGAGTTGAATCTGGAAACCAGCTGACACGTTGAATACTGCCAGACATCGGTTCGTCATTTTGCATCGGTGGCGCTAAGTTCTGGTCAAATTTCTCGATGGTGTCGGCTTTTTTGGAATCAAGAAAACTTTGGCTTAGGTCATCACGGGAAAGAATTTTTACCGAGCGATTTTTACTGTCATCTTGAGTGATCATTGCCAATTTTTTTCCATCCGGAGAAACCGCTGGCGCACTCAAATACTGGTAGCTGTCTTTGGCGATAACGGCCGGAGTTGGATTTACTTCGCGTAAAGTCTTTAATTGCTCCAAGGCCAATTCAGAGGTCTGTTTTAACGCATCTCCATATTGGGTGACATAATTTTTGCCGAAGTAATCACGAGCCGGTTGCTCGACGAAATATGGAACACGACCCGCTTGGCGTTGATTGATTTCATCGATCACTTTGTCGCCGTGTTCGGCGATGATTTCACTCCACATCAAAGAGCCAAACAAGTAAGGACGAGCTCCTTCAGGCCATGATGGCATGACTTCATTGACCTGCGCGAGATCAAAAGTGAAGAATGTTTCATCATCAACCATGGCACGAATCGAGGCATCTTGATAGATCGAACGAAGACGGCCATGTTTTCCAAGGCGCGTTTCCATTTGCACAGCCAAACCCTCTTTCCACCATGTTGGTAAAAGTAGATTTGGCGCGATGATATTCCCGAAGATAAAACGCAACGGCTTCATGATGCCGCGAGCGGGTTCGAAATTTAAAATGTGCGTGTACTCGTGAGCTAAAAGTTCGAAGGCCCAATCACCCGTATCGGCCAAACTGTCTTCGGGTCCCGGCATAACAGGATAAGCCATGATGTGAGGATAAGGAATGCGAGTCGCATAACCGTTTGTTAAATCCGTTTTATCATTTATGACCACAGAGAGTCTTTCCGGAGCTTCGCTAAAGAATTCCTTAAGCTGGAAGTAAGCTTTCTCGAGTTTTTCTGCGTAAAGAAGACCCAAATCTTGCTGCCCAGCATTATAAATCACATCAAAGTGCTCGCTGTGGATTACTTTCCACTTAATTTCAGGACGAACTTCCCACTGCGCGTAAGAGATTGGAGCGAAAAAATTAAATCCGATGAGGATGAACAAGATCATTAAATAATTGCGCATACTGAATCCAAGCTAACGCAAGTCCACTTTGGTAATCTAAGGTTTGACAATGGACTGCTATAAATTAAAGTTTCCTTAATCATATAGATTCGAACTTCCTAGGAGGACATCATGGTTCGTAAATTGGCTCTTGGTCTTGTTGCTTGCGCTCTTGTAGCAGGTTGTAAATCTAAACAAACACAATCTAACGATAACATCGAGACTGCGCCAACAGGCCAATCTACTGCAATTGATTCAGCTCCATTGAGCTTTGACCCAATGGGTTCTGACTCTGGTAAAATCGATGGACTTGTAACTGTTCACTTCGGTTACGACAAATCGAACTTGGATGCTGAGGCGAAAAAAGACATCGCTAAAAATGCAGATTGGATGAAGAAAAACGCAAACGTAAAAGTTCAAATCGAAGGTCACTGTGACGCTCGTGGTACGATCGAGTACAATGTCGCTCTAGGTGAACGTCGTGCGAACGCTGTAAAAGCTTACATGGTGAGCCTTGGTATCCCTGAATCTCGTTTGAGCACAATCAGCTACGGTAAAGAAAAACCAATCGCAACTGGTGATTCTGCAGAGGCTTACGCGAAAAACCGTCGCGCTAACTTCGTACCAGCTCAGTAATTTCGAAGGGTGAGAAGTGAGATTAGTTAGACTATTCGTCGGAGCACTTTTTCTTGTGATCCTTGGTTGTCAAACTACTCCTGCACCCATTGAAGACTACTCATTGGCTCGGGCCGCTATTGATGCGGCCCGTTCTGTTCAAGCCGCCCGACATTCACCTGGGTACTGGCATCAGGCTGAAGAAGCCTACCGTAAAGGTCGTATTTATTATGACGACCGCGATTATAGTAAAGCGAAAGAACAATTTGTTCGTGCTAGAATTTCTGCTGAAAAAGCGGAGAATTCTGCTCGTTTGATTCGTCAAAGAACTGGAGATGTTCTATGAAGTTAGAGATTTTTTGGAAAAACCAGCTGACAGCATTGTTCTTCGCCGATGTACGAGGAGTACACCTTCCTCGTCGCGCCTTGCATCTGGTCTTTCCAAAAAATCTCTTTGTGGCTGCAATGACCGGCCTTATGTTGACAGGCTGTCTTCAGACTCGAAATGACGTTCGTGAAAACGAACAAAGAAACGTCATGCAACAACAAGTGACAACTTTGCAGAAATCTAACGCTGATGTAGGCAATCGATTCGCTGACATCGAAGATTCTATGCGCAACTTGAACGGTCGCGTGGATGTGATCGAAAATAAGTTGGGGCAAAACAGTTCTGGTATCGATTCTGCTTTGAAAGCTTCACAGCAACAAAACCAAGATTTGAATCAAAAAGTGGCTTTGTTGCAAGATGCCTTGGGCAAAATGGAAAAAGAGATTTTTCAATTGAACACGGATTTGCAATCTGTGAAGGCAGCTCAGGCTGCGGCTGCTGCTCAAGCGGCGACTGAGAAGTCATCTCGCCACTCTAAAGATAAAGACGCTTATGAAAATGGCCAAGAGTTCTTCAATAAGAAGGACTGGAAGCAAGCAATTCTCCAATTTCAAAAGTACCGCGACGAAAACCCAAAAGGGGCGAAATTTGCGGATGCTACCTACAAAATTGGCGTTTCTTTCCAAGAATTAGGTATGAAAGACGAATCTAAGACGTTCTATGACGAGGTTGTTGGTAAATTTCCTAAGTCAGATGAGGCCCGTCGTGCTAAGATCCGTCTTAAAGGATTAAAAAAATAACCAGTGATTGATAGAGTTTTAGCCATTGAAACCAGTTGTGATGATACCTCCGTAGCGATCGTCGATCGCTCAGGTTGGGTGCACTCTGTGGTGGCGGCCTCTCAAGATCTGGAACATGAAATGTACGGCGGTATCGTTCCTGAAATCGCTGCTCGCAATCACTCCATCGCTTTAATTCCACTTATCGAAGAGGCTTTTAAAAAAGCTGGTATGAATTGGTCCGATGTTCAAGGCATCGCTGTGACCAATCGACCTGGTTTGATTGGCGCTTTGATCGTTGGACTTGTGACTGCGAAATCCTTGTCGCAAGCGAAGCACCTTCCTTTCTTAGGTGTGAATCACTTGGAGGGGCACTTGCTTGCTCCGTTTTTAAAAGATGCACAGTATGCTCCGCCCGAGGACTTTGATTATCCTTACGTGGGACTTGCAATCAGTGGAGGTCACACGAGCCTTTATCACATCACGGCTTTGGGTGAATACCATGTGCTCGGGGCAACAAAAGATGATGCTGCTGGGGAATGCTTTGATAAGTTTGCAAAGATGGCAGGCCTTGGTTTTCCAGGCGGTGTGCGCATTGATCAGCTGGCAAAAACCGGAAATCCCCACGCCTATGAGTTTCCACGCAGTATGATTCACGATGATACTTTTGCGATGAGCTTTTCCGGTCTAAAATCTTCTGGCCAACGTATGCTTGAGCAAATGGGACCGGACCTCGTGAAAGAAAATCTTCCAGATCTATGCGCTTCTTTCCAAGAAGCTATCGTGGATGTGTTGATTGCTAAATTAGAAAAAGCGGCGAAGGCCTACAAAGCAAGGCGTATTATTTTGACTGGCGGGGTGAGCGCGAATTCTCGTTTGCGTGCTCGTGCTGAAGAATTCGCGGCGAAAAAAGGTCTTCGTCTGGTGATTCCACCAATTCGTTACTGCACAGATAACGCAGCAATGATTGGGTACGTGGGTGCCTTGCGCATGGCCCGCGGTGAAACTTCGAATATTGATTTGGGGCCATCGCCTCAAGCCCTTGCATCGGATTTTAGATGAGCCAAGCCCGTGAAAGATTGTTAGCGACACTAGAGCAACTAGGCGTCACTGCCAAAAAATCCCTAGGACAAAATTTTTTGGTCAGCGATGTGGTGATCGGTCGAATCATCGATCAAGTAAAAGCTTTTAAGCCCGATTCATTGATTGAAGTGGGGCCAGGCCCTGGTGCTTTGACTTATTTTCTAAAACAAATGGAAGTGCCACTTCAGTTGATTGAGTTGGATCGTGTGATCGCGGCTTACTGGCGCGAACAAGGTATTCCGGTTATTGAAGAAGATGCTCTTCGTTTGGATTGGGAACAATTTTATTCAACCCCCGTCGGCAGTTCGGCGGAAACCGGCAGAACTGGAATCCCGGCAGGGGTGCAAGCTGGAGCAACTCGAAACATCGTTTTCGTCAGCAATCTTCCCTACCAAATTTCTTCAAGTATCGTGATTGAGCGATCGCTGGACGAGGTCGGTGTTCAGCACATGGTTTTGATGTTCCAAAAGGAAGTGGCACAAAGAATTCGTGCGGTTGCAAAGAGTGAGCATTATGGCCTCCTCAGTGTGATTGCACAAACCTTCTGGAAAACAGAAATGGTCACAGAGGCGGGGCCAAGGGATTTTTCTCCTCCGCCAAAGGTGAATAGTCGTGTTTTAGCGTTTACTCGCATTCCAACGGAAATAAAGAACCGCAAAGCCTTTTTAACCTTCGTCAAAGCGGGTTTTGCTCAAAGACGTAAGCTTCTGAAGTCAAATTTATCTGGTCTTTTAAACCAAAAAAAGCTAACAGAAGAGCAGCTGATTGGCTGGCTTGCCGAGCTTGGATTTAAAGAGACAGCCCGCGCTGAAGAACTCAGCCCAGTTCAGTTTGTGAAGCTTTACCAGAAATTTGGATTTGAATGAGCAACATCTTGATTATTCAAGAAAACAAAAAAGCCCGTTTCGATTACACCATCGTAGAAACCTACGAGGCGGGTCTGGTATTGATGGGAAGTGAAGTGAAAGCCTTGCGCGCGAAAGACGTGCAGTTGAAAGACTCGTACATCAGCTTCCGCGGTGACGAAGCGTTTTTGCAAAATGCTCATATCGCTGAATATAAAGCCTCAAGCTATAATAACCATGCGCCAGAACGCTTACGTAAACTTCTTTTGAATCGTAAAGAGCTTGAAGAAATCTATGGTGCTTTACGCGAGAAAGGGTACTCGTGCGTACCCTTGAAAATCTATTTTAAAGAAGGCCGTGCTAAATTAGAGATCGCTTTAGTGAAGGGTAAGAAAACCCATGATAAGCGTGAGGCGATTAAGAAACGCGACGTTTCCGATCAAATTCGCTCAACTCTACGACGCTCTCGTTAGAAATAAACTCTTCTTTTATGCCCAAGCGTGAACGTTTGATGGTAAGCAAGTTTTTCCATGCAGCATAGGCTTCACGGTTTTGCGGATCGATGCTTAGCTTTTCGAGCAAGCGAAGTTCTGTCTCGGTATTTGCTTTCAATGAACGATAGAAATAATCATAAGTCATCGAAAGATCGCGGAAGTCGTCTTCGTCAGGGATGTGGTAATCGGGAATATTCCACTGTCCCAACATCAATTGATGCATGTGTTTTTCCATTGTCACCAGAGGTGACAAAAGATTTTTCGTCATGCGAATACTTAAGAACAAAGTCACGCCTGTGATGAATGCGAATGCCACACCTAAGAAGACCTGTAACCATGTTACTTCGCGCTCAAGATGCTCTACAAGCTGAGGTTGCACATCGTAAGCAAGACTTTTGAATAGCTCATAATTTTGCGTGATGAAGTAATAGGCGGGAAGTAAAAATAAAATGGCTCCGCCGGCTACGGCTGTGATCATGTACCAACAATATTTGTATTGGAAGGCCTTGTTCAAAATGAAGCGCTTCGGACCATGTCCGTGTGGAACGCGTTGAGGCTCGATCACTCTTCTTCCGTAAAGCATATCTTCCTTATCGGTGGGTTGAGTTTTTCTGAGAGTCCAATTACTCTCAATAAAAGACATAATCAGGTTTGTCGCTCGTAAGGAGAACATAAATGAGCTTATCAACGGCTAGATCATTTGAGGCGTCCGGATTTGCTAAGACGTTGGTCCTAATTTTACTTTTGATAACTGCAGCTCCTCTGGTGCATGCAAGTGATGATTCTACTTTGGTAGACGACAAGTACTCTTTGAAGGCAGACCGCGAAGCATTCGATAAACTGCGTAAGGACATCCCGCCAGAAATAAAAAAAGAAAACGATGAGAAAGCTTTTATGGATCAGATGATGACGGACGTGACAGTACCGCCTTCAGATGTGCGCAGTAAATTTCAATCCATCATCAATAAAAAGCGCGAAACTTTTAATAAAGACATGACGAAGAAGCGCGAGGATTTCCAAAAAGGCCAAGCGAAAGAGCGCGAGACATTTACGAAAGAGCAAGGCGATCAACGGAAGGACTTTATCGCGAAAAAAACCTCCTCGTCAGAGCGCACGGAATTCTTCGATAATCTTGAAGAAAAACGCAAAGACTTCTATGAAGGCCAGCGTGAAAAGCGCGATGCCTTTGAAGATGATATGCGCGATAAAAGAAAGAATTTCGACGATTACATTCGCTCTAAAACAGATGAGTTCAACCAGCTTCATCGCGACTACACAAAACGCTATGAGGAAAACAAAAAAACTCGGGCGGACCTAAAGAAACAAGCGGAAGAAAAACGCAAGAATCTGGAAAAATCAGTCGACGAAGAATACAAAGACCTAAAAAACCAACCCCCAACCAACCTAAACGAATAAGGTACGCCGTACCTTTTTGCGATGCGCTTGGTTATGATGGGCGTTTGAAGAGTTCTTTGTGGATTTCTAGTGTGATTGCGAAAAGTTTATTTTCCATGACCGATTGGAGTGGTGTGAACTTAATTCCAAAAGTCTGAATTACTTTATTGCCCTCGTCGACTTTTATGTGTCGAATTTCACCTTGAAGTTCTAGAGGTGCACGCTTGCCAATTATCAGGTGGCCGACAACCTTGTCGCCCACCTTCATCAGCGGATTGTCCATACGATAAACCACGCGGCACCCTTGGCTGCTAAGATCGGCCACTTGTCCTACGATAGTTTTTGGAGACCCATTAACGCTCACGATGTTGTAAGAGGACTGATAACTTGCAGGCACCTTCACGCGATAGTTTTGACGGCGTTGAAGATGGTAAAGTTCTTTCGGAAGCGGTAGAGAATATTTTCCAGAGTGAACCAGTGCGGCACCTTGGAAATAATACTTTTCTCCGCCTAAAAAGAAATAGCCCACAAATTCTTCGTTATTTTTTAAAGCGGCATTAGCGGACTCACGATCGCATTCGATGAACTGGGATTTGTCGTTATAGTTGGTCACGCG
Organism: Bdellovibrio sp.; assembly: GCF_036384735.1. GTDB lineage: Bacteria > Bdellovibrionota > Bdellovibrionia > Bdellovibrionales > Bdellovibrionaceae > Bdellovibrio. Next base: position 128,820 of record NZ_DASVLT010000048.1, on the reverse strand, counting down.
CAGTTGGACAAGATTTTCATCGCTGCCTTTGCAAAGAAGCTCGCCACGGATATGTGCTAGATCCATGAAGAGTTTAATTTTCTCTTCTTCCTTACTAATTAGGGAGAAGACTTCCTTATCCATACGGTGACCTCGTGCTTGTTGTGATGCAAGTGCTGGATACGCGCATTCTCTAGACGCTGAAACTCTGCTAAAGTTTCAAAGTCGGTCTTACCTTGGAATTTTATCGTGCAAACAAAGTTCGCGCATAGTCCTGAACTTTGCCAATTCTTCACGAGCTCTAATAATTTCGCCGGATAGCAGATGATGTCCGAGAAAAACCAATCAATGGCACCAATGTCCTCAGGTTTGACATTGAATGCGTTAGTTTTCATGAACTGAATGCGAGGAAGCTTGGCGATCTTCTCATCCAGTGGCGCGCGGTCGATACTGACGACATTGCAACCCATCTGCTGAAGAACCCAAGTCCATCCGCCTGGGCAGCTACCGAAGTCCACAACCCGCTGACCTGGAGACGGCTTAACGCCATAAACTGTGAAAAGCTCCCACAGCTTTAGATAAGCGCGGGATGGCGGTGTCTTTTTATCTTCATTAAATTCAATATTTCCCAAAGGAAAAGGGGAGTTGGTCTCACTGGAAACAAGCAATGTGTTCTTATCAAGCAAGGTCCAGGCACCGATCGGATCCTTAGGGAGATCTCCCAAGAAATTCATAACTCGGGAACGAAGTTTTGGAAGCTGTTCTTGGATCAGCTCTGTGCGGCGATGATTTTCAAAAGAATAGTGAGCCCAAAGCTTACCCTTGCTTTTCAGAATTTTCGCGGCTTGAGAGATAGACTCAAATGGGATGATTTCGGCGTTCAACCAAATATTTTGGGCCCAAACAGTATTCTGAATGGGCCCATTGGTTAGAACCAGACTGCCGTGAACTGATTGGACGTCTTTAAGTTCCTTCAGCAGTTCAGGCAAAAATTTTTCGGTGGCTAAATAGGCTATCATTTTCTAAAGCAGTCCAGTCTGCGCGAAAAGCGCACTGACATCCTCGGCACTCGCCGTTATGCTGCTTTAGTTGCCACAGCCGGAGTCAGAAGTCCACGGTTGTTCCATGTCGTCATCGCATCCGCCCAGAATTTTTCTTTTAGTTTAATGTCTGCAGGGCCCATTTTTACCTTCGGGAAGTCTTGTTTCTCGAAGTGCTCAGTGAACTGAGATTCGTTGCAACCACGGACAACTTTCATCATCAAATTGAAATGGGCTTCCGTGAATGGCTTATTATCTACAAGCATTTTTCTGAGACCGCCCTCTGGTGTGTGAGTTAGGAAATTATAGAGGTTCGGTACATCATATTGCTGACTCATCTTGATACTCCCTTTTTATGAGTAAATTGGTATCGATCTCCTATCGGATTTCCTCTAGCGGTTCTTGAATATTCACTAGGCTATGGTCGCGTTCCTCTCTGCATAGTAATTCTACATTATTTTAAACAAGACTATTTTACAGGAAAAATGGTCTAGGAAGCCTTAAGTCGCAAGACCTACCTCCGATCTAGGAGGTATGAAAACACAAGCCAAAAAAACGAACATCTTGATGGGTCTTCTTGTAACAACTTTGATTTCTTCTCAAGCGCTTGCGATGGCGAAAGCGCCGGTGACAGACACAACGGATACGACGGACAGGTCAACAACGACAACTCCTTCAACACCAGTTGTTCGCGAGCCAGCAGCTTACACGGGTTCTATCACGCCTGCTGACTTTAATGTTTTCACTGAAGTTTCTTACCCGGTCGGAAGTCTGGTTGATTCTAAATTCCAATCTTACCGTGAATTGATTCCAGAAAGAAATGCACAAGAAGGACAAACAACTGACGCTTGCGATACAACTCCTGACGGCCAGGATCGTTTTTCTGATCGCATCGCTTATGCGGTAGAAGTGAAAATGCATCCTTCACAGGCGGGACTGGGTTACGTGGGATCTTATTATGGTCTTAGCAGCGATGAAAGCACTTATACGCCAAACAGTTTGATCTCTCATCCGCTGTGTAATGTGACTGCGGATACTTTGAATACAACTTTGGGTGGTAAGAAGATCCCTTCGGCAGCCACAATTAAAAAAGCAAATACATTCGTAGATACAATGAACAGCTATCGTCGTGCCGCTTTAGCCGGTGACCGCGAAGGTTACGTAAAGGCCTCTAAATTGTGGTCGAAGTTTATGATGTGCGTATCTTATACAGAATCTTTGACGACAGCGAATACATCGACTTCTGACCGAGTGGCTGCGAAGTATGCCCCAGCAGGTTACCGTCGTCCTGCCAGCGTTCTTTTTTATGAAGATCCTTATCAAGATGCCGCCTCTAGATTGAACATTGGTCTTTTCCAATTCACTCCGAACTCTGCCGGTAACGTGCAGGCTTGTATCCGCGAGTGGAACAAGCTTTACCCGAAGTGCACAGTTTCTACAAAAGCAAGCCAAGGTGACATGATCAGAGTTTTGGGAAGCTCGCTGCAAACCTTCAATGCTTTCTGCGGGGCTGCGAAAGTGACAGGCATGTTCTCCGTACAAATCAACACAAAGAGCTCTTCATTCACTCATCCGTATAATGTCGTGAACGGAAAATTGAAGGCTCCAGCGGATCGTTGTGTGAGCCCTCACTTTGCGGCGGGCAAATCATACAATCACTTCGGTCCATTCCAAAACTCAGTCGGCACGAATTTAGATGAAGTTCTGTCTTGCACACTGAACGGAGAGTACTAAGCAGTAACTCTTCATGACGAAGCAAGAGCAGCCTTTATCCACGAAACAAAATTTTTCGAATCAAATTAAGACGACTAAAGCCCTGCGCCAGACGGGGCTTTTTTCTTTGAATTGAGTTCCTGGGAACAAAACTATATTTAGTTTTCTTTATTTGCATTACGAATTCAGAAGAAACCTCTAATAACTGTGGACCTGAGCCGAATTAAATTTCATGGGGAATTCTGTCTTGTACTTGCTTGCCTGTCTCATGTTTTCGCTTGTCGTTCATGCGAGTCCACCGACGTTGACCTATCAAGGGCGCATTGTTAAATCCGACGGAGCGGGTTTTGAGTATAATCAGACACGATTCAATTTCCAGATCACGGGGCCTGACGGTCCTTATAGCAGCTGTGTGATTTACGATGAAACAGTCGCCGGTGTTGACTTGACCAACTCGGACGGTATGTTCGATGTCTCCATTGGCGCAAGTCATAGCTTCCCGTCTGATTCCACATTTTCAATTTTAGATGCATTCAACAATTCAAATAGTTTTTATTGCGAAGGTGGATCTGCCACAGTTCCAGGTTATATTGCCTCATCGTCAGATGGTCGTAAATTAAGAGTTCGTTTTTACGATGGTTCAAGTTGGCAAACGATTTCTCCGGATATAGCGATTCGTTCAGTTCCGTACGCGGGCTATGCATTGTCGGCACAAAAACTTGGTAACTATCAAAGCACAGACTTCACCTTGAAGCCCACATTCACATCTTGCACTAGCGGAAGTTTTTTGACTTGGGATTCAACGATGGGCTTTGGTTGTACCGCAGCCCCCGCCGGCGGTGGTGGAGGAGGAGGAAGTGTTTCCGACTCGACTTATTCCGTAAAAGGAATTGTGCAATTTGATACTGATGCGGCGACTTCGGGAATGGTGTATACATCATCTGGTGTTGCAAAAGTGAATATCGGGACGAGTGCCAACCAAGTTGTGGCTTTGGACAGTTCAACAAAATTGCCCGCGGTAGATGGCTCAGCGTTGACGAACATAAACGCGATGAAAATCCAAGGGAAGACTGTGAATTTGTCTTCGCCGACCGCAAATCAAGTTCTTCAGTATGACGGAACAAAATTCGTCAACGCTTCAATCACTGACAATGATACGTTAGGAAGCCTTCCATGTGCAGATGGATATGTCGCCTATAAATCTGGCGGAGCATGGACCTGCTTGCCAGTTTCTTCGACCGATGTGAGCAATTCGATTGTTTCACGAAGTGGTTCTGGCGGATTTGCTGCGGCCTCCGCTGATCTAAATAGTTTGATTCTTCGTGACGGTGCTACGGCGGGGACTGTTACGCTCTCTGTCCCCACGGGATTTACGGCGTACAATCTCGTGTGGCCTGCAACTGGAGGGACGACTGGGCAAGTGCTTACAAAGGGTTCCGGAAATAATCTTCAGTGGGCGACGGTTCAATCGAACTCTTTGGCATCAGGAAATATTTGGATTGGAAATGCTTCGAACCAGGCAATAGCTGTGACGGTCTCCGGGGACGCGACGCTGGATTCATCGGGTGTCTTGACATTATCGACGACCGGAATCGCTGGGACTTATTATAAGGTGACAACAGATTCTAAAGGTCGTGTGACCTCAGGCTCGAATTCATTAGCATCATCTGATATCCCTGCGGCTGCTGGAGATGTCAGTGGCTCATTCGGCTCTTTGAGTGTTGATAAACTCAAGGGCAAGGCCATCGACAGCACCGTACCGACGGTAGATGGACAAATTATTGGTTGGGATACAACGACAAGTAAATGGAAAATCTCGACAGCCATTGCGCCTGCGAACGGTCAGGTTTTGAAATGGAATAGCACTTCAAGATCCTGGGAGCCAGCGGCGGATGCTACAGGAGGATCTGCAATTGATTCATCTTACACTGCGAAAGGCAATGTTCAATTCGACACAGATGCATCAACGTCTGGAATGGTCTATTCATCTTCAGGTGTAGCAAAAGTAAATGTTGGTACAGGAGCAAATCAAATTGTGGCTCTTGATGTTTCTTCGAAATTGCCGTCTGTTGATGGTTCTGCTTTGACGAACGTGAACGCGACAAAGATCAATGGTGTCGCGACAAGTATTGCTGCTTTAGCGAATGGACAGATTCTTCAATACAATGGCACAAACTGGGTGAACGTTGCCGTTCCAACAGACACACTCGGTGGGATGTCTTGTGCAACCGGGCAAGTTGCTTACTATAACGGATCTGCTTGGGTTTGCCAAAGTGCGAACGCTCAGAGTAGTAGCAATACACTAGTGATGAGAAATGGATCTGGCGTTTCTGAATTTTCTGGCGTTGCTTTAGCTAATGGCACGACAAATGTCACGATGGCTGCCGCTACAGCTGGCGCCGCTTATACATTAACTTGGCCAAGTAATTTGCCTGGCTCTAACGGAATGGTTCTAGCATCGACAACTTCAGGAGTGTTGTCGTGGGCCTCTGTAATGACAAGCTCACTCACTAGTGCCTACATATTTGTCGGTAATAGTTCTAATGTGGCAACGGGTGTTGCGATGTCAGGTGATGCAACTTTGGCTAATACGGGGGCTTTGACGATTGCAAGTGGTGCAATCACTGATGCCAAAGTTTCTTCCACAGCTGCGATAGCAAGAAGTAAGTTTGCGAATGGCACTGCGAACGGTCTCGTTATTAACAATGCAAGCGGCGGCATGACAGACATGACGTGTTCTTCAGCTGGACAAGTTCCTTCATGGAATGGCACGACGTGGACATGTATTATACCTCTGACGACCTTACCTTCACTTGCGAGTGCGAAGATCTGGGTTGGTAATGGATCTAATAATGCAACGGCTGTTTCTTTGAGTGGTGATGTGTCTATCACAAATGCTGGTGCTGTGACGGTTTCTAAAATCAATGGCGTGGCGCCAACAACGAATGCGGCAGCAAACGCAGTATTGCAACTTGACTCATCAAGTATCGCGACAACGAAGGGTGTGAATATCTCAAATGGAGCAAATGCGGTTCAAATGCGTGCCCCGGCCTCATTTACAACATATACAATGACGATGCCCACCACTGCTGGAACAAACGGACAATTCTTGCAAACAGACGGGTCTGGCAATTTGGCTTGGGCGAGTGCCAGCACAGGTGGGGGCGGATTTGTTAGCAAAGCAGCAGATTTCACAGTTCAGACAACAGAGAATAATTATATTTATGCGATTACAGGTGTTGCGGCTGTGACTCTTCCTGCGGCCTCTTCGGTGACTGCAGGATTCAAGGTGACTTTCAAAAACGGCCGTGCAGGAAATGTTACGATAAGCCCGAGCGGTTCTGACTTCATCGACAATGGACAGCAAGCAACAATCGGAACAAATGGATATACAACGCTTGTGTCTGATGGGTCTGGACTATGGTATGTCCTTGCGGGCAGCCCAACAATCTCGGCTGCAACATGCACGTCGGGAACTCAAACATTCTCATCTCTTTCATCGATCCAGACTTTGACTGTGAGTGCGCCCAATGCCATGGCTTGCAAATATACAATCACGGTTCTTGGGGCTGGTGGGGGAGGAACTTACGGTGGGGCCGGCGGTGGCATTACGATTTCAAATCTTAAACTGCCATCTTCAGGTACTTTGAATATCGTTGTTGGTAAAAAAGGTCAGAAAGTTTCTGCGGCAGCAAATGCGTACGGTGGTGGTGGTGCCGGTGGTACCAGTAGTTGTACTGCGGCTGGTGGTGGTGGTGGTGCGAGTGCAGTGCAAATCAATTCTACCATCCTTGCAGTCGCGGGAGGTGGCGGCGGCGGCGGCACCGGAAACGCGAGCTATACCGGCGGCGTTGGTGGATCTGCTACGACGATCGCCACTGCGGGCGGAGGAATTTCGGGCATGACTGCTGGCGGAGCTGGATACAACAACTCTGGCGGTTCAGCAGGTAATAATACATATGGTATCAATGGCGGCGCCGGAGGTAGCTCAGGAGCTTCCGGCGGATCTTCTAATGGTTCTGGAGGAGTCGGTGGTACTAATATTTCATCAATAGGTATTAGTGGCGGTGGCGGAGGATATGGTTCTACTGGATTCAATTACTGCGGTGGAGGCGGCGGCGGCGGTTACGGAGGCGGAGGCGGTGGCTCCGCAGATAACATGTCAACCACAGGCGCCGGCGGAGGCGGTGGTGGTGGTTACATCAACAGCGCCGTCATTACTGCGGGTGCCGGAAGTGCGGCTGATACAACGGGCTCAGCTGCGGGAGCAGATGGCTCGGTCGTCATCACCTGGAACTAATGTTTGAGCTAAGACCAAACATTTTAAAAAATTAAAAGCCCCGGTTGAAACGGGGCTTTTAATTTTGAGTGCGAAGAAAATTTTTACTCTACTTTAGTAGGTGCATATTTTTCGACATCTTTTCAAGGATGGTGTTCAAAGTTGTTTTCTCTTCTTGAGTCAGTTGGGCCCAGAAGCCCATGATGCGCGGATACCACTCGGGAGCGAGCTTCTGAATCAAGGCATTTCCCTTCGGAGTTAACTTGATAACAAACGCACGGCCGTCTTTTTCGTGTGTCTCTCTGGCCACAATTTCAGATTTCTCAAGGCTATTGATAAGTCCTGAAATGGTCGCTTGAGTTACACCAACCTTTTGCGCAAGCTCGGAAGGCATTAATCCTGCTGGGTTTTTCTTCAGCAACATAATAAGAGTGAAGCGTCCAGGTGATAGATCAAACTGTGCGAAGAAGTTGTCATAGTTGATCTCAATGTCGGTTGCTACTTTACGGAATAACAAGTTGCTATAAAGCGAGAGCGGTTCAGCTTCCGGAAAAATTTGACAGGCAGTTTGATGAAGCTCTTCTTGAGACGGTATTGTGGTGAGAAATAACTTAGCCATAGGCTCTCTCCAATTTCTGAGGACGTTTTCACTTAGTGTCCAAAAACGGACAAATGTGAAAGCGAGGATTGACAATAATTAGATACCTAACTATATTAGTTAGTGTCCTAACAAAAATCAAGAAAAATTGGTGATTCAATGAAAAGCGTAAAATTTTTAGTTCTCTCTCTGGCTTGCGCTCTCGTGCAGGCTGCGAGTGCTGCTGAGCTCTCTCTTACGGATGCTTTGAAAGTCGCGGAAGATAATTCGCCACAAATCAAAAAAGCAGAAGCTGCAAAAGACGAAGCGAAGTGGAAAAAGGTAGAAGCATTTTCAATCTTTCTTCCGAAAGTGACTGCTGGTGGCTCACATTTGATGGGCGAGCGTTTCATGTTTGAAGACGTGACGATGCCAGGTTTGGGAACTTTCCCTTTCACATTGCCCTCACCTTATACAGTCTGGTCTGCGCGTGCTGAATGGATGTTCTTCGATGGTTTTGCAAACTACGACACCTACTCTTCATACAACTACGCGGCGAACGCAGCAGATAAAGAAGCTGACTGGGCTCGCTTCCAACTTCGTCAAGACACGAAGATGAAATTCTACAGAGCACTTGCGGCAGCTCAACTTGAAAAAGTAGCGCACGAAAATGTGAAAACTCTGCAAGAGCACTTGGATCGTGCGAAAGCATTCCGTCAAAGCGGTGCTGGAACAAACTTCGACGTTCTTCGTGTGGAAGTTCAATTGAATGAGGCACAATCAGAACAGTTGAATGCAGAAGACAATACAATACTCACGAAACTGAATGTATTGAACGATTTGGGTGTTGAAGATCAGGGGCAAAGCCTAAGTGGAAGTCTTCCTGTGCCAGATGCTTCTAAAGTGACGTCTTTGAAGAAGCCCACGCAGATTGAACGCCTTGACTATCAAGCGATTCAAGATCGCGAGTTGAGTGCGCATAAAGCACACGTTGCCGCTTACAAGCATTGGATTCCAAAATTCTCTCTATTTGGTGAGTGGGATTACTACAACCTGGAATCAAAAGGTCTTACTGATCAAGATTTTCACGATGCCTACTCTGTAGGGATCTCGATGATTTGGAATTTGTTTGACGGCTTTGCTTCGACAGCAAGATCTGCTCAAGCGGATGCACGTCAAGTTCAAGCGGCCGAGGCGACAAGACAAGCTCGGTTGAAAGACAGTTATGATTTCGATTTCTGGAAACGTCGCTACATCTATTCCGCTTCTTTGTATAAAGCGAAATTGGCAGACGTTGAAAAAGCTCAAGAGAGTGTGCGTTTAGCAGCTCAATCATTCAAAGCGGGAACTCGCACAAGTTCTGAAGTTTTGGATGCAGAGCTTGATTTGTTCAGAGCCCGCGCCGGCGTTGTGACGTCTCAGGTGAATGCGGCTGAAGCATTGGTAAATTTAGAATTAGCTTTAGGGAAGGAATTGTAATTTTATGGAAAAACTTAAGGGTAAACGTAAACAGGTCATGACCATTGGCGGTATCGTAGCCGCAATCGTGATCGTGATCTTCGGCTGGTATGAATGGTCGCATGTTTCTACAGACAATGCGCAGATTCAAGCGCACACGCTGATGCTTTCATCAAAAGTATCAGGCATCGTTATGGAAGTTCTTGTGAACGAAAATGATGTTGTGAAAGAAGGCCAGGTTTTGGCTCGTATCGACAGCAAGGACTACAACAACTCTCTTCGACAAACAGAAGCTGAATTGGAATCTGCGAAAGTAAAATTCCGTGATGCTGAAACGAACTATCACCGTATGTCTGAGTTGTATAAAAAGAGCGTTGTCTCTCGCCAGCAATACGATACGGCTGAGGCAACTTACCGTGAGTTGAATAAGCGCGTCGTTGCTATCCAAGCTCAAGTGGCACAAGCGCAATTGAATGCAAGCTACACTGAAATCAAAGCTCCATCGAATGGTGTGATCGCTCGTAAGTCAGTAGAGCCGGGTATGGTGATCCCAGTGGGTCAACCATTGTTTGGTTTCGTAGATTCATCAGAGCGTTGGGTTGTTGCGAATTTCAAGGAAACTGAAATTGCGCACATCGAAAAAGGTAAAAAAGTTTCTATCGACGTTGATGCTTTGCCAGGCAAGGATTTCCACGGCGAAGTTGAAAGCTTGAGTCCAAGCACAGGTGCGGTGTTCTCTTTGCTTCCTCCTGACAATGCGACTGGTAACTTTACAAAAGTGGTTCAGCGCGTGCCTGTGAAGATCAAACTTTTGGATCTAACTCCAGACGATATCATGAAATTGCAGGCGGGTTTGTCTGCGAATGTGACTGTAAGAGTTCGTTAATCTCAAGAGGGATGTGAAATCATCCCTTAGTGAAAGCGATTTAATATGAGTGCGAAATCTAGACTGATAGTGCTTGTTGCCGTGATGGCGTCGTTGCTTGAAATCATCGACAGCTCCATCGTGAACGTAGCACTGCCAACAATGATGGGTAACTTGGGCGCCACGCTGGAAGATATCAGTATGGTCGTGACAGGTTATGCGATTGCCAATGCCATCGTCCTTCCTGTGTCTGCATGGGCTGGGGAACGTATCGGTCGACGTAAGTATTTCTTGGGTTGTATTGGTCTGTTTACACTGACCTCGGTCGCCTGCGGATTTGCTCCAAATCTTTACACGCTTATTTTCTTCCGTATCCTTCAAGGTTTGGCAGGTGGGGCTCTTCTTCCTACTTCTCAAACATTGATCTACGAACAATTCCCTAAAGAAAAAGCGGGTACAGCGGGTGCAATCTTCGGTATGTCCGTGATGATTGGACCGACTTTGGGGCCGACTCTGGGCGGTTGGCTGACTGACAACTTTGGATGGCGTTCGATCTTTAACGTGAACTTGCCAATGGGAATCGTCGCGATCTTGATTGGTTTAGCAGCGATTGAAAATCCTCCATTTGCGATGGGTGGCAAGGAAAACAGAAAGAGTTTCGATACGTGGGGCTTGATGCTTCTTGTATTAGGTATTGGTGGCTTGCAATACATGCTAGAGCGTGGTGAATCCGACGACTGGTTTGACTCTAAGATCATTTGCATGTGTGCCTTCTTTGCGGTGACTTGCTTGCCTTTGTTCATCTGGTGGGAAACAAAAGTGAAAGATCCTATTATGAACGTGCGACTTTTCAAAAACTCTATCGTGGCAAACGGTGTGGCTTTGCAAGGTCTTTTGGGATTCTTCCTATACGGTCTGGTCTTCGTTCTTCCGGTGTTTGTAGGCCAAACATTCCATTACGATGCGACTCAAACAGGTATGCTCTTTATTCCGGGATCAATTATCACGGCCATGGTGATGCCATTTGTGGGTAAAGCTATGGGTAAAGGTGTGAATACGAAACTTCTGATTTCAATCGGGATCACTGGAGTTTTAGGAACACTTTACGCTATGACGCTTTTGACATCTCAGTCATCACAGAGTGACGTTTTAAGAGCGCTCTACATCCGTGGTTTCGCAATGGCCTTCTTATTCGTTCCGATCAACTCATCGATTCTTTCCCAGTTCACGGGAATCACGATGGGACAAGTATCAGGTATGTTGAACTTGTTCCGTCAGATTGGTGGTTCTATCGGCATTGCCTTCATTTCCACGATGCTGACAAAATCAGGTAAGCAGCACTACTCGGATTTGATGCCTCATGTGAGTCTTTTAGATCACAATACATGGAATACCTATATGCAGGCCATGGGTGGTAATAAGATGACGACAGCCACGGGTATGGCGTCACACGCGGATATTGCTCTTCGTAGTATTTATGGCCGTGTGCAAGCTCAGGTGTTTGTATTAAGTTTCCGCGAGATCATGTTCATTATCGCCGCGGTTATGTGTTGTGCCTTCATTCCATTGTTCTTCTTGAAGTTCCAGAAGAAAGTGGTTGCAGTGTCAGATTCTCACTAAGACTTGTGGTGAATTTTAGACGAAAAAAAGGGAAGCATGAGCTTCCCTTTTTTATTTTAAGCATCTTCCAAAAGAAGAGCGATTTTTATTCCATCGTGTAAACAAGAACTTTTACGCTGTTTTGGTTTTGCAAAGCACGTTGCAAGCAAACTTTTGCAGTTTCAAGATTTGTTGTAGAACCCTGAGCTGCGCGACCGAAAGTGATAGACATGAAGCCATTTGCGGCGTCAGCATCGACACGGCATCTGTCGTCAGAGAAACGAATCATGCCGCCTTTAGTAACAGGAACTTCAGTTGAAGATTTCAAATAGCTGAAACCGCAATAGAAGAACGACTGATCTTTCGAAGTGTCGCCCATAAGACTTTGAAGACAAGTTTCGTAGATGTTTGTGATTTCGCGTTCTACGGCAATAACGTTTCCAAGCTTGCGATCATTTGCTTGAGCAGAGAATGCAATAACAGTCGCGGCGATAGCCAAGATAAATTTCATAAATCCCTCCTAAAAAAATTGAACACGATAAGCGTTTCATCTTTTCGCTAGAGGTCCTAGCATTATGGCGCTGTGTCTAGAGGGAATTATTCCGAAAGAAGTCTTCTTACTGTTTTTTAAAGTGGATCGGGATACGTAACAATGAGGGCGCGGTCTTTTAAAACCACCATGGTGTGCTCGAACTGAGCGGTGCGATGCTCTTTGCCAGTTACAAGGGTCCAACCATCCGCCTCTTCATCAACACCAAAAGCACCCGTAGAAAGGAAGGGCTCAATGGTAATGACATGTCCCTCTTTTAGGACGCGCTTGTCGCGCTTATCATAGAAGCCTGCGATGAATTCAGGTTCTTCATGAAGACTTTTGCCAACGCCGTGACTGCCTAAGTTTTCAATGATGGAAAAGCCGTACTGGTCTGCGATCTTCTCGATATTGGCGCCAATTTGATTGATAGCAGCGCCCGCCTTCACGCCAGAAATGGCATTTTCCAGGGCCTTCTTAGTGGCCTCTAAAAGAAGAAGATCTTTTTTGGTTCCAGGAGGTATAATCATCGAGCCGCCGTTGTCAGCGTAGTAGCCATTAAGCTCTGCAGAAACGTCGATGTTAAGCATATCGCCCATTTGGATTTTTTTTGTGGCAGAAGGTACGCCGTGGGCGGCTTCATGATTAAGGCTGATGCAATTAAACCCTGGGAAATTATAAACAAGCTTTGGCCCAGAGCGAGCGCCATGACGCTCAAGATAAGCGCCACCAAGATCGTCCAACTCTTTCGTTGTCATTCCTGGTTCTGCTTTTTGCATCATGTACTGAAGGCAATTGGCAACGATTTTGCCAATTTTTTTAATTCCATCTAAGTCCGCGTCACTCTGAATAATCATGAGGTAGTTATATTATAGATCCTCATAGTAAGGAACATCTTCTTTATCAAGATAAGGCAAAAGAAGTTTCTTCAAGGTGCCGTCTTGTTTCATGGCCTTAATTGCCTCGATAATTTTATCGTGCTCCAGTTTTGTCAGCTTCTTTTTCGATAGATAAATGCCCACTTCCAGCTTGTGGGAGGGGTCGCGAAGAGTTTGCATCTGTGGCGCCTTCACTGGCCCCCTAAGGAAATAGCGATGCAAAACCGGTGAAGAGAAAAATCCTTGAATTCGATTGGCCTTGATAAAACGGTAGCTTGAAATTGGATTCGGAGCTTCAATCAGGCGGTTGGATTTTCTCAGCAAATCAAGCTCGGCGGGTTGGTAGAAAAAGCTTCCCCCAATCTGGTCGGCAAAAGTCATACTTTTAGAACGTAGATAGTCTTCAATAGTTTTCTTAGGATCGTAGAATTTTTTATTAATTACCAGGATACGTGCTGTTTTGTAGAGCGGCACATACTCCCCCCACTGATCGAGCATCGCGACGTGCGGAGAGAGGCCTGCAATGTCGGTACGATAATTCGAAAAATCATTGATTGCCCGAGGTGCAGGAACAGCCTCAAGCACAAAGTCACAACCAATGCGGTTTTTAAGTTCTTCAAATAAATCGTGAGAATAACCCGCGGGTTTATTATCCTTCGTCAGAAAAAAAAGCGGAGCATAATCGTTACTTGAAACACGAAAGATGCGGACACATTTTTCAACTTGAGCAAATGATGACAGAGAGAAAAACAATACGAGTACAGCGAGGACTTTTGACTTCATACAAACAATTTAGCACGGATTGCGATTGCCACAAGTACCATGGCAGAGGTGTAATACTGGCGAGTCAACTTTACGCGCCGAGGAATGAAGGACTAAAATGGAAAAGATGAAGAGTGACCTCATTTACAACTTTCGCAAAAAAGCGGCGGCAAAATTATTACCGGCTGTTTCTTCAACAGACAATAAGTCTCGTCGAGGCAGAAGTTTATTATTAGCGGGAAGCTCGCAATACCCAGGGGCCGGAGTTCTTGCTGCGAAGTCCGCTCTTCGCATGGGAAGTGGCTACGTCGTGTTGGCGCAAAAAGGCATTAATGTTTCCTCTTTAGAAAATCCAGATTTTCTTGTTGCTGATTTGGAACAACAGCATTGGCAGGAATTAAAATTTGATTCCATTTTAGTGGGACCGGGTTTCGGAGTGAACGATTTCACCGCACAAGTGATTCGCGATTTGAAAAGACGAAAATTCGACAAGGTGATTTTGGATGCAGATGCCATCACGGTATGTGCGCAGCAAAGGTTGTTTCCATTGCTGCCCTCTTGGATCATCACTCCTCATGCAGGGGAGTTGGCTCGCTGTTTAAATATGGATTCTTCGGAAATTGAAAGTGATCGTCACCAGGCCGTTTTGCGTGGGCAAGAGCTTGCGGGGTGTATCGTATTATTGAAGGGTCATGGGACTTTGGTTCGAAACTCAAGGAAGACTTATCGAATTATGTCTGGAAACTCGGCACTGGCGAAGTCCGGAACTGGTGACGTTTTGGCTGGGATGATTACGGCTTTAAGAGCTCAAAATCTGACACCAACTAGAGCGGCTTTATTAGGTGCCTATTTACATGGCGCCTGTGCGAATTTATGGGTAGCTCGCGGAAAAGATGAGCTTTCCATGATGGCTTCTGACGTTATAGAGCTTCTGCCCGAGGTGGTGCACAAGGTTCGTACAATTTAGACAGAAGAGTATTTTTTTCAGCACTGCGGTACTAATGAAAACCTGACTTTCTTTTCCTGGTCTCAGCGGTTAAAAACTTGCGAACTCAGGAGAAATCAATGAAAAAAGGCCTCGTTTTTTGTGCCATTCTAGGTTTGTCTGCCCACGCGGTAGCTCAAACGTCTACAACGACACTTTCAGCTCCTTCTGTTGAGGCCTCTGGGGCAACAACTGGGACGTCAACAACAAGCGTGAACAGTGTCATAGGTAATAAACAATTCGAAGAAGACAAAAACATCACTGATGCGAGTTTAAAAGCGAATGGCGGCTCATTGTCTCGTTATTCTCTGAAATTCAACTTGAGCTTCAGTGGTCCTCCTGTGGGTGATTTGAGCAATAAGATGCAACCAAATCCAGATGGTTCTATCGGGACTTACGAAACTGCTATCGGTGGTTCGATCAGTGCTCGCTACCGTTTAGACTCAATTTCTGCGGTGAACTTGGGTACAGGCGTCAGTGCTTTGACTCCGGTCCAAGGTGTGAAACGCTACGACGTTAAAAATCCATTCGTTAGCTACGATATTTCTCAACGCGTTTTCGATACTCAAATGCGCCATATCTTTGGTGCGACGTTGGTAACAAATCCTGACTGGCGTGCCGCTGGTGAAACTTCCGGTGTGAGCTATGATAACTATCTAGTTCATAATATCGGGACGACTAAATTTGCCGCAGAGTTGGATACGTCTTTTGCATACTACTTCTATGAGCGTGGACCGCAGACAACTAGAGAAAGCAATTCAGGGCTTTACACTTTGGCATTCTACCCACAAATGAAGTACAACTTCACTGACCGCTTCAATGCCTATTCTTCATTGGCGATTGCTTTCATCAACCCACGCGGCATGGATAACAACAGAACAGCTTTGTGGAATCGTACATTGAGTCAACGCATTGGTTGTGGTTACGCATTCACTCGGGACATCTACTTCGCTCCATACCTCAACTTCTATCCGAAGAGTGCTGAGATGGATTCAACGACGATCAACTTCTCTACGACGTTCTCGATTTTATAATCGTTAGAGTTTCTAAAGAAAGAAAAGCTTAAAAAAGCCTGCCAAGCGGTGGGCTTTTTTATTTCCTAATAGAATAAAAATTAGCAATTGTTGCTAGCGAATCTTGGGAGTAGGCTGCTTGTCATGGACGGGCATTTTGTACTTCAATTAGGCGGCGCTTTTTTAGCGGCATTTTTAGCTGGAGCCATCAATTCGGTTGCAGGCGGTGGAACGATGATCTCGTTTCCAATTTTATTAGCCTTGGGCTTACCACCATTGATTGCGAACGCCACAAACACCGTGGGAATCTGGCCGGGCTCGCTTGGAAGCATTTGGGGTTTTCGTCAAGAACTTGCGCGAGTGCCAAAATTCTATCGTTGGCTGATGATTCCCGCCTTGATCGGCGGCGCCGTTGGCGCCGTACTTTTGCGCCATACATCTTCTGAAGCATTTGAACATATTGTTCCATGGCTTTTGATCTTTGCGACGATACTTTTTATTATTCAAGCTCCCGTGCGGGAACGTTTACTTAAAAGCCTCGGCACAGAATCAGGTCGCAGTCGTGCAGCCATTATCGCGGCCGTTGCTTTGCAATTGTTGGTTTCAGTCTATGGTGGATACTTCGGCGCCGGTATGAGCATTCTGATGCTTACGGCATTGGGCATTATGGGATTGACGGATATGCTAGAGATGACCGCGATGACAAGTTTTCTTTCTATCGCCATTAACGGTATCGCCGGAGTGATCTTTGCTTTTTCGGGCTTGGTGTATTGGCCCTACATCGCCGTGATGGCTATTGGCGCTGTCGTCGGTGGTTACGGTGCGGCGGGGGTTGCACGTAAAGTAGGTAAAGTTGCTATCCGTCGTTTGGTTATCTTCGTTGGCATCACATTGTCTATAGTGATGTTTGTTAAAATTTTGCGCTAACAAATTTTAAGAAAGTCTTTGCGATGCGCACTTCTTCAGCATGGTAGGTATCTCGTTTCAAGAAGGGATCTTTGGCGGCCCTTGAGCAATCGCTCTGATAAATAGAATTCTCTGTGAAAATCTATGAACTTAATAGCCTGCTGTCGCAGCTAGAGACGCGAGCGTTTGCATTTCGTTTAAACTTTTTTTGAAAATTTCAAAATTCGCCCTCAACTATCCAAAGGTCCAGCCGATAAGCTTATTACCTATAAGAAGGAGGCCTTGAATGGCTAAAAACGTAGTACGTCACGAATATATCTTCAACAAGGAGATTCGTGAATTGCCTTCTCGAACCGAGACAGGGCCACCGTAAATACGAGCTGCTTTTTTTATTTAAAGCTTAGATAGAAACCAGAGCGAATAGGCGTTCTGGTTTTTCTTTTTGAGACATTGGTTCACACTCCGTCTTCGTCGGGCACTGGTCTACACTCCGACTCCGTCGGAGACTGGCCTACACTCCGACTTCGTCGGAGACTGGCCTACACTCCGACTTCGTCGGAGTAGCTCTTACAGAGCAGCGATGAGTTGATTTTCTTCTAAAATCTTCAGAAGATTTTGTGTCATCATATACGTTAATCCCCACAGTGGAATCTCGCGGTCTAAGAAGATCGCAGGTAAAGCCACATGCACATCACCACGCTTAAATTGATAGGTAGTTTGACGTTGGGGGTTGCGCAATTCATTGAGTGGCATCCAAAAGAACTCGGCCACTTCTCCCGGATCTAATTTTACAGTGAATTCTCGCTCGGTATAAAAGACGAAGGGACGAATATAGAACTCTAAAAGAGAGCCTTGTTTACGTGCCTGAACGTCGTTCAGACGCCCCATATTTTCTTCAGGCAAAAGATCGACGCCGATTTCTTCGAAAGTCTCACGAAGGGCCGCCCCCAGATCACTGAAGTCCGTGTCCTCTTTTTTGCCACCGGGAAATGCAAGATGCCCTGACCAGCGATCATCCTCGTTAGCAGCTCTTTGAATAAAACCCACTTCCAAGTTGTCTATGGGACCGCGAAGGATGATGGACACGCAAGCATACTTATCCAAGGTTTTGGAAAGATCGTGAGGAGTTTGAACATGAAGGGCGCCAAAAATTTCGTTGCTCAAGGGAAACTTCCTTTTTGATTCATCAAGAATAGCACGAGATTTCCGCGGAAGAAAAGGCAGTGCTAGAACACAAAGATCGCTGCATCAATTTAGATAAGATAAAGCACCACGCAGAAATACTGCGCGATACTGCCAGCTAGCACAAATAAATGCCAAATGCCGTGGAAATGTTTTACTTTCTCGTCGAAGATAAAGAATCCAATGCCGCCGGTATAAAGAATGCCTCCAGCAGTTAACCAAATGAGTCCGTGCAGCGGCAAAAGCGCCGTCAAAGGCTTCATCGCGACAACCACCAACCAGCCCATCACCACGTACATGATTAAAGACGGCAAACGCGTTTTGTGTGACAACGTCAGTTCGTAAATAATTCCCAACACAGCCAGTGACCAATTGATGCCGAACAACCACCAACCCCAAGGTCCGCGCAAAGTAATCAACGTAAACGGAGTATACGTTCCCGCAATTAAAAGATAGATCGACATGTGATCAAGTTTTTGCAGAATCTTTTTCGTTTTACCCTGGAACGAGTGATAGAGGGTCGAGATGGTATAAAGCAGAACTAACATTCCGCCATACACGCTGGTGCCGACAATCTTCCAGGCATCTCCTTGGATGGTCGCCATCGTGACCATGACAGAAGCACCGACCACCGATAAAACGGCACCGATCAAGTGACTGATACTGTTGAAGCGTTCTCCGTGGTAAATAAAAACCTCCAGCTCTTGAAATAGGATAGCACAGCTTGTTCTGAAAACAGAGGAAAGCCTTGCATCTTTGCCAAATTGACTTCTTTGCATCGCATTTTGAAAACGGAATGAGAGGAAGATCATTTACTCTATGCGCCACTACCTTTATCTTACTTAAAGTCCCTTAAGAGTATTTCTCAAATTGACCTAGGGTGGAGTAATCATGGCCCAAGCAAGCAAAGCCGCCAGCGTGCGCTTTATTTTTATGACGATTCTATTGGATGCGCTAGGAATCGGTTTATTAATCCCTGTGTTTCCAGAGGTTATTCGCCGCTTTGGTCATGATCCAGAGTTTGTGAATCACTATTTCGGGTATTTCATTTCTGTCTATGCCTTGATGCAGTTTTTAGCGTCACCTGTTCTTGGTGGACTTTCGGATCGCTTTGGGCGACGTCCTGTTTTGCTGGTTTCTCTTTTAGGGGCGGGTCTTGATTACATTTTGATGGCTTTTGCTCCTACATTGGGAATTCTATTTGCGGGCAGAATTGTTTCCGGATTAACGGGAGCAAGTATGACTGTGGCAAGCTCTTATATGGCTGACATCTCTGATGATTCAAATCGTTCCGCAAATTTCGGAATGATTGGTGCTGCTTTTGG
Organism: Bdellovibrio sp.; assembly: GCF_036384735.1. Taxonomy (GTDB): domain Bacteria; phylum Bdellovibrionota; class Bdellovibrionia; order Bdellovibrionales; family Bdellovibrionaceae; genus Bdellovibrio. Next base: position 109,730 of record NZ_DASVLT010000048.1, on the reverse strand, counting down.
TTTGGGTTTTATCGTGGGCCCAGGCCTAGGTGGTTTGTTAGGACATTATGGTCATCAAGCGCCATTCATTGGGGCTGCGATTCTAAATATTTTGAATTTTGCTTTTGGTTATTTCATTTTGCCGGAATCTTTGGATAAGGCTCATCGTCGCCATGTGGTTCTTGGAAAATTAAATCCCTTCCGCTCACTATTTAAAATTTTAAAACCGTCTGCCACAGGTATTTTAGTGTGGGTGTACTTGCTTCTGTATCTTGCGGGTAACTCACATCCGAGTATTTGGACATTGTATACGCAGTACAAATTTAATTGGACATCGTTCGAAGTGGGACTTTCACTTTCGGCGGTCGGCGTGATGATCGCGATTGGGCAGGGCTATCTGACTCGAATCATTATTCCTAAAATTGGCGAGATCACTTCGCTAAATGTGGGGACATGGATCAATGTTGTGGCCTTTTTAGGTTATGCATTCGCGAGCCAGGGTTGGATGATGTATTTGATTCTTCCGCTGTTAGCATTTTCGGGAATTGCAGGGCCGTCGCTTCAGTCACTGATTTCCAAAAATACTCCGCCCTATGAGCAAGGTGAGCTGCAAGGCAGTCTTATCTCGATCGCAAGTTTGACTGCGATCATCGGGCCTTTGCTTTATACTGATTTATTTGCACGCTTTACGGCGCCAAACGGTGCGATTCAGTTCGCAGGAGCACCCTATTTTGCCGCCGCCTTGATTTGTATTCTTTCGACGGGGTTGTTGCTGTGGGCTCGTCACAAAGGCGCCCACTCTTAAGGTTTTTGTAACCACATGAAGGTGCCCATGGCTTGCAGAGCATCTTCGCGATTCACGGTGAAATATCCATTCTGACATTTCAAAGACGGATCAGAAACCTGACAAGTGTAAAGATCCGTCGCACGAATGACGTACTTGCAGGTTTTGCTATTTTGATCAAAATACTGTCCTACCAACATTGAGGCATGATCTGTTTGTTCGCGGGCGGCATAGCGAGGCTGATAAAGAAGTTTCGAGTTATAGCCGATGCCCACAGTTTTTCCCTGGGTCAACAAAGCGCTGATAGAACTCGCAGCGTCCTCTTCAGAAATTTTATTTAAGTCACGACTGATTAATTCAAGTGTCGAGATATCGACTTTCTTTTCACAAGAAAGATCCACGGCAATATCGATCAGAGGACGCTTTTTATCCGAGGCCTGTGCGAAAACCTGCTCTGCAAATCCAGCACGTAAGGAATCGAAAAGTCCATGCAGGCGTGTGCGAAGTTCTTGTGGATTTTGTGAACGAATTTTTTCTAGTTCATAAAAAACGTCATCAAGATAAATATCTTTAACATGAGGCTGATCACGCATTTGATCTAAGATTGAGTAAGTACACATGCCCTGCTTTTGAGAAACAGAAAAAGCTGTCTCGTAAGACTGACCAATGAATGAGAAACGATATAGAAAACTATTATTGCGGTAAATGTAGGCCTTCACTTTACTTTCATAAGAATCCTGACTGCGCTCTGTGAAGTTCGCTAGAGAGACAGCTGAAACCGGGGTGTGCATCTCTGCGCTTACAAGGTCCGAAGTTACGATGGCATAGCACCAGCTTTTTCCGGGCTGATGATAATGCAAAGCTGGCCAAGGGCGCTGGCGCAAATCAGCTGTTGGGCAAGCAGGTTCCTGGGCAAACCCCATCGAGCTCCAAAAGCTTAAAAATAGAAGAATTCGCAGTATCCAGGCCATCATAGAATTGGAAGCAAAGGCAGTGCCCTGGAAAGTTCCTCGAGAAGGGATATATTGCAAAGGGCGATCTTAAATGCGTTTAAATCCTAAACAGTGACATTCCTAGGGGACCAAGGGCCGGTTCATTAACCGAGAGATTTTGGCCCTGTGTCTTTCTAATAAGGGAGGGCAAGGATGCGCTTCTTCAATATTCAGATAACAGGTGTTTTGATTCTTTTAACAAGCTCGATGTCATTCGCGGCAGTGAGCAACTTCAACGGATTGATTCAAGGGGCTTCCATGGACGAGAAGACCTTGCATGAAAAAGTGTTGGAGCAAATTCCACAAAGCGAAGTTGCACAGGCCTACAGCAGCTCTCTGGTGAGATTGCAAAAGGCTGATACAACAAGAACCAGAGACATTTCAGTTCGCTTGGTTACGACGGGCGAATAGCTTAAAGGATCTGCTCTAAATAACGGGGCAGATCTGTCTTTCGATCCGGATGAGGCGCAAGCACGTCACTGTGATTTCCCGGTAAACGAGGGAAGTATGTTTGCAGCTCTTTCAGGACGATATCCGCAGAAAGAGGATTTTCTTTTTGAAGCGAATGGAGACTCACTTCAAAATAGGAATACTGAGACGAAGTACGAAGAGCATCCCAGAAATAAAGCTCATACAAATTTCCAGTTACAGGTTTTCCCTTAGAAATATAATCCGCAATTTTTTGCGGAATCTCCTTCAAAGGTGTTTCCGTATAGTCCCAAGTCTGATTTCCTTCTTCAGCAAAGAACAATGTCATAGAAAATTTCTGAGGCCATGGCACGTGGTAAAGTGACTTAAAGAAATCAGAACAAGTGCGCATATCTGCCACTGCCGCTGGCAAGAACAACTCCACAAAGTTATCTAAATGAGACCCTTTGATTTCACAATTGCGAGAGCTGCCGCCATGCCATGGGGAATCTACGGCGATAACATGAACCTCTGGTAAATATTCTGTTGGATATTTTTGAGAAAGAATATTCAAGGCCTCTCGAGTCACAAGACCGCCCATACTATGAGCTACAATGGTTACACGGGGTGCATGCATTTCAAGAATGGATTCTGCAAGTTCCAATGCGGAACGCTTTAAAGAGCGGTGCATATCATCGTAAGCAAAATAGAAAAGATGATACTCCATGAACTTAGGAACTGCCGGAATCAGATGCGCGAAATTTTTTACAGAGCCTGACATGCCATGAACAAAAATCAAAGGTTCTGCTTCAATTAAAGTTTCATGGGCTTCTGTTTCGACCGGTACAAGGCGGCCTTCATAATGAGGACCTAGAAGTCTTCGCTCGCAGTTGCGATTAAAGTCACCACGTGTTTCGGCGCGAACTGCGGGTGGACTAATGACAAAGCTTAATGTAGAGACCAATGTTGTGAAGGGCAGTTGCAAAGAGTTTTTCATTGGACGCAGTTTCAGGGAACACCTGAATCGCGTCCAGTTACCGAAAATTCATTACTGATTTTTTATTCTTTATCATCCAACGCTTGTTGAATTTTACTGCGAATTCTCGAAAAATCCTCAGAACTTCCACGCGCCGTGATTTTTACGCCTTTTTCATCGTAACTTTCTGACAGCACGCGCAGTCTAGCTCGAACTTCTCCAATAATCCCTTGGATCGAATAAGGCACGATGATGTCTTCATCGACCATATCTTCTTCAAAGAAAGAAATGAGGCGGGCGCGCAGATCTTGAAGATCCTGTGGATTGCGAGTCGAAAGTTGAATAGCGTCAGGAAATTCTTTGCGAAGAGCTGCGCTTTCTTCTGCAGAAAGACGATCGCGCTTATTCAAAATTAAAAAGCTCGGAGTATCCTCGACGCCGACTTCGCCAAGAACCGACTTCGTCACTTCCAATTGCGATCGGAATGATGGGTCTGATGAATCCACAACATACAAAAGCAAGGAGGCATTCAAAGCTTCATCCAAAGTGGATTTAAAAGACGCCACCAGATCATGAGGAAGCTTTTTGATAAAACCGACAGTATCAGAGAGCAAAATTTTAGGACGAGTTTCAGGATGGATAGCGCGAACTGTCGTATCCAAAGTCGCAAACAGCTTATCGGCGACAAGAACTTCGCTGCCGGTCATCGCACGCATAAGCGATGACTTACCGGCATTTGTATACCCTACTAAGGCCACACAGTTTTCTTGCTGACGACGTGATCTACGGGTCAAATGTTCTTGCCCAATAGCACCCAATTCATTTTTAAGTTCTTTGATACGATCACGAATTTTACGACGGTCAAGTTCAATGCTTGTTTCACCGGCACCTTTGCCACCGACTCCACCGCCGCCGCGGTCTTCACCACCACCAGTCTCTCGCAGGCGAGGAGCAACGTATGTGAGGCGTGCGATTTCAACCTGCAAGCGAGCGGCGCGAGTGCGCGCATGACGGCTGAAGATTTCAATGATTACGCCCGTGCGATCTAAAACAGTCGCACCTGTGGCACTTTCAAGATTGCGCAATTGAGAAGGGGAAAGATCACAGTCGAAGATCACAACATCAGCGCGCTCTTTAGGAGCTTCGCTATCAGTCGTTTCTTCTTCGCTGATCTCGTCTTCCTCGATGAATTCTTCATTTTCTTCATCAAGTTCGTCGGAAGTTTTATTAGAATCAAATTTTAAAGCAGCTTTATGCTTTTTCTTAACGACCATGGATGCAACGTCACCGCTGCCACCGGTCCATTGAGAAAGCTCACGCAATTTTCCGTCACCAAGGACCGCCGCTGTTCTGGTCGAAGAGCGACGTTGAGATGTGCGACCCACGACTTCATAACCCAAAGTTGTAACCAGACGAGCCAGTTCATCCAATGAGCTTTTTAACTCGGCATCCGTCACGCGAGGCAATTGAACGCCTACAAGAACGGCTTTCTGAATTTTCGCTTGGGTCGAGTGCATATTCATTACTTACTCGCACCTTTCTTCTCAAACTTCGGAGGAGCTTTGCGCGGATTAAATCTACGGCGTTTTTGAATTTTACCATTGCCACGACCGCCGCCATCACGTTCGCCACGTCCTTCGATAATAGCTTTCGCTTTACCTTTAGACATTACTTGCGCTTTAGCAACCTCTTCAGAATGATACGGCTGATCGGCATTCACAGGAACTTTTTTGCCGATGAGTTTTTCAATTTCGAAGAGGAAGGACTTTTCTTCTGCATCACAGAAAGAAATGGCAATACCCTGCGTTCCAGCACGGGCCGTACGTCCAATTCGGTGAACATAGCTTTCTGTTTCATGAGGTAATTCAAAGTTAATCACGTGAGTCACATTGTCGATGTCGATGCCACGAGCTGCGATATCTGTCGCAACTAGCACGCGAATACGTCCCTCGCGCAAATTCTCTAGGGCACGTTGACGAGCATTTTGAGATTTATTGCCGTGAATAGCTTCCGCTGGGATTTGATTTTTCATCAAAGTTTCCACCACGCGGTTTGCACCATGTTTTGTGCGGGTGAAGACAATCACGCGCTGGAAGGCTTTGTCTTTCAAGAGAGTGCGAAGCAAATCGCGCTTTTTACTGCGATCCACATACATCACTTGCTGTTGAATCATTTCTGCCGTTGATGAAACCGGAGTTACTTCAACGCGAACAGGCTCTGTTAGCAAAGAATCCGCAAGTTTTTTAATATCCTTCGGCATTGTCGCAGAAAAGAAAAGATTTTGACGTTGTTTAGGCAAAAGTTGAACGACCTTACGAATGTCAGGTAGGAAGCCCATATCAAGCATGCGATCGGCTTCGTCCAAAACGAAGATTTCAAGTTTATCCAAACGAACATATTTTTGCTCGATCAAATCAAGTAGGCGACCTGGTGTCGCAATCAAAACGTCAACACCTGCCGTAAGTTCTTTTGTTTGTGGGCCTTGGCTGACTCCGCCAAAGATCACAGAGTATTTCAAACGGATGTGCTTACCGTAAGTTTTGAAGCTGTCGTAAATCTGGATGGCCAATTCACGAGTTGGAGAAAGAATCAAAGCGCGAGGATGTTTTGGTTCCGCTCTGCGATGATTTTTGTAAAGAAGTTGAAGCATTGGCAAAGCGAAGGCCGCTGTTTTACCAGTACCAGTTTGTGCGCAACCTAAAAGATCACGTCCCTCAAGCAAGTGAGGAATCGATTGAAGTTGAATAGGGGTTGGCGTCGTATAGCCTGATTCAGCAACAGCTTTTTGAAGAGGCTCAATCAGAGGAAGATCAGTAAATTTTTGTGAACTCATAAGTCCGAGGAAACTACAGAAAGGCGCCGGGAAGGGCAAGGGATTATGGACCCAATGCCCTAATTACACTGTGAAATTTCAAAATCGACGGTCAAAGCTGTTTAAATGGCTCTGAACAGAGTTTCTAACGCCTCTTGAGGATTTTTCGCAAGCTGAAAATACTGGCCAAACTCGGGCCTAACTAATCCTGACTGAATCGCGTGAGTGATAAAGGCCTGAATATGACCATAGTAACCGTCGACATCAACGACGGCGATAGGCTTTCGGTGATAACCGATTTGTGACCAAGTCATCACTTCGAAAAGCTCTTCTAGGGTGCCAAAACCTCCGGGGAGAGCGATAAAAGCATCGGCCAATGTTGCCATGGCTGCTTTTCTTTCGTGCATGTCGTTGACGATGCGCAAATCCTGAATACCTGTATGACCTTGTTCTTGGTCTAAAAGTTTTTGTGGAATAATGCCGGTGACCTTGCCGCCTTTTTCAAGAACAGCATCGGCAACGACCCCCATGAGGCCCACTCTGCCGCCGCCATAAACAAGCTCGATGTTTTGTTTTGCTAAAAGATGGCCCAACTCTTTTGCTGCCCGAGCGAAGGCAGGGTTGTTGCCCAAGCTTGCTCCACAATAAACGCAGATACGCTTTAAACTCATTGTCACCTCGAAGAAATGTTAAGTGCTATAGGCGCGGAAAGGCTAGGTCTTTCTATGCTTTCCTACAATTCACAACCTTGGATATAGGGCCCTTTGCGCATTCCATGAAAAGATAAAAGGGATATGAAAGGAGTTCGTCATGGCCGCTCAAAATGCCCAAGTACGGAAAAATTTAACGAAGGCTGAATTCAAGTTGTTCAATCAAAGCTCTCCGAAAGAACTTAAAAATATCTCTCGCAGAAGTTTGAATTCGGCCATGTTACAGACCGAAAAATTATTGCGCAAGTATCGTACATCGAAAAATGCAAAGAGCGAAGAAAAGGCTCGTTTACTGGAATTCCGACTGAAAAGCCTTACAAAAGTAAGAGCCCGCTTTGCTAAGAAAATGCAAAGTATGGACAAAGTAAAAGCGAAACCTGCGATCAAAGCAAAGCGCAGTTTAACGCCGCAACCAAAAATGAAAGTGGAGTTGAAGGATACTCCACGTAATAATTTCATCTATAAAGATCAAAAGAAACAGTACTCAAAACATGCTAAAGAGGAAACTCTTGATTTGGCTGCAGGTCGTAGAATGTCGAAGAGAATTGCGGGCTTTGAAAAAGCAAGATCACGTAAAGGGCAAGTTGCCCGGGACCGTGTTACATCAGCGAAAGAACAATAAACTGGCTGAACTGTAACGACACTTAAAAAAATATTTTTGATACAAAAGCTGTCTGTGCTAAGGAGTTCCTCCGATGACGTACCGGCAGCTTTTATTTTTTATTTTTTGCGCTCCCTTATTGGCATTCGCAGATGATTCCCGCGATTTTTCTTTTTCTACGCCCTGCAATCGCGATAACGATATTGTGACATTGTCTTTCGTGGGCGACATCTTGATTCACAAGCCTTTATATCAAGGCGTGGTGTCAGGTTCGAAGCATTTCTCACAGATCTGGAAGAAGACCAATTCGCTTATTCAAAAAGCAGATTTTTCGGTGGCAAATCTGGAAGGACCTTCTGCCATGGGGGTCGATATTCACGGTAAAGATCATGGGGACATCGGTTTTGTTTACGACGATTTTGTCTACTCAGGCACGAACATGGTCTTTAACTATCATCCGCGCATTTTGGCCGACTTGAAAGATTCTGGCTATGACATGTTAACACTTGCGAATAATCACGCCCTGGATCGCGGTTCGCTCGGCATTGATAAGACAATTACTTCCGCTCGAGAAGTGGGTCTTGAAACAATAGGTACAAAAAGATCTGATGAGCAAAATGCAAACTTCTATGACATCGTGAAAATCAAAAACATGCGCATTGCTTTTCTTGGTTGCACAGAAATGATCAATGGAAATCCAGATCGCAAGGGTCAGATTCTTTTATGCTACAAAAGCGAGACTCTGGATATCATCAAAGATCTTTCGCGGCGATCCGACGTGGATGCGGTGATTGTTTACCCTCACTGGGGAATAGAATATCAGCCGTTGCCTGATACCAATCAGACAGCTTACGCAAAACGCTTCATCGATGCGGGTGCGGTGGCCGTCATTGGTTCACATCCTCATGTGCTAGAGCCGTGGGAAAAATACACAACCAAAGACGGAAGAGAAGGTTTGATTGTTTATGCCTTGGGAAATTTCGTTGCGTTCCAAAAAGATATCCCAAGAAAAACTGGAACAGTGGCTTACCTGGGGCTGACTCGCGCGGGAAATCAGAAAGCTAGAATTTTTGGTGTCGCTTATACACCAACCTTCCGCAGTGAAATGGAGCTTTCACCGGTGGGACAAAATTCGTCCAAAGATATTTTGAACTATGCCGCGAGCAACTTCGGAACAAAAAATCGTCTTGAGCCCGAGCAGAGTTTACTAGGGAAAATCTGTCATTAGTGTGTTGTAGCAGTTACTCTAATTTAGAGTTCAAATTCTACTAGAGTACTGATTCAAATTTTTTTGTGAGCAAGAATTCGCGTTCTGGCACGCTTCTCGCTGAGAAAGTCTTCGCACCTTTTGTTGCAAAGACTTATCTAAAATTGGGCGGGGTTTTACGTGAGATTCGGGGGAATTCTTACATCACTATCTATCATGCTGGTTGCATTTTGCGCCCATGGGATGACATCCACTGACACTTTGCCCGCAGGCATCGACAGTCCTTCTTTCCGCTATGGAACAATCAATGGCATCGATGAAAAGTACACCGACAATGGCACATTGATGAAACTTGGTGATTATAAATCCGTGGTCTTTGACGCAGCTCATTTGGTGAATTTTAGTTCTGATGCGAAACGCTTGATCGAGGCATTGGATAGATTCGGTGCTAACAAACTTGGCGACAACTTTAACCTTGGAGTTCTGCGCGTCGATACAGCACCTACTGTGAAATACTTTGCCCCGGTTTATGCTCGAGGTATCACCGATAAATGGACGGTGGGCATTGGGCTCCCGGTCGTGACTTATCAAAATAAGATCTCTCTGGCGCAACAATTCTCGAATATCGAATACTACAAAAGGCAATTCTCTGGTCTTAGTAAAGAGCTTGATGATGCTTTAAACACGAATCTTGCGACAGAAACTCAAAGCACTCTGGTTTCTAAAGGCTATAAGCCTCTGACGAATCACAACGACACTTTCTTGGGAGACATTCAATTAGTCAGTCTGTACCGATTTTATGAAGATGCCGATCAAGCCTTGCTGTATCAAGCTCAGTTCAATCTTCCAACAGGTCCTAAATATGATTGTGATGATTTGGCTGCGATTAATATTTTCGGTCGCACGAATCTGACAAACACGATTGCTTATTCGCGCAGATTTTGGTCACGTTTTACGTTCGTCCCTTACGTGGCCTATCAGTACAATTTAAAAGATCAAATCACAGAGCGTGTTCCGACGGATGAAAACGATACATTGCCTGATGAAAACTCGAAACAGGAATTGAATCGCCAATTGGGAAATACAACAACCGTGGGCGGCAATATGTTTGTTGAACTGACCGACAGCTTTACTTTGGGTGCCGGTTACGAAGTAGCACAAAAAGATGCTGATAGTTTTTCTGGCAGTGGCGGCGGTCGCTATGACCTGCTTTCACAAAATACCAATATGAAATGGCAGCGTGTGCGCGGACAGATCTCATACAGCTCGGTGAAATCATACTTTAGAAAATCGGCGATGATTCCAATGATCTTTTCCTTGGAAGTTTCAGATGTGGTTGCGGGACAAAATGTAGAACGTCAAACGGTTCAGGAATTCAACCTGACGATGTTCTTCTAGGGGGACGGATGAAAAAGACTTTACAAATAATCTTTCCGATTCTGTTTCTCCTTTCGGCCTGTGCTCCAAAAGTACAAGATCGCAAGTTTGCAGAGCCAAAAGAATCGTTTGGCCCCCGTTTTCAAGACACAGATTTAAGCCAGGATTTGAAGCAATCTGATCTTTTTGTTGCCGATCTAAGCTGGAAGGGCACGGTCACAACTTCGACATTCTTCCATCAGGCGCAATACATGATTCGTTTGGCTGATATCACTCACAATCCGTTGCTTTCGCAAAAGGCTTTTTCCTGGGTGCGCAGCTTTTATGCTCAGCCAGCAATGACATCTTCTATGCAGTTTGGACAGAGCCCTTTTGTCATGTTGGCGACAACCCAAACCCAAGGTGAAGTGCAAGGTGCATTAAAAGATATCCACACAGATCTTCAGAATGCTCAGCAAACTGTTAAAGACAAGATCGTAGCAATTTCGAAAGAATTTCCTTTCAATACGTCAGGACAGAATCTTTTGCGGAACCTTGCTCAGGGCGAGGCTTATAATAGCTTTCTTTTAAAGAACCTTCACCGTCTAGGGATGAGTGCGGAAATCGAAGGTGGCGTTCGTGACGAGTTGATCAGGCAAACGGGAAGTATGTTCGCAAGCCTTCATGACCTGGCTCCGCAATTTTATATCACTAAGACTTTCTCGGGTTCTTTAAAATTGATTGATACGGCGCTGACTGATTTGAAAGTACAAATGCCAGTGGAATTGCAAAAAAGTTTTGCTCAAGGGAAAGCTCTGGCTGTTGAACTTGATGGAATGAATGATGCTCAAGGGGCTCTAACGGTCTTGGTGGATATTTGGAAAATCTTAGATCCAAAAGAGCGCCAAGAGGATTTCCAGCCTGCCAGTGAGGCTCTTTATAATTTTCTGTCAAAACAAGACGACGACGCTTTGAATTGCTTGCGTAAACCGGGCTGCAATGGCGGATTATTTAAAGGAATTGCAAAGAAGCTTTTCATTCTTCCGCAACTAGATAAATACGGCGTTGGAAAATTGAAACAGGATTTGAATTCGAAGACATTGGCCTACGTTATCTCTCAGGTCGAAGCCTTTGCGCAAAACTTCATCGTGACACTGCCACAAACATTCGGTGATCAGATTGCTCAAGGTCTTGCACAAAAAGATCAAGAACTTCAAGGTATTCAAAAGGATTATCCGGATTATCTAAAAACTTTATTGGGTGATTGGTCTAAGAAGTCCTTAAGTAAAACTCAGGGGCAAGTGGCGGGATTTGAAGTCTCTTCGATTCAATTGGAAACCTCGAATAAGGCTCCGATTAAGTTGACTCCAGCGGCAAGTCCTTTGGATTTGGATGCGCGCACAGCAGGGGCTTCAATAGGCATTAATGCTTTGTGGATGGACTATCTTGCCAATGACGACACGTTGGGATTGCCTCGTGCTTTGTCGCAAGTCAATAAGCTGATCACTATCGGTGGTTACCGAGATGATCAGAACAATTTGATACCTGCGCTGCTATCACCTGTCGAGCCAGTGAAAAGTCCTTTGGACGTAACGGACTATGCAAATGCAAGCACGCATATTTCGTATCGCATTCCTGATCGTATTCGTCTTTTGGATTCATTCCATGCGGATGATAAGACGGCTTACGATAAGACTTTTTCTGCTGCAGGCTTTGCAGAACAGATCGAGGGCTTAAGCCTGATGCTTCGTCAGACAGCTGACTGGAAACAAAGCGGATTTGATAAGTTGTTGGGCGCTATTCAAGCCCAGGATCTGACAAATGAAATTCAAGCGGATGCTTTGAAGCGTCCTCTTTTCCCGAAAGACAGTTTCTTTGCTTTGAATCTAGGGGATGTCGCTGTTCTTTTGAAAGATATCACAAAGATGGCGACGCCCGTTTTTTTGGTCACTTTGAACAAGAATGTCATTTGGGCTGATCAATATGATTCTAATGGATCTGAAACAGCGATTATGGGTGGCATTGTTGATATTGTTGAAGGAAAGAAATCCAATGTTGTGAACTCTGAAGACGTCGCGAAGTTTTTGATTTCGTTGACGGAATTTTTGAAAGCCACTGAAGGTGCCGAGAATACAAAATCTTCGATCCTGCTAGAAAAAGACAAGACGGGAAGTTCTCCGTTAGATGCTTTAAAAGACGGTCGCGACGATGTGAAGATGTTGGTTGTGGCTTTGGCGAATTTTATTTCGAACCAATTAGCCAGTGATGACAATTCGTTGATTCAGGATAAGTACTATCTGCAAGAGCTGCAAAAATCTAACAACCCAGCCTTCAAAGTCGAGGTTCAGTCTTATGCGATTCGCGCGTTGCTTGCGGCTTACGAAATCACACAAATTGAGGCCTATAAGAATGCGGCCCTAGAGACCTACTATTCTATGAATAAGTCCCTATATGACGGTGCTGAACATTTTTATATCAACGGAGACGGTTCGAAGCTGACAGCTCCGGCGAAGGTTCATACTTTGCTGGCGATTCAAGAGCTTCGCCCTTATTTGCCTTACGAGAGTCAGAAACAGTTGGATAAAATTTCGGCTCCTTGGATTAGTGCTTTACAAAAACTTCTGTGACAGGGTAGGACGTCTGCCAAGATGTCTTCGATCAACCCGTATTATACGATGAATTACTCTCAACCAGAGGAATACCGTTTCTCTCATGATTCGGTTTTCTTGGCCCGCAGAGTTTTTGAACTGACGAATCCTGATTCGGTGGCCTCACTGCGTGGATTGGATTTGTGTTCTGGATGCGGCATTATCGGCATGGATTACTTGTTTCATTGTCGAAAAGAGTTTGCAACAGTTCCGAAGACATTTGATTTTATGGAAGTCCAAGACATCTATCGTGCGCATTTCGCTGAAAATATTCAGCGCTTGGGGCCGGTCACAACGCAATTGAATTTCGTAAATCAGAACTACAATATTTTGCAGAGGCCCGAGTTTTCGCAGAAGTACGATTTGATTCTTTGCAATCCTCCGTATTTTTTTCCTGATAAGGGAACTTTATCGCCTTCGGAATTCAAAAATCGCTGTCGTTTCTTTATTGATTCCGACTTTAAACAGCTTCTTTTAGGTGTCGTCGCAAGTTTGGCCCCGCAAGGTCAGGCCTATCTACTTTTAAGGGATTTGGCAGAACACGGCTGGCATTCGGTGGAAGAGGCTGGATCAATTCTTCAGGGAAAAGCTGGCATTGAGGTTCTGGGCGATATTCGCGGGACTCACTTCGTGCGCCTAAGTCATTTGAATCCTTAGATGATAGTCTAATCAACAGTTGGTTTTCATTTGCATAGAGGCTTCGCCGAACGCATGACTTTGCCAGGGCCTTCCGTTACTTCATAGGCATCAATTTTAGGAGACATTTTCCATGAGAAAATCACAAATTCTAGTAGTCGCTTTGCTGATCCAAGTTTCTGCTCTGTTTTCAGTAGCAGCAAAAGCTTGTCCATTGGGTGCTAAAGAAGATCATTTGACGATCCAGCGTGTGATGATGAATTTCGGTAAGTTCGTAGGTCAAGCGGACCACATTGCTTTGTTGGGTGCGAAATATCCAAACGAAACAGTGACTGATGCTGATATCGCTGACGCGATCAACAAGTTAGCTTTGGCACAAACTTGTGCGCAAGCTGTGATCGATCATCCAGAAGGTGATCTTCTTCCTTCAAAAGTCACTTTCCTTGAAGGTGATGCAAAGAAAGAGTACATCGACGATTTCGTTTATTTCATGATAGAGTTCCGTGACGAATTGGTTGTTTACCAAGACGCTTTCAAAGTTGTGGCTGCTGCAAAAGCGGCTGACAGAAAATGGGATGACCTTTACGCAGAAAGTGAAAAGATCAATAACTTGATCGATCACGCTCACCGAAAGACATCTGAAGACTCATCATCAAAGATGGTTTTACGTTCTAAAAATTTCTCGTTGTCTGTAGGCAACTTGAAACAAAACATGAAGCAGATTGAAAAAAACTTGAAAGCCATCGCAGCTACTTTGAACGATGCTTCTCAAAATCAGAACAGCGCAAGCCTGGCTGAACAAACGACAGAGCTTTTCCAGACAGCTCAAAGCCAGGTTCCAGAGGCAGTCAGTGATTTGCCATCAAGCCAGCAGCAAGCGGCTATGCAGGGCTACCAACAAGAAATTCAAAAAGGTATCGACCTATGCATTCAATTGCAAAATGCGCTGTTGAACAACGACAGCGCGACTGCAATGCAAGTTTTGAAGGCTTTGAGCAACTTGAAAGAAGAAGGCCACGATCAATACAACCCGTAATTGATTGAATCTTTTAAAAGAGAATAAAAAAAGCCGACCTCATCAGGCGGTTTTTTTTATTTTTATTGAACTAGCTTTTCGAAGTTAGCGATTTTCTCTTTTACCACGTCGATGGATTTTTGCCAAAACTGTGGTTTGCGGATGTCTTCACCTAAGTGTTTCATGATCAAGTCCTCTGCTGACATACGACCCGTATCGCGAAGGATGTCGACATAAGTTTTCATGAACTTATCGCCCAGCTCTTTTCTGCGAGCATAAATACTTAAGCTGAAAAGATAACCGAATGTATATGGGAAATTGTAGAAACTCAAACCTGCGATGGCGAAATGCAGTTTATGAGCCCAGAACAAGTCGTCATTTTTAGACAAAGTTGGGCCGTACCATTCGCTCCATGTTTTATCCATCAGCTCGCGAAGTTCTTGAGCATTGACCACGCGGTCTTGGCGCATTTCATAGAAACGCTTTTCAAAAGCAAAGCGCGTTGGAATATTGATCAAAAGGGCCATGGCTCCTTCAATGTCATTCCATGCGAACTCTACTTTTTCTTCGAATGTCTTAGCGTTTTTCACCAAGGCATCATGTAGAACAGTTTCCGCAAAGATGCTGGCAGTTTCAGCCAACGTCATTGGATAATTCAGCTGAGAATAAGGAAGATCCTTCATCACCCAAGAATGAAAGGCATGACCCAATTCGTGGGCCAATGTCGAAACGTCGCTGTTAGAACCCATGTAAGTCATATACACACGAGGCTCAAGGCTTTTTGGGAAGCCCGTGCAGTAAGCGCCCGTTGTTTTGTTGGGAAGAACGCGGCCTTCAATCCAATTGTTCTTCACCATCATATTGACAAAGTCGGACATATCTTTTGAAACTTCACCGAAAGAGTCTGCAATCAGTTTCGCCCCATCAGCGAAGCTTATGGCCGATGAAGAGCCTGCAACCGGACTTGGAGCCAGCAAGTCCCAAGGATCGAGTTGTTTCTTTTTCATCACTTTTGCCATCAAGAGAGGCGCTTTGCGAATATCTTGGATGTTGTTATGACATGCCGTCATCATCGCATCTAAAGTTTCTTTGCTGATACGATTGTCCCACAAAGGTTGATCTAGGAAGTGAACAGGTTTTGTGTGTGAACGCTTCTGGTTCACTTCATGGCGCCAGCCAGCCAACGCATTCAAAATAGCCGCAGCCGTTTCTTGGTGAGTTGTCCAAGCCTCTTGAATTCCATGCCATGCAACTTTGCGATCCAGTTCGTTGCTTGTGCGAGTCAGTGAATGTGCTTTCGCCAAACCCACTTCTTCTGTGCGATCTGGATAGCGCAGGGTCACTTTCATTTTACCGCTTAGATCTGTGTAAAGGTTGCCCCAGGCGTTGTGGCCCGTGATGGAAAGACCTTCTAACAAGGTCTCCTCATTTTCAGAAAGAAGGTTCGCCGCTTGCAGGCGCTGCTGTGACCACGTGAACTCGTAGGCTTTAAGTTCTGGCTTTGTCAAAAGCTCTTTGAAAGTTTTTTCGTCACAGCGTTTTATAAAAATTGAAAGGGGAGTCATCGCTTGACTGAATTTCGATCCCAAGACCTCCAATTCAGAAGCTTTTGATTTTGCAGCGCTGTCTGTGGCGTCCACAGATAAGAGGCAATTCAAGTAAGTATAAAGATTGCCTAGCAAGATCGAAGATTTTTCTGCAATCATGAAGAGCTCTTGAACCTTTGCGATGCTTACCGCATCGGGTTTTTCAAGTTTGCCTTTCAAAGAGATCACGCCACTTTCGATTTGTTTTACCGCAGAGGCTAAAGTTTCCCAGTCAGCAAGATAGGACTTTGATTCAATTGACGGATATTCTGATTCTATATTCCAAGCAGGTGTTTCCATGGGGAAACGCTAACAGTTCCGGAAAACGCATGCAATCAATTGCGTGAGATTTTCATTAGAACTTGTCTAGGATGCGGTAATAACTAGCGCGAGCCTTCCATAAGTGCTGTTTCAGCGCGCGATGGACCTCTTTCTTCGAAGAAAACTTTTTTTCCAGAATTTCAAGATCATGGACGCGTCCTAAGTGTCTTTGCAAATCTTTAAGATCTTGATTGTGCTCGCCAAGAAGTTCCAGTCGATAGATCATTTTTTTTGCGTCGATACGAATTCGATGCAATGCTGATTTATCTTGAGGAAACTCTTCAGGCCATTTTTTGATGGCTAACAAAATTTTTTCGCGGATTCTTCTGATCTCCGGTGGGGGAGGAACGCGCCAATGTTGCGCAATGACTCCTAGATCTTTTTCTAAGTTTTGGCGGAATTTCTTAGTTAAAGTTTTTTGCAACTTGCGATTAATTTTATCGCCTTGGTTGTCAATTTTTTTATCCTTAAACGAATAAATCTTGCTGTCTTTCTTTAATACGTCCAGTTCACGGCTTTTTCCAAGTTTACGACCTAATTTTTTTAATGTCTTTTTGGTTTCTTTTGGATCGAAATCAAGAGTTGCTTTTTGTTTTTCAAGAAGCCAGGTGCCGGCACGCAATTGGCGAGTCATGATGCGCAGTCCATGAACCTTCTTTGCTTTCGGAGATTCGGCGACCTCTTCGGTCAGATCACGCATACTCGAGATCTTTTTCTTTAGTTGATTCTTGTCGGTCATGCGTGAATGAGCCATAAGGACTTTCTAAAAAAAGAGAAACCTGCCGGGGACGGCAGGTTTCCAGTGTATCAGGTTCTCAGTGTCTTCTTCGCGCGATCATTCCCGCTAGGAATCCCACTGCAGTTGCACCCAACACAGTTCTGATTGGATAGGCTTTTACAAATTCCTCTGAGCTGCTAAACGCACTTTGAGCTTTTTGTTGAACAGTCGAATAGGCGCCTTTCAGACTTTCTCTAACATTGGAAATCACGTCACTTTTTGAGCTACTTAACGAAGGACTCGAAAGTGAACTTGAACTAGAGGGACGGAAAGACGTTGAACTTGCGCTGCCATTTGATTTGCTTGGAGTGAAGTCAGCCATAAAGAGCTCCTTTCACGTATGATCATCTGTCTTTATTCTGTACCCGTTGCGCAAGGAGGCGAAGTAAAGTTCGCGCTTTATGCTGTAGCTCATGAAATTTAGGAGGGTGAATAAAAATTCACTCGCATTGACTCGGTCTTCTGTCCCAATTCTTCATTGTTAATAGTGCTAGATACTGTTACATTTAAGACATAAAGAGGTTTTATGAACAAACTCGCAGATACAAAGATCTCTGTTCTTGATCTGGCTCCGGTCGCAGCGGGGAAGTCGATTGCTGATTCTTTCAAAAATTCATTAGAGCTCGCTCGTCACGCCGAAAAACTTGGCTACACTCGTTTCTGGATGGCTGAGCATCACAATCTTGAAGGTATTGCCAGCGCAGCGACCTCTGTCTTACTTGGTTATATAGCGGGCGGCACATCAACGATTCGTGTTGGCTCTGGCGGTATTATGCTTCCTAATCATGCTCCGCTGATTATTGCTGAACAATTCGGAACTTTGGAAACTTTGTATCCGGGAAGAATTGATTTGGGATTAGGACGTGCACCGGGAAGTGATGGTTTAACAATGCGTGCTCTTCGTCGCGAAATGACGGGACGTGAGGCTGATATGTCGGATCTTGTACAAGAGCTGATGTATTATTTAGCTCCTCCACAACCAGGACAAAAAGTCCGTGCAGTGCCAGGCGCAGGATTGAATATTCCCATCTGGTTGTTGGGTTCCAGTCTTTATAGTGCACAACTTGCAGCCGTAATGGGACTTCCGTATGCCTTTGCTGGGCATTTTGCTCCCGAGATGATGCAACAAGCGATCGATATTTATCGCGTAGGCTTTAAACCTTCTGAACATTTGCGTGAGTCGAAAGTGATGGTTGGTGTTCAAGTTCTAGCAGCAGAAACGGATCAGCGTGCTGAACAACTTGCGACATCTTTGTATCAACGCTTCCTCGGCATCATCCGCAATCAACGAGTCAATTTGCAACCTCCCGTGGACAACATGGATGCGATTTGGAATCCGATGGAAAAAGAAATCGTCTTGAGCAAATTAAGCAAGTCCATCATTGGCGGACCCGAAAAAGTAAAAGCCGGAATGCAGAAGCTTGTTGAAGAAACTGGAGCGGATGAATTGATGATCGTATCAGATGCCTACGACCATCAAGAGCGTTTGAAATCTTTCGAAATCATTGCGAACGTTAAGAACCGCTAATTGCTGTCTTCGGTGTTGGCCAGAATCATATGCCAAACATTTCCCACAAGGTCGCCCATATCATCTCCTCTTTGTCTATCATAGGCGTAGGTATAAACGGGGCGGCCTTTGTAAGTAAGTTGGATTCGATTGCTGTTTCTAGAAATTTTTCCTAACGGCGCTTGCACGCGAGCTGCTTCATCGTTGTTGATAATATAGGGTGCCCAGATTTCCGCGCAAGCGGCTTCACAAGTAGGGGCTGATTGATTCAAATCTTTGTCAAAGACATATAGTGTTCGGCCGAAAGTGTCAGCGACGATGGAAACGCCCTCACTGTTTTCTGTTTCTGTAGTTAAAGGAATCGGCGCTGGCGGATCTGGCGGAGTCGCATCGTCAGCCAAAGCCAGCAATGGCATCGATGACAGTAAGATAGAGACAGCCAAAGTTTGTTGCATCAATCCCATGGAAACTCCTTTTTGAAGTATCCTGAAATTAGTTTTTCTGAAGGTCTAAAAAAATGTGCACGTTTTGTGACTAATCAGCTTGGTAAAATTAGAACGGAACAGCAATGCCGAATTCATTTAACACAACATTCCCCATAACCTTTAAATCCACACGAAAATCGTGTCCACGATAGATGGATGTAGTGAAATGTAGAAATGGCATTGGGATGATATCTACGGGTTGTCCGTTGACGGAGCCCATAAATTTCCAAGAGTAGCTATCAAGAGTGGTACAGGAATACAATCCACCACGAGGTCCCGGTTGATAGTCACAAGACATAGGAGTCTGTCTGGCGTAGACTCCTATCGAGAGGCCCCAACTTGTGTCATCTGTGATTTCATACATTTTCCCAACTTGAAATGTTCCAGCCAGATTGTCATAACAATCTTTAATTCCCGCGGCGATAGCGAAAAATCCAGAATTGCCCAAATACTGAAGCCCGATACCAGGAGTGATCACGGCGTCGCCGTTACCATCAATTTTTCGTGGCATATCTGCGGATGCACCTTGATCTGGTTGAATACCATGAACAACGAAGGAAGGAATAATCAGACTCCAACGTTGGCTTTCGAAAGCTTCGTGTGTCTTCAATTTCTTCTTGCGATTTTTAATCGTCGATACGAGTGGAGCTTGGTAGGAAGAGTCATAATAACTCGAAGCATAGGCGGAGGTAGTATTCGTATATAAAACGTCGTCTGACTGATAAGCGTTTGCAACCAAACTCAACGAACAAACCGCGATCAAACATCCTATTTTTCCCGAGAAATCCATCCTGGCCTCCCATTAGAGAGACGTATGTCAGGGAAACGGCGGTTCAAACATGGATTAAAAATGGAGCGGGTTTGAAAAGATTTCGAGACATTGGATGTCAGCTCGAATATAGACGCACTTTAAAATGGTCATCAGGTGTGCTAGCTTGTCGCACATGTACAAATTGCGACCTTACCAACAAGAAGCCGTCCAGGCGACGCTTCAACATTTTCGCCAAGAGAAAACCCCCGCTGTGGTGGTTTTGCCCACTGGCGCAGGTAAGAGCCTTGTCATCGCGGAACTTGCACGCTTAGCAAAGGGCCGTGTGTTGGTTCTTGCCCACGTCAAAGAGTTGGTTGAGCAAAATCACGCAAAGTATGTTTCCCTGGGATTGGAAGCCGGTATCTTTTCTGCGGGCTTAAATCGTAAAGAGGCTTCGCAGAAAACCATTTTCGCAAGTATTCAGTCTTTTGCTCGTGCGCCAGACGAGTTCTTCGAAAACTTTTCTTTGCTCGTGATCGACGAGTGTCATCGTGTTTCTGTGGATGGTGAAACTCAGTATTTTCAAGTGATCTCGAAGTTGAAAAAATTGAATCCAGAGATTTGTATTCTGGGTTTGACGGCGACTCCATATCGATTGGGCTTGGGTTGGATTTATAACTACAATACTCCTAAAAAGACTTTGCAGACTTCGGAAGAGCGTTTCTTTAAAAAGTGCATCTTTGAGTTATCCATTCGCTATATGATTAAGAACGAGTTCCTGACGACTCCAATTAAAATCGATTCGCCCGTGGCTTGTTATGATTTTTCTAGCTTAAAGCTGAACGGAACAAGTTATGTGACTGCACAAGTAGAAGCTTTACTGAAAGATCAGAAGCGCATTACTCCGTTGATTATTAAAAATATCATCGATATGTCAACGGAACGTCAAGGTGTCATGATCTTCACAAGTTCGGTCAATCACGCGATCGAGATCATGAAGTGTTTGCCACCTTTTGTGTCAGCCTTGGTCGTTGGTGATACAGATACGGATGATCGTGACGAGATCATCGAAGCTTTTAAAGAACAGAAACTAAAATATCTAGTGAACGTCTCCGTTTTAACGACAGGATTTGATGCACCTCACGTAGATGTGATTGCGATTTTACGCCCGACGGAATCGGTCAGCTTGTATCAGCAGATCATTGGTCGTGGCTTGCGCTTAAGTCCTGGTAAGAAAGACTGCCTGATCTTGGATTATACGGGACAAGGGCATGATTTGTTCTCGCCAGAAATCGATGATGACAAACCAAGCCAGCAATCGGTGCAGGTCGAAGTCGTCTGTCCTTCTTGTGGTATCACAAATAACTTTTGGGGCTTGAAAGACGGCGAAGGGGATTTGATTGAACACTTCGGCAGAAAATGCAAAGGGGCCTTCGAAGATCCTATCACCCATGAAGTTGAAGAATGTGGATTCCGCTTCCGTTTCAAGCGCTGTGAAAAGTGCGGCGAAGAAAATGATATCGCGGCTCGTATCTGCGCTTCTTGCGAAAATATTTTGGTGGATAACGATAAAAAGTTAAAAGAAGCCATGGCTTTAAAAGATGCCCACGTCATGCGCGTTGAAACCATGACCTTTATCGATGGTGTTGATAAGAAAGGCACTCCTCGCCTTGAAGTGAAGTACCACGATGTGGAAGCCAATGCTTTAAGTGAATATTTCTATTTGAACTCTGCGGAAGACTGTCACGCTTTCTATTTCAATTTCATTCGCATGCACAATCGTATGCCCGAAAAGAAATTCTTTGTTAAAGGTATCGCAGACGTCCTAGGTAAGATCGATAGATTCAGGAAACCAATGTTCGTTATTGCAAGAAAACAGAAATACTTCTGGGCCATCCGCGAGAAAATTTTCGACGACCAATAAAGATCCGTTGTTTATTGGCAAAAGCCCGGTTGAGCGCAGTCGTGACTAAGTCCGCCTGATATATTGGGGTATGGTCGAAAAGAAAAAGCTGCAACACCCACAAGCTCAGGCCTTGACTCTGTCGTTTTCTGTGACAGCTTTAATTTTCTATATTCCCGCCAACGTATATCCTTTCATGACCATCGAGATGTATGGAATGAGGAACACCTCGACCGTTTGGGGTGGCATCGTGACTTTGGCGGACAAAGGTTCATGGGCTATTGCTGCCGTCGTTTTTCTTGCCAGCATCGTAATTCCCTTTGTGAAACTTGCGATTCTTTTTTATCTGACACTGACGGATTCAGATCAGAATAATTCCGATTTAAAATTAAAACTATACCGGTTCGTCGAAGCAATTGGTCGCTGGTCGATGCTTGATATTTTCTTACTTGCTGTTGTTGTCGCTGTTTTCAAATTTGGTCATATGGCCCGTGTACAGCCAGGCATTGGCTCGTTGATGTTTTTATTTGTCGTGATTTTTACGATGCTAGCCTCTGCCTATTATGATCCTAGCTTTTTAGAGGAAAACGAGAATGGAAAGTAATCAACAAGGCTTGGGAAATATAAAATCCAATTGGTATGTGTGGCTATTTCCATTCATAGCTTTGTGTATTTGCGGATTCTTACTATTTCATTATTTGATGCATCGGGGACCTCGAATTAAAATATCCTTCGAAGATGGCGCGAACATTCAACCCGAAAAGACAGAAATTCGCTTTCGCGGAGTTCCTATCGGAATGGTCCGCGACGTTGAAATCTCCAAAGATAAAAAAGAGGTCATCGCCGTGGTGGATTTGCAGAAAGATGCAAAAGGTCTCGCGGTTGAAGGTACGAAGTTTTGGATTGTAACACCACGAGTGTCTTTGCAAGGAGTCTCGGGACTAGAGACCATCATCGGTGGGCCCTACATCGCGTTGACTCCCGGAAAGAATGAAGGAAAGCCAGAGAAGGAATTTAAAGGAAGACTTGGGCCGAATGAAGCTGATGAATCCCAAGAAGACACAGTTTCATATTTTTTGGAAACGCCAACGTCAGAGTCCATTAACATTGGTGATGCTGTGACTTTTCGAGGTTTAAAAATCGGAACCGTCACGAAGATCGCGTTGAATAAAACAGGCCAGCTTGTGCAAATTCAAATTAATATCCAGAATCACTACGTGCGATTGATTCGCACGAATACAGTATTCTGGAGAAAAACCGCACTGCAAGCTCACTTAAGCATTTTTAAATCTGAAATTAAGATGAGCTCGCTTGAATCCATGTTGAAGGGCGGTGTTGAACTTTTCACACCTACAGACGCAGGTGAAATAGCGAAAGCTCAGACAAAGTTTGCTTTACAAAATGGTCCACCAAAAGATTCTGATAAATGGAATCCAAATCTGGAGAACAAATGAAAACACTGGTGATATTCTTAAGTTTTGTCATAGCGTTACCGGCTTATCCTTGCACCCGAATTCTATCAACGACCCAGAATAAAGAAGTTATCGTTGGCAGAAACATGGACTGGCCCGAGGACACACAATCAAACTTTTGGGTTTTCCCTCGAGGAATGGCTCGCGAAGGTTTGGCAGGAAACAATCCTGCAAAGTGGACTTCAAAATACGGAAGCATGATTTTGTCAGTTTATGATGTTGGAACTGCGGATGGAATTAATGAAAAAGGTCTTACAGCCAATTTGCTGTATCTTTCTGAAAGTGATTTTGGGGCTCGCAATGACAAGATTCCAGGAGTTTCTGTTAGTTTGTGGGCGCAGTACTTCTTGGATAATTTTGCGACAGTGGATGAAGCAGTGACTTCGTTGAGGAATTCTCCGATTCAAGTTTTGAACGCCAGCGTTCATACTGTGGTGGGTCCTAAAGAAGGAACTGTGCATCTGGCGATTTCGGATAAAACAGGTGATACGGCGGTGATTGAATATATCGCAGGCCAACCACAGATTTATCACAGCAGAAATTATAAAGTGATGACGAATTCTCCACCGTTCGATGAACAATTGAAAGGCTTAAAACAATACAAAGGATTCGGTGGTGATAAAGAGCTTCCAGGAACAACAGCGGCAGCAGATCGTTTCGTGCGCGCAGCTTTTTATGAAGAACGTCTGCCAAAGACGTCTGACTATCGCGAAGCCATTGCGGGAGTTTTAAGTGTGCTCCGCAATGTCTCGCAACCTTTCGGCGAGTCGGATCCAATCAGACCGTATATCTCGACAACAAGGTGGCGAGTGGTTGCGGATTTGACTAAAGGGACTTACTTCTATGAAAACACGATGAGCCCTAATATTGTGTGGGTGCAAACTGCGAAGTTAAATTTCAAACCGGGTAGCGGAGTCAGAAAGATTGGCCTTGTGAAGAACTACGATCTGATCGGCGATATCACAGGCCAGTTCAAACCCGCAATGCCATTTAAGTTCTTAAAACCAAATATGACCGCGGGATTGAAGGCTCAGAATTAGATTTGAAACAAATCGACGCAAAGGCAGGCAACGTCCTCTTCGGGGGATGGCTTGATAATATCTGCACATTCTTCGAGTGCGCGGATGAGCTTTTCGCGAATTTTTGGAAGGTCTTCTTTCGCAACCGAAAACGCTAGTGAGTAATGAAGATCTTCCTTCAAGTTATTATCTAAATTCTGAATTGTCTTCATTCGCCAATTGCTATGATGCTTGGAAATTAACGGTGAGTCGTTTTCGAGGTGAAGAAATGGATTTGTTGTATTGTATGTATTCAAAGATTTTGTCGCAAGTCCTTTGCTGCAAAGAAAATTAAGGATCTCTAATACCCGTGACGACGGAATTTGAAATCTCTCGGTCAATTTTTCCACAGTCCTCAACTTGGGAACAGTTAAGGCGATATGAATTGCAGCGTATTGCCAACTGCTATAGTAAGTCGCTTGGTCCTCACGAGTAAGAGTCTCTTTAATCTTCAATCGTTCTTTTAAAAGATTGTTCTGAGTGCGGTGTTCGCGGATTAAGCGATCAAAGAACTGACGAAGTTCTGCTGTGCCTGCTCTGTTTTGTTGAAGAATTAGGAGTAAAAATTCGGTTTCCTCTTTGCTCAAAGAGAAGTGTCGAGCGGCGGCTTCTATTTGTTCAAGACTGAAATGGCTATCACCGGACAAAACATGGGTAATATAAGCAACTTGGCAGTTAATCGCATCTGCTAGTGCTTTTCTTTGTCCACGTCCCCCATTAGGAAATGTCTCCATCAAATCGATTAAAAAGCTTTTATAGCCTGAGTAGGCGTAGATTGATTTCTTCATAATTTAGTAATTCTAAAATAGATAGTTGATTTTTTAGAAAGTATCAATAGAAACTTTTGCACGTTCGCTGGTATCGTGAATCCAATTCGATGAACCTATAATAAGAATATTTATATTCGAGGATGATATGAAACAGTTTGTACAACGGACGCTTCTTGCTGCGACTCTGTTTGTTTCCATGACAAGTTCTGCAGCTATTTTACACGATGGTGGTATGAGTGGCGGAGGCGGGGACACAACCGTTGCCAATCCAGCGGGACCGAACCGAATCACTGAAATACTTTTTTCATCTCGCCAGAGTCTTTACCTCTATTTTAATAAACTGAGCGCTTATCCCTATGACATGGATCCAAAGATCGATGCCATCAAAAATAAGATGCAAGATGTAATCTTATCCTATCGAATTTATGCATCGATTGACGGTTGCCAAGATAAATTCGGTAATGATGTAGATGGCAGCATGTATTCGCCGAAGGAAAAATCTATCTGCATCAGCCTTAAAAATTTAGGGGCGAAGCTTGCTGTGGATAATGCGGCTTCTCAAACCATCGCTTTGGTTGCTCATGAGTATTCGCATTTATTGGGATATGATGAAGAGGACGCCGTTTTTGTGCAGAACTGGGTTTTGCAAAGTTATTCTGGTATCGCCAATTATCGCGCTGACGAATTGCTAAAACAAATGGAACAACAGTTATATAGTATCAATAGTTTCGTTGTGAATATGGCTGAAGAAAAGAATCAGAATTGGAACGTTGCTTGTTATTTATCGAATCAATTGGATGAGTCATTCGGACAAGTTCTAGATCGTAGTGAAACTGGGATTCTTTCATTCTTTAACTCACAATCGGTCAAAGCATTTAATAGTTTCGCAGCAAAAGTAATCGCTCTGAAAGAGGGAACTTGTCGCTTCAGTGATTTTTATCCAGCGAAAGATTCATACAAAGTCGACTATCCAAAGTACTTCAACGGTCAATCGCAGATTACTGATGAAGAGTTTGCGAAGGCAGATCCTCTTGTCTCAGGTCCTTTTTTAGGAACTGTGATGATTAAGAAGATTGATAGTTTGACCGATGCCTTAGCCGAAGCCAAAGATATATCTAAATATATTAACCAAGCTATTCTTGATGTGCAAACTGCACAAAATCTGGCTCAGTTGCCGATTCAATAAATTTTCGAAACAAGGGTCATCGTTCTGATGACCCTTAAAAATTAGAAAAAAGGAATTTTATGAAACCATTAAGAGGTCTTCTTGGTCTTGCTATAGCTTTGTCTTCAGTTCAGGTTTGTGCTCAATCCGCAAATGTTTCCGATGTGGCCGCGGGATCTTCTTTATCGGGAGGCAGCTATGGAAATCGCCAAAGCAAAAATCTTACAATGCAAATTCAGCCTGTAGGGATCGGTGCCATCGGAACAAATGAGTCGGAATTCATTCTAGGATTTCATTTGGATGGCAATAACATTCTACAAATTGAAGCGGGCATTGGTAGATCCGACTTCGCGCTTAATAAATGGGATGGGCAATCTGAAGATAAAGAGCTTTTAAAAGGACAGTCCGTCGGTTTTCACTACAAGCACTTTTTAGGGAACTCCTTATATGTTAAGGCCGGCGCTGATTATCGCGAAATAAAATATCAAGGTGAAGTCACATCGCCTGATTTCGCAAACATCGAGGGAACTTCTGGGGTTGCCAGTGTTCTTATCGGAAGCCAATGGCAGTGGACTACGTTAACAATCGGCTGTGATTGGATTGGTGGCGGCATTCCATTTGCGCAATATTATTCATCGACTTACGGAAACTCGTCGTCGGCGATCGCAGATGCTAAAAAGAAATATCTGGAGACTGCTTTTCTGGAGGGAATGAGAATCTATGTCGGTGCTAGTTTCTAGTTCGGTGACTTGAATCGACCTTCGAGGTCGATTCGAGTCATGGGTGTCCCGCGAGGGAGTGCGACTGCGGGCCGTAGTGGCCCTTGCGCCTTCGGCGTGATCGCTTTGCGATCATCGAAAAAATGCCGTCATGGCATTTTTTGGAACCCCCAAAGTTCATGAGTTAAAGTCCAAGTGAAGTACTAAGGTACAAATAAAAAAAGCGACCACTTTGGGTCGCTTTTTTTATTTGTAGATTTGGTGCCCCGCGAGGGACTTGAACCCCCACGCTTGCGCACTAGATCCTAAGTCTAGCGTGTCTGCCAATTTCACCAGCGGGGCAACACCGTTTTAGCGGAAACAAAGATTTAGCGAACTGTTGTCGCTAAATCAACGAAAATTATTTCTCTGCGATCAATTTTTTGTAATCTGGGGCGCGCATAAGGTTTGCGAGCTCTTTTTCAGTATCCATTTCGATACGGATCAACCAACCCTCGTTCACTGGGTCGTCGTTCAATACAGATGGATCGTCACTCAAAGCTGCATTGATTTCGATTACAGTGCCAGAAACAGGTGCGTAAAGGTCGCTGACGGCTTTAACTGATTCGATAACGCCGAAAGTTTGGCCTTGAGTGATTTTTTGACCCTCTTCTGGAAGTTCCACGTAAACAACTTCGCCCAAAGAGTCTTGTGCGAATTCAGTGATACCTACAGTTACGATGTTCTCATCAACTTGAGCCCACTCGTGTTCTTTTGTGTAGTAATAATCTTCAGGAATATGGAATGGCATGTGTGGCTCCTTATTTCGAAATAAATGGCGTCTTAACAACAACCGCTTTCACTTTACGACCGCGGATATCCAGAAGGAATTCAGTGCCTTCCTTCGCATAAGCAACATCGATATAAGCGATGCCGATAGGTTCATCCAAAGTCGGAGAGTGTGTACCACTAGTTACCTTGCCGATTTCTTTGTTGTCAAAAGAAAATAGGCTGTATCCCTGACGAGGAATACCCTTCTCAAGCATCTTAAATCCCACAAGATTTTGCTTAAGACCGGCTTCTTTTTTGCCCACAATTTGGGCTTTATTCATGAAGTCCTTTTTCGCAGGTTTCACAACCCAGCCAAGGCCGGCTTCGTATGGATTCGTCGTGTCATCAATTTCGTGACCGTACAAAGAGTATTTCATTTCTGTGCGCAATGTATCACGGGCACCCAAACCGATAGGTTTGACTCCCAAATCTTGGCCTTTTTCCAACAATGTATTCCACAACTCGACAGTGCCCGCAGCGTCTACGAAAACTTCGCAGCCTTTTTCGCCTGTGTAGCCCGTTGTAGCCACCATGATTTTATGATTATGGAAAGTTCCGGCCTTCAAAGTGAATGGTTTCATTTCGCTGACTTTGAAACCGAAAACGCGATCGCAAAGATCTAAAGCTTTAGGTCCTTGAATGGCGATCTGTCCCCAAAGATCAGACTCGTCTGTGATATCGGCGCCCTTATTGTGCTTCGTCATCCAAGCAAAGTCTTTGTCTTTGTTAGAGGCATTCACGCACACAAGGTAATCAGAATTTTTAGACAAGCAATAAACGATAATATCATCGACCAAGCCACCTTGATCATTCGGAAGCAAAGAGTACTGAGCCTCGCCATCATTCAATTTAGAAACGTCGTTTGTCGTTAGCCATTCGAGAGTTTCAAGAGCTTTCGGGCCTTTCACGCGAACCTCACCCATGTGAGAGACGTCAAAAAGTCCTACGTTGCTGCGAACGTTGTCATGCTCTTCACGAAGTCCTGTGTACTGGATCGGCATAAACCAACCAGCAAAATCAACCATGCGAGCGCCCAATTTTTCATGTGTAGATGCGAGAGGTGTCTTTTTCATGGCTGCATAATGACCGTTCCTATAAGATTTCGTCAATGGGACTTTCCTTCGGGCTTGCGCGCAAAATCAGGCCCATGCTACTTTCCCGGCCTATACCCGGCTCCGCCGGAGTAGGAGACCATGCCGAAATTATCGCCACGAATGCTCACAATTTGCGACCACTTGATTCCCGGAGAACCGGTTTGGGACTTCTGTTGCGATCATGGTTACATGGGTTTGCGTGCCTATCATTTGGGGCAATTTCCCGAGATTCATTTCGTCGATCAAGTTCCGCACATCATCGAAAAATTAGAATCGCGTTTCTATAGCAAACATCAGAAACCTGAGCTGCCACAAAAAGTTTTTTTCTGGGCCGCGAGTGGAGAAAACATAACCGTTTCTTTACAGGGAACTGCGATTATCGCTGGCGTTGGTGCGCACACAATTCTACAAATCCTTCGAGGACTTTTCGATCGGGACGGCGGCCTTCAAGCCTCACGTTTGATAATGGGTCCACACAATGACGAAGAGTTTTTAGAGGAGACTTTGTCCTCGTGGGAAGAGTTTTGCTTGAAATTTAAGCCGACGGTTCGTACACAAGTCGTAGAAGGAAGTCGAATTCGTAAGCTATTGATTTTCGATAAAATTCTGTAATGTTCGCGGTTTTTTTGACGCGCCCCGAATGGCATTATTAAATGTCTGTAAGGCTGTTAACAAGACATTGATTATTCGGAGCCCATTTCATAATCCTTGTCCCCATGCAGGACGTAAAAATTAATTCAGACTTTAGACAATTCCTTGAAGATGAACTCGCTCGTCGTAGCCAGAACTACCCACGCTATTCATTGCGTGCGTTCGCTCGACACCTTGAAGTGGACTCGTCATTTTTGTCCAAAATTCTAAATGGCAAAAGGACAGTGACTTTAAGAACTATCCGCATGTTCGGTGAGCGCCTGAACTTGCCTCACGACGACCTTCACAAATTTGCGGAAGTAAGCCGCGAAAAGAAAATGAAGCGTAAACTTGAGCGTTTGCTAGAAAAAATGCCAAGTGAAGAGCGTGAGCAATCAACGATCTCCATCACTGTTGATGAAGCTCGTCTGGCTGAAGCGAAAGAGAAGATTAAACACTTCCGCAAAGAGCTTGCGCAATTCCTTGATGCTGGTGGCCCAAACCAAGGCAAAACATATCAAATCTCTGTTTCAATGTTCCCTGTCGCGGGCTTCGGAACTAGGGATTAAACCTTTAACAATCAAATTCGACTTTAAAAAAACCGGATGAACTAGACAGCATCCGGTTTTTTTATGCCCGAGACTCTTCTTTTTTCTCAGTTAATTCTCATCGAGGCCATTTCAATCGTCGGCGATTGTCCATGGATCAGTTGTTAAGCTATTTGAATGTCTCTTTAACAATTGTTTTTTTAGTAATGGATAAACGAAAATGAAAAAGAACGTGATAATTGCATTGTTGGGTCTTGCATTCGCAGGAGCCTTGTCTTTAGCGCCTGAAGCGCAAGCCGGTGAAGGTCTTTTCAGCCGTGCTTATACAACTGAAACAACTCCAGAAGGTCATTTTGAAATCGAGCAACTTGTTCGTGGCCGCTATGAAAGAAGCTTCGGTACATACAACGCTTACGACTTCAAAACAGAGTTAGAGTACGGCGTGACCGACAATTTCCAAGCGTCTATTTATTTGAATGCGGGAACTATGGATGCTCATGGAGCTCCCGATGACGATGATCCAAAGGGTTCGCAACCTGGTGGCTTCACTCGAGTGAACAGCTATTTCCAAGGGATTTCTTTCGAATTTATTTATCGTGTGTTGAGCCCGATTAAAGATGGTTTCGGTTTGGCATTCTATATTGAACCAGAATTCGATTTCCAAGATATTCACAATGGTCTTCGTTATGATCGTACAATGGCGACTGAATATCGTGTGCTCTTTCAAAAGAACTTCATGGATGATCAGTTGATCCTGGTTTACAACTTGGTATTCGAAAATGAATTCATCCGTTTTCAAGGTGAAGAGCAATGGGCTGGTGAGTTCGATTGGAACAACGAGATCGGTTTGACTTATCGTTTTGCGCCAGGGTTTTTCGCAGGTTTGGAAGCTCGTAACCACAACGAGTTTGGTGACTTCGTAAATCATGAGCACTCTGTTTATTGGGCAGGTCCGGCCTTCCACTATGCGAGCCAAAGCTGGTGGGGGACATTGGGCGTGTTGATGCAAGTTTACGGAGACCCCCACGGAGTTGATGAAAACGGTGTAGATATCAGCGGGCACAATGGCAATTTGTTCTTACGCTCTCATGAAAAGTGGGAAGTGACCGCTAAAGTTGGTTTCCCTTTCTAGAATAAAATTTGTTAAGACCGGCTCGCAGGGCCGGTCTTTGTCCAAAGTTTGATAAAAAGATCCACGTTCATCCATGAACAATTATTAAAACCCCTGCATTTATTTCTAAAAAAACATAATGGCTTAAAGATCAGCGAATCCTTCTCTATAAACCTCGAACTATACAAAACGAGGTTGAGAAAAATGAATGTAAAGGTGCTTTTGTCCCTTTTGATAGTTACAGCTGTCGCTCACGCGGAAGATCAGACGCAAACGGCGCAACAAACTCCGCAGACTTTGGAAGAAGCGGCTAAAAATTATAAACCAACTTATAAAACGAACTTCAGCACCGACATGATGGCGTTCATGAAGAACTCGCCGATCTATAATGGCTTGGGCTTCGTTTATGTAAATCCAAATGGCGTGTCTCCGCAAATCACTCAGTCTGTCATTTACAATACGACAACAGTAAATGTGCCGGTAACAACAACTACGACCGTAACTGTTCCTTACACGTATACAGTTCCTGTTACGACAACTTGGACGACGACTTCAGTTGTGCAAACTCAAGTGGTGACTCCGTATACAATCACCTCGACGACAAGTTCTTTCGATATCGGCAATCAATCCTGGGCGGTCAGTGATGTTAATCACGCTTTGACTGTTGGAGATGCTACAAGCAAAATTCTCGGGAATATTACACCAAACTATTTGAATGGCGAGAAGCAGACATTTTTAGGAAGTCAAACCGATGGCTATTGGGTTGTCCATGGTACCCCGACAAGTGTAACAGACGTTAAAAATGCGTTGGCTTCAAACGGATCTAAAATCCCATGGCAAGCAGACTCTATTGATTTGACGGGTTGGACTACCACGGGTGCTCACAATGTGACGACGACCACGGCGGTGACGAACCCCGCTAATTATGTAGATGGAAATGGTGTCCTTTATCGTGACCGTACAATCACGGTGACAACATACTCTGCAGTGGAAGATCGTTATAAAGAGACAGTTTATTACTGGGACGATACAAACCATAACGGCATTGTTGATGACGGTGATAAAGTTCAAAAGTGGGAAGTTCATGCGACTGGCAACGCAAATTCAGTCACAACAACGGAAACTGGCGAGACAGTTACGACAAAAGATACAACTGTAACGGAAACTCATTCTGAAACTCACAACGAAACTCGTGAAGGCACTAAAGAAGAGACGAGAACTGAAACTCACGATGAGCAAAAACAAGAAACGACTTCTCAAGTCGTGCAAAACAAAAAGAACGTTTGGAAGTTCAGCTTTTCTCCGATTCTTTCTTTAGACATTCAATGGCCGACAAAGGTGACGGCTTTGGATTCTCAGTTCAAAACGAAAGTGGCAACGCCTTCCAACTTCGATAAAAAAATCCAGCTTGCGTCTAGCAACGGAGGTTTCTTGGTCGAGAAGAAGGTGGCGGTCACTGGTGCTGTGGGTGGTGCAGTTGTTGCGGCTTATTCAGCTTGGACTCCGGGCACAGCTTTGACTTTGGGCATGGCCCCGATTGCAGGAACTGAAAAAGTTTATCGCACGATCGTAAAAACCGGTCTTGAAGCGGAGAATGTTGTTGTTCCCGCGACTCCAAGTGCTATGGCAGATCTTAAGAAGATGAAGGTTGGCGACTCTTTGAGCTTTGCTCAGATGGGCGGCGTGATGTTCTCTGCGGGGGTAGCCTATGTCGTTGTGAATGTAGGCGTGAACTTGATCGCGGTAGGGCAATGGAAGACAGAGATCCAAAAAATTTCTGACACTCGTTATTACGTGAACCGTTCTGCGGTAAAAATGAACAACTTTGGTGCTGCTGTAGGAACGACTTTGACTTTGGCTTACACTGCTTCTCAATTTAAATCTTCTGATTCACAGTTTTCTTGGTTGTTCGATACTGCGGATGCGCAGGCAGCGAAGGCGATGGATGACTTTGTTTTCAAGGGTATCGCTTTAGGCGCGCAAAAAATGTCTGATTCTAAAGGTCAAACGACGGTTCTTGCGGTTACTAAGCAGGACACCGTGGCTCGCGGTGCTTTACGCACGATCAGCTTGGGTATTCCTTATGTGACTGCAAGTTGGGGTAAGGGTCGTATTAACTCTCACCAAGTGACTCAATACTTCCCGGATAATACTTTGGGTGATGCGAATTATGCGGTTTATATGAAAGCCCGCGATGGTCGCATGTTCAACTGGATTGAAAATGCCACAGTGGCTTTCACGGCATCTCGTTATAATGTTCGCGATGCGAAAACCAAGACCCTTCAGGATTCTGGTTACTATGGCCAGTTTGTTTTCTCTTACACAGATACACACACACGTGATTTTGAGCTTCAAGGTGCAGTAAACCAACTTGTTGCTGTGACAGGTCTTAAGAATGAACTTTATGTCGAGATTCCCAAAACTGGAAATCTTGGCTATTCGTCAGTCGCTTTCCAATTGACGTTCGATAAGTCTGCCACAGATTTCTTGATGGCTTTGGCACAAGACCGCGCGGCCTCTGCAAAACTGGAGCGTGATGCGCAGTCCTTTGTAACTGCCTATGTGCGTGCAAATGGTTTCGACCGCCAAATGGATACTTACCAAGACCCAATCAAAATGTGCGGTATCATGTATGACTTCCACGCGGATGCTTGTATCAATCAAGCGCAAAACGCGACTTTGAAGGCGACTGGCGAAGTGATCGTGAACCTTCGTGATATGAAGGCGGCATTGGATCGCAATGATCGTGAGGCGTTTGCTCAAGCTTATGCTGATTTGGGACGTGCGATGACGACAAGTCCGTTCACTTTCCAAGCCGTTTTGTCTGCATCAGTCGGCGGAACTGCAGGTAAAGGTGTTATGGCGACTTACAATGTTTCCGGCACCCGTTTGAAAAACTATGCCTTGAATCCTACATGGGATGCGGGACTCGTGAATGAGATCTTCCCATTGAAAAAGTAATTAAAACTTTCAATGAATGAATTTAAAAAAGGCTGGGTGAGGAACCCGGCCTTTTTTATTTGTAAGGCAGATTTCAGAATAATCACTGGAATGTTGCCGCAGGTCTTTGAATACTTGTCTTTTCTGTCGGAGGAATTATGACAAGGACTCTTTTATTTGCGATTGTGGGATTGGCATCTTTGGCGGCTCGTGCTGATTTAAAATTTTGTGACTTCGAAGATAAGTTGGTGCAAGTGCATTTTGAAAAATCCGGAGACAGTGTTTCCGGATACGTACGTGAAGCCAATTTGCGAAATGCTGAAAAAGTGGGTGATCCTGCACAGCCACAATATGTGGCGAAAACTCAAGAAGGTCTTTCTTTTGAAATTCAGAACATAACCTTAGAAAAAGTATTAGAACAAAAGAAGATTGGTATTGATGTCGTAGAGTCTGCCTTATTCCGATTGTCCGCCTTCGACGGAGAAGAAGATATGGTCTGGTCCTATGCCGCTGGATATATTGGAAAGCTTAAGTGCCAGTAGGTTTGTGTTTATGAACTTTTAAAGAGGCGATAGATTTTTGCATCACCTCTTTAGAAGGAATGGCGATTTCGACGTAATTATATTCGATTCCGGTATAGACTTTTGCTATGTCGGATTCGTTCACAGTCAATTCGATATAATATCCCTTCGACCATTTCTTTGCGGATTCTTCATCGGTGGTGAAGAACATCGAATCACGTTTGTTTGTAAAAATCTGATTTAGAACTTCTGTTTGCCCTGATTTCAGACTGCGAAGTTGTGCAACTTGATCCGCATTAATTCCCCGATAAAGGGTCACCTTATGATCAATCATATTCGGACTTAGCAAAACATTTTCAGCGTGACCGAACTTTTTTGTGTAGGTCCTCTTCACGGGGTCCCATTGAAACCAAGGTTGCTGGTCGATCAAACTTACTGTTGATGGCGGATTCATGACTCCAAGTCGAGTCATACGGAAATAGCCCTCGGCAAAGATATTTCCATGGAATAGCACGACACCTTCATCAGTTTCAGTAGGGTGATCGTAACTTTCCGCGATTTTTTCATTAAACTCTACTTCTTCGAAGTGTGGTTTCATAGAAGGTCTTAAAAAATAAGATCTTTCATTGCCAACGGTGGAAAGAATGGCGTTACGAACAGCCGACATGTCAGGTTGTGTGTCGAAAAGTTCCGAGCACATATAGGCGGCTCTTGCCGAAGGCAAGAAAAGCAAGCTGGTAATAAATCCTAGAAGGAGTTTATTTAACTTCATCGAACTTAATCACTTTCTTGAAGACATAATGATCAAACTGCGCGGGATCACCGCCAGAGTAAAGTTCAACTTGAGTATTGGTGATTCTGATGCGATCCACACCGAATTTGGTTAAATCCCCAAATCCGTTCATAAGAAGGCGCTGAAGCTTTTCGGCAATGGCAATAGGTGCGCCGATAATCACAAACGGTGTGCGATGCAATAGCTTATTAAAAATATTTCTAATGCTCAATAAAGGCAGCGGTTGCGGGGTCATAGGTCTAATATGGCCATTGCGTAAAAAATAGATCACAGCTTCGGTTTTAGTTTCGTCTTGAGATTCGAAATGAGCGCATAAATACACTGAATCCTCTTTTTTATTCAACTCCACTTCGAACAGAGGCAAAGGAAGAATTTGGAATGCACCGGATTTGTCGGGACGAGCGAAGATTTCGTAATCGCCATCAAGGATTGTGTCGTCATCTTCACTTGAGAGGGTGCCAGAGGTGTTCCCTTGAACTACAGCAGAGTTCTGCTCATTACCGTCGATGTCTCGCCATTGAATCTTTTGAGCCACTTGTTCGATGGAAGAGACTGGGATAAGGCATGCTCCATGACTTAAAATAGGTGTAAAGAAAAGAAGAGCTAGAAGAGTGAGTTTCATGGCAACTCCTCTGCGGCTGGGACAGGCACATCAACACCTGCGCCAGAAGTTCTTACTTTTGCTTGTAGGAAAAACGGTCTTTTCAGCAACATCACATTTATGTTCGTACGTAAATGGACAGTGGCTTCTTGGCTATTTCCATCGTCAGAAGGCCGATGAGTTAAAACCATATCGCCGCTGAAAATAACTTTTCCCTGATCAATGCCGGATGTTTTCAAAGAAAGACTGACTTCGCTTAATTGGCTAAGATAATTTTTTGCCCAGCTTCCGCCTTTTTCGGCAAGAACGGCAAGGGCTTCTGGATCTTCAGGAAGAATGATTTTTAAATCGCCAAGGATGAACTCGTTGTAGCGAATTTTATTTGGATCCATTTTCCAAACGTGGTCGCGAACCCAGTACAACGGTCTTTCAAGGCGCATTTCGATAATTTGCTTAATGAGATGTGACCAGCCGCCAAGTGGTGGACGCCATTGGATCTCGACAGGATGCAGACGGCCTTGATGATCTTTGATCCACGCGTAGATAGTGCCGGCACTTTTGTCTGACTTCATTGAAATCAAGAAGTCTTTTACTAAACAAGGACCGACACCACGGTAAGAAAAATCTTTTGTGGGTTGGTATTGTCTGAAAGTGCACATTGAAGAATTAATTCCTTGTTCTTGCAAGGTCTGATCGATATCGACAACTAGCTTTTTTACGATCCAATATCTAAATGCGTCTAGACCGCCTACGCTCAGCTGCGTAGGCGCAGCGACAGCTTCTTCAGAGCCGCTGGCAAAGCTTTGGCCGACGGAGCCCAAAGCGATAGATATGATCATCAAAAGCATTGTCATTTTCATAATTAATGATTCGCGTATTTAAATTGGATTTTATATCCTTGATCGCTCATCGTTCCGCTGAATTGGCAATCCACAGGCACAAGTTTGTTTTGACCTGTTGTTAGGTCCAAAAGGATTTTGTCTGACTCGCAAGATCCTGAGATATCTTGAATGTTCGGATCTTTGGCATTTGCCTTTTTAGTGGCTTTCAACGAGTGCAAGCGGATCGTCATCAATGCCATCTTCATTTGATTTGTTACTTTCAAAGTCAGCGGGCGAGGAATCCATTTCTTAGCTTTTTTATCGTATGAAGAGAAGAAGCGAGCATCAATGCTAACGGATGCAGGAAGCATCTTTACGTCTACAGCCAACTTTAAATCTTTGGCATCAGCGGATAGCTTTGGAGTGATTTTCTCCATAGAACTATTTTAATCTGAACTGTTTGAATTGACGAGATTTACTTGCCAATCACTGCCGAAATCGATCATGCCGTTCAGGCGAACGCTGTCTGTTTTTACAGTTTCTTTGGCTTGGGAATCGATTGTGATGCCGTCGATATTTAAGTCCACAGCGGATTGTTCTACGGAATTAAGAACTTGTTCTAGAAGTTGTGTCATGATCGACGGTTCTTGTTGCGTTACGGTTGGATTCGCATCCGCCGCCATCGCAGTCGACGAAAGTAGCATAAAGCCTAGAATGAGTTTCTTCATAGAGTCCTCCAGAAGGGAAATAGAGCAATTCCCGCACCTTACCGAGGACCGTGTAAAATTGAGATGGTCTGTCTAAAGATTAGACAGAGGCGCCAAAAGGAAAACTTTAGCTACCTCATTGCATGATGATTGGGCTGCTGATGAGCTATCAGAGTACATTCATTCACGCCTTCTTGTCCGGTGGATTCAGTGACAACGTGAAGCTTTGTGCGAGCATACAGAATGCCCATTTTGACTTCTTGCCACACATAATAATTTCTTCCTGTCTCGACGTGAAGTTGAATGACATCGTCATTTTCTGCCTTACTGGTGATGGTATGATCCCCGGCAGGAACGTCAACCCATAGGAAGTTTTTCGAACGAGTCGCGCCCAAAAGCTCATTATCAAGAAGAACATCCATCGTAACAGCGGCACCCATGAACTCGTTACGATAAATGTAAACGTATGCACCGTTGGGATTTTTTGGAAATTGTTTTGCCTGGATATTGATCTCTGAGTCAGCTAGCGGAATAGATGCACAACCTACAAGAAATGGAAAAGCGAGGGCAATCGCCAGCAGAAATTTCACAAAAACTCCTTTTAGTTTATGATGGAGTTCTTATAAATCTGAAGTCAACAGGCTGCCTTCTTTTTTAAAATAACTCGACTTCTGTTTGTACACGAAGCTCGTTCGAGACTTTTTGAATGTCGTTGGGGATTTTTACCAGAACTCCTCGAGGAATTTCTTGGCTGTTCTTATTCTTATGTAGCCACGCGAGGAATTCGCGATCGGGACCGCGGCAAATCATCTGGCGATCTTTGCCTTTTTCTTTTAACGTATCACCTACGACACGAGCTGCTTCGATCTTTTCTGGCGCAGTTTTACGCATCAAAAGATAGCTTGTCGTCAAAGTCCGATTTTTCATTGGAAGGTGTTCTTCCATTCTTTGAAACCACTCAGGAGCATCGAAATGAATACGATCGTGACACCAGTCGTTCTTTGATTGGGTCAGCAAGGGGCAGGGGCCTTCGTGTGTGCAAGGCGCCCACGCGTGGTAACCTTTTTCTAGCAAACGCTGACGAAGAGCCATCAGCTTACGTCCATCTTGTTGTGTAGATGGTTCTACGATCATCACAGCTTCACATTCCGCAGCCCACTCTGGCAAATCATTGAGTTCCGTCAAAGAGTACGAAAACAAAGCCAGCGTCTTTTTAGGATTTTTCAAACGACCTGCGCTGAAAGTACGAATCCATTCTTGGGCCTTGAAGTCTTTAAAATGTGTTTCGATGATTTTTTGCGGCTCAGAAGCAACTTCAATCAATGTGTATTGAAGGTTCTGAGTTTCTGACAAAGCCAATGAGGCCGTTGCAAGGCCAGCGCCGAAATCGATGACATTTTCTAATTCGGCAAAGAAGTTTCTTTTCGCGCCTTCTTGAGTCACCGCGCGCAGGCGAGCTGCGTTCAGTGGCAAGTAATAGCTAAGATAAGCAATCTGCGCGAAAGACTGATGCCATGGTGTTTGGCCATCAGGATTTTGAATAAAGAAATCAGAAAGCATCAGAACATTTTTCGCCAAGGCCTTTGAGTCTTGCAAAGTCAGCTTATGGCTAGCCAAAGCCGCAGCAATAGAGTCTTCAAAATTTTTAGGAATCGAAAAATGTCTGTTCATAATGAAGCTTCCCGCTGCGAGGGTTAGTTTGACGAAGTTGAAATAGAACCGAGTGCTTTAAGCAAATCCTCTACCGAGATCTCGTTCATAGCACTGTCATACGGAGGATTTTCATTATTTGATACAAAGATCTGCACATTTTCACCACGAGCGGCCCATCTGCGAGGATGTTGCACACGAATAGGTGAGTAAAGTCCTAAAACCTTCGCACCAAGGCTTGCCGCCATGTGAGCTACACCCGTGCTCGGCACAATTACGGCCTTAGCATTTTTAAGAACCGTGAAAAGCTCGGGAGCTTTCAAAAGATTTTGCAGTGATAAAACTTTCGGATGATCTTTGAACGCGGCTTTGATGTCTTTTAAGAACGGCTCATCCGCGGGGGTGCCAGTCAGAATAACTTGAGTTGTCTCAGCCACTTTACGAATCAAAGCGATATAGTTTTCAGTCGGCCAATTCAGCGCTGATCCCGCCATGCCTGGATGAACCACTACATAGTGTTGTGGAACTAAATTGAACTTACGAAGAAGTTCTGGATTTTCTGGCGCTTGCAACTTTAAAACCGGCGTCGCGGGACGGGCAGAAGTATCGCCCATCGCATAGCGAAGAAGATCAAAGTTATAATCCGCTTCGTGCTGAATCGCTTTGCTGCGACGCTGGCGAAGACCTTTGTTCAAAAACAAGAAGCTATGCCATTGCGACTGAACACCGGCACGAACGGGGGTGCCCGCGATCCACAACGCATAATTCACCCACCATGGGGCTTGAAAACTGACAGCCACATCAGGTTTGAATTCGCGTAAGTATTGAACTAGGGCTTTGAGGGATGTTTTCCAGTCCTCTTTAGAAAGCTCGATGTAGGTGCGCTGAGGTACGGCGTTATCAGGCACGAAGGCCAGGCCTTTAGCGATGACCCAGCGAACTTCGCAGTTCTTCAATAGATCGGCCTGGTCCACGGGCATCGTGGAAATCAGATCGCCAATCTTATCTAAACGAATCAAAAGAACTTTCTTCATGTCAGACACTATAAAGGACGACGCGGAAAAAATGCAGCCCGAAAAATGCAAAAAGCGAGATCGGGTTTCCCCATCTCGCTTTTATCGAACTTGAACCTTCTACTAACGATAGGAGGTCCGTATGTCGAATGATAACCAGCTTCACCGCTGGAATACTGTTCGTCATATTTTAAAGTTTCTAAAGAGATTTTTGGGACTAGTTTTGCTGGTCTTAGAGATTTTAAGGAAGCTTCAAGAGCTTTTAAGTTAATTCCTTCGGTTGCTCCAACGTGTACAACCGGACCGACGAAGGGCCGTTTAATCTAAAGGTCACAAGTTTAGGGAAAGGCAAAGGGGGAAGCCCACTCACCGAGCTATTTCGATTTCATCGGAGTTCAGGACTCTCTACTTCAGCTTCGCTGAAGTAGAGACCAGCGCCTACTTGTATTCTTCGATAGAAGGGCAAGAGCAGATCAAGTTTCTGTCGCCATAAGCGTTATCCACGCGCCCAACGACAGGCCAGAATTTGTTCGTGCGAAGCCATTCTACAGGGTAAACCGCTTCTTCGCGAGAGTATGGATGATTCCACTCGGGTTTCATCAACATCTGCGCTGTGTGCGGAGAGTTTTTCAATGCATTGTTTTCCTTGTCCATTTTGCCAGTCTCAACCGCATGAATTTCACTGCGGATCGCTAGCATAGAATCAATAAAACGATCCAACTCTTGTTTTGGTTCAGATTCAGTTGGCTCGATCATCAATGTGCCTGCCACCGGGAAGCTCATTGTTGGAGCATGGAAGCCATAGTCGATCAAACGTTTCGCAACATCAGTCACGTCAATGCCAGAAGTTTTCTTGATATCACGAACGTCGATAATACATTCGTGAGCTACATAACCGCTCTTACCTTTGTAAAGAACAGGGTATGCTTTTTCCAACTTCTTTGCGATGTAATTCGCAGACAAGATGCTCACTAAAGTTGCTTTACGCAAACCTTGTGCGCCCATCATTGTGATGTAAGCCCAAGAGATCGGCAAAATACTAGCACTTCCCCAAGGGGCAGATGTGGTAGCAGAAATGCCATTCGCAGGACCCGCTTCTTTCACCAAAGAATGCTTAGGCAAGAATTCTTTCAAGTGAGCACCAACACCGATTGGACCCACGCCAGGACCGCCACCACCGTGAGGGATCGCGAACGTTTTGTGAAGGTTCATATGAGAAACGTCGGCACCGAATGTTCCTGGACGGCACATGCCAACTAAGGCATTCATGTTTGCTCCGTCCATGTACACTTGACCGCCGTTTGCGTGAACGATGTCACAGATCTCTTTGATGCCCTCTTCATACACGCCGTGTGTGGAAGGATAAGTAATCATCAAACAAGCCAAGTTGTCTTTGTGCTGTTCAGCCTTTGCTTTTAAGTCTGTGATTTCAACATTACCCAAGTTATCGCAGTTAACGACCACAACTTGCATGCCCGCCAAAGCCGCAGACGCAGGATTTGTTCCATGTGCAGAGGAAGGAATCAAGCAGATATTTCTGTGACCTTGGCCACGAGATTGGTGGTACTTGCGAATTACGAGAAGACCAGCGTATTCACCTTGAGATCCCGCATTTGGTTGCAAGCTCACAGCCGCAAAACCCGTGATATCGCAAAGTTTTTGTTCAAGGTCTTTAATCATTTCGATCAAACCAGACGCTTGAGCCACAGGAGCAAACGGATGAAGCTTGCTGATTTCTGGCCATGAAACAGGAACAAGCTCTGTCGTTGCATTCAATTTCATTGTGCAAGAACCCAGTGGAATCATTGAGTGAGTCAATGTGATGTCTTTGTTTTGCAAATGATGGATGTAACGAAGAAGTTCAGTCTCTGAGTGATGAGAGTTGAATACAGAGTTCGTCATGAACGCAGACTTACGAGTCAACGCTGCTGGGAGGTCTGTTTTCAAAGTATCATCAATGGCTTCAACTGAAACGCTGGCTTTGTTGCCGCCATTGAATGCCATCCAGATAGTTTCGATATCTTGAGCGGTCACAGTTTCGTTCAAAGAAATTCCAAGTTTATTATTACCAAGGATACGGAAGTTCATTTGAAGTTTTTCAGCTTCTGCAACGATCGCAGTCGCTTTATCTGTCGTAACAACAATTGTATCGAAGAAAGTATTTTTAGAAACGTTGTAACCAAGTTTCGTCAAACCATCAGCCATGATCGCAGTCATGCGATTCACTCTTTGAGCGATGCGCTTTAGACCTTGTGGGCCGTGGTAAACAGCATACATAGAAGCCATGTTCGCCAAAAGAACTTGGGCCGTGCAAATATTAGAAGTCGCTTTTTCACGACGGATGTGTTGTTCACGAGTTTGCAAAGCCAAGCGCAATGCTTGCTTACCTTGAGAGTCAACGCTCACGCCGACAAGACGACCTGGCATCATGCGCTTGTAAGCGTCTTTCGTTGCCAAGAAACCGGCATGAGGACCACCGAAGCCCAATGGCACGCCGAAACGTTGCGAGTTACCCACGACGATATCTGCACCCCACTCACCAGGAGGAGTCAAAAGAGTCATCGCCAACAAATCTGCAGAGGCAGTTACTAGAGCTCCGTGATCGTGGAACTTCTTCGCGGTCGCAGAGTAATCTTCAACAGAACCTTCCGTATCAGGATATTGGAAGAATGCACCGAATACTGGTTTAGAGAAATCATAAGTCGCAGGATCTGCGATGATCATCTCAAAACCCAAAGGTTCCGCGCGCGTACCAAGAACTTCGATCACGTGAGGATGCATTTTCGGAGACACAACAAAAGCCTCTGCTTTATTTTTGCAAAGTGCATGGGCCATGAACATCGCTTCCGCAGCAGCAGTTCCTTCATCAAGCAATGAAGAATTCGAGATCTCCATGCCAGTCAGGTCTGCAACCATTGTCTGGAAGTTTAATAAAGCTTCCAAGCGACCTTGCGCGATCTCTGCCTGGTAGGGAGTGTAGGCTGTGTACCAAACTGGATTTTCAAAAATGTTTCTTTGAATGATCGTCGGAGTGATTGTGTCGTGGTAACCCATGCCGATGTATGATTTGAAAACTTTGTTTTTCGAAACCATTGAACGAAGCTTGTTCAAAAGACCGTATTCAGAAATACCTGGGCCCACATCAGCGAAGGTGTGCTGAGTGCGGATTTGAGAAGGAATAATTTTATCTGCCATCTCTTCTAAAGACGAGAAGTTCAGAACTTTAAGCATCGCTTGGATATCGTTGTCGTTCGGACCGATATGGCGAGGAATAAATTCGTTAATAGGGGATAGATCTGATAATTTCATTTGC
Source organism: Bdellovibrio sp. (assembly GCF_036384735.1). Classification (GTDB taxonomy): domain Bacteria; phylum Bdellovibrionota; class Bdellovibrionia; order Bdellovibrionales; family Bdellovibrionaceae; genus Bdellovibrio. The sequence continues at coordinate 66,539 of NZ_DASVLT010000048.1, read as the reverse complement.
ACCTCAATGACGCTTGGAAGACTAGCACAGCGCCCTCTGGTATTAAAGCTTTGCAAGGCAGAGCAGAGAGGCTAATGCGAGGCAATATTGTCTGATTTTAGAGGAAAATGGGGTTTAATGCTCGAATTTTCTTACACTAGTCCTTGTGAGCATAGTCGCGACGTCCTCGCAACTTCTAAAAAGCAGAGGGTTTCCCTTAGTTTGCGACACGGCCATCCGGGCCTCGCCGCGCTTTGGTACCGCGTCGTGCGGGCGCGGAGGTCGCAAACTAAGGGAAACCCTCTGCTTTTTAGAAGGCGCGATTTGTAGGATTCTACTTCCAGGGTTGGTTTAAGTTTTGAGGTGCTTTCAATGGCCGGGTATTGCTGTTGGTGGGATTGGAGCTTAATTCGTAAATTCTTTTTCGCACTCTTGGAGGACGATTTTTTTCGGTGTTGTTCCTTGGTGGCAGGACTGGGCTAGGCCCTTCAAAACATCTAATTTGCGTGAATCATTTTTGAAGGCGGCTATGTTGGTTTTTAGCTGTGCGGCTTCTTGGAAAAGCAGGCGTTCTAAGTGGAAAGTCAGACGCCATTGGTTTTTTTGCGCAACGGATTCTTCATTCAAAGCTTCGGTTAGAAAAGTGCGCACGGAATTCGGGAACACTTTCGAAATGAAAGTCATCTCTTCAAGTTTGATGCGGAATTGAGGATCTTGCAGAGCCTGGTATTTTTGTGTGTTATAGAAATTGCGCAAGTAATTCGTACGCTCGTTCAAGAAGCGCTCTTGGTCCAAAGAGCTGCCGTTACAAAGAGTCGCACACAAAGGTGGCGTCTTCTTTTGCTTTTCAATATCCTTCGCGATGTCTTGGTATTGTTGAATCTCGACGATATAGTTCTGACCGATGCGAGTCAGTTCCTTCAAGTTGTGATCAACGTCAGGGGTGTTTTGCGGAATCTTCGTCAGAGTTTGCACGGCATAATAAGAAGCAGCGGTGACTGACACAAATAGAGTAAACACTCCCGCCAAGAGTAATGTTCCGATGATTTTTAGAAGAATTTTGACGAATTTCATGAAGGTTCTCAGTGTAGTCGTAGCTATGAAAAAAGAAAACCCGCATCTGACAAAGATACGGGTTCCTATTTACAATCTATCATTTAGACCAGACGTAAAATTAAGCTTTTCTAGCAGCTTTCTTTGTCGTCTTGCGAACAGTTTTTTTAGCAACTTTTTTCGTTGTTTTTGCGCCAGCTGTTTTCGCAGTGGCTTTCTTAGTTGTTTTTCTTGTCGCTTGTTTTTTGAACAAAGATTTTTCCAGCTGAGCTTTTTTCGCGATGGCTTTTTTCTTAGCGACAACGATGTTTTTCTCAAGATCATCCGCAGATTTTTTGATCTTGTTCAGAGTCAAATTAACTTCTTTTTCAAGTTTCTCTTCTGAAGCGCTAAGAACTTTCACGATCTCTTGGTATTTCTGCCAAGCAAGTTCCAATTTCTCTTCTTTTTGAGCGTCGAATTTACCCTTGAGGTCAGATTCTCTTTTTTTGATTTCGTCGCTTAGTCTTTGAAAGCTTTCAAGAAGGCTTTGAACGTTTTTGTTATTGGAAAGGTTGCCCAACATTTTTTGGAAAGCTGCAGATGCCACAGAGGTCTCCTTTGTTGACTTCAAGGTATACACCTTCGAGAGGGGAATTTGAAGTCCCCACTCACTATTTTGACGTAAAATTAATAGTCTCTAACCAAACTTCACGATTCGCAGAGAATTTGCCAGGGAACTTTTCAAGACCCTTTTCGCGCAACTTCATCGCATACTCTGTCATGTAAAGCTTGATATGTTCTTCATCTTTAACTTTATAGATGATCTTAAGGTCTTTGCTTGAAGCGACCATCGCGCCACCTTTGCGAAGGCATAGTGCCGCCTCTAAAAAGCCAGGAACCTTAAGGAATTCAGGGATGTGTTCAGTTTTAAGCCATTCAACGTACTCGTCGTAAGCTTCGTGTTGAACGGTCATGTGAACCATGTAAGTGATCATTTAGCAGTCCTTATAGAGTGAATTTGAAGTCCTTGATTAGCATGCCCGGCACTTTTTTGCCACCGAAAGAGCGGCTTTCATACGTCGACGTCGAAGGCTCGATTTCCTGGAAGTCTGTGACGGCCAAAAGGTTTCCCCCAAGACAGTCGTACAGGCTTTCGTCAAAACGCAAGTCAGCAATCGGCGCCACGATTTCGCCGTTCTCGACCCAGAAACAGGCATAACGGGTCATCCCCGTAATACGTCCGTTCATGCGGTCTGACCAATTGAGATAATGCAAATTCGATAAATAGAGTCCCGTACCTAGTTCTTTCAAAATCTCTTCTTTTCTCAATGTGCCCGGCATAATTTCAAGGGCGCGAGGTCCCTCGTAAAGATCTGCATTGTTGCCGGTCACACCGTACTCCTTTGCGGAACGAGTCGAGATCATGAAATTTTTAAGTTCACCTTTTGTGATGATCTCTAGCTTTTCGGCAGCCAGCTCCCCCAAAGAGTTAAAAGGCTGTGACAATCCCATCGCAAAGTTTTCACGCATCGAGAATAAAGGCGAAAGGGATTTCTCTTTATCCGCAAGCTTTGTCATTGCACTCGCACCTTGCTTATAACCTGCGTAGCTCAAAGCACCCCAATAGAACATCGAAGCCAGTTCCGCCACTGCACCCGGGGCAAGATAAGTTTTATAAGCTCCTGGGGTCAGCGTCTTCTTAGGACGATCCATCAAGGCCAACTGATTCTTGCTTTGTGCAAGGTTTGCCGAGAATTCATCTTGATTCCATTCGGTCCCTGCGTAAACACCTTTCACAGCCTTCTCGCCCATGTACAGAGAGTAGTCCATAAAGAAGGATTCATTCGCAAACCAGTGACTTTGTCCTTTTGAGTTTTTATTCGCAGAAATCAAAGGACCAGCGCAATAAAGACCTGCCATGTCGCTGCCGTTGGCAGGCTCGGTGATCATTTTGAAAACGTCGATGTCTGAAAGCAAATGGCCTTTTACAGTCTTATCACTTGTACCGTTATTCTGCATTGGAACTTGATAAGGATCTTCAGGGAGCAAATCACACTCTTTGCGAGCAACAGCTAACCATTGATCCGCACGTTTCTTATCTTCAGCGACTTGACCTGTGATAGAAAAACTTAAATTCGCAGAGCGATTGTTTTTTTGAAGGTGCAAGCTTAAAGAACGTTGTTCAACTGCCGTGCTTTGGCGAACTTTGTTGTTATTGAAACGAACAAATGTTGTGTCTTCAGCATGTAAATTGATATTGGCTTCTTCGCCTGATTGCAGTTGCGCCAAGATGTAGTCAGCCACTTCGTTAAATGCTTTTTTTGTAGATTCTGTGAATGACATGATTAAGCTCCGAAAACTTCGATGTTAGAGAATAAGCAATACGGAGTCGTGTGACCCACGCGAATCACTTGATTCGGCTCACCCTTGCCGCAGAACGGAGAACCATAGGTCTCGCGATTCTGGCTGACAGCTTTCAAATTGTTCCAGAACTTCACAGTCGTGCCGCGATAGTTTGGATTTTTCAAAGTTTTGGTCAATTTGCCGTTTTCAATCAATTTCGCGTACTCGCAACCGAATTGGAATTTGTTGCGGTAGTCATCAATGGACCAAGATTTATTCGCGAACATGAAAACCCCACGCTCGGTGGAGGCGATCATGTCTTCCAATTTTGCATTGCCGCTTTCAAGGTTGATATTTGCCATACGATCAATCGGCGCGCGATTCCAAGATGAAGAACGGAAGTTCGCAACTCCCGGCAGATTCAAACGAGATTGTGATTCAAGACCACCCAAGCCGCGCACAAGCATGCCGTCTTTGATTAGGAATTCTTTTGTCGCAGGATTTCCCGAGTCATCGAATGCATAAGATGCCAATGCATCTGGAATTGTTGGATCGAATGTCACGTTCATGAGTGAGGAGCCATATTGCAAACGACCGAAGTCGTGAGGTTTCACGAAGCTCCAACCAGCGTAGTTTCTTTCGTCACCCAAGATGCGATCGTATTCGAGTGGATGGCCGATAGATTCATGCACTTGCAATGTCATTTGATCTGGCGCAAGCAACAAATCCATTGTTTCGTCGGGACAGTTGTCAGCCGTCAAAAGCTCAACAGCCTCCTCGCCGATGCGTTTTGATCTGTCCAAGATGGATTGACGATCAAAAACTTCGGCGCCGACTTGAAGGCAGCGCGCAAGGCCACCGTTATCAGAACGAGTTTGTGTTTCATGGCCGGCACCAGCTGTCGCAGAAAAGTCCGTGCTGACGATAGAGAATCTTTGCTGAACGTCAGAGCCGCTCGTGCTGACAGAATAGAATTCTGTTTCAACGATCATCGCTGTGGCTGAGCGGCTGACGATTTTGTCAGAGACCTTCATGGCTCTTGTGGCATCGATGAAGATGTCAGAAATCTCTTTGGCAGAAATGGAATCCATCTCGCGGATCACCGGGGAGTTGTAGTGACCTTTCGCTGCGGGGCGCTGCAGAATAGAGAAGTCATGAACTTTGTAGGCTGAAGCTTGCTTTGCCATGTTCACAGCTTTTTCAAACGCACGTTTTACACCTGATTCAGAGATGTCACTTGTGCCGGCGTAACCGAATTGACCATTCACCAAAACCTCGACCATCAAACCGTGGTCGAATCCGATATGATTGCGATCCGGTTTTTCATCGCGCACGGTGCGCCACGTAGTTTTTTCTGTGACGTGACGTAATTGGGCCCAATCTACGGAAGAACCCAGGGAGGACAATATTTTATGAAGGTTCAAGTCGGCGCTCATGTTCAGCCTTTCTTCAGTTAAATTCGATATTTCCAATATCGGATCAGAGAGGAAATTACAACTTTGAACGCCAGAATATGCGAAGTTCCATTTGGTAATACCTAAGTTAGAACAGGAGCAGAATGACTTCATCCCCATTGGCAAGCTCGTTGCTTTATTAGATTCGTGAATTGTCTCTGGTGCCACAATGAACCATCACCAGGACTTAGGGGGAAAAATGAGAATCGCACTAGCAGCTTTAGCAACTTTCGTTATGGTCCTTCTTACTCAAACAAGCCTGGCTCACGCCGCAGATTCTTCAGGTGTTTGCTCGCTAACAAGTGAAGGCATCTACAACGGAGCATGGGTGAAGCACCGTATCGTAGCTGGAGATCAAGTTCTTTTCGGCGCGAACGACATGGCTCCGATCTTTTCGCAGCTTGATTCCTTGCGCAATCAAGGTCTTTGCCGCTAAATGATGGAGTGAATCGTAAAGACTATCTCGCAGCAATTTGGAAACCTTATCCAGCCATGCCATCCGAAGTGGTGGCATCTGGCAGAATCTACGATTTAGAACGTGAAGAGGGTGGTCTTAAGCTGACTCTTCAACGTGACCAAAAAAATATCACTGTTCAATTTGATCAAGCTCCGCATTATTCAGAATTTCTAGATTTTGGCGACATTGTTGCCGTGACTCAATCTCGAGAAATTATTTTGCTAGCTCCGCAAGTGGCACCTTTACCCAAGCGTTCTTTTAAAAAATCTATTTTAGAAAATTGGAATCAGTACTTGTCAGAAGTTCGCGGCTACTTTGTGAGCCAAGGATTTTTGGAATTGAAAACGCCGTCGTTAGTGGTTTGCCCTGGGACAGAGCCAGCACTGGATGTTTTTTCTACCCAATTAAAGGTTGGTTCACGCAAAGAAAAACTTTTTCTGCCCACGAGTCCCGAGCTTCACTTGAAAAAAACGTTAGCTTTAGGCGCTGATAAGATTTTCGAGTTTGCCCCTTGTTATCGTAATGGTGAAATCACTGAAAGACATCAACCCGAATTCATGATGCTTGAGTGGTATCGGGCCTATGACAATCTTGTGACCATTAAGAAAGATGTCGTTGATATGGTTCATCACGTGGCAAGGGCTTTGGGCGTGGCTGCTCCGAAAAAAGTTTCAAGCTATTCCATTGCAGAACTTTTCAAAATGTATTGCGGTGGCTTCATTCTGACTCCTCAAACTTCGAAAGAAGAACTGAAAGCCCTGGGGGAAAAACTGGGCGTTGATGTGCGCAGTGCTGAAACTATCGATGACTATTTCTTTTTGATTTTCATGGAAAAAGTAGAGTCGCAATTGCCTGCGGATGAGTTGATCTTTGTTGAAAAGTATCCTCCTTATCAAGCGGCCTTGGCGCGTTTGACATCAGATGGCTGGGGAGATCGCTTCGAGGCTTACTGGAAAGGCTATGAACTTGCCAACGCCTTTCACGAATTGAATGACCCCACGATTCAACGCCTTCGTTCTCGCGAAGATTTAGAAAAAAAATCTGCGATGGGTAAAGAAGAGATTCGATTAGATGAAGAGTTCTTCGCCGCATTGGACGCGGGTCTACCGCCATCGGGTGGAATCGCGTTGGGTCTTGAAAGACTTTTCATGTGCTTATACGACATTGAAAAGATCGCGGATCTTAAATTGTTTCCGTATTAATTATTTTTCTTGAATTTGCAGCTCGACGACATCGTCTTTCGCGTCATTAATTTTCAATGCGACTGAATGTTGCGGCAGCTATGGTGTGTTTGCTCTCGAGAAGGTCTAGGGCTCTTCGTCGAGAAATTGAAACTGAGAATGCATTATTTTAAAGCCCGTTTTTTCTCATTTTGAGGCTGTTAAGATTTAAAGAAATATCGTTTGGATGCCGATGAATACCTCATGCTTGCACTTGTACGTCTCGGAATTTTTCTAGTGCTTCTAGTGCTGAACGGTATTTTCGCCGTTGCTGCTCCAAGTTCATTGACGTATCAGGGGCGCATCTTAAAATCGGATGGTACGCCGCTCGAATATTCCAATGTCAGTTTTCAATTCGAAATCACAAGTCCCGATGGTCTTTGCGTTGTCTATCGTGAACAAACCAATGGCATCAACATGGTCAATTCTGGCGGAGTCTTCGATGTGCCAATCGGATTGGGAACTCAAAGTTTCCCGGGCAATGGAACCTTCACTTTGCTGGATGCTTTCAATAATACCGGATCGCTGAACTGCGACGGCTCATCGACTTATTCGCCCCAGTTTGATGATGTTCGCCGTTTGCGTGTAAAGTTTTTCGATGGGACCGGTTGGCAAACTATTTCGCCGGACTCGACGGTGCGCTCGGTGCCTTATGCAGGTTTTTCGTATTCTGCTGCGAAGTTGGGAACGAACTCGGCGTCTGATTTTGTTTTGAAAATAGGTCTTCCAACTTGTACATCGGGAACGTTCTTAAGTTGGGATGGTTCCAATATGACGTGCGCGGGAGTTGCCGGAGCCAGCGGTGGAACTGTGACCAATGTGACCTCTGCGAATTCTTATCTGACGATCGTGAATAGTACTTCTACTCCGCAATTGACCTTGAATGTTGGTACGACGGCAAACACAGTTGCCGCAGGCAATGACCCGCGTTTACTCAATGCAATCCAAACGGGCTCTGCTGCCAGCGGTGATTTGAGTGGAACTTATCCAGGACCAACTGTTGTAGCTTTGCAAGGGGTCGGCATCAGCACCGCTGTTCCAACTTCGGGACAATTCTTGAAATTCGATGGTACGAACTGGACACCGGCAACGTTACCTGCAGGAAATGTCGGTACGATCACGGCGCTCACTGGTGATGTTTCTGCAAGTGGCTCCGGATCTGTTGCTGCCACAGTCAATTCGGTAGGTGGTTCGGCGGCTGCCAATATTCATTCTGCGGAACTTCTTGCGAATGCGGCTACAAATGCCAACACAGCTTCTACCGTTGTAAAACGTGATGCCTCTGGAAATTTTTCTGCAGGGATTGTCACAGCAAGTTTAGCTGGTGCCGCTTCATTAAATGTGTTGAAAGCTGGCGATTCAATGTCAGGTAATCTGATTTTTGGTGCAAACGTCGGGAATATTTATACCTCGGGAAGTGGATCTAACACGGCGACTATTGAGGGTCCTTCTGGTGCTGTGGCAACAAGTTATGTGCTTCGCCTGCCGACCGCACAAGGTGCAGCCAATCAGGTGATGATGAATGATGGTTCTGGAAATCTTTCCTGGACGAATTTATCCGCCGGAAGCCTGACTGGAACCGGCACGGCAGGTTATCTGCCCTACTATACTGCGGCCAGCACATTAGCGAACTCTTCTATTTACTATAATGGAACGAACGTGGGAATCGGCACCACTTCACCTGTCAGCGCACTGCAAATCGGGAATGCAAAAGCAACCACGGATTATGGTGTCTCTTTATTGATCTCGGGAAACGCGGGAACTCCCAATAGTGCTGGATCAGCTCGCGTGATCTGGGAGGACCGCAATAACTCTACCAGTTCTGCGGCCATGATGTTCGGGGGCAACACTCTTGCCATAGGCTCAATTTCGCAGTCGGGTGGAGCATGGAATAATGCTTCTATCATGACTGTCAATACTTCCAACTATACAACCACATTCGGCGGAAACGTCACTCACATAGCAACTACGGGTGACGTGTACACAGCGGACACGGGGGGTGGAACTGTCACCCTTCAGGGGCCTAGCTCTGCTATAGCAGCTAATTATGTTTTAAGACTTCCAACAGCTCAAGGAACTGCAAACCAAGTTCTAGCGAATGATGGTTCTGGCAATCTGTCTTGGACAACTCCGTCAACGACGGCGACATCATATTCTGGTGTTTTACCCGTGGCTAACGGTGGTACAAATTCATCAACGGCTTTGAATAATAACCGCATGATGGTTTCAAATGGTGGCGCGATTGTCGAGTCTTCGGCTCTTACAAACGGCCAGCTATTGATCGGCTCAACCGGTGCTGCTCCTGTGGTAGCAAATTTAACTGCGGGATCAGGCATCAGTATTACAAATGGAGCCGGCAGCATTTCCATTGCTGCAACAGGATTGCAATCAAGTACTTTAAGTGACGGAAAGATTTTAGTCGGCAACTCTTCCAATGTGGCAACGGCACAAACTCCAAGTGGTGATCTCACTATGGCAGATACAGGTGCCTTTACTGTTGCTAAGATTCAGGGGACGAGTGTGAGTGCGACGGCTCCTTCTTCCACTGGTCAAGTGCTACGTTGGAATGGGACAAGTTGGGCTCCAAATTTTGTGAGCATGTTTGACTTAAGGTCGACAGTCACCGGAACGCAGGCCTTCGGTGGCGTGGGTTGCACTGCGGGACAGACTTTGACCTGGACGGCAGCCACTGACAACCTGTCTTGTACAGATATTGCGATCACAGGATCGCAAGTAACGTATTCTTCGCAGACGGCGAACACATTCTTTGCGGCACCCAATGGAAGTACCGGCGCACCAACATTTAGAAATATTGTCGCGGCGGATCTTCCTACAAGTGGCGTGACAGCAGGGACATACAAGTCTGTGACAGTCGATGCCTATGGTCGGGTGACTGCTGCGACCAATCCAACAACGGCCAGCGGTTATGGTATTACGGATGCCTTTGTCAACGGAGGAAACTCCTTCGGAGCTGCAGCGAATCTTGGAACAAATGATTCCAACGTTCTTAATTTAAAAACTAACAACGCCACTGTTATGACCTTATCTACATCTGGAAAGGTAGGAATCGGCACAACATCACCGGGCTCATTAAATAGTACGGATGCTCTGACTATTTATAAAGCCAACTCAAATATCGGGGAGTCTATCATCAGCGACAATACGTCGACAAATACAGCCCGCTATCCAGCCATCATGGTGATGAACTTTATGGGTAGCCCTGGCACTGGGAGCGGGGGCAATCCATCATTTAATATGTTGAATTCGCGCGGAAGCTCCAGCAGTCCAGCGGCGATGAAGTCGGGCGAGTCCTTAGGTGCATTTGTATTCAATGGAGCCTCTGATACCAGCGGAAATTATATTGAAGGTGCGGCGATTTGGGCGATGACGACTCAAGCATATACATCGTCAGCAGCGGGAACGATGCTACAGTTTTATACGACAGCGAATAATACCAATACCGCAGTTCCTCGTGTGACGATTGATCAAAGCGGTTATCTTGGAGTTGGAACCCAATCTCCAGTATCAATGTTACAAGTCGGTGGCAGTGCACTGTCGCAAGCCTCTTGGACGACCCAAGGTTCTCATCTTTATATTCCTGGTGTGACTTCAACAGACACAACTGGCTCTGGGACAATTGCGGCTAGAACTGTAGCTTCAATTGGTACTCACACTTTCGCGGCATCAAGTTCTGAAACAATCACAAACGCTTCGACGATGTATCTTGCGGGTGCGCCTTCAGCAGGAACTAATGTGACGATCACAAATCCGTTGGCGCTTCACGTCGGAGCGGGCAACAGTGCTTTCATGGGCAATGTGGGAATCGGTACCACAAGTCCAAATTCTCCTCTTCAAGTTCAGGGGAATATTGCATCTATAGGTTCGCAAGCGAGCACCACAGTCTCTGTTACGAATGACAATGGAACTTCATCTGCAGGTAACTATCCCAAGATTTCTGTCACGAACTTCAAGGGGACGTCTTCAGGATTTCCACAAATGACGCTGACAAACTATGGGGGGAGTGGCGCAAGTCCCTCTGCTGTGGCTGCGGGTGATATTCTTGGGAATATCAGTGTTGGAGGAGCGAATGGTTCTGGGTATAATGTCAATTCTGGCGCACAGATCAACTTTACTGCCTATGACGCTTTCTCTACGACTGATGCCGCCACCGATATTTCTTTCCTGACGGCACCAACTGGCTCTGTAAGTCCTGCCACCGTGATGACAATTAGCCATACGGGCGCTGTGGGTATCAATTCAACATCTCCAACGACAAAATTATATATTGCGAACAGCTCGACGTATAGTCCGTCTACAAATGCTTTAGGTGCAATGACGGTTCAAGGCTCTTTCGGTGGCGGCATTATTCTTCAGGATGGTACTTATAGCGGTGTCATTTATACGAATAACAATGGGGCGAATTTAGTATTCGCGGCCGGAGGTACTTCGACAGGAAGTCCTTCCGCTTCGATGAATATCAGTTCTGCGGGTAATCTAGTTGTCTCGGGGTGTGTGGCGTACAATGGAGGCACATCTGGTACATGTCTTTCGGATCGTCGGCTGAAAAAAGACATTCGTCCGTTTGATCTCGGATTGGATAAAGTCTTGGGGTTGAATCCGGTATTTTATAAGTATAATGGTCTTGGAGGAAACGACGCTGATACCAAAGACCGCCTTGGTGTGATTGCACAAGAGGTTGAAAAAGTCGCTCCGGAGCTTGTTGAAACTCGCCAAGTAAAACTGCACCGAGATGATAAAGAAGAAACGACAGTGAAAGTGGTTAACTATAACGCCTTCACTTATATGCTGATTAATGCCATGAAGGAATTTTACCACCAATTCACCGATACAAAATCGGAAGTCGCAGGACTGAAGCGTGATATTGCCTCTTTGAAAGATGAAAATGCAGCTTTGAAAGCAAAAGAGGAAAAGGCTCAGAAAGAAAATGCTGAAATTAAGGCTCGTCTAGAGCGTATCGAGAAATCTTTGAACTCAAAATAACCGAAAATATCTGCAACAACCCAAAAATAAAAAAAGGGATCTTACGATCCCATTTTTTATTCACCTTTACCGTTATTGATATCTTCTTTAAGTTCTTTACCGACTTTAAAGAATGGAAGTTTCTTTTCTTCGACGTTGATGATTTCACCCGTGCGTGGATTGCGTCCTTTATAGGCGCCATATTGACGATTCACAAAGGAACCGAAGCCACGGATTTCGATACGATCGTCACGCATAAGAGCTTCAACCATAGAATCAAAAATAGTGTTAACTACAGTCTCAGCTTTCACGCGAGTGATGCCAGCTTTTTCAGAGATCAAATTTATCAAATCCGCTTTAGTCATCTTCAAATTCCTTGGAATCCGCAGGGGACAAAAATGACTCCCCGAGGTCCTTCATAAAGTATTGATAACACTCTCGATTATACAGAAGGGAAAAGGCCTGACTACCACTTTTCAATGGTTTAACTCAATGCTTCTTATACATTCCAGTGTTTAAGAGGATTTTTTGGTAGGCATCGGACACCGACTGGACCAGTTTTGGGGTATCAAACAGGTCTACGACCCGTTGGCGAGCCCTTTCACCGATTTCGTCCGCAGGCATTGTACCTGAAAAGATCTCTACCAAAAGATTGCTCATAGATTCCACGTCGGCAGGTCTAAGAAGGAATCCATCACGGCCATCTTCAATAATATTGGCAATCGGAGAGACTTCCGAACCCATAACGACTTTTTTCTGAGCCATCGCTTCCAAGGTCGAAGGTTCAAAGCCCGTTGTTCGTGAACTCATGTTCACAAAAACATCACCTAATACGATATAGTCTTCAATTTCTGGAGAGGGCACAGCTCCGGTCAAAATCACGCGATTGCCTAAAGCTAAATTTAAAACTTCGAACTCGATATCTTTAAATCTTGGACCGTTGCCCACAAGAATCAAATAGCTATTTGGTTTTTTGATGGCGACTTTTTCGAAGGCCTTCAGTAATGGAATCAGCTCTTGAACCTCAGTCATGTCGCTGATCGTAACCGCCACGTGCGAGTTTTCAGGCAAGCCTAATTTCTTACGAAGCTCTAACGACTTTTCTTTCGGAGACAAATCGCCTAATTCGATTCCGTAAGGAACTGTGTAGGTATGAAAGTCAGGATAAAGATAGTAACGCTCAAGAATGATTCTTTGCTGCGGATTCGTCACAAAGATTCCGTCCGCTGTCGAAAGAAGCTGACGATCGCCACCGTAATAAGTGGTCAGAAACTTGTAAGCCGTGGCAATCGCCGTTGTCAGCATACTGCCCAAGGTTTCACGTTTCATCGCTAAGATAGCAAAAAGTTGCGACATCTGAGTCGCCTCAACATCATAAGCCATGGCAACGTTGAATTCTTTTTTTCGAGTCCCAATGCGATAACCCGAATTATCGATACTATGAACCAGATGGAAGGGCTCTTCCTTATGAAGTTGTGCAAACTTCTGGCGCACGGCCATCTGGAAATTTAAGTGAGAAAGGCTTTTCGCACCTTCATGAAGATATAAGACACGAACGCCATCGCGAATCACTTCAGATTTCTTTAGGAAAGAACTTGTCGAAAGAACTGTCACCTTGTGGCCTTGACGAGCAAGTCCTCGGGCAATAGGCCACAAAAAACCGTGATCTGTTGCACGACTTAAAATCGGGAAACGATACGATGTCAGGCAGATATTTAAGTTTTCAGGCAACTTCGACTTGGAAAACATGCTCTTATCTTAGATGAGATAAGGCCTTGTTGTACAGACGATTGAGTTCATTTAAAGAGGAATCGATGAGGTGGCTGTTTTGCGCGGACTGCTCTGACAACATCTCGGGCAGACGAAGGTGAGGGCGGGACAAAAGTTTCACCAAATCCCTTTGCACATTTTCATGATTCAGGACCCAGCAGTTCACGGCATTCTTCCAAAGATCAGAATGGATGCTGGTTTGTTTTGAGTCCAGGATCAAAACAGCCTGGGACTGAATCGCACGCATATAATATTCAGTCATTTCAACCGGGGTGAATCTTTGTCCTGCCAGAACAAATGCGGAAGCACGCTCGAGTAAAAGCTTCGAATAGTGCGAGGGCATAGAGCCAGTGACAACCCAACGATTCTCGCATCCAAACTTCGCCATCCAAGAGGCAAATTGTTTGCGGTCTCTTAATGGCCAATGGGAATAAGACCCCCACAAAGCCACTTTGTGTTTTTGCGCCAATGTACGAATACGCACAAAATTGTCAGAATCAGGTTTAAAGCGAGCCTCATGGAAAGGAACGACGAAGTATTTTTCATCGCTCAGATCATGAATCAAACGGGCTTCGCTGCCATCAGCATAAATCTTGTCGATTTTTGTGTGACGAAAATCCAAAGCTGGCGCCAAGATTCCGCGGCCTTGTTGATTCGCGCGAACGTTCAAACCACGAAGTTGCCCCAATGTTTCAACAGTCGGGAAGGTGATGATGTCGCTTTCTTCAACCAGATAACGAACGGGATTATTGCGACGAAGACCAAAGCGAATATTTAGCAAAGAGGTTGTTAGAACACAGCTCGGGTGAGACTTCGCAAAAGTAGAAAGCACAATTTGCGCTGGGTTCATGCGGTCTTCATCAAGAATGACATGCAAGATTTGGGGCTGCAGGCCGAAGAGACCTGGAATGATTTTAATGCCTTCAAGGAAACTCCATTTTTTGAAGTAAGCCATGAATTCAATATTTTTTAGATCATCTAAAGGTTCTTCGCCCTGACTTGTGAGAATCACGACATCATGCTGTTGGCTGCGCAAAGCTTGTGCTAATTGCCAGGAGGTCGCCGTGATGTTCTTACTCACAAGAATTATTTTCGCCATTCAATCCCTAAGGCTTTGTAGATGCGATCCAGAATTTTGCGATTGGCTTCTGGAATATTGCGATGCTTGAGTTCCTCGGGGTGAATCCATTCGAGCATCATATGATGTTTCGCACGGGGCTCGCCCTTCCAATAAAGAATCTCATAGAACAAGATGAGGATCCCTACATCTCCGTAGGAATGAGTGCAGGCCAGCTTTAATTCACCGACTTCAGCCTCGATACCTAGCTCTTCATTCAGTTCGCGAGCCAAAGCTTGTTCAGGAGTTTCACCGTTTTCAATTTTTCCGCCAGGAAATTCCCACTGACCCGCAAGAGAGTTGTTTTCAGGGCGTTGACCGACAAGAATCTTGCCGTCTTTACGCAAGAAGCCCGCAACCACAGGAATCCAATGTCCTTTACGGATTTTAGATTTTTTAGGTTTTAGTGCCGTGCTACTTTCGTCCGTCATTTTTCTTTCTTGCAACTTCGTGGAAAAAACCAGGTCCGTGAAACACGAGTGCAGAATAAATTTGAACAAGATTGGCGCCCATTTGCAATCTTTCAAAGACATCTTCTGGGCTCATAATGCCACCTGCGCTTACTAGAAGCTTATCTCCCCGGTTTTTGCCTAAAGTTTCAACAGCAATTTGCAAGGCGCGTTGTGAGAGATTTTTCAAAGGAGCCCCTGAAAGGCCCCCTTCTGCTGGGAAATGGCATCCTTCGGGACGGGAAAGAGTGGTGTTCGTCAAAACAAAACCATCAATCCCAAGCTCTGCACAATGTGTGATTGCTTCGGCCAAATTTTCATCGCCCATGTCAGGGCTCAATTTAACTAAAACTGGTGTAGGTTCAAAGTGCGAGACCCGATCTAAAATAGGGCCAAGAAGATTGAGAAGGTTGTCTTTGTTCTGAAGATCACGAAGTCCCTTTGTATTGGGACTAGAAACATTCACAACAAAGGCATCCGCAAATGGGCGGAACTTGTCAATCAGGGTCAGATAATCCTTCAGTGCCTCGCTGTTCGGCGTATTGCGATTTTTCCCAATATTCACAAATACAGGAGTGCGGAAGTTCGGAGCATAAGAAGCCAAGTTATAAAAAACTTCGTCGGCGCCGTGACTGGGGAAACCCATTTTATTCCACATTGCTTGCAGTTTTAAATCGCGATCCATGATTTTCCCGGGATTCGCATTTTGGGCCAGGGGAGTCACAGTTCCCACTTCGATGAATCCGCACCCTAGTTTCCACCACTCTTTTAAATGCTCGGCATTTTTATCAACGCCACCCGCGATACCCAAAGGATTTGGAAACGTCATATCTCGCCAAGTGAAACTATTCCACTCAGGAGTTGGTTTTCCATAAATTAAAGAAATAAGAGGCAAAGCAAAAGGAGTTAGATCGTGAGCTAAGCGAGGAGGAAGTAACAACCAAGGGCGCATTAGAAAGAAGCTCCGTAAACAAAAAAAAGGCGGCCTTACAAGCCGCCTTTTGAGAAACATTATCTAGGGTACAAACCTCTAAGAAGCATTGCTTTCTCAAGGCGTTGAACAGACACCGCCATAGCAGCAGATCTCATATCAACATTCTTTTCTTGGGCCATAGAGTAACCTTTGTCGAAAGCTTTCGTGATGATAGTTTTCAACTTGCCGTTAACTTCTTCTTCGTCCCAGAACAAAGACATAGTGTCTTGAACCCACTCAAAGTAAGAAACGATCACACCGCCACCGTTAGCGATAACGTCTGGAGCGATGAATACGCCACGTTTAGAAAGAATTTTAGTACCAGCATTTGTGATAGGACCGTTCGCACCTTCAACGATGATTTTAGCTTGGATTTTTTCAGCGTTGTGAGTGTCGATTTGGTTTTCAAGAGCGCACGGGAACAAAGCATCACATTTTACTTCAAGCAATTCTTCATTGCTGATGGGTTGTGCTTTTGGATAACCCTTCAAGAATTTGTGAGCTTTCACGTATTCAAGAACTTCAGGGATATCAAGACCGTCACCGTTGAAGATACCGCCAGAAACGTCAGAGACTGCAACGATACGCGCGCCACGATCGTGAGCGAATTTAGCTGCGAAAGAACCTACGTTACCGAAACCTTGGATCGCGATAGTCGCGCCCTTCATGCTCATTTTGCAAACTTCGAAGGCTTTCTCTGCTACGTAAACAACACCCAAACCTGTGGCGTGGTTACGTCCCAATGAACCACCGATTTCAACTGGTTTACCAGTGACAACACCTGGTTGTGCATAGCCGCCTTGCTCTTGAGAGTAAGTGTCCATGAACCAAGCCATTGTTTGAGGATCCGTGCCCACGTCTGGAGCTGGGATGTCTTTCGTTGGTCCAACGAAAGGAGCGATCTCAGAAGCATAACGACGAGTTAGATTTTGTTTTTCAGTGCGAGAAAGTTTAGTTGGATCAACAGTGATACCGCCTTTCGCGCCACCCAAAGGCAAACCTAGTACAGAGTTTTTGAAAGTCATCAAAGCGGCTAAGCCGACAACTTCTTGTAGGTCTACGTTTTGGTGATAACGAATACCACCCTTGTATGGGCCCAATGTAGGAGAGTATTGCACGCGGTAGCCTGTGAAAACTTTCACAGAGTAATCGTCCATACGCACAGGTACTGAAACCGTGATGCTGCGACGAGGGCGTTTAAGACGTTCTAGTACGTTCGGGTCGCAGTTAATGATCTTAGCTGCTTCATCGAGAGTTTGAATGGCGTTTCTAAATAACGGGCCATCATAAAGAGGCTCGATTTTGTGTTCCATGATTTGTGTCTCCTTAAAAATACACGGATGAAGTTTAATTAAGTAAATACTCAGTGTCACTCTGGAAAAAGGTGATGACTCGGTGGTTCTTTTTGGCCACAATCGAGACCTATGCTTCGGTCTTGTTTAGCCTCGCTCACACTTCTTCTAACTGTTTCGGGTCCCGCTTTTTCGGCAACGACTCCGCAGCAGTCTTTTATGGAACAATTCCAAAGCTCGCGAATCGCGTTTCCTTCAGAGGATTCTGCGATTCTCACAGACAGCCCAGGGCGTTATCCCGCAGTTCTTAATTTCGTTTTTCAAAGTCTACTAGGTTGGACGCCGACAGGGATAGGCAAGACTCTGTCAGCAGGATGTAATCCAGATGTTTGGCAGGCACGCATGCTAGACGCGCGAGTCAAAACCTCGGCGCAAATCCAGGGTGCACTGCTGCAAAAGTATCTGCAAGAGTGTGGATCTGAGCTTGAGACCGGTGTGAACGGCACCTTAGGAAATGCTCGTCGCCAAATGTCGATCAACTTAAAGTCCAAAGAACATCCGTTCATGCGACGTGTGGTGATTAATTTGCCAGGCAACGTTCGCCTTAAAGGATTGCTCGCTTTAAAAGGAGACTTCAAGCGTCGTCCTTTCGTCATCATGAGAACCGGAATTTTTTCAAGCATCGAAGATTTTCGTCCCGAGCGGGCTTGGTTGATGATGCTGTTTGAACAAGCTCCATTCAACGTGCTTGTTCTAGAAAATATGTCGAGCGGAGACTTCATCAATAATAACAGCCAATTTGCATTCGGCGGTTATGATGAAGGCATTCAAAATCTTCTCGTCTCAAAGTTGCTCAGGGATCCCAACGAGCCTCTTTCAAAAATCGTCGATAGCGTTCACATCTTTGGGATGAGTCTTGGCGGCCACGGAGTTTTATTCTCTTCGTTGCTAAATAAATATAATTCTCCAGAGGGTTATCCACTGGTGCAAAGTTTCTTGGCATTCTGTCCTGTCGTAAATTTGAAAGACACGATGGAAGGTCTTACAAAAGGTGGAATCACTTCCGCATTTATTGATATGTGGGCTCATCGTCGTTTGGGGCCGCTGGAGAATAAACTTCCTGGCTTAAGTAATTACAAGGCCTTTCACTTTTTCCCCACGGCGATTTCTGAAGTCGTTCGTAACTACACAGGTGGTTTATCATATGTATCATCTGTGAAGTTGCCACCGGGAATGAAAGATGGCCCTGACTTCTGGGGTTTGAATGATTTTTGGAAGTCTTATTCAGATGTGCAAGAGCCGGTGATGATTTGGACAACAACCGATGATGGTCTTGTTCCAGCCAGCGCGAATGCAGGAATGATTTCTTCGAAGAAAATAAAACTGGCCAGCAAAAATATTAAAGTCGTGGAATTCCCTCGAGGATTCCATTGCACTTTGCCGATTGCTTACGACTGGAAAGCCATTTCCACGATGATGCAGTCTTATATTTTATCCCATTCACCAAGCTTCCGCATGAAAGAAAAAAATCTGACTGTGGATTTGATGGATGATGAATGGAAGGGCTTCTTTGTTGGCCCGGTCATTGCCAACTATGAAGTCAAAGAACCTGCGAAAGATCAAAAATTTGTACGCTTAGAAATTCACTTGGTGAATTCAAAAAAATCAGACAAGAGTATGAACTTGAGTTTGCCGCTGTCTGAATTTGATTTCCGCTTCTTGAATCAGGATTTAACAACCGCAGAAAAGCAAATGATTGTTCGCTGGTTGAATCAAAACTTGAAAGTGGACGTTCTTCAGGGGGCGAAACCTGCTTTGAAAGTTAGTTGGAACGTAGCTATCTAATCAAGAAAAAGGCCGTTATTGAGCACGGCCTTTTTTATTATCTTAAATTTGTGATTTAAAGAATTCAGAATGTTCTGAGAGTTTTTCCATATAGCCGCGAACGTCTTCTTGCGCTTCTGCTGGCAGTCGATTGAAAGGCACGATGTGTTCGTCGGGAACATAACGGAAGGTAAAATTGATTCTGCGAGTTTCAAAATTTGAAATCTCGTTCAGTGGGAATACTTTGTCGTCTTTTTTTTCTACGCGTTGAACGCGGTGGAAAAGATGTTTCTTGAATTTGTCGCCGCCGAAAATTTGTAGCGAGCTATCTTCGAGCCATTGTTGAACGACGACGTTGGATTTGCTTTCAGTTCCTTGGCTGGAAACGAACTGGAACAGGGCGCGTTCTCCGAATGAAATCGACGCCACTGGGCCTGGTTCGAAGTCTTTGTGCTCGCCCACTCGTGCGCAGTCTAAACGTTTGCCGTCTTCTTGAATTTGATCGCCGTAATAGTTAATCAAACAGGTATTCAAATGCCATCCACGAGGAATGTCGCGAGGATTGTAGTGCTCATGTACCAAAGCTTCGATTTTCTGAATTAGATATTCCAAAATCGGTGGAAAACTTTCGGCAGTCACGCAGCGATTATAAATTCCTTTTGGTGGGTGATAGTAATTCAAACAAGCAAACTGCCAGTTCCCTAACCAATAAACGGGGCGCAAAAGGGGGCGTTGTTTCTGGTTCTCGGGTGGAGGATTGTTTTTCGAGTAACGCATTTCCCAAATCGGATAAAGCGTTTCAAGATACTTGAGAATTTCCTGTTTTTCTTTCCCAGAAATGTAGTTCTGTTTGTAAATCAAAGAATTCGGAGCCGATTTGTCCTCTTGCATGCGCACGGAATGAGGACGACCCGCATTTTGCGGTCCACGGTGTTTCCCTTGCGACTTGCTATTTGAATTTCCAGGGCCTTTTCCACCGGGGTGTCCAGCAGGGTTGCCTTTGCCAGCGACTTTCGATTTAAACATAGACGGCGGTTCTATCACATTGGTCCAAATCCTGCCAACCGTAGGTGCTGCAATGCTTTGAAATTGAGTTCTAGGGATGACAGAAGGGTGAGGTTCAGCTACAAAGAAGCCTTGGAGGATGAAAAAATGACAACACCCGTTCAGGCCAACGTAGGTCCTCAGGAAAAACAGATCCTAATCAATCAAATCCCTGCGTTAAAAGGTAAAAAAATCCTCATTATCGGCGACGTCTGCGTTGACGAATATGTGATGGGTGAAGTTCGTCGTATCAGCCCTGAAGCTCCGGTCCCAGTTCTTGAAGTTGAGCAAGAAGACGTGCGTTTGGGCATGGCAGCCAATGTGGCTCAAAACGTGAGCAGCCTTGGCGGCAAGGCGATGCTTGTTTCTGTGGTTGGCAACGACACTGGTGCAAACCTTCTTCGTGAACTGTGTGCGAGAAGCGGTGTGAGCTCTGAATTCCTTGTGACAGATACAAAACGTCCTACGACTCGTAAAACTCGCGTGATGGCAAAACACCATCACCTTGTGCGTGTGGATTATGAAGTTCGCAACAGCTTGTCGGCTGAAGTTGAAGCCGAGATGATCAATGTTGTTGAAAAGAACGTGGACGACGCAGATTGCGTTGTGATTGAAGATTATAAAAAAGGCGTTGTTTCTCGCAATGTCGTGGAAAAAGTTGTCGCGATTTGTAAGAAAAAAGGCAAACGCGTGATGGTTGATCCACACAAAACTTCTTCAGGTCCTTTCTATCACGGCGTTGATTTGATCAAACCAAACTTCGACGAAGCAGTGACTTTGGCGGGTATGGATTTCGATGATCTTCGCAATAATCCAAATAAAGTTGTCGAGGTAGGTCGCGCTCTGCAAAAAATCACAGGCGCTAAAGAAGTGGTTTTGACTCGTGGAAAAGACGGCATGACGATTTTCTCGGGTGAACAAGTGACTGAAGTGCCAACATACGCTCGTAAAGTGTTCGACGTAACAGGTGCTGGTGATACGGTTATCGCGGCCTTATCATTGGGTCTTGTTTCAGGTCTTTCATTGGTGCAAAGCTGCATGCTTGCAAACTTCGCTGCCGGCGTTGTTGTTGGTAAAGTAGGTTGCGTGCCTTGTGAAATTCCAGAACTTATCGAATACATCCAAACGGCTCACTAATGTCTGAGCCGCGTTCGTTCAAAGTAAATTCGCAACTTCTCCCGACGGGATTTCCTCGGGAGTTCGATGCGCACATTTATTTTAACGACGCCAATCGCACTTTTGCTGAAGAATTCCGTGCGAAAGCCATCAAGGAATTCGCAGGCCAAAAAGTTTTTACCGGCGAGATGATCCCGGTCGCGATAGGTCCTCATCCCACACCGATGTTTGAAATCAATTTCCCTAAAGAGATGTTCACCGACGTCGTTCTTTGGCTAATGAAAGAGCGTAAAGATCTATCCGTTTTGGTTCACGAACTGACCGGCGATGACCTCTATGATCACACCCAAGCCGCTATGTGGTTGGGTCCCGAAGTCCCTTTGAAATACGACGTTTTTAAATAAAACCCGCCTCAGAAATACGAGCTACAGGCATTTTTTGCAGAAATTGCCTTAATGGCAGCATTTGGCCCCCTTAAAACCTCTTAAATCGATGGAATTGCTAGGATATCCGGTAGGGCTGTGGTAGAAACCCTGCCACACATAATCCTTAACCAAAGGGAACGGCCCTAAGCCACAAGTTCCCAGCTGTAACAAGCAAGGCTGTCATAAGCCGAGGAGCCCGAAGATGGAATTGAACGACGCAACTTCTTGCGCCACCACCGCACCTGTGAACTATGCCGACGACAACGTCGCAAAGCCTCTCGAAAACAAAGCCGTAAATTTTTATTCTCTGACATTAGAAGATTTGAAAGCTTACCTGAAAGGTAAAGGCAAAGAGCAATTCCGTGCTCAGCAAATTTTCAAATGGGTCTACGAGCAACGTGTCACTGATCCAGAGCAAATGACGAACCTTTCAAAAGAGTTCCGCGCCTCTTTGCCAGAGATCTTGTCTTTCGAACTTCCTCCTGTTTTGACTCACTTGAAATCTGTGGATGGAACTCAGAAGTTTTTGTTCGACATGGGTGGTGGCAATAGCGTTGAAGCCGTTGTGATCCCGTCTGAAGGTCGCCTGACTTTGTGTATCTCTTCCGAAGTGGGTTGCAACATCGCTTGTAAGTTCTGCTTCACGGGTAAACAAAAACTAAAACGCCGTCTTCGCACGGAAGAAATCGTAGGTCAGTTCATGCAAGTTCATGATCGTTTGGCTGAAGGTCAACGCATCACGAACATCGTATTTATGGGTATGGGCGAGCCGCTGGATAATCCAGAAGCAGTCTTCAAAACAATCGACGTGGTTCATTCTCCGTGGGGTATTAATTTGTCCCGTAAGAAAATCACGGTATCAACATCAGGTATCGTTCCAGAAATGTGGCGCGTAGCTGATGCGAAGGTTCGTTTGGCGGTAAGTTTGAACGGTCCTAACGATGAAATTCGTAGTGCTGTGATGCCAATCAATAAACGTTGGAACACGACTGAATTGTTGAATGCATGTAAAGAGCACTATCGTATTTCAAAGGATAAAATCACTTTCGAATATGTTTTATTGAAAGGGATCACGGATCAAATCGAGCATGCTCGCCAGTTGGTGAAATTGGTGAAGGATGTTCCGTGCAAGATCAATATCATCCCATTCAACGAACATCCAGGTTCTGGTTACGAGCGTCCTGCTGATGAAACGATTGAAGCATTCCATGCAGAGTTGATGCGTTTGGGTGCTCACGTTCTGTTAAGACGTTCCATGGGTCGTGACATCTTTGCAGCTTGCGGTCAGTTGACAAGCCAGGTGCCGAACAAGCCAGAAAGCATGGATATTTCAAATTCAAAACTTGCGGGTCTTCCGAAATACAAACGTGAAATTCTCGCGCAACAAGCTCAAGAAAATACTAACAACTAAGGGGAAAACACATGTCTGAAATTCTAGTCGTCGGAAGTCTTGCTTACGATTCAATTAAAACTCCATCAGGAAAAGCGGATCGCGCTCTTGGCGGCTCAGCGAATTATTTTTCCCTAGCAGCGTCTTTGTTTTCTAAAGTGCGCGTTGTCGGCGTTGTTGGTGAAGACTATGACCAAAAAGATTACGATCTTTTGAACGGTCGCGGTGTTGATCTTGCGGGCCTTTCTAAAGTTCCAGGTAAGACATTCCACTGGGAAGGCTCTTACGAAGGTGATTTGAACGAAGCAAAAACTTTGAAAACGGAATTGAACGTTTTCGAACACTTCAATCCGCAATTGCCGGAACACTTCAAAGATTCTTCATTCGTATTCTTGGCAAACATCGCTCCTGAATTGCAATTGCAAGTTCTAGAGCAAGTGAAAGCACCTAAGTTTGTTGGTATGGATACGATGAACTTCTGGATCTCTATCAAGAAAGATGCGCTTTTGAACGTCATCAAAAAAGTAAACTTGGTATTGATCAACGAAGGTGAAGCAAAAATGCTGACGGGTGCACCGAACGCTATTTCTGCGGCACCAATGATCACAGCAATGGGTCCTCAGGCCGTTGTTATCAAACGGGGCGAGTACGGTTTTGCGATGTACACGAAAGACGAAGGTTACTTCATCCTTCCAGCAATGCCGATCCCAACAGTGATTGATCCAACAGGTGCTGGCGATACATTCGCTGGTGGTTTCTTCGGTTATTTGGCTGCTCAAAAAACAGCTCCAACAATCGCAAACTTGAAACAAGCCTGCATCATGGGTTCTATGATGGCGAGCCACACGATCCAAGATTTCTCTGTGAAAGCTTTGGCGAAAGTGACTTTGACGGATCTTGAAAAGCGTTTGGCTGAATACAAAAAAGTTATCACGGTTTAATTGACCGTCTACGATTCGACTTATCGAATCAGAGCAGGTATTGAACTAAAAAAATAGAAAGCGTCGGTAAGAGCCGACGCTTTTTGTTTTTTAAAACCTTGCGGTCGAAACAGGCCTTGCCGAGGGAGGCGAGGCCTGTCATTACAGGAGGGGAAAATTAAATTAGTTCTAAGGATACTTCGATATTGCCGCGAGTGGCATTGGAGTAAGGGCACACCTGATGAGCGGCTTCGAGAAGTTTTTTAGCTTCGTCTCTGTCGGGGCCTTCAATGTGCGCTTGAAGTTTCACCGCGAGTTGGAATCCACCCGAGCTGTTTGGACCGATGCCGACCTCTGCAGTTACAGTCGTGTTTTTCAAAGTGACTTTTTGATTGCGAGCTACGAACTGTAAAGCGCTATCAAAACATGCTGCATATCCGGCCGCGAAAAGTTGTTCCGGGTTTGAGTAAGCTCCACCTGGGCCGCCCATTTCCTTTGGAATTCGTACTTCAAGATTTAGAACACCGTCGGAACTTTGAACTTTTCCGTTACGACCACCATTGGCTGTTGCCTTTGCTACATACACGCTACTCATACAAATCTCCTTTTAGGGTTTTATTCATCTCGCTGACGAGATGTTTGAGTTGATTGCGTAAACTTTCGAGTTCTGATTTTTTACAAGCCACATCACAGAGCAATGTGTCGGGGAGATTCGCAAATTTCTCCTCCATGTTCTTGCCTTCTGTCGTCAGTTGCACGACTACGGTGCGTTCGTCTTCTTTAGAACGACGGCGAGTCAGCCAACCTTTTTGCTCCATACGTTTGATCAGCGGAGTGATCGTGCCCGTATCAAGCAAAAGCAGATCTGCGATTTCTGTGACTTTGCGTGGAGATTTTTCCCATAGAACCAAGAAGACCAAATATTGCGGATAAGTCAGGTCGAAGGCCTTAAAGTGAGGTGCATACAATTGAGTGATCAGTCGCGAAGCCGCGTAGATCGGGAAGCAAAGCTGATTTTCTAATTTGAGCTTCTTGTTCATAAAGACATCATGCTCTTTTAATAAATTTCATGCAATTAAATTGTGTGCAATATAAATAAGGCCGAAAATTATTCAGGGATTTCAAAGGGGCAGGGCGATAAAGAGCGTCTCATTATGAGAATTCCTAGACCTAAAGCCTGATCTCGACCTTCAGGTGAATTGTCCTCAAGAGGGGGCCTAAAAATACCGATATTTCCAATAGCTATGAGCAAAAAGAAAAAGAGTTCGTCAGCAGCAGAAAACCTCATTGAATCATTGATGGATGATCTTAAAGACATTCAATCTGATTCTTCTTTCCATAAAAATGGACAGGAGGATGATAATTTTGCTGGCTTACCAGGGCTTGATAGCGATGAACATCGTATAGAGAGCAAAAATTCTGCTTCTACAAGTTTGTGGGACAGTCTGGAAAAAGACTTAGGCATGACCCCAAGTGCAGAGTCCGCATCAGAACTCGATGATGCAGAATTCTCTGGCGGTGCTCCGAATGAATATTCTGATTACTCTTCTCATGACGATGACGGTTACGACAATTCTGATGCGGCGATGTCTTTGAAGGATATCGAGATGCCAGAGGGTTTTGGTGACTTGCCACCGTCGGAAAGATTCATGGTAGGTCCTTCTGCGGAAGAAAATCACTATGAAGGTCCTTCCGCAGAAGGAGGTTATCAAGATTCTGACGAGATCTACTCGACTCCTCCAGCGACACCAAGCAGCTTCAGCGCAGAGCCAAGTTATGCGCTGAATGCGACCGATGACGAAGCGACTCGACCTGTTTTCAGTAACAGCGCGCCATCGGGTGGAGAAGATAAAACAGTTTCTATTCAACAAGATCTGAACCTGACCTCTTCTGTGGCTGCAGGAACCGATGCAGATAAAACTGTAGCTGTTGATGGTTTTGCCAATGCAAGATCAAATCAACGCAATAAATCCTCCTCTGATTTTGATGTGAAAGTCAGCGTTGGAAACTTCCGCGGCAGCAGCCGTACGGGCGCCGCTAACGTTTTGACTTCTGTAGATGCCAGCCTTGCTCAAGCTGAAAACCTGAAGCTTGCGCAACAACGCATTCTTGAGCTTGAAAAGGAAGTTGAACATCTTCGCGCGGAAAATGAGGAGCTTGCTTCCGCAGGCGAGATCATTCGTTCACGCACAGATGAATTGACGGTGCGTATTTCTTCTTTGGAAAAAGAAAAAGACGAGGTCCGTGAATCTGCCCAATCTGAAATCCTGATCTTGAAGGGAAATCTTCAATATAAGGAAAACGAAGTTGCCAAAGCTCGTATCAAAGTTGAAGAGCTGGAAACTCGACTTAAATCCGATTTCAAAAAGATCCGCGTTCGCGAACGAGAACTTGAAAATCGACTCGAGCTTTTGCGTGCAGAAAAAGCAGCCTTAGTTCGTTCGAAAGACGAGTATATACTCGACCAAAAAAGAAAGATTGATCAGCTTTCGCAGGAACTGGATAATTATCGCAAGAAGTGTCTTGAACTCAACAAGACTCTCGAGGCGAACCAGGACCAATTCAAACGTACTGAACGTGCATTGCGTTTAGCTCTGACGAATTTAGAGGTCAAAGAGGAGAGCCTCACGCCACTGAAGAAAGCAGAGTAGTATGGATGCCAGCTCACCGGTTGAGTCCAGCGAGGGTACGGTCGTTACCAAGCCCGCTCCCGTGAAAAAAATCAAAGTCATCGTGAGCGATTTGCATTTAGGCAAAGGTCGTCTGTTGCCACAAGGTGGTATCAACTCGCTAGAAGAATTCTACTATGGTGAAAAGCTGGTGGAATTCATCCACTACTATTCATCAGGCATCTATCGTGATTATGAAGTTGAACTGATAATCAACGGCGACTTTTTTAACTTCTTGCAGTGTGATTACAAGGGACATTTCCTTTCGGTAATCACCGAGTCCGTGACTTTAGAAATTTTGAAAGAGATCGTGAAAGGTCACGAGCACGTTTTCAAGGCCATGGCTGAATTCGCTTCGAAGCCAGGCAATAACATCACTTACATTGTCGGAAATCATGATCAGGGAATGTTGTGGCCCGCATGCCGCGCTTATCTGAATCAAGTCATTGGCGCGCCGGTTCGTTTCAAGAACATTGTATACTTCTTTGATGGAGTGCACGTGGAACACGGTCACATGCATGAAGCGGCAAATCGTATGGACCCCAAAAAGTTTTTCCTTAAAAAGAATCTTGTAGAGCCGATCTTGAATTTACCGTTTGGCTCGCACTTCTTTTTAGAGGTCGTATTAAAAATCAAACAAACATATCCCCATGTCGATAAGATTCGTCCTTTTGGCAAGATGGTGCGTTGGGCTGTCGTGAATGAAACGATGGTGATTGTGAAGGCCTTCTTTATGGCCGTCATTTACTTTTTAAAGAGTGCTTTTGTTAAAGATCCGCGTCGCCATTGGCCGATCAAGCGAATCATTCAGGTGATTTTAGAAAGTGCTATCTTTCCTGATTTATCTGAGTCAGCGCGTAAGATTCTTGTTGATGATCGTGTACACACTGTGGTCTTTGGCCACACTCATGTATATCAATATCGTCAATGGAATGAGAACAAGGAATATTTTAATACAGGAACATGGACGGAGCTTACTTCTTTGGATATTGTGTCCTTAGGTAAAATCACGAAGCTTACGTACTGTCTAATTGAGTACCCTGAGGATGGCGGCCGCCCACGCGGTCGCTTGAAAGAATGGAAAGGGTATCATCGCATCGAGGAAGACGTAGCCATCTCGTGATTTTCCATTAATGGAGAAATCACATGTTGGAAATTACGCACGCAAGTCAGCCTATTCAAGACAGCCTTCTGCAAGAGTGCCAAGCCTCTTTGAAGTTATTTATGGAACGCAAAGAGATCGGCTTTCCACAGCTTGTGGAACGTATTC
Organism: Bdellovibrio sp.; assembly: GCF_036384735.1. GTDB lineage: Bacteria > Bdellovibrionota > Bdellovibrionia > Bdellovibrionales > Bdellovibrionaceae > Bdellovibrio. Next base: position 38,812 of record NZ_DASVLT010000048.1, on the reverse strand, counting down.
AATTGTGGCAGCAGTCGTACAAACACGGTTCAGAGTTCGCCACAAAATTTAAAAAACTTGTGATCGTAGGCTTAGGCGGGAGCTCGCTAGGTACTCGTGTGATCGCAGAGGTATTCCGCTCGCAAACTTTATTCTTCGTAGACAACGTCGATGCTTTGGAATTTGAAACTTTGATTGAAGAGCTTGGCAGTCTCAAAGACGTTGCTTGGGCTTTTATTTCTAAGAGCGGAACAACAATCGAATCTTTGTGCGCGCTTGAAATGTTGATTCAGATTTATCAAGAAGAGAAATTGAATCTTCCAGAGCACAGTATTGTGATCTCTGAAGCGAAGGAAAGCTCGTTGACTCAATGGGCCCGTAAACACTCTGTTCCAGAGTGTGAAATCCCTGTGGATGTGGGAGGAAGATTCTCGGTTCTTTCTCCGGTAGGTATGTTCCCAGCTGCGTTCCTCGGTTTGGACTTAGAGAAAATTCGCGTCGGAGCCAAGCGCGCACTTCTTGATACCGCGACTGTGACTAAGACAATGGCGCAAGTAATTCAAAGCTATCAACGTGAAGAATGGATAACGCTTTTGTGGTCTTATAATTCGCGCCTGAAAGATTTTGGAGGCTGGTATCAGCAGCTATGGGCTGAATCTTTAGGTAAAGATAAAACGCGCGTCGGTGGGCCCGCTCCGCGCGTCAGCACGCCGATGTCAGCCATCGGTGCTTCAGATCAACACTCGATCTTGCAGCAGGTGATGGAGGGCACGAAAGATAAATTCGTTATCTTCATGCGTGTTGATGAATCCGAGGGCGGATCTCAAAAAGTTCACACTTCTCATTTTAAAGAGACTGCGGATCTTCAAGGCCGCACGATGGGAGAGCTTCTTCGCGCAGAAGCCTTGGCAACTCAAGAGGCTTTGAATCAAAATGGGGTCGTGACGATGACATTGAAAGCAAAGGCTTTGGATGAGGAAACGCTTGGGTACTTGTTCATGTTCTGGCAATTAGTTGTTGCGGGCTTGGGCGAGTATTTGAAAATCGATGCTTTCAATCAGCCAGGTGTAGAGCTTGGAAAAGTTCTTGCGAAAGCAAAACTTAAAAAGTCTTAGGGCTTTAGAATGGCGCCACGGAATTAGAGCCCGTTGGCGCTCGATTGAAATTTTTGAAAGTCTGACAACTTTCTTTCATAGTCTTGGGTCATGTTTCGAACTCTCAAAGACTGCTGATCTGCTTCAGACTGTGTGTTGTGTAGATCATTTTCGTAAGCCTTCTTCAATGCTTCCGCTTTTCCACCTTCTGATTTTAATTTCTTAAGATCATTTTCAGTTTCGTGAATCTGCTGACGGATTTGTGCCTCTGTGGCCTGAAGATCTTGTTGTTCTAAAGCCATCTCGGCCTTGATCTGACGAGATTTTTGATTGTCGCTAAAATTAGAATTAGCGCGATCATTTTGAAGTTGGGCAAGAACCTGTTCCTGCTCTTCTTTTTGTTTGTTTAACTCTTCAAGTTTGTCGTGTTGATTGATGTCATGGGTTCGCTTTTGCCAGAATGCAATTTGCTTAGCTGTTTCTTTGACCAGACCTTGCTGGATTTTGAATTGCTGGTTGATCTCAGCATTCACAGCTTTCGCTTGGGCATTAGTGCTTTTCAAATTCTGAACGCCTTGGCTACTGGCTTCTTTTTCCGCGCCTTTATAATCACGAAGACGATTATTTAGAGTCTTCAGACGTTCTTGATCTCGTTGAATCTGTGCTTGCAGAGCTTCATTGCTTTGAAAGCCTTTTGATTTAATATTTTGCAAACGCTGTTGGATTTCGACAAGCTTGGTGCGTTCGGCAGATAACGCTCGGAACATTTCATCGAGCTCGCTTTGACGAACTTGCTTCTGACGTTGTAATTCGTCCTGTCGTTGATTCAATTGATTGTGCAGTTGTTGCTCGAGATTTTTCTCTTTAGACAGAGCACGATTCAAGTCGGCGATTTGCGCCGCCGACTCTTTTTGTTGCTGTTGCAACATCCAGTTTTGATAAGCAAGTCCCGTAATAAGAACTGCAGCGATAATATAAGATGCAATTTTCAACATTAGGACATCCGTTCCTATTTTCCGCCGTAGTAAACTCCATTGGCGTAGATGTATCCGTCAGGACGACGGCCTTTTGGATCTGCGTGCAGCCAGTGTAGCAGAGGTCCTTGCTCGCCCATAATAAGTTGTCCGCCGGCGGCCACGGTTTCGCCAATTTGCAGAGGAACTCTATCGCCCATGTCTGAGTTATAGATCAAAGCCATTGTGGAGTTATCGCTTAGGCGCACCATCCAGCGTTGATGTGGAAGGCCCACTGTATCGTCAGGCAAGATTTGTGTGACCACCATGTTGCCGGCCTCGATGAAGTTCACGTTTTGATCCTGATGGATCGCTTGAACAAGGTCACTATCATTACTTACTAATGCGAAAGCCCCAGAACACGATAGAAGGACGAAGGCTGCGATAACGGTTTTAAGCATGTATTTCCTCGCTTGGTTCGTTTTTCACAAAAGTGAATATAATAGATTTGGCAAGCGGTCGAAAGTGGGCACCTCCATTTCAGAGGGATTTTGAAAAAAGACCTTAGAGCGACCAACGAATCGACATGTAAAGTCATCATGATTTCAAAGAGTTTTAAATATTTTAACAAAAGTTAAATAAAACGCTTGTACTTTTGGAACAAATGGATTTTAAGGAGGCTCCAAAGGGAGGGGTCCTATGGGGTTATCTAAAAAGGTTCTTGGGGTTATCGCCGGCGTAGTAATGACGGCAGCATGTTCTCCACAAAATAAGGCAGCATTTCAATCAACGGATTCAGCATCGAATATTATCGGTGGTACAGCAGTTTCTGCTCAGGATCCAATCAGCTTTTCAACAGTTCAGATCTTGCACATGACTTTGCAAAAAGATGCTCAAGGTCGCACGATGATCAAAGGTCTTTCGACTTGCACAGGTACTGTGATGACGAACGACGTGATCTTGACAGCAGGTCACTGTTCAGCAAAAGACCCAGGTTCATTGTTGGTTCTTTTCTCTGACCAAATTCCTAACTGGAAACAGTTCTTTGCAACTCTTTCTAAAAATCCGATGGTTCGTCGTGTAACTGGCGGTGTAACAGCTCCAAACTGGGCGAAACTTTCTAATGATACTGATGTGAACTGGGGTGATCTTTCTTTGCTAAGATTCTCTGGCGGTTTGCCGCAAGGTTATGTTCCTGCGACTTTGGTTCCAGCGAGCGCTCAACTTAAAGCGGGCATGCCTGTAACTCTTGCTGGTTTCGGCGAGACTGACGGCGTGAAACAAACTCCGGCGACTGAGTTGATGAAAGTTACTGTGAATATCGCGGATCCAGCATTCAGCGACACAGAAATTAAAATCGACAACACAAACGGTACCGGTGCTTGCCACGGTGACTCTGGTGGCCCAGCTTACGTAACTTCAAACGGTGTTAACTATCTAGTAGGTGTTACAAGCCGTGCGGATGTGGCAACAGATCCAAAAGCAGTTTGCGTAGGAAAAACGATCTACACGAAAGTGGCTCCTTACCTTCCTTGGATTTCTTCAGAGATCCAAAATTTGGAAGGCAGTGCTTCTTATGGCACAACAATCGCTGAACCAGATGGTTTCGATCAGTAATAATTTTTTCTCTTAAATTAAATGGTTTCTTGTTAAAGGCTCACTTTGGTGGGCCTTTTTTTTTGTGTGGGAATGGAGTGCCGGAGGAGTGGCAGCCTTATTTAGGCTCCACGCTTCGTCGGCACGCCATCCTGGCTCGTTGCCGCCCGCTTCGCGGGTTCGCGCATCCATGCGCCGGCAATGGCCGACTTCGGTGGCGCCTAAATAAGGCTGCCACTCCTCCGGCACTCCATTGGGTAAAGAAAATAGTCCAAGTGATCTTGAGAAAAAGAACGATCACCAAAAAGAGCACAGATCTACTTTGATCCCAACTTGCGCAATTTGAACCCCTGTTTATTCCAAGTCTGTCTCTAAAAAACCCAACTTCCCCAAGATCGAAGACGAGAATTTGGTAGGTAAGGGAACTCCCTGCCTTAGAGGGCCCCGCCGAAGAGCGGCCTTTGTCGGCGCCACGATGGCGCGAACCACGGCGAAGCCGTGGCGACAACAGAGCCCGGACGGCGTGTCGCACGCAGCGCAGGGCCCTCTAAGGCAGGGAGTTCCCTTACCTACCAAATTCCCTCGCACTACAATCAAACGGCGATATTAAACTATTTCTTAGAAGAAGCAGAATAAAGATGAGGCAAATAACCAGCCCCCAAAACTCCTGCGTGATTTTTCGTTTTCGCGATTTCAATTTTGCATTCAAAAGCTGGATTCATTTGGTGAATCATTTTTTTGTAGTGGGATTTCATTTCTTTCAGATACAAATGCTTGATCTTAATCAAGCCTCCGCTGATGAAGATCTGTTCGACATTGTAGCCAATAGAAAGATCATAGCAAAGACATGCTAAAGCCCAAGCCATGTCGGCATAAAGTATGTCATACTTTGGATCTTTGGTATCAACCAACTCTTCCACCGAGTTTCCGGTGAAACCCATTTCTTTAGCACGACGAAGAAGGCCCGTACCTGAGGCGACGCCTTCTACTGTACAATGGTGAAGCTTGTCTGGATTTTCCTTTAATTTTTTATAATCAACAATCGTGTGACCGTACTCAGAACCACGACCGTTTGTTTGGCAAGGGTAGTGATTAAAGATGATCCCTGTGCCCACACCTGTGCCAACTGTGACGACAGCGTACGAGCTCATTTTCTTTGCTCCGCCAACCCATCCTTCAGCTAACGCCGCTGCCGTGGCGTCGTGTTGGAAGAAAACTTTTGTGCGGAAGCCCTGTTTTTGGATTTCTTTTTCAACCAAGTCACGAATAGGAACGATCTTCCAGCCTGGGTAGTTTACTGGATAAGTCAGTTTGCCTTCAGCGGCATTCAATGGGCCTGCACTGGCAAGGCCGACACCTTTAAAAACGCCCGCTGCCGTTTCTTTCGGAAACCTTTTTTTGAAATCAAGGGCGATGTCCGCCATCAATTGAAAAACACGCTTCTGTGTTTTCGTCGCCGAGCCTTCACGATTCATGTCGACAGGGACTTTAACAAAATCAAGCATTTCACCTGTGTCTGTTAAAAGAGCTGCAGCCAGTTTTGTGCCGCCAAGATCGAAACCAATGGTGTAAGTTGTTTTTTTCTTCATGGTGTTGTCGCCTTCTTAGCTGCTTGTGATCGATTCAAAAGGACAAGGGCCGAGTAAGAATTTAAAGTAATGCGCGCGATTCCGTTGTTATCGACGACAACACTTTGCGAACATGTGTGTGTTGTCGGGTTGTAGGAAGACCCCGCCATATTGCAGTAGCTTCCCGCAGGCAAACCCGTTTGAAATTCCTTCGGCAAAGGATTGCCAGAAAAATTAATCGCGACAAATCCTAGATTACCGCGATTGAAAGACAATTGGTCTTGGCCGTTGCTCCACCAGTTGCTGGCAGAGAAGGCGTGATCCGTGTTGTTTCTAAAGTCCACCATTGCAGCCACTTCAGGGGCACGATGCTCGCAAGTCCATGGAGCTGTACAGTGTGATTGATTATCTAGAATCGGCAATGTGTGAAGGGCACTATCCAAGGGTGGTCCCTGATCGTAGTTCTTAAAATCAAAACCAGAGTAAAGCTGAGGATAACCGTAAGGCCAAGCCAACATGAAGATTTGAGCTAAGCGATACAATGTTTGGTCTTGGCTCGAATAACGAAGAATCGCAGAGTCCCCACCACGCTCAAGATCATGATTCGTTAAGAACACGATGGCATCATCCGTAGCCGGAAGGTTATTAGCAATTGTTGTTAGCGCATTGATGTTCTTAGATTTAATCGCATCGCCAATACGGTGAGCGTAATCGTAAGCCGTCACATCACCCACGGGAGTGTAATCGCTGTATTGAACAGGTCCCGCAGGGTCATAGATCACCTCTTGATAAATATAGGCCGAACGTTTTAGCCCAGAAAAAATCTTTTGAAGGTCTTTAGCGGGTATATGTTTAGCGGCATCCACTCGGAAGCCGTTCACGCCCAAGTCCAAAAGATGGTTCAGGTAAGCGACTTCGTGAGATTGAACATTCAGGGATTCTGTCGCGAGATCCGCAAGACCCACAAGTTCGCAGTTTTGAAGCTCATAAAGATCATTAAAGTTTACAATGTGATCATTGCCGTTGCGACCGCAGTGATGGAAGTCATTGTATCCATAGATGCCAGGGTAATTGTATTGAGTGAATGGACTTCCCGCAGAACCGGTGCCGCTAGGAACTCCGGCCATATGATTCAAAACAACATCGGCGTAAATATCCACGCCGACTTGATGACAGCGTTGAACCATGTCGGCAAACTCAGCTTCCGATCCAGAGCGGGATTCGATTTTATAGCTAGCAACTTGATAACGCTCCCACCAAGGACTGCCTGACCAATGAATATGCTCGTGAGGCGGAGAAACTTGAACAGCGGCAAAACCAGCGGGGCCTAGGTAAAGCTCACACTCGCGGGCGATGTCCTTCCATGGCCATTCAAAAAGCTGCACGAACACCGTGCGCGGAGACGCCTCAGCAGACAGCCCGGCGAAACAGAAAATCAAAGCCAAAAGTTGAACGGTGAGCTTCCTCAGAAAAATGCTCCTAAATTCGTTGATTAAGTCCTGTTTTTTTATCAAAGAGGTGCGCCTTTGTCAGGTCGATCTTCAGGGGGATCCTCTGGCCCGTGGAAAAATTATCTAAAGAGTCGACCAAAATTCTGACAGTTTGATCTGCCAGTTGCCCATGAAGCATCTGTTGGCCGCCCAAATTTTCGGAAAGCTCAATATCGAAATCCCCTAATTCGATTTCCTGCGAATTGACACTGCCGTTGGAGACTTTGAAGGCCTCCGGGCGAATTCCCAGAACAGAATCGACCCTTCGGGCATTAGGCCATGGAAGTTTTTGCACAATAGAACCTTCCAGGAAGTTCATCTCCGGAGACCCGATAAAACTCGCAATAAACATGTTCTTAGGGCGGTGATAGATCTCGGTTGGTGTCCCCACTTGTTCAATCAAACCGTCTTTCAAAACAGCAATACGGTCACCCATTGTCGTTGCTTCCATTTGATCATGAGTCACATAGATCATAGTGCTTTTTAAAGTTTGGTGCAGACGTTTTATTTCCACACGCATTTGCGAACGAAGGTGCGCATCCAAATTCGACAAAGGTTCATCGAACAATATGACTGGAGTCTGCCGGCTTAAAGCGCGGCCCAAGGCCACACGCTGACGTTGACCGCCAGAAAGCTCTTTCGGCTTGCGAGCCAGCAAGTGAGAGATTTGCAAAAGATCAGAAATCCCTTTCACGCGTTTTGAAATATCAGAGGAAGATAGACCTTGAAGCTTTAAGCCGAAGCCCATGTTTTCTTCAACAGTCATATGTGGATAAAGCGCATAGTTTTGGAAAACCATGGCGATGTCACGATCCTGGGGCTCGACGTTGTTGATAACTTTTCCGCCGACAGAAATAGTTCCAGAATCAAGTTTCTCAAGGCCCGCCAGTGTGCGAAGCAAAGTTGATTTCCCGCAGCCTGAAGGCCCTACAAGAACCAAGAATTCACCGGAAGCGATTTGCAAATCGATGCCTTTGAGGATTTTCGCAGAGCCAAAACTTTTTTCACATTTTGAAAATTCAATTGATGCCATAACTATCCTTTTACGCTTCCCATAGTCAGACCAGATACAAGATAACGAGAGATACTAATGAATAAAACCAGTGCGGGAATGCTGACAATCAAAGCTCCCGCCGCATACAGACCCCACTGAGTCGCAAGACTGGCCTGGAAGGAACGAAGCCCCAAAGGCAAAGTATAAAGTTGAGGATCTTGCAAAACCACAGCGGCGATCACGTACTCACTCCAACTATTCATAAAACTGAACAAGGCTGTGATCACAAGGGCCGGTGAGGATACCGGCAAAATAATTTTCGTAAAGATCATCCACTTCGAACAGCCATCTAGCAACGCAGCTTCTTCAAGCTCGCGCGGGATTGTGTCGTAATAGGCTTTCATCTGCCAAATGCAGAATGGCAAAGCTGTCGAAGAGTAAATCAGGAACAAGCCCCAAAAACTATCGATCAAATGAAGCTTCGAAAGTATAACAAAGAAAGGAAGCATCAACATCGTCGCCGGAAACATCTGCGTCGTCAAAAGGGAAAACAACATCATGTTGCGACCGCGGAAACGATAGCGGGAAAGAGCGTAAGCACTTGTTGAAGCCAGTGCCACGCCCACCAAGGTGGTCACAGCGCTGACCAACAATGAATTACGCAGCCACAATAAGAAGTCCGTTTCAAAGAACAGCGTCGAGAAATTCTTCAGCGTCGAATTCGGACCAATGATTTCCAAGGATTGTGTTTGGAAAGCGTTATCTCCACGAAGCGAGACTGAGATCACATACAAAATCGGATACAAAGAAAACACTGTGAAAAGAAGAATGCTAGTCCAAGCTAAAATCTTTTTCGTCATTACTTTGTCTCCTTTCTGTATTGAGCTTTTAGTGATCCGAGGCCCCAGATAATCAAGATTAGGAAAATCAAAACTGAAACCGCAGCCGCATAACCATAACGATACAGGTTAAAGGCTGCTTTATAGACATAGCTGACGAGGATGTGAGTTTGATCACCGGGTTCGCCACTGTTGGAAACAAGCCAGATCACATTCAAGTTATTGAAGGTCCAGATTGAGCCAAGTAGCGCTGCGGGGACCATTACCGGCAAAAGAAGAGGCCAGGTGATGTGACGAAAGCGTTGCCATGCATTGGCTCCATCTAAGACAGCGGCTTCATAAAGTGACTGAGGAATCGACTGCAAACCACCCAGGGCAACAATCATCATGAATGGGAAGCCCAGCCAGACGTTCGTTAAAATACACGCAGTAAAAGCAGTGAAGGGTTGGCTTAGCCATTGAACGGGGGACAGATGCAAAAACTTCTGCAAGAAGATATTAATCGGACCGTATTCTTGATTGAACAAAGCTCGCCAAGTTAGAGCTGTAATATATTGAGGCACGGCCCAAGGGATGATGAGCAGTGCTCTCCAGAATCCTTTGGCGGGCATCACTTGATTGATCACAACAGCTAAGAAGACACCGATCGATACGTGGAAAAGAACATTTACCACAGTCCAGATAACAGTTTTCAAGAACAATGAATAAAATCGGGCATCACCCAAGGCATTCGCATAGTGATGGAAGCCGACGATTGACCAATCTTGAAATGTACGAAGGCTAAAGTTCGAAAACGAGATCGCGATATTATAGAAGAAAGGATAGATAATCACCGCGAAGATGCCAAGAAATGCTGGCAACATCATATAGTAAGCAAAACGTTGAGGTCCCTGGAAGCCTTTCACAAAGGCCACCGCCGATCCGCGGAAGAAATAAATCAACGTAAGAAGGCCGATGATGAAAGCAATTTTGATTATCCAAGCGCCAGGACCCGGCTGAAGGACTTCATTCATCTCCTGGATTTGTCTTTCCGCCGTTACTTGGGCCGCTTCAGCAGCCACCGTTGGTGTCGCACTTCCTGCCAAGACTTTTTGGTATTGAGTGCGTAAGGCGTCCCACACTGCGCGGATTTCAGGAACGATCGGCATTGGATGACCAACCTCCATAATATCGGCAGAGACTTTTAATAAGGAATTGTCTTTCACGATATCAGATTTACGAGCATCCAAATTTGATGGCAGAGTTCCCACTTTCTGTGCGAATAAAAGCTGAACAGGTTCTGACGTCAGATATTTGAGAAGCTTGATAGACGCTTCCAAATGCTTTGGTGATTTCATGTTTACGTTCAGTGAATAACCCTTAGTGCCGACTAGAGGACTGGGCCATTTACCAGTGGAAGAAATCATCGGAATGCGAGCGATACCGAAATCAACTTTTGCCTCTTTATAATCACCCCAAGACCAATCGCCATTGATCAGCATGGCGGCCTTACCTTGTTTAAACAAGGCATTGGCTGTTTCATAGTCACACTCTTTAGGAATGATTTTATATTTGTCGCGCAGATCCAAGATAAATTGGAACGTGTTACGCAAGGCAGGCGTGTTCAAGTTCGGAGTGACGTCGTTTTTCAAGAAGTCTTCGCCAAATGCAGGAATGAACGGAGCGAAGAAGAAAGGCTCGGTATAATTGAAAACCAAACCCCATTGATCGATTTTGCCATCGCCATCACTATCAACAGTCAGTTTCTTTCCAAGAGAAATCAATTCATCGGAATTTTTCGGAGGATTCGGCATCAACTTCTTATTGTAAAGAAGCATTAAGTGATTACCGACTCCATCGCCCACCATGAAATGCTGATTGTTGTAAGCTGGTATTGCTAAAGGATCTAATTGAGCAAAGAAATCTTTGTCCAGGTATTGATCTAGCGGTTGGATGATTCCCATTGTCGCGAAAGGACCAATTTGATCGCTAGGTCCATAGACAAGCTCGGGACCGCTGCCTCCCATGGCCGCAGACTGATAACTGCTGCGCAGTTCTTCCGTTTCACGATAAGTTGCCTGAACAATTACGTCTGGATTTTCTTTTTCAAACTGCTGAAGAGCTTCCGCTAAAACCTGGCGGTGCGCATAGATCATCTGGTGCCAGATATGCAGACGGATTTTTTCTGCGTGGGCATTCATCGATGTCAGAAGCAACAGAACAAAGAAAGCAAAACGCATCAACGGCCTCCCACAGGTTTAGTGCTTAGAGGAAGTCTTAACACTACAGTGCTGCGACCTGGGATTTGAATTTGCGATTGAGATGGATTCAAAACAACTTGAGATAAGACAGGATCAATCGAAGCATCTAAGTAAGGATGAATTTGCCAAGCATAGCTCATAACTTTGTTAGAGTATGTGCGTGCTGTACGAGATGCATTGAAGAAAACTAAAATAGCCTCTTGCTGGTTGTGAAGAAGCATTGCGATTAAACCAGGTTCGCTTGAATTTTCATCATCGATGAAGACCAGCTGCTTTAGAACTTCATCAAGGCTGTTCATTTTAAATAGCGAACTGCTTTGACGTACCCGAAGAAGAGCTTTGAAGTAATTATTTGTTCTTCCAATTAAGGCAGGTGTTGGCTTTAAGTCCGCTATCTGTAGACGTGGTTGCCAGAAGGACCAATCATCAATGTTTTTCCAGGATGGTGGAAGACCCTCGCCCCAATAATCTGTCTGACCCGACCAATCCAAGCGATTGAAGAAATCACCGGAATCATAACTGTCTTGATCGCCATTTTTAGAGCGCAAGATCTCGGTGCCAGCCTCAATAAACGGAATACCTTGGCTTAGCAATGGAATTGCCATTGCCAACTGTTGCATCCGTTGACGATCCTCTAAAGTTGCAAGAGCCGGGGATCTGCCATCGGTATAGAATGGAGCTTTCGCCTGAACAGCATCCCACAACGTATAACCGTCATGGGCAGAAACATAATTAATCGTCTCGATAGGTTCGGCAGAAGTCGCCACGTTGCTCGAGCGATAGATAAGATCTCCACCGCGAATGACTGTGCCTAAATGCTCTTTGAAAGAAAAATCGCGCAGGTTTCCGGCCAAGCCCACTTTGATCACATCGCCCAAGTGCAAAAGTTTGTCGCGCTGTTGATCCATATCTGTCGGAGTATTGCGATTTGCAGGTTCTTTATTGAAGTCAAAGAACAAACCTGTTGCAAAGCCTTGATCGGATTTTTCACTGGAGTTGGTTGTGCCACCACGAACAGCATCACGCATGCGATCATTAAAGAAACCGATGCCTGAACCGTAAGCATTTTGCTGGCTCATAGAATCTTGAGGATCTTGAGCATACAGAGAGCCAAACGGCCAACCTTCTCCGTAAAGATAAATTTTTGATCCGTCGACGCCATCGTTTTGCAAAGTCAAAGAGCGTAAAGCCTCTTTGATGTGCTCGATTGTTGATCTTGAATGGAAAGACATTAAATCAAAACGGAAGCCGTCGATTTTGTATTCCCGTGCCCAGTGTAGAAGACTATCCGTCATCAACTTTTCCATCATGTGGTGTTCACTCGCAGTGTCGTAACAACAAGAGCTTGAAGCAACATCGCCGTTCTCATTCACACGGTAGTAGTAGAGAGGAACGATTTTATCGAAGACAGAATAAGGTGAAAGACCATTTTGATAAGTGTGATTAAAGACAACGTCCTGAATGACACGAAGGCCTACGCTGTTCAATGCTTGAACCATCGAACGAACTTCGCGAACTCGGGAAACACCCTGTGGGTCCACCGCATAACTGCCATCGGGAGCCATATAGTGAACAGGATCGTAACCCCAGTTAAAAGCATCAACGTTGCGAATTTGCCCCAGAGCTCCTTGAGCGTCTTGTAAATTCGAACTTGGAGTGCTGAGAGTCTGCCAAGTAGATTTATCTTCATTCACGGAACCAAAATCATTAAATGGAAGCAGATGAATATGAGTCAAACCTGCTTGAGCCAGGGATTTCAAGTGTTGCATCCCAGCGCTGCTGTATTGAGTGAAGGCATCGTAGGTGCCTCTGTACACAAACGGAACAGTTTGGTCGTTGGCGCTGAAATCTCGGATGTGCAATTCGTAAATCACCATGTCCTTAAAAGAATTCAAAACGGGTTTTTGCAAGTCATCCCAACCAGCGGGTTTTAAATTTGAACTATCTAAATCAACCAATTGTGATTTCTCGCCATTCATCGCAAGGCTGAAACTGTATGGATCGGTGACTAGTGAAGTCTCCATACGATCTGTGCTTGGTTGGTACACAGTCACTTCATAAAGATAGAAATAATTTTCGAACTGACGAGGAATAGAAACACTCCATGCATTTCCGTCCAAGGTCATTGGGAAAATCTGCGCGGGCTCAGCATTCGAGGTATTTCCAGCGGGATAAATCAAAGCGCGCACAGAAGCAGCAGTTGGCGCCCACAGCTTCAATTGGAAATTAGAACCCTCGACGGTAACGCCCAAGTCATTGCCGTCGTAAGTGTAAAGCTCGTCGAGAAGACCTGCATATTGAATAGCCGTTGAGTCAAGAAGCTGATTGTTTCTATCTGTGATAAAAACTTTCAGCGGACGATGAATCAATTCATTGACGGTGGCAAGATCGATTTGTGCCGTGGAAAGAACGGCGTAAGTGCCATGATTTTCTAAAACGGGAAGAGCCACTGAAGTAGAGTTATTGCGGAAGTTGACATCGCTGTTGGCAAGAACAAACACCATGTTGTCAGCAACACGCAAACCTTGCGTGAGTTTTACCAAAAGTGTTTTGGAGTTTATCCATTGCGCGCGCGCGCTACCAGCTTTGGCAGTTTCGAAAACTAAACATGAAACTAACAAAACAATGATAAATCTGAAAACGCGGTCCCCAGCCTGTTTCAGCAAGTACTCCCCCTACCAATTCGAGTCTCTACTCTATGCATAAGTTGTAGTCAGGGCGGGACTTTATGGGTAAGCCTCGTGTTTTTCAAGGGAGTAGAATGAAAAGAATCGTTTGGGTCCTAATTTTCACCTTATTTGGCAGGGAAAGTTTCGCGCTAGATGCTGATTTTATCGGCTACATGCGCGGTGGAACCGGGCTGAATCTGCAAGGTGGTCAGAAGGAGTGCTTTTATAATCAGGGATTGCCGGGCAATTTCCTACGTTTAGGCAATGAGTGCGACTTCTATACTGAATTAGGATTTGTGTTCAATCATGTGAAACCTACTGAGGACGATCCCATGTTCTTCAGAACACAATTGCGTTTTACTTACGGTTCTAAAGGGCTGCGTCAATGGGAGTCCACGGTCGTTCCAGTAAATACCACGGCAAACACCGCCAAAGTACCCAATAGCGAAATCGAAGCCTTTGTAAAGGCCGGCGGTTTTTCTGAAGTCCCTGGCGAGTTCTGGGTTGGTAAAAGATTTTATCGCGACGTCGATTTGCATATTTTCGATTGGTACTACTACGCGGACATGAGCGGTGTCGGTGCAGGTATTGAAGCGATTCCATGGGGACCAGGTCAGTTCGCTATCGCCCACATGATTCAATCCAATGAAGATCTTTCGACAACATCAGTGGGGCGTCCTGTTTTAAACGCCATTGATCTTCGTTATACATCTTGGGAAGTGGCTCAAGATGAACGACTGAATTTTTGGGGAGTCTATGCCTGGGCACCAGGAAGTTCCGACGGCACAACAGAATATGTTCCAACAAATGGCTATGTAGCAGCGACTCGTTTTGAAGGTGCGGCATTTACTGGTCATAACAGCACGACGCTGATGTTTGGCCAAGGAGCAATGAAAGACTTCAACATCTACGGCAATAGTGCTGTCGTATCGACAGATACGTCACAAAATCACGCGTGGAATCTTCGCTTTGTTGAAGACTGGAGTCGTGACGTGACAGACAAGTGGGCTTTGATGTTAGGTGTTGCTGCCAACTACGGAAGTAACGGCCAAGATCATTTCAATATTGTTCAGTGGGAAGAGCTTGGTGTTCGTCCGATTTATTTTGTATCAGATAGATTTCAATGGATGTTTGAAGCCGGTTATTCTCATTACAAAGACGAGTCGGAAGTTTCGACGAATGGTCAGCGCACAGGGGATCGTGATCTTGCGCGTGTGACAGTGGCCCCACAGCTATCCATGAAAAAGAGTATTTGGGGTCGTCCTGTTTTGCGTGCTTATTTATCTTACTCGTTTTGGAATGAAGCTAACGAAGACGTGAAATATATCGGAGCCGCGGCTCCAACTTTTGCTGCAAAATCTTCTGGTGCCACATTTGGCTACCAGTTTGAAGCATGGTTTTAATTGCTAAATGATTTTGTATCATTTGGACTCACGACCAAAGTCTAACGATAACGCTGGCTAGGCAAGAGGCCAGCGTCAATGAAAATGGCCATTGAGTGTTGTCATTCATCGCCTTCGCACTCTATAATTTTCCCTATGGCTCACAATGATGACAGCTCAGACAATTTAGAAAAAACCAGTATCGTCGCGAGTGACACTTTCAAAGGTCGTTTGCGCGAAGCCGATGACGTTCCACCAGCGGTTCTTGTTTTGATCGGGCCTCCGGGTTACGTGGGAAAGCAATATCCAATTACTGCAAATGACATCGTGATTGGTCGTTCTGTCGAGAGCCAGGTTTACATCGACGACAAAAGCTTAAGTCGTTCTCATGCGAAGTTCGCTGTGAACGGCGGTGAAGTTTCTATTATCGATTTAGGTTCAACAAATAAAACCATTGTGAACGGTCAAGCCTTGCCACCGCTTGCATCTTGTTTGTTGAAAAATAATGATCAAATCAAAACAGGCAACGTGATCTTCAAATTCCTTGAAAAGGGAAGTTTGGAAGCGATCACCAACCAAGCAATGTACGAAAAATCGCAAAAGGATGCCTTGACGGGTGCTCACTCTAAGGGTGCTTTGATTGAAAAAGGACCTGAGGCGATGAAGCGTTCAGAAGTTCTGAACGAACCATTAAGCCTTGTGACTTTCGACATCGATCATTTCAAAAAAATCAACGATACATTCGGTCATCCAGGTGGTGACTATGTGCTGAAAGAACTGTGCCGTATCGTGATCACAAAGCTGATCCGCGCCAATGACTTCTTTGCTCGTTACGGTGGTGAAGAGTTTGTTCTTCTTCTTTCCGGTTCAAATGCAAAAATTGCCGGCGAAGTGGGCGAGCGTATTCGTCAAACAATCGAAACCAATGAATTTGTTTTCGAAGGTAAAAAGGTTCCTGTGACCATCTCTGTTGGCGTTGCGACAAAAAATGCAACTGAAACCGAGTGGACTCAGTTGTACGACCGCGCGGATAAAGCCCTGTATCAGTCTAAACAGGGTGGACGTAACCGCGTCACTATTGCTCCTTAAAAATTATCTTCTTCCCTTTCGTTTAAAAAATAAGAATGCTTTTATAAACGAAAGGGAGAAGTCATGCCTGTTGTAAACACTCATCTTGTCTATCCGATGTGCGCGATGTTCGCGCTTTCAGTTGTTGTCTTAGCCAAAATGTTTATGGCTCGTTATAGTGCGGTGAAATCGGGTCAGATGAAACTCGGCTATTTCAAAACATTCACAGGTGCGGAGTGTACAGAGGATGTCGTTAAGACTGGCCGTCAATTCACCAACTTGTTTGAAGCACCTGTTTTATTTTACATTGCTTGTTTGATTGCCATGATTCTTCCGGTGGAAGGGTTTACATTTCTTGTTCTGGCTTGGGTCTATGTTGCTGTTCGTATCGTTCATGCTTATATTCACATGGGTGCAAACAAAGTCATGATTCGCATGCGTGTGTATGGAGTAAGTTGGCTCGTGCTAATTGCGATGTGGATTCTGATTTTCGCGAAGGCCCTTGCGATCTCTGCCATTGCATAAAGAATTCTTTAACGATTTACACCTAGGTCCATTGTCAGTTTGCAAGGGTGCCGAGACAATTAAATAAATGATCAGAACGTCTCTGGCTCTTCCATTACTATTAGTTGCTTCCGTGTCTTTTTCTCAGACAACACGAAAGAAGATGACCTTTGGGGCGCCTACGGCAGCCTCTGTGGCCGCTGCTGACAGGGCCATAGAGGCCTCTTTGAATTCCGACTGTTCGGAAGTGGATTTGAATAAAGGTATCAACTCGCCATTTAATAAGATCCCAGTTTACGATCAAGACGGCTCGTCACTTTGCTATTCGTTCGCAACATCGCAGATGGTTGACTATTATCGTATGAAAAAAGGCGATAAGTCTTACGACCTAACAAATCCGGTTTATGCGGCTTGGGCCACGTACTTTCAAAAAGCGGGAACAGGCCAAACAAATTTGCGCGGTGGTTTTTCCACGGACGTCAATAAAACATTGAAACACTCAGGTGTTTGCAGCAATGAAGAAGTTAAATCTCGCCTTTCTGAGTTTACAAAATCTGCGGGAGTGACTGAAGCGGAAGTTCTGCATTTTCTAGAAGTCGTCTATGACAATTACGGGCAGGGTGGCGGGAAGAATTGGAATAAAGTTGAAAAGACTTTAACCTATGACTCCAACATCAGTTGCGATCAACAAGCGAATTTGAAAAGAGTCTTAGTAAAAAAAGGATATCTTGGTGTTCCTTCCACGGCGATATTGCAAAATCTGTTTAAAGGTTGCAAAGCACAGCCGGTGAAGGTTCCTAATTTGAAGGAATTCTATCTTGGTTCAGATCTGGATATGAAAAAGGCTGTGGATGGAGCACTCACCGGTGATATGCCGGCGGAAATCAACATGTGCTCTGTCGTATTCAATACTCCGAAAGCTCGCGGTCAAAAAAATATAAATCCAACGTTAGGTCGCGATACGGAAGGCAACTCAAACCCCAACTGCGGACGGCATGCAGTACTTGTGACGGGAAGAAAGATGATTGGCGGGCAATGTGCTTACATGATTCGCAACTCATGGGGCGCTTACTGGAAGCCTAAGGGCGCTATGACTTGTTCATGTCGAACGTTGAAGGGCGAGTACAAACAAGCATGTAATAAGCCCGATGAAGTGGACGAATACGTAGGCTGCTGGTTTGACAGCAAAGATCTTATGGCCAATGTCGGGAGTGTCGATGTCTATCAATAAAATCTTACTTCTTTCGTGCATGTTTTTTACGGCGGTGAGCGCAGAAGCTGCTTGCCAAGGTGCTAAATGGGAAGTGGAAGGCAAAGCTGAAACCATTTGCTATGATGAAAAAACAGATGTGAGGATGTCTGCTTCCTGCCAAGAAAAATCCTGCGAGGCTCGCGCACTTGTAGAGAAAGCAAGAACACTTGATCTCAAGAATACAGAAAGTCGTCCTAAAAATCCGGGCACCGCTTACTGCAATTTCTTAAACGGAAAAGTAGTTATGGGTGAAAATTCTCGAGGATCGCAGACGGCATTTTGCAAAGCTAGCGATGGCACCCTGGTCGATTTGTCTGGAATGGCCCAGCACGCTTCTGAATAGAGATTAGACAATTCCCCTTTCTGTCCAGCGAAACACGTCACATTTCTAAAATTCCATATTCAGCTCAAAATAAAGGCTTTTTGAGGGCTCTTCCACCTGGCAGAGCCCTTGCTTTTGGTAATCGCGTTCAATAATTTAATAACACTTTTCAGAAGGTAATTCATGAAACGTCAAAGCCAATTGATCGTGGGTGCTGCCCTTGTTCTTTCAACGGTATGGTCTTCAATGACTTTTGCTAGTGAAATCGATAAATCTGGAAATACAAGAGCCGCGACTAGTAAGGCAGAATTTTGTAAAAACGCGGACGATCCCAACTATTTCAAAAGCCTTCTTTATAATGAGAACAACCATCTTGCGAGTTTGAACCACGGTGGTATCGCGAATGGTGGTGTTTGCTGGTGGCACTCAATGTTCTCTCGGAGTGCTACGTTTTTGGCTGTTTATCGCCCTGATCTTCCGCGCCCTTCAGCGGATCAGGCTCATAACATTATCGAAGATATCTCGACGAACAAAGGTATCGTTGAAATTCCTGGTTATAGAAATTTGGCTGAGTTCTCTCAGGATTATGCTGACGATATTCAGCGTACTCTTGAAGGAATGCAGATTGGTGACGGCGTGATCATGTTCGGTTGGGTCCGTGGGTTGAGTGGTGACTCTGAAGTGTCAGCCGATAAATTGAAGAGTATGATGGATGACCTTTATAAAGAAGTGCGTGTGAACAACCGTATCGTTTATCAAAAGCTGCAAATTCCTGGTATCACGGCCCATGCCTGGTTGGTTGTTGATATGAAGAAGTCTTCTGATGGTTATGTTCTTGAAGTTCTAGACAGTAACTACGGCAGCATCTATCAAGTGAACTATCACATCGGTATGACTAAATTCGAGTCGAATTACAACATGGTTCCTTACACAAGCCGCAATGGTATGGATTATTCCGCATTTGCTGCAGCGAAAAAACAGTACTGCAAATATGGTATGACTGCTGAAGATATCCGTGAAAGACAAAGCGGCAGCGCGGGTCACTAAGATCAGCTACTTGAAATCCTAAAAAATAAAAAAGGCCTAGCGGCCTTTTTTATTTTCCTTCCGAGTTCATCTCTTTCTCTTTTTCCTTCATTTGCTTGTGGGCTTTTCTCTTAGCCTCTTTGGTTTGCTTTTTGGTTCCCACCAGTGTGGTGTCGGGCATATCGGGTTTGTTGGTAGGAGGAGTCGGCTCTGGCGGCTGAGCGGGGTTCTGTGCCACCGATGATGAAGCCCCAGATGGAGCATCGGCCGCGAATAGATATAAAGGCATTAGAAAGAAAAGTAAGGCAAAGACCTTCATAGAACCTCCACATAGATAAGGATGGCAGGGCTTCTAAAGTTTTCAATCCTGAGGGCCGTCTTCATGAATTTGACATGCTAAGGGCTGTGCAAAGTGGCATAAGATTTTCTTATGTCGACCATAACAAAATGCGTAATTCATAAATTAAATCATATATTTAAGGTCAATTTGACTCTGCTTATTTTGGCATCAACGTTGCTTTAATGAAACAGTGTAGGCACCGCGGGTTTGGGGGCGAATTTACCGGGGGCTGAGAGGGGGCACAATGGCTCTTCTGGAAAAAAATTCAGAACGTTAACCGAAAATAGACAGAAACGAGTCATAAATATGGAGAGAGATCTAATAGTGTTATCGGATCTTGAACTGGTAGAAAAAGTGAAGTCGGGGGATCGACGCTCTTTTTCCGAACTCGTGAAACGACATCAGAGAAGTTTGCTGCGCTTGAGTTTGAGGTTTGTAAAGGACATGGATGTAGCTGAGGACGTGACTCAGGAAGCTTTTATTAAAGCTTATGAGAAACTGAACTCTTTCGAGGGAAGGGCTTCCTTCAAGAGCTGGTTGTTCCAAATCGGAGTGAACACGGCTCGCAACAAACTCCGCGAACTAAAACGCGACACAGTTGATGTAGAAGACGTTCACTTAGCAGTGGAGGCGGAGGCTGAACACACTCTGGTCCACACGGCGGTGGCTGACATACTTCAAAAAGAAGTAGACAAGTTGCCAATGAAACAAAGAACAGCCTTGGTTCTTCGTGTGTACGAAGATCTTAGCTTTAACGAAATCGCTGAGATCATGGAGTGCCCATACGATACAGCCAAAGCGAATTACCGCCACGCTTTGATGAAACTTCGTCAGACTTTTGAGCAACAAGAGGAGCTTAAAAACTGGACTGAAGAAGTTGGTGGTTTCTTTACAGAAATGAATCATAGATTTGCGGAAGCAGAAGGATAATTGCATGGACCGTAAGGAAAATCAGAACGAGCCTTTGGATAAGGTTCGCAAAAAAATGAAAGCCATCGATGATTTTGAAATGACCATGAGCGATGATTTTTTTGATTCGCTCCATGACAAAATCATGGCGAAGGTCGAAGAGGTCGAAATGGCACCCGCCCCTGTGCTTATGACCCCACGCAATTTATTGCGTTCTCACTGGCGTGGATGGCTTTATCCAGTTGGCGGCTTGATGTCACTTTTCGTGATGTGCTCTTTGTTGATGACTCAGGTGTCAAAAGTAAACCAAAGCATGCAGCGTGTTGGCCTTTTGAGTGATGGTCATGAACGCATTGTCGCTGAGGCTCTTTTGGATCCTGAAGATATGTCCCAGACTTTAATCAGCTCTCAGAGTGAATCCGACTTTTTTGTAGACGTGGCTAGCGAATCATTTGAAAATTTATCGGTGGCCAAGTTCAACAAAATCATGGGTGAAAGCGTGCGCTAATCACCCATTGCGGGTGATAGAGTGCGCTTCATACTTTCGTTCGTCTTAGTTATAGCCTTTTATTTAATTCAGCCGCGTGCTGTCTTTGCCGCTGAATCTTCAGACAAAAGAAATCAATTAGAAGAACTTTTCATTTGGAAATTGAGTGACGAGTTAAAGCTTTCCCCTGTCGAGGAAAAGAAGTTCACGGACATCGTGAAGAATCTTAATAAAAAGAAAGCGGACCTCAACCACTCTCTTTCTGAAGCCATTGACAAGATGAAACAGGCCTCTTCGACGAAACAACGCGAAGAGGAACTGGTTCGTTATCGCAAAACACTGCAATCTTACAATCACATCAGCGAAGAAGAGTTTGATAAACTAAAACCGCTTTTAGGTGCGGACCGTATGGTTCAGTATCTGCAAATCAAGATGGATCTGACGAACAGAATCAAATCCATGCTTGCCAACCCTGAGTCTTCTCCGAAGGGTGAGAAGAAGGCCTTACCGGCGCCGAAGGTGATCGAAGAAAAGTAGAGTGTATGGAAAGAGAAAGCGCATTCATCAGCCTGTGGGACGAACTCGCAATGCTATGTCTGGTGAATCTGCTCGCATTCTACTGTTTCTATCTTTCCGGTGTTCTTTATATCGATAGCACGACAATGTTTTTCAATCCCGAGACAACGGGCTTTGCGAAAGTCAGTTCTCTTTTGACGTTTCTTTTGGGATTTGTACTTCGTCCTGTGGGTGCGGTTTTTTATGGCGTCTTTGCCGATCTTCGCGGAAGGCAAAGGGCATTGATCTCAAGCCTCTATGTCATTTCGATTTCCACGGTATTGATAGGTCTTCTTCCTTCGTATGCGCAGATGGGGGATCTGTCGACAATTCTTAATATTTTACTTCGAGGAGTTCAGGGCTTTGCCTTGGGCGGCTCCTATGCCTGTGCGGCAGTTCTTGCTTACGAAATTGCTCCCTTTCAACAGAAAGCACGTTATACAAGTGTGATTCAACTGTCGATCACAGCAGGATTTCTTACGGCCATTGCCATAATTGTCATTTTAAAATTGCTTTGTGGAATTGATGCTTTTCTAGCCTGGGGCTGGCGGATTTGCTTTTTGATGTCAGGCCTTATTATTTTGGCGATTCGCCGATTGAATCGCTCTTTGGTTGTGAAGGAAGCCCCCATTATGACTTTGAAGGAATGGCATCGTAACGTAACGAAGCCCTTCTTTTTAAGCAAAAAATCATTTCATCATTTTATATGGTTTATGATTCCTGTCGTTGGTGGATTGGGAATTGCTGGCTATGTCAGTCATCCTTATAAGCTCTATTTTCTGCAAAGTATTTTGAAAGTTGAACCTTCCACGGTCAGCTTTATCGTCGCAATCTCGAGCGTATTCTATATGCCTACAAATATTTTGTGGGGATATGTCGGTGACAAGGTCAATCGAAAGAATCTTTTGCTAATCGGTCTGGCTGCCTGCTTAGTTTTATGTTATCCGCTTTTCATGCTGATGGATTATTGGGTCAAAAATCATCCAATGATAGGCGGGCAGATTTTGTCTAATACGATGGTGTTGATTTTAATTTCCGCTTTGATCAGCGCTTTGCCGATAATTGGATATGGCCCCATGATTGCTTATATTTGTGAACATGTTCCAGCGAAAGCTCGCTGTACCGCCGTGGCCGTGGTTTATAATTTAGGTTTTGGCATCTTTTCTGGAGTAATCAGTCTTGCGACTGGTTATTGGTATGAAAAATATAACTGGAGCTTCGCGGGCATCGCTATCGCCGAAGTTGTGTTCCTAATCTGCTTGTTATTTGCAATTAGCAATTATCCGAAAAAATCTATGAAGCACGACTGACGATTTCTTTTAGCTTCTTGGCCGGATCATCAGCGCCTTCAAGTTCCTTACATTTTTCTATGAAGATGCTGAAATCGTGATTGGATTGCTCGTAAAGTTTTTCGAAGTCGCCAAGATCCTGCATATAGGTTTTATAAACTAATAGACGGGCATTATTCAGATGAATTTTAGGGAATTTTTCAAAATCATTTGTTTGCATGTGAGGAAGAATATCGCTGGCGAAGCGCTTTTGAATTTCAGCGATACGTTCCATGCGTTTTTCTTCTCTTCTATCAGTGGCTGGCAAAGCTTTGTACCATGCCTCTAAGTCCTTCAACTCTTTCGATATGAATTCCGAGAATATTTTATCATCGGCATTGTCTTTCTGAATTTCTTTAAGCGTCGTTGAGTTGGGACCTTCAAGTTTTAAATAGTAAAGCTCTGCTCCCTTGCCGCCGAGGAAGCTTGCAAGGCGTTCATTGAAATCGGCTGCGTGCTTGATGTACAAAGTTGCATGAACGGTTTCGTGAATGATCGTATTCACCAGCTCGTAGTCTTTATAGCGAAGCATTGAACTCAATAGAGGATCTCTAAACCATCCCAATGTGCTGTAAGCGGAAACTCCGCGCATGTAGGTGTCGAGATCTTCCTTTTGTAGCTCTTGTTCTTCCTCTTTGGCATCAGCTTCATTGAAGTAACCTTTGTAAGGCATTTTTCCCACAAACGGATAAGACCACTGATAGTGTTTTAACTCCCATTTGTAGGCGGCACTGACCACGTAAGTGACATAGGGACGATCCAATTTCACATAGGATGTGTAATTCTTTGTGGGTTTCAAATGAAGATCGTTTTCGGCAAATGTACGGGCTTTTTGCGCGAGCTCTAGTTTGCGTTTTTCTTCATCGCTGACTTTGGGATCCTTTAACGCCTCTTCAATAGGCTCACGGGAATTGAGAAGCTTCATTTGATTATACGCAGAACTCATCAGGTAACCCATTTGGCAACCAGTAAGCAGGGGGAAAAGTAAAATCAGATATTTTAAAGAGTCCATGAAATACCAGCGCGGAAGGCCGAGTCGTCAGTTTGGCTGCCTCCGCCGACGGGTGTTTTCCAGGCTTCATAGCTCAGTTTTATGCCGAAGCTGTCGGTGATGGAAAGTTTCACACCCACACCGTAGCTCGGTGCAATCGCGCTTTCTGGATCATTTTCGTAAGTGTCTTGTCCTTCGATTTTAATTTTCTGTGTGCGGTTGATCTGGGCAATGCCGCCTTTGACGTAGGGTTGGAAGAAGGCTGTCTTATCGGCCAAAACGAAAATTAAATCGGCGCCCAAAATTTGTGAACGTTGAATTGTTGTACGTTTTGGATCGGTTGAGAAAGCCTTCGATTCAACAATCGCTGTGGCGTCCGTGTAACTGAGCTCAAGTGCGATGCGCTCCCAAAAATAAAGAGAGACAGAGCCAGTCAAAGACTCTGTTTGGTTCTTATTGTTTTCATCATAAGTTTGAGATTTATAGCCATAGGCAGCGCCAATTTCGGTGTACATCGCATTTGCGGAAAAAGAAGCCATGCTGATTACGAACAGAATCAATGCGAAACAAAGTCTTTTCATATTGTTTTATGCTATCAAAGGGAGAGTGGTGAGTAACACGAAATTGCCAAGCCTCTAGACTAAAGGGGCGAAAAGGAATAGAAGGAATGTATGAGCGAAAAAGTATTGAAGTGTGGACTTCCACAAGACGAAGCAGAACTTAAGAAACTTCTAACTCCAGAACAGTATCGGATCATGGTCGAGAACGGCACTGAAGCGCCTTTCCGCAATCAATACTGGGACAATCATGAAGAGGGCATCTATGTGGATGCGATCTCGGGCAAACCGCTTTTTTCCAGTGAAGATAAATTTGATTCTGGTTCTGGCTGGCCCAGCTTTACAAAGCCTATCGATGAAGATCAGATCGTTGAAAAGCGCGATCTTTCCCACGGCATGATTCGCGTCGAAGTGCGTGCGAAGGATTCTAATTCCCATCTAGGGCATGTTTTTGATGATGGTCCGGGACCCACAGGACTTCGCTATTGCATCAACTCTGCCGCGTTGAAGTTTATCCCCAAGAAAAATTCTTAGTTACGATTTACCAGAACTGGTGGGACGTAATTTACCAAGAAGCCGTATTTGATATGGATCAAGCCATCTTCTTTGATCATCTCGCGTGGAGGATTTGGGAAGACTCGGGCGTCTTTCAAGGCGTTTACGGCGGCGGCGTCGAAGGATTTCATTCCTGATTCTTTCATCACGATGACTTTTTGTAGGAAGCCGCGTGAATCCAACAAGAATTCCACTTCAGTCACCCAATTGTGATTGCCCGCGTTTGTTGCTGTGATGCGATCGAAACCTTCAATTGATTGCATCACACGAGTTTCCCAGCGATAGCGCAATAACTCTTCGATGCGTGCGTAGAATGTATAGAACAAATAGCGATCAGTATTCAGCGCCGTCAATGAGCCGACTTTGACGTCCGTTGGTAAGGCCTCGCCGATAGAGGATCTGCCATCGTTCAACTGATTCATCTCTTGCAGATCTTTAGAGATATCAACTGTGCGATAGCCATCTTTATCTTTCGTCTCTGCAGGTTTTTGTTCCTCTTTTTGTCGAGGCTTTTGCGCTTGCTGAGGAGGAACTTTCTTCGCAATTTGCGTGGACTTATTGCTGCGGTTTTCTGTCATGCCATTTTGTGAAGCTTGGGACTCTTGCTTCACGCGTTGTTTTTGTTCAGAAAGAAAGCGCGCCAATGTATCGTCCTCTGGAACTTTCATTTGTTCCGGAACCAGAGCTTGGCGAACGATTTGTTTTTCGTTTTCTTTTTTCTCTTTTTTCGTCAGTTCAGGCGGAGGAGGTGGGGCCAGAGTCACCTCAATGGTCTCGGGCTTTTTTGTTTCCATTAAAGGCGCAATAACGTACACCCCTGTTAAAAACAGCAAGTGAATCAGAAAACTGGAAGCTAATGCTAGCCAAATGAGTCGCCTTTTCATGGCACCCATTCTATGACTAACCCCGACCTAAGTGCAAGGCCACGACCTCCAAAAGTGCCAACTGCTGCGTTACTTCGTCCTCGACATAAGAAGCTGCGGTTGTCCCTTTTTGAGGCAGTGGACTAAAGGGGTCTAAAGTTGAAACAGAATTTGCCGATAAGTGAGGGACAGTAATTTGGGGGAAAAATGGGTAAAGTTCTCGAGTTTAATACGCGCCTAAGATCTCAAAACTCTTTGGAAAAGAACGCCAAAGTGGCTGAGGTTCATGACATTACCGAGGCACGTCAAGAAATTCTGAGCAGAGACCGCCGTGAAGTGAAGCGTACGATTCTTACAGAGTTCGTTGGAGCTTTTGTCGTCCTTCCTGAAAAAGGTCTTATGAAAGTGGCATTATACGACATTTCTGAAAACGGTTTGGCATTTGAGCTAGATATGTTGGAAGGCGCATTCCAGAATGGTGATGAAGTGGCTATGCGTGTGTACTTGAATCACACTACTTATTTCCCATTTACAATTCGTGTTTCTAACGGTCGTTTGATCGAAGAGGAAAGCATTGTTCGTCACGGTGCGAACTTCGTAAAAGGCACTATGAATGATGTTGCGCTCCATCATTTTGTGAAATTTATCGAAACTGTCAGTGCGAGTCTGAAAACAGACACTGGTGACGTTCTGGTTTCTCACATCTCTTAAATTCATTTAGTTATACGGCCTTTTCCGTAGACTTTGGTCCTGGGATTTGTTGCAATTTAGCTGTGGGTTGACCGCAGCCGGATGCTGCAAATCCCACTTTCATTTCGGCAAGACGCTGAAGTGAAATGCAATCATAGACCAAGCGGAGGGTTGTCCTTGAGTAAAGCTAAGCGCAGAAAAATTGTAGTTGATACGAATGTGATCCTTTTCGACGCTCAGGCGATTTTGCGTTTCGGGGAAGCGGATGTTCATATCCCTATCTCTGTGATCGAGGAAGTCGACAAGTTCAAAAGAGACCAAGGTGAAAACGGTCGAAATGCTCGTCAGTTCAGTCGCTTTATCGACGTTCTTCGTGCGAAGGGTCCTTTAGCAAGTGGTGTTCAGATCGATAACTCTGAAACGATGGTTTACATCAACACCGACCTGATGCTTGCAGGGATGCCTTCAGAGTTGGATCACCAAAAAGCTGACAACCGTATCTTGAATACAGCCTTGGCTTTGCAGAAACAACATCCACGCTACAAAGTGGAGTTGATCTCTAAAGACATCAATCTTCGTATCAAAGCTGACGTTTACGGTGTGATCGCAAAGGACTACGAAACCAACGACATCAATCGTGATGACCTTTACGAAGGCTATCAAGAGATCATGATCACTTCAGAACAAATCGATACTTTCTATCGTGAAAAACGTTTTGTGACTGACGTAAAACTTTACGCCAACCAATACGTAATCATGAAAGATTCATCGAATCCAAATCACTCTGCGATTGGTCGTTTCAGTCATGCTGAGCAAGCAATTGTGCCATTGGTGCAAGCGGCTGACTCTATCTGGGGCATCCATGCTCGTAACGTAGAGCAAGCGTTTGCTCTTGATTGCTTGTTGAACGATGAAATCATGTTCATCTCGTTGGTAGGTAAAGCGGGTACAGGTAAGACGTTGATGGCGATTGCTGCAGGTCTTCATAAAACTTTGGATCAAGGTCAGTTCCAAAGATTGCTTGTGTCTCGTCCCATTTTCCCAATGGGTCGCGACATTGGTTACTTGCCGGGTGATATCGAGCAAAAGCTAAATCCTTGGATGCAACCTATCTTTGATAACGTAGAGTTTTTGATGGGTGCGGACAAAAAAGCGGCGGGTCGAGCGCAAGAATTAATCAATCAAGGCATGTTGAACATCGAGCCACTGACTTACATTCGTGGTCGCAGCATTCCCAAGCAATACCTGATTGTGGATGAAGCACAAAACTTGACTCCGCACGAGATCAAGACGATTGTTACTCGTGCCGGAAAAGGGACAAAGGTTGTTCTGACTGGTGACGTTTATCAGATCGATAATCCTTACGTAGATTCTGCGAACAGTGGTTTGACTTACGCAGTAGAGAGATTCAAGGGACAGGCAATTGCTGCCCATGTGACTCTGACGAAGGGTGAAAGATCCGAGCTGGCAGAGCTAGCTGCGAATATTCTGTAGGAGTTTTAGAGATGGCAAATAGGAACGTTGAAGTAGGTTTTACGGATTCAGTCACTGTGCAAGTCACAGATAAAATGGTGCAACAATTTGCAGAGTTGTCTGGGGACCGTAATCCTATTCACATGGACGATGCTTATGCTGCCAAAACTCGCTTCGGTCGTCGCATTGCCCACGGTATGATTTCAGGGGCGCTGATTTCAGCGGCCCTTGTTAAAACAATTGGCGGTGGCGGCGTTTACCTGGGGCAATCTTTGAAATTTGTAAATCCAGTTTTCATTGATGATGTCATTACGATCACAATCAAAATCACGGGCGTGCGCAAAGAAAAAGGCATCGCGACTGTTGAGACAAACGTGACTAAAGCAAACGGTGACGTTGTTGTGAAAGGCGAGGCCGTAATCATGGTTGGCGCCGACATGGAACATGCCTAAGGTATTCCAACTTGTATACGTCAGCCAAGCGGTTGACGACCTAAGTTACACAGACATCCGCGAGATTCTTGAGGTCTCGCGGAAAAATAATTCCACACAAAACATCACTGGCATTCTCATTCTTCGGGACGGCTATTTTCTGCAAGTCCTTGAAGGTGAAGAAAATAGCATTCGTAAGCTTATAGAAAAAATCAGAGACGATGATCGTAACTATAAGTTGCAGATCAAAATTGAAACGGAAAGCGACACACGCTTTTTCGATAACTGGTCGATGGCTTTTTTGGATGGCGATATCGAGGCGAATAGCACTGTGGATTTGATCAAGCTTTTTGATTTGTGTGTGAAGGCGGGGCCTCATGAAAGAAATCTGATCATGGGGATGGTAAAAAACTTCCGAGCATCTGCGCCAGATTTTAAATAGACAATAGCTGAAATAAAAAAAAGCCCGGGATCAACCCCGGGCTTTTTAGTTTTAAATTACTTCTTAATCAATTTTTGAACGAATGAGCCCCAGCCAGTATCTTTGTTGAAGCGAAGACCTTCATAGCGAGAAGAATATGGATCGTAGTCGCTAGAGTCAGTTGGGATCCACACAGATACACCGTAAGTGTTTTTATCTTGAGTTTGATCGTTAGACATGACGAACTTGTTTTGTGCTGAACGAAGAGTCGAGAACGAAGAAGCTTTCACTCCACCTTTTTCAAGTTGAGCCAAGAAATCAACTGCGTCTCTGTAGTCCCAGTTCGTGAAATATTTTGTATTGCCAGCAGCGGTTTGAGCCTTCGTGATGTCAGCAGCGCTTAAGCTGTTCAATTGAGTTGCCAATTGTTTGAATGCAGCTTCGTAAGTACCGATTTGTGACAAATCGTAAGCAGCCATTGTTACCGGGCGTTTGCCGTAGATACCGCCGTTGTAAGCAGCAGTATATTCTTTAGACAGAAGAGTCGCTACTTGTGCGGGGCTCAAAGAATCAATTTGTGAAGCCCATTTACCTAAGAATACATTGTATGGCCAGCCTGCGCCTGGCTCGACATCTTGAGAACCAACGAAGTAGTTCACAGAGTCTTGCATTTCTGAAGCCACTTCAACCATGCCCATCATGCAAGCGTCAGAAGCATAGATATCAACCTTGTGACCGATAATCTTTGCAGATTCTGCCATCGCAAGTGCCAACTGTTCAGTTGTCATGTTGTTGCCAGAGTGGTCATCCCAAGAAATATCTTGAATGTGAGTGGCAGTGTTGTCAGAGCTAGTGAAGTGCCAACCGTTACCGTGATCCCAAACTACGATGAAGTAGTGTTTCGCAGGGTAGTTTTGGTTCGCCCAATCAACGAAACGGATCAACTCTTTATAGTCACCCATGTCAGCAGCGCCCAAGTTTTGAACAACTGGTGATGTGACTTTCGTCGTGTCGTTGTCTTTTTTAATCAATAGACGAGATACGTTTGTAGAAGCCTCTGAACCCCACTCAACAAGGATGTTCATTTTATTGTTGGAACCGATTTCTTCCATTTGATTGATATTCTGAGAGCCGAAGCTATCAAGGCTGTTGATACCGTTTAGGAAAACCAGAAAGTTCCATTCTTTTACCTCAGCAGCTGCGTGAGCGAAAGAAGTGCCAAGCATTAAAAGAAGACATACTAAAACGCGCGACAAGTGGTTCGTCATTTTTCCTCCATGAAAAATGTGTCAGGAGCATAGTGTAGCTCCATTTTGGAACTAGACGGGGCCAGAATTAACGTTTGATAAGACCTTGGGTCGGGCTAGAAATGAATAGAAACTCTAATTTATGCCTACGAGGTGACAATGTGTGAAATAAAACTCGACTTAAGTTTAGGACTTAAGAAGTTTCAACAGATTGGCCACGCTGTTTTTCGCAAGTGCAGAGGTTTCATGCATGCGTGCAAGTTGCAAACTGCCTTGTGCGTTGGCGATAATCATCGTCGCTAATTCTTTTGGCGACAATGTTTTGATAACATCATTGTTTTTACGAGCAGCCGTAATGGTTTTTTCCAACCACTTACTTTGTATTTTATGGAATTGCCCCAGACGTTTTTGCATGGATATGGGAAGGGTATTGTAGTCCGAGCAGAAAACTCCGGTAGGGCAGATCTTTAAATTGTCTTGAGAAATACGATAAAAAATCAGGCAGAATTTTTCTAGTTGATCCATTGGGTCAAGGTCTTCGACCGTCTTGCACCATTGTGAAAAAGCATCTTCATAATCAGCAATCAAAGCTAAGCCTAGCTCTTCTTTTGAGCTAAAGTGATAATGCAGGCTGGCCTTACGGATCCCTAGTTCATCCGCGATGTCCTGAAAGCTGAATCCATTGAAGCCCTTAAGCTGCAACAGTGCTTTGCCTGTTTCGATTGCTTGGGATTTAGTATCCACTTTCTATCTTCCTTGCGTTGATCGGCTAGTATAGAGTATATTCTACCTATCAGTAGGTAGGTAATCAAGCCCCTTAATTGTTAAAGGATTGATCGTATGAATACGAAACAGATGCGTCCCGTAGCTATTCTGGCTGGTTCCAGAATTCCGTTTACAAAATCGTTCGGAAATTACAACCGTATCGGCAATCAGCAGATGATGACAGCCGTTCTTAAAGACTTGGTATGGAAAACAAACCTTGTTGGAAAACGCTTAGGCGATGTTTCTACAGGCGCTGTGATGAAGAATGCGTCGGACTGGAATATGACTCGTGAGTCGGTTTTAGGTGCGGGCTTGAATCCTCACACTCCAGGTTATGATGTGCAACGGGCCTGTGGTACGGGGCTTGAGACGGCATGGCAGATTGGTTTGAAAATCGCTTCAGGCGCGATCGACAGTGGTATCGCCGGCGGCACTGATACGAATAGCGATATTGCGGGAGTTTTGCCTCACGAATTCTCTTGGATCATGATGGAAGCGCAAAAAGAGAAATCTTTGGTGGGTCGTATTAAAAAATTCGCAGAAATTAAGCCGCAATATTTGAAACCACAATTTCCGGCGGTGATGGAGCCTCGCACAGGTCTTTCTATGGGCCAGCACACTGAGAAGATGGTGAAGGAATGGAAGATCACTCGTGAAGAGCAAGATCAATTGGCTTTATTAAGTCACCAGAATGCCGAGAAGGCTTGGGCTGAAGGTTTCTATAACGACCTGGTTTTTGAATTCAATGGCTTGAAAAAAGACACGTTCGTTCGTGGTGATACAAGTATGGATAAACTTGCGAAGTTGAAACCGGCTTTCGATTTCACTGGTACCGGAACTTTAACAGCTGGTAACAGCACGGGCTTATCTGACGGTGCTTCGGCTGTTTTATTGGGTAGCGAAGAGTTTGCGAAAGAACATGGTCTTCCAGTTCTAGCTTATTTGGTTGATGCCGAAGTTGCAGCAGTAGATTACGTAGCAGGTGAAGGCTTGTTGATGGCGCCGACATACGCTATTGCGCGTATGCTTCGTCGTAATAATTTGAAATTTCAAGATTTTGACTTCTATGAAATCCATGAAGCTTTTGCTGGCCAGGTTCTTTGTACATTGAAAGCCCTTGAGTCTGATGAATACTGCAAAAAAATGGGCGAGCCAAAGGCCTTGGGTTCAATCGATCGCAGCAAAATGAATGTGAAGGGTGGAAGTTTGGCTCTTGGGCATCCATTCGCTGCAACAGGCGGTCGTATCTTGGCAAGCCTTGCGAAGATGTTGTCACAACGTGGCTCGGGCCGCGGCCTTATCTCTATCTGTACAGCAGGTGGAATGGGTGTGACCGCTATAGTTGAGCGTCCTTAATAAACGAAATGACATCTCTTCCTAAACTTCATAAGATTTTTAGGAAGAGGTGTCGTGTTCCTTCGAATTGTTCTTAGCATCTTCATAGTGATTTCTTCTGCATTTGCCTACGGGCAAGATGCTGGTAGTAATCCCACGCCGGTATCGCCACCACCAGTACCGCAAACTCCTTCGGAGCCGTTGATTGATCAAGCCGCCCAGTACTTGCAAGGTTCACAAGAGAGCATTTCAGATCGTGTGATCATTCTTGCCAATGACGTGGACTTGCTATTCGGAAATCAGCGCGCGTTGGATGAATATTATAACAGCAGCTTGCACGTCACTCAGAAGTTTTACGCGAATTCGGTTGCCTCAGGCTCTTACGATATTCAGACCAACCTGAATTTAAGTTTGCCTAATTGGAAGGATACTGAACAACGCATTCAACGCTGGTGGAATGGTGAAGAGAGTACCGATCAGCAGGTTTCAAAGAAAGAGTATAAAGAACTCAATCCGTGGACCTTCAATGACGGGATAGGCTTGCGCTTCAGTCGGCCACTTGCTTACAACTTGAATGCACGTCTCAGTAAGGATTTCTTGATTGGCCCGACGGTGAATCACTTCTATGAACAGCTCAGTTGGGATTCCGATAATCTTTGGCAGGAAGTGACGTCATTAACGAATGACTATGCCTTAGATAAGAAGTTGCTCTTCCGTTTTCTTAACGAAGCAGATTGGAATATCAGCAATCTACAATTCAACTCTTATCATGGTCCTTCATTGATCTATACTATCAACAAAGTCAGTCTGACTTCTTTTGATTTGCGATTGATCACAGCGACAGAAAATAACAATTTCTATACGGATAGTTACACAGCAGGCATTACATATCGTACCTCATTGCATCCTTTAGACTGGATGTTCGTGCAAATCACTCCCGAATTGTCATGGCCCCGACAAGAGCACTTTACCAGTGTGTGGACGATTTATGTGACTCTGGATGTGGTCTTCGGAAGTCGCAAGTAAGCTATATTACAGTGGCAGGGATTCCTCAGTATCTGTCATTTGTTTTGCATATCAGCCAACCGTACTCTTAAAAATGGTATTGTGAGGACTTTATGCTGTGGATACGCACGTTTGTTGGCACTTTGTCGATTTTTTTGTCACTAGCTTCTGCTGCTCAGGCGGCTCCAGTCATGGCTCCGCAGCAAAGAGCCTATTTCGCTAAATACCAAAATATGATGGTTGGAGTGATTCGCTCCACCACATCCGAGAACATCGCAAATATAAAACTGCTGTCTGTGAATGGTTATGAGTTTGAATTCGCCGTTCATTTTTACTCAGACTACAAATCCTGCTATCGTGCAAAGGTCGGAGAGATCAAGTATGCGAATCGTGGAAAAATGATCTTGAAGGATCTTGTGCGCGACACGTATTGCGACTAGAAAATCACTTCTCCGGATTAGCCTGTTTTTTTTAGATTGATCAGCTGAAGGCGGGCTTCGCGTACCATGTATTCGTCGTACTCTGGATTGCCCAGATGATCTTCATAGATTGTGGTCCATGACTTAATATCAGTGAAAACCACACTAGCAAACAGAGATCTTGAGCTAAATGTTAAGTCATCGTGAGAGCCTGTCGCATCGAGGCCGCAGTAAATATCCCCGTCTGGAAAGCGCGAGAGGAATCCTTTGTTGTCGCGATAATCTTGAGCTTTAAATGTCGCATCCAATTTGTATAGATTGTCAGACACCTTCACGAAATGAAAGATTTGATAGAACTCGGGAATAAAATCCGCCGACTGAACAGAGGATCTGATCAGCCCGAAAAGTTCGAAATCATCTTTAGCGGTAAAAAGCTGCCCGACTTCCATGGGAAACTTATCGGATTGAGAGTAGGGACCCTAAAGAATCAGAAAGATACTAAGGCAAAAAAAAGGGAGCGTTATCGCTCCCTTTTTGAGAAGTATAAATTTACTGTCGACTATTTATTCAAAGGTTTTTGAATAATGTGGATCGCATGCCCTAAAGTCGCTTCAGCACATTCCATAATCGTCTCACCTAGAGTCGGATGTGGATGAATAGAGAGCGCTAAATCTTCAATGCGAGCACCCATCTCAATTGCCAATACAGCTTCTGAGATCAAGTTAGAAGCCTCAGGACCGACGATATGAACACCCAACAAAACGTGTGTCTTCTTGTCTGCGATCATTTTCACGAAGCCTTCAGTTTCCATCATGCTCACCGCACGGCCGTTTGCGCCGAATGGGAACTTGCCGATCAATAAATCGTTAAAGCCCTTCGCTTTGGCTTCCGCTTCAGTCATGCCCGCAGATGCAATTTCTGGATCTGTGAAGACAACCGCTGGAACTGTTTTCGCATCGTAAACACGGTTCGCTCCAGAGATCACCTCAGCCACCAAGACACCTTCGTGTGAAGCTTTATGAGCAAGCATTGGTTGGCCCGCGATATCGCCGATAGCAAAGATGTTAGGTACGTTGGTTCTGCGTTGAGCGTCTACTTTAACGAAACCACGTTCGTCAACGGCAATGCCCGCTGCTTTCAAGTTCGCTTGGTCACCGTTTGGACGACGACCCACGGTTACTAGGATTTTATCGCATTTAACAACTTCGTCTTTACCGTTGATTTCGACAGTAACTTCGTAGCCGTCTTTTACTTTCTTTTGAGATTTCGCTTTCGCACCGTACATGATTTTTACGCCAGCTTTATCAAGCTTGCGTACCACCACATTTGCGCAATCTGGATCAACAACGCCAGCTAGCAACGAAGGCATCGCTTCGATCACAGTCACTTCAGTGCCAAGTTTACGAAGGTAAGAAGAGATCTCTAGACCGATGTAACCACCACCGATAACAGCAACGCGTTTTGGAATCGTATCGAATGCCAAAGCGCCTGTTGAAGAGCAGATGTCCTTTTCGTCGAATTTGAAACCAGGGATTTCGATGGGACGAGAACCCGTCGCCACGATGAAGTATTTTGCTTGAACGGTTTCTGTTCCCGCAGAAGATTTCACAGTGATCTCTTTAGAGTTTTTGAATTCAGCATCACCTTTGATGTGAGTAACGCCGTAACCTTTAAGAAGTTGACCCACGCCACCTGACATTTTGTCGCAAACGGATTGTTTCCACTTCACAAGTTGTTTCATGTCGACGTCGATATCACCTTTGATCATCAAGCCCATGTCTTTGAAGTTATGTTGAGCTTTATGAAGAAGGTGAGTCGCAGTGATCATGGCCTTCGATGGGATGCAACCCACGTTCAAGCACACGCCACCCAAGAATTCACGTTCAATGACTGCTGTTTTAAAACCAAGTTGAGCGGAACGGATCGCGGCAACATAACCGCCGGGACCCGCACCAATTACTACTACGTCAAATGATTGCATATTAGAGCATCTCCACCAAAAGTTTACCCGGATTCTCGATGCGAGCGATGAACGCTGCCAAGAATCTTGCTGCCAAGGCGCCGTCGATCAAACGGTGATCTGCAGTCATTGTGTAGTTCATCACTTTGATTGCTTTCAACTGACCATCTTTGATAACCGGCTTTTCGTCAATTTTGTACATGCCAAGGATCGCCACTTCAGGGTGGTTGATCACAGGAGTCGCGTAAGTGCCGCCGATAGAGCCGATGTTCGTGATAGTGATTGAAGCACCTTTCATTTCATCTGGTTTCAATTTGCCGTCACGAGCGCGTTTAGAAAGATCGATGATCTCTTTAGAGATTTCCAAAATTGTTTTTTGATCCGCGTTTTTGATAACCGGAACAACAAGTCCTGTCGGAGTATCAGCAGCAAAACCAAGATTGAAATATTTTTTGTAAACGATTTCGCCGGCCGCATCGTCGATAGATGCGTTGAACATTGGGAATTCACGGATCGTTGCAATCATGGCTTTCATCACGATTGGAAGATAAGTGATCTTAGTTCCGTTTTTCTCTGCGAAGTCTTTCAATGACTCACGAAGTGCAACCAAGGAATCAACCTTTGCCTCGTCCATGATAGTGAAGTGAGGGATGATTTGTTTTGAGCGTTGCATGTTTTCAGCGATACGTTTGCGGATACCGATCAATGCCACGCGCTCTTCCGCAGCGCCAGCAGGGCCTTGGTAAGAAGGACGAGGAATTGTCATGCCCGGAGTTGTTCCAGCTTTCGCGACGGCCATCGCCCCAGCACTGCCGGCTCCCGCCGCCAAAACATCTTCACGAGTGACCCGACCGGCAAGACCAGAACCAGTCAAGCCGTTGATATCAACGCCAGTTTCACGAGCGAGTCTGCGAGTCGCAGGAGTCGCCAAAACTTTTGAATCAGCTACTGGAGGGAAAATACCATTAGGAGCAACAGTCGCTGCCGGTTTAGCCGCAGGAGTTGAAGTCGAAGCCGCTGCAAAGTTTGCATGAGCGGAAGCAGGAACTTCACGCTGCGCACCCGCTGGAGCTGCTCCAGCAGTTGCACCAGCCGGCGCAATTGCACTGCCAGCGTCTGCCGCAAGCGTAATCATCACAGATCCAACTTTCACAACATCACCAGCTTTGAATTTCAAATCTTTTACAACACCCGCAGCTGGAGTCGGAACTTCAACAGTGGCTTTGTCAGTCAATACTTCAGCGATAGCTTGGTCAGCCTTGACAGAGTCGCCAGCTTTCACCAACCACTTAACAAGTTCACCTTCAGTCACGCCTTCGCCAAGTTCAGGAAGTTTAACGTCTTGAACTTTACCAGCGCCATTTGTAGTTGCTGGAGTTGAAGCTTGAGCTGCCGGAGCAGGTTTAGAAGCCGCAGAAGTTGCTCCAGCTTGCGCGCCTGACGACGCTCCAGCACTGCCGGCTGCCGCCGCAAGAGTGATCATTACGGAACCAACTTTAACAACTTGGCCTGGTTTGAATTTCAATTCACCCACAGTACCGGCAACAGGAGAAGGCACCTCAACAGTTGCTTTGTCCGTCAATACTTCGGCGATAGGTTGATCGGCTTTTACAGAATCACCTGGTTTTACCAACCATTTTACCAATTCACCTTCAGATACGCCTTCACCAAGTTCGGGCAGTTTTACTTCAGTTGCCATGTTGAGAAAGTCCTTTCGTTGTTCCTAATTTAAAAAATCAAAATCTAATTCATTCATCGAGCACAAGGTCGATGATGTTCCGCAGTCCTCAAATTTCAGAGGGATAAAGCCCCTTCACTTTGAGGTGTCTTTGCCTCTGTTGCAAGCAATGACAAATAGTCTTTATAGAGAACACTTCCTTCTAGTCCTGCAGTAGAGTAATTGCACCGATTAACACATAGCGAAAGGGTTGAATTTCCTCGGAGCTCGCTCTAGTTTGGACCCTTGTTTTGACATGAAATTGATTCGGAGGACCCATGAAATTTTCCCAAAAACTGCAGGAAGGCATTTTCTTAAAACGCTATAAGCGTTTCTTTGCAGATATCGAGTTTCAGGGTCACACGCTGGTAGCCCATTTGCCCAATACAGGCAGTATGAAAAGTGCGAACAACCCAGGCCAGCATTGCCTATTTTCAACCAGTGACAATCCCGAGAGAAAGCTCAAATACACTCTGGAAATGATCAAAAGCCCCGCGGGAGCTTGGGTTGGCGTAAACACGGCGACTCCGAATGTCGTGATGCGTGAAACTTTACAGAAGGTCATAGGTCAAGGAAAGGCGGTCCAAGGAACATTCGCGAATTGGGCCCAGTTCGATGAGGTGAAACCGGAATTCAAAATCTCTGCGGAAACACGCCTGGATTTTATGCTGAAAAAGAAAGGCAGCGACAAAATGCATTTCATCGAGGTGAAGAACGTCACCTTAGGTGAAGAGGGTGTCGCGAAATTCCCAGATGCCGTTACCGAGCGCGGGCAAAAACACTTGCGCGAATTGATGGACCTGATGGAGCAAGGTCATACGGCAGAGCTTGTGTTCACAATTCAACGTAACGACTGCGGAACGTTTTCACCGGCGGATGATATTGATTCTGAATACGGAAAGCTTCTGCGCGAAGCTCATCAGAAGGGTCTAACGATTTCGCCAATCATCGTCGAGTTAAGCCCGTTAGAGGCAAATCTTTCTGAAACTGTATTGCCTTTGAAACTTTAATCACTGAGGCGCACCTAAAGAAATCCAGTCGTTCAAAATTGTTTTTTCAGTGTCGGTGAGGGGCGGTCCCCCTTTCGGCATCTGATTTGTATTCACTTGATCACGGATGTTGTTCAGGTTTGCAATGACATTGGCGTAAGTTTCTAAATTCACTCCGCCAGAATTTCCCGCTGCGTTTGAATGACAATGAATACAGTGAGGTTGAAAAATATTTGCATTTACATAAGCATAGTTCAAAGCGGAAGGATCGACACTATAACCAGTGTCGCCCGTGACGAGACTGCTGTCGTTATTGAGTGTGCTCCACACCCATCCGTTACAGCCAAAGAGGAATGTCGCTAAGCATGTGCAAATAATAAATCTCATTTGCAAGCCTCCAGTATTAAGATAACTGAAGGCAGCACGGGATTGAACCAAGGTTATGGCAACGGACTTTTGTGCTTTATTGTTGGGGTTCTGTCATGAAATCGACATAAGCCTTACGCATCATCTCTTGATCCGCTTGTTCTAACGAGGCTTTCGTAGTTGGTGCAGTTTGTGGTGCACCGGCTGCGATCCAGGCAAGAACTAAATTTTTCTGCGCGCTTGTTAAAGTCGTTCCTCGCGGCATGGACCCGCTGTTGATTGTCGATTTTACTCCGGAAATATTTTTCATCACATTCGCATAAGTTTCCAGATTCACACCGGCACGATTTCCCCCAGCGGCAGAGTGGCAGCTAAAACAATATGGCTGAAAAATCTGCGAGTTCACGGTTTGATATGTCGTGATACTTGGTTG
>NZ_DASVLT010000047.1:0-137185 GCF_036384735.1 Bdellovibrio sp. | reverse complement strand
AAAGAACTTGCAAAAGCTTGTCGTCAATATTCTAGACACATTAAGCCCCGATCAAAAAGCTCGTCTTAAAGACAACCTTACTGAAAAGATGGGGCAGCTTCAGAAAATCGCCAGC
This sequence comes from Bdellovibrio sp., assembly GCF_036384735.1. Classification (GTDB taxonomy): domain Bacteria; phylum Bdellovibrionota; class Bdellovibrionia; order Bdellovibrionales; family Bdellovibrionaceae; genus Bdellovibrio. Next base: position 137,070 of record NZ_DASVLT010000047.1, on the reverse strand, counting down.
CGCTAAAGAGTTTGCAAGAAGAGGATGATATTGCGTTTGTCCTCCGCAGTAAAAACCTCATGGCCGTTGTCTAAGAAAATGCCTTCGTCGTGTCCTTGATTGCTCATACCAGGTCGGGAACTATCATAATAATAATCCGCCGTCTGCCATGCTGACGGCGTTTTGCTTCCTAGCGGATAGCCATTGCAAGCAAAGTCAAAATCGGTGTTCGGATTGCGAGCCTCACCGGCATAATACGTCTTCGGCCGCTTTGGACCTGCCGTTAAGACAGCGCACAAATTTGGAATCGAGTTGTTATGCATATAAGGCCAACGGGCCCATATTCCCACAAGTGGTGGCGGGACATAACCATCTTGCGCTTGAATCACGATGCTATTCTTTTTTGAAATCGAAAGATGATTCAATTGTTCTAAAGACTTCATCCCCAGCCGACGATTTGCATCTGTTCCGACATCTTCAATCGGTGTGTCTCTGCGAGGAATAACTCGAAATGTCTTTAACTTTTCTACTAATGTCATGGAAGGTGCGTCGGGCTGACTCCAATTTTTTTCATAAACTCCGTGACAACGAGCACAGCTTTGATTGAAAAGCTGCTCGCCTATTTTGGCGCGGCTAATATCAATTTTTTCCGCCGGAAAGAAATCAGTGATGTGAGGAGCTTCCGATGAAAATACAGCTGCCGTGAGCTCATCAATGACTCGACTATTTTGTGCGAGCCAATTTTCAAGAATTTTTAAATCAGCTCCCCGACCTACCTCATTCCAGATGATATTCGTAAAGATCGGATTTCCAGAAATCACACTGCCATCAGAAAGCCATTTGTTTTTATATTTTACGTTCCACCACACAGCAGGCTTTGAATCCGCAGGATTGTCGTCAAGAAATGGATCACGACGGGGATTCCTTTGAAGTTGTGTTGAAGGAGTCGCGTAATCGTCTTGCGATCTGCGATTCAAAGATAAAGCCACTTGCGCCAGCGATGTATCTAGACCCAAAATGACGGGCTCTTTGACAGAAACACGCTGTAAATTTTGAATGGCCTCATCCATTAAGGCGGATTCACCATCCGTGGCATGAGTCCAATGCTTAAAGAACCATGAGTTATAATAACCGGAAATTTTCGAAGCCTTCACAAAAAAATCATTCGCCTTCGGAAATCGATTTGTTAGCCCCAACACGGTTTTGCCAAAAAGTTCCGACGAGTGACATGCGGCACACGAGAACGTAAATCCTACCGCTCTGTTGCGAGTGATTTCTCCGTACCCCATGCGATATTCAGGACGGCGCCCCTCGGGATAGGGAACTGAGTAAATGCCTGCATCGGTGGCCATGGGGTATTCATGCAGCCCCAGCTCTTCTAGAAACTCATCAAAGCTATGAAATCCCGAGACATTACGAATGATTCCATTTAAAAGTTCCTTTAACGGATTCCAAGAATGATCTTCGATGAAATTTCGAACTGGAGCCACGGGAGGCAAAACCCCGGTGACTGTCACAGGATAGATTTGCGCGTGAAGTTTTCCCTGATCTCGATATTGCGTAAATTGATCTGGCGAAAGTTCGAGCACATTGGCGCGACCTCCCACTGGAACTCGGGCCTGCGGGCTCCAATCAGGCGAGGCCTGTGCGACTGTGGCCCATGAAACAAATCCTGTTGTTAACAAAATGACAAATCCGTAAGTCATACCTCGAGCATGACTTAAAAATCTGTCAGGTAGCAAATTTAATGGGACAAAGACATTCCGTGTCTAAAGATTTAATGAACTCCGACAAGATTCTCGACTGAATCAATGAGTTTCGGAGTCGAGAAAGGCTTTCCAAAGAAAGAGTTGAAGCCATTCCCAATAGCTTTTCTTTCATTCTCTTTATCCGTGAAAGCTGTCAGCGCAATCATAGGTACCTGCCTTTGAAATGGTGTTGAACCTGCTCGCACTTTTCTTGCCAAAGAAAAACCATCTTCTTCAGGCATACTTAGATCTGAAACAACCAGATCATAAGTCGCTGCTCTCGCCATAACTAATGCTTCATGGACCGAGTTCGCTTTCTCGACAAAAGCTCCATGTTTTTTCAAAATAGTTTCCACCAAAGCCCTTGAGTCATCATCGTCATCAACGACTAGGATCTTCATTCCTGCCAATCGATGTGAAGCCTTGTTCGGATTCTGCGCATACTGAGTCAGGACGTCTGATATGCGTTCTTTTTGAGTCTCAACTAATGGAATTGTAAATGTAAAAACCGCGCCTTTTCCATCGCCATCACTTTTCACTTCAATATGCCCTCCATGAGCCTCTACCAAATATTTCGTGATCGCGAGTCCTAACCCCAGACCACCGTGTTTGCGAGTCAAAGAACTGTCTGCCTGCTTGAAGCGATCAAAAACATGTCCAATAAAATCAGGAGTGATCCCCATACCATGATCCTCTATCTGAACTTGTACTCCAGGGCCGCTACGCGAAATTTTCACAAAGATGTCACTGCCACTTGGAGAAAACTTAATAGCGTTGGTAAGAAGATTGAAGAAGATCTGTTTTAAACGAACAGGATCCGCCTTGATCAAAGCCTCTGACATCGAACTGGATAATTGCACGTTAATATTTCTTTTATGAGCGTCAAAACTCACTTCCTGAACGGCCTCTTGCGCAGTCATGACCAGATCCACCTCATGAGGATCTAAAGTCAAACGTCCGACCATTATTCGTGACGTATCCAACAGGTCATCAATGATATGAGCTTGTGAGTATGCATTTCGACGAATTGTTTCGAGACCTTTGCGCTCTTCCGAAACGTCGGGTTCTTCCGTCGTTAGAATTTCAGACCAACCTAATATCGCATTCAGTGGAGTCCTTAACTCGTGAGACACCGTCATCAGGAATTCATCTTTCGCCTCGTTCGCTTTCTTCAGCTCGCCAATACGTTGTTCGAGGGATGAATAAAGACTGATATTTTCCATGGCCACCGCGACAGTATCAGCCAGTGCCTGCAAAAGTTCTATTTGCTCAGGTGTTGCAGTAGTTTCCTTGGCCCAATAAACACCGATAGCTCCGAGTGGCGATTCTTGACGAATTGGTATCATGGCCAAGCTTTTGACAAAGGTCGGTCGATAAGCCTCGATCGGAATGCGCGAGTCCGAATATATATCAGGAATGATGACAGTCTGTTTGTGAGTCATGGCCCAGCCACTGATGCAAGAATCCATTGGGAACTTTTGTCCCTTCCACAAAGGACTGATGGCATCTTCGTCCGCATAATAACAAAACCCATTGTCTCGTAGGACAAAGGTAGCACCATCAGCGTTCGCAATTTCCCGGGCCGCACTTCTAACAAGAGTCATAATCTCGTCAAGACTTCTGACAGCAGAAAGATCCTGTATGACTGTTACCAACCTCTTCACACTTCCAACATCCGGCATAGCTCCTCCGTGGGTCGATTCAACATTCAGTACTCTCATTCAAATAAACAACATCCCATAAAGTCGTCTTACAAATTTATTATATTCCATATTTTTGTGAGCAAGTTTGCGTCCTGAAATTAAATTGACTTTTACGCCCCATCATTTTTGAACTCGCTGTTTTCAAGCCCGAGGTCCGCGCATTTTGACATAGTTTTTCATTAGATCTTTCAAGTCAGCGTCCTTGGGTGTTAGCTGAAGGAGTACAGGAAGGAGGAGCCTATGAACAAAGATACCGTTTCCGGTGACTGGAAGATCCTAAAGGGCAAAATCAAAAAAGCCTGGGGTAAAATTTCAGATGACCAAATCGACGCGATGGATGGCGACCTTTCTAAATTAGAAGGTCAAATTCAAAAAACATACGGTTTGACTAAAGAGGAAGCGACAAAAAAATTTACTGAATTTAAAAACACATTAAGCAGTCCAAGAACACCAGGTGAAGAAGATGTTAATCGCACCAGTTTAGATACTGACGTTAACCAACCGACACCTCGTCATTAAAGGACTTGCTCGTATTCGTCCCTCAAAAGACGGATATGAATAGAGAGTGCCTTACGGCACTCTCTATTTTTTTGTTCGTTGTTAGATTAGAAAGTAAATTGCAATGGCGCAAGACTCGTAACAGATTGAGGAGCCATGATCTCAATAATTTTTTCTGTTGGAGCCGGCGTACTGGGTTGTTGATAATAGCAAACCCCACGGGTTCCTAAAGTACCATACGACCTATAACTCTGAAAAACTTCATGACCGGTTGGCGCGCCTACCACTTGATAGTAACGAACGCCCGAATATTCGGTTTGAGAGGCATACACTCTACCGATAGGACTTGGCCAAGTGCTGTCATCGCTACGCCCTGTGTACGCGTCCCCAGTGCAACCCGGGCCGGTATAGAGAACCGTCGATGTTGAGCCAGCCGGTACCCCTGTCTGCACATTATAATAAACATACTGACCGTTAGGGAGCGCGGTAAAAGCATAAGTACTGCCCGAAACTTTTAAATATTGAACCAAAACTCCCACTAAGTTGTTACTACTATCGCGCAAAGAAAGTCTGATTCCATTTCCATCAACACCATTGCGGCCATTGGCACCGTTGGCTCCCGTTGCACCCACTTCACCTTGGGCACCAGTATCACCCTTATCACCTTTTGCACCACGCAGATCCACAGCATTCCACTGCCCGCCATTGCAAACGAAGAATGCATTCTGGCCAGCATCGTAAGCAACGGCGCCTTGCTTACCGTCGTTACAATCTGTGTTTGACACAGATGCAGCCTGAACTACTGAAAGCTGTGCAGGTTGAGATGAGGAGGTACTTGCAGATTCTGTTGATGAGCTTTGCTTTCCTGAATCCAAACAACCTACCAAGCTCGCACACAGGGAACCAATCAAGAGCGTCGCTTTATTTTTCATAATCACCTCACGTCCTAAATTAGATCACGTTTATTATTTTAGCAGTTCGAGGGTTTGAGAAAACTGTCCGGCGCAAGAATCTGTAAGCCTTGGAAATAACGACGATATTTGGTCTCAAACGGGGCCGTTTTAAATTCGCGTAGCTAAAGAACAACACTTTTCAATAAAGAAGCTGACAAAATTTGGGGGCAAAAAATCAAAAGAAGACACTCCCACCGGGGGCCGAATGCCGCGATTGACGCGCCGATTCGGTTGACCCCGACCTATTTGATTCCTAATATCGAGCCTTATTTTTAAGAGGAGAATCGGCATGACAAAAAAACCTTTCATGAACTTCACGATCGATCATACGACGATGTTGTTCCACCCGAACCTTTACCGCCTTTCTTATGTAGTTTTCCGCATCATCTTCGGGACGACTCCTGACGATCTGTTGTATGAAAAAAAGCGCAAAGGTCAAAATGGTGAAAAAGATGTTTCCATGACTTACGCAACTCGCGTCGGCTCTTGGGAACCAAAAGAGCGCGATCCACTCCCAACAATCTTCGCGATCGTTCAACCTTCTGAACCTGCAAACCAACCTTCACACGTTCGTGAAATGTTGGATGGTCACAGCAATGTGGCACACGTTCAACACTTGGCTTTGCGTACTCCAGACTTGATCGGTTTCTACGAGCACTGCCTAGAGCGTGGCGTGCAGTTCGTGACTCCAATCTTGAAAGACGATCACGAGAACCTGATCCAAGTTTTCTCTGGAGAGTGGTTCTTGCCAGGCGGAAAATCTTCTGGCTTCTTCTTCGAGTTCCTACAACGTGATCCAAGCGATTCAGAACTTGAAAAAATCCAAAAAGCGAACAAGCAAACTTGGTTCCGCGACGAGACATTCTTGGGCCTTTACGCTGAAAAGGAGCGCGAATACCAATCAGGAAAAGTTCGTTCCTTCTTGTCAGAAGAATTGTTCAACGCGATTATTGCAAAGTTGGGCGATAAACAAGTTTACGAAATCACTGAAGACGATCTATCAGCTATCGAAAAATTGATGATCGATATGACTGCAAAAGCAAAAGCCGCAAACGCTTAACTCGCTTCAAGGCAGAAAAAGAAAAAGGGAGGTCCAAAGCCTCCCTTTTTTTTATTTCGTCCGTTTTAGTTGCGACTGTCGCCCTCGTCATCATTATCAAACTTCAAATCAAAGTAGTCTAAGAGTGAAGCTTTCTCGTCCTGGATTGGCAGCGGCGGACTGACCCGATATAAAATACGACGCTGACGATTCACGACATAGCGTGAGGGATGATCAATGCGAAAGCGACGCGGATTCGGCAACACGGCTGCGATTAATGACGCTTCAGAGGCAGTGATATTTTTAGCAGATTTATGAAAGTATCTTTGCGAAGCAGCCTCAACGCCGTACACGCCCGGCCCCATCTCGATAACGTTAAGATAAACTTCCATGATACGCTCTTTCGACCAAATCGCTTCAATCAAAACTGTGAAATAAGCTTCAACGCCTTTACGAATCCAATCACGACTGGGCCATAGAAAAACATTCTTCGCTGTCTGTTGCGAGATGGTGCTCGCCCCTTTTATTTTTTTGTGCGTCTTATTGTATTTCATCGCTTTCTCAATGGCTTCATAATCAAAACCATTATGTTCAAAAAAGCGAGCATCTTCAGATTTTAAAACGGCCTTTTGCATGCTTGGTGCGATTTCAGAAAGTGGCACCCAAGATTTATCGACCCCTAACCACTGTCCCGAAAAAGCGGCTTGCACACAACGAATTCCCATCAGCGGAGTGAACGCCACTGGAACAAAACGGTAAAATAAAACAGACCCCACACTGCCCAATAAGAACACCAAAACGGCCAGGGTGATAAATTTTAAAATGCGGGAGACAGCGGATTTCATAGGGGCTTTTTAAATAAAAAAAACCCCAAAGTAAAATCCACTTTGGGGCTTTCGAATAAAATTCAGAAAAAAACTATTGGCCTGCGCCGCCTGCAGCTGGAGCCGCTGCAGGAGCAGCTTCTGCTGGAGCTGCTTCTTCAGCTGGCTTAGCAGATTTTTTCTTAGAAGACTTCTTATGAGAAGCCGAGTGAGAAGCTTTTTTGCCGTGGTGTTTTTTCTTTGCTTCAGAAGCAAATGGCATAGCTAGAGTTACAACAAATGCCGCAAGGGCCATCATAGAAAGTGCGTTCTTAGAAACCTTCATTTTTCCTCCGTGAGTTTCAAAGTTTTTGAAGACAAATAATGGTAACATAGGAGTGCTATCTAGCAAGGTCCTAAAAATACTCTCAACGCATCCCATCTTTAGCCCGCACGACGATTGGTTTATAAATAGGCATCGAGGTCTTTGATGAATACTCAGCTTTTTTCTTCCATTCAATTTCGAAGTGTAACAATAAAAAACCGCATCGTGGTTTCTCCGATGTGCCAGTACTCTGCTCAAGATGGTATTCCCAATTCTTGGCACATGGTTCACTTGGGAAGCCGTGCTGTGGGCGGTGCGGGCCTCGTGATTGCTGAAGCAACAGGCGTTTCTCCGGAAGGACGAATCACTCCTGACGACTTGGGAATTTGGAACGACCAGCAGATGGAGGCCTTCAAGCCTATCGTCGCTTTTATCAAGGAAAACGGATCAGTTCCGGGAATTCAGCTGGCCCATGCAGGTCGCAAATCTTCCCATGCCGCCCCCTGGAAAGGTGGCAAAGGTCTGACACCCCAGCAAGATGGTTGGACGGTATTTGCTCCGAGCGCCATCGCCTACGCGCCAACGTCACCCACTCCTCAAGAAATGACGAAGCAGGATATCAAGCAAATGATTTCTGACTTTGGAGCTGCTACACAACGTGCTCATAATGCAGGCTTTGAAGTGATTGAACTGCACATGGCTCATGGATATCTGCTCCATGAATTCTTATCTCCTTTGACAAATCAGCGTCAGGACGAATTCGGCGGTTCATTGGAAAATCGCATGCGAGCTCCCCTGATGGTGGTTGATGAAGTCAGAAAAGTTCTACCTCAAGATCTGCCTCTTTTTGTGCGCATTTCCGCAACCGATTGGGCCGACGGAGGCTGGGATCTCCCGCAAAGCATCGCCTTCGCCAAAGAACTTAAAAAACGTGGCGTCGATTTAGTGGACTGTTCCAGTGGCGGAGCCGTCCAACATCAAAAAATCTCTGTGGGCCCCGGCTATCAAGTTCCCTTTGCCGAAGCCATAAAAAAAGAGGTCGGCATTGCCACCGGCGCCGTTGGCATGATCACAGAAGCACAGCAGGCGGAAGATATTCTCAGTTCGGGAAAGGCCGATATGGTGCTTTTAGCAAGAGAGTTATTGCGTCACCCTTATTGGCCGCTCCATGCTGCTAAAAAATTAGGCGTAGATCTTTCTTGGCCGGTTCAATATGATCGTGCGAAGGTAAAATAAATAGGATAAAATACCCTCATGACGAAAAGTAATCATCATTCTCACGCTCTTCAAGTTCGCCAAGCCCTTTGGGCCCTGCAAAAAGAAGTTTTGAGTTCTTTGAAAGAGGAATTCGATCGTGAAGTCGGCTATCAAGCAGCACCGACAGAGTGGTTCCAAGTTTTGATGAATGCCGAACGCTATGTGTGGTTGCGCGAGTTGACTTCATTGATGGCTGATATTGATATCATGACCGAACTTGAATATTTGACTGAGCAACACACAGGAATTTCTCGCGCCGAAATCGAAAGACTTCTTTTGGGAATGGCCGAAGAATCTGAATTTAACAAGCAGTATAAAACTTTGCTGATGTCCGGAGCGTCTTTGCTGCCGCTGCATTCACAGCTTAAGGCTGCCGTTCAAAATCTTCCCAAAGTCGAGACGACAAAAGACCAATCCCTTGCCGAGAGGAAAGCTTGGCACGAGGAACACCGTCATCAGTCTCGCAAGAAAAGAAATTAATTCTTTTTCTTCGGTGTGTTTCACCACCAAATAGAAAGACATATCCTCTTCTGATTTACCTCGGAGTAGCTTCTGGGTGTGAATCAAGGAGGATTTTATGTTCTTTATTAGAAGACTCTTTTTTTCAAACAGAGAAAGTCTCAATCACATCGTCCTTATGGGACTCTCTGCCTTAGTGATCGTGATGGGCATGATGGCCTTTATAAACACGAAGGCAGGACAACGAATCCCCTTCATTCGAGAAATTGCGGCCTGGTTGGGAATCGCATCCCCAGAAGACCAAGCCAATGCCCGGCAAATTGATTTCCTAAAAAACTTTGCGTTCACTCATCAAAATGAACCGATGTCCGACAGTTTAGAGAAAAATTGATGTCAAAAGCTCTGTTGCCAAGAACGCCCTTTCTTTCCTAATCTGGATTGGGAGGGGGCTAGGATGGCCCTCTTATTTTCGCAGAAACTCACATTTGACTCTGAAACCTGAGGACCTCTTCATCCGGGGCTATGTTATTTCTCCAACGTAATCTGTACGAGCCAACAAACATGTTAAGATTATGCTATGAATTCGATCGGGCGATCTCACCTTTTTCTCGTACTAGCCACGTCAATTCTTCTAAGAGTACTTAGCGCACACGCTGAAACGAACAACTCGAAGCTACGAATACTCACTGAAGATTGGCCACCGATTTCATATGAAGAAAACGGAAAAGCACAGGGCATGGCCGTCGAGCTAGTACAAGCCATTCAAAAAGATGTTGGCAATCAGGATGCCATCGAAGTGGTCCCTTGGGCTCGCGGATACAAACTTCTTCAAGATTCTCCAAACACAGTGCTCTTCACATTGATACGAAATCCTGAACGCGAAAAGATGTTCGCCCTTTTGGGGCCTGTTGCTCGCGGAAACATTTCCCTCTTTGTCTTACAGAAAAGTGCCAAAAGTTTTTCGAATCTTACTGAAATTAAAAATAACGCCACTATTGCCGCTACTCGGGGAACGGCCTTCCAAACAACACTTCTTCAGCAAGGTTTCCACAATGTCGTCGACGTACTCAATACAGAGATGGGACTTCGACTTTTACTTTCCGGGCGCGTGGATATTCTATGTGACGACAGTTTGACTATTGCTGACCTTCTTAAAAAACTTCAGATTTCAGGAGCTCACCTTAAGACAGCCGCAGTTCTTCAAGATTATAATTTGTATTTGGGATTTTCTCCGGGGACAGATGTGAATTCTATCTTACAGTGGAAAAAGTCTTTAGAAAAAATAAAACACAACGGACGCTACGCGAGTATCTACCGCAAATGGTTCACGGACATGAGACCGCCAAAGAACGTCGAGCTGATTGGACTTGTTCCCGAAGAATTAAGGAACTTAGACAAACCTATAACGAAGCGTCTGGTGGTCGAACACCACAAAGACGCCTCACATAATTAGTGACGTTTTCCCAGATATTTTGGATTTAAAAGATTTTCGACCGAGAAAATTTCGTCGAGCTGTGCCTGAGTGACAACACCTCTTTCGAGAGCCACTTCGGCAACGCTCCTTCCAGTTTGCGCACAGATTTTACCGATCAAATCACCTTCAGCATGACCGATAATAGGATCAAGGTATGTCACAATGCCAATGGAGTTCATGACGTAGTCGCGGCAGCGATCTGCATTCGCCGTGATGCCATCCACACATTTGTCTTTCAAAGTATGGCACGCATGCACCATCAGTTCGATAGATTCGAAAATGCTTGATGCAATCACTGGCTCCATGACATTCAACTGCAATTGCCCGGCCTCTGCCGCCAAAGTGATTGCAAGATCATTGCCAATCACTTTGAAAGAAACCTGATTCACAACCTCTGGAATCACCGGATTTACTTTCGCAGGCATAATTGAGGAGCCTGCTTGCAATTCTGGCAAATTGATTTCTTTAAGCCCTGCACGTGGACCGGAGCTCAACAAACGCAAGTCATTGCAGATTTTAGAAAGTTTCACGGCCGTGCGCTTCAAAGCCCCTGATATAATAATATAAGCACCGCAATCGCTGGTGGCTTCAATCAAGTCTTCGGATTGTTCAAAAGGATAACCTGTCACTTCTGCCAATTTCTTGACGGCCAAGGCTGCATATCCTTCGGGAGCATTGACGCCTGTACCGATAGCTGTCGCGCCTAAATTCACTTCAAGAATGAGTTTCTGTACCGTTTTAAGCAGACGACCGTCTTCTTTTAGCAAAGTGGCAAAGGCATTGAACTCTTGCCCCAGAGACATTGGAACTGCATCTTGCAATTGAGTTCGGCCCATTTTTAAAACCTTCGCAAATTCGTGACCTTTTGTCTCGAAGGAATGCGCCAAAATTTCAACAGCTCTTACCATCTCATTTAAGTGCTCATAAAGAGCCACACGGAATGCGGTTGGATAAGCATCATTCGTAGATTGGCATTTATTCACGTGGTCATTTGGATGAATGACCTTGTAGTCGCCTTTTTTCAAACCGCGCTTTTCCAACGCAATATTAGCAATCACTTCGTTGGCATTCATATTCACCGAAGTACCCGCTCCACCTTGGAAGACATCCGAAGGAAATTGCGATGCCCATAGTTTAGGATTTTTTAAAATTTCATCACAGGCATCAACGATGGACCGAGAAACATCCTCAGGAATAGTGCCAAGCTCGCCATTTGCTAACGCTGTCGCTTTTTTTGTCAGTGCCAAACCGCGAATGAAGAACGCATCTTCACCAATTGTTTTGCCAGAAATTTTAAAGTTGTTCATTGCACGCAAAGTGTGAATGCCATAATAAGCATCCGCTGGAACCTGCATTTCACCTAGAAGATCTCTTTCAGTTCTAAATTTTTCCATCAAATATATCCATTACCGTTTCATAAACCATCTAGGCGCATAGGCCCCTATCAGAAAAGTGCGACATGGTCCCACAGGTCCCTTGCAGACCAATGTTGTGTCGGAGTGAAGGTAAAGGTCAATGTTTTCATCGAAAAAGCGAAGAGCGCCCGATCCCGACCCGCCACTTCCACATGCTGGGCAGTGAGATTTTCACCACTCAGACTGCCTATCGCATATTTACACGAGCTGTCATCGGTCGGATTGATTGCCACCGCCTCCTCGACAGTTTACGACAGAGTTTTGACACTTTAGCAGGAGTTTTCAGCGGTGTTGGCTCGTTACTGGAAGCAGCGTACGTTATCTCAAAAAGTCTTGATTCTTTTCATTTTGACCTTGGTCTTCCGTACGCTTTTTAGCACCAACGTGGGCTTGATCGACGACGAAACTTATCATTGGTCATGGGCTAAGAATCTTCAACTCTCTTATTTCGATCACCCTGCTATGATTGCATGGCTTGAAGCCATCACGACGAAAATTTTCGGCGACACATACTTTGGCGTGCGTTTGCCAGGCTTCCTATGCTTTACCGCCACAGTTGTTTTACTTTACAAGTTGGCCAAAGATCTTTTTGACGAATGGGCGGCTATCTTCGCTGGATTCGTCGTTTTGTGGTCTCCGTTCTGGGGCTTTGGAGGTTACGTTGCTTCTCCAGAACCTCCATTCATGTTGTGCTTCGTGGCGGCAGCCTATGTGTTCTGGCAAGGTGTTCGCGAAGACTCTAAACAATGGAGCGTGAAAAAAACGTGGCTGTGGCTTGGCGTATTGATGGGCTTGGGTTTGAATTCCAAATTCATCATCGCATTGATTGCTCCAGGTTTTGGTTTGTACATGTTGATGACTCCATCTCGTCGCAAAGATCTTTTGAGTCCTTGGCCATGGGTTGGTTTCTTGATCGCCACCGTTATGTGCTCTCCGATTTTCATTTGGAATCATCTTCATGACTGGCCAGGATTCCGCTATCAGTTCCACGATCGTCACGAGGGTGGCGGCGGCATCAACATCGGCCGCTGGTTTGGTTTCTTTGGTGCGCAGTTGTTATTCTGTACGCCGTTCCTATATGCTCTTGTGGTTCTCGCGTTCATCAGTGGCTTCGTTAAACGCGCAGAAGCTCGTTGGCGTTATTTATTTTGCTTAACAGTTCCGTCACTGGCGGTGTTCTATCCACAACCTCTGTTCGCAGACTTTAAACCGCACTGGAGCGGGGCCGCTTATACATTGTTATTGATGGGTGCCGGTGGCATCTGGTCCCAAGGTTTGATGTGGGGCCATCGTCAGATTGTAAAGCCTCGCAGCAAAGTTTATACGCGCGGTATTTTGGCATTCTTTATCCCCTTGACGCTCATTGCTTACTCTCCGTTCTTCTATCCGTGGATTCCAAGCGCCTTTCATTTGTTCGCGCCCCACGCCGAATGGAAAACTACTTATGACTTCAGTAACGAGTTCACGGGTTGGGAGGAACTTGGCGATTTCGTGAACCGCAGACAACGCGAAATCCATGCAGAGACAGGACATAAACCGTTCCTTGCCGCTCTTCGCTATGAGACGACTGCACAAACAACCTGGGGAACGAAGCAAAAGATCTACATGTTGAATTCAGCAAGAAGCAACTACACAGTCATGCAACCTGTGGAAGAGATGAAAAATCTTGAAGGTCAAAATGCCATTGTTGTTACAACAGAAAAATACGACAGCAATCCACTGGAATATGCAAAGTTTGACTCTTGTGACAAACAAGAACTTAAAACATACCGCCACGGAGTCCACGCTCGCACCTTCAACGTGTATCTCTGCAAGAACTTCCAAGGCATCATTTACAGTCCAGGTGAAATTCCTCCTTCGGCACGTCATTAACGTATTGGACTTCTTTTTATCGAACTTAAAAACAAACTTATAGACGTAAGTGTTTAAAAGCCCCTTCCTCATTGCAAGGAAGGGGGAAGTCCTCTTAGACTGTAATCAATGACCGCTGATACTTTCTTTTCCTCTCATACCAAACTCACACGATCTTTAAGAAAGTTCATCACCGATTATGAAGCGCAACTCGAACCTGCTGTCTTCGAGGCTTTCCTGCTGAATCTGCACGACGAATTAGAAAATGCCAAAGCCCAGATCTTTTCTCTACCTCCCGGAGAAGCGCGTGCTCGCAAACTTCAGCAACTGGTTGATGATGAAATCGCCAATGGCTCGGACATTCCGGTGAGCTGTCAAAAAGGTTGCTCTGCTTGCTGCCATATGGAAGTTGAAATCACAACCTATGAGGCAGACATACTAAGGGACCAGTTAAAAAATGGAGTGACGATTGATCGCAACCGCTTGCAAAGACAAAGCGGCAGATCCTTACAAGATCCTTTGTGGAAACAAGGTCCCAGGAATCCAGACAGTCGCTGTGTGTTTCTAAATGATGAAGGCTCGTGCAGAATTTACGAACATCGTCCTGTCATGTGTCGCCGCCATTCGGTCACTTCACCAGCAAAAAACTGCGACACTCTGGACGACAAGATCACCATTCGCTATTTTCCTCGCGTGGATCTTTATATCAGCGCTGCCAATGAAGATGCCAAAGTTAAAGTCGGTCCCCTAGCAAAAATGCTACAGATGGAACTATTGTCGAGCGACTCAAATAAATAAGACTATTGATTTGAAGTTGACGGGTATTTTGATTCAACCGGAATTACCACAGCAGTGATATCCGCAGGAGAAATATTCACCGTGATTTTTCCCTGATAGCGCTCGGAATCCACTTTGAAAGTGTAAGCACCAGCTGGATAGGTTCCTGCGAAAACAAAATTTCCATCCATGTCGCTATTCGCTTCATCAATCATCTTCCCGTCGGAATTAAAGATTTGTACTTTCGCGAATTTCAATGGGATGGCGATTTGATTTCCCACCATCAAACGACCTTCAATGCGTGTGTGGTGTTCTTTCGCTGTTGTTTCGGGGCGAATGATTAAATCGCCCCCCGCTGGAGCCATATCAAAGGTCGTTTCACCCGCCTCATCGGATGATTCCGGCACCGTCGGTTGACTTGCGCAAGCACCAAGGAACATCGCAAAAAGCATCAATGCAACGACCGATTTCATGACCCTGCCTTACTACACGTAAGATCCGCGTTTGATTTTTTCGAGAATCAATTTTTCTGTCTTGATAGGATCTTTCGGGTCTACAGAGAAATAAGACTGCTGTTCGCAACGTACTTTTTCTTTGATCAACCAGCGAAGAATGTCCGCCAAGGCCTTATTCTTTTTATCCAAGAAGAACGGATCATTTTCCAAAGCATCTTTAGCCTTTTTCAAAGCACGTGCTTCAGCTGGATCAGATTCTTTCACTTTGTAGTGAGGAAGATCGTATTTCTTTACATCTTCAGGCAACACACCTAAGAATTTCACATTCGGTGCAGAGAAGTCAGCATTACGGATCAAAGATGCCGCAGAGCCGGCCTTTAGTGTACGATAGATATTTTGCAACGTGTACGCATCGAGGTCTCCGAAGAAGTACATTGGCACATCCAATTCTTCTTGGATCAATTTCGCCCAACCACGAACACCGTTCGATGGAACCCCTTGAGCACCCATCACGATACAGTTGTTACGTTTCGTAAAACCCATTGTAACAAGCGTATTCGCCGTACCTTCTGACTCGACGATCAAGCAGAAGTCGATTTTCTTTTTCGCCTTCAATCTCAAAGCTTGAGGTTTATTTTTCGGCTGGAACGGAGACGTACCCAAAGTTGAAAGATCGATCACCGCACGGTCACCGTCTGCCAAAGTCTCTGTCACAACAAGCTGTTGAGAATAAGTTTGTCCACCACGGTCATTGGCAAAAACGTTCAATTCCTCACGATACACTTCGAGCATATCGCCGATGAAATCAATGATCGCATCTGATTCCGGTTGGTCTTCGAAATCCAAAGGCTTCAAACGAGGATTGCCTTTGATCTCGCCTTTACAGATGTAGTAAAGCTCACGCTTCGTATTGACGTTTCCGACGTCAAGGTTACGAAGCAAAATCTCAAGAATGAAAACCACGCGGGCAAGTTTTTGTACAGAAGACACGTTCAGCTCTGTACGCACAACTTTATCACCTGGAGTTAAATACCCTACTTTGGCGTTGTATAAAGAGTTGTCCAAAGAAGTCTTCACAGCTTCCAAAACGGGACGCTTCGAAGATTCGAGGTCTTTCAACATCTTGTCAGCCAAGATGCGGGCCTCTTTAGGAATATCAATTTTTAAATCGCGGATGCTGAGTAGTTTTGCCATTACGCTTTTTTCCCAGTCGTTTTCTTAGTAGTTACCTTTTTTGTCGTCGTCTTTTTAGTTCCTTGCGGAGACTCTTCCAACGCTTCGTCGACAAGATCTTCAGAGCTGATCACATCAGTTTCTTCTTCATCACCGTGATCAATGCCTCTCTTTTTCTCGCGCTTTTTTTGCTCTAACAATTTAGATTCTGCTGCTTCCAAATCCGCCATCGCCTCTTCAGAATCGCGTCCCAAAAGCTTTTTCAAACCTTCTTCGGCTTTTTTCTTACGAGACTCTGGAGCTTTGATGATTCTTGCTAAACCCTCTACCAGGATCGGGCCGAATTGCTCGATGTGAGCCAATTTTCTTTCAAGATCCGCTTCTTTCACTTCTTTTTTGATGTGACGAGAAAGCTTTTGACCTGCTTGGATCAAAGCAAGACGGATTTCGCTGACCAATTCTTCAGAAGCATCAATGGTTTCTTTCGAAGCATTTTTAAATTTAATGAACGGAGAAACAATTGAAACCGCGAAGATGTAAGGACCTGATGGCAAACTGTCTTTAGGTTGCGCAAGACCATAAGATTTCCAGTTCACAGATTCGATTGCCCATGTGATCGCACAGCCTGATTTATCGAATTGCAACGGAACGCGGTTCGCAAAACGAAGCAATGTCACTGGAGAATCCGCCTCCTGGTTACGAGATTTGAAGCGTGCAAGCGCCACCTCGACAACCACTGGTTTAAAGTCACAAATTGTCGGTTTACGAGTCACAACTGCAAAGAAATCGATCTCACCCAAACGAGTGATTGACTTCGACAAGGCCTCTTCACCCACAGTCAAAACTGACTTTGTAGACGGAGCCATCAAGTCTGTGTTTTGCACAGCTTGGAAAACTTTTTTGAAATCTTCTTCTGACAAAGACGTCAAAGGCTTTTCAAGCAAGCCCTTCGGAAGGCCTTTTTTCACGAACTCAGAGATCGATTGATCAGAAATACGCGAAAAACCCGTTTTCAAGAATTTAGACAAAGTCGTTTTACCGAACAATGTCGAATGAGTGATAAATTCACCTAGTTTGAAAGTATGAGGATGTGGCAAAGAAGCCTCTGGAACTTGCGGAACATCTTGGCTCACGCGAGTTACAGTGACAAAGTCATTCTCCATCAATTTGTAAGTGATCGTCATGTGAGGGTTCACAAGGATTGTCCCCTCGATGTATGTCAAAATACCACCGTCACCGTTCAATTGAATGCGTCCATCAAGAACGAATTCAACACGAGTTCCATGCTCACGATCCCAATCCAAAGTTTCTTTATTTTTTAGAACACCCGTATTGGATTTGATATCCACGTCGACCTGAGCAGACACGGCTTTGCGCATTTTTTTAGTTTTGGAAACGACGTTCACCCCACGGGCATTCGTCATTTGCGCCCATGTTGTTGCAGCTGAAATACCGATACCTTGTTGGCCGCGAGAACATTGACCACGGCCAAATTTAGAGGAAGCAAGATACTCACCATAAACTTTGGCAAGGTCCTCAGCCTCGATACCAGGTCCGTTATCTTCAACGACGATACGAATAAGATCCGTGTTCTTTGTTGAACCCGTTCCTACTTTAGAAATCTCAACCAAAAGATCTGGAAGAATGCCCGAAGATTCACAAGCATCCAAAGAGTTATCTACTGCCTCTTTCAAGGTCGTCAAAACGGCCTTCAAAGGGGACGAGAAACCCACCTGCTGTAGGTTCTTAGCAAAATATTCCGCTGTGCTACTTTTTGTAATTTTGCTCACAGTCGCTTAATCCTTCACACAATGTTAACGAATTTTATAAAGGACTCCTGTCCTCGCCCCCTGCGGGCTAGCGAAAATTTGGCCTTCCTGGCCAATTTTTAATGAATAACTTTGATAGCTTAACGCGAACGCAGGTGGTCAAATCAAGACCAAAGCCCCAACGCTGCTCGGCGTAAAAATGAATGTGAGGTCCAGAGATGGTTTAAAAAATCGCCCATTTTTGTAGCGTTCTCCTCTGAAAAGCCGCTTCTGAAGGCTCAGAAAACCCCAGAAAAACCCTCAAAAAGATAATGAGCAGCTACTGAAATACCCCCTTTTTCGTGCCTTTTTACATCTCTTTTTGGGTATTTATTCTTCAGTTTCAGATTCATCGTCGGGGGAAATTGCTGTTTCATCTTGAGGCGCAGAAGCCGTTTGCAGCTCCTCCATCGCTATTTCAGCGCGGGTTTTATAACCCTTTTTCGAATTGCACTCTTTGCAGGAAGGAACGCAGTTGTTCTTTGTGGATTTTCCACCGCGAGCAATCGGAATCAAATGATCCATTGTAAGCTCAGCAGGTTTAAAGCGCTCACCACAGTGATAACACAGGCCTTTTCCAACTTCCTGTTTCCACCATTGGCTTTGACGAAGCTCTTTCGCTTTCGCCTTTTCTTTCTTTTGATGAGCGGCCGGTGCGGCCTGGAAGAAATAATCCATCTGCCCGCTTTATAGCCTAAAACAGCCCCGATTTCCATATGGTTTTCTAGACCTTATTCCTAAAGCCCAGGCTTCACTTTAACGTCTCTTTTGCCGATAGGATCTCGAGAATATTCGTGGTGGGAGTGAAGCTATGTCTGTAAAAACCTTCAAAAAAGGTGAATTGATCTTTAAAGATGGCGACAAAATCACGTCGGTTTATCTGATTCAATCCGGTGGCGCGAGCCAGTGTTTGATTCGCGGTAAAAAGAACATCGATCTTTTCCAATTGGGCGCTTCTCACATTTTGGGTGACCAAGTTATTCTTGGCGCTGCGACTCACCCGACCTCTGCTATTGCCACAACAGAAACAAAGGTTTTGGAAATCCCTGTAGAGACTTTGAAGTCTCACTACGAGGGCGCTCCCCAAATGTTGAAGGTCATCATCAAATCCCTGGCTGATCGTCTGCGCTTGGCAATGAATGAGGTTCGTTCCGCAAAGCTCGAGAAAGATTCTTCTCCGTGCCCTGAAGATCAAGTGGCAAAAGCTTTCGGCGCCGTTTTCCATACAGCAAATCACAAAGGCGATAAATCAACTCCAGGCCGTGTTGTTGTGGATTGGAATTTGATGAAGCAGTATTCACAACGCGTGATGGGTGAAGGCCCGAAACGTTTGGAACAAGTGATTAACATTCTTGTGAAACTGAAACTTGCTTTGTATGAGATGGGCAAAGCCCCCGACAATCCAGATGGTCCCGACGAGATTCAAAAAGTTCACTTCTTGGATTTAGGCTTAGTCGAAAGCTTCTTTGAATTCTATCAATATTATTATTTTAAAGGCGGCCGCTCCGACTTGTTGAAAGTGGACGAGCTTTGCCAACAGATGCTAGACGGCTTGCTGAAAATGGCGGACGGTCAAGAGGTTGACCGCTTCGGTATTGTCAGCGTGGACTTCGCCAAGTTCAGTGAATACTGCAAAAATGAAATCGGCATTAACTTGAACAACGACCACTTCTCGCGCTTAGAGGGCAAAGGCGTTTTCATGAAAAGAAAAAATGCCAGCAGCAATGGCGGTGGCGTTCTTTTGCAATTTGAAATCAAAGAGTTCCGTTCGATCTTCCAAAGTTGGAAAATGCTTCGTGAGATTGAAAAATGGAACGAAAAAGGTTTCGTCGACATGGACGAAAAAGAAGAAAAGCCCAAGAAAAAAGTATCTGGCGGCCCCGCGTGCCCAGCTTGCAGCGCTGAACTTCAAGCCGGCGCCAAATTCTGCAGCGAATGCGGTCACAAGATTGTAGCGGCGGCATAAAATGAGTGAAGCATTAGTCATTTTCAAAGCGATCGGCTCTGAGCAAGAAAAGCAAATGCTTTTGCAAAAGTTTTTGTCTTCTCAGGGTAAGGTCACTCTAAAAGATAAATTCGAACGTGTGATCACAATGAAGGTGCTAAGCCTGAATTCGCAGTTTCATTTGAAATGTACACCGCCTGAAGAGACGTCGATGAACTTCGCTGAAAGTTCTATCTTTATGGCAAGCTT
Source organism: Bdellovibrio sp. (assembly GCF_036384735.1). GTDB lineage: Bacteria > Bdellovibrionota > Bdellovibrionia > Bdellovibrionales > Bdellovibrionaceae > Bdellovibrio. Next base: position 117,159 of record NZ_DASVLT010000047.1, on the reverse strand, counting down.
TGAGATGAATGGCGAAAAATATCTATTCGAAACAAAGCCGACAGTAGCTGAAAACTATATCTCTTTGCCGGTGACACATTTGTATCACATGCAAAGAAGAAGAAATTTCCGTTATATCCTTCCTCAGGACTACTCGGCGGAATTTGTCGTGAATTATTTGAATCAAACGGTTTGTGCACATCACTGTCGTTTATTGGATTTAAGCACAGAAGGCTGTGCCATTGAGATTCACCAAGAGGAAACAGATTGGAAATTGGAAGACCTTGTTCAAGCAGAGATCTTCCTCGGTGATCGCGATCCGATCATTGTTCAGGGTGTGATTAAAAACATCCGCGCCCGTGGCGTCAGTCACTTGGTGCTAGGAGTGGAATTCAATCACCTAGCCAATCCCAGCGAACACAAGATCATCAGCTATTTGACTGACCTTCAGCGCGAACTTTATTTCCGCAAAGCCGGATAATAAAGCTTATTATCCCACATACCTTCATTAAAATACTGAATGCTGGCTTTGAGTTTCTTAGTCAGCAATTCTTTGCGCTCTTTAGGTTCTTCTAATGGTTTTTCCCCTACTCGATCTGCCATAGCAAACATCAGAGGTTCGCCATGTCCCGGCGACCAGCGCAGACGATAGTCTTTCGAGAACAGTAAATAACGATCGTCAATAAACACCGTTGCTGTTTTATCTCCAGGGATAAAGACCGAGCTACCTAGATAGTTTTCGTCCTTGTTACGAATACCAAGGAAATCCAATACCGACGGCAAGATGTCAATCTGCTGCACAACCATACTGCGATCCACAGCTGGAAATTTAAACGTCGGATGATACATTATCAGCGGCACCTCATAATCGCCCACTTCATTGTCAAACTCGGGCAAGTAATGCTTTGACGTATGATCGGCAGTGACAATGAAAAGTGTATTTTTATACCAAGGCTTCTTTTCTGCTTCCGCAAAAAACTTTTGTAATGCCATATCCGTATAAGAAACCGTTTTCAAAATTTCAATGGGCCCTTCAGGAAATTGCGCTACATACTGTTCAGGCACCTTAAATGGATGATGAGAACTCAAGGTAAAGACAGAGCTCATAAACGGCTGAGGCAACTGATCCGTTTGTTTGAGCATATATTGCAAGAATGGCTCGTCCCAAATTCCCCATATACCATCGTCGTCCTTGCTATTGTTGTACTCGCGAGAACCAAAGTATTTTTCAACCCCGGCACTTTGCATGAAGGAATCAAAATACATTGTCCCGTTATGACCGCCATGGAAAAAAGCTGTCGAATATCTTTTCGGAGTAAGCAAGGTTCCCAAGCCCAAGAAATAGTTTGCCGTGAAGTGCGAAGAAATGAACGGTTCGCTCATCAGTGCTGGAATCCCCGCCATCACAGCGGCGACTCCCTCGATGGATCTGCGACCATTTCCATAGGCATGATCGAAAACCAAAGATTTCTGCATCAAGGAATCTATAAAAGGCGTATAACTTTTGCCGTTATGAACACCGACGTATTCCTTACCAAAGCTTTCAATAATGATGATCACGATATTCTGTGGACTCTTTGGACGCTTCCCTTCCATCAACGAGCCATCCATAGAACCATTCAGATACTTCAACATCTCCAATTTATTGCTGAAGTATTTCTCATGTCTGATTTCTTTAGCACCAAAACTTTTAATGAACGTGAACGAAGAATTTAAAATCAGATTATTCAAAACCGGTGCAGTAAAAATGTTCGCATTCACAAAACTGATGGGCTTGCTTTGCAAACCACCACGAATACCAATCACTGCCAGTACAATCGTCACAAAGCAAAGAAATCCATGGGCCACCCAGTGTTTCGCGGCTTTCGCCAAATCAGAAGGCCAGACAACGTTGAATTGTTTTTTTAGAACCTGCCAAGATACCCAGGCAAAGGCCACAGTGATGATCGTGTTAACCAAAAAAAGTGGCCAATAAGTGCCAACAAAACCGGTTAGCTTTCCCTCAGCCTCACCTAATATGAAAAGGGTGTCGTAGGTAAATCTGCGACCTACAAAGTTGATAAATTCCGTATCAATCAGGTTTAAAATTAGAAATGGAATTTGGATCAAGGCGAAGACAACCCATGTCCCCGTCTCCCAAATCCATTCCCATTTTTTTGGCCATGGAAAGAACGACAAAAGCAGAACGGGAGCACTCAAAACAAAGGCCGCCGAGATATCAAAACGAATCCCCACCAGCATTGAAAGCAGCAAATCCGAAATCGCCTTGTGACGGAAAAGGTTCCAGTTCCACAGCAAAAACTCGGTCCTTGCGATGAAATAGAAAAAGACGACAACAACAATAAGAGCAAAGATCTTTAAAATACGCTGTGATGGCCCAAACATGGGAGCATCCTACGCTGACGAGCCGCATTAAGCAACTTAGAATGCCCCCTGACCATGGCTGAACCGCCTCTGAAAAGCCTTTTGCAAAGGCCTGTCGGGGGCTGGACTTAGTTCGATGACAGTGATACTTTCCCCCTCTATGACAGCAGACCAAATGAAACAAAGACTCGAAGAAAATTACCCGGAATCAAAGATTGAAGTTTTCGATCTGACGGGCACTCAAGACCATTGGGAAGTTTACGTGGAAAGTTCTCGTTTTGCGGGACTGAGTCGTATTCAACAACATCAGCAAGTGATGGGATGCTTTGGTCCAGAATTAAAGACCGGGGAAGTTCACGCGCTGTCAATTAAGACTAAGATTAAATAATTGGCTTGCACTTCGGCGTTGCGGGCGGATCTCCCTTCGGCGCTGTCGAAATATTCAAGATATACAAAAGGAAAGATAATGAATCCTACTCACCAAAAAATCGATGGCATTCTTGGCCAACACAAAGTTGTTCTTTTCATGAAAGGAACTCAACAGTTTCCAATGTGCGGTTTCTCTGCCCGTGCATGCGCTATTCTTCAAGATATGGGCGTCACTTTCCACGACGTGAATGTTCTAGATGATGAAGAAATTCGCTCAGGCATCAAAGAGTACGGCAACTGGCCCACTATCCCACAACTTTACGTTAACAAACAATTGGTCGGCGGCAGCGATATCATGATGGAAATGTATCAATCCGGTGAACTTCAAGAGATGTTGAAAGCCTAACATCCATGCGATGCAATGTAGCCCTTTGGGATCGTATTCTGCGTTTTATTTTCGGCGTGAGCTTGACCGCTTACGCTGTCGCAGGCGGTCCTTTTTGGGCCTACATTGGCATTTACGGTCTCATTACTGCCGCTTGGGGCTTGTGTCCTGCCTACGCTTTCTTTAGAATCAGAACTCTGAGAGACTACCAAAGACCGCTGACCGAAGAAGATTAATTCCTTTCCACGAATCAGCCGTCATGATCTCATGAACTGATTAACGTTGCAGATAGGAAGTTATATGTCAGCCCTTCTCGAACTTGAAAGTTTCCTTAAAAAAGAACAGATCAAAACTGACGAAGAAAGTTTGAAGTACTGGGGTAAAGACTGGACAACATACTTCGACGTTAAAGCTTCTGCCATCGTGTTCCCGCAATCCACTGAAGATGTTGTTGCTCTTGTTAAGTGGGCACGCAAAAACAAAATTTCTTTGATTCCTTCTGGCGGCCGTACAGGTTTATCAGGTGCTGCGGTGGCAACTCAAGGTGAAATCGTTGTTTCCTTCGATCAAATGAATAAGATCAAAGATTTTAGTCCCGTCGATCAGACTGTTGTGATCGAGCCTGGCGTGGTCACTGAAGCTTTGCAAGAGTTCGCTCATTCAAAACATCTTTTCTATCCTGTTGATTTCGCAGCTGTGGGTTCTTCGCAAATGGGTGGAAATATTTCTACGAACGCCGGTGGCATCAAAGTCGTTCGTTACGGATTGACTCGTGACTGGGTTGTTGGCTTGAAGGTAGTTACTGGCACAGGCGATGTTTTAGAATTGAATAACGGCCTTGTGAAGAACGCAACAGGCTATGATCTTCGCCACTTGTTCATTGGTGCAGAGGGAACACTGGGCTTCATCACAGAAGCGACCATTCGCCTCGCTCCAGCTCCCCCTCCAATGAAAGTTCTTGTGATGGCGGTCAGCGGCCTTGATGCCGTTATGAAAATCTTTGCCGAGTTCAAAACGAAAACATCTTTGGTCGCGTTCGAAATGTTCTCTGATAAAGCCTTGGCAAAAGTTTTAGAAAATACAGGATTGCCAGCGCCCCTTGAAACTCAAGCTCCGTTCTATGTTTTGTCCGAAGTAGAAACTCGCAACGAGCAAGATGAGGAACATGCTTTGGGCGTTTTCGAAAAATGCCTTGAAGAAGGTTGGGTTCTTGACGGAGTTATCAGTCAGTCCGATGTTCAAGCCACAACATTCTGGAGATACCGCGAAGATATCTCTGAATCCTTGGTGAAGTATTCTCCTTACAAAAACGATATTGCCGTGACGATCTCAAAAGTTCCGCCATTTATGGCTGACCTAGATAAAGTATTGTCCCAAGCTTATCCGACATGGGAAGTTGTATGGTTCGGCCATATCGGTGATGGCAACCTGCACATCAACATCCTTCGTCCTCCAGGTATGACGAAGGAAGAATTTGTCAAAGAATGCCGCAAGGTCGATGTGATGGTTTTCGATACTGTGAAGAAATATAAAGGCTCGATATCTGCCGAACACGGTGTTGGACTTACAAAGAAATCCTTCCTAAACTACACTCGTTCAGAAGGTGAAATCGCACTTATGAGAGGCATCAAGAAAGTCTTCGACCCGGATAATATTATGAACCCAGGCAAAGTCCTCTAAACCAAAAAAAGCCAGCTTAAGCTGGCTTTTTCGTTTTTAACATCCCACGAAACGTTCCGTGGGTCTTTCTTTTTGAAACTAACAAAAATAATCTGCAAATTTATTTTCTATCGATGCAAGAGCCGATTACGATGGCGCGATCAATTTGGTAGCGTGTAAAAGTTTGGCATGTTTGCCGTTCAGTGCAAGCGGCGCGAACAATAAGTTGACCTTGAGAATTTTCAGCAACCACGTTATTGCCATCACACCAAGAAAGATAGTGAATATCTGGTTCGCTTGTAGAACCCTCTTGGAAGTATGCGAATGCTGGGCTTGCTAAAAGAACAAAGGCCGCGATCAAAGTTTTCATTTTAAATTCCTCCAAAAGTTATAAAAGTTCGGAGGGTCTAACACGAAAAAAACAGGGCCTCAATCGGCCCTGAAAATAATCTAGAAAAGTTGACGATTGTTAATATTCCACGAGCTAGTAAACGACTCGTGTGCGAATGGAACGATTGAGTTTCCCAATCTCTTCCGCCAAGCCTTGGGCTTTTGAAGAATGAAGATCCATCACCAGATAACCGATGCGTTCATCTGTAGAAAGATACTGTCCTTCGATATTCGCACCCGCGCGGGAAATAAGACCATTGATCTCTCCCAAGACACCCGGTTCGTTTCTGTGCACATTCAACAAGCGAGAAGTTCCCTGCTTCACAGGCAAATCAACATTTGGGAAGTTCACAGCGCCCGAAGTCGAGCCAATCTTCAAATAACGGCGGAAACTTTCCGCGACCTCGATACCGATGGCGAATTGAGCCTCTTCCGTACTGCCCCCGATATGCGGAGTCAGAATCACGTTCGACAACCCTTGAAGTGGTGATTGGAACTTGTCTTTGTTCGAAGCTGGCTCTTCCGGGAAGACATCGATGGCACAACCGGCAACATGCTTCGATTTTAAAGCAGCGACCAGTTCGTCAATAACAACCACCGTTCCACGGCTGGCATTGATCAAGTGGCTGCCCGGCTTCATGGCGGCGAACTGCTCTTTACCCATCAAATCTTTGGTCTCTGGAGTTTCAGGGACATGCAAGGTCACAAAGTCAGATATTTTCAAAAGCTCTGAAAGACTTGGCATTGAAACTGCGTTTCCTAGAGGAAGTTTTTTGACCACATCGTAGAAAACAACTTTCAAACCCATGGATTCAGCAAGGATGCTCACTTGGCTGCCGATGTGACCGTAACCCACGATGCCCAGTGTCTTCCCGCGCACTTCATGGGCCCCCACTGCGGATTTCACCCACTCCCCGACGTGAGCTTTTGTATTGCGATCTCCAAGCTGACGAGATAGCGAAATCATTTCTGCAATCACAAGTTCTGCAACAGAGCGTGTGTTCGAGTGAGGAGCATTGAAAACAGGCACTCCCTCTTCACGAGCACTGACAAGATCAACTTGATTTGTACCAATACAAAAGCAGCCGATCGCGATAAGATGTTTATTGTTTTGCAAAACCTTTTTTGTGATTTCAGTTTTCGAGCGAATACCCAAAACATCATAGTTCGGAAGCAGCTTGAGAAGCTCCTCTTCAGACGGCGCGTGAGAGATTAAGTCAACTTTAAAACCTTCACTAACGAGCCTTTCTTTTGCTACTTCGTGGATGTTTTCTACAAGAAGAATTCTAAGCGCGCTCATGGAGCCTCCAATTCAACAATTTTACTCTCAAAAATACATCCGCGTCACGCGAACTCATTTTAAAGGGCCAGACGCAAGGCGCGAGGAGGACGCTGTACGTCTCGTACTGCGACGACGAGCAACGCAGTCGGATGGTCCTTTAAAATGAGTTCGAATATGCTGTGCGCAAAAGGTACACAAAGGTCTCTAGTCGAGCCATCCTGAAGTCTATGAGCAACACTCGAGTTTTCTCTCTACTTGTCGTCGATGACGACCCGCTTATTCATCAATCACTGAAGATGATTTTGCCATCTCAATGGAAGATGTTTTCGGCTCACAGATTGGAAGCCGTTCAGTACGAACGTTTCTATCATGCGGCTTTCGTGGATATGCATCTTGAACCTGGAACAACCAAGGCCGCAGGTCCAGACGTCATCGCAAAGTTATTGAAGCACAATCCACAATTAGACGTTGTTGCGATGTCTGGAGATTTGAATCGCCAGTTGATGGAGACTTGTCTCAAGGCCGGTGCGCAAAAGTTTTTAGCAAAACCGCTGATGAGCGAAGAAGTTCAATTGATCTTAGAAAAAATGGAAGCCTTGTGGGATTTGCGCAATGTCGATCCACACGCGGACCGCGACACGATCCGCTGGGTCGGAAGCTCCGAGGCCTCGCAAAGAATTAAAAAACGTATCGCCGAACTTCGCGGCGAGAGTAATTCAGTTTTGATCGAAGGTGAAACAGGTTGCGGTAAAGAAGTCGTTGCTCGTCTTCTGAACGAACAAGAAGGTGAACGCCCTTTCATTGCCGTGAACATTGCAAGTATCCCTGACAATCTTTTTGAATCGGAAATGTTTGGTCACGTGAAAGGTGCCTTTACCGGTGCTGATCAAAACAAAGTGGGTTTGACAGAGGCTGCCAACGGTGGCGACTTGTTTCTTGATGAAATCGAAGCTTTACCTTTAGTTCAACAAGCGAAACTTTTGCGTTTTCTTGAAACAGGCGAAGTTCGCCGAGTCGGCGCAAAAGAAAGCACTTTCGTTAAAACTCGAGTGATCGTCGCTAGTAATAAGCCTTTGGATAAAATGGTCGCCGCTGGGGAATTTCGCGAAGACCTTTTGTATCGCCTGGCTTCGCAACGTGTTCAACTGCCTCCATTGCGTGAACGTCTGGATGATATCGATGCTTTGGGAAAACATTTTCTTGAGGCAGAACGTCCGCGTAGAAACAAAAGTTTCACGGATGACGGATTAGAGGCCTTGAAGAAATACAACTGGCCAGGTAATGTGCGCGAACTAAAGCGCGTGTGTGAACAGTTGAGCCTGACCTCTCCCCTGCCGTTCATTCGTGAAGAAGATGTGACAGCATGGCTGAAACCTGCGGCTTCAGCGACAGGCGCACCGTCTTATACTGTGATCGATTTTGCAAAAGGCCTTTCCACTTTGGTGGATGAATTTGAGGCGCATGTGATTCGCACAGCTTACAAGCAAACAAAGGACGTTGAAAAGACTGCGGCCTTGCTGCAAGTGTCTCGTTCGAATCTTTATAAGAAACTTAGTGAATATAAGATCCAAGAGGATACTCCATGAATTTTAATTTCCCAATTCAACTTGATTTGCCTTCGGCTTGGGAAAGCCATATTTATCGCCAGACGGTGTTCATCGTTCTTTCGATTATTTTCGTTTCCGGCGCGATTATCTTTTTCTTCAGAAACAAGAACTATTACTTCGTTCAATCATGGGCGAGCATTAAGAGCTGGCTGATTGCCGCTCCGTTGATGTTCATTATGATGGGTTTGCCAGAGCCTTGGCCTTTGGTGATGTTGGTATGTATTGCAATCTTTGGTGCGAAGGTCTTTTTCCAAATTATGGGGATGTTCCATCGCAGCTTCTTTGTGATCATCTGTTATCTGGGAATTATTGGTCTGGCTTTCGCCTGCTACTTCAACCGTTTGGATATATACAACGTCACACCGATGATGGTGTTAGGCGCAAGTTGCTTGGTGCCATTGGTCCGCAATTCATACAAACGCATGATTCAGTATATTTCTCTGACGTTGCTGGCGTTTATCTTCCTAGGATGGTCATTCATGCACTTGGGTTTGATCATGCGCTTCCCAAATGGTGTTTTCCAAGTGATGTATCTGATTATCCTGACAGAGTTCTGTGACAACACGAACTTGGCCGTGGGTCGCTATATCGGCGGATGGAAGCTGTTCCCTGGCATCAATCCTCGTCGCTCCATTGGCAGTACGGCGGTTTCTATTGCTCTGACCTTGTTCCTTGCAGGATGTATGCGTTTTCTTTTGCCTGACGGTTCTGAAAAGTATTGGCTAGCATCAGGGCTTGTTGCAGGTCTTGGTGGCTTCGTCGGTGACCTTGTGATGACAGTGGTTCGTCGCGATGCGGGCATGAAAACAGTGGGTCCTTTCATCATTGGTCGCGGTGATTTCTTACACCGCGTGGATCGTTTGATCTTTGTGGCTCCGATTTATTATTACGTAATGACGGTTATTCTATGAAGGATTGGGATTACGAAAACGAGCAGTGGACCAAACTGCCGACTTATCTAAAACACTTGCCGCTGTTCACTCGTCATATCGACTTGTTCAGCGTGTGCATGCGTTTTTTGTGGTCGATCTTTCTTAAAAATATCGCATTTAAGTTTTACATTCGCCTGAAGGTTAAGGGCACGCCATTTAAAGAACTTTATAAGACTCAGCCAAAGCTCATCATCATCAGCAATCACGCTAGCCACTTAGATGCGACGTCGATTGCAGCAGCGATTCCTCGCCGTTATTGGATGAGCACTTACATCGCAGCAGCAAAAGATTATTTCTTTTCAAATCCCCTATTCACATTCTTTTCGCAACACTGCCTCGGCGCCATCCCCATTGATCGCAAAGATCGCAAGGGCGAAGCCGTGAACTTGATCTTGAAACTTTTGAATGAGCTTCCCCGCATGTGGTTGATCATTTTCCCAGAAGGTACACGTTCGCAAACTGGCAAAGTGCAAGAGTTCAAACGCGGTGTTTCGATCTTCGCTGAGAAAACACATACGCCGATTTTGTTCACCTACCTTGAGGGCAACTTGGATTTATGGCCGAAGGGTCAGTTCTTTGCAAAACCAGGGAAGCTTGTTTTGCACGTAGGTCCGGTCCATCCTCCCGCACCGATCCAACAGGTTTATACTGCTTATAAGTCATGGGTTCTAACGATCAACCCAGACGCATTCGTCGTGAAAGACGAAGCCGCGCCAGAGACTGCGAAATCCGCTTCCGTATCCGAGGAGGTATCAAGTGATGACATCGAATAATTCACAAACTCAAAATGAAAAAGCTCATTTGAAGATTGGCGACTACGAAGTCTGCCCGATTCCAACAGGGATCTTCGGTCTTGATGGCGGCGCCATGTTCGGAACGGTTCCAAAAATCCTGTGGGAGAAAACAAATCCCACAGACGATAAGAACCGCATCGAAATGGAAGCTCGTGCGTTGTTATTAAAATCTCCGAAAATGAATATCTTAATCGACACTGGCAACGGTGGAGACTTCATCGCAAAGTATGGCGAAAAATTAGGATCAAAATTTAAAGAGATGTACAATATTGATGAAAACGGTCCTTCACTTATTAACTCTTTGAAAGCTCATGGGTTAAAGCCTGAAGATATTCATCATGTAGTACTCACTCACTTCCACTTCGACCACGCAGGTGGCGGAACGACTGAAAAAGACGGCAAGCTTGTTCCAACCTTCCCGAATGCAAAATATTGGGCACAAAAAGGAAATTTGGAAACCGCAAGCCACCCTAATTTGCGCGAGCGTGCTAGTTACTATCCCGCGAACTATCAACCGCTGATCGATGCCGGTGTTTTGAATTTGATCGATGGAAATATCGAGAATTTCCTTCCAGGTTTGTCGGCCTTTGTCTCTGATGGCCACACTCAACATCAACAGATGGTGAAGGTCACGGATGGAAAGACAACATTGCTTTATTGCGGTGATGTTGTGCCGACTTCGACTCACGTAAAAATTCCGTGGTTGATGGGTTATGATTTGCAACCTCTGGTATTAATGGAAGAGAAACAAAAATACCTAGGCCAAGCCGCAGATCAATCTTGGTATTTGTTCTTCGAGCACGATCCTTATTGCGATGCTGCTTTGATCGCACGTAATGGCCAAGACTTCGCCGTTCAAAAAAGATTCTGGCTCTAGGTCCTGGAGAGGTCTGGAGTTCACTTCTGTTAAAAATAAGACAATTTTTCCTAAGGCCGCCATGATAGCCTTAGGAGATGAAGAAAACAGCGCAGCTCAGAGCTTTGCTTGAGCAATATAAGACCGTTTTAGCCGAAGAAGAATTTTTGAGTTTCGACCGCGAAGTGACTCGCCTACTGAATCACTACTTTGAAGTTCTATCTCAACTCCCTGCGGGTGCAGAGCGTGGTCGCAAGGTTCAAGCCTTAATCGACGAACAAGTGGACGCCAGCTCACACATCAAAACAACTTGTCAAAAAGGCTGTGGGGCTTGCTGCCACCTTGAAGTTGAAATCATGAAAGATGATGCTGTCATCTTGGCTGACTCTTTGGCGAATGGGACAACCTTGAACCACGAAGACCTTCTTCGTTTGTCAAAGCGCGAGCGTTTGGATAACGAGTGGAAAAAAGGGGCTGTGTCTTCAAATCGTTGCGTTTTCCTTGGGGCTGACAATGCCTGCCGCAACTATTACAACCGTCCGACTGTGTGTCGTAAACACTCGGTAGTGTCTCCGGTTGAAGAATGCGAAAAAATCGGCGGCAATCCCGTTCCAAAGCTTATGCCGATGGCCGAGATCATCATGAGTGCTGCGATCAATCAGCCTGATAATGAATTTGGATCTTTAGCGAAGATGTTGCAGAAAGTGTTGGATGAAAGAGCCAGCGCCTTTGCAATGCCCGAAGCCGAACTCTAGTCATCGAACTTGCCCCTGCCAGCAAATTACTATAAAAACAAGCTATGGCGGAATTGTTTAAAAACGACATGTTCACAAGACTCTGGCAAGTGCTGAAAAACACCAGCCGACAGATGCGCGATGGGGAATTACAACTTGTCGCTGCCAGCTTGTCGTTTTCAACTATTTTAGGAATGGTTCCCTTTTTGGCGGTGGTACTTGCGACCTTTCAATCCATTGGTGGGTTGGATGCCCTTTATCCAAAGGTTGAAAGCTTTCTGCTCGTCTATTTGCGTGAAGCTGCAGGTGGCGATGTCACCAAGCTCATTCGTATTTTTATCAAGAATATCAATGCCGGAAAATTAGGAACAACAGGTGCGATCTTTCTCTTCATCACGTCTATGAAGCTTCTGCACGACATGGAGGTGGGTATCAATCGTATCTGGGCTCATCCCCGCACTCGTCCATTTTATCGTCGCTTGATTTTTCAGTGGGTTTTGATCCTTTTAATTCCGGTAGCTTTAGCGATTTATGTGGGCTTCATTTCCTTGGAGCAATTCCAATTCGCTCGACGAATTATTCCTGTGGCGGTGACAAATGGTTTGGTTTTGGTCGCCAGCGTTTTCTTAATCTACAAATTAGTACCTGATCTAAAGGTTCGCACGAAAGCAGCCTTCATCAGTTCATTGATTGCAAGCGTTGGGCTTCTTGCCGTTCATAAGGGCTTCGCATATCTGACAGTGGAAGTTTTCAATTACAATAAAATTTATGGTTCGTTTGCAGCGTTACCGATTTTGCTCTTGTGGCTCTTGATTCTTTGGTACGTCCTTCTTGCGGGCATGGCACTGTGTGCTGGCATTCAAAAACGCAGCACCACCCACAGCGATATCCTATAGAGCTATTTTCCAACTTTAAACCAATCGATATTCAAACAGTGCAACTCTTCCGAGGGCGAAGGTTTGCCAATCGCTTGCAAGTTGGTAGCGAAATAGAAATGAAGAGTGTAGCATGGTGTGTACCGAGGTTTATATGATGATCATCGTGGCACGCTGGACCGTTAAGATTGAATCTGTTGCACGTGTATTAGATCTTATGGAAGAAATGATTGCGGCGACTCGAAAAGAGTCTGGCAATCTTCGCTATGATCTTTTCCAAAACCCCTCTTCGCCGCAAATGATTTTAATTTATGAAGAATACAAAGATGCGGAGGCCATCGAAGCCCACCGCATGTCTGAACATTTTCAGAATATAGTTGTGAAGCAGATCCTTCCCCACTTAGAAGAAAGATCTGTCCAAGTTTTTACCGCAGCTGCCTCGTCTTCACCATTAAGTTCTTGAGTCACTCATTGTTTTTTAATTTTCCTCAAGATTATTTCTAGAGGGCAAAACTTGGTGAAACTAGATTGAAGTAGGTTCGCGCCGACAAAGGCCGTAAACCAAAGCCAATTGGGCGAGTGATAGTGCGCCAACAACAAACTCGCTAAAATAAAAGTTCCTGCAAATGCTCGGATCTGATTTTCTATTGTCATAGTAACTCCTTATTCCTGCAATTCAGCTTTGATAGCGTTTACACGGCTCTTTCCAACGATCCAATAATAGAGTACGGGAACTGCAAATCGACTCAATATGGTCGCCGCGACTTCACCGAAAATTAAACTGACAGCCAGGCCTTGAAAAATAGGGTCCGCCAACATCACAGAGCTGCCAACCACAACTGCCGCGGCCGTTAGGAGCATCGGACGAAATCGCAGAACACCGGCGCTGACGACAGCCTCTTTTAAATTCATTCCCTGACCAATTTGGTGCTCAATAAAATCAACTAAGATAATAGAATTTCGAACGATAATTCCCGCGCCAGCAATAAAGCCGATCATCGACGTGGCCGTAAAATATGATCCCATGATTGCATGCCCCGGCAAAATTCCGATCAAACTGATCGGAATAGGAGCCATGATGATTAAAGGCACCGTAAAGCTTTTAAACCAACCTAGAACCAAAATGTAAATCAAGATCATCACGACGCCAAAGGCTCCGCCAAGATCACGAAAAACTTCGTAAGTGATAAACCATTCGCCATCCCATTTCACTATCGGGTTATTGGTGTTCCACGGAACATCGGCGGTTTGCACTGGATAGTGGATCTGTGGTTGGAGTTTTAGAATTCCATAGACCGGCGCTTCCTCAGAACCCGAAAGTTCACTCATCACATAAGAAACCGGCTTTAAGTTCTTACGATATAGCGTTTCACTTTCTGCCATAAAAGGCTTTTTAAGTGTTTGGTCGGCTTCAACCGAACCTGTCTCAAAAGATGGAACCCGAAGATTTGCAAATGGAGTTTGAGATGATCGACTACTTTGAGAAACTGACAAATCAACATTCACATCCTCTGGAGATTGCATGTTTGACAAGGTCGTTACCGCTGTCTCTGAGAAAACAAGACGTCCCAATGTCATTAACTCATTGGCATTGGTTCCAAGAAGTCCGCCTTTGGCCTGGTCATATTCGTAAACTCGACGATTTCGACCGAGGCGCATGGTTGTGTCCAGATCAACGACACTCGGCTCACTTTTAAATACAGTCTCTATTTCACGTGCGACCTTGTTGCGTATCTCTTTCGTTGGACCATAAACCTCAGCCATGATTGTTGCTAAAACTGGAGGCCCCGGCGGAATCTCGAGCACTTTTGTCACGGCTTTCTTTTCTTCTGCGAATTTTTTTATCAACGGTCGTAAACTTTCAATAATTTCATGGCTTGAAACTTTACGGCTTCCTTTTTCAGTCAGAACAATTTGAAGATCATTTTGAAAATCCTGATTTCGCAAGAACGTATGTTTGACCATTCCCGAGAAAGAAAATGGCGCTGCTTCCCCGGCAAAAATCTGAACAGCTTCAACTTCTTTATTTTTTAAAACTTCAGAGGCTAACTCTTCAGACCACTTCTGGCTTGTTGCTAAAGACGTCGAGGTGGGATAATCGATCAACACTTGAAACTCTTGCTTGTTATCAAATGGAAGCATTTTGACTTTAACTGATTTGAAGTAAACCAAACTGCTGGCCAACAAGAGCAACACGACAGTCAATCCGCCAAATAAAAGTGCCGATCTTTTTTTACCTAAGAGCGTTTCCATAACTTTTTGATAGAGTCGATCCAGAAGTCCCATCTTGTGACCTTCAGAATCGCCCCCCTGATGAGCATGTTCTTTTAAAAGTTTGACCGCAGCCCAAGGCGTTACGATAAATGCGACAAAAAGTGACAAGATCATCGCAAAGCTCGCGCCGACAGGAATAGGCTTCATGTAAGGACCCATCAGGCCTCGTACAAAAGCCATAGGCAAAATCGCCGCGATCACAGTAAATGTCGCAAGGATTGTTGGATTTCCAACTTCATTAACGGCCTTAATAGTGGCTTTGATTAAACCCTCTTTCGCATTTTCCTTCAGGTGACGCTCTATATTTTCAACCACGACGATGGCATCGTCGACCAAAATTCCGATTGAAAAAATCAGTGCAAATAACGTGACCCGATTGAGCGTGTAGCCCATGAAATAATAGATCGCCAAAGTCAGAGCTAATGTGACAGGAATCGCCGTGGCTACAACAAGCGAAGCGCGAATTCCCATGACTATGGCAATCAAAACAGAAACAGATAAAGTTGCCAGCAATAAATGTTCGATCAACTCGTTTGATTTGTCTTCAGCGGTAGACCCATAGTCACGAACAATGGACATTTTAAGCTCAGTTGAGGATTGCTTTTGCTCTTTTAAAAAAGTGTTGGCTCTTTCAAGAAGTTCTTTTGAAAGAGTCACGACATTTGTCCCTTTGCGTTTAGCGAAAACGATTGATACAGCTCGCTCAGGATTTTTCCCTTTCTCAAGAAGAACTGAGCCACGTGTAACTTCCTCGGGACCATCGATGACGTTTGCTACATCTTGAACAAGAACAACCCTTCCTGCTCTTTGACCAATTGATAATCGAGCAACATCTTCGCGAGTATGAAGTCGTCCTCCAACTTCGACATCAACAACTTCAGATTCGCTCCAATTTTTTCCGGACGGAGCTAAAGCATCGTTTGATTTAATGGCTTGATAAAGATTGAGTAACGAAACACCACTCGACTGCATTTTGCGAGGATCCGCAATCACGCGGATAGATCTTTTTTGCCCACCTAAAAGCTCGACTCTTGCCAAATCTGGAGTGCTTGAAAGCTCTCGAGCCAACGGAGCGACTTTGCTACGCAACTCAAAATCATTCAACTTGTCTGAAGTAAAGGTCAAAACTAAGAACGGAACATCGTCAATCGAAAATGATCTGACCTGAGATGGTAGAACGCTATCAGGAAGTTCATTTTTGATAGTCATGAGTTTGTGATGAATTTTAACAAGGCTTGGCTCCATAGGTTCGCCCACCTTAAAACGAACGGTCACCAAACTTCCGTGCGCTTGGCTGCTGGAGTAAACGTACTCGACTCCATCTAACCCCCAGACGGCACGCTCGATAGGTTCAGTTACTTTTCTTTCAACCTCAGCTGCGGTGAAACCAGGCGCAGGCGTTCTAATATCAATCATAGGAACCGAAATTTGAGGTTCTTCTTCTTTCGGAGTCAAATAGACCGCCATGAGCCCCAAAAGTATGCTTGCGACGGCAATAACTGGCGTCAGCTTTGAGTGAACGAAGGTTTGTCCAAGTCGTCCGGCAAATCCGAGTTTTTGTGATTTCATTTTTGACCTCCACCGATCGCAACACTTGGTATCTCAAATTTTGCTTTCTGAATTCTTTCACTAGCTACTTTTAGAAGACCTATCTCTGCTTCAGACTGCTGCATGATCAGGTCGGTTCTACGATTTAGAATTTCAACGAACTGAAGTGCGTTAATAGAGCCATTTTTAAAAAGCTGAGACGACACCTTTGTTTGCTCGGAAAGAAGCTTGTCACTTTCCTCAAGTCGAGTCAGGTTGGAACGAAGTGCTTTATCATTTTCAGACAGCCCTTCTCGGACTGCGTTCTCCTGTTGCACACTGGCCTCAGTAAATTTGCGAGCCGCTTGTGCGCCGAGGGTGGCCTCTTTATATTTTCCAAAGTCTGAAGGGTCGAGCAAGCTCCATTGCAAATAAAGGCCCGCGGTATAGGCGTTTGAGGTGTCACGACTTCCATTAAAAATAGATGACTCAGCAAATGCACCGACCCGCGGTAGATATCTTGCCTTCTCCATTTTAGATGCTTCGAGGTTTGCAAGAGCTTGTTGCAGCTGAGCCTGAGATTTATAGGATTGAATAGCTACATTTTCTGATTTTTCCGCAAAGTATTGATCGACAAAATTTTTAACCTCGATAGCTGTCGGAGACCAATTTAAATCTTGAACTCCCATTTCTTTCAAAGCGGCGTAATATGACTTTTCTTGCGCCTCAAGTTGTTCGATTAGTCCTGAGATTCGATTCGCTAAAGACTTCATTCCAAGCAGTCCCGAATATCCAACGGGATTTGACTTTTGACCCAGCTGATAACCCTTCATGAGTTTTGTCATCTCGTTGTTAAGTTCACTCAGCTTTTGTTTTTGCTTTTGAATTGATACAATTGAGCCATAAGCAAGACCTGAGCCCGCGTACTGATCAATTTCGATTTGTGTCGCGGCCAGTTTTTCAGAAGTCGAAAGTCGCTTGTACATTTCAACTTGCGCGTCTTTCATGCCTCCTTCGTAAAGTGCAAGATCAAGGCCTATGGCTCCTCGAGTAAACAGCTGGTCATCAGGGTGATTTAAGGAATCCGGCGAAAAATCAGCGTTCTCGACCTTTCTTTGTTCAAGCAGCCCCAAAAATGCGTTTCCGGGATCGTTCGTGCGGTAGGTTCGCGCATCAAGATAGATTCTTGGCAACCAATGAAGTTGAGCTCTTGAAAGTCCAGCATCCACAGACTCAGTCTTAAGTTTGGCGCCTTGTTGTGCCGGAGAAGATGCACTTATTTTTTGCCATACCTCCGAGAAAGAGAGTGTTTCAGCTTTCAGATCGAACCCTGCAAGAAATAATATTCCAATTATCAATGACTGTTTCGCTTTCATATCATTTTCCTATTTCTGCTTTATTATCTATCGCCTGATAATGTATTGGTCCACGGACCGGCATTAGTGACGTTTTCAAATCCTTTTTGTTTAAGTACTCCAGCTGCGATTCCACTTCGCGCCCCTGAGGCACAGCAAACCACTATGGGTCGTTTTTTATCCAACTTACTTGCCTGTGCGGCGATGCTTGAAACCGGGATGTTAATACTTTTGGGATTGCAAGCCGCCCGAAACTCTTCAGGCGATCTCACATCCACAATGATCGCGCCGTTCTCGAGAAGACCAGGAATTTTTTTTCGAGCAGAACTATATTTTGAATATCTCCAAACGAAGAATCCGATGATCAAAAGAAACGGAAGGTAGTTGATAATTTTGTCTAGGCTCATATTTTAAGGTCTCCATATTTCGATTCTTACTTCTTATTCACAGTACTGCGTCTGAATTACTTGCATGAGTTTAACAAGGCGGTTGTCCGCGACTGAATAAAGGACGAATCGTCCATCGCGTTCTGCTTTGACCAAGCCTTCCAACTTCATCCGCATTAAAAAATGAGAAATCTGCGATTGTGAAGCCTCGCAAGACTCAACCAAATCACTGACTGATTTGGGCCCTTGAAGCAAATTCCCCATAATAAGTAACCGTTGAGGATGAGCCAGCGCTTTCAACATCTGACTGACTTCAACACATGATTTTTTTAATTTAAGAGCTGACACTGCCGACATTGTGCTTCCTTTGCTTTTTTGAGACATTTCAATATATTACTTTTTCCACATATTGACATATAACGAATATATCATATATTCTTAAGAAGTTGCAAATGGAAATTTTAAACAAAGCAGGGCCCAAAGATAAGGTGTTTGACTTTGATCTAAATCAAATTTGCGCCTTTACAGGCAATAGACCGGTACGGTTGTTTATCCCCAAAAGGGACACTCGACTATGGCCTCTGGATTTGAAAAATGCTTTGCTTAATTTTGGAGGAGAACATGAGTAATCTTGCCCTTACTAAAGAAGTCAGTGGAAAAATTGAAGACGTTGTTGCAATTGTCACAGATGCAATTAAGCCCGCAGGCTTTGGTGTGCTGACGCGAATTGACTTCGACAAAAAACTTAAAGAAAAAATTGGAGAAACTATTAAACCTTGCGTGATCTTGGGCGCTTGCAATCCAAGTTTAGCATTTAAAGCTTATCAGCAGTCCTCCGACGCCGCCCTTTTGATTCCTTGTAACATTGTCCTAACGGAAATTTCTCCGGGCAAAGTCAGAATTGAAGCAATCAAACCTACCAAGATGCTCGGTATTCTTCCGGCTATTAAATTATCTGATGAAGTTCAATCTGTAGAGCTTGCACTGGAGCGTTGCTTCGAGAGCTTGAACGCCTAAAAGCCCGCGGGAGGTTGAAAAGTGAAGGGCGAGTCTGAGTTCAGACAAAACACCTTGTTGTGGGTGCTTGAAAGGCCCAACCATAAGTCAATTTTAGACCACTGTGATAATAGCAACTTGAATATAAATTTTCTGGATTTCAAAAGAAGATGGTGATCGCGGCACGACTCGAACGTGCGACCTACTGCTTAGAAGGCAGTTGCTCTATCCAGCTGAGCTACGCGACCACTGTGGCTTAATATCGCCGAAGGGGCACAAACTAGCAAATTGATTTCGAAAATCCAAGTCTCTGTCCCCGTTTTTCATCTATTTATGCGATGCGCAATCGATGAGGGGCCTCTTAAAGTTTTCCTACCTTGAGTAAGAACTCGCGATCGCGAACTTCGACGTCTACCAAATGAAGCCCCGGCAAAGCTGGAATCAGCTTTTCAGGCACGACGTGCACACGTAAAGCGCGAGAATCATCTTTTTGTTCACCGATATATTCAAACGTACAAATACCGTGAAGAGATCTATCCAAACGGTACTTCAAAGCCTCAAGAATAAATCCCGTCATAAACTCAAGATCAATTCCCGCAACATCAATATCACGAACACTGATATCGAAGGCGTCGTTTTCATCTTCCGCCGTATCGAAGTCCACGATGGTATCAAACGGAATGGACAGGAAATATTTCTTATACTTACCCGACACATGCAGACCATCTTGCTTCATCTCGATCTTCAAATCCTGAAGGTTTGATCCCATGGCTTTCTTTTCTGCATTCAAAACAACATCGCTCTCAAAAAGAGCCTCGTTAATACGAATCATCGCAGCTGGCGGAGTCTTCAACCCTTCACCACGATGATGAGCCATCTGCAAATCAGCGGGTGTCACTTGCAAGTTCGCATTAATATCGATAGAGAAATAGTTCTCTCCCTGAGGGCCGTCTTTCTTGTCATGCACAATGCGAATTCCCCCCAACATCACGCCCTCTAAATACGGAACGAACTTTCCAATATTGAGTTTCAAAATCAAAGCATTTTTTCGAGCCGCGAATTCATCATTTAAGTTCAATTCTTTTTCACCCGTAAACGCCATCATAGTTGCGACTTCTTTAGAAAGACCGGCCATCTGTTTTCGCTCAAGAGGAATGGCCGCAAGCTTCAACTTCAAAGAGTCACGTTCCGTCTTCATCTCGTCCAAAGCATCGGGATTCTTCTCTACGGCTATCGAATGATCCAAGGCTTTGATCAAAGAAGTCAGCTTTGCTGTTCTTCGATCAAATTCAGAAAAGTCACCTGACAAAGCTGCAAAATAGCCACGGGCTGAAGCCAACGCTAAGGACAACATTTGCGTTGGTACAATCACACGATCACGCTTTGGGTGCTTCGAATAGGCCGGATAAAAGAACGTTTCGTTTAAAGGAAACTCAAGAATTAAATGACCTTCCTTGGTGGCTTCAGGCCTGATGGTCAATTGAAATTTATAGGCGCTTAGTTTTGGATCAAGGTTCAATGCACGCATGTCATCCAAAGGAATCTGCAAAGTTCCACGTAAAAACATCTGCGTGTTCTGTGGATCCAATTCGATTTTTAGATCTTTCAACAAACTTGAAGCCTTCGAGTGGGCCTGGATTTGCTCGTTAATAAAATGCTCAGATAAATAAATGCTGGTCACGCGCTTCTTAGGATCGCCTTGAACCACAGTCACTTTCGGAGCTGCCGAGGCCCATAGACAACCACTCGCAATAACGATTAAAAAAATATGGCGGATCAAGACTCTACCCTCGTCATCTTTTCCAAGCGATCACGAACAAACTGAATGTGACCGCGCAATGAGTAAATATATTCCGAAAAATTTCGAGGCATGCGCATTTTATTCACACGTTCCTCAATAGAATCGAGTTGCGTCAATAGCTTCCGTCGATCTTCAAGGGTCATTTGAGAATCCAATTGAGTTTCGAGGAATTTTAACTCTCCGTAGCGCTGATAAATGCGTGTGCGCAATCGCCAGTTGTAAAGACGTGGAATCAAGCGCAACAACGGCAGAACAAAGGCGACAAATGGAATCACGAATAATAAAAATCTATCCACCCAAGCGGCCAACCAATACGGCAAATAACGCTGCCAGAAAGGACCACCAGATTTATAAAACTGTAAAGCATCGTCGCTTAGCGGAAATGCATCATCTTTGTTCATTGGAAATTCGTCGCGCTTTTCCAAAATACCCGGACTGCTGTGAATTTCTCGAGCCGCACGTAAGAGCAAAAATGCCAACGCCGGATGCAAGTCATCCCGAACAAGCAAAGTTGCGGTCGACGCCACAATATTAATATCACGATCTGGCGCATCCCCATCGAGATCAATCGCTCCGCGAGGTAAAACCAAATGATGGAAGGACGCATTTTTTCTAGAAATAGCCTCAGCCTGAGCCAGATCCATAAGACGCAGGTTCTCATTCAGCGCCATTTGTTTCACTAAGGGATCGTCGGGCAGCATGATAAAAAAAGCCGCATCGATCTTGCCATTTTTCAAATCCTCTGCGGAGGCCATCGCGTCTTCATTCACAAACTTCGTAACTTGCAAATCCACACCGCTCATTTTCAGCAAGCGTTTGGCCAAGACTTCTATACTATGCCCTGCACGACCTATAGCAATTTTTTTTCCTTCTAACTGTGACAGATGTGTGAACTCTTTTTTAGAGCGATAGAAAATCCAAATGGGCTCATAGTATAAACTTCCCAAAGACACCACATCGGGTTGTTTCTCCGGCGAGCCCAATCCATCCTGAACAAATGCAGCATCGACTTTCGCGCTGTCGTTTTCCAGCAAATGCAAATTGTCGAACGGCCCATTAGAAGGACGAATCTCTAAATTCACACCATCGTCTTTTAAAATCTCTTGATAATCTTTTGCGAGCTCTTGAAATTCGACTTGATCGCCCGTAGCGATGGTCAAATGATTGGGTGGAGCAGGTTCAAAATGTTGAATCAACAAGACCAGAATGACAATCACTACGATAGCAACTGGAACGACGATAAAGGCAAAGCCTTTGCCTGATTTTTTAAACCACTTTTGATTATCCATTTGTTAAAAGACTATCATCAGAAGTTAAAATATGACCAGTCTCGAATGCATCAGGCCTTTGGGCGAGTTGGCGCAGCGTTTGTCGACACCGGCGAACTTCTTTGTGATAGTTGGCTGGTGAAAGGCCCCACCCATGGAAGCTCTAAGACAAAAGGCTTTAGCAAGTCTCCAAAAAAATCTACTACTCACTCAACAAGGTCGTTTCTTTGCTGCCGGCGGACACCAATTCCGCACACTTTGGGTGCGTGATTTTTGCTATTCGGTGCCGGGACTTATACACGGTGGATATGCTGATGTGGTTGCAAATCAACTTCATTTGATCAAAAGTCATGTTGATTCAAATGGATTTCTTCCTCGCGGTCTTGATGTTACCAATCCCAAAACACGCGTTGTTTGGAATTCATTTCTGCCTACCTTTGCCTTTCCGAAAAGTTATACAAAAAATAAGTTAAAACCCGAATTCTTAGGCGAACATCAAACGTCAGCCTTCGATTCAAACCTGCTTTTTATCAAGGCCTGCTGCCAACTTGCTGCATTGACTCAGCAGCCCCTTCCGATCACTCCGAAAGTGGCGGCCGAACTGCTTAAAGTGTATCACTTTAATTCTGAGGGTCTGATCGAACAACCGGCTTACTCAGACTGGCAGGATTCTGTTCGCAGAGAAGGAGTTCTTCTTTTAACTCAACTTCTTTATTTGGAAGTCTGCGCTTTGTTACGCCCTTTTGGAATTTCACCGATTCCCGCAACAACTTTGGAAAAGCTTGAAACACAGATCACTGCGAAATTTTACTCAAATGATCTATTCCGCGAACAAGTTGATAGCGAACGCTTGTCTTTAGATAGTCATTTGCTTTTCTTATCCTCTGAAAATATTCTGCCGCATATCTCCAAGAAGAATGTCTTTGCTGCTTTGAAAAAAGCAAAACTTTGGCAAATGGATCTTTGCCCTGGAGTTCCGGTTCATCCTTTTTATAATCCTAAAAATATAAGCTGGACGACAAAAATGGTGGGTCTTCGCCATTATCACGACGGTTTTTACTGGGGTTGGCTCATTGCCGACTGCCACCGCATTGCCAAACTTATGGGTGATACAGAGGAAGCCGAACGCATTGCTAATAAATTTGCTGAATCAATTTACAGCGATGCTTTCATGGCGGAAATTTACGAAGTAAATCGCGGGCTTCTTCGCCCTGTAAGTCGAAGATTCTATCAGTCAGAATCTCCGTTCACATGGACTTCTGCTAAATGGCTTGAAGCTTTAGCCTAGGCTATTGGTAAGACATCTAAATCTTTTTGACGAATTTTGCGAATTTCATCAGGGATACTTTTCAAAACAGCTTCGCCCAATGCTTCAATCAATTCACTTTTATAGTGTTCACGACGATACACCAAGCCGATTTCTCGGGCTGGAATCGGACGATCGAATTGCACAAGCTGACTGCGATTGCCGATATGCTCTGTCGCAAGATGCGGCAGCAACGTGTAACCACCATAAAGATCCACAAGGTTTTTTAAAGTCTCTAAACTTCCACTTTCAAATTTATATCGCCGCCCCTGGCCCTTGCCCTTTTTAATCGAGCAAAGATCAAGAACCTGATTACGCAGACAGTGCCCTTCCTCTAATAACCATACATCATCCATTCCCAATGTTTGATACTTGATCTTTTTCATCTGAGCATAGTCATGGCCTTTTTCGCAAAGCACATAGAAAGGCTCATAATATAACGGAAACTCGAACATCTTCGGCGACTGTGACGGAGTCGCTAATATTCCGACATCAATTTCATCATTATCAAGGGCTGTCAGAATCTGCTCTGTTTGCAGCTCCTTGATATTAAGCTCCATCTCAGGATAGAGTTCTTCACAAACCGGTAAAAGGCGCGGCAATAAATACGGCGCTACAGTTGGAATGACGCCCACTTTCAAGCTGCCCTGCTTCGTGCCTTTTTTTTCCTGTTGAATAATCGCTTCAATTTTCTTTGCTTCAAAAAGAACCGTCTGCATCTGAGAAATCAATTTCTTTCCCATGGAGGTCAATAGAATCGGCTTCTTCGAGCGATCAAAAATGACAACACTCAAATCCTCCTCCAATTTTTGAATTTGCATGCTAAGCGTTGGCTGCGTCACGAAACAGGCCTCTGCGGCTTTCGCAAAATGACCATACTTATGGACAGCCATCACATATTCCAGCTGCGTCAGAGAAAAGCTCACCTTAGGAGTCATAATTAACCTCTATTGGGGTCATTTTAACGCAATAGATAATTTCTATCAATGTATATTTATAATCGATTTCCCTAAAAAGGGTTGCACCCGTATTCTTAACAGCGAAAGATATCGCTTAAACGATTAGAGCCCTCTTGGCTCACAACACAACAACACCAATTTATTCAAGGAGAATAAATGCAAACAATCATCAACACAAAAGTGCCTGATTTCAAAGTTCAAGCTTTCCACCACGGTGATTTCAAAACCGTGACTCAAAATGACCTTAAAGGCAAATGGTCCATCTTCTTCTTCTATCCAGCTGACTTTACATTTGTATGTCCAACTGAATTGGGTGACATGGCTGATAAATATGCTGATTTCCAAAAAATCGGCGTTGAAGTTTACAGCGTTTCTACTGACACTCAGTTCACTCACAAAGCATGGCATGATGCTTCTGACACAATCAAAAAAATCAAATATCCAATGTTGGCAGACCCTACATTCCAATTGACTCGCGCATTCGGCGTTCACATTGAAGAAGAAGGCCTTGCTTACCGCGGTACTTTCTTGGTGAACCCAGAAGGCAAAATCGTATTGGCTGAAGTTCAAGACAACGGCATCGGCCGCAA
This sequence comes from Bdellovibrio sp., assembly GCF_036384735.1. Classification (GTDB taxonomy): domain Bacteria; phylum Bdellovibrionota; class Bdellovibrionia; order Bdellovibrionales; family Bdellovibrionaceae; genus Bdellovibrio. The sequence goes on along the minus strand of NZ_DASVLT010000047.1, from coordinate 92,471 downwards.
TGCTGATGAATTGTATCGCAAAACTCAAGCTGCTCAATACATCGCTGCGAACCCAGGCGAAGTATGCCCAGCGAAATGGACTCCAGGTAAAGCTACTTTGAAACCTGGTTTGGATCTTGTTGGTAAAATCTAGTCCATTTTCGGTTCCCGCTGTTTTGGAATTTATTTGGTTCAGCGGGAACCATCTCTTGTCCCCTCTGATGCTCTTAGCATCGTTTTCAATGGAGGCTGTTTTATGTCATTAGATTCCTCTCTTAAAGAACAACTCTCTTCTGTATTCGCAGTACTCGATAAAAATGTTGAGCTTGTCTACGAAAACAGCTCTCACGAAGATCAAAATGATCTGATTGAAATGCTTCGAGATGTTGCAAGCACATCTTCGCACATCGTTTTGCGTAAAAACGAAAACGGCACAAGCCCGATGCCGCAATTCCATTTGGAATACGAAGGAAAACACACAGGCATCACTTTCAAAGGGATTCCTGGAGGTCACGAATTCACGTCTCTTATCCTCGCTATTTTAAATACGAACCGTAAAGGTAAACTTATCGATAGCGTCATCGTTGACCGCGTGAAGCGTCTTAATAAAAATATAAAAATTCAAACTTACATCTCTTTGACATGTGAAAACTGCCCTGAAGTTGTTCAGGCTTTGAATCAAATGGCTTTGGTCCATGGAAGCATGAGCCATGAAATCATCGATGGTGGGTATGTACAAGACGACATTCAAAAGCTTGGCATTCAAGGTGTTCCAAGCCTTGTGACAAACTCTAAAATGTTTCACTCAGGCCGTATCTCTGTCTTGGATTTATTGACAAAGCTCGAGGCCACTTTTGGTGTTGATGAAAACACGACTCCGTCAGAGCCAGTGAATAAAAATCTTGGACACTTCGACGTTCTAGTCATTGGTGGCGGTCCTGCTGGGGCCTCTGCTGCCATCTATAGCGTGCGCAAAGGATTGAGTGTCGCTATGATCACAGAAAAAATCGGCGGCCAGGTACAAGAAACCAAAGGAATCGAAAACTTGATCTCTGTGACTTACACTGAGGGCCCTCAATTGGCAGCGCAGTTGAATCAACACGTTGCAAGTTATCCTATTCGTGTTTTTGAAAACCGCAGAGTTAAAAAAGTTCATACTGAGAAAGTAAAAGCCATCGAACTTGAAAGTGGTGAACATCTGACAGCAGATTCCATCATCGTTACAACTGGCGCCAAATGGCGCGAATTGGGTGTTGAAGGCGAAAAAGAATACCTGGGCCGTGGCGTCGCTTATTGTCCTCACTGCGATGGTCCTTTCTATAAGGGCAAAAAAGTAGCAGTGATTGGCGGCGGTAACTCTGGTGTCGAGGCAGCGATTGATTTGGCTGGTATTGTTCGCGAGGTTGTGTTGGTTGAATACAACGACTCGTTGAAAGCAGATCAGATTCTTGTAGATAAATTGAAATCGATGCCGAACACTTCAATCATCACGAATGCTCGCACTGAAAAACTGATCGGTGACGGTCAAAAAGTTAATCAGATCGAGTACACGGATCGCAGTCTTAATAAGCTTGAAAAACTTGATGTCGATGGCGTCTTTGTACAAATCGGCCTGGTTCCAAACAGCCAGTTCTTAAAAGACACCGTGAACATGAGCAAATTTGGAGAAATCATCGTTGATGAAAAATGCCGTACTTCTATTCCAGGTATTTATGCAGCAGGTGACGTCACGACAACTCCCTACAAGCAAATCGTGATTGCAATGGGTGAAGGTGCGAAAGCCGCTCTGGCAGCTTTCGAAGATAGAATCTATCAAAATGCGGCGCACTAATGCCGGCACTTCGACGCAAAATAAAGATTGTTTTGACGGGTGCTCCTTCTTCGGGAAAGAGCACCACTTTATTAGAACTTCAAAAGCATTTTGGAGAGCAGGTTGTTGTTGTCCCCGAAAGTGCTGTAGTTCTTCTTAGCGGAGGCTTTCCCGCCCCTGCGCACGAGGACCTAGAGCAGATTCGCGCTTTTCAAAATGCGATCCTTTCCGTTCAAGAAAACCTGGAATCTATTTTCTCTCAAAAAAGTGACGCATCCGTTATGATCATGGATCGCGCTAAATTGGACGGCGCTGCTTTCTGGCCACCGGGGCCTGATGATTATATCAAAAATTTTGATATTGATCTTCAAGGCGAGCTTTCAGCTTATGACCATGTCTTGTTCTTAGAAATTCCTAAGAAAGAGTATTTCGGCGGACTTCAAAAGACACGCTTTCATAACTATGATCAAAGTGTGGCTAGCGGAAAAGTATTAGAACAGGTGTGGTCTCAACATCCGCACTTCGTGAAGATCCCGGCCCATCCAGATTTTAATGTAAAGCTTCAAAATGTGATTCAAGTGATTACGAGCATCATTTCACACAGTTAACTTTATCGCACATCTCTTTGGGACTTGAAGCCACTTTCAATAAACTGCTCAGATACGGATCTGTATATTTTTTCGAAACACTTGAAATCGAAGCCAGGGATTTCTCTAAGGCCCGCGGATTTTCTAAGCGAGAAAATAGAGTGCGATGAATTTTCTTTTCATCAGAGCACTTCACACCCATGCCGCCTGCTGGCTCTCCTTCATAAGCCTGATTGCTGGACCAGTAGCAAATCTTGCGACCTGACGGTTCGACTCTAACACCCATGAATATGACCGAATGTCCCTTTTCTTTAGCGCCGATTTCATCATTCCAAAAGATCTTCATGAAGTCCCCGGGCAGGGCCTCGTCTATTTTGGTAAAGTTGCGACCTAATTGAAGCTCCTCAAAAAGCCGTGCTGTTCCCGGACCGTTCGAGTTCCAGCGTCCCCAGACACCGCTACCATCAGGTTGTTCGGAGGGATTCCCCACAGTAAAGTTCTGCCAATCAGCTTCAGTGAGATGAAGCTTGCCCTGCTTTTGCAGCTGAGCCAAAACCTGTGTAAAGACCAAGTATGTCGATTCGCTGCAAAAACTTGGATGAGCGCCTGAGGCCATCACCTCAAGATTGTTGTTTTTAACTGTGATGGATTTTTTCAAGTTGGCAAAAGCCTCGGGGCTGACATCATAACCACCACGTGACGGCATGTTCTGCACGACCTCAAGGACAAGGTCATTTATAGCGGGTTTCGATTCTGCGACAGCGTGATTCGAAAGTGTTTTTGCAACAGTGAAAAATCCAAGGGCACAAATCAGTGTGAATTTGATCATGAATACTCCAGAACATATGGAAGCATATCTCATACTTTTTCCACAAGGCTGGCTCGACCAAAGCACTTAGTTTATGTCATCGCATTTTTCAATAAAACTTTAGCTGCAGCTTTCGCGCTTAGAACAACCGCTGGATCTTTGGAGGCCTGGGCTGTTAAGATGGTTCCGCGGAAAAGAATCGCCAGTTGACGGGACAATTTCTTCGCCTCTGAACATCCAGCCTCTTTTAAGAAGGGATAAAGCAACTCTTCCGTGAGTGCAAAATAATCATCACACTTTTTTTCGATGGCAGAATTTCTATCATTGTATTCCAGACGGGCCTTCATAGCATAACACCCCATCGTATGACCAGACTGCAGGACTTGATGAAGCCAATCAAAAATCGCCAAAGCCTTATCCTCTGGAGACGTTTTCTTCTCGATGACCTGATAAATCGAATCACTAGAAACATGTCGATAATGATCGAGAGTCGCCTCGATCAATTCTTCTTTCGAGCCAAAATACTTATAAAGAGTTCGCTTTGAAATTCCTGTGCCTTCCAACACTCGATCGACCCCGGCTGCATGAAAGCCTTCTTTATAGAAATGGGCATAGGCTGTTTGGATGATTTCATCGCGCTTACTTGTCTTCATATGCAACATTATAAAATAATCCATTGAAAATGTAAACAGGTTAGTTTACATTTGGCTCAAGATGTAAACAGATCTGTTTACACTGGTTTTAAATAAACCTCATGACTTAAGGAAGTTCATTATGAAACACACTCAGAACAAAGGAACAGCTCTTATCACAGGCGCCTCTTCGGGAATCGGTGCTGTCTATGCGGATCGTTTGGCTAAAAGAGGCTATGACTTGATCCTGGTTGCTCGCGACGACAAGCGCATGCAGAAAATTGCGGATCGTTTAACTACGGAGACCGGTCGCCGAGTGGATATTGTTAAAGCAGACCTAACTGCCAAGGCTGATCTTCTTCGTGTCGAAGAGATTTTGAAGACAGACAAAGAAATCACCCTCCTTATCAATAATGCCGGTATTGCTGTGGCAGAAAAATTCTCGGAAGCGGATATGAATAAGATCGAATCTATGCTGAACTTAAATGTCACAGCATTGACTCGTTTAACTGGAGCTGCCATTCCAGGATTTATCGCACGCAATCAAGGCACCATTATTAATATCGCCTCAATTGTCGCATTGGCCCCGGAACTTGTTGGTATCGTCTATAGCGGAAGCAAAGCCTATGTTCTAGCCTTCACTCAAGGCTTACATAACGAACTGATTGGCAAAAACATTCATGTGCAAGCTGTACTACCCGGAGCAACAAGTACAGAAATCTGGGAACGTGCTGGCGTTGACCTAAGTCATTTTCCAAAAGAGATGGTCATGTCCACGGAAAAAATGGTCGATGCAGCCCTTGTAGGACTAGATAATAAAGAGTTGATTACGATTCCATCCTTACCCGACCAGAAAGATTGGGAGAAGTTCAACGCCGCTCGCTTGGCTTTGGGACCGAACTTATCGCGCTCAGAACCCGCGGCCCGCTATAAATTGCATTCTTAATCTAAAAAAAGCCCATCCACATGATGGGCTTTTTTTTCTCGTAAAGACCAAGGATCTTCTTTACATCAAAGAAATACAGATGTTCGTCAATAAATCCGCTGGAGATCAAAGTGCCATCGTATCGAGCGAGATAATTCTGCCAAGCCTCGTTGTCTCTTAGCATGACTCCGCCAATAACGGGTTTGTGCATTCACAGTTTCAATCTGTTAACAGCCCATTCTCTACTAAAAGGGGTACAATGCTTGCTGGAGGATTTCATGGAAAAACACAATCAGGAAAAACATTCCCATTCAAGTAAGCACGAAACAACGGCAGGCAAGAATGTTCGTTTAGCCCCACTTCGCACGCCGACCGATTTAAGCGAGCAGGCGACGAAGGATATCTCGGCCGCATTGAATTTAGTTCTCGCGGATGTTTATGCCCTTTATTTTAAAACCAAAAATTTCCATTGGCACATGAGTGGTCCGCACTTCCGCGATTTTCATCTATTACTCGATGAGCAAGGCGAGCAAATTTTCGCGATGACAGATCAATTGGCAGAACGTGTTCGTAAAGTGGGCGGCATGACACTAAAATCCATCGGACAGGTATCTAGAATGCAAAGGATCTCTGACAATGATGCAGAGTTTGTAACACCAGAGGATATGCTTTCTGAACTATGTCAGGACAATCGCACCTTAACGGCGTCGCTACGTGAAGCTCATGATGTCTGTGAAGAGCATCATGATATCGCAAGCACAAGCTTGATTGAAGTGTGGATCGATGAAACAGAAAAACGGTCGTGGTTCTTATATGAAGCCACTCGCCAATTTCATAGTTAGACGTTACGATTGATGAATGAAAAAACAAATACTCGGTCTTTTTACAGGAGTCGTAATTATGACGTCTATGTCTATGGCGGCGGAGCCGAAGCAATTCGATGCAGCTCCGCTTTTTAAAGCGCTAACACAAGATGGCAAGGAGTTTGACTTAGCATCACGCAAAAATAGCTGGACTGTTTTGTATTTCTACCCGAAAGCCGGGACTCCAGGATGCACAACGCAAGCTTGTGCCTTTCGTGATTCTATTGAACAAATTCGTCAGCAGGGCGCCGAAGTATATGGTGTCAGTGCTGACACAGTGGCAGAACAAGCCGCCTTCCACAAAGATCATCATTTGAATTTCACCTTGCTGGCTGATCCAGATAGCAAAGTGATTAAGATGTATGGTACGAAGATGGAAGATCGGAATCTTTCAAAACGTTGGACCTTCATTATCGATCCGCAACTTAGAATTCGTTGGGTTGAAAAAGACGTGGACCCGGCTTTAGATGCCCAACGAGTCGCTACTGAAATAAAGAAATTGAAATCACAATAATTGAAAATAAAAAAAGCGCCTGTTTCAACATGGCGCTTTTTTATTTTCTTTTTAACGTCGAAATTAGTATTTAGGTTCAGGACGCTCTGAAACATCTTTGATATCTAAAGTGTAAGTCTCTGGCTTAGAAGAAATTTGATATTCAATCTCTAGCAAATCGCTATCAGCTGTTCCACAAAGACCTACCTCATATTCATCAGCAAATTGGCAATACATTGTTTTCAAGTCAGATAGTGACGTCACAGGATCAGCACCGCCCACACTTGCCAAATCATCATTCATCTTCGCTATGCTTGCAGATGTTTGAAGTTTCAAGTTTTCGTCAGCGACACCATCGTGCATATCCGCATAAACGCTATCCAAAGAATATTTGCAAGAACCGCGGATGCCTGTCGCTGGAATATTGATGCTGTATCCGCCTTTACCATCCAAGGTTGCTTTAATCACAACAGCCTTATCAGCGTCGTTTGGACTGTAAGCATCTTCGGCGAATTTGCAGTTTTGACCGCTTTGAGATTTATCGAAATTTTTAGACGGAGTATAAAATGCCAGGATATTAAAAGTCATCGATGCACGCCCTGTCCCTTGAATGACGATATTGTCGTTATTCAATTTCAAATCCGTATTTGCATGGGCAATAGGAGCAAAGGAAAGGACAGTGAAAAAGCCGATCAAAGAACCAAGGTCTAAGAGTCTCACAAATACCTCCGTTAAAAGATGAGCCATAATAATTCATTTTGATGAAGTTCGCTGGGTGCTTTGTGAGACCGAAAATTTTTTTTCAAACCCGTCTAAACCCTAGACAGCCTACGGGGTGACATTCGTGCCAGATGCACTATTAGCGTCCTGAGCTGCTGCCTTCCCTTGGGGAGCTAAACGACATTGCACAGGAACCTTTGTATAGACCTCCCCAAAGAACGTCGTTGTGGTCTCAATGACACCGGAAAACCGCTCACCGCCAACTCCCGAGGCAAATGTAATAAGGAACTCAAACGGTGAATCTTCGGCAAGTTCTAAGGAAGTCAGTGCCGATGCCAAACTTGAGGAAGACAGAGAGGATGAAAGCGCCGTCTCTGTTGCAAGCTCTGCATGTCCCACCTGCTTGATCGGTTTTGAATCCGCATTCACTGTGTATATATCCACGGCAATTTCATTGTTATTATTCGGCTCTAGGTAAAATTTGAATCCCATTAACGAGGTCGGCAATGAGGAAGTTTGAGAACTTGAATCCGGCGTGTACACACATCTCATCAAGTCGGCAGAAGCTGGCTTTCCCTGTTGAACAGAGCTAGCTGTCGTCTTGGACAAAGTCGCCGCCCACAATGGTTGGTTGATGACTAAATAGAAAAGAACAGAAAAACCAAAAATCTCTAAGATTCTCAGCATGAGACCTCCTCTTTCACGCTTTAAGAATAGCGTTTCAAGATGGAGGCATCATGGAAATGCACCTTACAATAAGCAAGGCGCAAAGATTTCTATCGAGGGACATAAAATGTCTCTAAATAACAGCCTAATGAGAAACGTGGCTAAGGATATCATGGGAAAGATTCTTATTCTGTCCCTTATTCGCAATGTCCCCTAGACTTAACATCCCCACTAAACGCTTCTTGCGATTGATCACTGGCAAACGTCGTATTTTCCCTGTGATCATTTCTTGACCTACAACGGCCAAGTCATCGTCGTCATAACAATAGCTGATTCCCTCTGTCATGCACGTTTCCACTTTGGTTTTGGCCGGATCTAGGCCTTGAGCCACAACACGAATGACGATATCGCGATCCGTAATCATTCCCACCATTTTATCATCGCGCTCGACAGGCAAACTTCCGTAATCTCCGCGAAGCATTTTTTGCGCAGCCTCTTGCACAGTGTGCTCGCAGTTGATGACATCGGCATGAGGATTCATAGCTTCTTTTACATGCATAAAAAGCTCCTTTTTATCTTCGATTATAAATGTTCTAGAAGACGTGGGGCTCTGTATTTTGCGAGGGCACCTTAGTCCGATGCATTTTGACATCGCCTCTTACGCCAATCCTTTGCCAATTACTTTGCCAAGCGAAATCAAAAAACGTGTCAACTGCGGCGATGATTTTAAGAATTACTACACTTTTTAAAAACAAAAAAAGGGAACTGCTTCCAGTTCCCTTTTTTAATTTGTCGAATGCGGCAACTAATTACTTAGTTGCAGTGCCTTCTTCAGATTTTTCTGATTTTTCTTTTTTGCTGTGCTTTTTGTGTTTTTTCTCTTTTTTCTCTTTTTTCTCAGCTTTTGCAGGAGCTTCCATTTTTGCACCTTCAGAACCAGTTGCAGGACCAGCTTCTGGAGCTTGAGCGTGTGCGAACATACCAGCGAATACTAGAGACAAGATAACTGTAGCGATTTTCATAAAACCTCCATTTGGTTTTGTTTCGTTGTTCTACAACTGTGATCAGGCTAACAAAGACTTCTTAAGGCCCAATTAAAACGGCATTAATTAATTTTTATGTCCCTCCACGATAAGGAGAATGAACGCGAATACCGACTTATATTGAGACAGACAAAATATTAAATCCAATATTCGCGACTTAGGTCAGCACCAGCAAACATGCGTTAATAGATATCCACAGGAATTTATTTTAAGTTTCAACTACCTACAAAATGGACGCACGCATTAGTTACAGTGCACGAAACGAAATTCAAGCAAATATCTACCCTCTCTGATTTTAGCGGAGTAAATTTTTAGATGTGTAACAAGTTTCTGGCAACAGAACGCAACAGAGGTGATTGTACATGAAGAAAGTAAGCTATCTGATTCTGCCCCTATTCCTTGCGGCCTGCGCATCGAATCCCAACAAAGCAGAGAAATTAGACACAGAAATTAAGAAGCAAGAGGACATGGGCGGCGGCACAGTCATTGGTCTTAATGAAAAAGACGAGATGATCATGCAAAAGAAAGTTCGCTTGGCAGATTATATTCGTCAACTTCAATACGATGTTTACGGACTTGAAGATACAATCTATGGCAGTGATGAGACTGGGAAAGGTCTTTGGGGCGTTCTTGAGGAATGCCAGCTGAAGGAAAACTCTTCCGAAATCGGCGGCGAAGGCACTTACGTAAAAATGCCCGACAAAGCCCGTTTGACAGACCGTGAAGATCAATTCCAAAAAATTGGTCTGGATGAAAAGAAAAATCTCGTGGCAGTTTCAACTGATTACTTGAAGGATCGCATTCGTCGTTTCGAAAACTACAAAGCCACTTACAAACAACGTAAGGACTGGTACGAAACACAAATTAAAATCTGCAATGCCAACGTGGATCGCAAAACTTATAAAACAAAGCAAGCAGCTTTGGATCTCTCCAAATATCCGCAAATGGTCAACACGACCTCGGAAATGGATCAATACATCTGCCGCTACGTGAAACAAGGGGCCTCCATGAATGCCCTTATTAAGAAAGCATTGGATCGCCAGTGGATCATGAAAGAAGACTATGACCAAGATCAACCTTTGAACTCTGCCACGGTGACAGACTCGACCTCAGCGGAACGTCATAATGTCTTGCGCATCGGCGGTTGGGCTCTGGCTTACGATACAGGGGCAAAATTGAGTGAGATCCAATCTGATAGCATTAAACCTGTATTGAAATCTTGGATGAATGATTCTGCGGATATCGTTCCAAACTCGAAAAACTGCCTTCGCAAAGGCAGCAACGTTTGGAATAACTAATCGGAGTAATGGCGATGAAAAAGTTAATTTTATTTTCGGTGGCGTTGTTAGTAGTAGCGGGTTGCTCAAGTAAAAAGAAACGTGAAGAACAAGTTTTGAAAGACCAAAACATCAACACGACTCTCTCTAAAGAGGAAACTTTGGGTGATAACACTTCAATCGGTGTGGATGAAAAAGGCAACGTCATGCACATGGATAAAACTCAACTGGCTGAATATCTTCAGAACCTAAAGTACGATACTTTTAAAGAGTACGAAGCTCTTTACGGCATTCGCGAATATTCCAGTAAAGGTTTGGCTGGTAAAGTCGACGCTTGCAACGCAAAGGCGAATCAAAAGAAATACGGAGGCGACGGTACCGCCGTTAAAGCAGTTGATCGCTCCGATGTGTTGAATACAGAACTTTTGGCCGAGTGGAAGAACTTCAATAAAAATAAAACTAGTAGCGATACCAACGCCACTGTTGACGTCGGCTACAATGAAAAAGGTCAAGTGACAGCCGTGACGAAAGAAAATCTACTTGAAACCGTAGATCGCTTCCAGGATTACAGAAAAACTTTGGCGCAAAAACGAGCAGAGCTTGAACAAATGCTCGCAACTTGCGAAGCTAAAATTGAGGCTTCACAAGATTAGTTTGGCAAATTGCAGAGGGGATGGGGCTGATGAATTCTTCCGATTTCAAAGGCAGCATCAAAGTTCCTAGGGACGCATCCCCTCTTGCAAAGTTTTTCAAGTTTCTTGGACCGGGTCTTTTAGTTTCCGTCGGTTATATGGACCCGGGCAACTGGGCCACCGACATCGAGGCAGGCTCTAGATTCGGGTATCTACTTCTTTGCATCGTTCTTGTTTCAAGCCTTGGTGCTATCGTTCTTCAATATCTCAGTCTAAAATTAGGAATTGCTTCAGGGCTCGATCTTGCAGCAGCTTCACGCGAATACTATGATCCCAAGACAAATTTATTTCAGTGGCTCTTAGCCGAAATCGCTATCATCGCTACTGACATCGCAGAGGTTTTAGGAAGTGCTCTGGCATTTAAGCTTTTATTCGGCTGTTCGTTATTAGTAGGCGTCGGTATCACTTGCCTGGATACTTTCTTAGTTTTAGCTTTTGCTGGGAAAGGTTTTAGAAAAATCGAAGCGTTGATCTTGGGTTTGGTTGCAACCATCGGCATTTGTTTCTTAGTTGAGTTGCTTATCGCTCAGCCTCATTTGTCTTCTGTTTTAAAAGGCTATATTCCTTCGTTGCAACTGACGCAAGATACGCACAGCTGGTATTTGGCCATTGGAATTATTGGCGCGACGATCATGCCTCATAATCTTTATTTACACTCTGCGATCGTGCAAACTCGAAATTTTGGTGTGACCGATTCAGAGAAGCAACAAGCCATCCGCTTCTCTACGATTGATACTTTGATTTCCCTAGCACTTGCCTTTTTGGTGAATTCCGCCATTTTAATTCTTGCCGGTTCGACATTTTACAAAACTGGCTATCAAGGTGTCGCTGACATTCAAGATGCTCACCGTTTGCTAGAGCCTATTCTTGGAACAACTCTAGCTCCATTCCTTTTTGCGATTGCTTTATTGGCGTCAGGGCAAAGTTCGACATTCACGGGAACTATTGCAGGTCAGGTGATTCTAGAAGGATTTCTAAAAATTCAAATGCCAAGCTGGAAAATTCGCTTGCTCACTCGAGGTTTGGCTTTACTTCCCGCATTCATTGGAGTGCTTCTGCTTGGCGACAATTCGACTGGAAAGCTTTTGGTGATCACGCAAGTGATTCTGGGCTTACAACTACCATTTGCAATATATCCATTAGTTCGCTTTACCAGCGATAAAAAAATAATGGGAGTCTTCGCAAATCAGACTCCCATTAAATGGATTGCATGGCTCTTATTTTCAGGAATCAGTCTGGCAAATCTTTGGCTGATTTGGCAGATCTATGAAAGTTGGTCTTAACTAGTGGATCCATCCGATAACAATGGCTGCAAGGGTACAGCTCGCGACAGTCGCCCATAATGAAATACCTTGAATCAATGGTTTCACACCCACTGTGCGCAAAGTTTCTTTGGTTAAATTCGCACCAATCAAGAACAATGTCACAACCAAGGCTCGTTTTGCGATCTCATTCACAACATGACCAGCAGGGCGTAAATCTGGAATCCAAGTTACCAGGGCCGCCGCAATCAAGAAACCCAGAATGAACCAAGGACGTTTAGCCTTTTCACCTGTTTGATTTTTCTGTCCGCGAGCAAACAGGTAACCGAAAAGGAACGTCACCGGCACAATCCACAGAGCACGAGCCAATTTCACCGTTGTGCCAATTTCCAAAGACTCAGGACCATATTGCAATGTGGAACCAACAACAGAGCTTGTATCGTGAATCGCTAAGGCGCTCCACAAACCGAACTGATGTTGAGTCAAATCCAGGAAATGTCCAATGGGTGGGAAAATCACCAAGGCCAAGGCATTTAGAAGGAATACTACGCCCAAGGCTACCGAAATCTCATGATGTTTTGCACGAATCGTTGGGGCAACCGCTGCAATCGCACTGCCACCACAGATGGCCGTCCCAACAGAGATCAGCACCGATGTATCACGCTCTGTTTTCAAAAATTTTCCAATAAGAAAGCCCAACACCAAAGTGCAGGAGATTCCCACTACTGTATAACCGATGCCGGCAAGGCCGACGCGGCCAACCACCCCAAGATCCATCCCTGCCCCTAGCCCCATAACGGAAAGGCTTAAAAGAGATGAAGTCAGCTTACGAGTTTTAGCGATATAAGGATTTCCTATAACCACTGCGATCACAATTCCCAAAACCAACGCCGTTGCTGACGAAATAAAAGGGGCCAAGCAAAGTAAGCCTGCCGCCGGAATCAGATAATGTCCTAATGTTTTAGATCCCCGAGCTGCGTTTTCCATAAAATTCCTTTCAATTGAACCTAGTATCGTTCATGAATATCAGAAAAAATAATATTATTTTCATATATACCATCAGAAAATATGATAACTTAAATATATGAACAGCTTCCGATTCCCCTTTGATCCCGAGCTTTTAACAACCTTTATGGCCATCGCCCAGGCCGGTCGTATTTCTGCAGCGGCAAAAAATCTGAATATTTCACAGCCATCAGCAACAGCCCATTTGCAGAAATTGGAAGAGGAACTTCGCGCGCAGCTTTTTGAAAGGTCTGTTAATGGAGTGACACTGACATCTGCCGGCGAAAAGCTTTTAGATCATGCAAGAAAAATCCATGGCCTGTTGGAAGAGGCGGCCTCTCAAGTGAGTGAATCCAAGGTGATTCGAGGTCATCTGACTGTAGCTGCCAGCACAACGATTGCCACTCATATCTTACCTGCTTACCTTGTGGAATTTAGAAAGCGGTATCCGCATATTCAGTTCAGCCTAGAAATTGCGAATACCGAAGAAGTTCTTAAAAAAATTCGCACAAGACAAACTCCACTGGGACTTGTGGAAGGACATGCACGCTCTTCTGCGGCACGCTTAGAACCTTTTATTGATGATGAAATTGTTTTAGTCACTTCGCCGCAATCTTCAATCACTGCCAGAAAAGCATCTGACCTTAAAGGACAAGTTCTTTTAATGCGAGAACAAGGCTCTGGAACCCGGGCCGTTATCGAGCGTGCTTTGAAAAAAGCAGATCTTCGTCAAAAAGATTTTTCAGAATGTATTGATATTGGGAGTTCTGAAGCCATTAAGTCTGCCGTCATTGCAGGGCTCGGCATCGCATTTGTATCTAGATCAAGTATTCAAAATGAGCTGGCTTTGGGAAAGCTAGTTGTTGTTCCGCTCACTGACTTAAAAATATCACGCACCTTCTATTGGGCATTGCCTTCAGGAGGACCTATCGGACCTGCAGCGGAATTTCATCGTTTCGTAAATCAAAGAAAGGGCCTTTGAAAGGCCCTTTCTTTGCTAATTTAAAACTGCGTCCCAAGATTTTACATACCCATCTAGAGCTTTAAAATCTGCGGTCGCACGTTGCTTCTCTTGTTCGAAGATTTTCTTGTCATCTTCCGTGTTGTTACCAACCTCACGTTCAACCACGCGGCAATCAGCCTGAGCTTTGTCATAGATGCTGCGCCATAATTTTGCGGCAACATCTTTGCTTAGCTGCTCTTGCGGCTGCTCATCTTCCGGCAAACCTTGGCCATTATCGGCTAACAAACCGTGAGTTTTAAAGGCGATCTTATCTGCAAAACGAAGACGTGCAATGTAATCTACCTGTTTTGCGTACTTCATCGACTCTTCCACTTTGCCGACGTTGTCTAATGGTGACGCCAGTAAACTTTCATTCAAAAGAACGTCACGGATAAACATCGTTCTTAACATTAAGAATGATAATGCCGTTTGTTCAAACCGACGATTCGCATCAGGTCCTGCCCCAACGATATTTGCTTGTACAATTTCGTCCACTGTTTCTTGAGGTGTAAAACCCGCGATAACTTGTAACGCCACGATATGGGCTATTTTTTCGTTATTGATATGGGCTATTTCTTTTTTTGTGTATGGAATTTCGTTTCCAGAATCATCAACATCTTTTGCCGGCAAAGATTCATCAACCTCTTTCAACCAAAGATACGTCAAATCCATCAAATCCGATGCCGACGCTGCTTCCGCAAACTTTTTTCCATAAGGCATCAACTTGAAAGGAACCGGCGACAAAGAGTCGTGATTTTCTTCTTTCAAAAGATTTTCCAGAGGAATCAACAATGATTGATCGTGCACTCCAGTGGTTGTTTTTTTCATCTCACCCAACATGTTGGCCATGTTTTGATTTGTTTGATCCATTTTTTCAGGGATTTCCTTTGTGCTTCGAATGGCGTCCTGTGCATCACAGGCCGCCAAAGCAAGACATAAAGAAGCCGCTGTTAAAGCTTTTAAGGCCTTCATGCGCCCTCCTATTTATTTGAGGACAACAGATCAGATTTCAATGAAGCGACTCCATCATCAGAAGGAACACCCAACCAGATCGCGAGGATTTTTTGAGTCAAACCTTTATCACCTTTGATGACGGTTTGTTTTGCAGCAGAGTCCTCGTAAACCAAAGTCTCTGAACCATCGCTGTGCTTGTGAATCAAAATAGTCAATGTGCCACCAGAAGTTGCGTCGCCGCCATTTTTAACTGCATTCAAGAATGTTTTTACGGCTCCGGAAGTCATATCAACTTTGTTCGCACTCAATGCATCACGGAATGAACTTTGAACGGTCGCTGCATCCACTGTACGAAGAAATGCCAACTGGATTGCCACAGTGTCGCTATCATCCAAGGACTTTAAAGCTTCTTTGTCTTTTTTCACGAAGCGATCAGGACTCGTCATCATCAATTGAGCTACATAGACTTTTACTTTTACTAGAAGAACTTTTTTCCAACGAAGACCACCGCCGACAGTCACCAGATCTACTTTTGTCTGATCAACTGTTGCATGCGCACCTTTAGAAATATTCACACCCTCGATGGCACGAGCGCCTTTATCAAGAGTCAGTAAAGAAGCTTGAGCGAATGCTCCGGAAAGAATGATTGAAGAAAGAGCCAAGAATTTAAAAACAGGTTTCATGAAAACGTCTCCTTTTTGCTAAGAGACGTTCGTATGATGCCCTTCTATGGGAGTCAAAAGGGCTATCTTTTTATTTGTGTAATTATACTAAACAATCTATTTCAAGATCTTAATCGTGTCGTTAATCCATTGCATGTACTCAAGTGCATTCGTATACACGCCTGTCTCGTTGCACAGAAGGCTGCCACGGCTTGTCACACCAAATAGATAGTACTGACCATTTTGCTCGATGTATGCGGGGCCACCAGAGTCACCACTACATGTCCCCGCCTTACGCTCGTCCAAACGCACTTCAGTGTCTTGCACCGAAGAGATCGGAGCTTGTGTTTGGCGCAGAAGACCATCGCCAGAGCTTTCTACTTTCATGCAATTGCGTTTGTCGTCGTCACAGAACACTTCGCCGTCTTCAATCGCTTGATCAAGATTTTTGTATTTGCGCGGATCGATCACTTCACCATCAATCACGTTCACACCGTAGCCAGCAACTGTTACCATCGTCCCTTTTTTGATAAGGTTTTGATTTGGAAGGAACGTCGCAATTTTATAGCCTTCAGGAATCGCGCCCTTGAACTTGATCAGAGCGATGTCACCTGTATCCACCTGGCGATTTTCATCGCTTGGATTCCACTTCGTGCTGACTTTGAAATCTGTCACACGAAGAACATGCTCTTGCAATACATCCACTTCGCGCGCGTTCATCATATCATCAATGTCATTGCCGAAAACCACGCGCATATCAGAAGCACGTTCTGGCATGCAGTGAGCGGCCGTCATCACTACATTTGGTGCAATCAATGAGCCTGTGCAGATATAATTGGCCTTTACATCATACAAGCCAACAATGCTTGTCGTAATTAAAGCATTCTCTTTAACTTCTTGACCGTTGATAATATGAGCTGAAGTTTTTGTATCTAGAGAGTTTGAATTTTTCGATCCACAGGATGCCAAAGCAACAAAAGTGAAGGCCAATAAAATACGATTCACACGGGTCTCCTAACGCGAGGGGCTTTTATAGGGACTCCATGACTGGACTGCAAGAATTTTTGAGAAAAAAGGCGGGGTAAATGACATATTCTTGTCCCTCTCTCTCGAGAGGCCTACACTGGGACCATGAAAAACTTTTATCAAGACGGCCCTAGCCTCAGCAATACGTTTGAGTCCGACGAAACCCTTAAGAAGTTTTTGAAGAAAGTCCTTCCGGCAGATGCCCAAAAGGAAGCTCTTCCCCACCTGGCCCACCTAGGCCAAAGAGCAGTTACTGACATGCTCGAGTGGGCTCAGGATGCAGAAACGCATCCCCCCGTACATGTTCCCTTTGATCCTTGGGGTCGTCGTATCGATGACATCAAAACTTCGAATGGTTGGAAACAACTCGAGAAGGTCGCAGCACAAGAAGCCATCGTTGCGACAGCCTACGAGCGCAAGTTCGGATCTTTCTCACGCATTTATCAAATGGCACTTTTATATTTATATTCTCCAAGCTCGGCAATTTTCTCTTGTCCGCTTGCAATGACCGATGGCGGAGCACGTGCAATCGAACTTTACGGTACACCGGACTTAAAAGCCCGCGCTCTTCCGCACTTGTTGTCGAAAGATCCAAAAACTTTCTGGACAGCGGGACAATGGATGACCGAAAGAACAGGTGGTTCTGACGTTAGCGGCACTTCAACAGATGCATTGCCTTTTAAAGGTCAAAGCCTGTTTGGCGCGACTCACGAATTGCATGGAACTAAATGGTTTACGTCGGCGACGACTTCGCAAATGGCCTTGACTCTTGCTAGACCTGAAGGGGCTCCTGCAGGTTCTCGTGGTTTAAGTCTTTTCTATCTTGAGCTTCGAGATAACGATGACAAGTTGAACAACATTCAGATTCACCGACTGAAAGATAAATTGGGAACGAAAGCGTTGCCAACAGCAGAGTTAAGTTTGCAAGGCACACCGGCGCGCATGATCGGCGATGTTGGTGAAGGCGTGAAGCGCATTGCAAGCGTTTTAAATATCACCCGCATCTATAACTCAGTCTGTGCTTTAGGGCACATGCGCCGGGCTCTGGATCTAGCTCAAGATTACTCTAGAAAACGCAAAGCCTTCGGCAAACTTTTGATTGATCATCCCCTTCACCGTCAAACGTTGATGTGGCTTGAGCATGATTTCCGTGTTTGCTTTGGCTTTAGCTTTTTTGTCGCCCACCTACTCGGCAAAGAAGAGGTTGGAGAGATCACTGCTTCCGAAAGAAACTTACTTCGCACTTTGACTCCGGTTCTGAAACTCTACACGGCAAAAAAAGCGATTCAGATTTCCAGCGAAGTGGTTGAAATGTTCGGCGGCGCCGGTTACGTTGAAGACACAGGCTTGCCAAGACTTCTGCGCGATGCTCAAGTGTTCTCGATCTGGGAAGGCACGACCAATGTTCTTTCTTTAGACATGCTTCGTGCATTTGAAAAAGAACAATCCTTACCAATCGTTATGGAGTTCATCAAAAACAGTAAAGCTGCAAAATCTAACGATCCTGCTTTCACCGAAAAATGGACAGCCTTGCAAAAACTTGTAGGCACTCTATCAAAGGGGTCGCCGGAAGAGTGGGAGGCTCATGCTCGTCAGATGTCCTTACTTTTGGGCGACGTGATGGGCGAATTGAATCGTATCGAATTCGATCTTTGAATTTAGTATTCTTCTGATTTTTGTCGTTTCAATTAAAAAAAATAAAAAAGGCGGGTTTCCCCGCCTCTTTTATTTTCTGAATGTCTTCAGAAATCCTATTACATTTCTACCGGCAAGATGAATGGATTGACCACATCACCTGGGTTGTTACCGATAACAACACCGCGTGCTTTCGAACGTTTCAATCTAGGATCGAATGGAAGACCTTTTTTGCTTGGAGCGGATACGACGACCCAACGACCAGCAGAATCAGTTTGCCATTGTCTGAAGTACATAGAAATTCTTGTACCTTCGATCGTGTAATCGATCATCACACCAGGACCCGCCATATCCATAGCAGCTTTGAATGTGAATGCATTTTCATTCATACCTTCACCGAACTCGCCGTATGCGGCAGCGAACGCTTTAGGATCTGAATTCATAGTCTTATACATGCGTCTTAGAGCATTGTACATTTTGCTCATCATACTTGATGTTCTAGACTTCACACTCCATACACAAGATGGATCTGGTTCTCCTTCGTGTTGACCACGGTTTGCAAGATTGCAATACCAGTAAGGGTCGTTACGAACAGAGAAGTAGTTGTCGATGTTGACAGCACCTCTTTGGACGAACGCATCTTCTGACATAGTCTGAGCAGCTCTCATCAGGCGTAAAGTATTATCGTCGCTGAATACAACGTTGAATTCCACACCTGTGTAACCCAAGTCACCTTGGTCAGGAACTGAAACCATCAAAGCATCAAGACCCGTGTGCTTGATAAGCTCTTTGATACCGTCGTTCAAGCGAGCCGCATTACTCTTCTCGTGGCGGAACGCGTAGCTATATGTACCGAACATACTTTCCATGTGGGCTTTTGTATCCCAGTTATCAACAGAGTATTTAGCTCCGTAGAACATGAAGTCCTTCTCTTTATGTTTGAACCAGAAGCGTGAATCTTCTGATGTCGAGAAGATACCGTAGTGAACGCGAGCTGTGTTGCGAGCAATGTGCAGATCAGACGTTGTGAACGACTGAACGCGGCCTTTGCTGTATACTTTGTCCCAGATAATAGGAATCGCGAACGCTTTGCTGACGATCTGACCGGAAGAAACAGTTCTGAATGTTTGAACTTTCTGAACTGGTGCCGCTTCCACAAGATTTCTCGGAGCTTCTTTTGCAAGCATTTCCGAAGCATAAGCATTACCGCGTATCATATCTTCATAAGCTTTGCGTCCTGTATCTGTACTTAGATCGAACAGATAAGAGAAACCATCATCAGCTTGGTTGAAGTAAGCGCTAGAGATCGTCAAGATCGAAGCACTTGCGAACACTGACAAGCTTTCAAGTTTACCACTCGTCATTTTCACATAGGCTTTATGAGCACCTACTTTTTCAACGTAAGTTTCCCAAGTACCTTTCGCCAATCTCGCAGTACCTATACCTACCGGACCGAAACCTGCGCTTGCATTGAAGATGATGCCACCGTGACCTGCGTAAGTGATGCTATCACCCGCGTCCCAGCGATCTAAATCAGATGCAGATTCAGGAATTTCGTTACGACCGCCGATGGAGTATGCTTTATCAAGCGTACTTACATAACGAGTCGATTGAGTATCTTTACCCACAACCGGAAGAACGCCTACATAACCCCAGAATGAATCCAGAATACCTGTCGCATTCTCGAACCAGAAGTGCAATTGAGCACCCAAGCCTACTTCAACTGAACCATAAACAGTTTTTTGGAAACCATCACGGTAGTCACCGTAAACAAGTGTGTCCGTTGCAGAAGATGCATCGTAAGCAGCCAAAACTGATTTCGGTTGCGGAACACTCAACTGAGGAGTCAAGTTTACGATGTAAGATCCGAAGTCAAAACTCAAGTGGAATAGAGGTTCTAATCTTACTTTGAGCTTATTGTGATCTTCATGAGAACCCGTTGAAGAGCTTGCCGCTGCTCCAGAAGTTGACGATGAAGTGGATGCCGTTGATGTCGACGTAGAAGTTGAAGTCGACGTTGCCGTAGAAACTGTGCCTGTAGTTGCGGTAGTCACAGAAGTACTTACGCTTGTTGTCGGCTCACAATCCGTTTTTCCGTTTGTGTGACCATCAGTATGACCATTCGTGTGGCCGTTTGTATGTCCGTTAGTTTCGCCATTGGTATGGCCATTTGTGTGACCATCTGTCTTACCATTAGTATAACCGTCAGACTTACCATTTGTATAACCACTAGTTCGGCCTGTTGTGTGGCCATCGGTTTTTCCGTCAGTATTATGACCGTTTGTGTAGCCGTCAGAGTGACCGTTCGTATAGCCATCCGAACGACCGTTTGTATGTCCGTTCATTCCGTCAGTTTTACCAGTCGTAAATCCTGTTGTATGTCCATCAGAATGACCGTTTGTATAACCGCTGGTCTGCCCATTAGAGTGTCCGTTCATACCATCAGAATGACCGTTCATTCCGTCAGTCTTACCAGTGGTAAATCCTGTCGTATATCCATTTGAATGACCATTCATTCCGTCAGAATGTCCGTTTGTCATTCCATTAGAGTGACCGTTGGAGCCATTAGTGAAGCCCGTCGATGCCCCGTGAGTCATACCATTTGTGTTATGCCCATTGAATCCAGTCGAATCACCATGGTCTGTTTTTCCAGTCGTGTTACCAACAACAGTTGCCGCCACCGAGTTGTTGCCGTTATGGCCCGTTGTATTTCCCATAACCGTCGCTGCGACAGAAGAAGAGTTATGACCATTTGATCCTCCATTAGAGAATCCAGTCGAACCTCCATTCGAACGACCTGTCGAACCGCCCACGACTGTCGCTGCAACAGACGAAGAAGAGTTATGACCCGTCGTATTGCCTGCAACTGTCGCCGCTACAGAAGAACTATTATGTCCTGTAGAGAATCCAGTGCTATTGCCTGAACTATTTCTTCCAGTAGAACCACCAACCACAGTAGCCGCCACTGATGAAGAAGAGTTATGACCAGTTGTATTCCCCGCAACTGTTGCCGCTACAGAAGAACTATTATGTCCCGTAGAGAATCCAGTGCTATTGCCTGAACTATTTCTTCCAGTAGAACCACCAACCACAGTAGCTGCCACTGACGAAGAAGAGTTATGACCAGTTGTATTGCCTGCAACCGTTGCCGCTACGGAACTTGAAGAACCGTTTGATCCTCCCACAGAAGAACCAGAGCTATGGCCTGTTGAAGAACTTCCACCGGCAACTGTCGCCGCAACAGATGAACTGCTGCTATGACCTGTTGAGTTTCCCGCAACCGTTGCTGCTACAGAACTTGCTGATCCGTTAGATGAACCCGTAGAGCCACCAATTACAGTCGCCGCCACCGAAGATGAATTGCGACCTGTTGACGAGCTTCCAGCTACAGTTGCCGCAACAAAGCCAGAAGAACCATTTGATGATCCTGTTGAACCACCAACCACAGTCGCAGCCACAGAAGACGAGCCGCCACCGGAGGAGAAGCCCGTGCTTCCAGTTGAAGCCCCCCCTGATGAACTAAATCCCGTCGAGCCTGATGAAGACGAGCTTCGACCTGTGGATGAACTTCCCGCCACCGTTGCCGCGACGGAACCGCTCGAAGAACCACCGATAACTGTCGCCGCTACGGAGCTAG
This sequence comes from Bdellovibrio sp., assembly GCF_036384735.1. GTDB lineage: Bacteria > Bdellovibrionota > Bdellovibrionia > Bdellovibrionales > Bdellovibrionaceae > Bdellovibrio. Next base: position 70,792 of record NZ_DASVLT010000047.1, on the reverse strand, counting down.
ATCCGCCAATAACAGTTGCCGCGACAGAACCCGAACTCGAGCTACGTCCCGTGGAATTGCCCCCGCCTGTAATTCCGTTGCTACCGCCACTCGTCCCATTCGCTGCCTGCGGGGTCACTTGTGAGTCATATCTTCCAGGAAGAATGCTCATTTGCGCCCATGAAGGATTCGCTATGAGAGAGATACTGGCAGCAAGGAAAGCCTTCCTATATGCTACATTCATGTATCCTCCAAAAATTTGGTTGTTGTTTTGTGCGTGGGAAAATAGTTATTCAAGCCCATGTGCTTTGGATAGCGAAAATATTCGCTTTGCACTGATTTAATTTTTTGCAAATTTGTTTGGAAAATATCTTTTTAGAAATTTTTAAATTTTTAGAAATAAAAAAACGCCAAGTGAATCACTTGGCGTCCATTATCTGAAAAATTCCTGACAATTATATTTCAATGTTCCAAAATTCTATCGAAACTTACTCCGCATTTGCCGCAGTCAAAACTGCGACTCCAGAATCGGCGCGGCGATTCTTAATTCGATTTTTCAACCACGCTTCTATTTTCACAACATCATAAGGATCAACCATCAACAACATCGCTGCGATCATCACCCACTCGAACATCGGAATATTCATCACGACTTCAATTCCCATGTGCAGACCAATACCCGCAAGAAGCACCCAGTAGCGAAGCTCTTTAATCCAAACTAGCGTGCCCAGAGCAAATTCCACAACAAGAGTTCCCCAAGTCAGCATTTTAATAATAAAGAGATTGTTCAATAGAGGAAGTGGCATGCGCACGAACTCATCCAAACGAGTAGCAATATAGATTGCTGTTCCATCGGCCCAATAACTGCCCTTCATTTTAAACATCACAGTTGCGATGTATATCATGCAGAACTGAATTTGCATCAACCGCAATCCCCACGGAGCACGTTCTAATGGTATCGCAGGGGCCACGCCTCGCATTTTTTTGATCAAGCGATCCAAAGAGTATGCTTCACCGCTAGGAGTGAATAACATGAAAAACAGCAGATTGCGCAACACAAGATCAGAACTATTTAAAATAAAGACATTTCTGTTGTGGAACGACATCACCGTTAAAAACGCAAACAGGATTGACGTGCGAGTTAACAAACCAAATGTCACACCCAACGCAGCAACCAAGTTAACAAGTGCTATTAAAACAGGAACGCGTGGATCGTTTGGCAACCAATCAAAGAAGCTAAAGCGCCAAGAAGAACCATAAGCGATAGAGGTGTTAAGTGACACCAATCCATCAACTCCCCAAAATACGTTGAGATGAGTCCACGTCATATACCAGTTGGCAAGCAACAAAAGACCGAAGATCACACGCACCACAGCGACACTCTGAACTGGTACTGGTTTAAAGAAAAAATCACGAATTGCATTAATGATTGATGTTAGCTTCATAAGTCACCTTTTCTTTATCTGAAGGTTTATAGTGGAAAACAGCTTCTGTTTCGTACTGTGTGCTCATCTGGCCATGCGGGATGAATTTCTCTTTCGGCGGAGCCACAAAGTTATAGTGACGATAGAACTGAAGATCAGCCACTTCACGATGACGTCCTGAATTTTCAATTTGCTGAATTTCATTAGCCACAAAGCGCGACATATCGAACCAAACCTCGGGCTTTTCCATCGGCACTAAATTTTCTTGAGAGTACTTGCGAAAGCGCTCGCCACCTAAAAGCTTTTCCAAACTTGGCATTTTCGAAGGACGTGGGAACGTCCAATGCTCTTTGGAACCATCTTTGAATGTCACTTCCGCATCCAAGTATGCGTTCACCGATGCTGGATTCGGAGCAAACATGCTCCACATCTGATCGAGCGCGAAAAAGGTTTGATATGGCGCGAGCACATCGAGAATATTGTCACCAACCGCACTGCGGTCTGGAAGAGACGCCGTGACGATCAGAACGATGTTCACCGCAAGAAATGAACAAATAAGCGCGTACTTAATCTTTTGAAAGATTTTGATAAGCATAAATTCCCCCTGAATGTTTCTTAGCAGGAAAGGAATCTAGTAAGAGCAGCCACGTCGGGCAACGACGTTTCATGTAAGAATAATTAAATCTAAAGGGCCAAAGTTTTCTGCGAGGCAATCTGCTATCATTTGAGAAAATAAAAAAGGCCTCATTGTTACAACGAGGCCTTCAATCATTGCGGTCGAGAAAAAACTATTTCTTTTTCTTCTCTTTAGCTTCTTTTACTTCAACTGTCTTCGCAGTCATTGTGTATTCAATAGTGACTTTAGATCCGACTTTCAAATCACCTGTCACTTTTGTGTCTGCTGTTCTGTCGATTTCCCATTTTTCCTTGCCTTTTTCTACGACGATTTTTGAATCGGAAACCTCAAGAACCGGTCCTGTTACCTGATAAGTTTTCGCAGCAAATGCAAAAGACGCAAAGAACATAGCCGACGCTAAGATAAGTGCTTTCATTTAAAACTCCTTTTTTAAAATTTTCCTTATCACATCAAAAAATAAATCAATTGTCGACGGTTTACTCCCCGCCAAATAGCGACCTTGCGGCCCACTTTCTAACTGCGTTTGTAATCATCTTGATAGCGAACGATGTCATCCTCGCCGAAGTAAGTGCCTAGTTGCACTTCGACGAATTCTAACATCTCTGACGTGTTATTGCGAATGCGATGTTTCGCCCCCAATGGAATATGAACATGACTGCCAGTCTTCACCGGAATCACTTCATCATTCAGTACAACCTCACCTGCTCCCTGCGTGATTGTCCAATGCTCTTCGCGTTTCGCATGGGATTGATAAGAAATCTGCGAGTGAGGATTGACGCGAATCACTTTTGATTTGAAATGCTCGGTATCTCGTAAAATTTCAAAGTATCCCCATGGGCGGTATTCAAAGACATGCTCTTTCACAAGCTTTGATTTTTGTTGAGTCAGCGCCTCTACAACGTGACGCACGTCTTGTGAAGAACCTTTCTTCACAAGCATCATTGCATCTTTTGTATCCACAACGATAACGTCATCCAGACCGATTGTTGAGTAGTGCTTCTTGTCATCACCAAAAACAAAATTGTTCTGACCTTTCACGCTCAAAACATCATGGCCTTTTTGCAGCGAAGCCACGGCATCCCAAGATCCCACATCACTCCACCCGAATTCCGCCGGAACACAAGCAAGCTCGTCTGAGCTCAACTTTTCCATGATGGCGTAGTCAATAGAGATGCTTTGAACTTTGCCATAGATGTCATCCAAATTTGAAGCATCTGCTTTCAATGAAGACACAAGGGCCCACATCTCGGGCTGGTGTTTCATAAACAAACTGATCATATGAGAAACTTTAAAAACAAAGATCCCCGCATTCCAGCTGAAACTACCTTGAGCCAAGAACTCTTTGGCTTTATCAAGGGATGGTTTTTCATGGAATTTCACAACTGAATAGGCTTTCAACGAACCGTTGTCCTTAAGGCTCACAGCTCGAGTTTGAATATAGCCGTAACCTGTTTCCGGGTATGAAGGTGTGATACCCAAAGTAACGACTTTATTTTCCTTCGCCACTTCAGAGGCAAATTTCACCACGCTCAAGAAAGCATCTTCTTTTGTGATTAAATGATCCGAAGGAAACACGCCCACGATTTCTTCGGCGTGACCTTGCAGCTGCAAAAGCTGGCAAAGAACTGCGATAGCCGGGGCCGTGTTTTTACCAAACGGCTCATAAACGACTTTTACCGCATCAGCTTTGTTTTGCTTCAAATTCAGCTCGGTCAAAGTTTGCAGCGCTTTTGAAGTCACAATCCATGGAGTTCCCATACGCAAGCTGCGTTCTAATGTGTAAGTTTGAAGAGGCTTACCGAATATATCACAAAATTGTTTAGGCATTTGCTGACGAGACACAGGCCACAAACGCGTTCCACTACCACCGGATAAAATTACGGGAATCACACTACCTCCGAACAAAGTCCGTAGTTTATATCACCATGCTCTTCCCCTGCGTAGTAAAAATGGCCCATTTAGTCAAAAAAACCACCCCCTAAAATGAGGGTCCTCCTCGATTTCTAGGTAGAGTTCACGGCAAATTTTCGGTATGAAGAGACCATGATAAAGCACACGAAAAAGCTTCTGACCCAGGTCCTTAAAATCGCCTTTTCCGCGGGGATCATCTATTGGCTCGTATCTTCTGGCAAATTGAATTTTGCGGCTTTGCGTGCGCTTCTTTCGCCAGGTCCGGCCGCTTTGGCTTTAAGCCTTGTTCTTTTCAATCTTTTCTTTGCCAGTGAACGTTGGCGTGTCTTAATCCGCACACAGAATTTGGATGCAGAAGCATGGCCAGTTTTTAAGTTGAGCTTGATCGGTATTTTTTTCAATTTCGCCATGCCGGGCGGAGTTGGCGGTGATGTTATCAAGGCTTACTACTTTGCTCGTCAATATCCTGGCAGCAAAGTTGTCGCGATCACCAGTGTTTTGATGGATCGAATCTTAGGTCTTTTTGCGATGGTTCTGATGGCTTTGTTTGTGATGATTTATGATATGAACCATATCACGCACATCAAAAGCTTGATGACTTTGTTCTGGTTCATCCTTGCCTTGACGATCGCTTTCGTTATTGGATTCGCCTTGGTTTTTTCTTCGCAAATTTACAAGACGCGAGTTCTGTTTAAACTTTTCAGCAAAATTCCGCTTTCTGAAAAGCTCATCAAACTTTACGAAAGCATGCATCTGTACGGCAAACAACGAAATCGCATCGCGTGGGTGATTCTTCTCAGTTTGCTCGCGCAAATCTGCGCCGTTGTGTTTTTGTATCTAGTGGGTCTCATGGCGGGCTTCTCTGATATCAGTGCAAAGACTTATTTCTTGGTGGCACCACTAGGATTTATGGCGACGGCAATTCCGATCTCTCCTGCGGGGGTGGGCGTCGGCCAAGCGGCTTTCTATTTTTTGTTTAACATCTACACTGGAAAAACATCTGAAGTCGGACCAACGACAATCACGGCATTCCAGGTAGGAACATTTATCGTGAGTCTTCTGGGCGCTTTCTTCTATCTACGCTTTAAAGAAACAGGCACCAAAGGTGTTGAGCAGTTCACAAAGGCCTAGAGCCAGCAATCGCCGCTTTAGAAATTCATGTCATTTAAAGATTTCAACACTTGATAATGCAACTGAGGATGAGACTTTTGATACTCACGCAAAGCCTCTTCTTCTTTTGCAAACTTATCTGAATGAAAAAGATAAAGATTCGCCACTTGGGCAGAGTGCGCTGCAATTAAATCCGTCGCACTATCACCCACCATGTAAGACGATTCCATACGAGTGCGCAGTTTATCATGAACCAGCTGAAACATCCCCGCGCGTGGTTTGCGCAAACTTGCCAGCAATCGTCCCTCAACAACCGCTTCATTCTCGATGAAAGACGCCCAAACACACTCATCAATCCAGCAGCCCTGTTCCGCTAAAAGCTGCAACATGCGCTGATGAACAGATTTATATTCAAGCCAAGAAATTCGACCACGACCGATTCCTGATTGATTTGTAACTAGCGCCACCCACAAACCTTTTCGATGGGCCTTCTTAATCACTTCTACAGCACCTGGCATGAGGACAACCTGATCGGGATCCCGATTGTAGGGCACGTTCTTCACAACCACATCGTCACGATCCAAGAACAGACAAGCCGTCTCTTGCGTACTCACCTGTTCATGTAACGCACGTCTTGTAGCAAAGTGTGCATCCAAACCTCGAATGGTCTGTAGCCAACATGCCAGCGTCACATCGCTCCATGTGAAATCGACAAAATGCGTATGGTCTTCCTTGCCAAGCAGAAGACGTTGCCCCTGTACAACGGCATTCAATTTCAGAACAAAATCTTTCTGCGATTCAAAAAACACAACAAGATCCTGTGATTTCGTCAAAAACTTTCGCGACAACAAATCTTGTACAGAACGAACTGTCACAGGCACAGAGTATTGCCCTTGCAGAGGCCTCAACCATTCACGAAAATCCGCCGGAGCTTGATCCTCGATAAAAATCAAGGTTCCACCAAGCTGAGTCGTATCCGCGATAAGCTGTTCCCAAATTTTCAAAGCATCTCTCCGTCGTCTGTTTGAATGCGATTCATTTACTTTAGTTAATTTTTCTTCTGATGCGAGGAAAAAATGCGGACTCTTGGTGTCAATAGTCAGACCAATTTCTACTCGATTGAAACTTCAAAAATGTTACGACAAGTCATGTGCTGTGTCCTCCGCTTTTCGCTTGCCGCCTCGCATTTTTATCCTAAAAATGAAGAGGCTTTAGAGTCACTCGGAGGATTCATGTCACTCATTTTAAAACAGATTTTCAACTTTCTGAAATTGCTGAATTCAGATACAGAGACAAGCCCGCTAGCCTACGGACTTTCCCTGGGAATCATTCTTGGATTTGCGCCTTTCCTATCGATTCAAACATTCTTGGTTCTCTTGATCATTTTCATCTTCAGAGTCCAAATTGGTGCAGCCTTCCTGTCGGCCTTCTTCTTTAAATTCGTAGCTTTTCTTTTCGACTATCCATCACACCTGCTGGGTAAATCCGTTCTTGAAGCAGAGTCACTTCGTCCATTATTTGTGAGTCTTTACAATATGCCCTTCGTTCCAATGACTCGCTTTAATAACAGCATCGTCATGGGATCGATGATTGTCTCCATCATACTCTTCCCATTTGCATTCTTCGGCTTCAAGGCCATGATCCTTGCGTACCGCGCGACAGTGGTTGCACGCTTTAAAGGAACAAAAGGATGGAAGGCATTCACAGCGACACGTTTCTACAACTGGTACTGCAAGTACGACGAACTTTACGGCTAGGACAACGGCACTATGGCAACTGAAACAACACCTCAGAAAAAAGCGAAAAAAGGCATCTTCCGTTGGGGAGCCATCATTCCATTTGCAATCATCTGTTTGCTGAGCGGAATTTACTTTCACTTCTTCTTTGACGGCCAGCTCCGCAGAGCCATCGAGTGGGCTGGTTACAAAGCATTAGGCGCAGAAGTAAATATCGCAGACCTTCACACAAGCTTCTTTGATGCCAGTATTAACATCAGAAGCATTGAGCTGACTGACTCTGAAAAGCCGACCCAAGATTCTGTTAAAATCGGAGACATTCGCTTTGGAATGTTGTGGGATGCGCTTCTTCGCATGAAGTTCGTCATCAATGAAGCAGCCATCGAGCAAATTGAATTCGGAGTGAAAAGAAAAACTCCAGGCAAAGTGGCCCCTCCCCCGCCGGTTTCGAACGAGCCAGGGGTTCTTTCCACTGAAGGCAGCAAACTTAAATCAGATGCACAAAAAGAACTCGAAGCACGTTACGGAGATAATGTCTTCGGTGATTTAATTGCGATGTTGAGTGGAACAGATCCAAACGCTCAGCTGCAAAAACTGCAAGAGTCTTTGCCGTCAAAGGCAATGATCGAAAAATTCCAGAAGGATCTGCAGGAAAAACAAAAGACATGGGATGCAAGAATTAAAACTCTTCCGCAAGGAAAAGAGATTCAAGCTCTTGGTGATCGTCTGAACAAGATTCAATACAAAGATTTCAAATCGCCTCAAGATCTGACGAACTCTCTGCAACAGCTTCAGTCCGTTTACAAGGATGCTGATGCAAAATACAAACAGATCCAATCTGTCAGCGATGATTTGAATAAAGATTTGAAGTCTTTGCAGACACAATACAACGCGATTGAAAAGCAAGTACAAGTGGACGTGAAGTCCATCGAGCAGCATTTCCGTATTCCGCAATTAGATGCGAAAGCATTGACGATGGCAGTCTTCAGTCGCTACTTGGCTCCTTACAAAGCCAAGTTCATTCGCTATAAAGCTCTGGCTGAAAAATACCTCCCGCCCAAATACCTGAAAAAAGATGGGGAGAAAAAGGAGGATTCCGTTGCGATTCAACCTCATCCTCGTGAAAAAGGTATTACCTATGAGTTTGGTCGCCCTAATTCTTACCCGATGTTCTGGGTGAAACATGCGGCAATCAGTTCGCAAGCAGGTCTCACACCAAACTCTGGCAATGTGAAAGGTGAAATCCTTGACATTACTTCCAACCAAGTTTTAGTGGGCCGCCCTACTGTCGCTACTATGGCCGGTGATTTCCCCGCTATGGAAATCTTTGGCTTCCTACTGAAGCTTTCTTTGGACAATCGCCCCGAAGAACCAGTGATTCAATATCAGTTCAAGGTTGATTCCTATGTCATTGAAGGAAAGGATTTGGTGAATACTCCTGACGTGCACATTGCGTTCAACAAAGCAACTGGAGCCATGAACCTTCAGGGAGGCCTTGTCGGATTCAAAAATTTGAATGTGAGCCTCGATAACAAGTTCTCAAAGATCGACTACAATGTTTCGTCTAAGAACGAAATTGCAGATCAAATCTTGAAGTCTGTTTTTGCTGGAATCCCAGTAGTGACATTGACAGCAGATGGTCAGGGTTCTTTGCCAAACGTTCCATTAAACATCAACTCAAACTTGGGACCTGAACTTCAAAAAGGTTTCCAAAAGCAAATTCAAACGAAGGTCGACGAAGCTCACAAAAAAATTCAAGCTTATGTCGATCAAGAGATTGGCAAACAAAAAGCACAAGTCGAAGCGCAAATGAATCAGTTGAAATCACAATTTGATAAAGAGGTTCAGAAATCCCAAGGCCAGCTTGATAATCAAAAGAAACAAATTGAAAGCAAGGCGGACACAGCAAAAAAAGATGTTGAAAACCAAGGTCGCAAAAAACTTGAAACTGAAGGCAAAAAAGCGATCGATGATCTGAAGAAACAATTTGGTTTCTAAGAAAGACTTACTGCCTAGGGGCATCGTCTTTCACAATTTTTTTTTACGTAGCCATATTTTCCAAAAATAAAATGCCTGCATCGAAAGATCGCAGGCTTTTTTTATTTTCAAATTTTCTCTAGTTCACATTTCCAAAAAATCAAATGTCGAAAACTTCTGTCGATCTGCTTTACAGGACGTGTACAGATATTCGCCGATATTCCGTAAATTATTGTTATCATTAAATATTTTCACTCGCATTAGAGCTCGACCTCTTTTTTTCTTATGGTCACGCGTGTTAGCCTGATGACGAGGTAGAGATATGGGAAATAGAGCCGTTAAAAATATAGTATCGTTATGTGCGATCACTTCTTTCTGCGCAGCTTGTGCAAAAATGAATTTCACACCGGTGGATGTTTCCAGTGCAGCTTCCGTAATTCCAAATAAAACTGTGACGGTGTCACAGACAGTGGCTTATGGAAATAAACAAGTCGATTTCCTAGTTGTATTCGATGACTCAAACTCGATGCTTCCTGACTTGCAAAAACTTGCCGCCGGCCTAGCCTCTTTCGTTTCCTCTCTCGAGTCGAGTGATATTGACTGGCAGATGTGTATGACGACAACAAGCTCTGTCTCTGTCAATGGAGTTGCGACATGGGGTACTCCACGCAATTGGGTTGGCTACACGCCAGCTTCAAACGTGGGCCAATATCTTTTAAAACGTGGAACCACAAATCTCGACAATATCTTCGTTAACACGGTAAATGCACTAACTATCGGAGCCCCTGGCTCGGGAGACGAACGCGCCATCAAAGCTACTTACGATAGTTTCGCGGCGGGCTCGCCTTCTAGCTCTTCAAGCAATGGATGTTACCGTCCGGGTGCCGCTGTATCTGTCATTATCGTGTCAAACGAAGACGAAAGATCTGTGGGTGGAGATGCCTCAAAAGTAAAACCGACGGATGCCACAGGCTCTTATCAGCCTCTTGAAGCGGAAGATATGCCAGCTAATCTTATGACAGTGGCACAATCGACATTTGGTTCTGATGTACGCTTTACATTTAACTCGATCATCGTGAAGCCCAACGACAGCACCTGTGAATCAGCCCAAGATGCAGCCAGCACATCACCAAGTCACCAAGGCATTGTCTACTCGCAGATGTCAGCTCTTACAGACGGAGGCATCGGCAGCATCTGCGACGCCGATTTCACGAACAACTTAAATACATTCAAAGATAAAATCGTGAACTCGATGACTCACTTAACCTTACAGTGCGCCCCAGATCCCAGTACAATGAAAGTTTCCATCAACGGAGTCACCTCAACAGCCTTCACTGTCAGTGACAACATTTTGAAATTCAGTTCACCGTTGATCGAAGGAACAAAACTCGATTTATCTTTTGATTGCGAATAGCGACTTAAGATCAAAGACTGAGTTAAAAAAATAATTTAGGAATTATGAGGTATCAAAAACGTGACCTCACAAGGCTCAGGCCATGGATGGCTTGATCCAGACAAAGTTTTCGGCAATAAAGCAATTCACTCAAACAGTCGCCGTCAACCAGTCAGACAGACAATCAATCACAAAGAACCAAGCGGCGTTTTTTTATTTACTGATAAGACCGCGCATATACTCCAAAGAGTCTTTCGTGAACCAGTCGATACCGCCAACCAATTTCTTAGCAAGCTTCTGATCCTTCGACAGCACCAAAGATTCCGGCAACCGAGAGATATCGAACATTTTCATCTTCGAGCGATCTTGATCATAAACAATTTTGATATTCTCGGCCTTCAAGCCAGGAAAAGACTTTAGGAAAATGTTGATATCATCAAGGTTGCTATCGCCAGAGATCGCGATCAGCTGAACGTCACCTTTAAATTCATTCACAAGTTTGATCAAAGACGGCACTTCTTCAACACAAGGCCCACACCACGAAGCCCAGAAGTTGACGATAACAACTTTGCCTTTGAATTGACTAAGTTCAATTTTCTCGCCCGTCAAAGTCTCGGCTTGAAAATTAGGAACACCGTTCTTTTCCATGTCTTCAAGGTTCACCATTGTCGTCGGAGCTTGCTGCACTCTGGGCATGAAGAAGTGATTAAACCCCCACACCGCCAACGTACCTAGAATCACGACAACAACTAAAGCCTTCAAATGCTGTTTCATCACAGCCCCCATTATCGCGCACATTACGCGCATATCTTCATATGGTGATCACCATAGTCCTAGATCATTTCTCAAGCAAGCAGCGCTCTCACGAAAGCAATTACTGCTTCTTTCTCCAAAAGAAAAAAGCCCGGGATAACCCAGGCTTTTTTTGAAATTTCATTTTGAATTTCAGATTGTCTAGTCTGACAAGTCAGATTAGAACTATGCGCGAGCTGCTGCTCTTGCTTTCTTCTGAGTTTTCTTAACTGATTTCTTTTTAGCAGCTACCAATTTAGTAGAAGCTTTTTTTGCTTTAGTTGCTGTTTTAGCAGCAGCTTTTGGTTCAGCTTTAGCAGCTTTCGCTTCAGTAGCTTGACCTTTAGCTTCGAAATCGTAGTCAACGAATTCAAGGAACGCCATCTCAGCAGTGTCACCTGGGCGACGACCGATTTTGATGATGCGAGTGTATCCACCCGGGCGTGTTTTGAAACGAGGAGCTAGATCTTTTACGATCGTGCTAACAACTTCTTGATTTGGGTAGCGAGACAACAACAAGCGAGTTGTAGCCAAGTCACCTTTTTTACCAAGAGTGATCGCTTTTTCAACGTGACGACGGATTTCTTTCGCGCGGTCAACAGTTGTAGTGATACGGCCGTGCTCAACTAGAGAATTAACCAATCCTCTGATCAAAGCTTTACGAGGGCCAGATTTACGATCGAAATGTTTTACTCTTCTTCTGTGTGAACTCATTTTACTCTCCGATTAGAACGTGATGACCGGATTAGGTATCACCACGATAGAACACTCTAGCTTAATTGCTAAGTGTCACTTTTTTGAAACCCAAAGGGGTTTCAGGCATTCAGGCTTCCCGCCTTAATGGCTCCCCGTGAAGGGAACCATCACCTCAATCACCAGCTTGGTGATTACTGTTGGCTGTCTCTCTTCTGAGGAGGTTGGCTTGGATCCCAGCCAGCCGGAGGCCAGCCTTCGATCTTCATGCCAAGACCAAGTCCCATCTCACCAAGGATTTCCTTGATTTCATTAAGAGACTTACGACCAAAGTTTTTAGTTTTAAGCATTTCTGCTTCAGAACGAACAACCAACTCACCAATGTAGCGGATGTTAGCGTTTTTCAAGCAGTTCGCAGAACGAACAGAAAGCTCAAGATCGTCTACAGAACGGAACAAGTTCTCGTTCAATGAAGGAGATCCCAACTCACGTGCTTCTTCAGCTGGTTCCATCATTTCATCGAATGTTAGGAAGATCTGAAGTTGTTCTTTCATGATTTTAGATGAAAGAGCTACAGATTCTTCTGGCTTCAATGAACCGTCAGTCCAAACTTCCAAAGTCAATGCATCGTAGTCAGTACGTTGACCAACACGGGCATTTGATACGTTGTAGTTAACCTTTCTGATAGGGCTGTAAAGAGCGTCAACGCCGATAAAGCCAACTGGAAGGTCAGTTTCTCTGTTTTCTGTCGGTACATAACCACGACCGAAACTTACGATGATTTCAGCCGCAAAAGTCGCATTCGCACCCAAAGTCGCGATATGGTGATCAGGGTTTAGAACCTCAATCTTATCTGACGTTTGGATATCAGCTGCAGTTACTTTGCCTGGACCTTTTTTATTGATCTTCAAAGTCAAAGAATCAGCAGTGTATTGTTTGAAGCGAACTTCTTTAAGGTTCAAGATGATGTCTGTTACATCTTCAAGAACGTCTGGGATCGTAGTAAATTCGTGCAAAACGCCTTCGAATTTAACCGCAGTAATTGCAGAACCCATCATAGAACTAAGAAGAATTCTTCTTAGGGAGTTACCAAGAGTAACACCGAAGCCTCTTTCGAGGGGACGGATGATGAATTTTGCGTAGTCATCACGAAGAGTATCACGATCAATCTCGAATCCCTTCGGCTTGATCATCTCTCTCCAAAATTTATAATAATGCTCTTGCATGGATCCCCCGAGAGGTTAAATTATCTTGAGTAGTATTCAACGATCATGTTTTCTTCAACTGCAACTGTTACGTCTTCACGGTTAGGAAGATCTTTAACAGTACCTTTGAATGCGCCATGATCAGCTTCAAGCCATGCTGGTACAGAACGTCTAGCTACAGATTGAATTGCAGCTTGAACCTTCGCTACTTCGCGGCTCTTTTCAGAAACCTGAATAACATCACCCTTAGCAACCAAAATGCTTGGAATGTTAGCTCTCTTACCATTCAACAAGAAATGGTTATGCTTAACAAGCTGTCTTGCTTCGCGGCGAGAGTTAGCAAATCCCAAAGAGTAGACAACGTTATCAAGTCTCATCTCAAGATTTTTAAGAAGCTCAGTACCAGTCAATCCTTTTGAACGGTTCGCTTCTTGTACATATTTTACGAATTGTTTCTCGGAAACACCGTAATATCTTTTAGTTTTTTGTTTTTCACGCAATTGAAGTGCAAATTCAGAGAACTTCAAACGAGATTGACCGTGTTGTCCTGGAGGATAAGGTCTTCTTTCGAAAGAACACTTATCTGTGTAACAACGATCACCCTTCAAGAAAAGTTTCACGTTTTCGCGACGGCAAAGCTTACAAACGCTTTCGTTAATGCAGCTCACGATATACTCCTTAGATTCTTCTACGCTTAGGTGGACGGCAACCGTTATGTGGAACTGGTGTGATATCTTTAAGAGTCAAGATTCTCATGCCAGTAGCAGCCAACGCACGGATAGCTGGTTCACGACCAGCGCCTGGTCCTTTAAGATAAACGTCCACAGATTTCATACCTGCTTCCATAGCTTTTTTTGCAGCGTCTTCTGCCGCGACTTGAGCTGCAAATGGAGTTCCCTTACGAGAACCTTTGAAACCAAGGTGACCAGCAGAGGACCAAGACACCGTAGCTCCATTCGGATCTGTCATCGTTACGATAACATTGCCGAAACCAGCTGAGATATAGCAGTTTCCTTGAGGAACGTTTCTTTTAACTTTTTTCTTAGCAACTGTTTTTGCTTTATTTTCAGTATTCATCGCTAATTCCCTTTAACTACACGGCTTTTTTCTTGTTAGCTACCGTCTTCTTAGGACCTTTACGAGTGCGTGCATTAGAACGAGTGTTCTGACCACGAACTGGCAAGCCTTTACGATGGCGGATACCACGATAGCAGTTAAGGTCCATCAAACGTTTGATAGACAAACCGATTTCACGACGCAAATCACCTTCTACTTTGAAGTTTGATTCGATGATAGAGCGGATTTTAGCGATGTGCTCGTCTGTTAGACCTTCAGTTCTCAAAGATGAAGGAATACCAACTTGCTTCACAATCATAGCCGCACGAGGACGTCCAATGCCATAGATGTATGTCAACGCGATTTCAACGCGCTTATTTCTAGGTAAGTCGACACCAAGAATACGTGCCATGATTAACCCTGCCTTTGCTTATGTTTAGGGTTTTCGCAGATAACGCGAATAACGCCTTTTCTTTTAATAACTTTACACTTGTTACAAATTGCTTTTACTGATGGTCTTACTTTCATAATGTCTTCCCATACTTGCTAATATTCCGACTCAAAAATAAGTCGTAAATCCCAGCAAAAATACAAACGCGGTTCGGCACGCTAACACCAAGAACCATTGAAGTCTAGAGATAAAATAATACAGCAGCCTACTTTATTACTTTTTCGATCTCTTTATAAACTTCCTCGGTGTTTCTATTACCGTCCACTTCGATGTATTTTCCTGACGTTTTATAAAATTCTTTAAGTGGGCTTGTGAATTCCTGATAGGTCTTTAAGCGTGTCTCGATGACATCCGCTTTATCGTCATTACGTTGAATGACTTCCCCGCCGCAGTTATCACATACGCCTTCAACTTTTGAAGGCTTACTGACGATGTGGTAGACAGCCCCGCAATTTTTACAAACGCGTCTACCCGTCAAACGATCCATTAATATACTCATTGGAACTTCTAAAAAGATCGCTTTTCCAATGGAAAGATTCATTTTACTAAGTAAAGCATCCAATGCTTCTGCCTGGGCTACCGTTCTTGGAAAGCCGTCTAGGATAAAGTTCTTAACACCTTTAAGAAGAACTTCCTCAACCATACCGATAACGATGCTATCCGGCACAAGTTGACCTTTATCCATATATTCTTGAGCTTTTTTGCCGAGATCAGTCTGACCCTTGATCGCAGCTCTGAATAGATCGCCAGTGCTGATCTGTGTCATAGCGTGGCGTTTAATCAAAAGCTCAGACTGCGTACCTTTACCGGCCCCTGGGGCTCCAAACAGGATCAAGTTCATTAAAATTGAACCCTTCTGCTACGGACTTTAGCACCCTTCATGAAGCCTTCGTATTTTTGAGTGATAATGTGAGATTGGATTTGCTGAGCAGTATCCAAAGCAACACCTACCAAGATCAAAAGACTTGTTCCACCGAAATAGAACGGAACGTTCAATTGGCTCGCCAAAATACCCGGCAAAATACAGATAGTAGATAAGTATACACAACCAAGGACATTTACACGCTCAAGAACTTTCTGGATATAGTCAGAAGTACTCTTACCAGCGCGAACACCTGGGATAAAGCCACCGTACTTTTTCAAGTTGTCAGCAACTTCAGTTGGATTGAACACGATCTCTGTATAAAAGAACGAGAAGAACACGATCAATGCAACAAACATGATATTAAAGATCGTACCTGACGGATTCAAAGACTCTTGAAGAGCTTTCAACCAAGGAACATGTACGAATTGAGCCATTGTCGCAGGGAACATCAACAAAGAGCTCGCAAAGATTGGCGGAATAACGCCCGAGAAATTAATTTTAATTGGCAAATGGCTTGTCGGAGTTTGCATAGATTGCATTCCGCCGCCACCAGCACGTTGAGAGTACTGAACTGTGATCTTACGTTGAGCAACTTCCATATAAATAACAGCAGCGATGATCGCCACCATGAAAGCCAACAACACAAGGATCAAAGCAAATTTCATCTCACCAGATCTAACTAGTTCGAAAAGACGTTGCGCACCTGCAGGAATTGCGGCCGCGATGCCAGTGAAGATGATCAAAGAAGAACCGTTACCGATGCCTCTTTCAGTGATTTGTTCACCCAACCACATGATAAAACAAGTACCAGCAGTCAAAGTGATGATAGTCATGATTTGGAAAGGCATAAACGCCACAACTGGAGCAATCACAAGAGGACGTCCATCTGGGCTTGTAGAATTCATCAACCAGCTGCTGATACCGTAACCTTGAACCACGGCAAGAGCTACAGTCGCATAGCGAGTGTATTGATTGATCTTACGACGTCCCTGCTCCCCTTCCTTCTTAAGGCCTTCTAGAACTGGAACAGCAGAAGTCAAAAGTTGGAAAATGATAGAAGCAGAGATGTAAGGCATGATTCCCAATGCAAAAACACTGAATTGGGAAAGAGCACCACCTGTGAAGGTGTTAAAGAGTCCGAAGATCCCGCGGCTTTGTGCTTGGAAGAACGAAAGGACTGCAGTTCCATCCACACCTGGTGTTGGAACGTGCACGCCGATTCTGTAAATCGCTAACATAGCTAACGTGAAGAAAATACGTTTACGAAGATCCGAATTCTTTGCGATGCTCTCTAGTGCAGACACTACTTAATTACCTCGACTTTGCCGCCAGCAGCTTCAATAGCTTTCTTAGCGCTTTCTGAAAATTTGTGAGCTTTAACAGTCAAAGCTGTTTTTAGCTCGCCATTTCCCAAAATCTTAACCGCGCCGCCATTTACTAGGCCTGCTTGGTGAAGAGTTTCAGGATTTACCTCTCCAGAAAATTTAGCAAGTTGTCCGATATTGACAATCTCAAAGTTGTTAGCAAATGCGACGTTGCTAAAACCAAATTTAGGCAAACGACGATGCATAGGTGTTTGACCACCTTCGAAACCACGACGCACTTTGCCACCAGTACGAGCCAATTGACCCTTGTGACCTTTAGTAGACGTGCCGCCCATACCAGAACCGATACCACGACCGATTCTTTTTGGAGCGTGTTTTGATCCAGCTTTAGGAGCTAGTTGATTAAGCAAGCTCATGGATTACCCCTTAACTTCAACATTTACTAAATGTTGAACTTTCATGATCTGACCACGGTTTGCAGGAGTATCATTCACTTCAGCAGTTGAATGAAGCTTCTTCAAACCAAGGCAACGAACTGCATCTTTTTGTTCTTGAGTGCAGCCGATAGTCGATTTTTTCAATGTAACAACAAATTTCTTAGCCATTTTTGCCTCCGACTATTTGCTCAACTGCTTAAGTTGATTCAAACCATCGATTGTTGCTCTTACCGCGTTGTGAGGGTTACGAGTACCAACACATTTAGTAAGAATATCTTTAACGCCAACTGACTCAAGAACGGCACGAACTGCACCACCCGCGATTACACCAGTACCTGGAGCTGCCGGTTTCATAATAACCTTTGCAGCGCCGAATTTACCGATAACTTCGTGAGGAATTGTACGACCTTCTTTAAGAGTCACAGATTTAGCTGATTTCTTAGCAGATCTGCTAGCTTTGCCGATAGCTTCAGGAACTTCGCCTGCTTTACCAGAACCAAAACCAACATCACCAGCTTTGTTACCAACAACTACTAGAGCTGCGAAAGAGAAGCGACGACCACCCTTAACAACTTTTGTTACGCGGTTGATCGCTACTACACGCTCTTCTAATTCAGCTGCTTGAGCTTGAACTTTCTCCACACTTCACTCCTTAGAAATTGAGGCCGCCCTCACGAGCGCCATCAGCTAGAGATTTAACACGGCCATGGTACAAGTAACCGTTACGGTCAAATACCACGCTCTTAATGTTTTTAGCGTTAGCAGCTTTCGCCACTTCCATACCAACAAGCTTAGCCATCTCAACACCAGACTTATCTTCTTTACCAAGAGAAGAAACTGAAACAACAGTGTGTCCAGTTACGTCATTGATAATTTGCGCGTACATATGCTTACCGCTTCTGTATACGCAAAGACGAGGTCTTTCTTCAGTTCCGTTAACAGTTTTACGGATTCTGATTTTCTTTTTGAGGCGATTTACTTTTCTATCACTTGTATGCTTAGACATTTTTAATTTCATACATTACCTCTATTTACCAGCTGACTTACCGGCTTTACGACGGATGTGCTCACCAGCGTAACGAACACCTTTACCCAAGTATGGCTCTGGTGGACGGAATGAACGGATTTTAGCAGCTACTTGACCAACAAGTTCTCTGCTAGCGCCAGTGATAGACAAGCTAGTTTGTTTTTCAACTTTAATTTCGATGCCTTCTGGGATGTCGAAAATCACAGGGTGAGAGAAGCCCAAAGAAAGCTCCAATTTTTTACCTGCAACGTTCGCACGATAACCGACACCTTGAAGTTCAAGACCTTTAGTGAAGCCTTTAGTAACGCCTACTACAGCGTTTTGAACTAGAGCTCTGTAAAGACCGTGCAATGCACGTGATTCTTTAGAGTCGTCTTTGCGAGTCAAGACAACTTTGTTGCCTTCAACTTTAGCTGTAACTTCAGGCTTCATACCAATCTTCAAAGAAGATTTAGCGCCTTTGATCACAACTTCGTTAGCAGGTGTAACATCTACTTTTACTGTGTTATCAAAAATAACGGGTGCTTTACCAATACGTGACATGTTTCACCTACCAAAGAGTCGCAAGCAATTCGCCGCCGAGATTTTGCTCAGCTGCTTGCTTACCGCTCATGATGCCCTTGCTTGTGCTGATGATGGACATACCCATACCAGAACGAACTTGAGGAATTTTATCGGATTTAACATAAACGCGACGGCCTGGACGGCTTACTTTGTCGATAGAGTTGATCACGTGGTGACCAGCTTCATCGTATTTCAAGTAAACGCGCATGATGCCTTGCTTGCTGTCTTTCGCAACTTTGAAGCTACGGATCAAACCTTCGTTAACAAGGATTTGAGCGATGCCCGCGCGAACTTTAGAAGCAGGAAGATCCACTTTTTCGTGTTTCGCTGCGCCTGCGTTTCTAATGATTGTAAGGAATTGAGAAATTGTATCCATAGTTTTCCTCTTACCAGCTAGCTTTCGTTACGCCTGGCAATTTACCGTCAAGCGCAAGTTGTCTGAAGGCGATACGAGACAAACCGAATTTTCTGTAGTTACCACGAGGGCGACCAGAAAGTTCACAACGCGTGATAACACGGTTGATGTTTGTGTTCTTAGGAAGAGCTTGAAGCTTCTTGCGAGCTTCGCCTCTTTCTTCTTCAGAAAGTTTCATGTCAACGGCTTTTGCTCTAAGCTCTGCTCTGTAAGCAGTGTAGCGCTTAGCAATTTCTTTTCTCTTGTTGTTTTTAACAATACTTGCTTTACGTGCCATTGTTCATCCTACTTTCTGAAAGGCATGCCAAGTGCTTCAAGAAGCGCTCTGCCTTCAGCGTCGTTTTTAGCAGTTGTACAGATTGTGATGTTCATACCACGAGTTTTATCAACTTTATCGAAGTTGATCTCTGGGAACACGATTTGTTCCTTAAGACCCATGTTGTAGTTACCACGGCCGTCGAAACCTTTGTTTGGCAAACCACGGAAGTCACGTACGCGTGGAAGAGCCAAAGTGTTCAAACGGTCAAGGAATGACCACATTCTTTCTCTTCTCAAAGTTACGCGAACACCCAATGGGATGCCTGCACGTAATTTGAAGTTAGAGATAGCTTTTTTAGCTTTAGTGATCACGGCTTTTTGACCAGTGATCGCTGTGATTTCATCAACAACAGTGTTCAAAATTTTTGGATTTTGAACAGCTTCGCTCAAGCACACGCTTAGAGTGATTTTCTCTAGGCGAGGTACTTGCATTACGTTCTTAACTCCCAATTGCTTTTGAAGAGCGGGAGAGATCTCTTTTTGATATTTTGCTTGTAAGCGATTCATCTCACACCCCAATTAAAGAACTTCAGGAGCCAAAGATACGATCTTAACGAACGACTTTGCTCTGAGCTCTCTTGCTACTGGTCCAAAGATACGAGTTCCGATTGGCTCTTTAGAAGCGTTGATCAAAACTGCAGAGTTATCATCGAAACGGATGTAAGATCCATCTGGACGACGAAGTTTTTGCACAGTTCTAACAACAACAGCTTTAGCCACGTCACCTTTTTTAACTTTAGCATTTGGCAAAGCTTCTTTGATAGAAACAACGATAACATCACCAATAGATGCTACACGACGTTTAGAACCACCAAGAACCTTTACGCACATAACTTCTTTTGCGCCAGAGTTATCAGCTACGTTTAGTCTAGTTTGCATTTGAATCATGGTGTGCCCCTTACGCTTTCGCAGCTTCAACGATTTCCGCTAAAGCCCAACGTTTAGTTTTGCTAAGAGGACGAGTTTCACGAATTTTAACGATGTCGCCAATTTTCGCTTCATTTTTCTCGTCGTGCGCTTTGAAAACAGAAGTTTTCTTAACGTACTTACCATACTTAGCGTGTTTCACCATGCGGTAGATTAGGACAGAGATAGTTTTATCCATCTTGTCGCTGATAACCTCACCAACTACTTCGATTTTACGACCACGAGTATTTGTTTCAGTTGTCATTTAACTACCTCGCTACTTTCTTTACGATTGCTGTATTGATTCTCGCAATGTTTTTGCGAAGATCACGAATTTCAATTGGGTTAGAAAGTTGACCAATTGAATTCTTGATACGAGCTTGGAACAACTCTTCAGAAAGAGCTGCTCTTTTCTTTTTCAATTCAGTTACAGAAAGATCTTTAATCTCTACGAACTTCATAACTACTCCCTAACCAAGAAACGAGTTTTGAAAGGAAGTTTGTGAGCTGCACGTTCGAAAGCTTCTTTAGCTTGCTCACGAGTCACACCGTTCATTTCGAAAAGAACTTTTCCAGGAAGAACACGGGCAACCCACAATTCTGGGTTACCTTTACCGCTACCCATACGAGTTTCAGCTGGCTTTTTTGTTACAGGAATATTTGGGAACACACGGCACCAAATTTTACCACCACGCTTAACTGAACGAGAGATAGCAATACGACCAGCTTCCAATTGACGAGCAGTCAAGCGGCCTTCCTCGATTGCTTGAAGACCGTAGTCTCCGAAATCAAGGTTAGCACCTCTTACTGCAAAGCCAGTTGCGCGGCCTACAAATTGTTTACGCCATTTTACTCTTTTAGGACTTAACACGACCTGCCTCCTCAACTTCGCGAGCAGATAAGATATCGCCTTTATAGATCCATACTTTCAATCCAATGATACCGTATGCTGTCGAAGCTTCTGCAGTACCGTAATCGATATCTGCACGCAATGTGTGAAGAGGAACACTCTTCTCATTGTACCACTCTGAACGAGCAATCTCTGCACCATCAAGACGTCCCGAAACACGGATCTTGATACCTCTCACGCCGCCTTTGATCGCAGCTGCAATAGATTTTTTAAGAGCTCTTCTCCAAGAGATACGTTTCTCAAGTTGTTGAGCAATGCTCTCAGCGACGAGCTGAGCATCGAGGTCTGGCTTGCGCACTTCTTGGATGCTCAAGAAAACTTCGTTGGGTGTAAGTTTTTGAACTTCCGCTTTAAGAGCGTCGATACCAGTACCTTTTTTACCAATGACAACACCTGGGCGAGCAGTCGAGATGATGATTTTGATCTTCTTCGCTGCACGTTCCATTTCGATCTTCGCAACACCCGCGTGCTTCAACTTGTTTTTCAAGTATTTGCGCAAACGGATATCTTCATGAAGATTTTCGAAATATTGGTTACCCTTCGCATACCAGCGAGAGTCCCAAGTTCTAATAACACCAACGCGTAAACCAATTGGATTAACCTTTTGTCCCACGATTATTTCTCCTCAAGTACTACGTTGATGTGGCTTGTTTTCTTACGAACACCGAACGCACGGCCTTGAGCGCGAGGACGGAATCTTTTAAGCACAGGACCTTGATCAACCCAGATAGATTTAACAACCAAGTTATCTACATCCATAACTTTTTTGTATTCAGCGTTAGCTACTGCTGATTCGATCAATTTCTTAACCATACCTGCAGTTTTTTTGTTCAAGAAAGTAAGAGTTTTGATTGCTTCATTCACGTCTTTACCGCGAACCAAATCAACAACAAGTCTTGCTTTTTGAGCACCTACTCTTGCGTATTTTAGACTAGCTTTAACTTCCATTATCAACCTCTACTACTTCTTAGCAGCAGCTGGAGCTGCAGCTTTCTTCTCAGCATGGCCTTGGAAAGTTCTTGTTGGCGCAAACTCACCGAGTTTGTGACCAATCATGTTCTCAGTGATGTACACTGGAACAAACTTACGACCGTTGTGTACGGCGAAAGTAAGACCGATAGCCTCAGGAAGGATTGTTGAGCGACGAGACCAAGTTTTAATAACTTTTTTGTCATTTTTTTCGATCGCATGATCAATCTTCTTTTGTACATGAAGATCAACGAATGGACCTTTTTTAATTGAGCGTGCCACGTGCTACTCCTACTTACGTCTCTTGATGATTGACGAGTTAGTTCTCTTGTTATGTCTCGTTTTGTAACCTTTGCATGGTTGACCCCATGGAGTTACAGGATGGTGACCTTTACCCACGCCTTCACCACCACCTAGTGGATGGTCAACTGGGTTCATCGCCATACCGCGAACAGTTGGACGGATACCTCTCCAACGAGAACGACCCGCTTTACCAAGAGCGATATTTTCATTGTCAGTGTTACCTACTTGGCCGATTGAAGCGCGGCATACAGAAAGAACCTGCTTCAATTCACCAGATGGCATACGAACTTGGCAGTACTTATCACCTTTACCAGCCAAAGTCGCGCTTGCACCTGCACCTCTGCAAATTTGACCACCTTTACCTGGGCGCAATTCGATATTGTGAATTACTGTACCAACAGGGATAGCAGACAAAGACAAAGCGTTACCAGGTTTGATGTCCGCTTTCTCAGAAGACAACACAGTATCGCCAACATTCAAGCCCACTGGAGCAATGATGTAAGCTTTCTCGCCGTCAGCATAAGAAAGAAGAGCAATACGAGAAGTTCTATTTGGATCGTACTCGATTGATACGACTTTTGCTGGAACTTCAAGTTTAGTACGTTTGAAATCAATCAAACGGTATTTACGTTTGTGTCCGCCACCTTGGTGACGAATAGTAATTTGACCGTGATTGTTACGAGCGCCTTTTTTAGTAAGAGGAGCTAGCAAAGACTTCTCTGGAGAAGTTTTTGTGATTTCAGAGAAATCAAAACCAGTCATTCCTCTACGACCATGAGAGCGTGGGGCGAAATTTCTGATACCCATCTTTATACTCCCTCAAATAGAGCGATTTTCTCACCTTCAGCAAGCTTTACGAAAGCTTTCTTCCAGTAAGGAACCTTTGTTAATCCAAATTTAGTGTACTTAGAGTGGCCGCGGCAGATGTTAGTTCTTACGCCAGCAACTTTAACTTTGAAGTTTTTCTCAACAGCAGCTTTGATCTCTGTTTTAGAAGCTTTCAAGTCTACTTCGAACACATAAACACCAGCAGCGTTATGATAAGTATTCTTCTCTGTAACTAGAGGAGCTTTAATTACTTGTTTCATGTTACGCCTTCTCCAATGAGCAACGATCTACGATCTTTGCAACAGATTCTTTAGTGATAACTGCCGCATCGTATTTCAATAGATCGAATACGTTCAAACCTTCAACTGGGAAGTATTTGAATGATTCAAGATTTTTAGAAGCACGGTTGAATTTGTCATCAACATTAGCATCCACCAATACAGCTTTTTTCAAACCAAACGCTTTAAGACGTTTGCTCAATTCAGCTGTTTTACCTTCAGATTGCATGCTGTCTACTACGAACAACTTGCCTTCTTTTTGAAGGTGAGAAAGAGCCATGCTCAAACCTAAGCGACGAACTTTTTTAGGAAGAACGAACGCGTAGCTGCGAGGTTGAGGACCGAAAGCAGTACCACCACCAGGCATCAAGATAGAACGGCTAGAACCTTGACGAGCTCCACCAGTACCTTTTTGTTTGAAAGGCTTCTTACCACCACCGCTCACAAGACCTTTTGTTTTAGTCATGTGAGTACCTTGGCGACGGCTAGCCAATTGCCATTGAACTACAGTGTGCAAAACTTCCTTTTTAACAGGAGTTTCGAAAACATCAGCTGCAAGATCAACAGATCCTACTTTTTCTTTTTTCCAGTTTAATACATTAACTGTAGCCATATTACTTCACCAACTTAACCAAAGTGTTTTTAGCACCTGGAACTGGACCCTTAACCAAAACAACGTTTTCAGCGTGGATGATCTCTACGATTTCAACGTTCTTTACAGTTACTGTTTCGTTACCCAAGTGACCTGGGAATTTCTTACCTGGCATAACACGGCCTGGCCATGTTCTGTTACCAGAAGAACCCGGACGACGGTGGAATTTAGAACCGTGGGCATCAGGACCACCGGCAAAGTTCCAACGTTTCATAACGCCCGCAAAACCTTTACCTTTAGACTTAGAAGTCATCTTAACGATGTCACCTTTAGCCAAAGAATCGATTGATACTTGCGCGCCAACAGTAAGACCTTCTGGAAGAGCTTGACGAATTTCTTTTACGAATTTCGCGCCATTCTCGAAACCAGCACCTTTAAGGTGGCCTTGTTCTGCTTTGTTTGAATTTTTAGCTTTTTTAGGTTCGCAAGCTACTTGAATAGCTTCGTAACCGTCAGCTTCGTTCGTTTTGATTTGAGATACAAACCAAGGCTCATAACGAAGAACTGTTACTGGAACCGCTTCACCTTGTTCATTGTAGATTGTAGCCATACCTTCTTTGAAGGCGAACAAGCCGTTCAGCTTTA
Source organism: Bdellovibrio sp. (assembly GCF_036384735.1). Taxonomy (GTDB): domain Bacteria; phylum Bdellovibrionota; class Bdellovibrionia; order Bdellovibrionales; family Bdellovibrionaceae; genus Bdellovibrio. The sequence continues at coordinate 46,046 of NZ_DASVLT010000047.1, read as the reverse complement.
GACCTGTAGACGTTTGTGTGTTTTCTTGTGTTTCGCTCACGTCTTACTCCTAGATTGCTGACAATTTGATTTCAACGTCAACACCAGCAGAAAGGTCCAACTTCATCAATTGGTCTACTGTTTGTTGAGTAGGTTCAAGGATATCAAGCATACGCTTGTGAGTTCTAACTTCGAATTGCTCACGAGATTTTTTATCTACGTGTGGAGAGCGAAGTACTGTGTAGCGATTGATGCGAGTAGGCAAGGGAATTGGACCCGCAACTTTTGCGCCTGTACGACGAGCAGTCTCAACGATTTCTTTCGTCGACTGATCAAGTAATTTGTGATCGAACGCCTTTAGGCGAATTCTAATCTTTTGACTTTGCATAAGGACACTTCTCTTCTTTATAAGGTAGCGTAATTACTAGCAAATTTGTTAATAACCGAACACCCAATCCCATCGAAAACTTGCCCCGAATTAGCCCTTGCGGCCTAGATAGTCCACCAAACGCGGGGGGTTTTTTGTAAATTTAGATGTCACGAGTGCGCGAGTATGCGCACATAAAAAATAATTGTCAAAGGGAAAAAATTAAATTTTTAGTATCTTCCCATTTTATGAAGAATTTCCGTTTTAGCCTTCACTGGGACAATTGCGTACTCCAGGAATTCCATCGAGAAACTTGCTCTCCCCTGGCTTAAACTGCGCACATCAGTCGCATAACCAAATAGAGAGGCCAACGGAGCTTCTGCAGAGATAACCTGCCCGCCCCCTTGCTTCACGTTCATTGTGAGGATTTTTCCACGACGTGAATTCAAATCACCCACAATATTGCCCACAAATTCATCAGGGCAAGTCACTTCAAGCTTAAAGATAGGCTCCATAAGCTCAACTTGCGCCTGTTTTACAGCATCTCTGAAGGCCAAAGACGCCGCAGCCTTGAATGCCATTTCAGTTGAAGCCTCTGGACGAACTTCAACCGCAGTCAAAGTGCCCTTAATACCCAACATTGAGTAGCTCGCCAAAGGCCCCACTTCAGCAGCTTCGCGAAAGCCACTTTCGATCGCCTTTAAAAACGGAGCCGTAAATTCTTTAGAAAGAGAAACTTTGTTAACGAACTGAATATGGTCGGCCTGATTGATCGGCTCAATCGTCAAAGAAACTGAGGCAAAATTTTGCTCGCCTGCGATTTCACGTTCATAGACATGAGTCGCACTTGCAGCTGCCGTGATAGTTTCTCTGTATGATACTTGTGGCTTACCGACGTTCGCCTGAACTTTATGTTCACGAAGAAGACGGTCCACCAAAATATCAAGATGAAGCTCACCCATACCAGACAATAGGATTTGTCCTGTTTCAGGATCCGTTCTTAATTTAGAAGAAGGATCTTCCTTCTGAAGCTTTTCCAAACCTTGAAGCATTTTTTCTTGGTCTGCCGAAGACTTCGCTTCGATAGCTACAGAGATAACAGGCTCTGGGAAAGTAATAGATTCAAGAACAACTGGATGAGACGTTTCGCAAAGAGTATCACCTGTACCTGTGAATTTCAGACCAATCACGGCACCGATATCACCGGCTTTAAGATGAGGAACTTCTTCACGAGAGTTCGCATGCATTTTCACAAGCTTTTGAATGCGCTCTTTTTTCTGAGTACGTGGATTCAAAAGTTGATCACCGACTTTTACTTCGCCCGAATAAACACGGATATAAGTCAAAGTGCCGGCAAATGGATCATTGGCAATTTTGAATGCCAAAGCTGCTACGTGAGCATCGAAATCAGTTTTACAAATGATCTCTTTATCTTCACGTTCAGGGTCATGACCTACAATATCTGGAACTTCGATTGGTGAAGGTAGATAGTCGATCACGCCATCAAGCAAAGGCTGAATACCTTTATTTTTAAAAGCGGCGCCACAGAATACTGGGAAGGCTTTCAATTCAAGAGTTCCTTTACGAAGAGCTGCTTTCAGCTCTGCGACGGAAACCTCTTCGCCATTGAGATATTTTTCTAATAGCGCATCGTCGAATTCAACGATCTTCTCAACGATTTCAGTGCGGAAGCGATTTACTTCCTCTTTCATGTCGTTAGGAACATCGGTAGTTTCGAAGTTGTCACCCATACCTGACGTCGTCCAGATATAAGCGCGGTTTTCAAGAAGGTCGACAACGCCACGGAAGGAATCTTCCATGCCGATTGGAACTTGAACTGGGATTGGATTCGCTAGCAAGCGATCTTTGATTGTCCCGTAAGACATCACAAAGTCAGCGCCTACGCGGTCCATTTTATTGATGAAGCAAATTCTTGGAACTTTATACTTGTCCGCTTGCTTCCAAACAGTTTCAGACTGAGGCTCAACACCGTTCACCCCGTCAAACACAGCTACAGCACCATCAAGAACGCGCAAAGAACGTTCAACCTCAATAGTGAAGTCAACGTGCCCCGGAGTATCGATGATGTTGATTCTGTGATCTTTCCAGAACGCCATAGTGGCAGCAGACGTGATAGTAATACCACGCTCTTGTTCTTGAACCATCCAGTCCATAGTGGCCTGGCCGTCGTGAACTTCACCAATTTTATGACTTTTTCCAGTGTAGTATAAGATACGTTCGGTGGTCGTCGTTTTACCGGCATCAATGTGAGCCATGATGCCGATATTACGAGTATACTTGAGATCAGCTACAACTTTAGGATCTTTAGCTGACATGAATACAGATTACCAATTGTAGTGAGAGAAAGCCTTATTCGCTTCAGCCATACGGTGAACGTCGTCTTTCTTCTTGATCGCGTTTCCACGATTGTTGTAAGCGTCGATGAACTCGCCAGCCAAACGCTTAGAGTAGTCTTTCTCACCGCGCTCGCGAGAGTATTCTACCAACCAACGCATAGCCAAAGCCAAACGACGAGAAGGACGAACATCTACTGGAACTTGGTAAGTAGCACCACCAACACGGCGTGAGCGTACTTCGATAGAAGGCTTAACGTTTTCCAAAGCTTTCTTGAAAACTGCCATTGGCTCTTCGCCTTGGATTTTTCCTTCAAGCTCTTTCAATGCTCCGTAAAAAAGCTTCTGTGCAGTAGCTTTTTTACCTTGGATCATCATTTTGTTCACGAATTTAGCAATAACAAGATCTTTGAAAACTGGATCTGGAATTACTTCTCTTTTAAAGGTCTTTTTACGACGTGACATCTCTCAATCCTTATTTCTTAGGTCTCTTAGTACCGTATTTAGAACGACCACGAAGACGGCCATTCACACCTTGAAGATCCAATACACCGCGAACGATGTGGTAACGAACACCCGGCAAGTCTTTAACACGACCGCCACGGATCAAGACAACGCTATGCTCTTGAAGGTTATGACCGATACCTGGGATGTAAGAGATAACTTCAAAACCATTAGAAAGACGTACTTTTGCTACTTTACGAAGAGCAGAGTTCGGTTTCTTTGGAGTTGTTGTATAAACACGAGTACAAACACCACGACGCTGAGGGCATGAAGCCAAAGCTGGTGATTTTGTTTGGTTCTTTTGAACTTTACGCTCACTTTTGATGAGCTGGTTAATTGTAGGCACTTTTAAAACCCCTTAAACAATTTATTCGAATCTTCGAACTCAGGACGCTGGAAATTACATTCCGAATCCGCCCTGGTCAAGACTTTGTTGTTAATTTTCTAAGCTAAAAAGAGGCGTGAGTTCCACTTTTTGAGCTTTTTACATCTTTTCGATGCATTCTCTCGTTAGCCAGCAGACAGAATAAGCGATCAACCTGTGAAGCTGATCGCTTTCTTGTTAGCTAGCACCGGTTTCCCGGCGCATTCAGAACTACTTCAGCGAGCTGAAGTGTAGACAAGTCTACCCCTGATGAGGCTGGGCCGAACCACCCATGCCTGGCAATGCTACGAAGTTTGTATCGTCGTCCTCAGCTACAGACACTTTCCAGCGTTTGTATGAAGTCAAACCAGTACCAGCAGGGATCAAACGACCCATGATGATGTTCTCTTTCAGGCCACGCAAATGGTCTGTACGAGAGTTGATGGCTGCTTCTGTAAGAACTTTTGTCGTCTCTTGGAAAGACGCTGCTGAAATCCAGCTGTCAGTGCTCAAAGAAACTTTCGTGATACCTAGAAGAAGCGGATTGCATGTAGCAGGTTGTCCGCCTTCACGGTTAATACGAGCATTTTCTTCATCGAAAGCATATCTTTCAACTTGTTCACCAGCCAAGAAACGGCTGTCGCCAGCATCCTTGATTTCCACTTTACGTAGCATTTGGCGAACAATCACTTCGATGTGCTTGTCATTGATACCAACACCTTGAAGTCTGTAAACTTCTTGGATTTCATCTACAAGGTATGCAGAAAGAGCTTTCGCACCCAAAACCGCCAAAATGTCGTGTGGATTTGTTGGGCCATCCATCAACGCTTCACCGGCTCTTACGTACTCACCCTCTCTCACAGCAACGTGTTTACCTTTAGGGATGAGGTATTCTTTTTGCTCACCCACTTCAGGAGTAACGATCACACGTTGTTTACCTTTAACGTCTTTACCGAATGTCACATAACCATCGATCTCAGAGATGATAGCTGCTTCTTTCGGTTTACGAGCTTCAAACAATTCAGCAACGCGCGGAAGACCGCCCGTGATATCCTTCGTTTTCGAAGTCTCACGATGCATTTTCGCGATAACGTCACCGGCGTGAACTTCCTGTTGGTCAGAAACTAGAAGTTGCGCACCCACTGGGATCAAATATCTCGCAGGGATGTCACGACCAGGAAGATTCAATGTTTTGCCAGAGCCATCTACTAGGAACACTGTTGGCTTAATGTCAGAAGATTTAGACTCCATGATAACTTTAGTCGCGAAACCAGTTACCGCGTCGACTTGCTCCTGCATTGTCGAACCTTCTTCGATGTCCTGATATTGGATCTTCGCAGAAACCTCTGCGATGATTGGATTCGAATATGGATCCCACTCAGCTACAGTTTGACCTTTAGTGACTTTGTCACCTTCTTTAAAGTTCAAAACAGCACCGTAAACGAGCTTGAAGTTTTCACGCTCACGACCACCCTCATCGATAACAAGAGCAGATCCGTTACGATTCATCACAGTTAACTTACCGTTACGGTTTGTTACTGCATGAACGTTTTGAAGTTTAATTGTACCGTCATAACGAGTTGTATGAACTGATTGCTCAACCGCACGAGAAGCCGCACCACCCAAGTGGAACGTACGCATCGTCAACTGAGTACCTGGCTCACCGATAGATTGTGCTGCGATGATACCAACTGTTTCACCAAGGTTCACAGTCGCACCACGAGACAAGTCACGGCCGTAACATTTTACGCACACGCCACGTTTAGATTGGCACACAAGAGCAGAACGGATGTCGACTTTGTCGATACCCAAGCTCTCGATAGTTTTAACATCAGTTTCAGTGATCTCTTGGTTTGCTCTAACAACAACGTTGTTAGTTGCAGGATCGACAACATCTTTCAATGCTGTACGGCCCAAGATACGGTCGCCGATGTTTTGGATGATCTCACCAGCTTCGTAAACTGGAGTGATTTCCAAACCGTCTTCGATACCGCAATCGATCTCAGAAACAACTACGTCTTGAGCAACGTCAACTAGACGACGAGTCAAGTAACCAGAGTTCGCAGTTTTCAAAGCTGTATCGGCAAGACCCTTACGAGCACCATGCGTAGAGATAAAGTATTGAATAACTGTCAAACCTTCACGGAAGTTCGCAGTGATCGGAGTTTCGATAATTTCACCAGAAGGTTTCGCCATCAAACCACGCATACCGCCCAACTGACGAATTTGCGCAGCGGAACCACGGGCACCAGAGTCAGCCATGATGTAGATCGGATTGAATGAAGGGCCAACGATTTCTTTGCCGTCGACTACGAACGTTTGTTTTTCAATCGCGTTCATACCTTCTTTAGCAATCTTATCTGCAGTTTGCGCCCAGATATCCACTACTTTATTGTAGCGCTCACCATCTGTGATCAAACCTTCATCGTACTGCTGTTGGATCTCTGTCACTTGTTTTTCAGCGTCAGCGATCATAGTCGCTTTCGCAGCTGGGATAACCATGTCATCGATACCGATAGACATACCTGCCGCAGTTGAATATTTGAAACCAAGTTCCATGATTTTATCAGCCAAGATACAAGTCGCTTTTGCACCAGCAAGACGGAAAGTCTTGTCGATCAAAGCTGCGATTTGTTTCTTATTCATCGGCACGTTCACTTCGTTGAATGGCACTTCTTTAGGAACGCTATCAGACAAGATCGAACGACCTACTGTAGTTTCCTGAACTTTACCATTGATACGAACTTTACAAGCCGCTTGCAAATCTACTAGGCCCGTTTCGTAAGCGTATTGCGCTTCTTGAACGCTAGAGAAGATTTTGCCAGTACCTTTTGCTCCAGGACGCATACGAGTCAACCAGTACAAGCCCAACACGATATCTTGTGATGGATTGATGATTGGTTTACCAGACGCCGGAGAAAGGATGTTGTTCGTAGACATCATCAAGACACGAGCTTCAACTTGAGATTCCACAGAAAGTGGAACGTGAACCGCCATTTGGTCACCGTCGAAGTCGGCATTGAACGCCGTACAAACCAAAGGATGCAATTGGATTGCTTTACCTTCGTGAAGTACCGGTTCGAAAGCTTGGATACCAAGTCTGTGAAGAGTTGGCGCACGATTTAGAAGAACTGGATGTTCTTTAACTACGTCTGCCAAGATATCCCAAACTTCTACTGTCTCTTGATCAACAAGTTTCTTAGCTTGTTTGATTGTCGTAGCTAGGCCTTTTTCTTCCAATTTGTTGTAAACAAATGGTTTGAAAAGTTCCAAAGCCATCTTCTTAGGAAGACCGCATTGGTGAAGTTTCAACGTTGGACCTACAGTGATAACCGAACGACCCGAGTAGTCCACACGTTTACCAAGTAGATTTTGACGGAAACGACCTTGCTTACCTTTCAACATATCAGAAAGAGAGCGAAGTGGACGTTTGTTTGGACCCGTGAACGTTTTACCGCGACGTCCGTTATCCAACAATGCATCAACCGCTTCTTGCAACATACGTTTTTCGTTGCGGATGATGATGTCTGGAGCGTTAAGCTCCTGAAGACGTTTCAAACGGTTGTTACGGTTGATAACACGACGGTAAAGATCATTTAGATCTGAAGTCGCGAAACGACCACCATCAAGTGGTACCAGAGGACGAAGATCAGGAGGCAGCACAGGAAGTGCTTCCAACATCATCCATTCTGGTTTGTTGATAGAGCCTTTGAAAGCTTCAACAACGCGCAAACGTTTAGTCAATTTTTTGATTTGAGCTTCAGATTTTGTATCTTTAACTTCCAAACGAAGTTTGCGAGACAAATATTCTGGGTCAATTTTTCTCAATAGGTCACGAACAGCTTCGCCGCCCATGCCGTATTTGAATGAAGGACCGAATTCGTTCAATGCAGCTTGCAATGCTTCTTCAGTCAATACTTGACCATCTTCCAATGAAGTTTCCATTGGATCGATAACCACGTGTGCTTCACAATACAAAACTTTCTCAACATCCTTAAGTGATAGGTTGAGAAGATTACCAATACGAGAAGGTAGCGAACGCAAGAACCAAATGTGCGCAACTGGAGTTGCAAGCTCAATGTGGCCCAAACGTTCACGACGAACTTTAGTTTGTGTTACTTCAACGCCGCACTTTTCACAGACGACGCCACGGTACTTCATACGTTTATACTTACCGCACAAGCACTCGTAATCCTTGATAGGACCGAAGATTTTCGCACAGAACAAACCATCACGCTCAGGTTTGAATGTACGATAGTTGATAGTCTCAGGCTTCTTAACTTCACCAAACGACCAATCACGAATCATTTCAGGTGACGCCAACGATACTCGTACGGCGTCAAACGAAAGTGGATCTTTTGGTTTATCGAAAAAATTCAACAAGTCTCTCAAAGAACACCCCTGTTGTTAAAGTATTAATTAGTGTTGGCCTGGCTCTGTTGGAGCCGAACCACCAGTTGTTTCACCACCCTCGATCACTTCGTCATCACCAAAATCTTCATCTTGGTCACGAAGGATATCGGACTCCATAAGCTCAACGTTCAAGGCAAGAGATTGAAGCTCTTTCACCAATACGTTGAATGACTCAGGAAGACCCGGTTCAAGGATGTTTTCACCTTTCACGATGCTTTCGTACATGCGTGTTCTACCTGCTACGTCATCTGACTTAACAGTTAGGAACTCTTGCAATGAGTAAGCGGCACCGTAGGCCTCGATCGCCCAAACTTCCATCTCCCCTAGACGCTGACCACCGAATTGAGCTTTACCGCCCAAAGGTTGCTGCGACACGAGAGAGTAAGGTCCGATAGAACGAGCGTGGATCTTCTCTTCCACGAGATGGTGAAGTTTCAACATGTACATGATACCCACAGTAACTGGGTTCGTGAACGGCTCACCAGTACGTCCGTCGAATAGGATAGACTTACCAGTCAAAGGAACTTGCGCTTTATCTAACAAGCCTTTTACGTCTGATTCACGAGCACCGTCGAAGACTGGCGTACCCACGTGGATACCGTTCTTCATACGAGTTACCATTGATTTCAATGAAGCTTCGTCTGCGCCATCAAGTTTCGCGCTGATATCAGAATCATTGAAGATGTCTTTCATTTCTTTACGAGCATTTTCTGCGTTCCACTTTTGCAAGTGTTCGCCAAGTTGTTTACCCAAGTTATGAGCAGCCCAACCCAAATGCACCTCAAGGATCTGACCGATATTCATACGAGAAGGAACGCCCAGTGGATTCAAAACCATGTCTACTGGAGTACCGTCTGCAAGATATGGCATATCTTCAAGAGGCAATACTTTAGAAACGACACCCTTATTACCGTGGCGGCCCGCGAATTTATCGCCGACTTGCATTTTACGTTTGATAGCAACGTAAACCTTAACCATTTTGATTACGCCAGGAGGCAATTCGTCACCTTTGCGCAAGCGATCGATCTTCTCATTGAAGACCAATTTAACTGCGTCAAGTTGGTTACGAGCATTGTCGATAATTTTATTAACTTGGAACTCAAGATCTTGCTCAAGAGGGATATAGTTCAACAACTCGAATGGAATTGTTTCGATATCCGCCACAGTGATGTTTTGACCTTTGTTCAATAGCTTTTGAGAACCGTCTTCGTTCAACAATACGCCAGTAGTGATTTTACCTACTAGGATGTCACGAAGCTTACCGATAGCGTTATTTTTGATAACGTTTTGCTCAACAGCCAAGTCTTTTTCTAGCTTACGTTTTTTCTCTTCGATGATTGAAGACAAACGCTCATCGCGGTCTGCGCCTTCACGAGAGTAAACTTGAGCATCGATAACTGTACCGTAAACGCCGGATGGAGCGCGAAGTGATGTATCACGTACGTCACCCGCTTTTTCACCGAAGATAGCTCTCAAAAGTTTTTCTTCAGGAGAAAGTTGCGTTTCACCTTTAGGAGTTACTTTACCAACCAAGATGAAGCCAGGGCGAACTTCCGCACCAATGCGAACGATACCAGAGCTGTCCAGGTCTTTAAGCGCTTCTTCGCCGACATTGGCGATATCGCGAGTGATCTCTTCTTTACCCAATTTTGTATCACGCGCTACGCACTCGAATTCTTCGATGTGGATAGATGTGTAAACGTCGTCTTTCAACAAACGTTCAGAGATCAAGATAGAATCCTCGAAGTTGTAACCTTGCCAAGGAGTGAACGCTACTAGGATGTTCTGACCTAGAGCCAACTCACCAAGCTCAGTTGAAGGACCATCGGCAACGATGTCGCCTTTAGAAACCTTATCACCAACTGTTACGATTGGCTTTTGATTGAAGCATGTGTTTTGGTTCGTACGTTGGTACTTAGTCAAATTGTAGATATCAACGTTCGCACCCAACTCGCCGCCTTTAGCGAAACGACGGATAACGATACGAGATGCATCGACTTCTTCAACGATACCGTCGTTTTGAACAACGACAGATGTACCAGAGTCACGAGCAACCAAACGCTCTACGCCTGTACCAACTAGTGGTGCGCGAGAACGCAACAATGGAACCGCTTGACGTTGCATGTTCGACCCCATCAAGGCACGGTTGGCGTCATCGTGCTCTAGGAATGGAATCAATGAAGCAGCGATAGAAACCAATTGCGATGGAGAAACGTCCATCAAAGCAACTTTATCTTTATCCACGATCTCGTACTCACCATCACGACGAGTGATAGTAGTAGCCGTTTGGATAGATTTGTTTCCAGCTTCGTCACGAGCCGCAGGAGCGATGTGGTGACCAGCTTCTTCCAATGCTGACAAGTAGTTGATGTCTTTCGAAACTTGACCTTGCTCAACTTTACGATACGGAGTCTCGATGAAACCGTAGTTGTTGATACGAGCGTAAGTCGCAAGAGAGGCGATCAAACCGATGTTTGGTCCCTCTGGAGTTTCGATTGGGCAGATACGACCGTAGTGCGTAGGATGTACGTCACGTACTTCGAAACCTGCACGGTCACGAGTCAAACCGCCGGGGCCAAGAGCTGACAAACGACGTTTGTGAGTGATCTCAGACAATGGATTTGTTTGGTCCATGAATTGTGACAATTGAGAAGAACCGAAGAATTCTTTAACAACCGCGTTCACTGGTTTCGCATTTACTAGATCGTGAGGCATCATTGTCTCAACATCTTGAAGAGACATACGTTCACGAATTGCGCGCTCCATACGAACTAGACCGATACGGTATTGGTTCTCAAGCAACTCACCAACTGAACGAACACGACGGTTACCCAAGTGATCGATATCGTCGATAACACCACGACCATTTTTCAAGTCGATCAAAGTTTTGATAGTGCTCAAGATATCTTTGTGAGTCAGTGTTCTGTGAGACGGCGGGCACTCTTCCATAGAGATACCGAATCTGTGATTGATCTTAATACGACCCACTTCAGACAAATCGTAAGTTTCTGGATCAAAGAACAAACGACCGAAGAATGTCGTAGCAGCTTCCAAAGTTGGAGGCTCACCAGGACGAAGACGTTTGTAGATCTCTACAAGAGATTCTTCTTTGTTAGAAACTTTATCTACCAACAATGTGTTGCGAAGGTAAGGACCTACAGTCAAACCGTCGAAGAAGATCATGAAGAAAGAATCAATACCAGCTTCAATCGCACGACGGATGATTGCAGAGTTCAACTCGGCGTTCGCATCAGCAATGATCTCACCAGTAGATTCGTCGATAAGTGGCTTAGCCAAAACTTTGCCATCAAGATCGTTCGGCTCAACTTCAAGCTCAGTGATATTAAGATCTTTAATTTTCTTAACGATCGCACGAGTGATACGACGACCCGATTTAACCAAAGCTTCGCCAGATTTTGGATCAACGATATCAGTCAATGCTCTTTGACCTGACATGCGCTCGATATCCAACTTACGGAATAGTTTTCCGCCTTTTACGTAAACTTCGTCTAGGTCGTAGAAGTATTCAAGAAGTTGCTCAGAGTTGTAACCCAAAGCCTTCAACAAGATTGTCACTGGGAACTTACGACGACGGTCGATACGTACGTGGATAAGATCTTTTTGGTCAAACTCAGCATCCAACCAAGAACCACGGTAAGGAATCACACGTGCAGAGTAAATCAATTTACCAGAAGCATTGTTCTTACCACCATCGTGATCGAAGAACACACCTGGAGAACGATGTAACTGAGATACAACAACACGCTCAGTACCGTTGATGATGAAAGAACCATTAGCAGTCATCAATGGGATTTCGCCCAAGTAAACTTCTTGTTCTTTTACGTCACGGATAGAACGTGCTTCTGTTTCTTCATCAACATCGAAAACGATCAAACGAAGAGTGACCTTGATAGGCGCAGCGAAAGTCATACCACGTTGACGGCACTCGTCTACGTCGTATTTTGCTGGCTCAAGCGTATAGCTCACGAACTCAAGACTTGCAGTATTGTTGAAGTCTGTGATCGGGAACACAGATTTGAAAACGCCATTAAGACCCGCATCGCCACGGCGATCTGGATCCATATCCTTTTGAATGAAAGCTTCGTAAGAAGACTTCTGAAGTTCAATCAAATTTGGGATATCAATGACTTGCTTATTTTTCGCGAAAGACTTTCTAACTCGAATGTTAGAAGCCGTAACTGGAGTTTTTTCCAATGTACTCTCCGTGATAAGAAAATCGAAACTTCGCTTCGGGCGGAAGTATCAAGAACCACATTAAATAAAAAGGCAAGCATCTCAAATTACTCTAAGTTCTGAAGAAAGCAAGTGATTATAGTACTTTTGCCTTGCTTCGTTCCCTTTTTCCAAACGTCGTTGATTGCTTCGATCGAGCGCATTTTAGAGGGGGATAAGGGCTCTATATTTTCAGACACGGGCGTCCAGCCCTCACCGCCCTTGGGTACCGCATCGTGCGGGGGCGGAGGTCTGAAAATATAGAGCCCTTATCCCCCTCTAAAATGCTCGTTCTCCGATTAACGACGATTGGAAAAAGTAGGCATTACGATCTAAATTTTTATATTTATTTGTGCGTCAAGGTTATAGAAATACTGAGATATTTGAGAACTATTTATGTGGACACAGCTTGAACTGCGCATTGGGTAACTGTTTTTTGAGGTTGCTTCAACTTTTAAAGTTAGATGAAAATTTGGGCTGAAAAATATTTTTCGAAAAATAAATTTATCGCGGTCAAGTGGCTTTGTGATTTGCCAACAGATCAATCCACGAAAAAAACGTTACTATCAAGAGTTTTCCTCGATTTATTTTCTATCGCCCCCCCCTACATACAGCTTTTTCTATTTCCGCTTCCTTTAGCTATGAGCTTGAAGAGGGTAAGGGGCTTTGCTTTTTTCAGACCTCCGCCGCCGCAGGATGCGGTATTACCCGGCGGTGAGCGCCGGATGCGCGCGTCTGAAAAAAGCAAAGCCCCTTACCCTCTTCAAGCGGTCATCGCTACAACGACGTCCGAAATAAAAAAGCCCCGTGTTTCCACGAGGCTTCGTAAGACAAATCAATGTCCGTACAAAAACTACTTAACAGTAACTTTTGCGCCGGCTGCTTCAAGAGCCTTTTTGATTTTTTCAGCGTCTTCTTTAGTCGCGCCTTCTTTAACTGCTTTGCCACCAGCTTCAACAAGAGCTTTAGCTTCAGCAAGACCCAAACCAGTCAAACCACGTACTTCTTTGATTACGTTGATTTTGTTCGCGCCAGCATCAACCAAGATAACGTCGAATGCAGTTTTTTCTTCAACAGCAGCAGCAGGACCCGCGCCAGCAGCAGCTACAGGAGCAGCAGCAGAAACGCCCCATTTTTCTTCAAGCATTTTTACAAGTTCAGCGATTTCAAGAACTGTTTTCGCAGACAATGCGTCAACTAGTTGATCGTTAGTAAGAGACATTTTAATCCTCCAGGGATTTAAAAAAATTATTTAAAAATTCAACTGAGCACCAATGTTCCGAACAACCGGAACTTCAAGCTAATTACGCTTGTGGAGCTTCTTCGGTAGCAACTGCGCCACCATTCATTTTCTCTGCGTATGCGTTCAAGCAACGAGCAAGTGCTGATCCAGCACCAAGCAACGTACCCAAGAACATAGCGCGAAGTTGGTCTTTACCAGGAAGAGTCGCCAAGAATTTAATTTTAGCGTCGTCCAAAGCTTCACCATCCATAACACCAGTTTTGATTTGAAGGATTTCAACATCCTTAGCAAAATCAGCAAGTGCTTTGGCAGTCGCGTTCACTTCACCGTAAGAGAATACGATGGCGTTAGTACCCTTCATTGAAGTCGTAAATGCTTTTTCAATAGCTGGGTGATCTTTGAACGCTCTTTTTGCAAGAGTATTGCGTACTACTTTCATCTCTGAATCAGCAGTATTCAAAGCTTTGCGAAGTCTTGTAACTTGCTCAACTTTGATACCTTTGAAGTCAACGATGAAAGCTCCTTTAGCTTTACCGAATTTCTCAGTGATAAGCTTAATCTCTTGCTCTTTATCTGCGCGAGTGATCATAAATGAGCCTCCTTTCGTTAGAATTCTGCTTCGTTTAACCGAAACAGTCTGTGCGAGTCAGGTATGGTTTGGAGGCATTTTTTGAAGACTGAAGCGATTGCTTCAATCATTTTAGAAAAACCTTTTAGCCTTATCTCGGCAGGCCCTCCTATTTCACATCTCCGGTTAAGTGGAGCTGCATCGTCGAAGGATTAAATCTCGTGAAAGAAACCTACTGTCTCTGATCGCTTAAAAAACTACTCGGCTTTAGCTACCCAAAGCCGAGTTTTAAATCAAATAAATTCTGTACGACTACGTTGTAGCCGCGCCAGCTGCAGCTGCTGCCGCATTTGGCTCGATCTTAACACCAGGGCCCATAGTAGAAGCCACAGCGATAGAACGAAGGTAGATACCTTTAGAAGATGCTGGTTTCGCTTTAACGATCGCGCCCAAAAGGGTCATGAAGTTATCACGAAGTTTAGCATCGCCCATAGATTTCTTACCGATACCAGCATGTACGATACCAGCTTTATCAACGCGGAAATCCAACTTACCTTTTTTCTCGGCAGTTACGGCTTCGCCAACGTTCATAGTTACTGTACCGATTTTTGGATTCGGCATCAAACCACGAGGCCCCAAAATCTTAGCAACTTTAGAAACAGTCGCCATCATATCTGGAGTCGCGATACATTTATCGAAATCTAACCAGCCACCTTGGATTTTAGCCACAAGGTCGTCAGCGCCAACAAAGTCAGCACCAGCAGCTTTCGCTTCAGCCTCTTTAGGACCTTTTGCGAAAACAACTACTTTAACGTCTTTACCCAAACCGTGAGGCAATGCAATTGCGCCACGAACTTGTTGGTCAGATTGTTTTGGGTCAATACCCAAACGAAGAGCAACGTCGATTGATTCATCAAATTTAGCTGGAGCTGTCTCAACAACTAGTTTGAATGCTTCATCAACAGTGTATTTTTTTGCAGAATCAACCTTCTTAGAGGCTGCTGCGAACTTTTTACCTGCCATTTTTCAATTCTCCTAGTCAGCTAGCTCGATGCCCATGCTCTTAGCTGTACCTGCAACTTGTGACATTGCTGATTCAACTTTCAAGCAGTTCAAATCAGGCAACTTCGTTGTAGCGATAGTTTTGATTTGATCTTGTTTAATTTTTCCAACTTTGTCTTTTTGAGGCATTTTTGAACCTGATTCCAGTTTCAACGCCTTTTTGATCAAAGAAGACACCGGTGGTGTTTTTGTGATGAAAGTAAACGATCTGTCTTGGTAAACAGTGATGATGATAGGGATGATGCTATCACCCAACGCTTGTGTACGAGCGTTGAACTGCTTACAGAATTCCATGATGTTTACCCCGTGCTGTCCAAGTGCCGGTCCAACGGGTGGAGCTGGATTAGCTTTCCCTGCCGGTATTTGCAGCTTGATCATTCCTGTAACTTTTTTTGCCATGACCCACTCCTGCAAGAGGTGTTAGTTAAATTCCTTAGTCCGCCCTATGCGGCTTCGGATTAATTATTGTTTTTCAACTTGAATGTAGTCCAACTCTACGGGAGTTGGTCTACCGAAGATGCTCACAAGAACTTTAAGCTTCGCTTTGTCCTCGTTCACTTCTTCTACTGTCCCTTGGAAGTTGCTGAATGGACCGTCGATAACAGTCACATTCTCACCCACAGAGAACTTCACGCGTGGTTTTGGTTTTTCTGCAACGCCAGCCATTTGCTGAGTTACGCGTAAAACCTCAGCTTCCGGAACTTCCGGAGGACGAGTTTTCGTTCCACCCACGAAGCCAGTCACCTTAGACGAATTTCTCACCAAATGCCAAGTCTCATCATTCAAAAACATCTGAACGAAGATATAACCCGGGAAAAATTTACGTGATTTAGTTTGCTTTTGACCTTTTACGAGCTCCACTACGCTTTCCGCAGGGATCAAGATCTCGCCAAAATACTCTTCCATCTTAGAAGTTTTGATTTTTTCTTCGATGGCTTTTTTTGCTGTATTTTCACAGCTCGTCTGAACGTTAACGATGTACCACTTTTTTTCCATGGTCCGTTCCTTACTTCATGAGGTAGTTGATAAAGAAGCCAGAGATCAAATCAAATGTACTGATGATCACGCTCGAAACAAGAACCATTACGATACAAACGATTGTCATTGCCGTTGTGTCTTTACGTGAAGGCCATACAACCTTACGAATTTCAGTCACAACCTCTTCACCCCAAGCCTTGACAGCTGGGTTGAATTGAAGAGCAGCGAAAACAACAAGACCTACTGCCACTGGAAGACCGTGTCTTACCAAGTCAGAATCAGAGAATCTAGCAACCACACCAAATGCACCAGCAAATGCCTTAAGCAATAGATGCGTCGTCAAACCGATAAGAGCACCAGCTACAGCGAAACTGAGGGTCAAAATCTTCGAGTTGGTTTTTTCCATTGTTCCTCATTCCTTGATGTCAAAACAAAGTTGGCAGGGGCGGAGGGATTCGAACCCACGACCTAACGATTTGGAGTCGTTCGCTCTACCACTGGAGCTACACCCCTGCACGATCTTATTGAAGACAACCGGCCGCTCGACTGCGTTGCTTCGTCGGCGCTGTACATTTATGTACAGCTTTCTCCTCGCGCCTTGCGATCGACCGCTTCTCTTCAATAAGCTCAGTTTTTTTAACTCGCTACTGAACATTGCGAGACTGTCCGGGTTTTGAATCATGGAAAGTGATGATTGTTCGCCAAAATTTTTTGGTTTTGGAGATTGCCAAGAAACACCGAGGGGGACCCTTTTGTCAAGGAGTCCCCCGGGTGATTTTAACTTAGCCTATGCTGCGTTAAAAATCCTACTCAAGGATTTCTACAACTACGCCGGCGCCTACTGTACGGCCACCTTCGCGGATTGCGAAACGCAATTCTTTTTCCATAGCGATTGGAGCGATCAACTCAACTGCCAATTCAACACGGTCACCAGGCATAACCATTTCAGTTCCAGCTTTCAAAGTACAAACACCAGTTACGTCAGTTGTACGGAAGTAGAACTGAGGACGGTAACCATTGAAGAATGGAGTGTGACGTCCGCCTTCTTCTTTAGTAAGGATGTACGCTTCAGCTTTGAATTTTTTGTGAGGTTTAACTGAACCTGGTTTAGCCAAAACTTGACCACGTTCAACTTCTTCTTTTTTAGTACCACGAAGAAGAACACCACAGTTATCGCCCGCTTGACCTTCATCAAGAAGTTTACGGAACATTTCGATACCTGTAACTGTTGTTTTTTGAGTTGGACGGATACCGATGATTTCGATCTCGTCACCAACTTTAACGATACCACGCTCAACACGGCCAGTAACAACTGTACCACGACCAGAGATAGAGAACACGTCCTCTACTGGCATCAAGAAAGTTTTGTCAGTTGCACGAACTGGTTCTGGAATATAAGCGTCACAAGCATCCATCAATTTCATGATAGCTGGACGACCGATTTCAGATTGATCGCCTTCAAGAGCTTTCAATGCAGAACCTTTAACCACTGGGATTTCGTCGCCAGGGAATTCGTATTTAGAAAGAAGTTCGCGAACTTCAAGCTCAACTAGCTCAAGAAGTTCTTTATCGTCAACCATGTCTACTTTGTTCATGAAAACAACTAGAGCAGGTACACCTACTTGGCGAGCAAGAAGGATATGCTCACGAGTTTGTGGCATAGGACCGTCAGCTGAAGATACAACTAGGATAGCGCCGTCCATTTGAGCAGCACCAGTGATCATGTTTTTTACGTAGTCGGCATGGCCTGGGCAGTCAACGTGAGCGTAGTGACGTTTGTCAGTTTCGTACTCAACGTGAGTTGTAGAGATAGTGATACCACGTTCTCTCTCTTCAGGAGACTTATCGATTTGATCGTAAGACATTGCCTGAGCTTTACCAGCTGCTGCAAGAGTAGTAGTGATAGCAGCAGTCAAAGTTGTTTTACCATGGTCGACGTGACCGATTGTGCCGATGTTTACGTGCGGCTTCGAGCGGTTAAATTTCTCTTTAGACATTATTCCTCCTGCAGAGAAGTTCTATTAATTACTTAAAAAATCCAAAAAACAATTCAAATATAAAATCAGGACTAAGTGGAGCCCATGATCGGAGCCGAACCGACGACCTCACCCTTACCAAGGGTGTGCTCTACCACTGAGCTACATGGGCGTCAGCGGATTTCGCTTCTCTGATTATTTGGAGCGGGAGACGGGTCTCGAACCCGCAACCCTCTGCTTGGAAGGCAGATACTCTAGCCAATTGAGCTACTCCCGCCCATCAGATGCCCTAAGTTCCAAATTTATCCGATTAAACATTCAAAATGGTGGGCAGGGAAGGATTCGAACCTTCGTAGACGTAAGCCAGCGGATTTACAGTCCGCCCCCTTTAGCCACTCGGGCACCTACCCAGATTGTGAATGCTTACTCAGAGAAATTTGGAGCTGGTTATGGGACTCGAACCCGCAACCTGCTGATTACAAATCAGCTGCTCTACCAATTGAGCTAAACCAGCTTACCTGAGATAACCGAAACTTTATATTGGATAAAATCTACATTCGTCAAAGATAATTATTCGTCCGACTGTGATTTTTTACGATTGCCGCGCGGCGCGTGCTGCCTCAATGTCTCGGTTAAAGCCATTGCGGTGGCCACCGATGCATTATAGGAAGCCGATGCACTCGACTGCGGAATGAAGACCAATTCATCACACAATCTTTCTGTTGTCACTCTCAAACCTTTATCTTCAGCTCCAATAGCCCAAACAACTTTTGCTGGAAGATCTAATTCAAAAATAGATCGCTTTCCACGCGGACTGAGGCCGAAGATCCAATAGCCTTTTTTCTTGAGCTCTTCCGCATAGTTGGCGAAATTAGTCGTCTCTTCAACAGGCACATGCTCGGCTCCGCCACAGGCAACTTTATGTACTGTTGGGGTTAGACCCACCGCGCGGTCTTCCGGGATTAAAACACCGTGAGCACCTGTTAACCATGAAGTTCTGAGAATCGCTCCAAGGTTGTGTGGATCTTCGATTCCGTCCAACATCAAAACAACAGATTGATCGAAATTTTCTAGCGCATTCATGTCTAATTCCGGAGCGCCATCGACGAACAGTGCTGCCCCTTGATGAGACGAACCGAATTTATCAATTACGGACTCTTGTCGAGTGTCCACCTGCACTTTGTTTTTACGAGCAAGCTCTTCAAGCTCGCGAAGATCGACAGAGTTTTCCCATCCGTTCTTAAGCCAGAAACCTTTTACTTGTTTTGGACGAACGAGCAACGCTTCTTTGATTGCGTGATTACCAACGATCACACGCCAGTCGCGAGGAATTGAATTTTCAGAGTGACGTTGTTGTCCCTGGGGAGCTCGTTGCTGGTTATTTGGACGACCTTGCGAAGGACGAGATTGCGGACGAGAGCCAGAGGATTTTTGCGGAGGACGGGAATTATTTCTCTTCATACACTGCCATTACAAATTCAGTTGCTGCTTGTTTTATATCTTTTGCTTCAAGAATCGGGCGTCCTACAACCAGAGCCGAAGCTCCGAGCTGCAAAGCCTCTTGAGGGCCCATGATGCGTTTTTGATCACCCGAAGCCTGCATACTAGTGCGAATTCCTGGCGTGACAAGATAGAGGCCGCGATTTTGTAAAAGGTCTAATTCATGGGGCGAGCAAACGACGCTTGAAAGGCCTGAATCCTGAACCATACTTGCAAGTGTCGTCACATGTTCTGCCACAGGCATCGGCTTCAAATTCACCGGCAAAGAGTTTTGATCCCAAGAAGTTAAGATCGTCACAGCTAAAATGCGAAAAGGTCTTTGCTGATTCAATTCCCTTTCGACTTCAGCCATTTTTCTTAACGCCTCTGCCCCACTCAGCGCGTGAACTGTAACAAGCGAAGCACCCGCTTCAAAGCTTGCCCTGACAGCGGCCTCCATTGTTGAGGGAATATCGAAGTGTTTATTATCTAGAAAAATAGGACCGCGCTCGCCCATCTCTTTCACGAAATCCATTCCGTAACGCAGGCATAAGCGAGGACCTAATTTAAAGCCACCAACAATATCCGACAAATCATCAGCGATTCGCAAAGCTTGATCGCGTGTATCCACATCAAGAGCCAAAATGATAGGATTTTTCATGGGACTGGCTTTTAGGTTTCGATTCATGGAGGACCTCGCTTGGATTTTTTAGATCTTAGCGAGGTTTTCTTCCAAGGGCAAAGCCTGCCCCTGTGCTTCATGAGACAAATTGAATGTGGCCCTGGCCTTTTCTAACGTGTCCCAAGATCCATGCTTTTTCTTTATGCTCTTTAAGGTGAGTCATCACGGCCTCGGCCTGGGCTTTTTTTACTAATATAACGAGCCCGATGCCCATATTAAATGTTTTGAAGAGTTCAGCTTGGCTGAGAGTGGTCCTTTCGATGACCGGTTGAAACACAGAAGCCACTTCATTCAAAGTTGGCCAGTATTTAAGATCGTAATCGAATTTTTCACTCATGCGCGGGATGTTGTGAATTCCGCCGCCTGTGATGTGAGCCATCGCTAGAACTGCCGTTGGCATTTTCTTTCTGAGCGTCGTTACAGTTTGAACGTAGATTTTTGTAGGTTCTAGAAGCTGCTCAACAAGGGCTGCCTCAGATGGCTTTACCAGTTGGCGCACCAGAGAATAGCCATTCGAGTGAAAACCACTTGAGGCAAGGCCGATCATCACATCGCCCTCTTCGATGTTTTCTTCTTTAAACACTTCTTGTGGGGAAAGATCACCGACGCTAAAGCCCGCTAGATCATATTCATCAGCTTGATAAAAACCTGGCATTTCGGCAGTTTCTCCGCCGATGAGGGCCATGCCTGATTGTTTGCAGCCATCAACCATGCCGGCAAGAAGCTCTTCACTGATCTGGGTGTTGAGTTTTCCGAAGGCCATATAATCCAGGAAAAAAAGTGGTTTTGCACCAACACAGAGAAGATCATTCACGCACATGGCGACAAGATCGATTCCGACTCCATAGTGTTTGTTCATTTGCTGTGCGAGTTTTAACTTAGTGCCGACACCATCTGTACATGAGGCAAGCAAGCGGTCATTTGAAAGTTGATACAAAGCTGCGAATCCGCCGATTCCCTGAATCACATTTTGATTGTGTGTTGAGGGCACCAGGGCTTTGATTTTTTCTACAAAGGCGTCAGCTTTTTGAATATCGACGCCGGCCTTTTGATAATCTACAACTTCTGACATTTTGCGATCCTTTCGGTATTAATAATCATATCAAGTGCTTGTCTAAAAAGGTCAGCTGCAAGGCGCGAGGAGGAAGCTGTGCTTCCTGTACCGCGACCACGAAAACGCAGTCAGCTGGCCGTTTTAGTCGAATTCGCTTAGTGAAGAAAGTGTCTTTGTCCTGTGAAGATCATCGCCATTTCACGGCGGTTGGCTTCAGCGATGACTTCGTTGTCTTTAATAGAGCCTCCAGGCTGCACGATGTATTTTACGCCGACTTTGCTTGCGATCTCGATCGAATCCGCGAATGGAAAAAAGGCATCCGATGCCAAGACCATTTCAGAGGCGTTTTGCACGCCTTTATCTTTCAATCTTGGAATCACAAGTTTTTCGATGCAATCCACGCGGTTAGTTTGCCCCGAACCTAAAGTTACCATCTCGAATTCGTTATTCTTCTGTGCGCAGACGGCGATGGCGTTACTTTTTAAGTTTTTCACACACAAGAACGCGAAAGCCGCTAATTTTTCTTTTTCTTTCGGGAGTGTTCTTTCTGTCACTGTTTTAAAATGCTCTGTCGAGAACGTATCTTGTTGCTGAAGAAGAGCACCACCTTCAATGGTGCGAACTTGCCATGTGCTTTGCTTTTTCAGATCAACTTCAACCAGACGGCAGTTCTTCTTGAGCATTCCTTGCGCTTCTTCTGTAAACGACGGAGCTAAAATGACTTCGACAAATTTATCCTGGAAGAACGTGGCGATTTCTTTTGTAATCGGAAAGCTCAGAGCAAGAACCCCGCCGAACGAACTTTTTTCGTCGCCTTTCCAAGCCATTTCAAGAGCACGCAATGGCGTCTCGGCAATAGCCATTCCGCAAGGCGTGTTATGTTTCACAACCACAGCCGAAGGATGAGCGTACTCCCCTTGCCAATTCCAAAGATCTTTCAAGGCTTGAACAGCGAAGTCGGCGTCGAGGAAGTTATTGTAGGACATCTCTTTCCCTTGCAGGGATTTTTTGTGAGCTAAGCCCTGCTGGAAGGGGTCCTCAAGAAGGACCGCCTCTTGATGTGGGTTTTCACCATAGCGAAGTTGCTTCCCAGAATTTTGAGTCATATAGCCTGCGATGGCCATGTCATAGAAAGCCGTCATTGTGAAAACTTTTGCGGCACACTCGCGGCGGAAGTCCTCTGAAGTGCTTCCTTGATGGGCTTGATAGTTCTCTAAAAATGATGGGTACTGAGAGGGCTCGCACAGAACCGTCACGGATTCGTGGTTTTTTGCGGCGGCTCGTAACATTGTTGGACCACCGATATCGATGTTTTCGACACACTCTGCGAAAGAGGCGCCCTTATTGCGTGTTTCGTGGAATGGGTAAAGATTTACGACAACCAAATCGATTGGCGCGATATTCATCGACTCGGCTGTTTGGACGTCGCTTGTGTCGTTACGACGAAATAAAAGCGCTGACGAAATTTCAAAGCTCAAGGTTTTCATTCGACCTTGGAAAGCCTCGGCTTTGCCGCTGAGCTTTTCTACTAAAGTAACTGGCAATCCTGCTTGTTCAAGAGCTTTGGCGGTTCCTCCGCTGGCGATCAGTTCCACGTTGTTTTTGTGAAGAGCCGTTGCAAGCTCGACCAGACCAGTTTTATCCGAGACACTTAGAAGGGCACGTTGGATCTTTCTCATGACTGTCCTTTCAGGAATTGCAAAGCACTTTTAAAAAACTCTAAGCCCCAAGCCTGCCCTTCGAATGGCAAATGCCAGTCGTGGACAGCAGCTTCTGGGTGAGGCATCAGGGCGAAAATCAAACCACTGGAATCACAAACACCGGCAATGCGATCTGTGGCCCCGTTGAAATTTTCTTTATAGCGAAGGGCGATTTGGTTTTTCTCTTGAAGGCCTTTTAAGACCTCATCACTTTCGCAGATGAAGCGACCTTCCCCATGACGGGCTGGCAGAACGAAATTTTCTGGCAGATTTTTCGTCCACACACATGGAGAGGACTGATTTTTTTCGAGTTCAACCCATTTGTTTTCGAAATGACCTTGTTCGTTTTTAATCAATGAACAAGTCTTTTTGAAGTTGGCGTCCGGAAGAAGCCCCAAGCGCACGAGCGTTTGAAATCCATTACAAATACCCATCACTGGGTATTCTTTAACAAAAGCTTCTAATTCTGTTTTTGCGAAGCGCTCTAACTTGAGTGCCAGGATCTGCCCACTGCCTAGGTGATCCCCGAATGAAAAACCACCAGGAATGATCAGGCCTTGGAAATTTCTTAGCAGCGAAGGAGTTTCAACTAGTTCATTGATATGAATCTTTGTGGCCCTCCCGCCGGCTAATTCAACGGCTTTCGCTGTTTCATTTTCGCAGTTGATTCCGTCGCCCCAAAGTACCATGAAATTAGGAGTTATAGACATTGAGGACCCCTTGTGACCAAGCTGTGTGAAGATCTGCTAAATCGGCTTGCGCTTCTTGGTTTGCAAAATTCCATTTTAGCAAACTTGAATCTGTGACTTTTCCTAGAGGGAAAGCCCATTGACTGAAGTATTCAGCGAAAAGCTTTTCTTTTTCTGGAGAAACGCTGACTACGAACTGCGAGCCGGCTTCAGACCATAAATTTTCCCAAGTCAGTTTATTCAGATCAAGATCAGCGCCGAATTCATTACCAAAGCAGGCTTCTGTCACCGCTGATAGAAGACCGCCGTCAGAAACGTCATGACAGGATTGAATCAGACCGTATTGAATCGCTCCGTAAATGAGCTGATACAATTCGCGGTTTTTTTCAAGGTTTGGATATTCGGGTTGATCTTTTTCCGTCTTAAATTCTTGAGAGTAAACCGAGGCCGTCAAACTTTTTGTCGGCGTCCCTAAAAGATAGATCTTATCACCAGAATTTGCGAAGAATCCCACCACTGTTTTTGTCGCGTCAGGAATTTGCCCGATCGCGGTCATCAACAATGTCGGAGGGACAGAGATTTTTACCGTTTCACCAGATTTCGTCTTTCCGATGAAGTCGTTTTTCATACTGTCTTTGCCGCTGACAAGTGGCGCTTTGTAAGCAAGAGCTGCCTCGTAAAGACCAGCACAAGCACGAACAAGCTGAGCCATCTTGTGTTCTGCATCGACATTTGATTTTTTCGGCGTGGGATCTGGCCAGCAGAAATTATCAACCAAGGCGATCTTGTCCGGATTTACTCCCGTTGCGATCAGATTTCTGACGGATTCATCGACAGCTTTTTGAGCCATCAAATAAGTGTCATAGTAAGAAACCTGTGGGCACAGGCCATTTGAAACCGCGACGGCGTTATTCTTTTCACCACCGTGCATAGAAAGATCGATGACTCCGGCATTGTTGGCACCTTGTTGAGTTCTGCCTCCGTAAGGTTTGACTCGCGTGGCGCCTTGAACTTCGTGATCATAGTATCTGACCAATGGTTCGCGAGACGCGACGTTTGGTGATGCTAAGACTGTCTTTAAAACAGTTCCGATATTTTGTGATGATATTTTAAGAGTCTGCTTTTCATTCGCGCGATGGTATTCGTGATATTCCTGAGGACCTGCAAAGTGAGCCTTCAATTTCATGCGGCTTAAACCTTCATGAAGAAAATGTAAATCCAATTTCGCTAGTGGTTTGTTGTTATAGACAACTTCGAAAAATCCTGAGGAAGTGAACTCCCCCAGGCAAGAGGCTTCTACACCCATTTGTGTTGCGAGTTTTAAGAAAGCTGGAAGTTTTTCCTCTGTCACCGCATAGGACATACGTTCCTGAGATTCACTGACGAGCATCTCCCAAAACTCCAGACCTACATATTTTACCGGATGCTTTGAAAGATCCATTCGTGCACCGCCAGAAAACTGCGCCATCTCACCAATGGAGGAGCTCACTCCCCCTGCACCGTTATCCGTAATTGCCTGAATCAAACCTTGATCGCGGGCTTTCAAAGTAAAATCCAGCAACCGTTTTTGTGTGATGCTGTCACCGATTTGAACAACATTGGAAGCGATTTTATCTTTTAGCTCAAGGGAGCTGAACGTCGCCCCATGAACGCCGTCTTTTCCAAGGCGGCCCCCCGCGACGACGATTTTATCACCAGGCCTGATGGATTTTTGTTCGCTTGGATTATTTTGTACTGATTTTGGCATCACTCCCACAGAGCCGACAAAGATCAAAGGCTTTGCTGCGAACTCGCTGGCGAAATGGAAGCTGCCGTTGATTGTTGGAATGCCGCTTTGGTTTCCTCCCTCTTCAACGCCCTGGTGGACGCCGCGAAAGATAACCGCTGGGTCTTTTAAAAGTTCTGGACGTTTTTTATCGTCAGCTTTCGGGAAGAGATCTGGATGGGATAGACAGAAAACATTCATGTTCGCGACAGGCTTTGCACCGACCCCGCAACCTAGGATATCGCGATTTACTCCAAGGATTCCTGTGATCGCCCCACCGAATGGATCGAGTGCAGAGGGACTATTATGAGTCTCTACTTTCACACAAACATTTAGATTCTTATCGAAATCTACGATGCCTGCATTGTCTTTAAAGACCGAAATAAGATAACCGCAGTCTTCGAGTTTCTTTGTCGCCGCTTGAATGTAGGACTTATAAAGACTTGTGATATTTTTCGAGCCAAGTGCAGGGAACGCACCTGTGGTTTCGGTGTATTCGACTTCTGCTGCAAAGATTTTATGTTTGCAGTGCTCACTCCACGTTTGAGCTAAGCATTCTAGTTCGACTTCTGTGATCTTGCCATCCCAACCGTGATCTTTACGGGACTCGATTTCAACCGACGACATAAAATGCGCGATGATAGTGTCAATTTCTTGATCGTTGAGAGCCAAGCCACGCTCTTCGTTGACACATTGAAGAACCGATTTTTCCAGAGGGAAAAGCTTCAACTCGGGAGTATAGGAAGCATTCACTTTCCAATGATTATGATACGAATTCAAATGATTCCTCAGTAGCAAATCTTCGCCGCGATGAATTTCGATTTTATTTAAAAGAGGATTCGCTAAGGTTTGAAAAAGAACTTTTTCGATATGTTCCCGACCAAGATCCCCGTCAATTTCAATTTGCCATCCGCTATGCACTTCAATGTCAAAGTCTTGCCAAGTGTGTTGCGCATTATTTGACACCAAGGCCAGTGCTTCTGTGGCTGAGCGCGCCCAGTTGTCAGTGACTCCACCGAGGAAGCGGATTTCAACATAGATTTTTGACGGTGTGAAAGTTGGAAAACCAACAGAAAGATCTTCAGTGACTCTATCATAGAAAACACGATGCATGTCTTGAGTACTTGCAAAGGCCTGAGCTTTTTTCTCGAGAAGCCAAAACAATCTAGAAAGTTTTACTTCTTGCACTTGACCGTGTTGGGAAAAGGTTTTTTTTAGGTTTTGTTCCCCTGAAAGATCAATGCGACTGCGAACGGTTATACGTTGACTTAGCATGGAGCACTTTCCTTATATGTTTGTGTCGGAATTTTACCCAACACAATATTCTCAAGAAGTTCGCCGTACATGGCGTGTTCAAGCGCATGCATGCGCATTTTAAAGTCCGAAAAAGCTTCAAACTGATGAAGTGTTAGCTTTTGTTGAGACAGAACAAGGCCTGTATCCATTCCTTCATCCACTAAATGAAGAGTCACTCCACTTTCAGAGACCTGATCAGCGAAAGCTCGTTCAAGAGCTTTCGCCCCAGGATACTGCGGTAGCAACGATGGATGGACGTTCACGATTTGTGTTTGCCCTTGGTGACGCAGGGATAACTCCTCAAGAAGATGTCCCGAGATCAAGCGCATGTATCCGGCAAGCAAAACCCAGTCAATTTTGTGGCGATCGACAAGTTTTAGGATTTCATTTTCGTGATCTATACGTTCAGCCGTTTTTTCCACAAGGTATGTGGTCACTCCTTGGCGCATGGCTTTTTCTAGGACTCCAGCATCGCTACGATCCGATAGAACGAATTCGATCTTGCCACCTAAGGCCTTCATTTTAACAATGAGTGATTCAGCATTCGATCCTGTTCCTGACGCAAAAATTGCAATGCGCGGCTTTCTCATCGAGCAATGTCCTCTCTGAAATAAAGTCCTTTGAACTGCACTTTTCTGATTTCACTGTAGGCTGTCTCACGAGCCTCTTCACGAGTTTTCGCCAAAGCTGTGATTCCTAAAACGCGGCCACCGCTATTCACCAGTTTATTGTTCTTCGCAGCAACCCCAGCGTAAAAAATTTGTGATCCCTCTGCGATTTGCACGGGAACCTCGATGGCATTTCCTAATTCCATTTGATGGGTCGGATAGCCCGCGCTGACTGCTACAACATGCACAGAGGCATGATCTAGAAATTCCGTTTTTAAACCTTTGAGACGGCCTTGCAGTGACTTCACTATAAGATCCAAGAGATCACTTTCAATTCTTGGCAACAGGGCCTGAGTTTCCGGATCACCAAGACGCACATTGAACTCTAGGACATAAATTCCCTGTTCAGTCTTCATAAGACCCGCGAAAAGAAATCCCGTGAAAGGAGTATTCATTTTCTTCATGACTTTTAAGGACTTTTTGAAGATCTCTGAAATTTCAGTTTGATCTGCTTCATCGATAAAATCACAAGGACTGTAGGCCCCCATGCCGCCGGTGTTGGCACTAAACGGATCTGGCGTGATTCGTTTGTAATCACACGCCGTTCCTAACAGAATAAAATCTTCGCCATCACATAAAGCAAAAGCGGAAAGTTCTTGCCCGACTAAATATTCTTCAACAATCAGTGGATAGCCATAAGCTTGAGTCAGGTCCGCAGCTGACAGCAAAGCGCGCTCTTGAGATTCACAGACATGAACGCCTTTGCCTTGCGCCAAGCCGTCAGCCTTTAAAACCAAAGGCTTTGTGAAGTCATGACGAGAAATCAAATCTTGAACTTGATCCCAGTTACGAGCAAGTTCACTGCCGGCGGTTTTCACTTGTGCATTTAATAGCACTCTTTTGCAGAAAGCCTTTGAGGCTTCGAGTTGAGCTGCCTCTACTGTCGGAGCCAGACAAGAAATTCCATTTTTCTCTAAAGACTCTTTAAGATCAGATAAAATCGCAGTCTCGGGACCAAATACTACAAGATCCACAAGATAAGATTTGCAGAAGGAAACAACATCCTCGGTTGTCTCGACAGCAACACACTCTAATCCCATCTTCTGCATCCCGGGATTACCTGGCGCAACCCAGACTTTCTCTAGTTGCTTTGATTCAGAAATCTTTTTTGCGAGGGCGTGTTCACGCCCCCCTTTTCCTATAATAAGGACCCGCATTTTTGTCTCCAGATTTTCAGATTCGCTTCTTTTTCAAATGGAGTCGGGCGATGCATGGCCATAGCAACCTCATTCGCCAAAGCCTTGTACAACAACGAAGCCATTTCAATTTGTTCGCGATTGAGTTCTTGAGGCACCTCTTTCAATTCCGAAGCACAGATTTCTTTCCAGTTATTTGTGCCACGCTCCTTCGCCAAGTCCTTGGCTTGAGCAACAGCTTTGTACCAAGATGTGGGCGCATAAATCTGACGAAGAAATTCCTTTGATAAAGGGGCGCCTTCATATGTCAAACGCAACTCATCCGGGCCGATGGAATCCACCAAGAACAAAGACCTCAATCCACTATTTTGTTTTGCACCAAAGGCGAATTCGAACTTCCCGTCCCATAATTTAACTCCGAAAGAAGACATCAATCTTTCCAAATGCAAAGCGATGTCCTGTGTGAGTCTGCGAACTTGTTCTAACTCCGCCTCATGAATGATCGACATTTCACGGATTTCTTCACGAGTGAGATAACGATCCGTCGTTTCCAGTTTCGTTGAACACTCTACCAAAGGAGGACGAAATTCAATGGAAGAGTCCGGAATTTTCGATAAGCCAAGCTCGGTCAAATAAGTCGGATTTTTCTTAAGACGCCCCTCTAAGGAATTCCCTTTCCCCAGTAGAATTCTAAAGATCACTTCCAGTGGGACCAGACAGTTTGTCGGCTGGTCGCCATAAACTGAATAGTCATAAACTCCATTTTCCCAATGCGGTCTTAGTACCGACACTTCACGTACTGTGATCGCATCTTTCTCTGTTTGCTTTATGTAGTGGGAATCCACTCCTTGCTCTTTCAGGTAATCAAAGAACAATCCTGCCAAGGCCGCCAGGGCTTCGCCTTTTTGTGGAATCTCGTTGGGCATTTCCCCCCAATCGAAAACGGAGTAGCGATTGCTATACTTAAATAGCAAATCATCGCCATCTTTATATATGTCTTTCACCGAGCCACGATACAGAGGAGTCATCATTGGACAAACTCCTTCATTTTTTTAAGCTGAAGAACAAAGTTAGTCACGTTATTCACTCCCACCCAGAAACCAGCTCTTTGCGCTTCTGTGAAGAATTGCGCTGCCATCATGGGGCTTTGCAGATTTTCTTTTTCGCAAATATAAAGGCAAAGTCCTTGGCCCTGTGGTTTTTCACCGGCCAGAACGATTTCGCCCTGACATTGCGGATGAGTCGGCTCGATCCACTCAACAACCAGACCACTTTTCTCGCGAAGATCTTGTAGCGTCTTTGCAAGCAGAGGATGTTCACTGCGATACGGGTTCCAGGAAATTTGCAGAATGTTCTTACTAAAACTTTTTGCACGAGAAAGATATTTCGCGATGGTCTCTGACTGATTTTCCATCACGCCCGCTACCGGAATATCTTTTGGCATTTGCGCGATCGATAAAAACGCATCCATTCCCGCGAAAGCTCCGTTCACTGCGACACCGAAAACGGGCTTTGATGTTAACGATGCGACCACACCGGGCAAATGAGCCGCTAAGCCCGCTCCCGCTACGAAAACATCCGCATCGGACTGCGTGACAAGCTCGCGCACTCTGGCCGGATGACGATGAGCCGAAGCCACTTCCATGCGAACTTCACCTAAGCTTTCCAAAGAGCGACAAAGAGGACCATACACGCGCTCATCACTTTGACTGCCGAAAATCACTTGAATCTTCATACATTCACCTCATTTTTTCCACCGCCACCAATGTTGCGGTTTCTTGTGTCTAGAAATTCGTTTTTAGAAACTTTGACTGGATAATCGCCATCAAGGCAGGCACTGCATAGGCTGTCTAAACCGATGGCCTCTTTCAAACGACTGAGTGGCAAATAAATCAAGGCATCAACGCCTAAAAACCGGGCCACTTGATCTTCTGTCTTTTCAAAAGCAACTAACGATTCCCCTTCCGGAAAATCAATGCCATAGAAACATGGATAGCGGATCGGAGGACAAGTACTTGCTAAATAAACTTTTTCAGCGCCCGCTTCACGAAGAAGTTGAATGATCCGCGCTGAAGTTGTTCCGCGCACAATGCTGTCATCGACTAAAAGGATTTTCTTTCCGCGAATTTCACTTTCGACAGGCAAAAGTTTTAAATTCACCATGGCTTTACGCATTTCAGGTTCATTCACTATAAATGAACGTTGCACATAGCGATTCTTAATTAAAACCTCACGATAAGGTTTTTCTAAAACTTCAGCGAGTCTTAAAGCAGCGGCTCTGGATGTATCAGGCACTGGCGCCACGACATCTACATCAAACACTTCTAATTTCATTTTACGTGCGGCTTCGGCGGCAAGGATTTCACCCAGACGCAGACGCACCTCATAGACGGGTCTGTGATGCCATTCGGTTTCGGCTCCGGCAAAGTAAATCCATTCAAACATACAAGGACGTGCTATTTTTTCTGCTAGTGGGAATGAAAAGAAATTTTGCTCTTGATCGATAAAGACAAATTCGCCTGCGCGCAGATCGCGCCAGTATTCATAACCAAGCCCGAAGAACACCTGCTTTTCAGAAGAGAAGCAGTATTTATAGCGCCCCTCTTCTAATTTTCGACCAATTAATAACGGTCTGATTCCTTGAGGATCGCAGAAGGCAAACATTCCCAAATTTGCCATCATGCCGACGATGCTATAAGCTCCTTTGACCTGTTCCACAACCAAGCGGGCCGCTTTTGCCAAGACTTCGGCGTTAAGATTCGCACCCTCTTCCAATTGATCGGAAACACCGATGGACATCATATGCAGAAGAATTTCTAAGTCATTGCGAGTGAACGTCCAACGACTGCGACGTTTACGAACGTAATCGAGAATTTCAGAGTAATTTGTGACGTTACCGTTATGGACCATTCCAAGCCCATTGGGATAACTTAAAACCAGGGGTTGAAGATCTTCCTTCTCAACTGTACCGATTGTAGAATAACGAGTGTGCCCCAAGGCCATCGATCCCTGCAACCGTGCAAGCCTTTCCAAAGGAAATACTTGCGAAACAAGTCCCAGATCCTTTTCTAATTGAAAGTGCCCGCGCTGAAAATCGAAGCTAAGAATTCCGGCGGCGTCTTGGCCACGATGCTGAAGTGCGAACAGGGCTGGGAAGAGTTTTTCTCCGGCTTTGTTTTCCCCGATCAGTCCAACAACACCACACATGGTTACGCTCCCTCGGAAAATAAAAAAGGCGTCTCGAGGACGCCTTTTAGTAATTTGATATTTGAATTTGCAGACACGGATTTATTTTGAAGACACTGAGGGTGGGAAGACACACGACTGGCTGGCTTACACTCTGGCTTCGCCAGAGCAGGCACACGCGTGGCCCCTGGACGGGATTTCTTTCCCGAGGGCCAACTTCCCGGCGAGACACCGAGCAACTGATAAGTCCTTTGTGGTCTTCTTTTCAGCATTCTGTTTCCTTGAAGAATAAGAATGCCAAGACGCTATCGAGTTCGACAGAGTTCGGTCAATGGCCCTAACACAAACCTAACAATTCGACACGCCTTGTTGGGCAGTTTCCATTGACCCCATTTTTTAGGAACACCTATTATCCGGCCATGCTACTTCTTCTACTTATATTAAAGTTTTGGCCGGTTGAAGCGTCTCCTGCATTCCATGCTCATTTTCACGGGATGCCAGATTTGGAAGCGCACTCTTATGAATACCCCATGCACTTGCATGATCCACAAAATTTGGCCGGAGAAGCTCCCCAAGCTTGGCAAAATGTATTGACCGTTGGTCCACGCAATTTGCAGTGGCTGAATCTTTTGAATGCACATCGCAAACCCGAAGACAAAATTGATCTTTCAAATCCAGGAGCATCTCAAGGGATTCCGATGGAAAGTCCTTTACGCTACAACGATCCATTATTGAACGAGCGTTGGAATCAAATCGAAGCAGATATGCCAATCGAGCTGAAAACAGTTTTACTTGGAACGGCTTCATTGCCGACAGAGCTTCCTGTCGATTTGCAAACGTATCGCACCTGGGCCCGTAAGATTGATGTTTTGTATTCGCACTCTTTGCGTTGGCAAGGAATGAAGCAGAACATACCTTACTTCCGCACTTTGAAAGTTTTCGACTTTCGGGGCTTACGATTCTTAAGCCAGTCCGGTGATGCGGCCTTAAAGGCAGAGCTTGATAACTACAAAAGTTTGACAGCAGATCGTCAGAAGCAATTGAAAGGTTGGGTTTGGGATGTCTGCTTTAATGCTCAGAAAATTGAAACTCCTTGTGACACTCTGATTGAAAAAGCTGTTCGTGATAATTCTTTGTTCGACATGTTCAAAAAGTATCAAGCAGCAGCCCGGGCAAGTTACGAAACTTTCTTTGTAGTGCAAGTGCCTCGCAAAGATGTTCGTGGTGCACAAAACAGCCTTCTCATGCCTTTCAGACCAAGCGGCATCGCCGCTATTGATCAGTTCGTGAAAGTGAATGTCGAAGACGAATGGAAATGGCTTGCTGGAAAATTGAACCTGAATTTCGACAGCTCAGCAGCCGCCAACATTCGCTTTGTTCCAGGCACAGTGGCTTATGTTGATTCTGTCGGCGGCGACACCATCACAATGGACTCGCAAGTTGCCATTGATGCGTGGGACTCAAAGTGGACTATCCGTCATGAGTACGGTCATGTTCTTGGCTTCCCCGACTGCTATATCGAATTCTGGGATGACACGGAACAAGCCTTTGTGTCTTATCAATTCGATCTGGACAATTTAATGTGCAGCCGCGCTGGCAAGTTTAATGAACGTAATAAATCTGAATTATTTAAAGCATATATGGCGCCGAAGTTACAGAATTCTCATAATCATTGGCCTTCGTCGCATCAATGATCGTGATGTAATCCGAACTCTACCACTGAAGAGTTTCTTTTCTGCGAAACTCTGGTGAAGATAATGGCTGACCGAGGAGGCCAGCCATGACCTTAAAAGCAATCTCTCCAGTGTTGATCTGTCTCTTGCTTTTTTTCTCTAGCTTTATCTTTTCTCGAGGTCACGAACCTAAGCCCACCTCGAAAAGTTCTCTTTCTTCGAGCCGATAATTTATTTTTAAAAGACACCTCTCTTTCACGGAGGTGATTGGAGCTAGTTATTATATTTGCTTCTTTCGACAACTCTTTGAATCAGGTTGCGTCTTTCGACTTTGCGATAAGCCGCTTCAAAGCGAGCCATCAATTCTGGGTTCGAGTTAATAGCAAATCCGAATGTGCGTGATCCATTTGTATTTAGTGGAAATACTTTTTGAAACTGATATTTGCGAATCTCGGGGTCATCTTTACTCATCAATTTCAAAGTATAGTTTAAAACCAATTCGTCCATGGCGATATAGGACATGCGATTGCCAATAATCTTACGAATCAAAGTGCGATCGTCGACGGCTTCATCAGGAATAGCTCCTAAGTCCACAACGTCTTTTTCCCAAGAATAACCCCGAGTGATACCAACTAACTGTTCTTTAAAATCTTCTTTCTTCATGCTGTTGGGTTTACGATTGGATTTCAGAGCATAAATCCAAATGTTGCGGCTCATCTGAGGTCCCACCCACTTCAAAAGCTTTTCACGTTCGGGACTGATGCCCACGGGATATAGCAAAACATTTTTCCCCTCGGTCGCCATTTTAAAAGCGC
This sequence comes from Bdellovibrio sp., assembly GCF_036384735.1. Lineage (GTDB taxonomy): Bacteria > Bdellovibrionota > Bdellovibrionia > Bdellovibrionales > Bdellovibrionaceae > Bdellovibrio. The sequence continues at coordinate 11,862 of NZ_DASVLT010000047.1, read as the reverse complement.
GCTTCCAGGGAAAATACTCGATCTTTACATTAGCCAAAGATGGAGAGCGACCGTCCCTTGCGAGCTCCTTTAAAACCTCTCGCATGATATCAGTCATGACACCTGAAGGTCTTCCATCTAATTGATAGCTACAAGGGGGAAAATCAGCGGTGACGATTTGTAAAGGAGGATCTGATATAGGAATAGCATGGGACTCACCACAAATCCCTAAACACACAAATGACAGAATAAAGAAATACCGGAAAAGCCCCTGCATATTGCGCAGTAGTAGCGGAACTTCGCCAGACCTGCAATCACACTTTGACAAAATCGCTCTACGAACACTTTTGAATTTCGGATCTACTTGCCATCAACAATGATAAGTGTATTCCATCCCATCACACGAATGGGATTTCCATTTAAATCCCTCGCCACGCGGCCATTTGCCGCAAATAAAGGGACCAACGCCTGTGGCTGTGCTGAAATTTTTTCCCAGATAACTTGCGCATTATCTTTACGAAGTCGTACACAACCGCCGGAGGCCCTTTGCCCTAGCTGTTTGTAATGATCGGGAGTTGTCGCATGCACCGCTACTCCACCTATAAAGAAGGCGGCGTACTCCATGTGCGCATCCCACGTTGATGAGTAGTGATCCCGTTCCAATTTATAAGGGCTAAACGTTCCCGCGGGGGTTACGGTCCAATACCAGCGACCACTCTTTGCTTTTTCATATTGTTCCCGCCCTGTTGAAATAGGCCAATCGTATGTCTGATTACCGCCTTCGAAAACTTGCATATGTTGAGCCCCTGGCCCCAAAGCGCTTTTATTAATGTGAAGAACAATGGCATATTCCTTATAGATATCGATACCATCATGTTCAGCAATGGACTCAGGTGAGATCACGGGATGCATTTCTGTACGAGGTGGCTTCGCCACTTCATAGGCCAATTCATCCAGAGTCATCAGATCATCCAACTCTGGTGAGGTATTTGGTGCCGCTTTGACTGACAATGCCGAAACGACCAACAACAAGAAAAGAAGTGACGCTTTCATAGAAAAAGTCCCCGTAGTTATTGATATAGAATCTTCTTAGAGATGATGTTCAGCGCGAGTTATTTGAGCGTCAAAGCGAAAAGAAAAACGGAGGGTATTTCCCTCCGTTTAACACATTCTACGTTTTCAGTTTTAGAAAGTCGCAATCTTTGCGGACTTAAGACCGTCATCGATCTTAGTAAGATTTTGCAAAAAGAACCCATTTCGTCGCAGGCTTTCCCGAGAAGATGCAATTGCCACTCACAGGGCCTTGCTCTAGAGGAATACAACGTGGAGTTACTTTCAATTGAGCAAGAAGCGCATGGCCCATACCCTCTTCACTCCAAGGAACTTTTGCAAATCCCGGTGCAGAAGACTCGTCACCTTTGAAGTAATTTTCAAACTCAGACAACGAAGTGATTGTTTTGATATTTTCATCACGGAATGCCTTCGCTTTTGCGAATAAACCATCTTGAATTTCTTGAAGAAGGCCTGCGATGTTTTGAACAAAAGCATTGCGTTCGTGACCTGATTTTTCTTTTGGACCTTTATCACGACGACCCACAAAAACTTCGCCCTTTGCCATATCACGAGGGCCCACTTCCACACGCACAGGCACACCTTGTTTAATGTACTGCCATGCTTTGTCACCACCACGGATATCGCGATCATCTACTTTTACGCGCACGTTGCCACCCGCAAAGTTTTGAGCTTTCAAATCCTTCGCTAGGCCATTTACGTACTCTAAAACCTGTTTTTTCTCTTCATCATTGCGATAGATCGGAACGATCACCACATGCAATGGAGCAATCTTCGGAGGAACAACGAAACCGTTGTCATCCGAATGAGTCATGATCAAACCACCAATCAAGCGCGTTGAAACACCCCATGATGTTGTCCATGCCACTTCTTCTTTACCTTCAGCGCTCAAGTATTTGATACCGGAAGCCTTCGCGAAGTTTTGACCCAAGAAATGGGAAGTGCCTGCTTGCAACGCTTTACGATCTTGCATCATCGCTTCGATCGTATAAGTGTCAACGGCGCCTGGGAAACGTTCGTCTGTTGTTTTCATGCCTTTGATCACAGGCATCGCCATATAGTTTTCAGCGAAATCTGCGTAAACGTCCAACATCTGCAAAGTTTCTTCTTGAGCTTCTTTAGCAGTGGCGTGAACTGTATGGCCTTCTTGCCATAGGAATTCTGCGGTACGAAGGAACATGCGCGTGCGCATTTCCCATCTCATCACGTTACACCACTGGTTAATCAAAACAGGAAGATCACGATATGATTTCACCCATTTTGCAAATTGATGACCGATGATTGTTTCTGACGTGGGGCGAATGATAAGTGGTTCTTCCAACTCACCATCCGGAATCAATTTACCGTTGCCATCACCTTTTAAACGGTGATGAGTTACAACCGCACACTCTTTAGCGAAACCTTCCACATGTTCCGCTTCTTTTTCCAAGAACGATAGTGGAATCAACAACGGGAAGTATGCGTTCACGTGCCCAGTGTCTTTGAACTTACGATCCAACACCGCTTGCATGTTTTCCCAAACTGCGTAGCCCCAGGGTTTAATCACCATGCAACCACGAACTGGAGAGTTTTCAGCCATATCAGCTGCTGTGATAACCTGTTGGTACCACTCTGGGTAATTTTCTGAACGTGTTGGAGTAATCGCTGTATCTGCCATGTCGTTTCCCTATTAGTTGTCTTTCGTATCAATACCGTATGCTTTAATTTTGCGGTGAAGGTAGCTGCGCTCCAAACCGATGACTTCGGCTGTGCGGCTGATGTTTCCACCGTTTTCGTTAATTTTGCGAAGAAGATATTCTTTTTCGAATTGAGCACGGGCCTCACGGAACGTTGACAGATCTTGCATATCCATCGCCTTTCCTTCGCCTTGTTCGACCAATCCCGCAAAACGCACGTCATGAAGATCTACAAAATCCCCTGGAGTCAGAATATACACGCGCTCGATGAAATTTTTAAGCTCGCGTACGTTCCCTGGCCATTGGTAAGAGATCATGTGATTCATCGCCTGTTCCGAAAAGGCTTTCTTCGCATAACCGCTCTCGCGAGCGACATTGTCTGCGAAGTAAGAAGTCAGGACTGGAATGTCTTCTGTGTGCTCCTTCAATGAAGGCACGCGGAACGGAATCACGTTCAAGCGGTAATAAAGGTCTTCGCGGAAGCGACCCTCTTTAACTTCTTTATCAAGGTCTTTGCTTGAAGCTGCGATCACACGCACATCGTTTTCGATTTGCTCGTTGCTGCCCACGCGAGTGTATTTCTTTTCATCAAGGAACGCCAAAAGCTTGCCTTGTGTTTCTTTATTCATCGCAGAGATTTCAGCAATAAATAAAGTACCGCCAGAAGCTAGATCTAACTTTCCTTTTTTCGTGCGCTCTACTCCGGGCATAGCACCCTTTTCGATACCAAAGATTTCCGAAGCCAAAAGATCTTCAGGCACGCCACCGCAGTTGATATCAACAAACGGACGGCTGGCACGAGAGCTCATGTAGTGAATATTTTCAGCGACAAGCTTTTTACCTGCACCTGCTTCGCCTTGGATCAAAACCCAAGAGTTCGTCGGCGCCACGCGAGCGATGATTTGTTTGGTCGCCACGATAGCCGGAGCTTCCCCAATCAACGCAATTGATTTTCTCAACTTATTCAAAAGAAGCGCTTTCTCTTCTTTTTGTTGTTGGTAGCTGAGGATATTTGAAATCACGATCAAGATTTTATCCATCGAAAGTGGCTTCTCGATAAAGTCCCAGGCGCCAAGCTTAGTTGCCTTCACAGCTGTTTCGATCGTTCCGTGGCCAGAGATCATCACAAATTCAACGTGAGGGAACTCTTTACGAGCCAATGTCAAAACTTCGATACCGTCGTATTTACCTGGCATCCAGATATCTTGGAAAACAAGGTCTGGCTGAATGTCGCGAATGGCTTGCAAACCTGACTCACCATCGTGAGCCAAAAAGACTTGATAGCCTTCATCCTTCAGCGAGGCTGAAAGCACATCACGAATTGGTGCTTCGTCATCAATAATCAAAATTTTCGTAGATAGAGTCGACATCACGACCTTCTTTCTAATTAACTCATTCAATAAGTGGGTCTATTCTTCTGCAGGCTTCCAAGCCCCAACTTCATTGACTGGCATTTCTATGACCATCTTTGTTCCCTTTGGATCATTCGCAGTGGCGCGAATGAATCCGTTATGGTCTTCGATGATCCTTTTCACAATAGCCAATCCTAATCCAGTTCCGCCCTCTTTTGTAGAGTAGTAAGGCTCAAAAATGCGGTTTCGATCCGCCGCAGGGATTCCTTCACCATTATCAGCCACAGAAAGACGTACAGTTTTGATGTCGTGGTCGTAGCGAGTGATAATTTGCACAGTTGGTTGTGGCTCTTTCGACACAGCAGCAACGGCGTTATCCACCAAGTTGACCAAAACACGCTTGATCTGATCGGGGTCGAACTTAAATTCCGGCAAATCATAATCCTGCGCAAAATCAAAGCTTACGTGTGGATGAGCCTGGCGATAAAGCCCTAAAGACTCTTCCACCACAGCATTCAAGTTCGCAACCACGGGTCGAGCTTGCGGCAAACGCGCAAAGTTCGAAAACTCGTTCACAAGATTTTTCAGACCATCTACTTGCTTCACGATCATTGTCGTACATTCACTGAATGCAGGATCTGTGATCGAAGCGCCGAACTTTCTTTGCAGACGTTCCGCCGACAACTTGATCGGCGTCAGAGGGTTTTTAATTTCATGGGCAATACGACGAGCCACTTCCGTCCAAGCCGCCGCACGCTGGGCATTCACGATCGGAGTCATATCATCGAACACCAGAATCTTACCAACTTCTTCACCCTTTTCATCCTTCAAGATAGAAAGATTCATCAACAAAGGCACAGCTTGACCGTGAACGTTGATGCGCAATTCTTTTTGAATGCTTTCCACCTTGTGGTCCTGCATGGTCTTCAAAAGCTCTGCGAAGGTACGGAAGTATTCCAACGTCAAAAGCTCGCGCACGGAATGACCGATGTACTTCTCTGGATCGATTCTTAGCAACTGAGCCGCGTGGCGATTCACAGTCGTCACATTTCCCGCCTGATCGACCGAAATCACCCCTGTGTTAACATTCTTCAAAACCGTATCTGTATAACGCGCGTGTTGGTCTAACTCTTCCAGAGTTGTCTCCAAGATCACCGTCATTTGATTAAAGCTTGAGATCAAATCATTGATCTCTTCAGAACCGGATTTAATATTCAACGTGGTATAGTCACCGCCAGCAACTCGTCTGGTGGCACGGCCCAACTGCACAATTGGAATCGACAACTGTCTTGCCAAATAGAATCCAAACCAGGTTGCAGCCAATAAGATCACAAAGGTCATCAGGACCAAGATAATCAGGTAAATGGACTTCAGCGGATATTCTAGCGGATTGATATCCCGGAACTCATCATAGGCCGTCGAGATATCATCCATCTTCGACACCAGCGATAACGGTAAAAAACTAGAAACAACGATAGCGCCGCGATCAGCTCCCTCTTTTACCGGCACAATCACCCGCACCAAATTACCATCCCCGAATTGATGGATGATGCTGGCTTCCGCTTGAACCTTGATTCCCTTTTGCAGGAACTCGAGGGACACGGCGGGAACCGTCGGTACTGTGTCATCTTCGGCAGAAACGACAATGCGCTTTCCAAACAAGGATGGATAATATTCCACAGCATCGAGGGCGAACTCTTTACGAAGATGTTCGATTTTATTTTCGATATCCTTTGAATTATGCAAAGGACGAACCGCATCCGCGATTTGATGAGCAAAATGATAGTTCTTCTTTTTCGCATTGAAGTAATAAGCGTTTGTAACCTCGATCGAACTTTTCAAAACCCCAGCCATCTTTGCCGAGAACCATTTATCAAAGCTCGAGTTGATATAGAAAACCGAAATGATGAACATCAAAACAGTTGGAATGAAGCTGAATGCCACGAAAGCCGCGACAAGTTTCGCCTTAAGACTGCTACCAAAAACTTTACCTTGTCGCTCAACGAAGACCTTCACGACGTTTCGGAAGATCATGAACAACAAAAGCAACAAAAGAACGATGTTAAAATTTACGAGACCGAAGAAGAAGATACTGTGTACGAAAGGCAATTGCTGACTTGTCGCGAACAGGCGGATCTCGAACCAAGTAAGAAGGACGAACAAAAGCGACACCAAGACGACAATAAATATTTCTCGTCGACGCTTTCTGAACTCCTGAGGACCAGGAGGAAGGAATTCATCTTTAATAGGGGTATTTTCTGAACTCACATCATTTCCTTGTTCTGGCACCTTGAATCCATGCTCAAGGCACTGGCTTAATCCGGCGTTGCCGGAGTAAGCCACCCCTAAAGCCTAAATTATTTTTTTACTTTTTTCTGCTTTTTTTGTGTTTTCGCTGCTGGTTTTGCGGCTTTCTTAGTGGCTGGTTTCGCAGCTTTTTTCGCAGGAGCCGTTACCAACATCTTCGCCGTTTGCAAAGTCGCAGGAATCTCGTGAGTCAAACCGATCATCTCCATAACGACTTGAGCCGCTTCCGCCCCCTTGTTGCCATGTTCGCCACCGGCGCGAGCATGGGCTTGCTCTTCATTTTCAGTCGTCAACACACCAAAACCGATTGGTTTTTTGTAGTCGAGCATCAAACGAGTCACGCCATCAGTCACAGAATTGCAGACATAATCGTAGTGAGAAGTATCCCCACGAATCACCGCGCCCAAAGCAACCACACCATCACAACCTGCTTCAAAGAAAGCCTGGCAAGCCAAAGGAATTTCCACAGCACCTGGAACCAGAGCCGCAAAGATCTCGACGTCTTCACAAGACTCAAGATAGCTGATCGCCCCTTCCTCTAGTTTTTCAGTGATTTCATTATTCCAGCGTGCAGTTACTACACCGACTTTGATTGCCATTAGTTAGCCCCTTTACAATTTTCAAGCGCTACGATTTCAACGATCTCAATATCAAATGCCTTCAAGCCAACTTTTTTCTCTGGCTTGTTGGTTAATAAACGAATTTTGTTCGCACCGATTTCGCGCAAGATCTGCGCGCCGATACCATAGTCACGTTCATCCATCAACGGAGTCGAAGGACGAATGTCTTCCATACCAATCAAAACTTGCAACTCTTGCGCAAGTCCATGGGTACGATTGTTTCCACGAAGAAGAACAAATGCTCCGCTTTCTTCTTTTTCAATCATCTTAAAACTTTCTACGACAGAAGAAGCTCCTCTTTGCAAAGCCGACATGAAATCACGAGTGAAGTTATCAACGTGAACACGAACCAATGTTGGTTGATCTTTTTTGATTTCGCCTTTTTGAATCACAAGATGCTCAAGACCATCCACTGTGCTGCGGAAAACGCGAGCTTTATAGTTTTCACCGAAAGAAGCTGGCAATGGAATGTTCGCAAGCTCTTCCACCAAGGTTTCGTTAGCCAAACGATAGGCGATCAAATCAACGATCGTTCCGATTTTGATATTGTGTTTTTTGGCGAACTCTTTCAAATCAGGAACGCGGGCCATAGAGCCATCCGGATTCATCACTTCACAAATCACAGCCGCAGCATTCAAACCAGCAAGGCGAGCCAGGTCAACGCTGGCCTCAGTATGACCGGCACGTTTCAACACTCCACCTTGTTGCGCACGAATTGGAAAGATATGACCAGGCATATGAACGTCCGAAGATTTCGCGTGAGGGTGCGCTGCCACTTTACAAGTGTGTGCACGGTCCGCTGCTGAAATCCCCGTGCTGATACCCTCAGCCGCCTCGATACTGACGGTGAACGCCGTTTTGTTCGGAGCATAGTTGTACTCGTCACGAACCATCAACGGCAATTGCAGGCGATCCATTTGCTGTGGAGTCATAGACAGGCACACCAAACCACGAGCTTCAGTGATCATGAAGTTGATCCCCGCTGCTGTGATGTGATCAGTGGCCATAATAAGATCGCCTTCGTTTTCACGATCTTCATCATCGACCAAAATCACCATTTTGCCGGCACGAACATCATCAATAATTTCGGGAATAGAATTGAATTCCATCTTAACCCTTCTGCACTTCTAAAGAGCGTTGGATCGCGCGAGCCATATAGTCAGGTTCGACATTCACAAGGCTTCCCACTTTCAGGTCGCCCAAGTTTGTACGTTTGATTGTTTCAGGAATCAGGCACACAGACACGATGTCATTCGCAAGTTCGTTCACGGTCAGACTCACTCCGTTGAGAGTGATACTGCCCTTTTTCCAGACGAAAGGAAGAATTGTCGGTTGCACTTTCACATCAAGAAAGAACGACTCCCCCTGAAGTTCCGAGCGAGTCACAGATCCTAGGCTGTCCACGTGCCCCGTCACCAAGTGACCATGAATGCGATCGCCGAAACGCAAGGATCTTTCGAGATTCATCTTCTTCCCAAGCCATGTCGTGGGATTCCAATTCAACACTTTGATCGTTTCCGCCGCCAAAGCGAAGGTTATATGCGAATCATCAAAAGCTTCTACGGTCAGGCAAACGCCATCGCAGGCAATACTATCGCCAAGCTTTATATCATTGAATTCACTAGGTTTTTTAACTTTAATACGATAGGCATTTACAAGCTCTTCAGAGCTTGTAATGGGCATCACGGACTCTACGATTCCTGAAAACATAAGGGCCTCTAGCTTGATGGCCGAGACCCTACACCTGAGTGCCTAGAATGGCAAGGAAAGTGGCTGATTTTCTAAGGGAAAACCCCTTACTTGAAGGGGTTCGTTTTCAGTCTAACAAGGCGCAGGATTTAGTGAGCTCCGGTAGCTTTAGAGCTTGTCACTGGTGTCGCGGAAGCCACAGTAGAGCTGGAAGTTGTACCCGTTGCCGGCTGCACCCCTGCTGCTGGCGGAACATAGTTCGCGGCATGGAAGGCGAACAATTTCACTTTTGCACCAACGACGGCGTTGTAGTCATTTTGTTCGATCACTCTGCCGCGAGAAATCTCGTCACCGACATAATCGATTTCGATTTTCGCAACCGCTGCATTCGCAGCAGCGCCACCACCTAGATAATTTGAATTACAGGGTTCGCCATCCCAGTAATAGTCTTCGTTGTACACTAACAATTGGTCGCCAACTTCAAGGCCCACATCTGTACCACCCACGATAATCAGGTGAGTGTCATCATTAGCCATCACGCGTGTGTACCACTCGTCAGATTTCATTTGATCACTTAAAGCGCTAACTGCTTTTTCAAGAGCTGATTTAGAAACATTTGCCAGTGGAGTTGAATAGTAAGCGCTTGGTCCCACACTCCATAGACCGAAGTTCAAGGTGAAGTTCACAGCAGTCTTAGTTTGTTTTGAATCCACGTTCGCCGCACCAACAACAGTATTGCTCAGAGGACGAGTTCCCACCATTGACAGATCAAGTTGTGCAAATTGCAAATTGACTCCGGCAGAAGCCAAACCCGTTGTCGGCAATGCACCCGCCGGATTGAAACCAATAGTGATTCCACCGCCACCCAACATTTCAAAAGAGTTCACCGAACCCGAAAGCTTCACTTGCGGAAGATTGGCCATGCACCAAGCAGTTTGCGAATACTGCACGTCATAGCTGCTTTTCGCAGAATCAACGACCATAGCTTTCATCATCGCTTTATCCGCTTTAGATAGATTGAATAGATTTGTGTCGCCGTCAGCAGTCGTTGTCGCTTTGGAAGGGGCTGTCGCAATTGGTGGATTGTACTTAAATACAAACTCGTCACTATCTTGAAGGACACCATAGATTTGTTGGTTCACAACAAATTGGAAGTCGAATGACCCGTTAGGAAAATTAATTGGACTGGATTTGATGGACCCAAGATCAACAATCTTCTTCAGCGAGCGCGCCGGAGTTGCTTGTTGCTGACACTTTGTATTTCCCATCGTCATTGCAGCACCTGCGACAAGCACTGCGATTTTCCCTAAGGTCTTCATGTTCCCTTCCTCTTCCCTTTAACTGTTGCGGCAGTTCTTGGCTAGTATACGGATTTTGGTCTGGGAACTTAAAGCTAGGCTAACTTTGCGGAAATGTTTGGAATTAGAAAACTAGTTTCATACTGGGACACGATAAGTGTTTGAAATAATTCGCGACTCGAAAAATTAGCATCTTTAAAAAAATTTTCGCTTGTCAAAAGTTTCGACTGTTTGAAAAAAACAAACGCGAAACTTCTTCCGAGCGAAAACTCTAATCGTACAAATCTTTTTCAGAATCCAACGACTTCGTTATGTTACTTAGAAAGTACCGCCGCCGCTTAAGATGATGAAGTATTGAACGGCATCTTGAGGAAGTCTCTCTTGGTTTTTATCTTCACGAGTATCACTATAGTAGTGAGTGAACTGTGCCCCGCCGCCAAGACGCAATCCTGCTAAAGCAAAAATGACTCCGGCTTTTGCGAAGGCACCATTAGAATCCTCATTGGCAAAGCGCAAACCGGGACCGGCGAAAAACTCAATGCCTGCGCCACGACCTGAAGTATAGAAAGAGGTTTGTGCAAGCAGTGCCGTGTCCAAACCATAGACCGTATCGATCGTGCTGCCGAATTGAGTGAACAAAGCGTTGCGCCAGTTCAACCAATCTTGAACAAACCAGTTCAACCCCAAATCAATTTCCGTGTAAGAGTTCTGATTGTAAGATCCCACCCCACCGCTCAAGTCATAAGACAATGCAGGTGAAGAGCCGCGACTTTCACCGTAAGCTGCGAAAGAACAAACTGAAAAAGACAAAACACAAAAAAGAAGCGCAATTGATTTTTTCATATAGCTTTATTCTCAAAATCTTTATTCACAGGGTCAAGGGGCAAATCTCCCACAGGTCTTGAGGCGAAGTTGGACCAAAAGAGAGTTTGGCGCGCCGCTCATGCATTTAAATGACTGGCACCAATTCTGCTTCCTCTCTACAGCACAGCTGATTATCAACTTAGGAGGAAACCGATGTTGTTGAATAAAAAATGCATCCTTACATTGATTGCATCCCTCACTATCTTCAGTGGTCTTGTCGCAAATGCAGCCGTGAACTCTGAAGTCGAAGCTGGCGCAAAAATTCTAGGTGCCAATCTGGTCGATGAAGTGAAATTCGATGAGGGTAAGACTATTTTGTCTGATGCCTCCAAGAAAGATCTGCAAGAAATCGTAAAAAGCGCTCGTGCTAAAGGCGAAATCTCGGAAATCAAAGTTGCTGTTTGGTCTGATAAGGAATATCCAACAGAAGATCAAAAGATGCCAAAGCAAGATGTAACTATGGCAAACGCACGCGCCCAAGCAGTGAAGGACTATCTAACTAAAAATTTGGCAGTGAATGACGTAAACACATACAACATGACAGAACGTCCAAATCCATTGCAAAAATTCTTGAACACATCCTCTTACCAAACGAAGTCAACTCTTGAGGGATCAGGAGCTGCACCGAAAAAAGGGGACGAAGGATTCCTCTTCACCAAAGCACAAAAGGGCAAAGCCTTACTTATGGTTTATCTGCGCTAATGGAACGTAACCGACGGTAAAGAGTTTTTCGATCAATACCCAAATCGCGCGCGGTTTTGTCTTTAGCTCCCTTGTTCACCTCGAGAGCATATTTAATATAAAGCCGCGTCACTACTTCGATGGGCAGGATTTTCCCTGCCTCATCTTTTCTCAAAAACGTAGGTAATCCTAATTCTGAAATTTCCGGGGCATTCTCGTCTTTGGAAATTTTCAAATCCACGGCCTCGATACCCGTTTCACTTAAAATGACCGATCGTTCGATCAGATTTTCTAACTCGCGCACATTGCCTGGCCAGGAATGAGT